>NZ_JBPJZR010000001.1:0-1296523 GCF_051216615.1 Variovorax raffinosi
GGACCCACCGAGGCATCCAACCTATAGTTATTCACAGTTGGCTCCTAGCGGAACCAGCTCCAGCCCCTGGTCAATGTTCGATTGGCACCGCTGATCACGATTGCACTGGCGCTAACACGCTTCACTTGCGACGACCTGAGCGTCGACCACCGAGCGATTGGCATCAAGGTTGGCTCGTATGGCGACCTCTGTCGCCGCTGCCCATAACTGCTGAAACGACACAGAGACTCGATACATCGCTTCGACCATCGCCGCAGGAAGGGTGTCGATGTCGGTGTCGGTGTCCGGCTCGCCAGGCAGCCGCAAGCGCTTTCCCAGGTTCGCGTACCACCTGTTTAACATTGGTTGAACGGTATTCGGTGAGCCTGTGCCCAATTCGACTCGAACCCGTTCAGTGGTCGGCCTCTCCTGGTTGCGCAGCAATCGGTCCGCCGCATCCCACACTTCCTGTTCTGTGACACCGCGACGACGTGGCTGCACTCGAGCGTTCATAACTGCCTCCGTTCTGAATCGACATACGCGCCAATAAACCAAAGCGCAAAGCGCTGACCCCTTTCATGCTCAATCAATCCTACATAACAAGAGGAGGGGGCGTTAGTTGGAATTGGTGGTCTGCAACACTCTCGACTTATTGTTAGGACACCAAAAAGTCTTGATGGTATGAATCGTCTGAGCGCGTATGAAGTCAAGCGCTGAAAGTGTTCAATCCAAGGCTCCCGCGTCGTCGGATGGTGAGAGTCACCATCTGCACGCCAGTCGGCGGTCGAGTTGCTGCGAGAGGTCAACAATGAGCCAGGCCGAACTTACTGACCAAGAGAAAATTGAATTGATGCGCGAGCAAGTGGCAGCCTGCGCCGTTTCGATGCTTGCCGAGGGGCTTGTACCGACAACTATGGAGATCCGGAGGAGGCTAGGGGGGGAAGCGTCGAACAGGTACGGCTCCACCTACAAGAATGGATGTCGCGTTCGAGCATGCTATTCAAGCAAGCGGCGGAAGATATGGCTCTGAACGCGCAACGGGATGCGCTCGAGCGGACGCTCGAAAGGATGACGGCCGTTCAGAAGGATATTCAAGTAACCTTTGCCGCGCTCAAGAACACCTTGAAACTCGACATGGCTGCAATCCTCGAGGGGTTGCGGGCTGAACGTGGAGCCTGGGAACCGCTGCTCGCTGCCATTCAGGGGCTGAGTACGCGCACGGAAGCGGAATGGAAATCGTTGGAGCAAAGAGCGCAGGGAGAGTCTTGGAAGGCGATCGAGGCCGAGTGGAAAAAAGTCACAGTCGTTAAGGCTTGGTATGCAGCTCAAGAGCGAACGCACATATTTCTGTCCAAGGATCCAGTGCTTGCGGAGGTAGCACAGGAAGCCGCTAGGCATTTCAGAGAGAAAAATAGGGAAAGCTCAAAACCTGCTGACGAGAATTCACGAGAAAGTTCAGTATCCACTCCTGAAAATGCGCGGAAAGAGCGTCGAAGTTCATAAGCGGCCGCCGCTTCGGCAGGTTCTTAACTTTAGCGTCCGAATTTAGCGAGTTCTATTGCACCTGCTGTCTGCTCACTTTCAGCACGAGAGCGCTTGAAGCCGTGCGCTTGAGGGCAGGGTGCGCAGTCATCCGCGCAGCCACGTCACAAGCGCCCAAGCAATGCAAGTGGGGATTTGATTTTACATAATGCACATTGTGTTATCCAAATGGATAGGCCGAGCGAGATCCCAGCCTCCCATTCGCCATCACCCCAAAGGACTCACCGAAGCCAACGAAGGATCGAAATCGGCCTCGACGCGACCAATGTCTGGAACCCGTTGATATCGCAGCACGCGGTATCCAGCCTCCGTCAGCAACGCATCGCGTTCCGCATCCCGCTGCGACGTACCTGTCCGGCTTTTCTTGTCTCCAAGTTCGATCACAGCCACGACCTTGAATGCCCGGTCGCACACGACAAAGTCAGCAATCTTGCGGCTGAACGTGCTGCGTGCCGCACGTGTGCGGGCCGTGAGCAACGCGCCGAAGCTGACCTGTGGAAGCACCACCAAGTCAGGCAGCGTTTGCACCAACCGGTTGTACATGGCTTGCTCGCGCGCCGTGAGCGGCGGTCGGGCCTTGGGCCTGTCGACAAAGCCACCGCTGCTGTTTTGCGCCGATCTTTTCCTGGCGACCACTGCGAACACAAGCAGTCCGGCAACCAGCAAAAAGACCATGAATAGAAACGTATTCATCTCTGCTTCTCCTTCTCTGCAGAGTCTCGCACGAGTGCAAAGACGCCCTTTTCTCGCGTCTCGCCGGACGCGTCGGGGCGATGAATTCAGCGCTCAACGCGCAGGCAAATCTCCAGTGATCGAGTCGGCAAAACTCACCACTTGCCGTCCTTCGGCACGGCCTTGGGCGCATTGGCTCTTGCCGTAGCCGCGGCCGTGATCATTGCAGCGGCATCCGGCCGATTCGCCTTGTTCGCGAAGTCGACAGCGGTCATGCCGAGCTGGTTCTTCATCGTGATGTCCGCGCCTTCGTCCAGCAGCAGCTTCACGGCATCGCTCGATCCGTACATCGCGGCCATCATCAGCGGCGTGGTGCCGTTGGGCGATTGCGCGTCGATGAAGGCGAAGTTCTCGAGCAGCACCTTCATGATGGCCAGTTGGCCACTGGTGGCCGCGTAATGCAGCGGCGTCCAGCCCGTCTTGTTGACGGCGGCATCGCGCTTCAGCAGTTGGGCGACCAGGTCCTGCTGGCCTTTGATGGCGGCCAGCATCAGCGGGGTTTCGTCCTTGGCGTCGGCCAGGTCAACATCGGTCTGTGGCGACTCCAGCAACGCCTGGATGGCCTTCGGCGACGGCTCCCGCAGCGCGATGAGCAAGCCGGTCTGGCCATGTTCGTCACGCGTATTCGGATCGAAGCCGCGCTTGAGCAGGCTGCGCACGCCGCTGCCGTTGTCGCCACGCACGGCGCGGAAGAAATCCTCGAACGAGCCTGCGTGCGCTGCAAAAGATGCAGCAATGACAACAAGATAAATTGACTTCTTGAAGTAGTTCTTCATGATTTGACGTCCCTGAACAAAGTTTCGAAGTTGTCGCTCGTTGCCTTGGCGATGTCCTCTACGGGGACTTTTCGCAGCTCGGCAATCTGACGCGCCACGAAGGGCACGTACGACGGATTGTTGGTCTTGCCACGGTACGGCACAGGCGCCAGGTAGGGGCTGTCCGTCTCGATCAGCATGCGGTCGAGCGGCACAAAAGCGGCCACGTCGCGCAGGTCCTGAGCCTTCTTGAAGGTCAGGATGCCCGAGAACGAAATGTAGAAACCCAGGTCGAGCGCCGCACGCGCGACCTCGGCGGTTTCGGTGAAGCAATGGAACACGCCGCCTGCTGCGTTGCCGGCGCCGTCCTCGCCCTCCTCTTTCAGGATCGCCAACGTGTCGGCCGACGCCTCGCGGGTGTGGATGATGAGCGGCTTGCGCGTCTGCTGCGCCGCGCGGATGTGGACGCGGAAGCGATCGCGCTGCCATTCCATGTCCGCGATGCTGCGGCCGCCCTTGCGCTCTTCCATCTGGTAGTAGTCGAGACCGGTTTCGCCGATGGCGACCACGCGGGGCCGGGCCGACAGCCGCAGCAGGTCTTCGACGCTGGGTTCGGCGATGTCTTCGTTGTCAGGGTGCACGCCCACGCTGGCCCAGAAGTTGTCGTAGCTGGCGGCCAGGGCCTGCACGTCATCGAATTCTTCGAGCTTGGTGCAGATGCAAAGGGCCCGGTCGACCTGCGCGGCGGCCATGGCGGCGCGGATCTGCGGCATCTGGTCCGCGAACTCGGGAAAGGTCAGGTGGCAATGGGAGTCGGTGAACATCGGAAATGGTGTGGTGCGCGGCGCGCACGCCTATGGGAGGCCGCGCCGTGTACGGAGTTCCGCGTCACGAAGACGGCAGAGAACTCAAATGGTCTGGGTCGGGCGGTCGGAGGCCATGGAGCCACCCAACGCAGTCTCGATGCGCGCCTTGAGCTGGCGCGACTTTTCGTCGGACGGAAAACGGATGCCCACGCCGGGCGCCCGGTTGCCTGCGGCACGTGCCGGCGTGATCCAGGCGACCTTGCCGGCCACCGGGTAACGCTGCGGGTCTTCAGGCAGCGTCAGCAGCACGTACACGTCGTCACCCAGGCGGTACTCGCGCGAGGTCGGAATGAAGATGCCACCCTCGGCAAACAACGGGATGTAAGCCGCGTACAGCGCGCCTTTTTCCTTGATGGCGAGCTGGATGACGCTCGGCCGGGCGGGCGTGGGGGCGGATGCAGCAGGGGCGACAGGTTGGTTCATGACGGGCGACGAGCGGCTGAGTTTAGGGTGCTTCGCGCTTCGCTCACAAGCGCTTCCAGCATGAGGCCCGCATTGAACGGGTGTTCCGCGGTCCTCGCGGCATTCGCGAGCGACTTCGACCAGCGCGCCAGCGCAAGCCGTGACGGCGCCGCAGGCAGATCCGCGGCATCGAAAAAACGGGGATCGGCACCGTTGCCGACGGCCATCAGGTCATGGCAGAGCTTTTGCAGCGCACCGACAGCCTGCGCCGGCGCGTGATCAGCCAGCGCGCCCACGTCGCCACGCGTCATGGCCTTCGGCAGCAAGGACCAGGCCTTGGGCGACTGGCCCGAACGTGCCAGCCGCAAGGCATCGCTGGGGCGGCCACCGGCGGCGCGCAACAGAGCGGTCGCATCCGCAGCGGGCACGTCTTGCGCCACGAGCCACGCTTCGGCCTCGGCGGTCTCGGGCCACGGCAGCGTGAAACCCAGGCAGCGGCTGCGAATGGTCGGCAGCAATTGCCAGGCGGCCTCGCTGGCCAGCACGAAACGCACGTCGCCGACCGGCTCTTCCAGCGTCTTGAGCAGCGCGTTCGCGGTGATGTTGTTCATGCGCTCGGCCGGATACACCAGCACCACCTTGCCTCGGCCGCGCGCACTGGTGCGCTGGGCAAAGCCGACCGCGTCGCGCATCGCCTCGACGCGGATCTCGCGGCTGGCCTTGCGTTTCTTGTCGTCGATGTCGGCCTGGGCCTTCTCGTCGAGCGGCCAGCCGAGTTCGCCCATCGCGACTTCAGGCATCAGCACGCACAGGTCGGCATGGGTGCGGACCTCGATGGCGTGGCAGCTCGGGCAATGGCCGCAAGCGGCACCGCCCTCTTCCGCCGGCTGCTCGCACAGCCACGCGGCGGCGAGCGCCAGAGCGAGTTCGTATTGGCCGATGCCCGACGGACCTTGCAGCAGCCAGGCATGGCCGCGCTGGCGCAGCAGTTCCGCCAGCGGCTGGTGCAGCCAGGGAGAAAGTGCCGGAATACTCATCGGGCCGCTCCGCCCAACGGCGCCAGCATGCCGCGCGCCACCAGCGCGGTTTCGACCTGCTGCCAGACCTGGTCACGCGCCTGGCTGGCGTCGATGCGCACAAAGCGCTGCGCATCGGCGGCCGCGCGCGCCGCATAGCCCTGCGCCACGCGGCGGAAGAACTCGACCGGCTGCGCCTCGAACTTGTCGGGCACGCGTGCGCCGGCCAGCCGCTGCGCCGCGATTTCCGGCGCAAGGTCGAACCACAAGGTGATCTGCGGCTGCAGCAATTCCGACGCGGGCAGCGACGCCCTGCCCGCCTGCGCCCATTGCTCCAGCGTCGACAGCACGGCTTCGTCGAAGCCGCGCCCCGCGCCCTGGTAGGCAAAGGTGGCATCGGTAAAACGGTCGCACAGCACCACGTCGCCGCGCGCCAGTGCCGGCTCGATGACCTGCACGATGTGGTCGCGCCGCGCGGCGAACACCAGCAGCGATTCGGTCAGCGGGTCCATCGCCTCCTCGAGGATCAGCCCGCGCAGCGTTTCGGCCAGCGGCGTGCCGCCCGGTTCGCGCGTGCGCACGACCTCGCGGCCCTGCGCCCTGAACAGCGCTTCGAGCGCATCGAGGTGGCTCGACTTGCCCGCGCCGTCGATGCCTTCCAGCGTCAGAAACAGGCCGTTGTCACTCATTGGTTTGCCTTGGGTTTGGAGTCGCCGCCACCGCGCTGGTAGCGGTTGACCGCACGATTGTGGTCGTCGAGCGAGCTGCTGAACTGGCTGGTGCCATCACCGCGCGACACGAAATACAGCGACTTGCTCTGCGCCGGCTGCACCGCCGCCAGCAGCGCGGCCTTGCCGGGCATGGAGATCGGCGTGGGCGGCAGCCCGCCGCGCGTGTAGGTGTTCCAGGGGGTGTCGGTCTGCAGGTCTTTCTTGCGCAGGTTGCCGTCGAAGGCCGTGCCCATGCCGTAGATCACGGTCGGGTCGGTCTGCAGCGGCATGCCGATGCGCAGGCGATTGGCGAACACGGCAGCGATTTCCGCACGGTCATTGGCCTTGCCTGTCTCCTTTTCGACAATGCTGGCCAGAATAAGCGCCTCATCGGCCGTCTTGATCGGCAAATCGGCGGCCCGGGCTGCCCAGGCGGCTTCGAGCTTCTTGTCCATGGCCCGCATCGCGCGCTGCAGCAGGACGATGTCGGTCGAGCCTTTGGAGTAGGTGTAGGTGTCCGGGAAGAAGCGCCCTTCGGGATGCACGCCCGGCTTGCCGAGCTTGGCCATCAGGGCTTCGTCGGTCAGGCCCACGCTCTCGGGCTTGAGCTGGTCGGCCTTGGCGAGCGCGGCGCGCACCTGGCGGATGTTCCAGCCCTCGACCAGCACCAGACTGCGCGTGGCCTCTTCGCCGCGCACCAGGATGTTGAGCAGCAGCTTGGGTGTGACGCCGCGTTCCAGTTCGTAGCTGCCCGCGCGCATCTGGCGGTCTTGCCCCGACACGCGGAACCACAGGTAGAGCAATTGCGGCTGCACGTCGACACCCGCATCGGCCACTGCCTGCGCAATGCCGCGCGGCGTGGTGCCGGGTTCGACCGACAGATCGACGCTGGGCGCCGACAGCTTCAGGGGCTGGTGCACCCACCAGAGGCCACCACCGCCAAGCGCGAGCGCGACAAGGGCGGCGAGCAGGAAAAGCGTGAGGAAAAAGCTGCGCACGAGTCCGATAGGAAGTTGGGGGAAACGGGAGAAAAGAAAGAGCGTCCGGGGACAGAAAAAACGGCGGCCCTGCGGGCAACAAGGAGGGAGCCCCTGCCGCCCCGAAGGAACAGGCCCGGCCATGATAATTCAGCGATGACCACAGTCGTTCTCAATGGGGTGACCGCCCTCTCCCACCTCGGCGTGATCCGCGCCGAAGGCCCCGATGCCGCCAGCTTCCTGCACGGCCAGCTCACACAGGACTTCTCCCTGCTCGGCGCCACCGAGGCGCGATTGGCCGCGCTGTGCACGGCCAAGGGCCGGGTCATCGCGAGCTTCATCGGCATCCGGCCGCAGCCCGAGCTGATCCTGCTGGTGTGCAGCCGCGACATCCTCGCCGCCACGCTCAAGCGCCTGTCGATGTATGTGCTGCGCGCCAAGGTCAAGCTGACCGACGCCACCGAACAGTTCGCATTGCATGGCCTTGCAGGCACCGCACTGACAGCCAACGGTCTTGATGCCGCCACGCCGCCGGGCAAGCGCACGGCCATCGGCGACGACATCAGCGCGGTGTCGCTGTACCCGGCAGACGGCGTGCCGCGCGCGCTCTGGATCTCTCCGGCCGGCCATGCAGCGCCTGTCGGCCCGGCGATCGACCTGGCCTTGTGGCAGTGGAGCGAGGTGCGCAGCGGCATCGTCACGCTGACCACGCCGGTCATCGAGGCTTTCGTGCCGCAGATGATCAATTACGAGTCGGTGGGTGGCGTCAACTTCAAAAAGGGCTGCTACCCCGGCCAGGAGATCGTGGCGCGCAGCCAGTTTCGCGGCACGCTCAAGCGCCGCACCTATCTCGTGCAGGCCGATGCGGCGCTGTCCGCCGGCCAGGAAGTCTTTGCCGCCAATGACGCCGAGCAGCCCGTGGGCACCGTCGCGCAATCGGCGCCCGCTCCTGATGGCGGCTGGGCCGCGCTGATCTCCATACAGATCGCGGCGCTCGAAGCCGGTGGCCTGCGTGCTGGTGCGGCCGATGGCGCATCGCTCACAGTTGAGCCGCTGCCCTACGCGTTGCTCGAAGACATCTGAGTTTTTCGCCACGCTGACACGTGACCGGGGCGGGATTCGGGTTCATTCAGGGCGAGTGCGAATGACACCGGGTGCTCCCCTCCGCGAATGTCCCCCGGGGCGCTACGCGCCCCTCCTCCTTTATTTCGCTGCGGGGAGCACCCGGCGTCATTCGCACTAGGGCACGCGGCTGGTGAATCGCTGATCAACCAGCGCTCTGTCCAACGCTCACGTCGATGCGGGGCTCTTTTTCGCGAAATAAAGGAGGAGCGAAGCGGGGGACATTCGCGAAAAAGAGCACCGTGTCGGCGGGAGCGTCGCCCTGAACAGCAACGCCTCCAAACGACCACGTGGCGCCATCCAAAAAAGATGGCGCCATTTTTTTTGCGCGTCGTTTAACCCCGCCCGCGTCGCTGCCCCGTAGAAGCCTGCATCGATCAACTCCTGGCAAGGAAGACCTCCATGAAGCGCAGACTCTTTTCCACCGTCCTGGCACTCACTGCGTTGTCGGCCGCCGCGGACAGCCCGGCCCGGCCCTACATTCCGCAGTCGCCCTCGGTCTCCATCGGCATGCTGATGCAGATCAGCGTGGTCGACCGCAGCAGCGGCGCCGAGCTGCCGATCTACCTCCATCGCGGCGAGTACTGGGTGGCTGGCCGCCCCGGCGCGCGCTACGCGATCCGGGCCCGCAACGTGGTCGACGAACGCGTCATGGCCGTGATGTCGGTGGACGGCGTGAACATCGTCACCGGCGAAACCGCAGGCGTCGGGCAGAACGGTTATGTCTTCGGCGGGCGCGAGCGCAGCGACATCACGGGCTGGCGCAAGAGCGATTCGCAGATCGCGGCCTTCCAGTTCGCATCGGCCGGCAACTCCTACGCCAGCCGCACGGGCCGCCCCGATGACGTCGGCGTGATCGGTGTCGCGATGTTCCGCGAGCGCCGGCCCGAGCCGCCACCGCCGCAGATCGCGCCCTACTCGCGCCGCGGCGACTATGGCCCCGATCGCGAGCAGCGTGAGCCTTCATCGATGGCCGATGCGCGCGCCAAGTCCAGCGCCGCCGAGCGTTCGGCCGCCGCCGAAGCGCCCGCGGGCGAATTGGCGCGCCAGCAGGCGCCCAGCCCGAGCCTGGGCACGGCCCATGGCCGCCGCGAGAACTCGTATGTCGGCAAGACCACCTTCGAGCGCGCACAGTCGACGCCCGACGATGTGGTCCGCATCCGCTACGACAGCCGCGAGAACCTCATCGCCGCCGGTGTGATCCCGCCCGCGCCCCCGCCGCGCTGGACACGTCCTGCCAACCCGTCGCCCTTCCCCGGCTCGGACCCCGGCTACGTGCCGGACCCACCCCGCCGCTACTGAAGAAGAAAAGAAGATGCGGGCTTAGCTCAGCGCAGCGCGCGGCGCATCTCGATGTGCGGGATGCCGGCTTCCTCGAAGCCGTCGCCGTGCGGCGCATAGCCCAGCCGCGCATAGAAGCGCTCGGCGCTGCGCTGCGCATTCAGCGCCACCTCGCGGTCGCCGCGTGCCCGGGCCGCTTCTTCCAGTACCTTCATCACGGCGGCGCCATGCCCGCCGCTGCGCAGGTTGCGGTGCACCGCCACGCGGCCGATGTGCGAGACACCGTCTTCAGCGGCCAGCAGCCGCCCCGTGGCGATGACCTGCCCGAGCCGGTTGCGGGCCACCGCATGCAGCACGACCGCATCGTGTGCGTCCCACTCCATCGGTTCGGGAATGTTCTGCTCTTCGATAAACACTGCGCGCCGCAAGGCGCCCGCGCCTTCGCCCAGCGTGTCCCAGCTTCCCGTCTCGACGGTACGCATTGGCTCGCCGGCCTCGAAGCCCATGAGCGCATCACGCAAGGCGGCCGGCACGGGCTTGGAAGTCTGCGTGGTCGGGTCGGCAAACACATAGACCAGCTCGCAGCCGACCAGGAACTGGTCTTGCCGGAACAGCCCGCCCTCGAACGTCATCGACGAATTGCCGATGCGCGCACACCGCATGCCCACGTCGATCACATCGTCCATGCGCGCCGACCCGCGAAAGTCGATGGTCGCCTTGCGCACGTACAAGTCACCGCCCAGCGAGTGCATCGCCTCTTCGTACGGCAGCGCCATCGCGCGCCAGTAGTCCGAGATGGCCGTGTCGAAGTACATCAGGTAGTGCGCGTTGAAGACGATCTTCTGCATGTCGACTTCGGCCCAGCGCACGCGCAGGCGATGGAAGAAACGGAAGTCCTTGCGTTGAGGTGTGGTGTCGGTCATGGGTTCAATGCTTCCTTCAGAGCCAGGGCCGCGTCGTTCTGCGCCTGCAGCGCCTCGGGGATTGCGCGGCCCATCTTGATGAATTCGTGGATCACGCCACGGTAGATTTCGAGGTCGACCTGCACGCCGGCAGTGCGCAGCTTGTCGGCATACGCGATGCCTTCGTCCACCACCGCATCGCATTCGGCCAGGCCGATCCAGGCGGGCGCGACGCCATCGACGTCGTCGGCCAGCAGCGGCGCGAATCGCCAGTCGTCGCGGTCGGCCGGCGTGCGCACGTACTGGGCGAAGAAGAAATCGATCATGGCCTTCGTCAACAGCGGGCCGTTGGCGTGGCGAAGGTGAGAGGCCGTGTCCTGGTGCGCGGTGGTGCCGGGGTAGATCAGCATCTGCAGCGCGAGCGGCAGGCCGGCATCGCGCGCGAGGATGGCGCACACGGCGGCCAACGTGCCGCCGGCGCTGTCGCCGCCCACCGCCAGACGACTCGAATCGAGGCCGAGGCTTGCGCCCTCCTTCGCGATGAACTGGAAGGCGTCCCACGCATCGTTCGACGCCGTCGGAAATTTGAACGCGGGCGCCAGCCGATAGTCGACCGACACCACCGCGCAGCCGCTCTTGTGGCTCAGCACGCGGCACAGCGTGTCATGCGTGCGGATGTTGCCGACCGTGAAGCCGCCGCCATGAAAGTAGATGAGCACCGGCAGCACGTCCGACGACGGCGCATAGAGCCGCGCAGGTATCGCGAAGCCGTCGCGCGCGGCGATGCTGAAGTCTTCGATGCGCGCCAGCTCGGGCTTGGGCACTTCAAGCACGCCCGCGCCTTTTTCGTACGAGGCCTTGGCCTCGTCGGGCGTGAGCTGGTCGAGCGTGGGATGGCCGGCGCGCGCCATGCGCTCGACCACGCTGGCCATCTTCGCGGTGAGCGGCGGCTGTGCCGGTGTCGTTGGAGGATTCGTCGTCATGAGAACTGAAAGTGCATCTGCGCCATTGCGTCCCACGGTGTGCCGGGCGCGACAGCGGCAAGGGTTTTGTTCATGTGCAAGACTGCCCCTGCTTGTTAGATTTGGGTGGTCAGCAATCGTACTGCCCCAGGCACCCCCACCTCATGGCCCTCATCCAATACCTCACCCAGATCCAGTTCGAATTCGGCGCCATCAAGCTCCTGTCGAGCGAATGCGCGCGCATCGGCATCAACCGCCCGCTGATCGTGACCGACGCCGGCGTGCGCGCGGCCGGCGTGCTGCAAAAGGCGCTCGATGCCATTGCCGATCTCGAAGTCTCGGTGTTCGACCAAACCCCCTCCAACCCGACCGAAGCGGCTGTGCGCGCCGCCGTCGAGCTGTACCGCAGCGGCCGCTGCGACGGGCTGATCGCCGTGGGCGGCGGCTCCGCCATCGATTGCGCCAAGGGCGTGGCCATCGCGGCCACGCATGAAGGCCCGCTCAAGACCTACGCCACCATCGAAGGCGGCTCGCCACGAATCACCGAACGCGCGGTGCCGCTGATCGCAGTGCCCACCACCAGCGGCACCGGCAGCGAAGTGGCACGCGGCGCCATCGTCATCGTCGACGACCACCGCAAGCTCGGTTTTCATAGCTGGTTTCTGATGCCCAAGGCCGCCATCTGCGACCCCGAACTCACGCTCGGCCTGCCGCCCCGGCTCACGGCCGCGACCGGCATGGACGCCATCGCGCACTGCATGGAAACCTTCATGTCGGCCGCCTTCAATCCGCCCGCCGACGGCATCGGCCTCGACGGCCTGGAGCGCGCCTGGGGCCACATCGAACGCGCGACCAAGGATGGCAGCGACCGCGAGGCGCGCCTGAACCTCATGAGCGCGTCGATGCAGGGCGCCATGGCTTTCCAGAAAGGCCTGGGCTGCGTGCATTCGCTGAGCCACAGCCTCGGTGGCGTCGATCCACGCCTGCACCACGGCACGCTCAACGCCCTCTTCCTGCCTGCGGTGATCCACTTCAACGCAGGAGCGGAATCGGTGCAGAAAGAACAGCGCCTGCAGCGCATGGCACAGGCCATGCACCTCGACTCGGCCGGCGACCTGGGCGACGCGATCCGCGACATGAATGCCCGCCTGGGCCTGCCCAAGGGCCTGGCCGAAGTCGGCGTCACGCCCGCGCTGTTCGAGCAGATCATCGACGGCGCCATGGCCGACCACTGCCACAAGACCAATCCGCGTCTTGCCTCGCGCGACGACTACAGGGCGATGCTCGAAGCGTCGATGTAGGCGGCTGCCCGCGCCGCCCGTGGCGCATGGCGGGGTGTGGGTCAGCTTCCCGTAAGGGCGCGCGTCATATTTTCATACGTTGAACCGGTCCCGCTGGGGCCTGCGGTCCATCGTCATGAGGGCTGCGTGAGCTGCATCCAATCGACAACAAGGGAGACCACGCCATGGGGGGAGGAATCACGCGCCGCGCGTTCCGATGTGCGATCTTGTCCGTCCTGGCGCTGGGCGCTCTGGTGGCTTGCGGCACCACACCGTATGGGCCGCGAGGCCTGACCGGTGGGTACGTGGAGACGCGCGTGGCCGACGACACCTACGTCGTGGCATTCCACGGCAACGGCAAGACGTCCGGCGACATGGTCTGGCGCTACTGGATCTACCGTTGCGCCGAACTGACCCGGCAAAAAGGCTACGAGCTGTTCACGCTCGCGCCCGACAAGGCTGCGACCCAGCCCACCGGGAACGGCTTGACCCTCATGACGCTCGAAGCAGCGCAAGGCGACCCGCCGACGCCTCCGGACCTGCTCAAGGGCGGTGGCGGCAGCAGCGGTGGGAGCACTCGTTCCGTGTACATCCCGAGCTATGCGGGAGGTGGCGGCACCATCACGAGCTGGCATGCGAGCGCGACGATCAAGATGTTCCGCAACGCGAGCGAAGCCGGCGCAACCTATGCGCTGCGTGCCAGTGCCGTCCTCGACATCCTGAAGCCCTACGTTGCCAGCCAGGGCCGCAGCGGCGCGCCCTCCAGACAAGACTTGATCGAACGCACCGTGGCCACGCCGCTTCCCGAAGCGGCAGGGTCCGCGTCGGCGAAGCGACAGGAACCGGTCCAGATGAAGGACCTCGACGGCCTGATTCATCCATAGATCGAATGCCATGCAGATGCAGCGACGCAGCCCCATGAAGAACTTCCCGCGATACCGGGCCGCGCTCGGCCTGGCGGCCCTGGCCCTCCTGCCGGTGCTTGCCCGCGCAATGCCTGCCGAAGAACTGTTCAGGCGCATCTCCCCGTCTGTCTGGGTCGTGCGCCCGCTCGACGCCCAGGGCAAGCCCCTGGGCACAGGGAGCGGCGTGGTGATCGAGCCGGGGCGACTCGTCACCAACTGCCACGTGCTTGCGAAAGCGGCAGCGATCCAGGTGAAACACGAGAACGTGAGTTTCCAGGCCGAGTTGGAGTTTCCGGACACCGAGCGCGACCTGTGCTCGATCAAGGTGGCGAACTTCAGCGCACCGGCCGTGCAGATTGCACCGCTAGACACGGTGAGGGTCGGGCAAAAAATCTACACCATCGGCACGCCGTTCGGCCTCGAACAGACGATGAGCGACGGCCTTGTTTCCGCACTGCGCCGAGGCCGGGATGGCGCCGTCGAGAACATCCAGATCTCGGCGCCCATCTCGCCCGGATCGAGCGGGGGCGGCTTGTTCGACGAACAGGGCCGGCTGGTGGGAATCACCACCTCGGGCCTCTCGGCGACTGCCGGCAACGCCCCTGCCCAGAACCTCAATTTCGCCCGACCGGCCCAGTGGATCTTCGATCTGCCTGAACGCGGCCGCCTCGCCCTGGCCTCCTACAAGAAACCGGCCAGCACGGCCGTGGCATCGGCCGCAGCATCGGCGCCTGCCGTCGCAGGAAAACAGCATCTCGATGCGCCGATGATCGTCAGCAAGACCTGGAGCTATCCGCACCCGCGCGATGAGGCGACCTTCGGCACTGTCGAAATGACGTTTTCGACCTCGCGCGTGCATGCGAAGAATGCCAAGTCAAGCGCCGACGGCACATGGGAAATTCGTGACGACACCCTGTGCGCGAACCTGAACTCTCCGGGCTGGGGGCGCCTGTGCTTCTATCTGGTGAAGAACGGCGACGACATGCAACTGGTGAACGCTTCCAACGGCATCCGTTCGAAACTGACGGTTCGCTGAAGGCTGGCAATCCCTCAGGGCGCGCTGAACCAGTCCTGCGCCCAGGCCTGGTGCTTCACGGGCTGGAACTCGTTGAACGTGAAGCTGGCGAGCTTCTCGGTGTTGAACGGATCTTCGGCAAAAAATGCCTGCAATGCCTCCAGTGAGGCGGCACGGGCCAGAAGAAAACCGCCGGTGGCCGGCACCTTCGGTCCGGAGCACAACAGCAAACCGGCGTCGTAGCCCAGTTGAAGATAGGCGCGGTGCGCGGGCACCGATTCCTGGATGCGCGCCAGCGGCTCGAGGTAGTTGATTTCGACGATGAAATGCTTCATGGGCCTTGCGATGCAACCGCCATGCCAGCAAGCTCACCGCGCCAACGGCAACCTCATGTCGAAGCGCGCACCACCGCCAGTTTCATTCGCCGCCTCGATGCGCCCGCCGTGCCCATGCACCACTGCCTGCGACAACGCCAGCCCGAGCCCGAGTCCCGGCGTCTTCTCGTCCGAGCGCGCCACCGCACCCCGGTAGAAGCGCTCGAACAGATGCGGCAGATCGTCGCTGCGAATACCGGGCCCGCGATCTGACACGCTGATCACCGCCTCGTTCGCCTGCGCATCGGCGCGAAGGCTCACGCGCACCGTGGTGTCGGGCGGTGAAAACTTCAGCGCGTTGTCGAGCAGATTCGCCAGCGCCAGGCTGGCCGCGCCACGTGCCACCCGCGCGGCCACAGGCGGCGCGGGCTCCAGCAAAAGCGTCAGATGCCGCTCCCGCGCCATCGGCTCCAGCCGGCGCACCGCCTCTTCGGCCAGCACGTTGAGCGAAACCGTCTCGGCGGCATCGCGCTCCTGTCCTGCATCGAGGCGGGCCAGCACCAGCAGCTCTTCGACCAGCAGCGTGAGCGACTCGACCTCTTCGAGCGAGGAATGCAGCGTCTCCACATAAGCCGCCGTATCGCGCGGCCTGCGCAGAGCCAGCTCGAGTTCGGTGCGCAGCCGGGACAGCGGCGAGCGCAGCTCGTGCGAGGCATCGGAGGTGAAGCGGCGCTGCGCCTCCATGCCGTCCTCGATGCGGCCCAGCATGTCGTTGAGCGTATCGACCAGCCGCCCGATCTCGTCGTTCGTGCCCGGATGCGGCAGGCGCTCGCCCAGGTTCGCGTCGCCGATGCGGTGGGCCTGCTGCACCACGTCGTTGATGGCGCCGAAGGCCCGTCGCGTGATCAGGGCGCCCGCCGCGCCCAAAGCCAGAAGCAACGCGCCGCCCAAAATAAGAAAAAGCACGCTGGCCATCGCGACGGTGCGGTTCACATCGTCCAGCGAGCCGGCCACCTGCACCGCCAGCAGCGACGGCCGGCCCGGCACGGGCACCGAGACCATGCGGGTCGGCTCCTCGCCGAAGCCGTTGAGCGTCTCGAACACGGTTTCGCCGGCAGCAAGCCGGTTGCGCAGCACCTCGGGAATGGGCAGTTGCGCCTCGCCCAGGTTGGCGCTGCGCGCCAGCACGCGACCATCGGCATCGACGATCTGCACCAGCCGGTCGAGCCGCACGAACGACGGCGCGCCGGGGCCGGGCGGCGCCTCGTGCACGATCACCGTGTCGCCGTCCCCGGCGGACAGCAGCATGCCCATCTCGGTTTCGGCCAGCGCCAGCAGCGCCGCGTCGAGTTCGCGGTGCACGTTGCGCGAGAACACGAGGTACGAGCCGAAGGCGGCAATCGCCATCACGACCACGATCACGCTGACATGCGCCAGCGCCAGCCGCCTGCGAAAACTAAGCATGGCCATCGTCGGCCAGCGCCAGCCTGAAGCCGCGCCCGCGCACGGTCTGGATCAGCGGCACGGCCGGCGGCGCATCGACCTTGCGGCGCAGGTTGCCGATGTGCACGTCGATCAGGTTGTCGATGGCGATGAGGTCGTCTTTCCACACCTGCTCGGCCAGCCGCGAACGGCTCACCACTTCGCCGGCCTGCCGCAGCAGGATCTGCAGGATCGCGAATTCCTTGTGGGTCAATTCCAGCACCGCGCCGCCGCGCACCACGCGCTGGCTGAGCGGGTCCAGGCTCAGGTCGGCCACGGCCAGCACCACCGGCCGCATGATTTCGGAGCGGCGCAGCAAGGCGCGCACGCGGGCCAGCAGCTCGTCAAAAGCGAAGGGCTTGGTCAGGTAGTCGTCGGCGCCGCTGTTCAGGCCGGTCACGCGGTCGGCCAGGGCGTCGCGGGCGGTGAGCATCAGCACCGGCGTCTTGCAGCCGCGCTGGCGCAGGTCGCGGCACAGCGTCAGGCCGTCCTTGCCGGGCAGCATCCAGTCGAGCACGATCAGGTCGTAGGCAATGACGAAGGCTTCCTCGTCGCCCTCCTCCGCCGTGTGCACGACGTCGACGACAAAGCCTTCTTCCTGCAGGCCCCGGGCCAGCAGGCGCGCGGCCTTGCGGTCGTCTTCGATCAGCAGAATTCTCATGAAGGTGGATGATGCCGCCCCTTCCTGACGGCAGGCCCGCGATTCTGAAGATCCTGAAGAAAACTTCAGGATTTCTTGGGACGTTCTTCAGTCGTGTCTTCGTATTCTCGATCCGGGGCGACGGGGCGGGTCAAGGGCATGGGAAGGCATTCCGTGCGCGGCGCGTCCGGCTCCAACGGATGCCGCATGCGATGAAAAAATCCCTCTACCAGATGACACCGGCCCGCGTGGTCTTCGGCGTGCTGACCTGCGCGGCGCTGTGCGTCGACTCCTTCGGCGACGGCGCCCATGCCGCCACGGTCGCGGCCGCCACGCCCGCGCCGATGGTGGTGCGCCAGGGCAACCGCCTGACCATTCCCGCTGGCTCGCCGCTGCGCGACCGCCTGCTGGTCGCCACGGTCGGGACCGAAGCCACGCCGCACGACGTGAGCCTGCCCGCCACGGTGGAAGCCAACCCGGCCAACACCGTCAACATCCTGCCGCCGCTGACGGGCAAGCTGATCGAGCTGAAGGTGCGCCTGGGCGACACAGTCAAGCGCGGCCAGGTGCTGGCCACGATCACCTCGCCCGACCTTGCGCAGGCCGTGGCCGACGCGCAGAAGGCGCGCGACGCGCTCGACCTGGCGCAGCGCGCGCTGGTGCGGGCACGCGGCGTCAACGAGACGGGCTCCAACGCGACCAAGGACGTGGAAGCCGCCCAGAGCAGCGTTGCGCAACAGACCGCCGAACTGCGCCGCACCGAGACGCGGCTGCGCAGCCTTGGCGCCGATGGCGCCGGTGCGCAGGCCGGGCAGTCGCTGAAGATCATCGCCCCGACCTCGGGCACGATCACCGCCCTGAACGGGGCCGTGGGCGCCAACCTGAACGACCCCAATGCGGTGCTGATGACGGTGTCGAACCTCGAATCGGTCTGGGTCACGGTCAACGTGCCCGAGAGCGTGGTGGGCGCGGTGGCGCCGGGGCAGAACGCGGTGGTCACGCTGGCCGCCTACCCGGGCCGCAGCTTCACCGGCAAGGTCGGCTTCGTGAGCGCGGTGCTCGATGCGGACACGCGCCGCGCCCGCGCGCGCATCGTCTTTGCCAACCCTGAGGGCCTGTTCAAGCCCAACATGTATGCGACGGCCGTGCTCGGCGTGCCGCAGGCCGAGCAGCCGCAGGTGCCGGCCTCGGCGCTGCTGATGAACAACGACAGCGTGAGCGTGTTCGTCGAGGCCGCGCCGTGGACCTTCGTGCGGCGCATGGTCGAGCTGGGCCGCGAAGACGGCGACCGGGTCCGCATCCGCAGCGGCCTGGCCGCAGGCGAGCGCGTGGTGGTGCGTGGCGGTGTGCTGCTGAATGATTAATCTAATCATCACCCAGTTCTTTCGCCGCAGGCACCTGGCCTGGGCGATGTCGATCGCGCTGGTGCTGTTCGGCGCCTGGTCGTGGACCCAGATGACGGTCGAGGCCTACCCCGACCTGGGCGACGTGACGGTGCAGGTCACGACGCAGGTCAACGGCCTGGCCGCCGAAGAGATCGAGCAGCAGATCACCACGCCGCTGGAGCGCGCGCTGAGCAACACGCCGGGGCTGGCCTCGATCCGTTCGAGCAGCACTTTCGGGCTGTCGCTCATCAACCTGAGCTTCAAGGACGGCACCGACGACTACTTCGCGCGCCAGCGCGTGACCGAGCGCATCGGCCAGGTCAGCCTGCCTTTGGGCGCGCAGCCGGGCCTGGGGCCGGTCGCGGGGCCGGCCGGCGAAATCTACCGCTACACGCTGGAGTCGGACACCAAGAACCTGATGGAGCTGTCGGAGATCCAGCGCTGGAAGGTGATTCCCGCGCTCAAGCAGGTCGCGGGCGTGGTGGACATCAACAACTTCGGCGGCTTCACCAAGGAGTTCCAGCTCGAACTCGATCCGGCCCGCATGCAGAAGTACGGGCTGGTGCTGAACGACGTGGTCACGGCCATCAACAACAACAGCGCCAACGCGGGCGGCGGGCGCATCGCGCGCGGCGACCAGAGCTACGTGGTGCGCGGCATCGGCCAGATCCACACGCTGGACGACCTGGGCACGGTGGTGGTCACGCAGAGCAGCGGCTCGCCGGTGCTGGTGCGCGACCTGGGCCGGCTGCAGTTCGGCCACCAGGAGCGCGGCGGCATCCTGGGCAAGGACACGAACCCCGACACCATCGAGGGCATCGTGCTGATGCTCAAGTACGAGAACCCCTCGCGCGTGCTCGAAGGCGTGCACAAGAAGATCGACGAACTGCAGGCGCAGCTCGCGCCCATGGGCGTGAAGATCGTGCCCTACATCGACCGCGACGACCTGGTGAAGCTCACGGTCGACAAGGTCACGCACACGGTGCTGGAAGGCATGGCGCTGGTGTGCTTCGTGCTCATTCTTTTCCTGGGCAGCCCGCGCAGCGCGGTAGTGGCGGCGGTGGCGATTCCGATGTCGCTGGTCACGGTGTTCATCGTGATGCACTTCACCCGCATGCCGGCCAACCTGTTCTCGCTGGGCGCGATCGACTTCGGCATCATCGTGGACGGCGCCATCGTGGTGATGGAAGCCATCCTGCGGCGGCGCGAGGAAGAACCCAACGCCACGCTGACCGAGGGCAACATCCTCGAGACCGTGAGCCATGTGTCGGGGCCGATCTTCTTTGCCACGCTGATCATCATCACGGCCTACTTTCCGCTGTTCGCCTTCGAGCGCGCGGAAGGCAAGCTGTTCAAGCCGATGGCCTTCACCGTGGGCTATGCGCTGGTCGGTGCGCTGCTGTGCGCGCTGACGCTCATTCCCAGCCTGGCCTACATCGCGCTGCGCAAGCCGAGCAAGCCCTTCGTGAACAAGCCGCTGGTGTGGCTTACCGGTGCCTACCGGCGCGTGCTGAGCCACCTGCTGAACGTGCCCGCCATTGCCTATGGTCTGAGCGCGCTGGCGCTGGCGGCCGTGCTGGTGCTGGGCGCGACCGCCGGGCGCGAGTTTTTGCCCGACATCGACGAAGGCGCACTCTGGCTGCAGGTGCAATTGCCTTCGGGCTTGTCGCTCGACAAGGCCAGCGAGATGGCGACCGAGATGCGCCACGTGCTGCTCGAATACCCCGAGGTGTCCTACGTGGTGACCCAGCTCGGGCGCAACGACGACGGCACCGACCCGTGGACGCCCTCGCACATGGAAGTGCCGGTGGGGCTGAAGCCCTACGGCGAGTGGCCCGCCGGTGTGAACAAGGCGGCCTTCGTGCGCACGCTGACCGAGCGCTTCGCGAAGATGCCGGGCTTCGACGTGGGCATCAGCCAGCCGATCATCGACGGCGTGAACGACGCGGTGGGCGGCGCGCACAGCCCGCTGGTGCTGCGCATCTATGGCGACGACCTGAAGGAAAGCCGGCGCATCGGCAACCAGATCGTCGAGCTGCTGGGCACGGTGCGCGGCACGGCCTCGGCTTCGCTGTTCCAGGAGCCGCCGATTCCGCAGGTGGTGATCCAGCTCAACCGCGAGGCGGCGGCGCGTTTCGGCGTGAATGCGAACGACGTGGCCAACCTGATCCAGACCGGCATCGGCGGCGCGCCGGTGATCACCGTGTACGCCGGCAACCGCACCTACAACGTGTCGGTGAAGCTGCCCAAGAGCGCCAAGGGCAACACCGAAGCCATTGGCGCGCTGCTGCTCAACAGCTCCAGCGGCGCCAAGGTGCCGCTGTCGCAGGTGGCCGACATCCGGCTGCAGACCGGCGAAAGCACCATCTCGCACGAGATGAACGAGCGCCAGATCACCGTGCGCGTGGACAACCGCGACCGCGACCTGGCCTCGTACCTGGTCGAAGCGCAGGAGCGCATCGGCAAGGAGATCAAGTTCGACGCCACCAAATTCCGGCTGCAATGGGCTGGCCAGTTCGAGAACCAGCAGCGGGCGCAGGCGCGCCTGGCGGTATCGCTCGCGGTCGTGGTGGCAATCATGGCGGTGCTGCTGTTCTTCCAGTTCGGCAAGATCCGGCAGGTGGTGCTGATCCTGGGCGTGGTGCCGATGGCCATGCTGGGCGGGCTGATCGCGGTGCACGTGGCGGGCGAAACGCTCAACGTGGCCACGGCGGTGGGCTTCATCGCGCTGTTCGGGGTGTCGATACAGAACGGGATCATCATGGTCGCCAACTTCCGGCGCGTGCGCGGCGAAGGGCTGGAGCTGCAGGCCTCTGTGCTCGAAGGCGCGGCCGAGCGGCTGCGGCCGGTGCTGATGACGGCGACCGTCGCTTCCATCGGCATGCTGCCGGCGGCACTGGCCACCGGTGTCGGCACCGACGTGCAACGCGGGCTGGCGACGGTGGTGGTCGGCGGGCTCGTGGTGTCCACGCTGCTGACGCTGTTCATCCTGCCGACGCTCTACTTCGCGCTGGAACGCTTCTTCGAGCGCAAGGGCTGGGGCAACCGCTCGCGCCGCGACCGTTAAAGACAAGGTCCATTCCATGACAACAAGAAGCTTCGTGCCCGGCGCCGCGACGGCGGTCGCAACCGGCATTGCGTTGCTGCTGAGCGGCTGCGCGGTCGGCCCCGACTACGTGCGGCCGCCGCTGGCCCTGCCCGCGCAGTACACCGCCGCGCCGCCCGCCACGCAGGAGGCCGAAGGCGTGCCGCTGGCGCGCCTGTCGCCCGACCTCGATGTGCCGGCGCAATGGTGGCAGGCCTTTCGCTCCGAGCCGCTGAACGCACTGGTCACGCAGAGCCTGGCCGGCAACCCGACCATCGAAGCGGCCGATGCCGCGCTGCGCGTGGCGCGCGAGAACGAGGCCGCCAACCAGGCCGCGTTCTGGCCAAGCGTGGCGCTGAACTACGCACCCACGCGTCAGCGCGTGGCAAGCGCGGTGGCAAGCCCGGTGTCGTCGAACGCGAACCTGTACACGCTGCACACGGCGCAGGTGACGGTGTCGTACACGCCCGACGTGTTCGGCGCCACGCGCCGGCAGGTCGAAGGCGCGCAGGCGCAGAGCGAGCAGCAGCGCTTCCAGGCATTGGCCGCGCGGCTTTCGCTCAGCAGCAACGTGGTGGCGGCTGCCATCACCGAAGCCTCGCTGCGCGCGCAGCAGCGCGCCACGCTCGCGATCATCGATGGGCAGAAAGAGATGCTGCAGGCCTTCCGCAAGCAGCAATCGCTCGGGCAGGTGGCGCTGGCCGATGTCGACACGCAAGAAGCCTCGCTGGCCGCCACCGAAGCCACGCTGCCGCCGATCGACAAGCAACTCGCGCAGCAGCGCAACCTGCTCGCCACGCTGGCCGGCCGCTACCCCAGCGAAGGCGTGGCGGCGCACTTCGAGCTGGATGCACTCCAGTTGCCCAACGAACTGCCGCTGACGCTGCCGTCCACCCTGGTCGAGCATCGCCCCGACGTGCGCGCGGCCGAGGCGCAGTTGCAGGCCGCCAGCGCCGGCATCGGCGTGGCCGTTGCGGCGCGCCTGCCCAACGTGACGCTGGGCGTGAATGCCTATGGCTCGTCGGCCTACACGCTGTCGCAGCTCTTCAAGTCGTCGTCGCTGTTCTGGACGATTGCCGGCAGCGTGACGCAGCCGCTGTTCGACGGCGGCGCGCTCAAGCACCGCGAAGCCGCTGCCCGCGCCTCGTTCGACCAGGCCGCGGCCCAGTACCGCGCCACCGTGCTGGCCGCGTTCCAGGACGTGGCCAATACGCTCGAAGCCATCGACGCCGACACCCGCGCGCTGCAAGCCGCCATCAAGGCCGAGCGCACCGCGTCGCAAAGCCTCGCGCGCACCCGCAAGCAGGTGCAACTGGGCGATGCGAGCGCACTGTCGTTGCGGCTGGCGCAGCAGGCCCAGCAGCAGGCGCTGCTCAACCTCGTGCAGGCGCGCGCGCTCCGGCTGACCGATGCGGCCGCCCTCTTCCAGGCGCTGGGCGGCGGCTGGTGGAATGCGCCGGCGGACAGCGTGGCCGCCGCTTCTGCCTCACACTCATCCATCGCAACTGCATCGAAGTCCACATCGCCATGAACATCATTCGCCACGAGATGGGAGCGCGCTTCAGCGAAATGGTGGTCGTCGACCTCGGCACGGCACGCCTGCTCTACCTGTCGGGCCAGGTGGCCGAGAACCCCTCGCTCGACATCACGGGCCAGATGCGCGAGATCCTGAACCACATCGACGGCATGCTCGCCACGCAAGGCGCCACCAAGAAAGACCTGGTGAGCGTGACCATCTACCTGCGCACCGTGGGCGACTACGCCGCAATGAACTCGGTGTGGGACGAGTGGGTGCCCGCAGGCCACACGCCGGCGCGCGCCACGGTGGGCGCCAAGCTGATCGACTCCGAGTACCGCGTCGAGATCCAGGCCACCGCCGCGATCGGACCGGTGCCATGACCAGCACGGGACGGGTCGTCATGCTGTGGGCGTTGGCGCTCGGCGGCTGCACGGCCATGGACGCGCATTCCTTCGATCACTCGGCCGGCTGGCGGGCCGCGCAGGTCGTGAGCGTGGGGCAAGCCGGCGAGCTGGCCAGCACGGTCGACCGCGATTGCGGCGCGGACGGTGGCGCCACCGCGCCTTATGCCGTCGTGCGCTATCGCAACGGCGGGGTGCACACGCGCTCGCTGGGCACGGGGCGCTGGCCTGCGGGTGCCGGGCCGAAGGTGGGCGACGCGGTGCACGTGAACATCCTCGATTGCGCGGCGCCGCTGGCGCTGGCGGATCAGAAGCGAAGCGCCTCCGGCACGCCGCCGCCACACTGAAGCTGGGCGCGTTACTCGGCTTTCACACCCGCCGTGCGGATGACCTTGCCCCACTTGGCGGTCTCGGCGGTGATGAAGGCGTCGAACTCCTCGGGCGTGCTGCCGGCCGGAATCGTGCCCATGGCGTCGAGCCTGGCGCGCGTGTCGTCGCTTCGGATGATGCGCGCCACCTCTTCCGACATGCGCTTGACGATGTCGCGCGGCGTGCCCGCCGGTGCCAGCATGCCGGCCCAGGTGCTGCCGGTGAAGCCCGCGAAGCCTTGCTCCACGAAGGTCGGCACGTCGGGCACGGCCGGCAGGCGCTTGTCGCCCGCAACGCCGATCAGCCGCACCTTGCCCGCCTTGGCCTGGTTGATGAGGCCGGTGGGTGCGTCGAAGAACAACTGGATCTGCCCGCCCATCAAATCCGTCAGCGCGGGCATGGCGCCACGGTACGGGATGTGGATCATGTAGGTCTGCGTGAGCGACTTCCACAGCTCGGTGGTCAGGTGCGCGGCCGAGCCGTTGCCCGATGAGCCGAAGCTCACCTTGCCCGGATTCGCACGCGCGTAGTCGATGAGTTCGCGCGCGGTCTTGAACGGTGCATTGATGCTGACCGCCGCCAGCAAGGGCGAGATGCCCATCAGCGAAACGCCCACAAGGTCCTTGTTCGGGTCATAGGGCAGCTTGGGATACAGCGTGGTGTTGGCCGCATAGGCCGCGATGACGACGCCGAAGGTGCTGCCGTCGGGCGCGGCCTTGGCGATGGCATCGACGCCGATCAGGCTGTTGGCGCCGGGCTTGTTGTCGACCAGCACCGGCTGGCCCAGCCGCGTCTGCAGGCCGATCTGCACCAGCCGCGCCATCTGGTCGGTGAAGCCGCCCGGCGTGTAGGGCACGACGATGCGGATCGGCTTGCTCGGCCATGCGCTTTGCGCGAAGGACGGAAGGGCAAGGCTGGCCGCTGCGGTGGCGAGCGTGAATCGGCGGCGGGTCAGCGTGGCGTGAGGCATGGTGGTTTTGGTGTCTTCGTTGCTTCTGAATGGATCGAACCATTCTCGAAGCGCCACCTGCGCCGCCCGTTCAGGGTTTGCCCGGCGGCATGCGCTCTTGGCGACTCAGAGCGGAAGAACTTCGGGCGCGCGCCCGTTGGCAAGCCAGCCTTCGAACTCGTCCGACAGCCGCTGCGCCTCGCGCGTGGCCCGGCTCCAGGCCGTGATGCGCGCCTGCGCATCGTTGGCGAAGCGGATGAAGTCCTTGCGGTCGGGCAGCTTGCCGTTGGGCAGCGACTTCACCCATTCCGAGTCGGGCGCGAGCACCACCATGCGGTCGAGAAAACCGGTGGACTTGTGGCGCCAGCGCAGGCCCTTGTCGAGCCAGCCCGGCACCACCGCCTTTTGAAAATGCGGATACAGCACGATGCCGTCGTCGGCCGGCTGGTAGTCAAGATGCAGGTGGTAGTCGGTGATGCCGCCGTCCCAGTAGGCACCGCGCGGCGCGCCCGGAATGTCGTGCACCGCCGCCAGCAAGAACGGAATGGAACACGAGGCCTGCAGCACCATGTTGAAGTTGGCCTGGCTCAGCGCGTGCTGGCGCGTGCGGAAATCCTTTGTGCCGAAAGGCAAGGCCGCGCCGGGCGTGGAGAACACGCAGCGCTCCAGCCAAGCGCCCAGGCTCTTGCGGTGCAGGCTGTTGCTGGCAAAGGCGCCCAGGTAGCCGACGGGCGTGCGCGCCCTGCCCTCGCGCCCGAGGATGTGGCGCCCGCGCGAGGTCACCACATGCAGGCGATAGCGCGGGTGGTTCAGCACCTCGTCGATGCGCCCGCCGTAGAAGTCTTCGAGGCTCTGCGCAAAGCGCTCGCTGAGCTGATGCGGGCTGAGCCGCTTCTGCCCCGGCGGCACCTCGAACTGCTGGCGCACGTAGTCGTGCTCGAAGCGCTGGAAGGCGGTTTCCGGGTCCGACAGGCAGGCCGTCGAGAGCCGCCAGGCGCCGATCGACGCGCCCACCAGATGCACCTGCTGGCTCGACTGCGTGAGCCAGCGGCCGAAGATGAAGCGGTCGAGCGGCCCGAGGATCAGGCCCTTGGGCCCGCCCGCCGCACCGGGGATGGTGCGGATGTCCTGCGGGCGCAGGCCGTGCTGCTCGATGTGCTTGCGGGCCGTGGGCCCGGCGTAGATGCGCAGTGCTTTCATCATGCCGGGGGGCTCAGCAAGAACCGTGCATCACGGCTTACTTGCGCAGCCCTTGCAGCTTGGCGAAGGCGCTGGCCATCTGGCCGGCGGGTTGCGGCGAGTTGTCGCGGCGCGGTTGCTGCTGCTGGCCACGGCCTGCGCCTTCAAAGCGGTTGTCGCGCGGGCCGTCGCGGCGCGCGGGCGCTGCGTCGAGCTTCATCGACAGGCCGATGCGCTTGCGCGCCACGTCCACTTCCATCACCTTGACTTTGACGATGTCGCCGGTCTTGACGACTTCGCGCGCGTCGTTGACGAACTTGTGGCTGAGCTGGCTCACATGCACCAGGCCGTCCTGGTGCACGCCCAGGTCGATGAAGGCGCCGAACTGGGCCACGTTGCTCACGGTGCCTTCGAGGATCATTCCTTCGACCAGGTCCTTGATGTCGTCCACGCCGTCGTTGAAGCGCGCCACCTTGAAGTCGGGGCGCGGGTCGCGGCCTGGCTTTTCGAGTTCGCCCAGGATGTCCTTGACCGTGATCACGCCGAACTTCTCGTTGGCGAACAGCTCGGGCTTGAGTGTCTTGAGCATTTCCGCGCGGCCCATCAACTCGGCGATCGGCTTGCCGGTCTTGACGATGATCTGCTCGACCAGCGGATAGGTTTCAGGGTGCACGCCGGTCACGTCCAGCGGATCAGTGCCGCCGCGAATGCGCAAAAAGCCAGCGCTCTGCTCGAAGGCCTTGGGGCCGAAGCCGGTCACGTCTAGCAGTTGCTTGCGGGTGGCAAATGCACCGTTCGATTCGCGCCAGCGCACCACCGCCTTGGCCACGCTGGCCGACAGGCCCGAGACGCGCGACAGCAGCGGCACGCTCGCGGTGTTGAGGTCCACGCCCACCGAGTTCACGCAGTCTTCGACCACCGTGTGCAGCGTGCGCGTGAGTTCGCTCTGGTTCACGTCGTGCTGGTACTGGCCCACGCCGATGCTCTTGGGGTCGATCTTCACGAGTTCGGCCAGCGGGTCTTGCAGGCGGCGCGCAATGGACGCGGCGCCGCGCAGGCTCACATCGACGTCGGGCATTTCCTGCGAGGCGAATTCGCTGGCCGAGTACACGGATGCGCCCGCCTCGCTGACGACGACCTTGTCGACCTTGATCTCGGGCGCGCCGGCCTGTTCGGCCATCTTGGCCAGCAGCTTGATGAGGTCGGCGGCCAGCTTGTCGGTTTCGCGGCTGGCGGTGCCGTTGCCGATGGCGATGAGGTTCACGCCGTGCTTGGCGCACAGCTTGCCGAGGGTATGCAGCGAGCCTTCCCAGTCCTTGCGCGGTTCGTGCGGGAACACGGTGGCGGTTTCGACCAGCTTGCCGGTCGAATCGACCACGGCCACCTTCACGCCAGTGCGGATGCCCGGGTCGAGCCCCATCACGACGCGCGGGCCGGCGGGTGCGGCCAGCAGCAGGTCACGCAGGTTGTCGGCAAACACCTTGATCGCCACTTTTTCGGCGTCTTCACGCAGGCGGGTGAACAGGTCGCGCTCGGTCGACAGCGCGAGCTTCACGCGCCAGGTCCAGGCCACGCACTTGCGGATCAGGTCATCGGCCGGGCGAGCCGCATGGCTCCAGCCCAGGTGCAAAGCGATGCGGCCTTCGGCCACGCTGGGCTTGCCCGGTTCGGGCTCGACCGGCAGCACCAGCTTGGCGTCGAGGATGTCGAGCGCGCGTCCACGGAACACGGCCAGCGCGCGGTGCGAGGGCACTCGGCCGATGGGCTCGTCGTACTCGAAGTAGTCGCGAAACTTGGAGATGTCGGCGTTGTTCTCGTCCTTGCCGGCCATCAGGCTGGACTTGAGCAGGCCTTCGGTCCAGAGCCATTCGCGCAGGCCCTGCACCAGCGCCGCGTCTTCGGCCCAGCGTTCGGACAGGATGTCGCGCACGCCGTCGAGCACCAGGGGCACAGTCGAAAAATCAGGGCCCGGCTTGCCGTCGTCCAGCGTGGTGGCGGGCTGCAGGAAGGCCTTGGCTTCCACCGCCGGGTCGAGCATCGGGTCGGCCAGCAGCTTGTCGGCCAGCGGCTCGATGCCGAATTCGCGGGCGATCTGGCCCTTGGTGCGGCGCTTTTGCTTGAACGGCAGGTACAGGTCTTCCAGTTCCTGCTTGGTCGGCGCGAATTCGATCGCGGCGCGCAGCTCTGCGGTGAGCTTGCCCTGCTCGTCGATGCTCTTGATCACCGCCGCGCGGCGGTCTTCGAGTTCGCGCAGGTAGGAAAGGCGGGCCTCCAGCTCACGCAGCTGGATGTCGTCCAGGCCGTCGGTGGCCTCCTTGCGGTAGCGGGCGATGAATGGAACCGTGGCGCCCCCGTCGAGCAGTTCGATGGCGGCCTTCACCTGATGCTCGCCAACCTTGATTTCGGCGGCAAGCTGGCGAATGATTTTCTGCATGTCTTGAGCGCGTCCCTGGCAAAGCGCGGGAGTTTGCCATAGGCGCGAGCCGGCCCCGTCCGGGTGGCCCGGCGGGCGTGTTACAGCATGCTTTCGGACTCGGGCGGCACGCTGGCCAGCAGTGCTTCAGGGCACGGTATTAGCAGGCGGATGCACAGGCCGTGCGGCGCGAAGTCCATGACCGCCAGCTCCCCGTGCACGGCGTCGGCCCGTGAACGCATGCTGCGCAGCCCCTTGCCCAGATGTTCGGTTGCCGGCACGGCGGCCGAGGTCTGCAGCCCGCGCCCGTTGTCGCGCACCTCCAGCACCAGTCCGTGCGCGCCGCGGCCTTGCGGGCCGAAGTGCAGCTCGACGCGGGTGGCGTGCGAGTGGCGCAGCGCGTTGGACAGGGCTTCCTGCGCCACCCGGCAGATCTGCACGGCGGTTTCGGGCGGCAAGGGGCATGTGTGGGCTGCGGTGGGGATGTGCCATTCCAGGGCGATGCCGAGCCGGTCGAATGCCGGCTGCAGCCGGTAGCGCAGGTGGCCCAGCCTTTCGACGACGCTGGCGGAGGTCTGGTCGTCCAGGTCGTCCACCGTCATCTGCAACTCGAGCAGGCAGTCCTGCAGCGCCATCGACAGCCCGTCGGGCTCGGTGGATTTCTTCGGATCCTGGCTGGCCAGCAGCGCCACCAGCCGGGAGCCCACGCCGTCATGCAGGTCGCTGGCGATGCGGCGGCGCTCCTGCATGACGGCCTGCACCTGCCGGTAGCGCGCCACCCGGCGCTGGGAGACGTACCAGATGCTCACGACCATGCACAGCACCACCACGTTGACGCACTGCAACGCCCAGAAGGTCACCGGCATGTCGTGCGCAAGCACCGTGATGGCCGAGGTGGCCCGGATCACCTGCGCCGTCACCGGCGTCAGGTGCAGCGCGGCGGCCAGCCCGATCCAGGTCAGCATCCGCCGGCGCGAGACGCGCGGCCACAGCCAGCTCAGCAGCACGCACCACGAGGCGATCGACAGCCACACGTACTGGTCTTCCAGAAAGTGCGGCAGATGAAAGACTTGCGGCGCGAACATGGCATGGCCTACAGAAGACCCCGGTGCGATGCGAAGCTCACGGCCTGCGCCCGGGTGTGGGCGTGCAGCTTGCGGTAGATGTTCTTGACGTGTGCGTTAACCGTCTGGGCGCTGATGGTGAGCTGCAGCGCGATCTCTTCGGTTACGTACCCCGTCGCTACAAGTCGCAACACTTCGCGCTCCCGTGCCGACAGCGTCGCCTTGCTGTCCGGCGGGCGAACCGGGTTCACGTTGGAGCGCTTGTGGTCCAGGTGAACGAGCAGCCGGCGCGCCAGCCGCGGGGTGATGGCGGCACCGCCGTTCACCACCTGCAGCACGGCCTGCGCATAGCTCTGGAACCACGCGTTCTTGACGAGGTAGCCGGAGGCGCCCAGCTCGAAGGCATGCAGCACCTGGGGTTCGTCTTCGAGCGCGGAGATGACGATGATTTCGGCCGCGCTGCGGTGCTTCTTGGCGTCTTCGATCAGCTCGAAGCCGCTGCCGTCGCCCAGCCGGATGTCGACCATGAGCACGTCGAACTCATGTTGCATCAGGAGACGCCGTCCTTCGCGCAGGGTACCGGCCTGCCCTTCGAGCTGAATGCGCAGATCGCTCAGCAATTCCTGGGCGATGACGCGACGCACGAAAGGGTCGTCGTCCACCAGCAAAACGCGCACTGGCTTGGTCTGTTGACCGGTCAGGAAATCAGGCCATGGGAGCGTGTCGGCAGACGGCGCAAGCAGCCCGCCGAACTGTCCGGGGTTGGAAAATTTTCTAGCCCCGCTTCCGATGTCTGTCAATGAAATGTCGAGTTCGCTTTCCATTTCAGCCCCTTTGTGACAAACGAATCACCGTGTTCGTGACCAAAAGTTAATTCATTTCTACTCAGATTCCGAGTTTCTGATTTTTTGATTACTTTGGTTGCATTTTGTTGCTACTCACTTTCTATGTCCATCGAAAGTTGTAGTTTTCGTCGCGGTTACCGCATGGGAAAGCGGTCTGCTGAAAGCCCGCCGAGGGGCCTTATCCAGTCCTTTCGCCATAGCCTCGCACTACCCAGCCTGAGGCATTTTTTGTTTGCCACTCGACGCTGAAACTTCATCCCGGTCGCCACGGAAACATTTCATTCCGCGTTCACTGACCGTTAGCTGATGGCCGGATTCCCCCGGCGATCAGGTTTGTTTCACACACTTTCGAGGAAGCATCATGAAGAAGACTCTTATCGCGATGGCAGTGGTTCTGGTCGCCGGCGTTGCCTCGGCAACTGTCAGCAGCACGGCCCTTGCCGCTACCAGCACCACGACCGGTTCCTCCAGCTCTGCAGGTTCCGTGGCCGCCAGTTCAGGCACGGGCAGCGCGTTGAGCTACAACGCGGCCACGTCCAGCTCGTCGGCCAACGCCAATGCGTCAGGCGGCGCCTTCGCCGTCCCGGGCTTCGCCATCGGCGGTGCAACGGCTGGCGGTTCGGCGACCACCACCGGCAAGGTGACCAGCGTGGCTGCAACGACGGGCAACGGCGTCGCAGCGGGCGGAGCCAACGCCTCGGCCAATGCGGGCGCGGCAGCCAATGCCAACTACAGCGCTGGTGGCGCGACCCACGTGAGTGGCAGTGCAGGCGGCGCGGCCGGCTCCAGCACCAACAACACGGCTGCAACAGCCTCGGGTCCTGGCGGCGGTCTTGCGGTGGTGACGCGGACCTCGACGACGACGTCGGGCTTCAACGCATCGTCCGGCGCCATCAACGGGCCGATCAACGGCACCACGACGTCGGCGACGGCGGGCTCGACCGGCGGCTCCTTCGGCGTGACCAACATCCACTTCGGCAATGCCGGTGGCTTCAGCAACGGTGGCGGCACCGGCGGCCTGGCTGGCGCTGGCGCAACCGCATCGGCTCCCTGAGCGAGACGGCCCCGGTTGTTGTACTCAGAAATGGGGAGGGGCCCGCCCCTCCCCGGCATCCAAAGGAGTTGAGAACATGAAAAAACTTATTGTCCTGACCTTGCTGGGCTTGTCCGCGGGTGCCGTGATGGCGCAAACCACGGCGGGCGGTGCCAACAACCAGTCACAGAGCTCAGCCACCACGTCAGCCCAAGGCAACAGCCAGGCCGTGAACTTCAACACCAACACCCCTGCAGACACCCGGTCGACGTTGAACCAGAACGTCAACAACACGGGCGCCACGACGAGCACCGTCGACTACCAGGGCAGCTACACGATCAAGAACGTGCCGTCGGTCAACGGGCCCAACCTGACCACCAGCAACGACACCTGCATGGGCAGCACGAGCGCCAGCGCCAATGGGCCGGGTGTCGGTCTCAGTTTCGGCACCACCTGGACGGACGAGCACTGCAAGCGCCTGAAGATGAGCCGCGAGCTGTGGAACAAGGGCATGAAGGCAGCCTCGCTCGCGATGGACTGCATGGACCCGGCGGCCCAGGCGGCCCTGGAGATGACGGGCACGAAATGCCCGCAATCGATGACCCTGGACGAACGCACGAGCGCCTACGGACCGCAGGCTTCGGCAACAGGCGCCGCGCCGCCGGTCGCTGCACGGCCCGCACCGCCGGTTGCCGCCGTTGTGCCGCCACCGGCTCCGGTTGCCCCGGTCGCGATGGTGCAGCCGCCCGTGGCCGTGCCTGTGGTCGCCCCCGCGCCAGCGCCGTTGCCGCCACCGCCCGCGCCGATCGCCCAGGCAGCGCCCGCGCCGCAGCCGGTGATGCAACCCGTGGCCGCCAGCGTGCCAGTGGAAGACGCACCGGCGGCAGTGACGATGCCCGTTGCCAGCGCCACGGTGGCGCCCATCGATGCGAAGGACCTTGAAGCCGCCCGCGTGACGCGCCTGCTTTCAGAACCGGTCGGCGACATCGCGACGGCACCGCAGGCAACGGCTGTCCCGCAATGACCGCAAGGAGTCCATGATGACCATCAGGACCGTACTCCTCTGGATGGCGGCTTGTTGCGTGGCAACGGCTGCGGCCGCGGCAGTGGCCGCGGCGCCATCCCCCTACAACCTGCGTGTCGAACGCATGAACATGGGCAGCGGCCTGCAGAACGCCAACGGCACCGAGAACGCCCAGCCGGTCGGCGACTACGGCGTGTGGCACGTGCCGCAGTACATGCCAGGCTTTCCGACGGCAGCGACCATCTGGCCGCGCGTCGTCATCCTCCAGTGCGTCAGCGACCTTTGCAACGGCTACGAGCTGACACCTGAACTGGGACGCGGCGAATACCTGTTCTTCCGGCCAGCCGGAAAGTAGGTAGCGCAGGCCACGCGCGCCGGGCGGCAGCCAATGCCGCTGTGGCCGCGCGTTGCCGTACCCTTGGCGCATGACACCTTTCATGCGCGCCCTGCGTGCCCTGATCCGCGCCATCGCCACCGTGGTCCTCGTGCCCTTCCTGCTTTTCGAGGAATGGGGATGGGGGCCATTGGCCGCGCTGATGGCGCGACTGTCCCGCCTGCCCCTGTGGGCGCGCCTCGAAGACCGGCTGCGCAAGCTGCCGCCCTGGGGCGCACTGCTGGCGTTCTTCGTGCCGATGCTCCTGCTGCTGCCGGTCAAGCTGCTGGCCCTTTTCCTCTTCGGCCGTGGACATGCCGCCAGTGGCGTGACGGTGCTGGTGCTGGCCAAGCTGGTCGGCACGGCCATCGTGGCGCGGATCTTCCAACTGGTCGAAGGCCCGCTGATGCGCATCGGCTGGTTCGCCCGCTGGTATCCGCGCTGGAAAACCTGGAAAGACCATGTGCTGACGCGCGTTCGCCAGAGCCGTCCATGGCGCGTGGTACGAGCGCTCAACCGGCGCGTCGTCCGTGGATGGCAGCGCTTGAGGGCCGGCTGAGACTCTTATTTTTACCCGGGTATATTGCAAATTCAATTTAACCCGGGTAATATTTGAGGCATGAACCTGCCTCAAGAAACACGACGCGCCCTCACAAAGACATACAAGGAGACGGTGCGCCCTGCCGGCGTCTTCGTCATCCGCAACATGCTGGACGGCCGCGTCTACGTGGGCGGCAGCCTCGACATCGAAGGCGCCATGAACCGCGCCCGCTTCGAGCTGAACCAGCGCTCTCACCGCAACAAGGCGCTGGGACGCGACTGGGCCACGCACGGCGCGGCGCATTTCAGCTTCGAGGTGATAGACAGGGTCAAGGAGCGCGACGATCCGGCCTTCGACCGCAAGGCCGAGCTTGAAAAGCTGCTCCTGCTGTGGAGTGAAGAACTCCAGTGCACCGGCGTGAATGGATACAACACGCCATGAGCATCGACGCACTGGGCTTTTGCCTCCACCTCAGCCGCGCCCATGCCAGCCTGACCCTGAAGCTCGACGAAGACCTCGGCGCCTTCCACGGGCTGAACTATGGCGACTTCACCCTGCTCCACCTGCTTGCGCAATCCAACGATGGCCGCATGCCGATGGCCGATCTCGCGCGCCTGCTCGGCCTGTCGATGTCGGGCCTGATCCGCAAGATGATCACGCTCGAAAAAATCGGGCTGGCCGAACGCGAGGCAGCACCTGGCGAAGACGGCCGCCGCTTCGCGGCCATCCGCTCTGGTGGCAGGCAACTGGCGCAGGAAGCGCGCATCACCGTCGAGGCCATCTGCGCAAAAGCGCTGCGTCCGCTGGACCCGCAACGCCTGCCGGAAATCGACGCCGCGCTCGTCGCACTCTGCGGGCAGGACGCTTCGCACACCTGAGCGCGCCAACGGGTAGATTACGCACCTCGTTTCGCCCGGCCCCTAAAAACAGAACATCCGCCATGTCACCAGACGACCCTGTTACCACCCTGACCGCCTTCGCCGGTTTCCGGCGCATCGCGCACGGCACCAAAGCCGAAGTGCTTGCCCAATTGCGCGAACTCGGCGACACGCCGTCCTGCCTCGTGTTCGACGACCAGACCGGCGCGCAGCTCGACCTCGACCTGCGCGAGATGCCCGATGCCGACGCGCCCCACGCCGGCCACGAACACCGCGACGAAGCACCGCGCGGTGTCGGCAGGCCCAAGCTGGGCGTGGTCGCGCGCGAAGTCACCCTGCTGCCGCGCCACTGGGACTGGCTGGGCCGCCAACCCGGCGGCGCCTCGGTCGCGTTGCGCAAGCTGGTCGACGACGCGCGCCGCGTGCACGCCGACCGCGACACCGTGCGCACGGCGCAAGAAGCCACCTACCGCGTGATGACCGCGATCGCGGGCAACCTGCCCGGCTTCGAGGAAGCCACCCGCGCACTGTTTGCCGGCGATGAGCAACGCTTCGGCAATCTCATCGAGCCCTGGCCCATCGACCTGCGCGCCCATCTGCAAAAACTGTCTGCCCCCGTCTGGAGCCGTGCATGAGCGCAACCCCTGAATCCACCAGCACCGGCAAGAGCGGGCTGCAAGGCGTGCCCGTGGCGCCCGTCGGGGCCGCGCGTCCGCTGTGGAAGGTTTTTCTTTTCTTCCTTGCACCGATGCTGCTCAGCAACATCCTGCAATCGCTGTCGGGCACGCTCAACAACATCTATGTCGGGCAGATGCTCGGCGTGGGCGCGCTGGCGGCGGTGTCGAGCTTCTTCCCGGTGATGTTCTTCTTCATCGCCTTCATCATCGGCCTGGGCGCCGGTGCGTCGGTGCTGATCGGCCAGGCCTGGGGCGCGCGCGATGTCGCCAAGGTCAAGGCCGTGGCCGGCACCACGCTCACGGTGGGCATCCTGATGGGCCTGGTGATCGCGGTGTTCGGCGGCGTCTTCACCACGCCGATGCTGGCCATGCTGGGCACGCCGCCCGACGTGCTGGCCGACTCCACGCGCTACGCCCGCATCATGCTCATCGCGATGCCCGGCCTCTTCCTGTTCCTGCTGTCCACCGCCATGCTGCGCGGCGTGGGCGACACCGTCACGCCGCTGTTCACGCTGGTCATCTCCACGCTGATCGGGCTGATGGTCACGCCCGCACTCATTCGCGGCTGGGGTGGCCTGCCGCAACTTGGCGTGGCCAGCGGCGCCTGGGCCACGGTGGTGGCCTTCGTGGTGGCCACGTTGTGGCTGGGCTTCCGGTTGCGCCATCGCAAGAGCCCGCTGGCGCCCGACGCCGAGTTCTTGCGCAACATGCGCATCCAGCCGCAGTTGCTGAAAGCCGTGCTCCGGATCGGCGTGCCCACCGGCGTGCAGATGATCGTGGTGGCGCTGGCCGAAGTGGTGCTGCTGTCGATGGTCAACAGCTACGGCTCGAACGCCACGGCCGCCTACGGCGCAGTGAACCAGGTGGTGGCGTACGTGCAGTTCCCCGCGATCTCGATTGCCATTGCCGCATCGATCCTAGGCGCGCAAGCCATCGGCGCCGGCCGCGCCAACCGCCTCGGCGCCATCGCCAAGACCGCGATGCTGATGAACCTGGTGCTGACCGGCAGCCTCGTGCTGCTGGGCTACCTGTTCTCGCGCCACCTGATGGGCTTCTTCATCACCAGCGCGCCGGTGATCGAGATCGCGCAGACGCTGCTGCACATCATGCTGTGGAGCCTGGTGCTGTTCGGCATGGCCGCGGCGCTGTCGGGGATCATGCGGGCCAGCGGCTCGGTGCTGGTGCCCACGCTGATCTCGGTCTTTTGCATCCTCGGCGTGGAAGTGCCGGTGGCGTATGCCATGAGCCACCGCTTCGGGCTGGACGGCATCTGGATCGCCTACCCCGTGACCTTCGGCACGATGCTGCTGCTGCAGACCGCGTACTACCAGCTGGTGTGGCGCAAGAAGGCGATTCACCGACTGGTGTAGCCGCCACATCACGGCAGCGACGGCGCATCACGCGCCGTCGAAGGCCTTGCGCGCCTCTGCGATGTCGAGCTTGACCATCTTCATCATCGCCTGCATCGCGCGGGCGGCCTTGGCCGGGTCCTTGTCCTGGAACATCTCGATCAGGCCGTCGGGAACGATCTGCCAGGACACGCCGTAACGGTCGGTGAGCCAGCCGCACTGCACCGGCTGGCCGCCGCCTTCGAGCAGCTTGTTCCAGTAGTTGTCGACCTCGGCCTGCGTCTCGCACCGCAGGTACATCGAGATGGCCGGGTTGAACTTGTACTGCGGCCCGCCGTTGATCACCATGAACTCCTGCCCCTGCAACTCGAAGATCGCGGTGAGCAGCGAGCCCTTCAGGCTGGGGTTGGTGTCGCCCCAGAGCAGTTTGTCTGTCATGCGCGAATTCGGAAAGATGGCGGTGTAGAACTTCAGCGCGTCTTCGCCGTTGCCGTCGAACCAGAGGCAGGGAACGATCTTTTGCATGGGGTGTCCTTCGCTTGGATGATGAACCTGAGAGTTCAGTATCAAATCGCGGGCCGGCCCTTGTCAAGCCGCGCGGCGGCTGTCAGGGAGAAGTTCCCATGGGACATGGCGGGCCACAATGCCCGTTCACTCCTGTGCCATCACCATGCTCGCCACCCTCCAAAGCAGCTTCAGACGCAACGCGGTCATGCTCGCGGGCCTCGTCGCCTTCGCAGCGCATGCGGCCGGTGCGGCCGACACCGCGACCTTTCCCGATGCTGCCGCCAGCGACCCCGCCGCACTCGGCTGGATGACCGGCTCGCCCCCGCCCGCCGACCGCACGCTGCGCTTCGACGACGGCAGCTATTTCCGGTTCCCCGCGATGCGCTGGAGCGTGTCGAACTTCCGCCAGTTGATGCCGACCGTGAACGTCTCGCGCGGCCTCGGCGCGCCCGTCGCCCTGCCCTCGGCCTTGCGCAAGGACATCGACGCGCTCAGCTTCACGCCGCTCGGCGCAACGGCGCCCATGAGCTGGGAGCAATCGCTCGCCGCCACCTACACCGACGGCATCGTGGTGCTGCACCGTGGGCGCATCGTCTACGAACGCTACTTCGGCGTGCTGAAGGACGACGGCCAGCATGGCGCCATGTCGGTCACCAAGTCGGTGGTCGGCACGCTCGGCGCGATGCTGGTGGCCGAAGGCAAGCTCGATGCCGGCAAGCAGGTGGCCGAGTACGTGCCCGAACTGGCCAAGTCCGCCTTCGGCAACGCCACGGTGCGCCAGGTGCTCGACATGACCACCGGGCTCAAGTTCAGCGAGGACTATGCCGACCCGAACGCCGAAGTCTGGGCGCATGCGCAGGCCGGCAACCCCTTGCCGAAGCCCAAGGACTACACCGGCCCGCGCAGCTACTACGAGTTCCTGCAGACCGTGCAACCCGAAGGCAAGCACGGCGACGGCTTCGGCTACAAGACCGTCAACTCCGACGTGCTCGGCTGGGTGATCGCGCGCGCCACCGGCCGCAACGTGGCGCAACTGCTGTCCGAACGCATCTGGCGCCGCCTCGGCGCCGAGCAGGATGCCTACTTCACCGTCGATTCGATCGGCACGCCGTTTGCCGGCGGCGGCCTGAACACCGGCCTGCGCGACCTCGCGCGCTTCGGCGAAATGCTGCGCAACGACGGCCGCTTCAACGGCCAGCAGATCGTGCCCAAGGCCGCGGTCGACGACATCCGCCGCGGCGGCGACAAGGCCGCCTTCGTCAAGGGCGGCTATCCGCTGCTGAAGGGCTGGAGCTACCGCGACATGTGGTGGGTCACGCACAACGACCACGGCGCCTACATGGCGCGCGGCGTGCACGGCCAACGCATCTACATCGATCCGAAGGCGGAGATGGTGATCGTGCGCTATGCCTCGCATCCGGTGGCCGGCAACTCGGCCAACGATCCGGTCACGCTGCCGGCCTTCGAGACGCTTGGGCGGCACCTGCTGATGCAAGGCCGGTCGGTGCGCTGAAGGCCCGCGCAGGCGGTTACCAGCGGTACGTTGCCGTGGCGGTCACGGTGCGCGGATAGCCGTAGTAGCAGTTGCCATAGCCGCAGTTGGCGATGTAGTTCTTGTTGGTGAGGTTGCGCAGATTCAGCGCCAGGCTCCAGTGGTCGATGTCGTAGCCGAGCATGGCGTCGAGCACCGTGGACGCGGGTACCTTGTTCGGCGCCACCGACTCGCCATCGCCGCGGTTCGTGCCGGTGTAGCGCGCACCCAGCCCGACCTTCAAGCCGTTGGCGAAGCGGTAATCCGCCCACACCGACAGCCTGTGGCGAGGCACGGCCGTGGCCTGCTTGCCGATCTCGCTCGGGTTGCTGCTGGCCGTGACGATGGCCCGGGGCGTGTAGCTGTAGGAGGCCGTGAGGTTCATGCGCGACACCAGCTCGGTCGTGGCTTCCAGCTCCAGGCCGCGCACCGAGATCTCACCCGTCTGCTTGGGCACGGACTCCTGGTTGAAGCTGATGTAGTTCTTGCGCCGCAGATCGAAGATGGCCGCGCTGTAAAGCTCCTTGCGGCCAGGCGGCTGGTAGCGGATGCCCGCTTCGTACTGCCGGCCGCTTTCGGGCTTGAACGGATCGCGCGAGACCGGATCGATGGTCGCGGTCGGCGCGAACGACTCCGAGTAGCTCAGATACGGTGCCCAGCCGCTCGGGTGCAGATAGACCAGGCCCGCGCGGCTTGTGAACTTGTGGTCCTTGATGCGGGTGTCCGAGCCGTCCAGCCGGCTGTGCACGTTGCTGTCGGCGCTGTCGTAGCGGCCGCCGAGCGTCAGCGTCCAGCGGTCGCCCCACTTGATCTGGTCCTGCAGGTACAGGCCGGTCTGGCTCAGGCGGCTGATGCCGTCGAAGTACGGGGCCGCCTCCTTGACCCAGCCGCCGTACGCCGGCGCGTGAACGCTGAGCGGCGACGCGCTGCCGCCGCTGAAGGTGATCTGGTCGATGCGGGTGCGCTGGTAGTCCAGGCCGACCAGCACCTTGTGCTGCGTGTCGCCCAGCCGGAAGTCGGCCTGCGCCTGGTTGTCCAGGGCCACGGCACCGATGTTCTCGCGGCTGCCGAAGCTCCTTCTCGACAGGATCTGGAAGTTGGCCGGGTCCGTCGCGCTGTCGGGATTCACGGTCAGGAAGTTGGACGCCTGCACGCTCCGGTAGTCCATTTTCTGGTGGGCGTAGCGCGCGTTCTGCCGCACGGTCCAGGTGTCGTTGATGCGATGCTCGAACTGGTAGCCGATCATTTCCTGGTCCTGGTTGAAATGATCGAACCAGGGCTCGCCCGTGAACAGCGACGAAGGAATGTAGGTGCCGATCCTGGTCGGCTCCAGCGAGCCGACCTTCGGACGTGCGCGGGTGTAGACCCCGCCGCGGGTGCGGCTGAACTGCGAGAGCAGCGTCAGCGTCGTATCGCTCGACGGTTTCCAGGTGAGCGACGGCGCAATGTAGGTGCGGTCATCCGCCTCCTTGGCGGCGGGCAGTTGCGCGTCGCGCAGCAGGCCGGTGATGCGGTAGAGCACCTTGCCGTCGGCATCCAGCGCACCCGCGAAGTCGCCCGCGACCTGGCGGCGCGCGCGGTCACCAACCTGCAGTTGCAGCTCGCGCACCGGCTCTGCCGTCGGGCGCTTGCTGACCACGTTCACCACCCCGCCCGGACCGCTCATGCCGTACAGCACCGACGAGGGGCCGCGCAGCAGTTCGATGCGCTCGGCGCCGTAGTTCTCGGTGCGCCACACGCCCCAGGTGCCGTTGTTGCGCAGCGGCAGGCCGTCGAGGTAGAAGCCCGGCGAATAGGCGTCGAAGCCCCGCAGCGAGATCCAGTCGTAGCGCGAATCGGCGCCGTAGGTCGTGGTCGAGACGCCCGGCGTGTAGCCCAGCGCATCCTTGAGGTTGGTGGCGCCGATGGCCTCGATGCGGTCGGCCGTGATCACCGAGATCGACTGCGGCGTCTCGATGATCGGCGTGTCGGTCTTGGTGCCTGTGGCGCTGCGTTTGGCCAGGTAGCCCTGCACGCGCCCCGTGGCGCTTTCTTCGCCATCGGCCACCACAGTGACGGCCGGCAGCGTCGATGTGCCCGACGCCGCGGGCGCCGTCTTGATCACGGCGGCGTTGCCTTCCATGGTCGCGGCCAGCCCGCTGCCGGCGAGCAGGCGGTCGAGCGCCTGGCGCGGCGTCAGGCTGCCGGAGATGGCTGGCGCGGTCTTGCCGGCCACCAGGCTCTGCTGCACGACAAGCTGGATGCGGGTCTGCCGTGCCCAGTCGTTCAGCGCCTCGGCCAGCGGCTGGGCGGCAATGCTGATCTGCAGCGGTACGCCGGGCGGCGTGCCCTGGCTCTGGGCGCGCAGCGGTGCACTCGCCAAGGCGAGTGCAATGGCCAGGGCCAGCGGCGCCGGCGTCATCTTCAAGCGGTTCATCAACGTCTTCCAGTTAGAGAATACAAATGGTTCTTATCTGGCTGACGCACGAGCTGCCGGAAATACGGTAACCCTGGTTAAAAATTTGTGGCCCCGTCGCTTTCGGGGCGCGCTGGCTAAGGCGCCGGCACGATCTCGGCGACCGGCCCGTCGCCCTTGAGCCGCACGGGCAAGGCGCTCCGCAACGCGCGCCGCAGGGTACGTGCGTCCCGAGGATCGAAGGTGCCGCTCAGGCGCAGTGCGGCCACGGCCGGGTCGTGCACCACGAGGCCGGTGTTGCCGTAGCGCTCCAGCTCGGCCAATGCGCGCGCCAGCGGCGTGTCGACAAAGCTCAGCCGGTGCTCGCGCCACGGCGCGATGCCGTCGCCGGGAACGGCCGATACGGCGGCCAATGCGCCCTGCGGATCGCTTTCCACCTGCTGGCCGGCCGTGAGGAAGACCGCGCTTCCCAATGACGCGACGGAGGGCTCGCCCCAACTGCCGTCCGGCGCCCTCTCCCTCCGCGTGACCCGCACCTTGCCCTCTTCCACCGACACGCGCGCGCCCTCGGCACCCGCAATGCCCGGCGTGTGCCGCACCGCGAAACGCGTGCCGACCACGCGCACATGCAGCGGCCCGGCCAGCACATCGAACGGACGCCGCGCATCGGACTGCACCGCAAACACCGCCTGCCCGTCGATCAGCCGGACCTCGCGGCGCTCGCGGAAATAGCGCACCTCCAGCCGCGTGGCGGTGTCCAGCCGGAGCACCGTGCCATCGGGCAACGGCACTTCGAGTTGCTGCCCGCGCTGGGTGCCGAAAGCCTGCATGAACACCGGCTGCGCCTGCAGATGGCTCCACCCCAGGTAGCTGCCACCGGCGACCACGCCCGCGGCGGCCAGCGCAAACGCCGGCTTCAGGAAGCTGCGCCGCGTGGGCGCGTTCTGGTTCCCCGCAAAGCCCTCGCGCCAGGTCGCAACCGTCTCCGGTGAAATCGCGTCGAAGGCTTTCCAGCGCGATTCCCATTGGCGGTAGGCATCGGCGTGTTGAGGGTCCGCGCCGATCCAGTTCCGGAAAAGCCGCTCGTCACGCGTGCTCCATTCCTCGCGATGGCGGCGAACGAACCACTCCAGCACCTCCTGGCGCAGGCGCGATGCTTCTTCCGACGGTGGCAACGATGGGGTCATGGCTCGGCGAGCTCTCCTATGGATGTAGACGCGCGAGCGGTGCAAAACCCTGTAGCGGGTCTCGTGGGTGCACCGTGTCGCTCGCGCGTTCGCTCTTGTAGTTGTCGCTCATCGCCCGGCGCCGTTCGCCTCGTCCAGGCACGCCCAGCATGCATCCATGGCAATGCGCAGTTGCATCTCGACCGTGCGAACCGAAATGCCCATGCGCTGCGCGACTTCCGCGTAGGAAAGGCCGTCGAACTTGTAGAGCACGAAGGCCTCGCGGCAGCGCGGAGGCAATCGGTCGATGGTCGCAACCATAGCTGCCAGCCCCTGTCCGGAAGAAAGGATGGTGTCGGGCTCGAAGGTCGAAGGGCCGATGCAGTCGTCGAGTTCAACCGCGTCCTCTTGGGGCCCGGGCCCGGCTCCGTCGAAGCCGGCGCGCACGCCGGTGCGGCGATGGTGGTCGGTGACCAGGTTGCGGGCCGTGCGATAGAGCAGCGCACGCGGATCGCGCACCACGCTGCCCGTGCGCTGCGCCTCGTACACGCGCACATAGCTCTCCTGCGCCAGGTCGGCCGCGGTGGCGCGGTCGGACACCTTTCGGGAGAGAAAACTCAGCAGTTCGCGGTAATAGCGTTCGAACACAGGCGCAGCACAGCCGGGAAAGGCTGGTCGAAGTCCAGGGGCAGGTTGGCTTCGACACGCGTGGCTTACCTGATGAGATTCAGAAAACGGGAAGCGCCGATTATCAGGCCACGCCGTAGAAGCCCAGGTCGGAGCGCACGCCCGCGTTCTTCGTGAACGCGACAGGATCAAACCCTTCTTCCGCAAACTTCTGCTTCACGAACACCGCTGCGGAGGCCACGGCCTCGGCGTTCGCCCACTCGACCATCGTCACCACGTTGAACTCGCCGGTGCCGCCGGTCTGGTTCAGCACGTGGGTGCGCAGGCAGCCCGGCAAGGTGCGCAACGTCTGCTGAACGCGCTGCATCTGGGCGACGAACGCCGGCAGCACGTCGGTAGGCACGACGAACTTGTCGATGCGAAAAACTGGGGCGGACGAAACGGCGGTGGGTTCATTCGACATGGCAATTCCTTGTTGAGAAATGCGCCTCGGGTTCGGGCGCTGAAGGTATTCTCAAACCTCAAGCAAAGTTGAGGTCAAGAGGTTTTCTCATGAACGTTGCACTGCAAGAGGCCGGCATCTCCCCCGTGCTCACCGTCGGCGAAGTGGCCCGCCGCAGCGGCGTGCCGGTGTCCACCCTGCACTTCTACGAAGCACAGGGGCTGATCAGCAGTTCGCGCACGCCGGGCAACCAGCGCCGCTATGCACGCACCATGCTGCGGCGCGTGGCCTTCGTGCGCGTGGCGCAAAGGGTAGGCATTTCGCTTGCCGCAATCGGCGCGGCACTGGCTACCCTCCCCGCGACGGATGCGCCCAGCCGGGCAGACTGGGCGCGGCTGTCCGCCGCGTGGCGGGCCGAACTCGATGAGCGCATGGCGCAGTTGAAGAAGCTGCGCGATACGCTGGACGACTGCATCGGCTGCGGCTGCCTGTCGATCGACCGGTGCAAGCTGCGCAACCCGCTCGACAAGCTCGGCGCCGAAGGCTCGGGGCCGCAGCGCCTGCTGGTCGGGCGCGCTGACTAAAAGCCGTACAGCGCGGCCGGGTTGTCCACGAGGATGCGGCGGCGCGTGTCATCGCTCGTCGCCCACGAGAACAGCAGGTCGTACAGCGGCACGTTCGCCGGCACCGGGTTGCGTCCCGGGTGCGGCCAGTTGCTGGCCCACAGGCAGCGCTCGGGAAACTTCTCGGCCAGCGTGCGCGCCAGCAGGCTGACGTCGTCATAGCCGGGCGCACCGGTCTTCGAGGTTTCGTACGGCGCCGACAGCTTGATCCACACGCGCCCCGAATCGAGCACGCGCAGCAGCGACTGGAACGACGGATGCGACGGCGCCACCGGCTCCAGGAACTTGCCGTTGTGATCCAGCACCAGCCGGCACGGCAGGCGCTTGAGCACCTCTTCGTGTTCGGGCATCGTGCGGCCGTCGAGCTGCAGGTTGACCATCCATTCGGCATTGGCCAGCCGCGCGGCCATCGGTTCGAGCGACTCCCAGGCCAGCACGCCGCCGATCATCATGTAGCGCACGCCGCGCATGCCACCGGCATGCAGGCGCGCAATCTCTTCATCGCTCACTTCGGGCGCGACCAATGCAATGCCGCGCGCCGAATCACCGAACTGCGCCAGCGCATCGAGCGTGCAACTGTTGTCGAAACCGTAGCCGGTCGGCTGCACGACCACCGCGCGGTCGATGCCCAGCGGCTCTTGCACCTGTGCCCGGTAGGCCGACACCGGCGAATGCGGCGGCACCCACGCCACGTTGGGAATCAGCGGAAAGCGGTCTTCGTAGATGTGGACGTGGCAGTCGCAAGCGCCGGCGTAGCGCGTGTTCAGGGTCGGTTCCATGGAGCGTCTCTTCGAGTTGTTGTGATGTCGGTCGGATCGGTCAGTCGCGTGCGCCGTAGGCCTGCCGCCAGCGCCGGGCCTCGGCCGCATTGACCGCGCCCTTGGGCGCCCTGCCCTGAAAAATCTCGGCCAGTTGCGACACGGTTTCCATCGCCTGGTGTTCGACGGCCGGCGGCGTGAGCCCACCGACGTGCGGCGATGCGATCACGCGCGGGTGCACCGCCACGCGCGGCGACGGCATCTGGTCGGGCGCGCGGCCCACGTCCAGCGCGCAGCCGGCGATGGTGCCGGCGTCGAGCGCGGCGAGCAGCGCGTCTTCGTCCACGAGGTTGCCGCGCGCGGCATTGATGAAGAAGGCATGCGGCTGCATCGCGGCGAAGGCCTTCGCATTCATCATGTTCTCGGTCGCTTCGGTGGCGGCCGCGAGGCACACGACGAAATCGGACTGGGCCAGCAATTCATCGAGACCGACCTGCGCGAACTCCGCGCGGCCGGTTGCGGTGTACGGGTCGTGCACCACGATGCGCATGCCCAGCGCCAGCGCGATGTCGCACAAGTAGCGGCTGATCTGGCCGAAGCCGATCACGCCCAGCGTGCTGCCGCGCAACTCGCGCCCCATCACCGGCACCACGGGCTGGCCCGCGTGATACAGCGCGGTCGATGCGCTGATGTGCCGCCCCAGATCGATCATTGCGCCCACGATCCATTCGGACACCGACGCGATGAAGCCCGCGCTCGCCTGCGTGACCAGCACGCCGTGCCGGCTGGCCGAAGCCACGTCGATGTTGCGGATGTCGATGGCACAGCGCACGAAGGCCTTGAGCTGCGGCAGCGCGGCGAACAGCGCTTCGTCGCCCACCGTCTGGCGGTAGGAAATGATCGCATCGCAATCACGCGCCAGCTCCGCCAGTTCGTGCGACGACAGGTCGGTGTCGGTCGGGTTGAAGCGCACCTGCGCGATGGCCTGCAGGGCGGCGATGGCCCGGTCGCCGAAATAGGAAGCGAGCTTGCTCTGCGGATGGCTGACGAAAACCGTGGTCATGAAAAAACGACTTTGCTCACAAGAAGAAAAAAGAAGGGGTTCAAGCGCGCGGCGGCGCCACCGAATCGCGCGCCACCAGCGTGGGCGCAAACACGAACTCCGATGTCGGCATCGACGGATCGGCCAGCCGGCTCATCACCCGCTCGACCATCACCTGCGCCATCTCGGGCACGGGCACGCGCACCGAGGTCATGGCCGGGTGCATCAGCATCGAGAGAAAAACGTTGTCGATACCGACGACCGACACGTCCTGCGGCACCGAAAGGCCCGCATCGCGAAAGCCCGCCATCAGGCCGAAGGCCAGCAGGTCGTTGACGCCCACCACGCCCGTGGGCCGCTCGGCCGAACCGGCGAGTTGGCTGGCCTGCATGCGGCCCAGCTCGCTCATCATCGAGTCGCCGTACTCGTCCACCGGCAGGCCCTCGATGACCTGCGCGCTGCCTTCGAGGCCCGCGCTCTTTGCCGCCACCAGAAAGCCGTTGATCTTCTCGTTCCGGCTCATGGTGCGGCCCGAGGGCGTGACGAAGGCCAGCCTGCGGTGCCCCTGCTCGATCAAATGCGCGGTCGCGATGCGCGACGACTCGAAGCTGTCGACCGTCACATGGTCGATGACCGAAGGCACGCCCGGCGTGGCGCGCCGGTCGTAGCTCACCACCACCAGCCCGCGCTCGGCGGCGGCTTCCACATGCTGCTCGTCGATCAGCGACGAAATGATGATGACGCCGCGCACGCCGTGCGCCATCAGGTCCTCGAAGAAATGCGCCTCCTTGCCGGCATCGCGGTACGTGTTGCCGATCATGATGCGAAAGCCGTAGCGCTCTTGCGCCAGGCTTTCGACCTCGCGGGCAATGAAGCCGTACATCGGGTTGGCCATCGAGGGCACCAGCAGGCCGATGAGTGGCGTGTGCCCGGTCTTGAGCTGCCGTGCCGAAGTGTTGGGCCGGTACTTGAGTTCGCGGATCGCGGCCTCCACGCGGGCCAGCGTCTCCTTGGCCATGCGGTCGCCGCGTCCGTTCAACACGTTCGACACGGTGCTGGTTGAAACCCCCGCCCGCTGGGCGACGTCACTGATTCTGCTCACGGAATCTTTCCTGTTCTATCGATGTCTGTCTCTTGGGTCGATCACAACCCCACGCGCATCGGCAGCCACGTGGAGAACGCCGGCACGAGGACCAGCACCACGAGGGTAACGAACAACACCGCAAGGTATTTCAACATCGGCCGGGCCACGTCCTTCACCTGCGTGCCGGTGATGGCGCAAGTGGCAAACAGGCCCAGGCCCACGGGCGGTGCGAACAGGCCGAAGCCCATGGCAATGACCATCACCGTGCCGAAGTGCAGCGGGTTCACGCCGAGCTGCGAAGCGATGGGCGTGAGCAGCGGGCCGAAGATGATGAGCGCGGGCGCGCCTTCCAGGATGGCACCGAACACGATCATGATGAGCACTGACAGCATCACGAACATCGTGCTGCCGTACGAATGCGCAAAGCCGATCATGAACTCCGACAGGTACTGCGGAATCTGCTGGATCGTGAGCGCAAACGACAGGCTCGACGCCGCCGCCACGATGAAGAGAATGCCGCCGGCCATCGACGCAGAACGCACGAAGAGCCGCGCCACCGACTTCACCGTCAGCTCGCGAAAGGCCAGCCAGCCCACCACCAGCGCGTAGATCACCGCGAAGGACGACACCTCGGTCGAGGTCGCGATGCCCGAGGTCACGCCCTTGCCGATCATGGCCACCATCACCAGCGCCACCAGCGCGCCGCCGAGCAGGCGGAACATCGGCGTGCGCACGTCGAAGGCCTCGTCGGGGTTGATCTTGGTGCCCACGTAGATGGTCACCGCCGCGAGCGACACGGCCATCACCACCGCCGGCACCAGCCCGGCCATGAACAGCCCGGCAATCGAGATGTTCGCCACGAAGCCCATGATGATCATGTTGATGCACGGCGGAATGGTCTCGGCCATCACCGCGGTGCAGGCCAGCAGGCCGGCTGTTTCGTTCGGGTCCTGCCTGGTCTTGCGCACGGCCGGCATGATGATGCCGCCCACCGCCGCGATGTCGGCCAGCTTGGAGCCCGACACGCCCGAGAAGAAGGCAGTGGCCGTGATGGTGATGAGCCCCAGCCCGCCGCGCAGCCGCCCGAACATGCGCAGCAGCAGTTCGATGAGCCGCGACGACATGCCGTTGGCCTCCATCAGCAGACCGGCCAGCACAAAGAACGGAATGGCCAGCAGCACGTAGTGGTCGGTGCCCGCCATCACCTGCTGCGAATAGACCAGCATGGGCAGCGACGGGTCGGCCATGAAGAACACCAGCGACGACAGCGCCAGCACGAAGGCGATGGGCATGCCCAATGCCATGCCGCCGACGAAGCCGGCGGTGAGCAGCGCCCATGGCGGGATCGCGTGGTCGGTCATGAGCGTGTTCCATGCCACCACCGCCGCCGTGAGCGCGATGCCCACGCCCAGCGTGCCCCACACCCGGCGCGACGGGCCGTTGACCGCATTGGCCAGCCCGAACAGCGTCATGAACAGGCTGCCGATGGTCACCGGGTAAACGTAGATCCACTGCGGCAGGCCGATCGATGTCGTCATGCTGTACGAGTCGACCAGCAGTTCGCACGACGAAGCAAAGAGGCTCGCCGACACGCCCACGATGATCCAGCTGCCCAACTGGATCAGCGCCGGCTGCCAGCGCGCCGGCAGCATGCCGCGGAACAGGTCCACGCCCACGTGCTGGCTGCGCGCGAGCACCGTGGCCGCGCCGAAGAACACCTGGATGACCATCAGCGCGCGCGCCACCTCCTCCGCCCAGTCGAAGGGGTCGTGCAGGAAGTAGCGAAAGATCACCGAGATGAAGACCACCACCACGTCGATGGCCAACACCACGCCGGCCAGGTATTCGGTGACGCGCATCAGCCAGGCCAGCCAGCGACCCGAGGCATGGCTGACATCGAAGCCCAATGCGGGCGACAGTGCGAGTGGCTGCATCGATGGGGCGCCGGGTGAAATCGAAAGGCTCGACATGGCGGCTCAGGCCCGCGCGGCGTTGATGGCGGCAAACAGCGGCCCCGTTTCCGGGTACTGCTTGGAGAAGCTGGCCCACAGCCGCGTTTCCATTTCCTTGCGGACCTGGTCGCGCTCGTTCTTCGCCATGGGCGTGAACACGATGCCCAGCTTCTTCAGTTCCTCGATGGCCTGCAGTCCTTTTTGCGTGCCGATCTCGCGCTGCTGCAGCGTCGAGTCGTTGGCGGCCTTCATGAAGGCCGGGCGCAGCGTGGCGGGAATCTTGTCCATGGCGCGCTTGCCGGCAATGCACACCATCGGGCTGAACAGGTGCTCGGTCATCCAGCAGTACTTGACGACCTCGTTGAGCTTGCTTGCGAGCACCGTGGCCGCATCGTGCTCGAAGCCATCGACCACGCCCGTCTGCGCCGCCATGTACAGCTCACCGAAGGAAATGGGCGTGGGGATCGCGCCCATGATCTTGAAGGTCTCGATGAAGGCCGGCGTGGGCAGCACGCGCAGCTTGACGTTCTTGATGTCGGCGAGCGACTTCACCGGCTGCTTGGTGTACACGTTGCGCGCGCCGTAGTGCGCGCCCCAGGTGACGACCTGGCAGCCGGTGCTCTTGACCAGCATGTCATTGAGCTTGGCGCCCACGCCGCCGTCGAGCGCGCGGGCCGCATGCTCGTAGCTGTCGAACACATAGCCCAGGTCGAGCATGCCGAGCTGCGGCGTCACCGTGGCCCAGATCGACGAGCCGGTGAGCATCATGTCGATGGAGCCCACCTTCACCTGCTGCACCACGTCGCTTTCCTTGCCGAGCTGGTTGTTCGGAAAGTAGTCGATGCGGATCTGCTCGCCCACCGCCTTCTTCAGGTTGGCCTGCATCAGCTGCGACCAGGCGAAGTGCGACGAATTGAGGTCGGCCACGTGGGACGACGACAGGCGCAGCACCACGGTCTTGCCCTGTGCGGCGGCGTTTTGCGAAAGGCCCGCAGTCGCCATCGCAAGCGACAGCGCGGACGATGACTGGACGAACTGGCGGCGTGAAATCGGGTGCATTGTGTTGTCTCCTGTGGGTCGATTGCCCATTTGTGGCTTGTTTGGTGGAACGATTTACTGTATCGATACACAAGAACTCGGACAATGCGTTTTTGGTAGGTGTTTTCCTTCGTAAACAAGGTAAAGACCACCGTGTGCAAAGGCAGAATGGAAAAAACCAATGGATGCCCATGACCACCTCGACACCTGAAGCCGCCCGCGCCTATGCCATCGAAATGCATGGGGACCAGAAGTACGGCGTGCATCCGTACGTGCATCACCTCGACGCCGTGGCCGCCCTGCTCCAGCCGTATGGCGCGCAGGCGCAGGTCATCGGTTTTTTGCACGACGTGGTCGAGGACACCGACGCCACGGTGTCGAATGTGCAGGAGCGCTTCGGCGATCTCGTGGCGCGCTGCGTTTCGCTATTGACCGATGCGCCCGGTGCCAACCGCAAGGAGCGCAAGGCCAAGACCTATGCGGCTTTGGCTCTGGTGACTGGTGACGAAGAGTTGGCGCTGGTGGTCAAGGCGGCCGACCGGCTGGCCAATGTGCGTGCCTGCGTGGCGGATGGTCATCGCGCGCTGTGGGAGACCTATCGCGGCGAGCACGCGACCTTTCGGGCTGCTGCGTTTCGTCCGGGGCAGTGTGATCCGTTGTGGGTTGAACTCGACGGGCTTCTGTTGGCGTGGCCGGCGTAGGGGCTGTTTGTTCGTTGTGCGTTCGGGTTCGGGTTCGGGTTCATTCAGGGCGAGTGCGAATGACACCAGGAGCTCCCCTCCGCGAATGTCCCCCGCTTCGCTCCTCCTTTATTTCGCTGCGGGGAGCACCTGGTGCCATTCGCACAGGGACACGCTGCTGGTGAATCGCTGATCAACGACTGCCCTGTCCAACGCTCACGTCGATACGGGGCTCTTTTTCGCGAAATAAAGGAGGAGCGAAGCGGGGGACATTCGCGAAAAAGAGCCCCGTATCGGCGTGAGTGCCGCCCTGAACAGCAGCGCCAAACCGTGCTCTCACTTGCTCATGATCGAGCAGCGGGGTTTGAGAACGCCATCACCCCATCGTTCACCGTCCCGAAGCGCAAGCTCATCAGGTCGCGCGCGTAGTTCTGGTACAGCCGCCACGGCGCATGCGAGCCCTGCTTCGGAAACTTGCCGATCGAGCGCTGCACGTAGCCTGAAGAAAAGTCGAGCCACGGTTCAGCCACCAACGCGGGGCCGGTGTTGCGCGGCATGCATTGCCGCCAGCCGTGCTTGTCCATGTGGTTGAGCACCCGGCAGACGTACTCGCAGGTCAGGTCGCACTTCAGCGTCCACGATGCATTCGTGTAGCCGAACGACGAAGCCAGGTTCGGCACGTCGCTGTACATCATCCCCTTGTAGTTGAAGGTCGCGGCCGGATCGACGGGAACGCCATCGACGTCGAGCGCAATGCCGCCCAGCACCTGCAGGTCGAGCCCGGTGGCGGTGACGATCAGGTCGGCCTCCAGTTCCCTGCCCGACTTCAACCGGATGCCGCTCGGCGTGAAGGTGTCGATGTGGTCCGTCACCATCGACGCACGGCCGGCGTTGAGCGCCACGAACAGGTCGCCATCGGGCACGAGGCACAGCCGCTGGTCCCACGGGTTGTAGCGCGGCGTGAAGTGCGTGGCAATGTCGTAGTCGGGCCCGAGGGCCTGCCGCACGCCACCCAGAATCATCTGCTTCGCGCGCTCCGGCTTGCGACGCGAGAGACGGAAGAACAGCATGCTCAACAGCACGTTCTTCCATCGCGTGATGCCGTACGCAAGCTTGGCCGGCAGATGGCGCCTAAGTCGATTGGCAATCGGGTCTTCGGCCGGCCGCGACACCACATAGGTGGGCGAGCGCTGCAGCAATGTGACATGCGCGGCGGTCTTCGCCATCTCGGGCACCAGCGTCATCGCGGTGGCACCACTGCCGATCACGACCACGCGCTTGCCTGCGTAAGACAGGTCTTCGGGCCAGTGCTGCGGATGGACGATGCGGCCGGTGAAATCGGCGATGCCCGCGAACTCGGGCGTGTAGCCAGCCGTGTAGTTGTAGTAGCCGCTGCACATGAAAAGGAAGTTGCAGCTCATGCGGACCGGCTCGCGCTCGGGGCCACGCTCCACGTCCACCCACCAACGCGCCTCGGCCGTGGACCACGAGGCGCGCACCACGCGATGGTTGAAGCGGATCTTCTGGTCGATGCCATGGTCCTTCGCGGTCTCGCGGACGTACTTCAGGATCGACGGGCCATCGGCAATCGCCTTGGCCTGCGTCCACGGCCGGAACGAATAGCCCAGCGTGTACATGTCGGAGTCCGAACGGATGCCCGGATAGCGGAACAGGTCCCAGGTGCCCCCGCTGCGCTCGCGCCCTTCGAGGATCGCGTAGCTGCGGCCGGGGCAATTCACCTGGAGGTGGTAGGCGGCGCCGATGCCTGAGAGGCCGGCACCGACGATCAGGACGTCGACGTGTTGTTGTAATTCTTCCTGCACCGATATGTCTCCTCAGTTGTTGTTGTCTGTCGCGCTTTCTCTTGCGGCGGGCTGCCCCCGGATCATCCACCACGCACTCACCGCACTGAGCACCGCCAGCCCCGCACTCAGCAGCATCACCCACCGAAAACCCGCCACGAACGATTCGGCCACTGCCCGCTTGACGGCGGCTGCAGTGGCCGCATCCACACCCGGCGGCATCGCCGCGCCGGCGAGCTTGCTGCGCTCGCCTTCCAGAAACGCCGCGACCTGCACCGACGCGCCCATCTCGCGCAGGCTGTGCGCCAGCGCTGCATCGAAGGCCCACGCCATGACCGCGCCGAACACTGCGATCGCGAGCACAGCCGCCGCACGCGATACCGCGTTGTTCACGCCCGAGGCCACGCCTGCCATCTCCGACCCGACCGCGTTCATGACGGTGGTGGTCAGCGGTGCCACCGTCACCGCCATGCCCAGGCTGAGCACCACCACGGCCGGCAGGAAGCCGCTCCAGTAGCTCGCGCCTACGCCCGGCACTGCGAACAGAGCAAAGCCGACGGCGGCGATCGACGGTCCGATCACCAGCGGCATGCGCGGCCCGAAGCGGTCGACCAGTTGCCCGGCCCAGCCCGAGAGCGCGAACATGATGAAGATGAACGGCAGCAGCGCCGCACCCGCCACTGTGGCCGAGTAGCCCTGCACCTGGATCATGTTGAGCGGAAAGAAATACAGCCCACCGCCCAGTGCGGCGTAGAGCAGCAAGGTCAGCAGGTTCGCGCCGCTGAAGTTGCCGATGCGCAGCAGCGAAAGCGGCAGCATCGGCGTGCGCACCCGTCGCTCGACCGCGATGAAACCCGCGCTCCCCACGACACCGATGGCCAGCGCCGCGAGCACTGCGGGCGAACTCCAATGCTGCGTGGGCGCCTCGATGAAGGCATAGACGATGCCGCCCAACCCGGCCGTGGCCAGCAGCGCGCCCCATGGGTCGAGGCCGCCGCTGGCAGAGGCACCCCGGCTCTCGGGCACGTGGCGCCAGACGATCCACAGCACCAGCAGCGCCATCGGCACGTTGATGAGAAAGGCCCAGGTCCACGAGAAGTGATCGACCAGGAAGCCGCCGAGCACCGGGCCCACGGCCGCCGTGATGCCGCTGAAGCCCGACCATGTGCCGATGGCCTTGCCTCGTTCCTTTTCAGGAAAGGCGGCGCTGATGAGCGCCAGGCTGCCGGGCACCAGCAACGCGCCGCCGATGCCCTGCACTGCGCGCGCGGCAATGAGTTGCTGCACGGTGCCTGCGAGCGCGCAGGCCACCGATGACAAGGCGAAGATGCCGACGCCGATCGCGAAGATGCGTCGGCGCCCGTAGTGGTCGCCCAGTGCGCCGCCCACCAGCAGCAATGCGGCGAGCAGCAAGGCGTAGGACTCGACCACCCACTGCGCCTGGAAGGCAGTGGCGTGCAGATCGGACTGGATGGCGGGCAGTGCGACATTGACCACCGTGCCATCGATGAAGGCCATGCTCGACCCGACGATGGCCGTGGCAAGAACCCACGGCTTCGAGACTTCGGGGCAGGCGTTCTCTTGCGGCCCGGCAGCATGCAGGATCAGCGTGTCGTCGCAGGGCGCCTTGCCGATCTGTGCCATGTTGCCGGGCTCCGATCTATCTAGTCGGTTTGGGTCTGGCTCCTTCCCCCTCTGGGGGAAGGTTGGGATGGGGGCAGCGTCCAACTGGGTGCCGCGCCGCGTTTTGCGCCGTCGTGCCCCCACCCCTGCCCTCCCCCAGAGGGGGAGGGAGAAAGATTCTTCAGAGCGCGCATGTCGTGGCGGTCGGGTTGGCCCGTGCCGCGCTCACGCTGCGCGCCATGGCCGCGGCAGCCGTCGCCGTCACACGCTGGGCGCCCTGCGCCACAGCATCCATGCCGCCGCCCACAGCCTCGCCGAGCCTGAGCTGGCAAATCACCGTGCGTGCCTCGTCGGAGCGCCGCAGCGTCCAACTGAAATCGGCATCGACACGCCCGCCGTCCACCGCATCGAACTGACGCAGTTGTACGGCGATGCGCCACACCGGCTGCGATGTCTGCCGGCCGCCCTTGGTCACGTCGAGCGCGCCGAGCCGTCCCGCGATGCCGCCCGAGAGCGCATCGCGCAGCTCGTCCTCGAAGGACGAGGCCCAGCGGTGCTGCTCCAGCACTTCGACCTGCACGCTGCCGTTGGGCTGGCGCACCACCATCTGCGGCCGGGCGAGCCGCTCGGGCACTGCCACCGGCGCCAGCTCGATGTAGAGCGGCGTGGCGCTGGCCAGTGTCGATGGCGCGGCGTCGGCGGCGACCACCGGGCTGGCGAGCGTGTAGTAGCTGTCGGGCTTGCTCGCGCAGCCTGCGAGTGCGATCAGGGCGGCGGCCACGGCGCCGCATGCGAAGGTCTTCTTTTTCATTTCTTGTCGTCCGGTTTGCCGCGCAGCAGCGACTCGGGGTGGCGTTCGAGGTAGTCGGTCAGGATGCGCACCGAGCCAGCGGCGCGCGTCAGCTCGCGCAAGGTCTGGCGCATGTCCTGCTGCAGGGGCGAATCGTCGGCCAGCGTGCGTTCGGCCGTGTTGACGGTCTTGCGCACGTCCTTCATGGCCGCGGCCAGCTCGGGCGTCACGTCGCTGTTGATGCGGTTGACGGTCTGCTCGGTGGCGGTCAACGTCTTGTTGAGCGTGGCGAGCGTGGTGCGCAGGTCGCCCGCGATCTGCTCGTAAGGCACCTTGTTGAGCTTGGTCGCGATTTCCTGCACCTGCGACTGGATCTCGTCGAGGCTGTTGGCCATCGTGGGCAGCTCGATCGGGTTCTTGCTCAGGTCGATCTTTGCCGGCGGCGCCTTCGGGAAGAAGTCGAGCGCCACATACACCTGCCCGGTCAGCAGGTTGCCGTTGCGCAACTGGGCGCGCAGGCCCTTCTCCGCCAGGAAACGCAGCCGCTCCTGCTGGCTGGTGCGCGATTCGACGCCGCTTTCGCCGGCGCGGCGGCGCAGGCGGTCGGGGTAGACCTGCACCAGCACCGGCATGCGGAACTCGCGCTCGGCGCGATCGAACTCGACGCCGATCGACTTGACTTCGCCGATCACCACGCCACGGAAGTCCACCGGTGCACCCGGCGTGAGGCCGCGCAGCGACTGGTTGAAGTACATCAGCAGCGTCTGCGAAGGACCGTCGGGCTCCTTCATGGCGGTGGCTTCGTCCTGCGCGAGCGTGAACGAGGCGTTAGTCTTGGCCAGCGGGCCCATTGCGTCGTCGGGCGCCTGGAAGGCGATGCCGCCGAGCAGGATGGTCGCCAGCGACTGCGTGCGCAGCGTGAAGCCGCTGGCGCTCAGTTGCGCGTCGATGCCGCTGGCCTGCCAGAAGCGGGTGTTTATGCCGACGAACTTGTCGTACGGCGCATTGATGAAGACGCGGATCGTCACGCCGCGGCCGTCGCCGTCCAGCTCGTACGCGGCCACCTGCCCGACCTTGACGCGCCGGAAGTACACCGGCGAGCCCACGTCGAGCGAGCCGACATCGTTGGCGCGCAGCAGGAACTGCTGGCCCGAGTCGTCGCGCGTGACGATGGGCGGTGTTTCGAGCCCGGTGAATTCGCCCGAGGTTTCCTTCGACGCGCCGGCGTCGGCGCCGATGTACGCGCCCGACAGCAAGGTGCCCAGGCCCGAGATACCCGAGGTGTCCAGGCGCGGTCGCACCACCCAGAAGCGCGAGTCTTCGGCGGTGAAGCCCTCGGCGTCCTTGTTGAACTGCACCAGCACGCGCACATGCGAGCGGTCCCGCGCCAGCCGCAGGTGCGTGACAAGGCCGATCTGCACGTCCTTGTACTTCACGACGGTCTTGCCGGCCTCCAGGCCTTCGGCTGTCTTGAAGGTCAGCACGACCTCGGGGCCGCGCTCCATCAGGATGCGCGCCACCAGCGTGATGCCGACCAGCGCCGCCACGATGGGAATGAGCCAGATCAGCGAGGGCAGCCATTCGCGCCGCCGCACCACGCGTGGCTTGGGCAGCGCGGACGATGCGGGCGGCGCGGATGGCGCCGGTTTGCCCTGGGGTTGCGATTCGTCTTCTTCACTCATGCTGGTTTCTCATCCCTGTTGTCATGTCCCTGCGCGATGGCCTGCTCTTGCTGCGTCGCCTGTTCTTCCTTGCTGTCCCAGGTGAGCTTCGGATCGAAGCTCAGCGAAGCCAGCATGGTCAGCACCACGACCGAGCCGAAAGCCGCGATGCCCACGCCCGCCGTGATGACGGCAAAGCCCTGGATCTGCACCAGCCCGGTCAGCAGCGAAACCACGAACACATCGAGCATCGACCAGCGGCCGATGATCTCGATGATGTGATACAGCTTGGCCCGCTCGCGCCGGCGCCAACTGCTGCCGCGCTGCGCCAGCACCACCAGCAGGAACAGCACCGCCAATTTGAACAGCGGCACCAGAAAGCTGGCAATGAAGACGATGGCCGCCAGCCCGTAGGCGCCGGAGACCCAGAAATAGATGACGCCGCTCAGGATGGTGTCGTACTGCGCGCCGAACAGCGTGCGCGTGATCATCACCGGCAGCAGGTTGGCCGGTATGTACATCACGCAGGCCGCGATCAAAAAGGCCCAGGTGCGGTTCAGGCTCTGCGGCTTGCGCGTGTGCAGATGGGTGCCGCAGCGCCCACAGGCATCGCCCTCTTCGGCGTCGCGCCACACGGCTTCGCAATGCGGGCAGGCCAGCAGCCCGAGCGACGCGGCGGTGGCAACCGGCGCGCCTTCGTCGTCGGCCTCTTCCTCGACGGGTGCCCTCTGTACCTTGAAAGGCAGGCGGGCCAGCGGCGACTTCATGCGGGCGTCTCCGGCGCGTCCCGCCCGCCGGTCTCCCCTGGCGACCGGAAAGCCATGCCCCAGAACGCACCGGGGTTGAACGACAGCACCGACGTCAGCGTGACCGTGAGCGCCACGAAGGCCCACAGCGCCGGCCCCGGCACCACCGTCGCCATGCTCGACAGCTTGACGATGGCCACCAGCACGCCGAGCAGGAACACCTCGATCATTCCCCAGGGCCGCAGCGACTGCATGGCCCGCACCAGGATTGCAAAGCCCAGCGGCCGGTGCTCGCGGCTCAACGGAATCAGCAGGTAGGCCAGGATGCACAACTGCAGCAGCGGAAACAGGATGGTGGTGGCCAGCACCAGCAAGGCCACCGGCGACATGCCCTCGGCGCTCAGCACCAGCACCGCACCGGCCAGCGTGGTCTGGCTGCGCAGGCCTCGCAGCTCGATCTCGACAATGGGAAACAGGTTCGCAATGGCGAACATGATCAGGCTCGCCACCGTCAGCGGAAGAATGCGCCGCTGCTGCGAGCCGGGGTGCCGCTCCAGCTCGGTGCCGCAGCGCGGGCAGTGCGCCACGTCGCGCGGATGCAGCGTCGCGCGGGCATAGACCGCATCGCAACCCGGGCAGACCACTGTGTCAGGTACTTCCTTCATAGGTGAGCACCCTAACTCATTCAGGCGGCGTGGCTTGTCGTCCTGAGGCGCAGAGTGCTGAAGACTGCCGCCACCGCCGCACAACTTGCCGCCAGCACCAGCGCCACCACCGGCCCGTGGCCGCCATGCGGGCTCCAGAGGCTGAAGACCGCCGCCAGCACCACCGCGCCCAGCGTCTGGCCGGTCAGCCGGGCCGTGCCCAGCATGCCGCTGGCCGCACCACTGCGGTGCGCCGGCGGCGAGGTGACGATGGTGTGGTTGTTCGGCGACTGGAACAGCCCGAAGCCCAGCCCGCACAGCGCCATGCGCCAGGCGATGTCCGCATTGCCCGGATGCGCGGGCAGCGCCGCCAGCAACGCAAGGCCCGCGGCCAGCAGCGCCAGGCCGATGCCGCCGAGCAGCCCGTCGGGGTAGCGGCCGATCAGCCGCCCGGCGATGGGCGCCATCACCACGATGGCCAGCGGCCATGCGGTGATGAGCAACCCGGCCTCGATGTGGCTGCGGCCGTACACGTCGAGCAGCAGGAAAGGCAGCGCGATGTAGGCCAGCATCTGCGCACAGAACGCGGCGACCGAGGTGCCCATCGACAGCGCGAACACCGGAATGCGCAACAGGTCGATGGGGAAAAGCGGCACCGCCTCTTTGCGCTGGCGCCGCAGGTAGACAAAGCCCACCACCAGCCCGGCCAGCAGGATCGCCCAGGCCGAAGCCTGCGAGCCGCCCGTGTCCACCGCGCCTTCGCGCACGCCGAGGCGGTCCACGCCCAGGAACACCAGCGAGAACATCAGCACGTTGAGCGCCACGTCGATCGGAGAAAACCGCAGCCCCGCTGCCGGCGCCACGCGATTGAACGGCAGCGCCTTCATGCCCAGCACGAAGGTGATGATGCCCAGCGGCACGTTGATGGCAAAGAGCCAGGGCCACGAAGCCACCGACAGGATGGCGGCCGCCACCGACGGCCCGGCCACCGAAGACGTGGCCACCACCAGCGAATTGATGGCCATGCCTTTGCCCAGTTGCGACGAGGGATAGGTCAGCCGCACCAGCGCCGCGTTCACGCTCATGATGCCCGCCGCCCCCAGACCCTGGAAGGCGCGCGCCGCGATCAGCGTGCCCAGCGAATTGGCGAAGGTCGCGGCCAGCGAAGACACCGTGAACACCGCCATGCCCACGAGGTACACACGCCGGTAGCCCACGAGGTCGCCCAGCGAAGCCAGCGGCAGCAGCATCACCAGCGTGGCGATCTGGTACGCGTTGACCACCCAGATCGCCTGCGACGGGCTGGCCTGCAGTTCGCGCGCAATGCCCGGCAGCGCCAGGTTGACGATGGTGCCGTCGAGCACCGCCACGATCAGCCCGAGGATGATGACCAGCATCGCCCAGCCGCGCTCGGGCGAAGCCAGCCCGTCGATGGGCTGGCGGTGAGAAGAGTCTTCGGCCACCGGGCGTGCGGCGCCTGCGGATGCGGTGTTCATCAAGCTCGCTGCGCCTCCCGCGTGGGTTCGGAGCGCACGCCGCCCAGCGTGAGCCAGGTCAGCACCAGCGCGATGAGCGCGCCTGCCGCCATGCCGGCCACCATCGGCAGCGGGCGGCCGTCGGTGAAGAGGCCGACCACCGCCATCGCCAGCGCGCCGGTCAGCATCTGCAGCGTGCCGAGCAGCGCCGAGGCCGTGCCGGCAATGGCGCCGTGCATTTCGAGCGCCAGCACGCCGGTGGTGGGAATCACGAGGCCCATGAAGCCCGAGGCGATGAAGTACAGGACGATCAGCACCCAGATGCTGTCGCCGCCCGTCGCGAAGTAAATGAACATCGCGACCATGGCCACGCCGCAGCACACCACGCAAAACTTGACGAGGTTGACCAGCCCGAAGCGCTCGCCCAGCGACCCGGTGAATTGCGACGCCGCGATGAAGGCCGCCGCGTTCACGCCGAAGGCCACGCTGTACATGGCGGGCGACAGGCCGTAGTGGTCGATCATCACGAACGACGAATTGGCCAGGTAGGTGAAGAAGCCCGCCATCGCAAAGCTGCCGATGAACACCAGCCCGAGGTAATGGGTGTCGCGCAGCAGCAGCCAGTAGGCCGACAGCGCGCTGCCCAGGCTGCTTTCGACGCGCTCCGAGGCGGGGCGTGTTTCATCGAGCAGCTTGACCATCATCGCCAGGCCGGCCACCGCCGCGATCGTCACGGCCCAGAACACGCCGCGCCAACCGGCGAACGCGATCACCACGCTGCCCGCAAGCGGCGCCAGGATCGGCGACACGCTGAACACCAGCATCAGCAGCGACATCAGCCGTGCGGCGTCGGTGCCGGTGTGCAGGTCGCGCACCACCGCACGAGGAATCGCCATGCCGGCCGCCGCACCCAGGCCCTGGATGAAGCGCAGCACGATCAGCGTCTGGATGTCGGTTGCCAGCGCACAGCCCACGCTGGCCAGCGCGAACAGCACGAGGCCCGCATACAGCGGCGGCTTGCGCCCGACCATGTCGGAGATTGGCCCGTACAGCAACTGGCCCGCGCCCAGCGAAAGAAAGAAGGCCGTGAGGCTCAACTGCACCGCGCCGATGTCGGCATGCAGGCTCTGCCCGATGGCGGGGAGCGCCGGCAGGTACATGTCGATGGCGAAAGGCCCGATGGCCGAAAGCAGGCCCAGCAGCAGGGCCATCTTGAAGAAAGGAGAAGAACGCATTGGCCCGATTGTCGCCAAGCGCGGCAATCGGTGCAGGCGTGGGGTCGGGCTCAGCCGATGCTAATTCTGGGCAAAGAATCGGTTGGCCGGGCGCGGCAGGCCGAGGTTCTCACGCAGGGTACGACCTTCGTATTCACGCCGGAAGATGCCGCGCCGCTGCAGCTCGGGCACCACCTTGTCGACGAAGGCGTCGAGCCCGCCGGGCAGCCACGGGAACATGATGTTGAAGCCGTCGCTGCCTTCGCTGTCGAGCCATTCCTGCATTTCGTCGGCAATGGTCTGCGGCGTGCCGACAAAGGCCAGCCCGCCATAGCCGCCCAGCCGCTGGGCCAGTTGGCGCACGGTGAGCTTCTCGCTGCGGGCCAACTCGACCACGCGGGCACGGCCGCTCTGGCTGGCGTTGGTCTCGGGCACTTCGGGCAGCGGACCGTCGGGATCGAACTTCGAGGCGTCGTGGCCGAGGGCGATGGAGAGCGAGGCGATGGCGCTGTCGTAGTGCACGAAGCTGTCAAGCCGGGCGCGAATGGCGCGCGCCTCTTCCAGCGTGTCGCCGACCACCACAAAGGCGGCCGGCAATATCTTCAGGTGGTCCGGGTCGCGGCCGATCGCGCGCATGCGGCCCTTGATGTCGGCATACAGGCTGCGCGCCGCGGCCAGCGTGCCCGGCGCGGCGAACACGGCCTCGGCCGTTTCGGCCGCGAGCTGCCGCCCTGCTTCCGAGGCACCGGCCTGCACGATCAGCGGCCAGCCCTGCACCGGCCGCGCGATGTGCAGCGGGCCGCGCACCGACAGGTACTTGCCCTTGTGGTTCAGCACATGCAGCTTGGCCGGATCGAAGAAGCGACCGCTTTCGACATCGCGCTCGAAGGCATCGTCGGCCCAGCTGTCCCACAGGCCGGTGACCACGTCGTAGAACTCGCGGGCGCGGGCATAGCGCTCGTCGTGTTCCATGTGGTCTTCGCGGCCGAAGTTCAGCGCGGCGTCGGGGTTGGAGGTGGTCACGATGTTCCAGCCCGCGCGGCCCTCGCTCAGGTGGTCGAGCGATGCAAAGCGGCGCGCCACGTGGAACGGCTCGTCGAAGGTGGTCGAGGCCGTCGCCACCAGGCCCAGGTGCTTCGTGTGCTGCGCCAGCGCCGACAGCAGCGTGAAAGGCTCGAACGAGGTGACCGTGTGGCTGCGCTGCAGGGCCTCGATCGGCATGTTGAGTACGGCCAGGTGGTCGGCCATGAAGAAGGCGTCGAAGCGGCCACGCTCCAGCGTCTGCGCCAGTTGCTTCAGGTGCTCGAAGTTGAAGTTGGCATCTCGCCATGCGCCCGGGTAGCGCCACGCGCCGGTGTGGATGCTGACCGGGCGCATGAACGCGCCCAGCCGCAGTTGCTTGCCGGTGCTCATTTGCCGGCCGGCCAGAAAACCAGCGCGCGCAACTCGATGCTGCGGCGCGGCGGTGCCTCGGGCGCGCCGGTCGGGTCTTCGAAGGCGGTGTGCGCGGTGAAGCGCGCGACGCCGTCCTCGCGCGAGTCGTAGATCTTCAGCAGCAGCGCTTCATCGGGCCGCAGCCTTGGGAACCAGTACCAGCTGTGGTTCGGGTTGTAGGTGAATGAATAGGTTTCGCCCACCTTGTCGGGGTAGACCAGGTCGCTCGGCACCATGTCCTCGAAGGCGATGGAGCGCGCATCGCACAGCGCGAGCGGCAGCCGCTCGACCGTGGCCAGCGGCCGCCACAGGTTGATGATGGCAAAGCGCTGCTTCAGGCGCACCTCGGCTTCATCGGGTGGCAGATGGTCGCGCACCCGGCGCGGCGCGGAAACGAAAGTCTGGTCGTTGTGCACGCGCCGCACTGGCTCGCGCAGCTCGGCCGTGCGGCGCGAACCCTGCGCGCTGTCGCGCAGCGTGTGGTCGAACACCACGATTTTTTCGGCGCCAGTGATGTCGCGCAGCAGGGCTTCGGACTCGCGGTAGTAGATGTCGCGGATGGTTGCGTCGTGCGAGAAATCAGCCACCACGCTACGGTGCGAAATCTGCGTGAAGCCGCTGCGGTCCAGCGACAGCTCGTTCAGCGCCACCAGCGGCCGGCCGTCGCGAATGTTCACGCGGCGCGGCTCCAGCGTGCCGGTGACCCATGGCACGCCGGGCGGCGGCTCGAAGGTGTAGCTGACGGGGCGGCCCTCGCCCGCCTTCAGGTAGTTGAGTTCGGCTTCCACCGAAGGCAGCGTTGCAGCCAGCATCTGGCCATTCGATCCGACGCTCATGCGGCGTGACTCCTCAAAACGGTTCCTTGAACGGGCGCAGGTCGAGTTCCTGCGTCCACGCGCTGCGGTGCTGCACATGCAGTTGCCAGTAACTTTCGGCGATGGCTTCGAGCTGCAGCAGCCCGTCGTCGCCGGCTTGCGCCACGCGCTGCGGCGCGTTGTTGCGCAGGCGCTCGCCGTCGATGCCACCATCGATCACCACGTGCGCCACATGAATGCCCTGCGGGCCGAATTCGCGCGCCAGGCTCTGGCTCAGCGAGCGCAGGCTGGCCTTGGCCGCGGCGAAGGCCGCGAACGGCGGCTTGCCGCGCAGCGCCGCCGTGGCACCGGTGAACAGCAGGCTGCCCCGCCCCTTGGCGCCATCGGCATCGAAGGTGTTGGCCAGCAGGCCGCGCAGCGCCTCGCGCCCGAAGACGAAGCCGCCCAGCGCGCTGGTGCGCCAGGCTTGGGTGAACTGGTCGACCGAGATGTCGAGCGTCGGTGCCCGCACCGCGCTGGCCGCGTTGAAGATCGCCACCGTGAGCGGGCCGAGCGCCCTCACCCGCTGCGCGATGCCATGGATCTCGGCCTCGCTCGCCACATCGCCCGCAAAGGCATGGGCCTGGCCGCCGGCCGCTTCGATCTCGCCGGCCACCGCCTGCAACTGCGCTTGCGTGCGGCCGGTCAGCGCGACGATGAAGCCTTCATCCGCGAAACGCCGCGCCAGCGCCGCGCCCAGCCCGGCGCTGGCGCCGACACCGGCGATCCAGGCCACAGGCGATGGGGAAGAAGAAGAAGACGACGAAGAAGAAACCGGGGGAGTGACGGAGGCGACAGTCATAAGTGAGCACGAAGGCTATACCTGCGCCCCGGGGCGTGGAACGACAGAAAGGCGATAACCTTATTTGCGCGCAGGTCGGTGCGCAACCCCGCTTGACGCCCACCGTGCTTCGCGCCATGCGCGATGCCCTTCGCAATCGCGCCATCGCCCGCTACCCTATCGCCTTCCCGGATCGCTCTAACAACAAACAACGCACAGCAAGTGCTCTCCAGGAGAAGTGACCCATGGCCCCAGCCCCGACGATTCGCGCCGATCTGCTGCGCGTGTTTCTCCTGACGCTCGTGTCGCTCTTCGCCATACCGGCGGCGACGCTGGTGTTCACCGAATACGCCTTGCGCTCGCAGGACGCGACCTTCCTGCAGTCGATCGAAAAACGCATCGCCGCCGACACCCGGCTGTCCGCCAGCGACAAGGCCGAGACCGCGGAGTTCTACCGCAGCCATCCGCTTTCAAAAGCCTGTGAAGCCACCGCCGCCGAGGACAAGGACTTTCACGACAAGGTCTGCAGCCCGTATTCGATGCAGTGGCAGTTCCACTGGGCCGACCGCGCCGCCATCTGGACGATCGTGCTCGGTGCGGCGCTGCTCGCGGCGGCATTGGTGCTGGGCGCGCTGGCCTTTGCCAATCGCGGCCTGCGCTATGCGAGCTTCGTGGCCGGCTGGCGGCTGATGACGGTGTCCAGCGCGGTCGAGGTCGTGTTGCAGGGCGCCATGCTGGTGTGGCTGTCGTTCTGGCTCACTGCCTATTTCTGGCACAGCTACTACATCAAGCTCATCGCCATCGCGGGCATCGCGGCTGCGGCGGCTGTGTTCTATGCGATCTACACGCTGTTCAAGACACTGCCCTCGGGCAACGAGATCAAGGGAGAGCTGATCGCTGAAACCGACGCACCGCGCCTGTGGGCACGCATCCGCGAATTGGCCGGCCGGGTGCAGACCGCGCCGCCCGACCAGATCGTGGCCGGCATCGACACCAATTTCTTCGTGACCGAGGCGCCCTGCGAGGTCGGCAGGCAAGCGCTGCACGGCCGCACGCTGTTCGTCAGCATTCCGCTGCTGCGCGTGCTCGACCAGACCGAGGCCGATGCGGTGCTGGCGCACGAGCTGGCCCACCTGGGCGGTGGCGACACTCGCAGCAGCGCGGCGCTCGGCCCCAAGCTGCTGCAATTCGACCAGTACACCTGGAAGATGCGCAGCGCCGGCCTGACCATCGTGGCGCACTACCTGCTGCGCCTGTACCGCATGATCTTCGCGTTCGCCCTGGCGCGCGACAGCCGCGAGCGCGAATACAAGGCCGACCGCGTGGCCGCCGGCCTGACGGCACCGAGCGCCATCGTGCGATCGCTGATCAAGATTTCGGCCTACGCCAGCTACCGCAACGACGTCGAGCAGAAGCTGTTCGAGCAGAACCGCCAGCACGATGGCGCGCTGGGCATCGCCGGCTTCGTGGCTGCAGGCCTGCCGCCGTACGCGGGCTCCGACGCCTTCATCGAGACCATGAAGACCGCCGGCGTGCCGCACCCCTATGACAGTCATCCGCCGCTGCTCGAACGCATGCGCAACGTCGGCCACCACGTACCCGAGAGCGCCTACGGCGCCATCGTCGCCACCGCACCGCAGGCCTCGTGGGCCGACTTCATCGAGACCGCCACCGCCATCGAGCAGCGCATGTGGAGCGAGTACGAGCAGCGCTTCGTGGAAAACCACGAACTCAGCCTCGCCTACCGCTACGAACCCGCAACGGAAGAAGAGCGCGCGGTGGTGCTGCGCCACTTTCCGCCGATCAGCTTCGCGCTGAAGAACGGCAACCGCATCGACATCAGCTATACCGGCCTGCACCCGAGCGCCGAGGGCGCTTCGCCGATTCCGTGGGACGAGGTCAAGGGCATGACCTACAAGGACAGCAGCTTCGGCGACACGCTGATCGTGACCCACCCCGACAAGCGCAAGCTCGGCGGTGCGCGCACCACCAAGGTCAAGCTGGGCCTGGGCAAGCAGAAGGAACACTTCAAGGCGGCGGTCGGCCACTACTGGCGACGGCACCAGGTCATGAGAGCGCAGCAACAGCAACAACATCAGCAGCAGGAGCAATCACCACACCAGTAACACCGCAGCGGCGGCAATGGCCGCCCTCTCCCCGCATCTGACAGGCTCCACAAAACCACTTACACAACACCGGAGACAACCATGAATCCCATCGAACAGAGAACCATCTCGAAGATCAGTTGGCGGCTCTTGCCGCTCCTGATGGTCAGCTACTTCATCGCCTACCTGGACCGCGTGAACCTCGGCTTTGCCGGGGCCTCCATGTCCAAGGACCTGGGCTTTTCCGCCGCCGTGTTCGGCAGCGCGGCGGGCATCTTCTTCCTGGCCTACTTCCTGTTCGAGGTGCCGAGCAACATGGCGCTGGAGCGCTTCGGCGCGCGACGCTGGATCGCCCGCATCATGTTCAGCTGGGGCATCCTGTCGGCGGCGCAGGCCTGGGTGGGCGGCTCGACCAGTTTCAACGTCGTGCGCTTTCTGCTGGGCATTGCCGAGGCCGGCTTCTTTCCGGGCGTGATCTTCTACATCACGCTGTGGTTTCCGGCGGCGTACCGCGCGCGCATCGTGGGCTGGTTCATGTTCGCGATTCCGATTTCCACCGTCATCGGCTCGCCGATCTCGGGCTACATCCTGAACATGGACGGCATCGGCGGCATGCACGGCTGGCAGTGGCTGTTCATCCTCGAAGCGCTGCCCTCGCTGCTGCTGACCTTCGTCGTGCTGATGTACCTGCCCGACGGTCCGAAGGATGCCAAGTGGCTCACCGATGAAGAGCGCAACTGGCTGCAGAAGACGCTGGACGCCGAGCGCCGCAACCGCGAGTCGATCAACAAGATTTCGTGGAAGCAGTCGCTGCTGAACCCGCGCGTGATCGGGCTGGGCTTCGTCTACATGGGCATCACCGTGCCGCTGTACGGCCTGAGCTTCTTCCTGCCGCAGATTATCAAGGGCTTCGGCGGGCTGAGCAATGTGCAGATCGGCTTCATCAACGCCTTTCCGTACCTGGTCGGCGCCATTGCCATGCTGTTCTGGACGCGTGCCTCCGACGCGCGCAAGGAGCGCAAGTGGTTCCTGCTGATTCCGCTGGCCTGCATCTTCATCGGCCTCGTGCTGGCGGCGCAGATCAGCGCACCGGTTCCAAAGATGGCGGCGGTGACGCTGGCCGCCTTCGGCATCTTCAGCGCGCTGCCCACCTTCTGGACCCTGCCGACCGCCCTGCTGAGCGGCACCGCTGCGGCCGCGGGCATTGCCTGGATCAACTCCATCGGCAACCTCGGCGGCTACATCGGCCCGACCATCTTCGGCGCACTGAAGGACCGCATGGGCAACGACCTCTACGCGGTGATCTTCCTGGCGCTGCTGTCGGTGGTGGCCTTTGCGCTGGTGTTGATCATCGGGCACGACGCGCGCTCCGAACAGGCGGTGGAGCCCGGCCGGGCCTGAACCCGCAGCGGCCCATTCGCCTTCGCCCCTGACGGCATGACCCAAGGAGACATCCATGTGGACCTATGACGAAAGCATCGAGACCAGCGCGTCGCCCGCGCGCGTGTGGCAGCTCTTCAAGGACGTTGCGGGCTGGAAGGCCTGGAACGCGGGCATCGAGCACATCGACCTTCACGGCCCGTTCGCCAAGGGCACCACTTTTTCGATGAAGCCGCCCGGCGAAGAGGCTTTCATCAGCACGCTGGTGGACGTCAGGGAAAACGAGAGCTTCACGGACGCGACCGTCATCGACGGCACCCATGTGCTGGTGCGCCACGCCATCGTGCCCCTGCCCTCCGGCGGGGCCAGGGTCACCTACAGCACCGAGGTCACCGGCCCGTCGGCGGCGCAGTTCGGGCCGATGGTGACGGCCGATTTCCCCGAGGTGCTGCAGGGCCTGAAGCGGCAGGCCGAGGGGCCGGCCTGACGGCGCGGCCGTGCGAAGGCACCAAGCCTTTGGAGGTCATCCAAAAGCATTCATGGATCGTTGGGTGGGTGCGCCTGATGAACGACGCACATCCATCCACGATGTCATTGCTTAGAAAGACCACCATGAAAACCAAGCAGCTCATTCTTTCCGGCATCCTCGCGTTCGCCGGCCTGGCCTTGCTGGCCCCGGGCATCGCTTCGGCGGCGCCCCATCACCCGCAAAAGCACAAGGTGTGCAAGTGGGACGCCCGCCATCACCACCGGGTGTGCCACTGGGTGCGTTGATGCACCCCACCACGAAGCCCGCGCATGCGGGCTTTTTCATGTGCGCCTGACGCGGATCGCCGTCCGGTCAGTACAGCGTCGACTGCTGCCTGGCCGGCAGTTCCCGGTCATAGGTCTGCCCATCGAACGCCGATTCGGTCAGCGCCGAAAGAATCGCGCCCGGCGTAGGCACTTCGCGCTTTGCATCCGCCGGCAGCGGCGCCCACAGCTTCGATCGCTGGATCGCGCGGGCGCACTGGAAGAACACCGTTTCCACCTTGATCTCGATCACGCACTGCGGCAGCTTGCCTTCCATGGCAAAGCGCGCCATCAATGCCGGTTCGGTGGTAATGCGTGCTTTGCCGTTCACACGCAGCGTTTCGCCCACGCCGGGAATCAGAAACAGCAGCGCCACGCGCGGGTCGGCCACGATGTTGCGCAGGCTGTCGATGCGGTTGTTGCCGCGCCGCTCGGGCAGCAGCAAGGTCTTTTCGTCCTGCACGGCCACGAAGCCGGGTGGGTCGCCGCGCGGCGAGGCGTCCAGGCCATCGGCGCCGAGCGTGGCAAGCACCGCGAAGGGCGAGGCGGCAATCAGCGCCTGGTAGGACGGGTGCAGGTACGGCACCTCCTTCTTCAGCGAGGCCTCGCCGGGCACGCCGAACAAGGCTTCGAGCTGGGCCACGGTGTCGATGGTCTGGGGCGTGGTCATCGCGGGTGTTCCTGTGTGTGAACGTGAGTGTGTGAAAGATGGGATTGTTCTTCAGCCTGCGGGTCGCGCCGCATCGGGTGTGGGCGACGACGATGCATTCCAGCCACAGGCCAATGCCGCCAGCGCGAGCAGCAGCGCGGCAGTGCCGTAGATCCACGGCGGCGAGGCGATCGGCAACAGCACCCCCGCGATCAAAGGCCCGGTACCGGCGCCGATGTCGCGCCACACCGAGCGCGCGGCCAGCGCCTGCACGCGCTCCGGCCCGGGCGTGCGCCGCGCCACGATGGGCGGCAGCAAGGGCAGTTGCAGCGCGCGCAGCACCACGATCAGGGCCGCGCAACTCCACAGCCAGCCGAGGCCGAAGCCCACGAGCGCGATGGCCGTCACGAGCGACAGGCTCACCAGCAGGCGTTCGGCACCGAAGCGTTCCGCCATGTGGCCGCCGACCGGGCTCAGCAGGATTTCCGCGAGGTAGCGCAGCGCCAGCAGCACGCCGGCCACGATCACCGCACCGCCCGGCATCAGGTCCTTGCCCAGGTACGACAGGCCGATGATGAAAAGCCCGTCGAGCGCGAATCCTTCCATGAACGACCAGCTGTCGAGGCTGTTGGGCCATTTGAAGCGCCGCGCGGGCTTGCCGACCGCATGCGGCGCCGCCGGCAGCCGCCGCGTGACGAACCATGCCATCAGCGAGAACACGGCGAGGATGCCGAAGATCACGCGCGGCCCGTACGCATGCGCCAGCACAGCCCCCAGCGGCAGCGCCAGCACCGGCCCCATCGCGATGAAGGCGCGCGAACGGCCGTTGCGCCGCGCCGCACCCACCGGATCGGCTGTGGCCAGCGCCTGCGTCGACAGGTTCAGCGCCGCGAAGCACAGGCCCCAGGTCAGCCGCAGCGGCAGCAGCGCCCAGAAGCCGGACAAGGTGGCATAGCCGATTCCGCAAACCGCCGCCGCCACCACGGCAATAGTGCAGGTCAGCCGGTCGCCGTTGCGTGCATAGAAGCGCGCGACCCAGCCGTAGCCCGCGATGCGCACGAGCCGGTTGGCCGCGAGCAGCATGCCGGCTTCGGCCAGGGTCACGCCGAACTGGCTCGCATACATCGGCAGCAGCAGGTACAGCACGACGTCGGCCGGCAGCGAAAGGCCGAGCGCCATCGCCGCACGGCGCGAGTTCAGGTCGGTGGAGCTGGGGGTTGGGGCGGAGAGAGAGGAAGACATCGAAGCCCGATGGTGCGCCGCCGCAACGCCCGCCGACAAACGACATTAACGCCCCGCATGCGTGAGAAAATCGCACGCATGCCGCTCAGAGAACCGCCCCTCAACGCCGTGCGCGCCTTTGCCGCCGCAGCCCGCCACCTGAGCTTCACGCGCGCGGCGCTGGAGCTTCATGTCACGCACAGCGCGGTGAGCCGGCAGATCAAAAGCCTTGAAACTTTTCTTGGCGTGGCGCTGTTCGAGCGCCGCATCCGGCAGGTCGCGCTGACCGCCGAGGGGCAGCAGTTCTTCACCGAGGTCGAACCCGCGCTCGCACAGATCACGTCGGCCGCGCAGGCGCTGCAGGCGCAGGGACCGGCGCGTGCGGTGCGGATCAACGTGCGTCCTTCTTTCGCGGTGCGCTGGCTCATTCCGCGCCTGCCCTCGTTTGTCGAGCGCTATCCCGACATCGAGCCGCAGGTCATCACCAGCACCGTCATGCCCGAGCAGGCGCTCGACAGCTTCGACATCGCGGTGCGCCGTGGCCTCGACGGCTGGCCGCCGTCCATCAAGGTCCGGCCTTTTCTCGAAGACGAAGTGCTGGTGGTCGGCGCGCCGGCGTTGTTCAAGACCCATCCATTGCCCGACCTGCGTTCACTCGCATCGCACGTGCAGCTCTCCGCCAAGACGCGCAAGGAAGACTGGGACGCGTGGAAGAAGCATGTCGGCGCGCCGCGCACGCGACCAGCCGGGCGGCTGCAGTTCGATCACCTGCATTTCGTGCTGCAGGCTGCGGTCGACGGCCTGGGCATCGCGCTCGCGCCCACCTCGCTGGTGGCGCACGACCTCGCTTCGGGCCGCCTGCAGTCGCCGCTTTCCACATCGCGCATGGCGCTCGACCGCTACTACTACGGCCTTGCGCCCGATGCGGCGCCGGAAGCGCAGTACGTCGCCGAATGGTTCGAGGACATGCTGGCGCGCAGCGCTTAGCCCACGAGCGCGCGCAGGACTTCCGCGACACCGACGTTCCCCTTGCGGACGCTCGCGTCGTCGCCCTCGAAGCAGATCCAGCCTTCGTTGAAGCCGTCGAGCATCTGGATGCGCGGCATCGGATCGCGCGTGCCCTGCGCCCGAAAAAGCGCGCCCCAGGTTTCGCGCGGCACCGCCTGTGCATGGACCGGGCGGCCAAGCGCCTTCGAGAGTGCATCCGCAATGCCGTGCTGGCTCAACCGCTCGGGGCCTTCCAGTTCGACGATGCGCGGAGGCGCTTCGCGCTGCATCAGCAATGCCGCGGCAACCGCGCCCACATCGGCTGTGGCAACCATCGGCACGGCCCTGTCGAGCGGCTGCAGGAAGCTGGAGAGAACGCCCGCCTCGCGCGCCTGCGCAATGTCCCAGCTCAGGTTCTCCAGGAACCAGGCGGGCCGCAGGAAGGTGACGGGCAAGGGCAGCGTGGCAAGCGCTTCTTCCATCAACGTGCGTTGGCTCAACAGGTTCGATTGCGTGGCCTGCGCGCCAACGGTCGAAAGACAGACCACGCGCGCCGGACGCGCCGCGGCAAGCGCCTGATGCACAGCGGAGATGACGACCCTGGCCTCCGGAAACCCCGGTTCGGGATCGAAATTCGAGGGCGGCAAGACGAAGACACCGGTCGCGCCCGTGAAGGCTCGCGTCAGCGCCTGCGCGTCTTCCATTTCGGCGACGGCGATTTCGCAACCGAGATCGGACCAGGCCCGGCCCTTGGCCGCATCGCGAACCACCGCGCGAACGGGCTGGCCCGCAGCCAGCAACGCGCGCGCCGCAGCGCCCCCGACCTGGCCCGTGATACCTGTGATGGCGTACATGAAATTTCCTTGTTGTTGAATGCGATGCGGCGAATGTTAGGAATTGGCCTTCTTTGAGTAAAGCGACTCGAAGACATATCATTCATGACACCTAATCACGAATAAAAAATGGCACTCGACGGACGACTTCTCTCCAACGTGGGCGTGCTCGCTGCCGTCGTCGAAGGCGGCAGCTTTGCCAGCGCCGCGCAGGCGCTGGGCCTCACGCCCTCCGGTGTCAGCCGCGCCATCGCACGGCTCGAAGCGCGCATCGGCGTGCGCCTGTTCGACCGCACCACGCGGTCGCTGAGCCTCACCGACGAAGGCCGGCTGCTCTACGCCAACATCAACCCGCTGGTGCTGGGCATCGAGGACGCGGTCACGCTCACGGCCGGTGCGTCCGGCGCGGTGCGCGGGCGGCTGCGCGTGAACACCGACGCCTTCACCTCCCGCCTGCTGCTGGCACCGCATCTGCCGCGCTTTCTCGCGCTCTACCCCGAGCTGTCGCTGGAGCTGATTGCGCGCGACCAGCTTGGCGACCTCGTGGCCGAGGGCTTCGACATCGCGGTGCGTTTCGGCGAGCCGCCGTCGTCGTCGCTGGTCGCGCGCAAGCTGATGGACACGCGCATCGTCACCGTCGCGACGCCGGCCTACATCAAGCGCCACGGCCGGCCCGCCAAGCCGGCGGACCTGGTCGATCACGCCTGCCTGCAGGTGCGCAACCCGGTCACGGGACAGCCCTACGCATGGGAGTTCCAGCGCGGCCGCAAGCTGATCAAGGTGCCCACCACGGGACGGCTGCTGCTGACCGATGCGGGCACCATCCTCGCCACCGCCCTTGCGGGTGTCGGCGTGGCGCAGATCAAGGCGGTGGGCATCCAGTCGCAGCTCGACAGCGGCGAGTTCGTCGACCTGTTTCCCGACTGGCCGGACGAGCGCTTTCCCTTGTACGCGCTGTATCCGTCGCGCCATCTGCCGGCGGCCAAGGTGCGGGCCTTCATCGACTTCATGATGGCGGCCATTGCGCCGGAAGCGACGACAAAAACCCGGCGCTGACCGGCATCCGGGCCGATTGCTTTCAGGTCCGTAAACGGCCAGCGCAAGGCGGCGCCGGCTCGCAAGATGAGGCTTTCCACCAAGGCCCTATCCGCATGTCCGCAGCCCTCCCCCGCCCCTTCCTGAATCTCGCGTGGTCCAACCTCGCGGCGCAATCCGCCGAGCAATTGAGCCTTGCGGCCGTGCCGCTGGTGGCGGTGCTCGCGCTCGGCGCCGGGCCGGGAGAAATCGGCTTCCTGGCCGCTATCCAGACGCTGCCCTTTCTGCTGGTCTCGATGCCGATGGGTTTGCTCGCGGACCGCATGTCGCGGCGGCGGCTGATGGTCTGGTCCGAAGCCTTGCGGGCTGTGTCTTTGCTGGTGCTGCTGGCGATGGTGCTCGCATCGCGCTTGAGCATCGGATGGCTGGCCGTGCTCGGCTTTCTGGGGGCCGTCGGCACTGTCGGCTTCAGCGTGGCAGCGCCCGCGCTGGTGCCGGCACTGGTTCCGCGCGATGCGCTGGCAGCAGCCAACGGCCGGCTGGAGCTGGCGCGCAGTGCGGCTTTTACCGCCGGCCCTGCGCTCGCAGGCGCGCTGGTCGCGTGGGCCGGTGCGCCGGCTGCGTTCGTGCTGGCGGCGCTGCTTTCCGTCTCGGCCGTGGGCCTGCTGCTGAAGCTGAGCGAAGCGCCACGCAACGCGGCATCGCAGCGCCATCCGCTGCTCGACGTGCGCGACGGTGCGCGCTTCGTCTGGCAGCACACGCTGCTGCGTCCCATGCTGATGACGGGCGCGGTCTTCAACATCTCATGGTTCGTGCTGCAGGCGGGGTATGTGCCCTATGCCGTGCGCGTGCTGGGCCTGGGTGCGCAGGCGGTCGGCTTCACGCTGGCGATGTATGGCGCGGGCATGGTGGTCGGCGCGCTGCTCACGTCGCGTGTCGTGGCGCGCATGCCTTTTGGTCGCGCGATCCAGGTCGGGCCTGCCGTGGCTGTCGTCGCGGCAGCCACGATGGCTGCGACGCTCATCGTGCCGAACGCATCGCTGGCCGCGTTGTCGTTCTTCCTGTTCGGCGCGGGGCCGATGGTCTGGGTCATCACGACCGCCACGCTGCGCCAGAGCGTGACGGACGCGGCCATGCTGGGCCGTGTGTCGGCCGTGTTCCTCACGATCAATGCGGGCGCGCGGCCCATCGGCGCGACGCTCGGTGGTGCGGTCGGCGCGGCATGGGGAGAGCCGGCCTGCCTGCTGCTGGCACTCGCGGGGTTCGTGCTGCAGGCCGTGATCATCTTTGCCTCGCGCATTGCGACGCTGCATCGGCTGCCGGCTCCCGCCACCGGTTGTTGAAGCGGGACTTGCCCGCCCCGGCCCTGAGCGCCGCGGCAAGAGGCATGTGGAAACCGCGAGACGCGCTCAGAAACGCTCAGTTTCAGATTCATGTGCGTGGCTACTCTGCCCGCAGGACCGGCTCCGAAGAAAAGGGAACGCCGGATGTGAAGCAGAGAACAGCCGGCGAAGAACGCCGCAAGCAACGACATGACAACACCAACAGGCCTTACTTCGTCCATGCCGTCAGGTCGCGCGAGGCCCAGGGCCATCACGCGCGCGCTGAGCACCACCCTTCTCGTCAGCCTTGCGGCCTGCGGCGGAGGCGGCGGTGGATCTCCTGTTGCCTTCCCGCTCGTTGCTCCGCAGCCGGCAACTCCCGCGCCGGCTCCTGCACCCGCCCCCGTTCCTCCAGCAAGCTACAGCGTCGCCGGCACGGTGACCGGACTGGCTGACGGCGCGACCGTCACGCTGCTCAACAACGGCGCCGATGCGCTGGCGGTGAAGGCCAACGGCAGCTTCAGCTTTGCGACACCAGTGGCCGAGAACGGCAACTACGCCATCACCGTCGGCACGCAACCGACCGGGCAGACTTGCTCCCTGGCAGCCGGCACCGGCGCGGGTTCGGGCGTCACAGCCAATATCGACAACATCCGCATCGTCTGCTCGACCAACACCTACAGCATCGGTGGCACGGTGGCCGGCCTGGCCAGCGGCCAGCAAGTGAAGCTGCTCAACAACAGCGGCGATGCACTCGCCGTCAATGCCAATGGCAGCTTCAGCTTTGCAACGCCGGTGGCCTACAACGGCAGCTACGCGATCACCGTGGGCACGCAGCCGACCGGGCAGACCTGCTCGGTGGCGGGTGGCAGCGGCTCGGGGTCGGAAGTCACAGCCAATATCAACACTGTCCAGATCGTCTGCTCGACCAATACCTACAGCATCGGTGGCACGGTCAGCGGGCTGGTCAACGGCCGGCAGGTGACGCTGCTCGACAACGGCAGCGATGCGCTCACCGTCACCGCCGACGGCAGCTTCGGTTTCAAGACGCCGATTGCCTACAACGGCAGCTATTCGGTCACCGTCGGCACGCAGCCTCTCAGACAGGAGTGCGCGGTTTCCGGTGGTGGGGGCAACGGCATTGCCGCCAATGTCAGCAATGTGAGCGTCAGTTGTGCGAGCGTGGGCGTCGTCAGCACGCTGGCAGGCAACCCCGCTGCCGGCAGTGCTGACGGCACCGGCGCGGCCGCATCGTTCAGAACGCCTTTCCGCATGGCCGTCGATGGCAGCGGCAATGTGTATGTTTCCGATTACGGCAACCACAAGATTCGCAAGATCACTCCTGCCGGCGTCGTTACCACCCTTGCCGGTAGCGGGACCGCCGGCAACGCCAACGGACTCGGTGCCGCCGCTTCATTCAATGGCCCCCTCGGCATTGCGCTGGACAGCGACGGCAACCTGTATGTCGCAGACAGCTGGAACAACACGATTCGCATGATCACGCCGGCCGGCCTGGTCTCCACGGTGGCTGGCAACGGGACTCCAGGTTCAGCGGACGGCCTCGGCGTGGCCGCGTCGTTCAGGAAACCGGCCAGCCTTGCATTCGATGGCAGCGGCAATCTGTATGTTGCGGACTCCGAGAACAACCTGATCCGAAAGATGACGCCAGCCGGCGCGGTGACCACACTGGCTGGCACGACAACCCCTGGCAGCGCTGACGGGACGGGCACTGCTGCGACTTTCAGGTTTCCACAGGGCCTTGCATTCGACGGAAGCGGCAACCTCTATGTCGCGGATCGCGACAACCAGATGATCCGCAAGCTCACGCCCGCCGGCGTCGTGACCACCCTGGCCGGCAGCCCGACGCCGGGCTGGACCAACGGCACTGGCTCCGCAGCTTCCTTCAGCGCTCCTTTCGACATTACGTCGGACAGCAACGGCAATGCCTACGTCGCAGACGGGAACAACAACATGGTCCGCAAGATCACCCCGTCCGGAGTTGTCACCACCTATGCGGGGAGCCGCGCCGCTGGCCATGCCGACGGCACCGGCTCTGCCGCGTCGTTCAATCGACCCGTTGGCATCACGATCGACAGCAACGGTGTTCTCTACGTCGCCGAGTCGGGCAACAACATGATCCGCAAGGTCGCGCCCTGATCCGCGACGGCTGCGGCCGGGTGAACGCAGCCCCTGCGTTCACCCCCGGCTTCGCACCTGCCGTGCCGAGGCCGGCTCCAGAAAGAGCTGCCGGAAGTAATCGCGAAACGCCGTCATCGCCGGCGAGAACTCGACGCCCTGCTTCCAGCCGAGCCCGATGTTCATGGTCGGCACCGCGTCGCGCAGGTTGATGGTCTCGATGCGCTTGCCTTCCAGGGACCACGGCCGGTAGACCATGTCCGACAGCACCGTCACGCCCAGCCCGTTGGCCACCGTGCTGCGCACCGCCTCCACCGAACTGGTGCGCAACCTGATGCGCGGCTGGTGCGGCGTCTTGCTCCAGTACTTCAGCGCCGTGGCCGCGGCCTCGTCCACCGTGAGCATGATGTAGGGCTCGGCCGCCACGTCGGCCAGCGTGACCTCGGCTTTCTCCAGCAGCGGATGCTTGGCGGGCACCCACAGCCTGCGCTGCGAGCCGAAGAAGGTTTCGAGCGACAGCTCGCGCAGCACCACGTTCGACGTGAGCACCACGCCCATGTCGTAGCTCTGCGTGATCAGGCCTTCTTCGATGGCCTCGCGCGCCACCTCGTGCACCTTCACCGTCACTTGCGGATGCAGTTGCTCGAAGCGCTGCAGATGGTGTGGCAGGAAGTAGCCCAGCACCGTGTAGCTCGCGGCGATGGTCAGCGAGCCTTCGACGTTCGCGCCATCGTGCGGCATGCGGATCGCCTCGTCCGCCGCCGACAGCACCGCGTACGCATGGCTCAGGAAGCGCCGCCCCGCCTTCGTCAGCTCCACGCCATGCGGATGCCGCTCGAAGAGCTGCTGCCCCATCATTTCTTCCAGCTCGCGGATGGCGGTGGTCACAGCCGACTGCGAGATGTTGAGCTGCAGCGCCGCGTGCGAGATGCGCCCCACCTCGGCCACGGCGGAAAAGTACTTGAGCTGGCGAAGGGTCAGGGACATGGCGCGGGCCTCCTCGGAGTCTTCGGTCGGGTATTGCAGGATGCGCGACGGGCACCCTGCATTAGGTGTAAACCCGATATCGCGAAATCGCATCCCTCCAGAGTAGCGCCCAATTCGCGGCGCTGCAGCATCTCTTTTTCAGATACCGGGCCGCTCGAAAACAATGCTTTTCAGTCTTTAGGCCGCTCACTAATCTTCGCCCTGTCCTGCATTGCCGCTTTCCGGCGATGCCCAGAAAACAAAGGCTGCGAGACGTGAAGAAGACGCTGATCGATCTGAACTCCGACATGGGCGAAGGCTTCGGCCCCTGGACCATCGGCGATGGTGTCGACGCGCAGCTCATGCCGCTGATCAGCTCCGCCAACATTGCCACCGGCTTCCATGCGGGCGACCCGAACATCATGCGCAGGATGGTGCTGCTGGCCCGCGAACACGGCGTGGGCATCGGCGCGCATCCGGGCTTTCGCGATCTGGTGGGCTTCGGCCGCCGCCACATCAACGCACCGGCCGACGAGCTGGTGAACGACATGGTCTACCAGCTCGGTGCGTTGCGCGAGTTCGCACGGCTGGAAGGCATGACGCTGCAGCACATCAAGCCGCATGGCGCGCTCTACATGCATGCGGCGCGCGACGAGGCGCTCTCGCGTGCGCTGGTGACGGCGCTGCAGCAGATCGAACCGACGCTGCGCCTGTTCTGCATGGAAGCCTCCGTCACCTATCAGGTGGCCCGCGAGTTGGGCCAGCCGGTGGTGCGCGAGTTCTATGCCGACCGCGACTACGACCTGAGCGGCTCCATCGTCTTCACCCGCCGCGTCGGCGCGCTCGAGCCCGATGCGGTGGCCGCCAAGGTGCTGCGCGCCTGCACCGAGGGACTGGTGCGCACCGTCGAAGGCAAGGATATTGCTGTCGGTTTCGATTCGGTCTGCATCCACAGCGACACGCCCGGTGCGCTCGCGCTGGTGCAGGCCACGCGGCGCGCCCTCGCCGACCACGACATTCGCGTTGCCGGCCCTGCCACGCCGGCGCAGGGCTGATTGCGTTTTTTCGTTCTTGTTCCAGGAGTGCATCCGATGTCCGCTACCCACGAAGTCCTGAGCCCGCTGCCGGGCACCTTCTACCGCCGCTCGGCGCCCGATGCGCCGCCCTTCAAGGCCGAAGGCGACACGGTGGCCGTGGGCGACGTGCTGGGCCTGGTCGAGGTGATGAAGCAGTTCAGCGAGGTCACGGCCGATGCGGCCGGCCGCCTGCAGCGCTTCGCGGTCGAGAACGGCGAGCCGGTCGATCCGGGCCAGTTGCTGGCCATCATCGAGACGGCATGAGGCCCGGGTCAATGAAGAACGCCGCATTCAACAAGCTGCTGATCGCCAACCGTGGCGAGATCGCGGTGCGCATCATCCGCGCCGCGAAAGAACTGGGGCTGAAGACGGTCGCCGTCTACAGCGACCCCGACGCGCAGAGCCTCGCCGTGCAGATGGCCGACGAAGCCGTGCGCATCGGCCCGGCGCATGCCACCAGGAGCTATCTGAGCGTCGATGCCATCCTGCAGGCCGCTGCCGACAGCGGTGCCGGCGCGGTGCATCCGGGCTACGGTTTTCTTTCGGAGAACGCCGACTTTGCCGAACGCGTCGAGGCCGCCGGCCTGGTGTTCGTCGGCCCCACGCCGTACGCCATCCGCACCATGGGCGACAAGGCGGCCGCGCGCGCCGCCGCCATGAAGGCCGGCGTGCCGACGGTGCCCGGCAGCGCCGGCGTGGTCACCGACCCGGACACGGCCGTCGAGGTGGCGAAAGACATCGGCTACCCGATCATGATCAAGGCCTCGGCCGGTGGCGGCGGACGCGGCATCCGCGTGGCGCAGGACGAAGCCGAGCTGCGCCAGCAGTTCGCCACGGCCACGGCCGAAGCGCAGGCGGCTTTCGGCAACGGCGAGGTGTACCTCGAACGCTTCATCCGGCAGGCACGCCACATCGAAGTGCAGATCCTCGGGGATGGGCAGCGCGTGGTGCATTGCTTCGAGCGCGAATGCTCGCTGCAGCGCCGGCGCCAGAAAGTCTGGGAAGAAGCGCCTTCGGCCGCCATCAGCGAGGCCACCCGCGCCGCGCTGTGCGAATCGGCGCTGCGGCTGGCCAACGCCGTGGCTTACCGCGGCGCCGGCACGCTCGAATACCTGTACGACGACGACACGCGCGAGTTCTTCTTCATCGAGATGAACACCCGCATCCAGGTCGAGCACCCCATCACCGAGATGATCACCGGCGTCGATCTGGTGAAAGAGATGCTGCGCATCGCGCTGGGCCAGCCGCTGCGCCTGAAGCAGGAAGACATCCGCCTGACCGGCGCCGCCATCGAGGTGCGCATCAACGCCGAGAACGCGGCGAAGAACTTCATGCCGAGCCCGGGACTGGTGTCGCAGCTCGTGGTGCCGGGTGGGCCGGGCGTGCGCTTCGACACCATGCTGTTCCCCGGCTACACGGTGCCGGCCTACTACGACTCGCTGCTGGGCAAGCTGATCGTGCACGACACCGACCGCGCAGGCGCGCTGGCACGCATGCGCCGCGCGCTGGGCGAACTCAAGGTCGAGGGCATTCACACCACGATTCCGCTGCATCGCGCGCTGTGCGACGACGCGGACGTGGCAAAGGCTGCCTTTCACACCGGCTTTCTCGAAACATGGCTCGCGGCGAATCCGCTCGCTGATGCCGCTCCGCTTGTGAAGGTGCCCGCATGACCGCTGCAACCACTTTGCCTGCCCAGGCCCGCTACAGCTTCGGCGGCGACGAGCACCTGTTCGTCGAGATCAGCGAAGAGATGTCGCTGCCGGCCTTCTTCAAGGGCATGGCCATCTGCAACGAGCTGCGCCGCCGCGCGCTGCCCGGCGTCACGGAGATCTGTCCGGCCAATGCCGCCTACCTCGTGCGCTTCGACCCCGATGCGATCGCGCCCGATGCGCTGCTCGCCACGCTGAAGGAAATCGAGGCGGGCCTGGGTGAAGCCGACCTGCAGTTGCAGACCCGCATCATCGAGATCCCCGTGCTCTACAACGACCCGTGGACGCATGAAACGCTGATGCGCTTCCGCGAGCGGCACCAGGACCCGACCAGCACCGACATCGAATACGCCGCGCGCATCAACGGCCATGCCTCGGTCGATGCCTTCATCGAGGCGCATTCGTCCGCGCCGTGGTTCGTGTCGATGGTGGGCTTCGTGGCCGGCCTGCCCTTCCTGTTCCAGATGGTCGAGCGCGAGCGCCAGATCCAGGTGCCCAAGTACCTGAGCCCGCGCACCGACACGCCCAAGCTCACGCTGGGCCACGGCGGCTGCTTCAGCTGCATCTACTCGGTGCGCGGCGCGGGCGGCTACCAGATGTTCGGCGTCACGCCCGCGCCGATCTTCGACCCTGCCCAGCGGCTGTCGTACCTGAAGGACCTGATGGTGTTCTTCCAGCCCGGCGACATCGTGAAGTGGAAACCCGTCGACCGCGCCGAGTACGACCGCCAGATCGCGCAGGTCGAAGACGGGAGCTACACGCTGCGCATTGCGCCGGTGTCGTTCTCGCTCAAGGAATTCCTGGCCAACCCCGATGGCTACAACCAACAGCTGCTGAAGGTGCTCCATGGCGATTGAAGTCATCAAGCCCGGCCTGGCGACCAGCGTGCAGGACGCGGGCCGCCCCGGCTACTACAACCTGGGCATTCCGCTGTCGGGCGCGCTCGACCAGCAAAGCCTGCTGCTCGCGAACCTGCTGGTGGGCAACGACGAAGGCGCGGCCGTCATCGAAAGCACGCTGCTCGGGCCCGAGCTGCAATTCGACGCACCCGCACTGGTGGCCGTGACCGGCGCCGATGCCAAGGTCAAGCTCAATGGCAACGAAATGCCGCGCAACGAATCCTTCACGGTGCAGGCGGGCGACAAGCTGAGCTTCGATTTCATGAAGCTCGGCGCCCGCATGTGCATCGCGGTGGCCGGCGGCATCGACGTGCCGGTGGTGCTGGGCAGCCGCTCGACCTACGGGCTGGGCGCCTTCGGCGGCTTCAAAGGCCGCAAGCTGCTGGCCGGCGACAGCCTGCCGGTCGGCACGCCATCGGCCAAGGCAAGGGCCGGCCGCAAGGTCGACGCCGCGCTGCTGCCCGTGCTGACGAAAGAAGTGGCGCTGCGTGTGCTGCCGGGCATCTACTTTCACCGCCTGCAAGAGGTGTCGGTGCAGAGCTTCTTCGCCGACACCTGGACGGTGGGCTCCGAGGCCGACCGCATCGGCTACCGCTACAAGAACGGCACGCCGCTGAAGTTTCTCGATCGCAAGCCGCCCTTCGGCGCGGGCGACGACCCGTCGAACATCGTCGATGCGGGCTACCCCTACGGATCGATCCAGGTACCGGGCGGACGCGAGCCGATCATCCTGCACCGCGACGCGGTCTCGGGCGGCGGCTACGCGATGGTGGGCACCGTGATCAGCGCGGACATGGACCTCATCGCCCAGATGCAGCCCAACCACAAGGCGCGCTTCGTCGAGGTCGACATGGCCCAGGCGCTGGAAGCCCGCGCCGAACGGCGACGACGGATCGAGCGCCTGCGCGCGGCGCTCGCGGCCTGAGCCGCGACCACCCTTCCCTCTCTCTTTTTTCACTGCCGTCACCCAAGGAGTTCTTCATGAACAGCTCGCCCCTGCGCGTTTCATTGATCGCCGCTTCGCTCGCCGCCACCGGCCTGCTGTGGCACGGCGCGGCCTCGGCCGCCGACTGGTTTCCCTACAAGGCCGAGGCGACCGAGCCCGCCTTCTCGGCCGAGGGCACGAAGAAGCCCATCGACTACACGCCGCTGGCCAAGGCGTCGAAGAAGTGGGACATCTGCGTGTCGTTCCCGCACATGAAAGATGCCTACTGGCTCGGCGTCGACTACGGCGTGATCGAGGAAGCCCGCCGCCAGGGCGTGAAGCTGCAGGTGGCGGACGCGGGCGGCTACACCAACCTGGCCAAGCAGGTCTCGCAGATCGAAGACTGCGTGGCGCGCGGCGCCAACGCGGTGATCATCGGCGCGATCTCGGGCGACGGCCTGAACAACGTCATCAAGGCCACGGCCGCGAAGAAGGTGCCGGTGATCGACCTCGTCAACGGCATCAACTCGCCCGACCTGTCGGCCAAGTCGCTGGTGTCGTTCTACACGATGGGCCATTCGACCGGCGAGTACCTGGCGAAGAAGCACCCGGCCGGCTCGCCGCCCGTCAAGGTGGGCTGGTTCCCCGGCCCGGCCGGCGCGGGCTGGGTCGAGGCCGCGCACAAGGGCTTCATGGAGGCGATCAAGGGCAGCGCGGTGGTGGTGCTCGACCCGAAGTACGGCGACACCGGCAAGGAGGCGCAGGCCAAGCTGGTCGAAGACGTGCTGCAGGGCAACCCCGACCTGGCCTACGTGGCCGGCACCGCCGTCACGGCCGAAGCCGCCACCGGCATCCTGCGTTCGCGCAACCTCGACAAGAAGGTGCAGGTGCTGTCCTTCTACATGACGCCGGGCGTCTACGAAGGCATCCAGAAGGGCCGCATCGTTGCCTCCCCCGCCGACTCGATGGTGATCCAGGGCCGCATCGCAGTCGACCAGGCGGTCCGCCTGCTCGAGAACAAGGACGTGGTGAAGCACGTCGGCCCCAAGATCTTCGTGGTCGACAGCAGCAACATCAAGAGCGTGAAACTGGACGACATCCTGCCGCCGCCGGGCTTCAAGCCGGTGTTCGAGGTCAAGTAAGCCCGCCGTCGATGTCTGCCCCGTTGTTGCAAACCGTCGGCCTCGGCAAGCGCTACCCAGGCGTGCTGGCGCTCGACGCGATGGATTTCGAGCTGCGCGCCGGCGAGGTGCATGTGCTGTTCGGCGAGAACGGGGCCGGCAAGTCCACGCTGATCTCGCTGCTGGCCGGCGCCAACACGCCCTCGGCCGGCGAGATCCGCATGCATGGCGAGCGCGTGCGCTTCTCGAACGTGCACGAAGCCCGGCGCCACGGCATCAGCGCGGTGTTCCAGGAGTTCTCGCTGATTCCCACGCTGTCGGTGGCGCAGAACCTGAGCCTGGGCGAAGAGCCCTGCAAGGGTGGCCTGCTCGACCGCGCGGCGGTGCGCGAGCGGGCCCGCGCGATGCTGGCCGACCTGGGCTTCGAAATCGACGTCGATGCGCCGGTCTCGGGCCTCACGCGCGCCCAGCAGCAGATGGTGGAAATCGCCAAGGGCCTGCGCGGCGAGGTGTCGGTGCTGATCCTCGACGAGCCCACCGCTTCGCTGACCGACACCGAAACGCAGCGCCTGTTCGAACTGGTGGCGCGGCTGAAGGCGCGCGGCGTGGGCATCGTCTACATCTCGCACCGCATGCAGGAGATCGCGCTGATCGCCGACCGCATCACGGTGCTGCGCGATGGCCGCAAGGTCACCACGGTGCAAGCGAGCGCGACCAACGCCGACCGCCTGATCGAGCTGATGAGCGGACGCGCGATCGAACAGATCTACCCACGCATCGCCCATGCCCCCGGCGAAGTGGTGTTGCAGGTCGAAGGCCTGAGTTCGCCCAATGGCGTGCGCGGCGCGAGCCTCATGGTGCGGCGTGGCGAAGTGGTCGGGCTGGCGGGGCTGGTGGGTTGCGGCAAGTCGGAATTGTTCCGCGCGATCTACGGGCTCGATGCGGTGAGCGAGGGTCGCGTGCTGTTCAAGGGCCTGCCGCGCACCGGTGCGAAGGTGCGGCAACTGCTCGACGAAGGCCTGTTCTACCTGCCGCCGGATCGCAAGGGCGAAGGGCTGGTGCTGGGCTTCAGCTCGCGCGCCAACATCACGCTGCCGCTGGTGCACGGGCCGTTGCGCGGACACGGCGGCTGGCTGCGCAAGCGGCTCGGGCGCCGGCTTTCCACCACGGCGGCCGAGCGCGTGGAGCTGGCGCCGCGCAACCTCGAACGGCCAGTGGCGCTGCTGTCGGGCGGCAACCAGCAGAAGGTGCTGTTCGGCAAGGGCATGACGCGCGACGCTGCCCTCTACGTGTTCGACGAGCCCACGGTGGGCGTGGACATCGGCACGCGCAGCGCGCTGTACCAGGTGATCCAGAAGCTCTGCGAAAGCGGCGCCGCCGTGGTCGTCATCTCGTCCGACCTGCCCGAGGTGCTGCACCTGAGCCACCGCGTCTATGTGATGTGCCGCGGCGAGATCGCCGGCGAGCTGCAAGGCGATGCGATCAGCGAAACCCGCGTGCTCAACCTGTTTTTCGGTTCCAGCGAAAGAAAGCCATGACTCCGTCTCCCACTGTGGCCACTACCACCACTGCCACCGCCGCGCCCGCCCCCGGCCTTGCGGGCCGCCTGCTCGGCCTGCTGCGCAACCTGTTCCTGCGGCTGGGCGTGCTGCCCTTCATGCTGGTCATTGCCTTCATCGTGTTCAGCACGCTGTCGGACCAGTTCCTCACGGTGCAGAACCTGGTGAACCTGCTGCGCCAGTCGGTCTACCTGATCCTGGTGTCGATGGGCCAGATGCTGGCGCTGGTGACGGGCGGCTTCGATCTCTCGGTCGGCACCGTCATGGCGATCACCTCGGTGGTCTCGGCGCTGGCCATGCAGGCCTTTGGCGCGGCGCTGCCCGACGCGACATGGGTGGTGGTGATTGCCGGCTGCATCTGCGGCCTGCTCGCGGGGCTGTCGGTGGGCCTCATCAACGGCATCGGCGTGGCTTTCATCGGCGTCTCGCCCTTCATCGTGACGCTGGGCGTGCAGTCCATCGGCTTCGGCTTTGCGCTCTACCTCACGGGCGGCGTACCGGTGTCGGGCATCCCCAGTGAGTTCAGCGAACTGTTCGGCTTCGGCACGCTGCTCGGGGTGCCCATACCGATTCTGGTGACGGCCGTGTGCGTCGCGGGCATGGGCGTGCTCATGGCCCGCATGCCGACCGGCACGCACCTGCTGGCCGTGGGCGGCAATGCCAAGGCCGCCGCGCTCTCGGGCATCGACACGCGCCGCGTGCTGCTGATGGCCTACCTGCTGTGCGCGGGTCTGGCCGCCGTGAGCGGCCTGCTGTTGACGGCGCGCGTGGAAACCGGCGAGGCCAACCTGGGCGGCACCGTGGCGCTGGAATCCATCGCCGCCTGCGTGATCGCCGGCGTGAGCCTGCGCGGCGGCATCGGCCGGGTACCGAACGTGGTGATGGGCGCGATCTTCATCGGGCTGGTGCAGAACGGCATGAACCTGGCCAGCGTCGGCTCTTACCTGCAGATGGTGGTGCTGGGCGCGCTGCTGATCGTGGCGGTGGTTGCCGATCAGATCCGCCATCGCATGGTGGCGCCGGGCAGCCACTGACTGGGCCAACGGCCCATTGAAGCCGGCCACCGAATATCGACAACAAGCCACAAGGAAGGAAAACCCGCATGACTCCCCTCAACAACGCCGCCATCGACGCACGCCGCATCGCGGCCACGCCGCGCGGCATCGGCATCGGTTTTCCGATCTACGCGGAGCGCGCGCTCAACGCCGAGCTGTGGGACGTGGAAGGCCGGCGCTACATCGACTTCGGCTCGGGCATCGCGGTGCTCAACACCGGGCACCGCCATCCGCGCGTGGTCGAGGCGATCCGCAAGCAGCTCGACCGCTTCACCCACACGGCCTACCAGGTGGTGCCGTACGAAAGCGTGGTCTCGCTGGCCGAGCGCCTGAACAAGCTGACGCCCGGCACGCACGCCAAGAAGACGGCTTTTTTCACCACCGGCGCCGAGGCCGTCGAGAACGCCATCAAGATCGCCCGCGCGGCCACGCGTCGCCCCGGCGTGATCGCGCTGGGTGGCGGCTTTCATGGCCGCACTTTCATGGGCATGGCGCTCACGGGCAAGGTGGTGCCGTACAAGACCGGCTTCGGCCCCTTTCCGGGCAGCATCTTCCATGTGCCCGCGCCGATTGCATTGCACGGCGTGTCGGTCGAAGACTCGTTGCGCGCCATCGACCGGCTGTTCAAGGCCGACATCGAGCCCGAGCAGGTGGCGGCCATCATCCTGGAGCCGGTGCAGGGCGAAGGCGGCTTTTACGCGGCACCGCCCGAGTTCATGCGCGCGCTGCGCCGGATCTGCGACAGCTACGGCATCCTGCTGATTGCCGATGAGATCCAGACCGGCTTCGGCCGCACCGGCAAGTGGTTCGCGATGGAGCACTACGACGTGGTGCCCGACCTCATGACCATGGCCAAGAGCCTGGCCGGCGGGACGCCGCTGTCGGCGGTGTGCGGCAGCGCCAGCATCATGGACGCGCCGGCGCCCGGCGGGCTCGGCGGCACCTACGCCGCCAACGCGCTGGCGATCGCGTCGGCGCATGCGGTGCTCGACGTGATCGAGGAAGAAAGGCTCTGCGAACGCGCGCAGGTGCTGGGCGACCGGCTCAAGGCGCGCCTCGAAGGCCTGCGCGCCAGGGTGCCGCAGATCTCGGACGTGCGCGGCCTCGGCGCCATGGTGGCCGTGGAGTTCGCCGATGCGCACGGCGCGCCCGACCCCGAGTTCACGAAGCAGGTGCAAGCCCGCGCACGCGACGCGGGCTTGCTGCTCCTGACTTGCGGCGTGCATGCCAATGTGGTCCGCTTCCTGTTCCCGCTGACCATCGAAGATGCCGTGCTTGAAGAAGGCCTCGGCATCCTCGCGGCGGCCCTGCAAGCCTGACCACTCGATTCACACATCCGACACCTCATGCCCATCCAACTCAAAGACCCGACCCTGCTGCGCCAGCAGGCCTTCATTGCCGGCGCCTGGGTGAACGCCGACGACGGCACCACCGTGGCCGTCACCAACCCCGCCAACGGCCGGCAGATCGGCACCGTGCCGATGTGCGGCACCGAAGAAACCGTGCGCGCCATCGCCGCCGCCGAGAAGGCGCAGAAAGCCTGGGCCAAGGTGCCCGCCAAGGAGCGCTCGGCCATCCTGCGCAGGCTCAACGACCTGATGCTTGCGAATGTCGACGACCTCGCGCTCATCATGACCACCGAGCAGGGCAAGCCGATGGCCGAGAGCCGTGGCGAGATCGCGTATGCCGCCTCGTTCATCGAGTGGTTCGCCGAAGAAGCGCGCCGCGTGTATGGCGACACCATTCCCGCGCCGCAGGCCGACCGCCGCATCCTCGCGCTCAAGCAGCCCGTGGGCGTGACGGCCGCGATCACGCCGTGGAACTTTCCCACTGCGATGCTCACGCGCAAGGCCGGCCCCGCGCTCGCGGCCGGGTGCGCGATGGTGGTCAAGCCGGCCACGCAGACGCCGTTTTCGGCATTGGCCTTTGCCGAGCTGGCCGACCGCGCCGGCGTGCCGAAGGGCTTGCTGTCGGTGCTCACCGGCTCGGCCAGCAAGATCGGCGGCGAGATGACGCGCAGCCCCATCGTGCGCAAGCTGACCTTCACCGGCTCGACCGAGGTCGGCCGCACGCTGATGAAGCAGTCAGCCGACACCATCAAGAAGCTGTCGCTGGAGCTGGGCGGCAACGCGCCCTTCATCGTGTTCGACGACGCCGACGTGGACGCAGCAGTCGAGGGCGCGATGGTCTCCAAGTACCGCAACACGGGCCAGACCTGTGTTTGCGCGAACCGCATCTATGTGCAGCGCGGCGTGCTCGAAGCCTTCACGCAGAAGCTGGTGGCGAAGGTCAATGCGCTGAAGGTCGGCGACGGCACCGAGGCCGGTGTCACGCAAGGTCCGTTGATCGACGGCAAGGCGGTCGAGAAGATCGAGGAGCATGTGGCCGATGCCGTGGCCAAGGGCGGCAAGGTGTTGGCCGGTGGCAAGCGGCATGCGCTGGGTGGCCTGTTCTATGAGCCGACGGTGATCGGCGGTGCGACGGCCGACATGCTGTTTGCGCGTGAAGAAACCTTCGGGCCGTTGGCGCCGATCTTTGCGTTCGACACCGAGGCCGAGGCCATCGCGGCGGCGAACGACACCGAGTTCGGGTTGGCCGCGTACTTCTACAGCCGCGACATCGGACGGATCATGCGCGTGGCCGAGGCGCTGGAGTCTGGCATCGTGGGAGTGAACACGGGGCTGGTTTCAACCGCTGAGGCACCGTTCGGTGGTGTCAAGCAATCGGGACTGGGGCGCGAAGGGTCGAAGTACGGGCTCGATGACTTTCTCGAAGTGAAGTACGTGTGCCTTGCTGGGCTGGATCGCTGACGGGGCTTTCTTATCGTGCGTTGGGGGGTGGGGTCGGGTTCATTCGGGGCGCGTGCGAATGACACCAGGAGCTCCCCTCCGCGAATGTCCCCCGCTTCGCTCCTCCTTTATTTCGCTGCGGGGAGCACCTGGTGTCATTCGCACTTGGACACGCTGCTGGTGTACCGCTGATCAACCACCGCCCTGTCCAGCGCTCGCGCCGATACGGGGCTCTTTTTCGCGAAATAAAGGAGGAGCGAAGCGGGGGACATTCGCGAAAAAGAGCACCGTGTCGGCGTGAGCGTCGCCCTGAACAACAGCGGCGCACGAGACGAGGCAAGACCCGGTTTCGCTCTAGAACAACGACGCCATCCCGTTAGGCCGCGCGTCTTCAATGGCGAGCATCTTCAGCTTGGTCAGCGCACCGCCACCGGCGGAAAAACCACCGGGCTTGTTGCCCGCCGCCAGCACGCGATGGCAAGGCACCACCGGCGCAAACGGGTTGTGGCCCATGGCCTGCCCCACAGCGCGCGACAGGCCTTTGTCACCCAGCTCTTCGGCAATCTCGCCATAGGTGCGCGTCTGCCCGGGTGGAATGCGCCGCGCTATCGCGTAGATGCGCTGGTGAAACTCCGACACGCCGCGCATGTCCAGTTCGATGTGGCCCAGGTTGTCGCGCTCGCCCTCCAGCAGGCCCTGAATCGCCACGATGGCGCGCTGTGCCGTCTCGTCGGGTGGCCCTTCGCGCAAATCCGGAAAGCGCCGCTTCATGCGCGCCCGCGTGGCCGGCTCGCCGTCGTCGGCGGGCAGTTGAACGCCGACCAGTCCCTGCGGACCCCACGCCAGGGCGCACATGCCGATGGACGTCTCGAACAAGGCAAAGCCGCTCATCACGCCTCCCGCAACGAATGCTGGCGCGACGCCAGCACGGCCGCCGCCCACAACATGATCGACGAGGCCACGAGGCCCCGTGCCAGACCACCGGGGCCGTCGGAAATCCAGCCCGTGACGGTCGGCCCGACGATCTGTCCGGCCGCAAACACGATGGTGAAGATGCTGATGCCCTGCACCCAGCGCGCGGGCGGCAGGTTGTGGCGCACCAGCGCGGTGGTCGATGCCACCACCGACAGGAACACTCCGCCGAACAGCACGCCCGACACCAGCGCCATTGGCGCCGAAGGGCTCAACACCGGCAGCAGCGTGGCGACGCCGAGCAGGCCGTTCAGCAGGGCCTGCGGCTGGCCGCCGTGGTAGCGGTCGAGCAGTCCGGCCCACAGGCGCGAGGACGCCACGCAGGCGACACCCAGCAAGGCATAGAACAGCGTGACGAAGCCGGCGCTGGCGCCCTGCTCGCGCAGCAACGCGATCACGAAGGTCATGTAGCCGATGTAGCCCATGCCGAAGAGCGCATAGCCGGCCAGCGCCCAGCCGAAACGGTGCAGTGCGACCGGTGGTGCGCTGTTGGTGGTTGGTGCGGCCAACTGTGCGGCGTGCTGCGCCGGCGTGTCCGGCATCGCGCGGGCCGCCCAGGCCAGCAGGCCGGTGGCGGCTGCGCTCGCGATCGCCAATGCCCACCACGCCCAGGCCCAGCCGTGCGGCACTTCGGCCGCCGCACGCAGCACCTGCGGCACGAGCAGCGCGGACAACGTGATGCCGAAGCCGGTGCCGCCGTAGTAGATGCCGAGCAACAGGCCGCCCCGCGAAGACCCGGCCTCGCCGAGCCGCGCGGCCAGCAAGCCGCCCGCCACGAAGACCCAGGCGCTGGCGATGCCGGCCAGGAGGCGCTGCAGCAGCAGGGCCGGTGCGGCAGTCACGAAGCCGCTGCCGGCCATGAAGACACTCGCCAGCACCGCGCCGACGACCAGCAAGCGAGTCACGCCGAAGCGGCGCATCAGCATCGGCGTGATGAGCGCACCGATCAGGTAGCCCACCGCATTCGCCGTGTTCATGCCGCCGGCCAGTGCATAGCTCCAGCCCAGGTCGGCGCGCATCGGCGGCAGCAGCAGCCCATAAGCGAAGCGCGTGATGCCGAGCGACACGGCCGCGCCCATCGAGAGCGCGAATGCGAGTCGAAGCGCGGGCTGTGCTGGAGGGGCTGTGGAAGTGAGCGAGGTCGACATCGGGGCGATGGGGGCCGCCTATTTTGCGGCACCCTGCCCGATCGTGCTGGCGGGGACTCCGCTCAAGCCGCGCCGGCCGTCCCGTCGCTGTTCAGCAGATGCCGCGCCAGCAGCACCGCCACGTGCACGGCCTCGCGCTGTGCGCCGTCTTCGATCTGGTGGCGGCAGCTCGTGCCGTCTGCCACCACAACCGCATCGGGCTTCGCGCGGATGGCGGGCAGCAGGCTGGCTTCGGCCATCTGCATCGACACATCGAAGTGGCTCGCCTCGTAGCCGAAGCTGCCGGCCATGCCGCAGCATGAGCTTTCGATCAGCTCGGGCTGCGCGCCGGGAATCAGCTTCAGCACCTCCATCACCGGGCTGACCGCGCCGAAGGCCTTCTGGTGGCAATGGCCGTGCAGCAGGATCGGGCCGGTGGATGGTTTCAGCGCCAGCTCGAAGCGGCCGGCCTTGATCTCGCGTGCGATGAATTCCTCGAACAGCAGCGACTGCCCGGCCACGGTGTGGGCCTTGTCTCCGAAACCCATCGCCAGTGTTTCGTCGCGCAGCGTGAGCAGGCACGAGGGCTCCAGCCCGACGATGGGAATGCCGGCCTGCGCCAGCGGCAGCAGCGCATCGATCAGCGCCTCGGCGCGCAGCTTGGCCTCTGCAACCATGCCGCTGGCCAGGAAGGTGCGGCCGCAGCAATGGTGGCCGCCGCGCTTTTCCACCGTGTGCAGCACGTAGCCCGCGGCTTCGAGCACGCGCGCGGCCGCAAAGGCGTTCTCGCTCTCGAAGGTGCCGTTGAAGGTGTCGACGAACAACACGGCCGCCTTGCCACCGCGCGCGGCGACCGACAGCACCGAGGCCTGGTCGGTGAACAGCCCCGGCTCGTTGCCCTTGGCGCGCCAGAAGGTGTCGCTGCGCCACTCGGGCAGTGAACGCTTCGCCGAAAAGCCCAGCAGTTTTTCGCCCAGCCATGCGGCGCCGGGGACGTTGTTGCGCAGGTTCAGCAGCCACGGCATGCGGCTGGCCTTGTGCGCGTAGTCGGGCATGTAGGCGACCAGCTTGTCTTTCAGCGTGTGGCCGCGGCGCTTCTTGTAGTGATCGAGAAACTCGACCTTCATCTTCGCCATGTCGACGCCGGTCGGGCAGTCGCGCTTGCAGCCCTTGCAGCCGACGCACAGGTCCATGGTCTCGTGCATGGCCTCGCTGGTGAAGGCGTCGGGGCCGAGCTGGCCTGACAGCGCAAGGCGCAATGTGTTGGCGCGGCCGCGCGTCAGGTGCTGCTCGTCGCGCGTCACGCGGTAGCTGGGGCACATGGTGCCGGCATCGAACTTGCGGCAGTGGCCGTTGTTGTTGCACATCTCCACGGCCTTGGCCAGGCCGCCGGTGCTGTCGCCGCCGGTGCCGGGCGCGGTGGTCTCTTCGGTCACGGGGTCGGCATTGACGTTCCAGGCCGACCAGTCGAGCACGGGCTTCAGTTCTATGCGGCGATAGGGCTTCGGCGCGGTGGGCGGGGCAAAGCGGAACAGCGCGCCGTCGTCCATGCGCGGCGGGTCGATGATCTTGCCGGGGTTGAACAGGTTGGCCGGGTCGAGCTTCTGCTTGATGGCGCGAAAGGCCTCGTTGATGGCCGGGCCGAACTGCCATTCGATCCATTCGCCACGGCACAGGCCGTCGCCATGCTCACCGCTGAAGGCACCCTTGTATTTGCGCACCAGCGCGCTGGCCTCTTCGGCAATGGCGCGCATCTTTGCAGCACCGTCCACGCGCATGTCGAGAATGGGCCGCACATGCAGCGTGCCGACCGAGGCGTGTGCGTACCAGGTGCCGCGGCTGCCGTACTTCGCGAACACCTCGGTCAGCGCGTCGGTGTATTCGGCCAGGCTCTGCAGCGGCACCGCGCAGTCTTCGATGAAGCTCACGGGCTTGCCGTCGCCCTTGAGGCTCATCATGATGTTGAGGCCGGCCTTGCGCACTTCCCACAGGTTCTTCTGGCGCGCGTCGTCGGGCATCTCGACCACGCTGCCGGGCAGGCCGAGGTCGCCCATCAGCTCGACGAGCTGCTTCAACTGCGGCAGCAATGCGGCCTTGTCCGCGCCCGAGAACTCCACCAGCAGGATGGCCGCCGGCTTGCCGATCAGCGCCGTCTCGACCGTGGGCTTGAACGCGGGGTTCGCCAGGCTCAGCTCGATCATCGTGCGATCGACCAGCTCCACTGCCGTAGGGCTGAGCTTGACGATGTGCTGCGCCGCGTCCATGGCCGCATGGAAGGTCGGGAAATTCACGATGCCCAGCACCTTGGCGCGCGGCAGCGGCGCGAGCTTGAGCTTCAGGCTCTTCGTGTAGGCCAGCGTGCCTTCGGAGCCGATCAGCAGGTGCGCCAGGTTGACGCTGCCATCGGCGGTGTATGGCCGCTCGCTCTGGTTGTCGAAGATGTCGAGGTTGTAGCCCGCCACGCGGCGCATCACCTTGGGCCAGTGCTCGGCGATCTGCTCGCGGTGCTGCCGCGCCAGCCCGCGCACGAACTGCGCGATGCCGGCCGCACGCACGCCCAGCAGCGGCTGCGGGCCGAACTCGACCAGCTCGCCGCTCGACAGCCAGGCGTTTACGCCCAGCACGTTGTGCACCATGTTGCCGTAGGCGATGGAGCGCGAGCCACAGGAGTTGTTGCCCGCCATGCCGCCCAGCGTGGCCTGCGCGCTGGTCGACACGTCGACCGGATACCAGAGCCCGTGCGGCTTGAGCTGTGCGTTCAGGTGGTCGAGCACAAGGCCGGGCTCGACCGTGGCGGTGCCCTCCTCCACGTTCACATCGAGCACGCGCCGGAAGTGCTTGCTGTTGTCGATGACCAGCGCCGCGCCCGTGGTCTGGCCGCACTGGCTGGTGCCGCCGCCGCGTGCCAGCACCGGCACCTTCAGGTCGCGTGCGATGTCAATGGCGGTGGCAATGTCGCGCTCGTTCGTCGGCACGAAGGCGCCCACCGGCGTGATCTGGTAGATCGACGCATCGGTGGCGTAGCGCCCGCGCGAGGCGTCGTCGAACAGCACTTCGCCCTGCGTGTCCGAACGCAGCCGGCGCGCGAGCAGTTCACAGGTGTCGTTGGGCGGAAGAACGGTTCCGGCTGGCTGCATGTGGCTGGCGGGATCGATGCGCATGGTGTGGGGGTCAGCTCGCTTTGTTGTGGGCCTGGGGATAGATTTCGCCGGCGCGCATCAGCTCCAGCACCGTGTCGCGCTTGCGCAGCACGTGGGCCACGAGCACCTTGCGCATGCCGGCGGCATCGCGCGCGGCCAGCGCGTCGATCATCTGTTCGTGTTCTTCGACCGCGTGCTTCCACTTCGCGTCGTTCTGGTTGGTGCGAAAGCGCAGCGACTGCACGCGCGCATTGATCGAGCGGTAGGTGCTCGACAGCACCGGGTTACCTGCGGCCTCGTTGATGGCCGTGTGAATGCGCGCGTTGATGCGGTAGTAGCCCGACAGGTCGCGCCGCGAGAAGCAGGCCATCATTTCGTAGTGCAGTGCGCGCACCTCGGCCAGTTCTTCGTCGGTGATGCGCTTGGCTGCCAGCTCGCCCGACATGCCTTCGAGCATGGCCAGCACCTCGAAGGTGTTGAGCACATCGGCCTCGGTGAGCTTCACCGCCACCGCGCCGCGATTGGGCAACAGGTCGACCAGACCTTCGGCCGCCAGCAGCTTGATGGCCTCGCGCAGCGGCGTGCGCGAGACGTGCATCTGCAGGCACAGCTCGCGTTCGTTGAGCTTGGCGCCGGGCGCGATGTGCCCTTCGACCAGCATGGTGCGCAGGCGCGCGGCCACCTGGTCATGCAGTGCGAGGCGCGAGATTTCGATGATGTCTGCTGTCATGGCTTGTGTCCCTTGAATGCATTTTGAATGCAAAAAATTGGGGCGACAAGCCTTTGTATTAAGGGTAAACCACCAAACAAAAATGCATTTTGAATGCAAAACTGAACGCGAAAGGAAAGTCCATGCTTCAACTCGACATCCATCCCACCGGCCGCCATTTCCTACAGATCCCCGGCCCCAGCCCGGTGCCCGATCGCATCCTGCGAGCCATGAGCCTGCCGACCATCGACCATCGCGGGCCCGAGTTCGGCACGCTCGGTCTGAAGGTGCTCGGCGGCATCAAGGAGATCTTCAAGACCAGGCATCCCGTCGCGATCTACCCGGCCTCGGGCACGGGCGCATGGGAGGCCGCGCTCGCCAACACGCTGAGCCCCGGCGACCACGTGCTGATGTACGAGACCGGCCACTTCGCCTCGCTGTGGCAGAAGATGGCCACGCGTTTGGGCCTCTCGACCGAATTCCTGGCGGCAGACGGCACCGACGAACATCTGCCCAATGCGCCGAGCTGGCGCCACGGCGTGCAGGCCGAACTCATCGAAGCGCGCCTGCGCAAGGACACCGAGAAGAAGATCAAGGCCGTGTGCGTGGTGCACAACGAGACCTCCACCGGCGTCACTTCCGACATCGCCTCGGTGCGCAAGGCCATCGACGCGGCGGGCCACCCCGCCCTGCTGATGGTCGACAGCATCTCGGGCCTGGCGAGCGCCGATTTCCGGCACGACGAATGGGGCGTGGACGTGACCATCAGCGGCTCGCAGAAGGGCCTGATGCTGCCGCCGGGCATCAGCTTCAACGCGCTGTCGCCGCGCGCCCTCGAAGTCTCCAAGACCGCGAAGCTGCCGCGCGCCTTCTGGGCCTGGGACGAGATCGTCGAGATGAACAAGGACGGCTACTGGCCCTACACGCCCAACACCAACCTGCTGTATGGCCTGTCGGAATCGCTCGACATGATCCTCGGCGAAGGGCTGGACAACGTGTTCGCACGGCACCAGCGCTGGGGCGCCGGCGTGCGCGCCGCCGTCAATGCATGGGGCCTGCCGATCCAGTGCGCCGACCCGACCGTGTACTCACCCGTTCTCACCGGCGTGATCACTCCCGTGGGCGTCGATGCCGATGCGCTGCGCCGCCTGATCCACCAGCGCTTCGACCTGTCGCTGGGCACGGGCCTCGGCAAGCTCAAGGGCCGCATGTTCCGCATGGGCCATCTGGGCGACAGCAACGACCTGACGCTGGTGGCGATGGTCGCGGGCGTCGAGATGGGCATGAAGCTCAGCGGCATCAAGCTGGCCGGCAGCGGCGTGCATGCGGCGATGGACTATTTCGCGAACCACGCGGCGGCGCCTGCCGGTCTGCAGAAGGCTGCCTGAGCACACGGCAAAACACACCGGCCGCATCGCCTCGCTCGAACGACGCGGCGGCCAACAACCTGCCGGGTCTTTTTTGGCCCGGCACGCATCGGACCCCAACACCACGGAGACGAAGATGATGCAAAGACGTTCCCTTATTCAAGCCGCGGGCGCGGCAGCCGCCAGCCTGGGCGTGCCAAGCCTTTTTGCGCAGGAGTGGCCTTCCGGGCCGGTGCGCATCGTGGTGGGCTTTCCACCGGGCGGCGGCACCGATGCGCTGGCGCGCGTGGTCGCGCAGAAGCTCACGATCATGTGGGGCCAGCAGGTCATCGTCGAGAACAAGGGCGGCGTGGCCGGCGTGCTCGCGGCGGAGTACGTGGCGCAGCAGCCCAGCGACGGCAACACCTTGCTGATGGCCCACATCAACAGCCATGCACTCGCGCCCAGCCTGCAGCCGAAGCTGCGCTACAACGTGGAGCGCGACTTCGTGCCGATCGTGCTGGTGGGTGTCACGCCCAACCTGCTGATCGCGGGGCCTTCGCAGAAGGCGCTGACAGTGAAGGACATCGTGGCCGCATGCAAGGCCGCGCCCGGCACCGTGAGCTTTGGCTCGGCAGGTGCCGGTTCCGCACAGCATCTGGCGCTGGAGATGTTCAAGCTGCAGGGCGGCATCGACGCATTGCATGTGCCGTACAAGGGCAGCGGCCCCTTGCTGTCCGACCTGATGGGCGGGCAGATCCAGTACAGCTTCGAGACCATGACGGCCGCCACGCCGCATGTGAAGAACGGGCGCGTGCTGGCCGTGGCGCAGACGCGCACCAAACGCGCGAAGGGCCATCCGAATGTGCCGACGATGCAGGAACAGGGCTTCCAGGGTTTCGAGGCCACCACTTGGTACGGATTGGCCGGACCGGGCAAGTTGCCACCAGCGATTGCTCAGAAGGTCAATCGCGATGTGAACACGGTGTTGGCGATGCCTGATGTGCAGGAGCGGCTCGATACCTACGGCGCTGAAGACGGCGGTGGTTCGCAGGACAAGTTCAAGCAGTTCATCAACACCGAGATCGCGAAATGGGCGAAGGTTGTGAAGGATGGGAAGGTTCACGTCGAGACCTGACTCGGGGTTGTTTTGGCGCTGCTGCTGTTCAGGGCGGCACTCCCGCCGACACGGTGCTCTTTTTCGCGAATGTCCCCCGCTTCGCTCCTCCTTTATTTCGCGAAAAAGAGCCCCGTATCGGCGCGAGCGCTGGACAGAGCGGTTGTTGATCAGCGACTCACCAGCAGCGCGTCCCTGTGCGAATGACACCAGGTGCTCCCCGCAGCGAAATAAAGGAGGAGCGAAGCGGGGGACATTCGCGGAGGGGAGCTCCTGGTGTCATTCGCACAAGCCAAGAATGAACCCGAATCCGACCCCGAACCCGCCCCCCGAAAACGTACGATCCCAAAGATGACCCCATCCCAAACCGCCCTCACAGACGCCCTGGTCGCTGCACGCCGCGGCAATCGCACCCTCGACGCCACGCCCTGGACCGACACGCTCGACAGCGACACCCAGGCCTACGAAGTACAGGACGCCGTAGCCACCGCACTCGACTGGTTCGGCACAAGCGCCCTGCCCCGCGCCTGGAAATCCGGCGGCGGCTCGCGCAGCGCGACGCTCACGCATGCGCCGCTGCCACCCGCCGGTGTGCGGCAAAGCCCCGCGAACTTCAGCGACCTCGTGTTCCACACGCCCGGCATCGAGGCCGAGATTGCGCTGCGGCTGGGACGCGACGTCACACCCGCGCAAGCCGCAACGCTCGACCACCCCGACGCCGCATCGCTCATCGATGCCATGGCCGTCTCGGTGGAGATCGTCGATTCGCGCTGGCAAGACCTGCCCGCCACGCCCGCTCTGCTGCGGCTGGCCGATTCGCAAGTGCACGGCGCATTGGTGCTCGGTGAATGGCAGCCTTACGCCGCCGTCGACTGGGCCTCGCAACGCTGCGAAACCAAAGTCGGCGATGCAGAAACCGTGGTGCGCGTCGGCACCCATCCACTGTCGGACCCGGCCTGGCTGCTGCCGATCTGGCTGCGACACCTCACGCGCCACGGCCAGACCGTGTCCGCCGGCACCGTCGTCACGACCGGCTCCTGGGTCGGCGTGCTGCCCTGCCGTCGTGGCGATCAGGTGACGGCGGAGTTTCCCGGCATCGGCGCCGTGCGCTTGAGCGTGTAGCGCCCGTCGCCCACGCCCGAACAGGCCACCAGGAAGTCGAGCACCGCGCGCACCCGCGCGGGCAGCGTGCCCGCCTTGCCGATGTACACCGCGTGGATCGGTTCGATCTCGCCGGGGTTGAACTCGTCGAGCAAAGGCACGAGCCGCCCCGCGTCGATGTCGTGCTGCACGTGGTACAGCGACAGCCGCGCCACGCCGGCACCCGCAATGGCCAGATGCCGCAACGTTTCGCCATCGCCCGCGCGCACCGGGCCGACCACCGGCAGCGTGATCATCCGGCCGTCGACGCGCAACGGCCAGTCGGGCGTGTTGCGCCGGAAGGTCCAGCCCAGGCGGTTGTGCGCCTCCAGTTCCTGCGGCGTGCGCGGCGTGCCGTACTTCGCCAGATAGGCCGGCGCGGCCACGATGGCCTGGCTCGTTTCACCAAGCCGCCGCGCCACCAGGTCGGACGACGGCAACTGGCCCCAGCGGATCGCGATGTCGGCGCGCTCGTCCATCAGGTCGACGATACGGTCCGTGAGCGCGATGTCGAGCGTGATCTGCGGATGCATCTCCAGCAGGCGCGGCACCAGCGGCACCAGCTTGTGCTGCCCGAAGGACACGCTGGCGTTGATGCTCACGCGCCCGCGCGGCGCCGCACCGGCGGCCGCGCAGCGCTCGGCCTCGTCCATGTCGGCCAGCACGCGGGTGCTGCGCTCGTAGAAATGAAGCCCTTCGGGCGTGAGCTGCAGCTTGCGCGTGGAACGGTGCACGAGCTGGATGCCCAGCCGCAGTTCGAGCCGCGCGACCAGCTTGCTGATGGCCGAGGGCGTCATGCCCAGCAGTCGGGCCGCGGCCGAGAAGCCGCCCGACTCGACCACTTGCACGAAGGCTTCCATCTCGCCGGAGCGGTTGACGTCGAGGCGGGGCATGGTTTTCGTCCTTTCTTGTGAGTTGAACTCACAAGTGCTTGTCGGGGCGGCATTCTAGTCATTGAAGGCAAATGTCCGCACAGTACATGTCATCATGCCCATCGCTCTTCTTGCCCTCACCGCCGGTGCCTTCGGAATAGGCACCACCGAGTTCGTCATCATGGGCCTGCTGATGCAGGTTTCGACGGATCTTCACGTCACCATCACGGCCGCCGGCCTGCTGATCTCGGGCTATGCGCTCGGCGTCGCGGTCGGCGCCCCGGTGCTCACCATCGCCACCCGCAAGCTGCCGCGCAAGACCGTGCTGCTCGCGCTGATGGCGATCTTCACGCTCGGCAACCTCGCCTGTGCGCTGGCGCCCAACTACGAAATGCTGATGGCCGCGCGCGTGATCACTTCGCTGGCGCACGGCACCTTCTTCGGCGTCGGCTCGGTGGTGGCCACCGGCCTCGTGGCGCCGGAACGCCGCGCCTCGGCCATCGCAATCATGTTCACCGGCCTGACCGCCGCCACGCTGCTCGGCGTGCCGGCCGGTGCGTGGCTGGGCCTGCAGTTCGGCTGGCGCTCGGCTTTCTGGGCCGTGACGCTGATCGGCGTGCTGGCCTTTGCCGTGCTCGCCGTGTTCGTGCCCCGCGTCAAGGGCGAGACCAAGCCCGCGCCGCTGCGTGAAGAAATCGCCGTGCTGGCCCGGCCGCAGGTGCTGCTTGGCCTGGCAATGACGGTGCTTGGCTTTGCCGGCGTGTTCGTGGTGTTCACCTACATCCAGCCCCTGCTGACGCAGATCACCGGGCTGTCGGAATCGGCCGTGTCGCCGATCCTGCTGGTGTTCGGTGGCGGCCTGGCCATCGGCAACATCCTCGGCGGCAAGCTGGCCGACCGTTCGGTGATGCCCGCCGTGCTCGGCACGCTGGTGGCGCTGGCCGTGGTGCTGGGTGCGATGCAGTTCACCATCGGCACGCCGTTCACTGCCGTGGTCTTCGTCGGGCTGCTCGGCGTGGCCTCGTTCGCCACCGTGGCGCCGATGCAGTTGCGGGTGCTGGAAAAGGCCTCCGGCGCGGGCCAGAACCTCGCATCGAGCCTCAACATCGCGGCCTTCAACCTGGGCAATGCGCTCGGCGCCTGGGTCGGCGGCGTGGTGATCGACCATGGCCCGGGGCTGCATGCGCTGGGTTGGGTGGCGGCATTGCTGACGCTCGTGGGCCTGGCCATCGCGCTGTGGAGTCGTTCGCTCGACAAGCGCGAGACGCGCGGCTCGCTGGGTGATTGCGCTTCGGCGCAGGCCTGACCGAAGCGCCGCGAAACCTACGCGTTGGCCCGCCAGTTCCCGTGAAAGCCGAAGGGCACACGGTGTGGCAGGCGGGCCACCGCAACGGGCGCCGCATCCAGCGCTTGCGCATCGAACACCAGCAGGTCGCTGCGGTTCTCCCTTTCTCTCCAGGCGACGGCCAGCAACCAGCCGTCGCCTTCTTGCGCATTGGCGTTGCGCGGCACGAACACCGGCTCCGAGAACACATCGCCCGGTGGCAGCGTGTGGATGCGACGCTTGCCGGTGACGAAATCAAAACACGCCAGGCTGTCGAACAGAACGCTTTCGGCGTCGTCCCTCGCACGCGCGACCGAATGGCAGTTGTAGAAGCCGTAGCGGTTGCAGCGCCCGGTGAAACGTTCGTCGATGCGCGGGAACTCCGCCACCAGGTCGTCGAGGTATTCGCGCCTGAACGCCGTGCCGTCGCCGGCCATGTCGAAGGTCCAGCGGCACAGGCGCGCGGCCATGGCTTGCGGATCGCCCGGCCTGCCCTGCGCATCAGGCAGGCCCGGGGCGGTGTCGGACTGCATCACGTGGGCCACGATGGCATCGCCGTCGTCCCATGCGTTCATCACGTGGAAGACGTGGCATGCGTCGGTGTCGAACCAGCGCATCGTGTCCACGCTGCTGCCGCGCCGCATCACGCCCACATGTGTGCGCTTGTCGCCATCCCAGGCCAGCAGCGGTTTGCCGCGCATCGCGCGCTCCACGCTGGTTGTCAGGGGCATGACCGGAAACAGAACGTGCCCACGCGTGAGCATGAAGTCGTGCGCCATGCTGGCGTAAGGCGCGGTGAAGGACTGCAGCTGCGTGACTTCGCATTCGGCGTCCATCACGCCGTAGAGCATGCCCAGCGTGCCGGGACCATCGGGCGAGTAGGCAAAGAAGTGCAGCTCACCGCTTTCCGAGTCGACCTTCGGATGCGCGGTGCAGCGCGTCATGAGGCGGTCGCCAAAACTCTGGTGCCCTTTCGACGCCAGCGTGCGCGCATCAAGCTCGAAGGGCTGGTGCGATTCTTCCAGCGCGAACAGCCTGCCGCCGTGCCACAGCATGCTGGTGTTGGCCGTGCCGCCGTTGCGGCCCAGCGCGAGCGGATCGCTCGTGGCCGGGTTGCCGAAGGTGCCGAACAGCGCGCGCCCTGCTTCGTGCTCCAGTTGCCATTTGGGCGTGCGTGCCCAGCGATTGCTGTACGACACCTTGCCGTCGGCGACATGGAACGCGTGCACCATGCCGTCGCCGGAAAACCAGTGGTAGTTGTCGTCGCGCGGTGCGTACTGCGGGCTCGGGCCCACGCGGTAGAGCGTGCCCGAGAGTTCCGGCGGGAAGGTGCCGGTCGTTTCGAGTGCCGCGATGTCGTGCTCTTCGGTCAGCGGTGCGTAATTGCCGGTGAAGAAGTGGGCGTTGGCCTGGGTCGTGGGGTTCAAGTGTTTCCTTGGCTTTCTGTCTACTGAATGGATTCGGGTGCTTCGAGCGAGTCGATGGCCTGCTGGACATAGGCGGCCAGTGCGGCATCGATGCCCGAGCCGGTGCGCAAGGCGGGTTCGTTGTTGAACGCGATCTGCAGCTTCGACTGCAGCGCGATGTCTCCGCCCGCCTTGGCCAGCGACAACGCCTGCCACTGGCGCGCCAGCACCTGCATGTCCGCGTCGCCGGGCGCCACGCCTTGCAGCAACTGGCGGCGCACCTCGGCAATGAGCGGCGGCCATGCGTCGGTCTGCGCGACGTAGTGATTGCGCAGCGTCGCCATCTCATCGGCGCTGCAGTAAGCGGCGTACAACTGCAGGCGCCCATAGGCCATCGCGTGCGAGATGTACGTCATGCCGGCCTGGTCGATGCCGGTCATCGAATGCAGCGCCCGCTCGTTCCAATGCATCGTGTAGAGCTTGATGAGCAGGCCTTCGTCGCCGCCGGCTTCTTCGAGCAGCAACGCGATCCATCGCTGCGCCAGGGCTTGCGCCGGCTGGCTCTCCGGTGAGGAACCAGACGCCATCAGCCCGTGGAGCGTGGCGGTCAGCGCAGCCCGCTCGGGTGCGACCGCGTCGGTGAAACCGTCGCGCTGCGTCTTCATCTGGTCGAGTTCGTCGTCGCTGAAGTACTTCGAGCCCGCCACCATGCTTTCGAGCGCGACCAGCCAGTCGTCGACGGCCGGCTCCTCGCTGGCCTTCAATTGCGCCTGCAGCGCGAGCAGGTGCGTGCGCAGCGCGGATGCCTGCCTGATCTGGCGGTCGAGCTGCGTCACCTGCTGCGCGACGACCTCCGAGAGCCCGTTCGCCGCGTTGTCGAGCAGGCCCTGAATCTCGGCCAGCGACAGGTCGAGCCGCCGCAGCGCCTGGATGCGGTACAGCCGCGCGACGTCCTTGCGGTCGTACAGGCGGTAGCCGCCGACCGAGCGGCCGGACGGAACCAGCAGGCCGATGTCACCGTAGTGCCGCAGCGCGCGCACCGTCAATCCGGTGCGCCGGGCGAGTTCGCCAATCTTCAAAAGCATGCCTTCTCTCTCCAAGTTGAAGGCATCGTAGGGTGTGACGTTGCGAGAGGGTCAAGCGGCGTTGATGCTTTTTTTTCGACGGGCCTGCGGATCCGCGAAGGCAGAATCCACGGGCTCGCCCGCCTCGCCCGCACATCGCTTTCCCATCTCGACCATGCACACCATGCCGGCAATACCGATCGAAAAACGAAGCACGCCCACCGTCCGCCCTGCCGTCGCATCAGATGCACACACGCTCGCCGCGCTCGCGATCCAGGTCTGGCTGAGCACCTACGCCACGGAAGGCGTGAACGACCTGCTCGCGCGCTACGTGCTCCAGGAATTCACACCGTCGAATTTCGCCGCGCTGACTGAAGACGCCAACGCGTGCCTGCTCGTCGCGGAAATCGACAGCTACCTCGTCGGCTATGCGCTGGTCCGCTTCGGTGCCGCCCAGCCGCTCGCGCCTTCAGCAGGCGCGGAGCTTTGCACGCTGTATGTCCAGGAACCATTCACTGGCGCCGGCGTGGGTTCGGCCCTGCTGCGGGAGGCGCGTGCGTCGATCCGGCAACGCACAGGCACCGGTGCGCTGTGGCTGTTGGTCAACGTCAAGAACCGGAGGGCGTGTGACTTCTACGAAAAGCACGGCTTTGTCGAGAAGGGCCGCACCCATTTCGTTCTTGGCGAGGGACGTCACGAGAACCATGTCCTCGCGTTGATTCCGTAGAGAAAGTCAGTTCTTCTCGGTGAACGGATCGGCCGGCGCCGCCGTCTTACCTGCCGGAGAAGCCCCGGCCGGAATGAAGAACTCGAAGCGGTTGCGCCCCGCCGCCTTGGCGTTGTAGAGCGCCGCATCGGCCCTTGCCAACAGTTCGGCGGCGGTGACGGATGAATCGGCCGCCCGGTGAAACGCAATGCCGACGCTGGTCGTGACGTCGATCTGCTGCCCGTCGACCATGAACGGCGGCGCGTTGATCCGATCCACGATCTTTTCAGCGACCGAGGCCACCGCCTCCGGTGCGCTCAGGTTTTCCAGCACCAGCACGAACTCGTCGCCCGCGAGCCGGGCCACCATGTCGGTGCCGCGCACGCTGCCCAGCAGCCGCCGCGCATATTCGACCAGCACGGCATCGCCCACCGCATGGCCCATCGTGTCGTTGATGCCCTTGAAGTGGTCGATGTCCAGGAACATCAGCGCCAGCGAGTTGCCCGTGAGCCGCCCGCGCAGCACCGCATCGGGCAGGTATTCGTTGAAGGCCAGCCGGTTCGGCAGGCCGGTGAGCGTGTCCAGCCGCGCCAGCTCGATCAGCTTGTGCTCCACCACCTTCAGCGCGGTGATGTCCAGCGCGAGCGAGAAGATGCCGTGCGTCAATCCGTCGGGCCGCGTGTCGGGCACATAGATGACCTGCGTGACGCGATCGAACCCCGTGCGCTGGGTGCGTGCCTCGAACTCGACCCTTTCACCCGCCAGCGCCCGCGCGATCATGGGCTTGCGCGAGAGGTACACATCGCGCCCGGCCACATCCTGCACATGGCGCCCCAGCACCTGCGACGGGTCGAGCCCGAGCCATTCGCGGCTGGTGGCGTTGGCGAAGGTGATCTTCTCCTCGCGGTCGATGTAGGTGATCAGCGCCGGCATGCTGTTGGTGATGGTGCGCAGGCGCAGCTCGCTCTCGGCCAGTCGCAGCTCGGCTTCCTTCAACGCGGTGATGTTGAAGGTCATGAGATAGAAGCCCAGCACCTCGCCCTGCAAATTCTTGTCGGGGATCAGGTTGACCTGGAAGTAGCCCTCCCTGCCATGCATCGGCGCATGCACGGGAAAGCGCACCTTCTGGCCGGAGAACATCAGGGGCAGGTGGGGTTCGATCTGCGCATACATCGCATCGCCCAAGGCGGTGCGCAATGTCAGGCCCTGCAGCGAGCCATGGCCCACGCCCGCCATCTGCCGCGCCCGGCTGTTGCCGTACAGGCAGTTCTGGTTGCGATCGAAGTAACCGACCAGCGCGGGGATGCTGTCGGTCACGTCGCGCACCCGCTTCTCCTGCTCGGTCAGGGCCTTGCGGATATTCACGTCTTCCGTGATGTCGAAAGTCATCGAGAAGACGCCCTGCACCACGCCGTCCGCATCATGGTCGGGGATGTAGTGGGCCTTGAAGGTGCGGTCGCCGATGCCGAGCGCCGGGTCGCCGGTCTTCTCGATGATGACGGTCTCGCCGGCCAGCGCGCGCAGGAAATGCGGCTCGACCACAGCGAAGTCCTTCTCGCCGCGAACCTCGGGCATCAGCCGCCCGACCAGCGGCGCGTTCTTGTGCAGCGCCCGGATGTACGCATTGACGAAGGTGTAGCGCAGCGACGCGTCCACGTGCGAGACCATCGCCGGGATGTTGTCCGCGATGGTGCGCACCTGCGCCTCGCTGTGCGCCAGGCTGACTTCGCTGGCACGCCGTTGCGCCATCAGTTCATCGAAGGTTCGCGAGAGATCGCCGATCTCGTCCCGCGCGTAGCTGCGCGGCGCCGCGATCTCCGTGGGCGCGTCCTGCGCAAACTGCATGTGCCGGTGCAGGTCAGCCAGCGGCCTCAACTGCCGCCGCACCACACCCAGCGCCAGCGCGCCCGCCGACAGCGCGAGCAAAAACGCCCCGAGCCAGGCGCCGCGTTCGATGGCGTCTAGCCGGGCGAAGGCCTCGGCGCGCGGGTACATGGCACCGACGATCCAGTTGGTCTGCTCGGTGCGGTCGAAGGCATACAGGCCGGGCACGCCGCTCTCGTCGACGCCTTCGCTCGCGCCCTCGAAACCGGCCATGGCGTGGATGATTTCAGGTGCACCCGCGCCCTCTGCCTGGATGTGATTGAGAATGCGCGAGGTGCGCGGATGGTCGACCACGATGCCGTCCGTGGTCGTGATGAACAGGTAGCCGGTCTTGCCGAACCTGACATCGGCCAGCTTGCCCAGGATGCTGCGGTCTTTCAGGTTGATGGCGCCGGAAATCACGAACTTCACCTGCCCCGCGCTGTCGAGCACCGGCTCCGTGATGGCCACCTGCGCCAGGCCGTTCAGGCGGTTGCGGTACGGCTGCGAGATGACGCCTGCCTTCGATGCCACCGTTTCCTGGAAGTAGGCGCGGTCCTTGAGGTTGACGCTGCCGATCTGCTGCGCGCCGTTCTGGTTGGCCACGAGGTTGCCGTCGATGTCGATGAAGGCCACGTTGTCGAAGGCCTGCTTGAGCGCCGGATGCTTTTCCAGAAAGGCCTGCAGCGGGACGGCGTTGTCGAAGCCCTGGGTTTCCACGCTGTCGCCGAAGGTCTGCAGCAGGATGCGGCGGCTGCTGAATTTCTGGTCGATGGCATCCGCAATGGCGGACACGCGTGCAACCTGCTCGTCGGCAATCGATGCACGCATGCGGCTCTTGACCAAATGCAGCGCCACCGTGGCAATGGCGAAGGTTGCGGTCAGCACGACCGCTGCAACACCGAGGCTCAGGCGGGTATGCAACCCAATGCGGAATTTCGAGAGACCCGGTAAATTCATCGATGTTCTTCAGGCGACCAGTGCTTCATCTTCTCCGATTTCCAGGTGTGAAGATGTAATGGTCAATCCCGAAGAACAAGGTGCTTATGGCGTTGCTGTCGCGCCGCCGAGTTCATCGGCAAGGCGATCGACCGCGGCCTCCGCCTTCAGCAACGACTGCGCGAGCTGCTCGCCGCCGAATTCATCCGACTCCACCGCCGCTTCGAACACCTCGGTAATGCCGATGTAGCCCAGGACCGAGCGCACGCTGTTCTCGGTGTGATTCAGGTGCGCGATGCGCCCGCCCGCGTCATAGCCGTGGTCGCCCCGCGCACCCAGCAGCACCACGCGTTTGCCCGCGTCCGCCAGCAGCGGCCAGAAAGGCACGGCGCCGCGCGAACGATCAAAGCCGAAGGTGCGGCCCACGCGCACGATGTTGTCGATCCAGGCCTTGAACTGCGCAGGCGCGCCGAAGTTGTACATCGGCAGGCCGATCACCACGACATCGGCGGCGATGAGCTGGTCGACCAGCCGGTCGCTCTCGGCGAGCACATCGGCCATCCACGGCTCGCGCCCGGCCGGCGGCGTGAAGGCTGCATGGATCCAGCGGCCGGTGACGTGCGCGGGCGGCTGCTGGCCGACGTCGAGGTAGTCGATGCGGTCGTCCGGCCGCGCCTTGCGCCAGCGCTCGACAAAGCGCGCGGAAAGGCGGCGCGTGTGCGAGCCGTAAAGGTCGATGTCGGAACGGCCCCCACGGGCGCTGGCGTCGATGTGAAGAAGGTTCAGTGTCATGGTCTTGATGGATGAGTTGATCTGTTTTGTCCCGCGCGGTCAGAATGACTGCACAGGCCCTGAATCTAGGTATGACCAAGGCCATCCACAAACGATCATTTCTCCTCTCATGAACGAGATTGGCTCATCTGTCCGGCCGCCCCGACGCCTGCCTGCGCTGCTGTCGCTGCGCGCCTTCGAGGCTGCGGCCGCGCATCGCAGCTTTCAACGCGCGGCGCTCGAACTCTCGGTCACGCCCTCTGCCATCAGCCACCAGGTGCGGGCGCTCGAAGACACGCTGGGTCAGCCGCTGTTTCGGCGCCTGACGCGGCAACTGGCGCTCACGCCTGCGGGCCAGCGGCTGTTCGACGACCTGCGCATGGGCTTCGACGTGCTCGAGGCCGGTGTCGACAAGCTGCGTCGCCCCGCCGCGTCGCAGGCCGTCACGCTCACCACCAACACGGCGTTTGCCGCGCGGTGGGTGCTGCCGCGCATGGTGGCTTTTCGCGAGGCCTGCCCCGGCATCGAACTGCGGCTGCACGCGAGCGACACGCTGGTCGACCTTGCAAGGGGCGACGCCGACATCGCGGTGCGCTCGGGCAGCGGCAACTGGCCCGGCCTCGCGTCGCGCGAGCTGATGCCCGAGCGCTATGCGCCGCTGTGCAGTCCGATGCTGGGCCTGGCGCGCGTGGGCGATCTGCCGAAGCACCAGCTGATTCACTGCGACTGGCAGCCGCAGGCACTGGCGCCGGCGGTGTGGCCGCGCTGGTTTCGCGAGGCCGGCATCGCACCGCCAAGGGGACGGGCGCTGAAGGCTTCGGGCCTTTCGTTTTCAGACGAAACGCACGCGATGCTCGCCGCTCTCGGCGGCCATGGCGTGGCGCTGTTGAGCCTCACGCTGGCGGCGGAAGAGGTGCGCAACGGCGCACTGGTGCAGCCGTTCGGGCCTGCGCTCGACACCGGCAGCTACTTTCTGGCGACCGCGAGCGGGCGCGAGAACGAGCCGGCGATTCGTGCGGTGTGGGAGTGGATCGCGATGCAGGCCGCGGCGGACGCGGCGGACGCGCCCCGCGGCCGCTGACGCGTCAGCGTGTCGTCTTGCTCAGGAGCGTCGGCACGAGGTAACCGTCGCGGTACACGCTTTCGATGGCTCCATCGACGCGGTCGGTGGAGTGTGCCGCCACGAACCGCTCATCCGCCTGGCGATAGACCACGATGGTGCAGGACGAGCGCTTGCTGAGAATGCGGGCAACGCCTGTGGCCTGGCGAAGGGTTGGGTACGTCTCCATGGGGTCCTTGTCTGTCTTGTGCCCCGGATGCTAGTACTTAGGGGTTCAAAAATGGGCGCTGGGCGCCCATTTTTTTCAGCGCCTCAGGCCAGGCCGTTCAGGTGCTCGTACAGGATCAGGAAGCCGATGCCGATCAGCACCACGCCGCCCAGGATTTCCGCGCGCTTGCCGACCACCGCGCCCAGCACGCGCCCGACCATCACGCCGATGGTCACCATCGCCATGGTGGCAAGGCCGATGGCCAGCGCGGTCCAGGCGATGTTGACGTTGATGAAGGCCAGCCCGACACCCACCGCCATCGCGTCGATGCTGGTGGCGAAGCCGGTGATCGCGAGCGTCCAGAAGGAATTGCGGTCGGGCTTGTCTTCCACCGCATCGGGCGCGCCGAAGCCCGCCCAGATCATGCGCAGCCCCAGCACGCTGAGCAGCGTGACCGCGATCCAGTGGTCCCACTGGGCGACGTAGCTGGCAGCGGCCAGGCCGGCGGCCCAGCCGATGACGGGTGTCAGCGCCTCGATGACGCCGAAGATGAGGCCGGTGCGCAAGGCCTCGCGCCAGGAGGGTTTGCGAAGTGCTGCGCCTTTGCCGACGGCAGCGGCGAAAGCATCCGTCGACATGGCGAATGCAAGAAGGATCGTGGAGGCAATGTTCATGGTGGGAAGTAGCAAGAAAGGCCGGGTCAAGACGCCGCAGCGCACGAACCCGCCGGCCAATGCCGTGTCCATGCGCCGCTGGTCTCGCCAACCTGTCGGTTGCTCACGCCACGGTTTGCAAGGTGCAAACCGAGTATGTTGACGTGAGCGCTTCCGGAATCCGGAATCCGGAAGCCGGCTACTCCCCAAGGGAGCCGCGATTGTAGGGCCTGTTCACATTCCGCAAACAGCCAGGCGATTGCCCAGCATCGGCTGCTGCTGCGTCGAGCAATGCGTCGCGCCGCCGCCCAGCGAGATGGCATCGATGGGCAGCAGTTCGATCCGGCGATCCGGGAAGGCACGGGCAAAAACCTGGCGCGCCTGCGCGTCCTGCGGCACCCCGAACGCGGTGGAAATCACCGCGCCGTTGACGAGGATGTAGTTCGAGTAGATGTCGCAAAAACGCGCGCTGCCGTAGTTGTGGGCGTCGCGCGGCACCGGAAGATCGAGGATCTCGAAGGGCCGGCCATGCGCATCGGTGGCCAGCTCCAGCGCGCGGCGGTTCTCCTGCATGGCCCGGTGGTACTCGCCCTGATCGGGGTCGGCCGCATTGAAGAGAATCCTGGCCGGCGCGGTGAAGGACGCGATGCCATCCACATGCCCATCGGTCTCGACCTCGGCCGGATTGCCCGGCAGCCAGACGATCTTCTGCACGCCCAGCATGCGCCGCAGTTCGGCCTCGATGTCCGGCTTGCGCATGCGGGGGTTGCGGTTGCCGTGCAGCAGGCAGCTTTCGGTGGTCAGCAGCGTGCCTTGCCCGTCCACGTAGAAGGCGCCGCCTTCGAGCACCATGTCCGACTTGACCAGCGGCACCTGCGCCAGCGTTGCGATGTCCTGTGCAGCGCGCCGGCAGCCGTCATGGGGGTGGTACTTCTCACCCCATGCGTTGAAGCGGAAACCCACCGCCGTCTGCGCGATGCGGTTCTCGTCGACGAGGAAGATCGGGCCGCAGTCGCGCAGCCAGTTGTCTTCGGCCGCGATGGGCACGACGGTCACGTTCGCACCGCAGATCGCCTGGGCCCTGGCCGCCAGCGTGGTGTGCGCCGCCACGATGCAGCGCTGGTAGCGGGCGATCGTGCGCGCCAGCAGGCCGAAGGCCTGGCAGACCGCTTCGTAGTGCGCGCCCCAGAGTTCTTCGCGGTGCTCCAGCACCGGCCAGCCCAGCCAGGTGGCGGCCATCGGCTCCCATTCGGCGGGCATGCGCAGCCCGGCACGGCGGGCGTCGAAATCGTTGGAAATCAAGGTGTCCTTCTATGGAAATTTCAGAGCTGCTCACTCTGACTTGAATTCCTTTGATAAAAAAGCGATATTTTTGGGACCCATCAATCAACTGGATTCATATGTCCAACGCCAGACTGCCTTCTTTCAAATTCCTGATCGGCTTCGAGGCGGCCGCACGCTTGGGCAACTATTCCCGCGCGGCGGAGGAGCTTTGCGTCTCGCAATCCGCCGTCAGCCACCAGATCTCGCAGCTGGAGCAGCAGGTCGGCCAGCCGCTGTTCCGGCGCAAGGGGCGCGGCGTGGAGCTGACCGTGGCGGGGAGCCTGCTGCTGGACAGCGTGAGCAAGTCGCTCAACCAGATTCGCAACGGGCTCAGCCGCATCGAAACCTACATGGACGATCGCCTCGTCACGCTGGTGTGTCCCGCGCCCGTTGCCAGCGGCTGGCTGCAGCCTCGCGTGGACCGGTTGCTGCAGGCGCACCCCGATCTGTGCCCGATCATTTCCGTCGACGAAAGCGCCCGCTTCATCGACGAACTGGACGTGGACATCGCGATCACCCGCGAGCCGCTCAGGCAGGAGGGCGTGTTCGAAGTGCCGCTGCTGACCGATGAGCTGGTGGCCGTCGGCCCTCCCGGGCAAAACGAGACCTCCGGCATCGGGCTGCTGTGCCTCGAAGAAGACCTCACGAGCGACCGCATCGGCCCCTTCATCCGCGAGCACTTCGGCAGCCTGCGCAAAGCCGCGATCTACGACGATCCGCGCCTCTTGCTCGACGCGGCGCTGCGCGGCCGGGGCATCGCGCTGGTGTCGCGGCTGCTGGCCGACGATGCCTTGCGCACCGGCCGGCTCCAGCATCTGTCGGCCTACCCGGGCCTGCCGCTGGGCACCCTCTGGATCTCGCGCACGGAGGGCCCGTCGCGCCTGCCGCTGGTGCGGGAGGTGTTCGACAGCCTGCTTGCTTTTTCCCGGACCGATGCTCAAGACATGAGCCCAATAGATCAAACAGCTCAAGAAACATCAATTGTGTAGATGAATAAGGATCTACAGAATCGAGCCCATTCGTAGTAACCCTTATTTTTCATGACGACTCGACGCACTCTCCTGGGCCTTGGCGGCCTCGGACTTCTCAACGGACTCGTGAGCGCCTGCGGCGGCGGCGGTGGTGGCAGTGCAGCCCCGTTCCCCATGCCCGCGCCCTCTCCCGCACCAGCCCCTTCGGCTTCACCCTCCCCCTCGCCCGGCGCTGGCTGGCAGATGCCCGACGAAGGCGGCGCCCACCGTGCCATCTGGATGGCTTTCGCGGCGCGCGAATCGATCTGGTCGGCGGAAATGCGCCAGCCCGTGCACCAGGCGCTGGCGCGCATCGCCAATGCGATCAGCGTCTACGAACCGGTCAAGATGCTGGTGAACGCCGCGGATGTCGCCACGGCGCGCCAACTCTGCGGCTCCAACGTGCAACTGATCGAACACCCGATCGACGACCTCTGGATGCGCGACACCGGCTGCGTGTTCGTGCGCAATCCCCGTGGCGAACGGGCGGCCGTGAGCTTCAACTTCAACGGCTGGGGCAACCAGCAGGCCCATGCGCGCGACGCCACGGTGGCGGCCCGCATGGCCGAACTCACCGGCCTGCCCCTGTTGCGCAGCAGCCTGGTGATGGAGGGCGGCGGCATCGAGGTCGATGGACAGGGAACGGCCATCATCACCGAGAGCTGCGTGCTCAACAAGAACCGCAACCCGGGCGTGAGCAAGGCCGACGCGGAGACCGAACTCAAGCGCATGCTGGGCCTGGAAAAGATCATCTGGCTGCCCGGCATCGCGGGCCGCGACATCACCGACGGCCACACCGACTTCTATGCCCGTTTCGTCAAGCCCGGCGTGATCGTGGCCGCGCTGGAGACGGACGAAAAATCCTTCGACTACGCCGTGACGCGCCGCCATCTCGAACTGCTGAACGGCGCCACCGATGCACGCGGCCGCGCCTTGCAGGTCATCACGCTGAAAACGCCGGACCAGGTGCGGCCCGCCTTTTCGCGCAAGGGCTTCGCGGCCGGGTACGTGAATTTCCTGATTACCGACAAGGCCCTGTTCCTGCCCGAGTTCGGCGATGCCGCGGCCGACCAGGCCGCCCGAGCAGCTCTCGCGGCACAGTTGCCCAGCCACCAGATCGTGCAACTGGACATCGACGCCATCGCTTCGGGTGGTGGGGGCATCCACTGCACCACACAGCAGGAGCCGGTTTGACCTGGCGCCTCTTCCGGAGATCGACATGCACTTTTCAATGACCCGCCGCACCCTGCTCAGCGGACTGAGCCTTGCACCGTTGGGCCTGGCCACCGCCTCGGTCGCTGCAGCAGCACCCGAGACCTGGCACATGCCGGACGAAGGCGATGCGCACCGCGCCACCTGGATGTCTTTCGGCCCCAGCGAAAAAGTCTGGGGACGGCGCTTGCTGAAGCCGGCGCGCGAGCACCTGGCCACCATCGCCCGCACCATCGCCGAGTTCGAGCCCGTGCACATGCTCGTGCGCGAGCAGGAGCACGACCTGGCCGCCAGACTGTGCGGCAACCGCGTGCAGCTCGAAGTGCAGCCGGTGGACGATCTCTGGATGCGCGACACCGGGCCGGTGTTCGTGCGCAATGCCGCCGGTGAATGGGCCGGCATCGACTTCAACTTCAACGGCTGGGGCGGCAAGCAATCCCATGCACGCGACGCCGAGGTGGCCGAGTACGTGACCGACGCCGCCAAAGTGCAGCGCCTGAGCACGCGGCTCGTGCTCGAAGGCGGCGGCATCGAGGTCGACGGCGCGGGCACGGCCATCATCACCGAGAGCTGCGTGCTCAACGCCAACCGCAACCCCGGCTTGCGCAAGGAGGCTTGCGAAGCGGAACTCAAGCGCCTGTTGGGCCTGCGCAAGATCATCTGGCTGCCCGGCATCGCGGGCCGCGACATCACAGACGGGCACACCGACTTCTATGCGCGCTTTGCCGCGCCGGGGGTGGTGGTTGCGGGCCTGGACGACGACCCGGACTCCTACGACAACGCAGTGACCCGGCGCCACCTGGAAATCCTGCAACTGGCCACCGACGCACGCGGGCAGCGCTTGCGCGTGGAAGTGCTCAAGGGGCCCGAGACGGTGCGCAGCACCTTCGAGACGGACGAGTTCGCGGCGGGCTACATCAACTTCTACGTGTGCAACGGCGCCGTCATCGGCCCGCAGTTCGGCGACGCGCGCGCCGATGCCAACGCCCGCGCGCTGATGCGGGACCTGTTCCCGAAGCGCGAGGTGGTGCAGCTCGACATCGACGGCATCGCCGCGGGCGGCGGCGGCATTCACTGCACGACGCAGCAGCAGCCGCGCTGACGGCACTGCGCCGGGGTTAGAGCCAGAGACACCAAGGCGTTTAGGGATTCATGCTTTGGTTTGCAGCCAAACGATAGACTGCCCCGCACTCAAAAGAACAACGCCCATGGCAGCCGGGCGGAGACCGGGATCAACGCAGTGAATCTCAGCGATCTTCTGGAGGGCGCCCGGCAGGGCCTGGCGACTTCCCGCGGCGCATCGCCGCAGGCCTTTGCACCGGCGAGCACGGCAGGCTGTGTCGTGTTCTTCGCACTGCACAACGGCGTCGATCGCGCCCATGTGCACGCGGCACGCGGCGAAGACCTGGAGGCGGCCTGGCAGCAAGGCACGCAGGCGCTCGAAGCCTTTGCTGCCGGCTCTCCCCGCGCACTGCACAGCCTGCGCGTGGATGTCGTGAGCCAGGTCCAGATGCTGACCTGGGGCGAACTCAAGACCCGCCTGTCGCACAACCCGCCGCCCCGTTTTCGCGAAGGCATCGCCTTCGACGCGCAGTTCGACGTGGCGCTGCTTGCGCAGGAAATCGCCGGCCACGCCATCTTCCAGGAGCCCGGTGCGACGCATGCGCAACCGCATCCCGCGAACCTGCATGCCTGGGGCCGGCATCGCTTCGGCATCGACCTCGCCTTTCCCGATGACGACGCCGCGCCCGTGTGGTGCTTTCGCACCCACGCCGTGCTGGCAGATGCGGAAGGCGTGCATGCGCTCGGTGTCGAGGGGGCTGTCACGGGCTACCGCTCGCGGTCCCGGTGGAGCGCGCCGCAGTTGCGCCAGCTCATCGCGGATGGCAGCGACCATCTCGCGGCGCGCGTGCAACCGGACGGCACGCTCGACGATGGCGGTGTTCCCCCTTCTTCTGCCCCTGCCTTCGATGCACTGCGCCACGCGCACGCCGTCCATGCGCTGGTGGAAGCCTCTGCCTTCACAAAGGCAGACCTGCACAAGGCGGCCATGCACCGCGCGCTCGCCCGGCTGACCACCACGCTGATCCGGACGACGCCGTTGCAAGACGGCACGCTCGCAGCCGCTCTCGCCGGCCCCGATGGCCAGGCGCGCTTCGACGGCAACGCGGCTTGCCTGCTCGCGTTGGTCGCTCACACCAAGTCGACCGGCGACACCGCGCACCTGGCGTTGATGACGCAACTGGCGCTGGGCATCGTGCACACGCACGACGCCAGCCGCAGCGAAGGCCTGACCGGATTCAGCCTCTTGCGGCTGTACAGCCTGACGGGCGAGCGCCGCTGGCTCACCGCGGCCGGGCGCGTCTTCGAACACTTCATCGCCACCGGAGACAAGCGCACCGACGACCCCTGGCTGGCCAGCGGCATCAATGAACTGAGCCGCTACCGGCCCGAACCGGTGATCTTCCAGTTCGGCGTGCAGCACCTTGCGGCCCTGCTGGAAGACAACGCCACCCCGATGGGGCCGATGCCGCTGATCGCCGCATACGACATGGTGTCGAGGCTGGCCGCCAATCCCGTGCTGCGCCCCTTGCTTGCCGGGCTGGACCGGCACAGGCTGCGACTGGCGCTGGAAGAGCGCGCGCACCGTCTGGCCGACAGCCATTTCTGGCCCGAGCTGGCGATGTTCTTCCCCGACCCCGCACGGGTCCGTGGCGCCTTCTTCAACCGGGCCCTGGGGTTCCGGCTGGACGTCGAAGACGTGGCCTGCGGCCTTCGGGACTGCGCGGCCTGCCTGAAGTTTCTGCAGGCGACGGCGGACGATGCGGGCGAAGGTGCCGCATCGACCCTGTTGTCGCCTACCGACGGGCCGGTGGTCGCATGGGCCGGTGACATCAACCTGGGCGGCCGGCAGCACCACCGCACGCAAGAGCTGGGTTGGTCGGCCGTGCTCGGCAGTGTTCCGGTGATCGCGCAGGCCGATCTCGGCATTGCCAGCCTGGCCTGCGTGGTGTCGTCAGTGCATGGGCCGCACGACACCACGAGTGACGACGACAGTTCAGACCACCATCGCCACGCGCGCCCCGAAATGCTGCGCCTTCTCGGCGAGGCGGGCATCGACGTGATCGCCACGGCCAATCGCCACGGTGGTGGCGACAAAGCCCGCGCGCATCAGGCCGCCCTGCTCGACGCGGCCGGCATCGGCCACACCGGTTCGGGGCCGACGCTGGAAGCCGCGCTGCAACCCGTCCTGCGCCGGGCGGGCCATCTGAACGTCGCACTGTTCTCCCTCGACGGCGCCGCACCGAAGCTCGCAGCGAGCGAGGCAAGCGCGGGCAACGCCTACCTGCCGCCGTCTTCGCCGAGTGCATGGACGGCATGCCTGTCACCTCGCATCACCGCCGCGCGCCAGCGGGCGCACGTGGTGCTGGTCGCAGTGCATTGGGGCATCGACGGCACGCCGGCAAGTTCCGATGCAGACCGGACAGCCATCGGCCGCGCCCTCATCGATGCCGGCGCCGATGCCGTCCTTGGCACCGCAACCCAAGGACAGCAAGGCGTCGAGATCCATCGCGACCGGCCCATCGTCCACGGCACCGGCGATCTGCTGCGCGACACGATGCACGACGAAGGCGAGAGCGGCGTGTTCTCGCTCCAGTTGGGCAACAGCGGCGTGCAGCGCGTGGTGTTCACGCCCCTGCGCCTGGGCTTCGGCCAGACGGTGCAGCTCGAAGGCCGACAGGCTGCGGCGGCGGCCAGCCGCTTCCTCCAGCAAAGCCAGGCCCTCGGTTCGGCGTTCAAGCTCGCCGCCACCGGCCAGTGCTTCATCGACCTGCAACCACCCTACCGCAAGCCGGTGTCGTTGCTGCTTCTTCCGCGAAGGGGGCACCACCCGGATGCGATCCGTGCGGCCACGCAGCCGCACGAAGAATGGCTCGCGAGCGAAGTGCCCCAAGCGGCGCGGCTCGAATCGCCGGTGCCGCTGGGCCCGCTGCGCCTGCTCGGTGCACGGGTCACGCCTGATCGGCTCACCGGGCGCGGCAGCGTGACGGTCGAGACCTTCTGGCAACTCGACCAGCCCACCGGCATCGACTGGCGCCTCGACATCCGCGCCCTTCCCTCCACCTGCGTCGACGCGCCGGCCTGGGGCCTGTCGGGCGACCACGATCCGTGCGACTGGATGTGGCCCACCAGCCGCTGGCAGCCCGGCCTGATCTACCGCGACATTCACCGCCTGCAGCCACCGGCCGCGCCGCTGTATGACGTCGAACTGCAGATCGAGGTCGGCCTTGTCAGCGCCACCGCGCAGGTGGAGCGCGAGCGGCTGCAGTTGTTCGTGGACTTCACCGTCGATGCCGACCAGCCGACGCCGGCGCCGCCCAAGGTGTTTCCGCCGATGCCGCGCTATCGCGTGTTCCCGCCCGAGGTCTTGCCACCCGATCTGCCGGGTGAGCCCAGGCAGACATGGAACGCCGCGCAACTGGCGGCCGTCACGGGCGGCAGCTGGCTGGTGGCGCCACCGCCCGGGTGGTTCGTGCGCTCCGTGTCGCGCGGCGAAGCGTTGACGGAAGACCTGCCGTCGCCCGCGCTTTTCGTGGCCTCCGACTACTGGACGCTGGCCATCCACGAGCGCTTTGCCGACAACGCGCACGAGCGCAACTGGGATTGGTCCGACGAGATCGTGCGCATGCAGCCGCAACTGGCGGGCGCCGTGCTCCGCAGACCCATCGCGGGACTGGCGCCGGACTTCCCCGTGCTGCTGGTCGACGACCCGATCCAGTCGCTGGTCGAGCTGGGCGCAGCCGCGCGCCAGCGGCTGCAGGGCCACGTGATCGCCATCACCGGCAGCGCGGGCAAGACCTCCGTGTGCCACATGCTCGACCACGCCTTCTCTGCCTCGCACAGCCGCTTCGCCACCATCCAGAACTACAACTCGCGCGTGGGCGTGCTCGCCATGCTGGCATGCGTGCCCGCGCAGACCGACCTGGTGATCCTGGAGATTGCCGTCAGCGCCATCAACGCGCAGGACTTCCAGAACGTCAAGCTGGTGCGGCCCGACCTGGCCGTCATCACCAACATCACGGCCTCGCATCTGGACGACGGAGAAACCGTGGAAGACGTCGCACGGCGCAAGGCGAACGTGTTCGAGGGCATGCGCCCCGGCGCGTGGGCCGTGCTGTGCACGGACACCGAGTACTTCGACTACCTGATGGCTCGCGCGAAAGGGCACGCGCTGAAGGTGATGACCTACGGCACGACCGCCGCGGCCGACTTCCGGCTGGAAGCGCACGACCCGGTCTCCGGCAGGATCAGGGCCAGCCATGCCGGCCGGCATTTCGAGTACGCGCTGGGCGCGAAGGGCCGCCACATGGCCGTCAACAGCCTCGTGTGCTTTGCCGTGGCGCATGCATTGGCGCTGGACGACAGCCAGGTTCCCGCGCAGCTCGCATCGTTCGCCGCCGTACAGGGGCGCGGGCAGGTCCTGCCGTTTGCGCTGGACGGCAAGCGCTTCCGGGTCATCGACGAGTCGTACAACGCCAACCCGCTGTCGATGGCCGCCGCACTGGCCTCATTGGCCGACGAGCCGCGCGGCAACGGCCGCAAGATCCTGGTGCTCGGCGACATGCTGGAGCTGGGCGACGACACGGGCCGCTACCACGAGGCGCTCGTGGAGCCGATCGCACAGTGCGAACCCGCGCTCGTCTTCCTGCTGGGCACCTTCATGAGCAGGCAGCGGGACCGCATCGCGGCCGCCTTACCGCCCACCGCGACCGTGCATGCATGCGAATCGCTCGATGCGCTCGAACGCATGCTGCTCGATGCAATCGATGCCGGCGACCTGGTGCTGCTCAAGAGTTCCAACGGCATGCGGCTCTGGCAGATCGTGCGCACGCTGACCCGGCGACAGGAAGCGCAGAAGCGGCAGCAACCGGCCGCATCGGTGCCGGTGGCCATTCCGCCCATGCCACTGCCGCCCGCCGCCGTGATCCGGCGTGCCGGCGCATCCGCCGACACCGAGCCGGCCGCGCCCAGTTGGATCCTGTACGACATGACGCACGACAGGCTGCTGACCCATCAGCCCGCCAGCCGTCCCTTTGCGCCCGCCGCGCTGTCCTTGCTGATGACGGCGGTTCTGGTCGAGCAGAAGCTCCATGCCGAGCGCCTGGACCGGCATGCCGAAGCCGTGATGACGGTTGCCGACGACGATGCCCCTTCCGACGCACTGCTCACGGCTGCCGCATCGCAACCGGTGCAGCGCTTGCTCGAAGCCGCGTTGATCGCGTCGTCCCGCAAGGAGGCCCTTGCGCTTGCGTCGTGGCACAGCGAAAGCCCCGCTGCTTTCGTCTCGGCCATGAACCGGCAGGCGCAGGCATGGGGCATGGCCGACACCCACTTCGCCTGCCCCACGGGACTTCAGGCGGCAGCCCGCACGACCGCCGTCGACATGCTCACGATGGCGCGCCATGTGCTGCAGGGCTTTTCGTCGGTGTTCGAGGTGGCCGGACAGGCTCGCCTGAGCGATGTTCCAGAAGTGGCGCTGCTGGGGCAAGTGGCAAACGTCGATGGCCTCCATGCCGGCGCGTTGCCCGGCGGCGGCGCACACCTGATCGCGACTGCGCAACGCGACGGGCGGCGCCTGATCTCGGTGGTACTGGGTGCGTCGGACGGGCCGACCTGCACGCGCTTGTCGGCACTGCTGCTGCAGCGCGGATTCGAGGTGCCGGGCGAACGCGCCGCTTCTTAACAGGAGTCGGCTAGCTCACGCCAGCGGCATGCGCCTGCGCGTCGAGCAGTTCGCACAGGCCCTGCAAGGTCAGGGGATCGCTTGCATCGCCAGCGCCGAGCTTGTCCACGGGAATGCGCAGCCTGAACATGTTCTCTGCCGCGCACACGAATTCGAGCACGGTGAGCGAATCGAGCCCGAGATCGTTCAACGGTGTCGAAGGCGTGACCGACACGCGGGCCACGTGAAAGCGCCGCTCCAGCATGGAGCTGACCTCACCGTAGCGCGCCGTTGTCGAAGACATCGCAGCGTTATCCTGCGGCCAGCCTGACCGCTGGCTGACGCGACGGGTGTCGTTTGCTACATTCCACGGCCGGTCCGGCCACCCCTTTTCTTCAACGTACTCAAATCCCGATGGCTTTTGTCGCCGCAGTGTGCCCCCAGTGTTCAGGAGCCCTCCAGATCCCGCCGGAGCGGGACTTCGTGAAATGCGAGTACTGCGGGACCGACATCATGGTTCGTGAGCCGGTCCGGCCCGCTCATTACGTCCAGTTGGTGCAACCCGCGCAATCGGCACCGGCCAACGGCGCGAACCTCAAGCGGCTTGCCGAAGCGGCGATTGCCGCAGGCAACTACCAGGAGGCCTGCGACTACTTCAATCGAGCCCTGGAAATCGATCCGAATGACGTGCAGGCCTGGCTCGGCAAGGCCGATGCCCTGGGCCTGGACTGCCGGCCCGGCAACCTCCGGCTGCAGGAAATGGTCGCGGCGTTGGAGAACGCGTGCAGGGCCGCCGCGCCCGAACGCCAGGCCGACCTGCTGAAGGGCCTGGTCGCGAAGATCAAGACGGTGGTGTTTCCGCTCTACACCGAGGCGTACGAAGCGCTGCAAACGGACCCATCGGCATCCACATGGGAGAGCTACCTGCGCCAGTGCGTGCAGTACGTTGCGGCCGGAAAGATCGCGCATGAACTCGCGCCCGACGACACGGAACTCATCGAGTTCGTGATCGAGCTGTGCAGGGGCACCATCGAGGGCGTGTACGTCAACGGCTCCGACACGGAGTTTTATGCCGTGGACGATGCGTACGAAAAGAAGCTGCGCGAAACCATGGAGGCCTTCAGCGAAAAGCTGGCGGTCTTCAAGCCCGGCTATCAATATCCCATGGTGCAGCGCGCTGGCAAGAAGTGCTTTGTCGTGACCGCCACGATGGGCGATGCGGCGCATCCGTCGGTCATTCTGCTGCGGGTCTTCAGGGACGAGCGCCTCGCCCGCTTTTCCGTCGGCCGTGCCTTCATCGGCTGGTACTGGACGCACGGCCCGGCGCTTGCGCGGCAGGTCGAGAAATCGAAAGCCCTGCGAAGCGCGGCCTACGTGTTCGTCGTCGTGCCCGCCGTGGCTCTGGTCAAGGCACTCAACCGCCTCGTGCCGCGATAAAAGGCAGCGCTGGACCCAAGACCCGACCGAGGCCCGCTGTGACGATCGATCTCAGGCACTCAGCGAAGGCATCCGGCCGAGCAGCTTGTCGAGCGTGACGGGGTAGTCGCGCACCCGCACGCCGGTCGCGTTGTAGATCGCATTCGCGACCGCCGCGGCAACGCCGCAGATGCCGAGTTCGCCGACGCCCTTGGCCTTCATGGGCGACGACATGGCATCCGTTTCGTCCAGGAAGATGACCTCCTGGTGCGGTATGTCCGCATGCACCGGCACCTCGTAGCCGGCCATGTCGTGGTTGACGAAAAAGCCCAGCCGCTTGTCGACCGCAAGTTCCTCCATCAGCGCCGCGCCCACACCCATCGTCATGCCGCCGATGACCTGGCTGCGTGCCGACTTCGGGTTGAGGATGCGGCCCGCCGCGCACACGGCGAGCATCCGCCGCACGCGCACTTCGGCGGTGAAGGCATCGACCGCGACTTCGACGAAGTGCGCGCCGAAGGTTGATTGCTGGTAGGTCTTGGTCAGGTCGCCGAACTCGATGGCGTCCTCGACCACGATGCCGCTCTCGCCGGCTACCGATGCAAGCGACAGGCTGCGCCCGCCGGCATGCACCATGCCGTCCGCAAAGGTTGCGACCGCAGCATCCAAGCCGGCGCGTTGCGACACGGTGTCGCGCAGCTTGACGCAGGCGGCGTACACGCCGGCGGTCGAGCTGTTGGCACCCCATTGCCCGCCGGAGCCCGCGGACACCGGGAAAGCAGAGTCGCCGAGCCGCACCACCACCCGCTCGATCGGCACGCCCATCATTTCCGCGGCGGTCTGCGCAATGACGGTGTAGCTGCCCGTTCCGATGTCGGTCATGTCGGTTTCCACCGTGACCACGCCGCGCCCGTCGAGCCGCACGCGCGCGCCCGACTTCATGACCTGGTTGTTGCGAAAGGCCGCGGCCAGGCCCGTGCCGATCCACCAGCGGCCCTCGCGCCGCTGCGCAGGCCGCGCACTGCGCTGCGCCCAACCGAAATGCTGCGCACCGGTGCGCAGGCACTCGATGAGGCGCCGCTGCGAAAAGCGGCGGCCCGGATTGGCCGGGTCGACCTGGGTGTCGTTCAGCACGCGGAATTCCACCGGGTCCAGGCCGAGCTTCTCGGCCATTTCGTCGATGGCGACTTCCAGCGCCATCAACCCAGGTGCCTCGCCCGGCGCGCGCATCGCGTTGCCTTCGGGCAGGTCGAGCAGCGCCAGCCGCGTGCCCGTCAAACGGTTTTCTCCGGCATAGAGCAACTGCGTCTGCTGCACCGCGTTCTCGGGCTTGCCGCCTACGAGGTTGCCCGACCAGCTCTCGTGCCCGATGGCGGTGATCCGGCCCTGCCGCGTGGTGCCGATGCGAATGCGCTGGATGGTCGCCGGCCGGTGCACGGTGTTGTTGGCCACCAGCGGCCGCTGCAGCGCCACCTTCACCGGGCGCTGCGCGATGCGCGCACCGAGGGCGGCCAGCACGGTGTCGGCACGCAGGAACAGCTTTGCGCCGAAGCCGCCGCCGATGAACGGCGACACGAGGCGGATGTTGTCTTTTGAAATGCCGAGCGTCGTCGCCAGGTCGGCGCGGGTCCAGTTGATCATCTGGTTCGATGTCCAGACCGTGAGCTTGTCGCCGCGCCATGCGGCGGTGGACGCATGCGGCTCCATCATCGCGTGCGAGTGATCGGGTGTGGTGTAGGTCTCGTCCAGCCGCACTTCGGCCTTGGCGAATGCGCCGGCGAAGTCGCCGACCGTGTTGTTGCGGTCCGTGGTGCGCCTGTCGGTCGAATCCTTCTCGCCTGCGAGGTCGAAGGCGCCGTCCGCGCGGACGTACTCGACGCGCAGCAATTGCGCGGCGGCACGCGCCTGCTCGAAGGTCTCGGCCACTACGAGCGCAATGGCCTGGTGGTAGTGCTCGATCACCGGGCCACCGAGCAGCCGCGCGGTGTTCAGGTTGCCCTTGTCGAGCTTGCCCGCGTTCTCGGCGGTGACGACGGCAATCACGCCGGGCGCGGCCTTGGCCCGGCTCGCATCGATGGACGCGATGCGGCCCTTGGCAATCGCCGAGCCGACGATGTAGCCGTAGGCCGCATCGGGCGCCACGTCGTGGCGTTCGTAGGCATAGGGCGCCGTGCCGGTGGTCTTGAGCTTGCCGTCGATGCGGTCCAGCGGCTGGCCGATCACCTTGAGCTGGTCGATCGGGTTCGTGGTGGCGGGTGTGTCGAATTTCATCGTTCAGCTCCTCGCATCCGTCGTCAGCACCGCATCGAGCGCGCGCTCGACCAGCGTCACCTTGAAGGCGTTCTGCGCGGTCGGGCGAGCATCGGCGAGCAGCGCGTCGGTGGTGGCCTTGGCGCCGCGCGTCAGCTCGCGCTCGGCGGCTTCGACGCGCCACGGTTTGTGCGCGACGCCGCCCAGCGCGACGCGGCCGGTGCCGTCGCGCTGCACGATCGCCGCAACCGACACCAGCGCGAAGGCATAAGACGCCCGGTCGCGCACCTTGTGATACGCCTGCCTGCCACCCACGGGGCTGGGCAGCCGGACCGAGGTGATCAGCTCGCCTGGCTGCAGCGCAGTTTCGACCTGCGGCGTGGCGCCGGGCAGCTTGTGGAAGTCGGCGATGGGAATGGTCCGCCGCGTGCCATCGGGGCGCATGGTCTCGATGCTCGCGTCGAGCGCGCGCATGGCGACCGCCATGTCGCTGGGGTGGGTCGCGATGCAGGCGTCGCTCGCACCGATCACCGCATGCTGCCGGCTGACACCGCCGATGGCCGCGCAGCCGCTGCCCGGCTGGCGCTTGTTGCACGCCTGGTAGGTGTCGTAGAAGTACGGGCAGCGGGTTCGCTGCAGCAGGTTGCCCGCGGTGGTCGCCTTGTTTCGCAACTGCGCCGAGGCGCCTGCCAGCAAGGCACGCGACAGCACGGCGTAGTCGCGCCGCACGCGCTCGTTCGCGGCAAGGTCGGTGTTGCGCACCAGGGCGCCGATGCGCAGGCCACCGTCGGGCGTGCCTTCGATCTTGTCGAAGCCCAGGCCGTTGACGTCGATCAGATGGCCGGGCGTCTCGATCTCCAGCTTCATCAGGTCCAGCAGGTTGGTGCCGCCCGCGATGAAGCGTGCGCCCGGCACACGTGCGGCCGCCGCGACGGCCTGCGCGGGCGATGCCGCGCGCTCGTAGGTAAAGGCCTTCATGCGCTCACCCCCGCCACTTCGGTGATCGCCTCGACGATGTTGCTGTAGGCACCGCAGCGACAGATGTTGCCGCTCATGCGCTCGCGAAACTCGACGCTCGACAACGGCGGCTTCGCGCCCAGGTCTTCGGTGACGTGGCTCGGAATGCCCTGCGCGATCTCGCCCAGCATGCCCACGGCCGAGCAGATCTGCCCCGGCGTGCAGTAGCCGCACTGGTAGCCGTCGTGCTTGACGAAGGCGGCCTGCATCGGGTGCAGCTTGCCCGGCGTGCCCAGGCCTTCGATGGTCGTCACCTTCGCGCCTTCGTGCATCACGGCGAGCGTCAGGCACGAGTTGATGCGCCGGCCATCGAGCATGACCGTGCATGCGCCGCACTGGCCGTGGTCGCAGCCCTTCTTGGTGCCGGTCAGGTGCAGGTGCTCGCGCAATGCATCGAGCAGCGTCGTGCGGGTGTCGAGCGACAGGCGGTGCGGCTTGCCGTTGACGTTCAGCGTCACGGGCGAAAGTGCTGCGTCGCCCGCAGTGCGAGGCGGTGCCGCAATGGCCGGCGCGGCCCCAACCAGCGCCGGCACCGATGCGGTGGCCGCGCCCGCCTTCAGCAGGCAGCGCCGGGAAATCGTGAACTCATCGGGGGTTGTCATGTCGCGTCTGCTCCTTGGTCGATCGCATGCGCTGCATCGGCACAGCGTCACGCGCAAGTGGCTGACCAGCCTTGCACGGCCGGCAAGAGCGGACTGTAGGTCTGCGCCTCCTTCGCGAATAGACCCCGCAACCTTGAAGGACTGGCAAGTTGCTGTTGATAATCGCCGGCGAAAGAGGTGCCCCATGCCCATCAACGAACTGCGCTCCATCGCGACCTTTGCCAAGACCGCCGAACTCGGCAGCCTGCGCCAGGCGGCCGCCGCGCAAGGCATCACGCCGCAGGCCGCGAGCCAGGCGCTGGCCCAGCTCGAGCAGCACCTGGGCGTGCGGCTGTTTCACCGCACGACGCGCAGCATGTCGCTCACCGACGAGGGCCGGCAGTTTCTCGAAGCCGCGCAGCCGTCGCTGGTCGGCCTGCAGCGCGCGCTGAGCATGGCGCGGCAGGCCAAGGACGAGATCGCGGGGCCGCTGCGCATCGTCGGCCCGCGCTCGACTTTCGCGCCGGTGCTGTGGCCGCTGCTCGACGAGTTCTGCCGCCTGTACCCTGACGTGCAACCCGACGTGCACCTGGACGACCGCATCGGCAACTGGGTGGAAGACCGCGTGGACGTGGGCTTTCGCGTGGGGCAATCACCGGCCGAGGGCGTGATCGCGCGCAAGCTGTTTTCGTCGCAGCTCATCATCTGCGCCGCGCCGGCGTACCTTGCCCGCCATGGTGCGCCCGACAACCTCAACGCACTTGCGGCGCATCGCTGCAGCGCCTTTCGCCATCCGGGCACCGGCAGGGTGCTGCCTTGGTACGTGAAGGTCGAAGATGCCCGGGTCGAACACCACGTGGTGCCCGCGCTGTGCATCAACGAAGAAGCACTGGAAACCGAAGCCGTGCTGGCCGGGCATGTCCTCGGGCTGCTGACGGGCGTGATCTCCGCGCCGCACATCCGCGCCGGGCGGCTGGTGCCGCTGCTGACCAGCCACGTGGACGACCTCTCCAGCGCCTTCGTGTACTACGGAAGCCGCGTCGCGCAGCCCACGCGCGTCAGGGCCTTCATCGACCTGGCGGTGCAGCGCCTCGTGAACAACACGACCTACGTTCTGACGGCGAAGGAGCTGCAGTCCGCGGAAGCGAAGGGGCGCAAGGCGCATCCGCGGCAGTGATGCTGCCGCGCGGGTTTCAAGCCGCCGCGCCCAGGGGCGACAACCCCCTGACCCAATCGAACACCGCCGCAACAGCAGGCTCCGAACGCCGCGCCTCCGGGCACACCAGGTAGAACGGCAGGCCAGGCAGCACAGGCCCGAAAGGCTGCACCAGATTGCCCGCGCGCAACTCGTCCGCGATCAGCGCCAGGCCCATCAATGCCACGCCCTGCCCTTGCAGCGCGGCCGACACGGTGTGCGTTTCGTCGGAGAACACCGGCCCGGCCGACACGTCGAGGCCCGGCACCTGCGCCTCTTGCTGCCACGCGGCCCATGTGCCCGGCTGGGTCTTGCTGCCGGGCACCGCGAAATGCAGCAGCGCGTGCTTCGTCAGGTCGCCGCGGCGACGCAGCTTGAGCGCGGGGCTGCAGGCCGGCGCGAAGGTGGTGTCGAACAGCTTCTGCGCCACGAGGCCCGGCCATTGACCCTTGCCGTAGCGGATGGCGATGTCGGCCGTGATGCCGTCGAGCGCCACCGCTTCGTGCGATGCATGAATGCGCAGGTCGAGCCGGGGATGCAGCGCGCGCAAGGTGCTCACGCGCGGCAGCAGCCAGCGCGCCGCGACGGCCGGCGTGGTCGACAGCGTGATGGCCTGCCGCGCGGGTGGTGCACGCAGCCGCGCGACGGCATTCGACATGGCGTTGAACGATTCGCTCAATACCGCCTGCAATTCCCAGCCCTGCGGCGTGAGCACCAGTTGCCTCGGCTGCCGGATGAAAAGTGGCACGCCCAGCGACTCTTCGAGCTGCCGCACCTGATGGCTGATGGCCGTGGGCGTGACCGACAGCTCGTTCGCCGCGAGCTTGGCGCTGCAGTGCCGCGCGGCGGCTTCGAAGGCGCGCAGCGCCGCCAGCGGAGGCAATGAATGAAGGGTGGCCATGGATGAATTAATTTTTCTGCAGGGCAAAGAAATCGTCGTTTGTGGCGGCTGTGATGCTTGGATAAATTGCAACCCGTGTCAAGCAATCAGATGAATTCCATTCACCCCATCAACCCACCCGAGGACCACGACATGACCACCCTGCTCCACATCGACGCCAGCGCCCGCCCCGGCCTTTCGGGCAGCACCGAGCACGGCTCGCACTCGCGCCGCCTGAGCCACCGCTTCGTCTCGACCTGGAAGGCCACCCGCCCGCAAGACGAAGTGATCTACCGCGACATCGGCGCGCTGCCGCCCGGCGTGGTCACCGGCGAATGGATCGAGGCGGGCTACACGCCCGAGGAGTTGCGCGCGCCGTGGATGCACGACGTGCTCGCCGAAAGCGATGCGTTGATTGCAGAGATCCGCCGGGCCGACGTGCTGGTGATCGGCACGCCCATGTACAACTTCGGCATGCCGGCGCCGCTGAAGTCGTGGATCGACAACGTCGTGCGCATCGGTGCCACCTTCAATTTCGACCGCAGCCTCGAGAACCCGTATGTGCCGCTGCTGGCCGAGCGCGTGCGGCGCACCGTGCTGCTCACTTCGTGCGGCAGCAGCGGCTACGGCCCCGGCGGCTTCCAGGCTCACATGGACCTGCTGACGCCGGGCGTTGCGACCCCGCTCGCGCTGCTCGGGCTCACGGAAATTCACAGCGTGGCCGTCGAACATGCGGAAGATCACGGCGACCTGCTCGATCAATCGATCGCCACCGCGCTTGTTCGCGTCGACGTGCTGGTGCGCGCATTGCAAACATCGACAAGCACTTGAACTGTAATTTCCGATCACAGTGCGCAGGCAACTCGCAACATGACGAATGGGCACGATGGCGCAATGGAAATGCTGCTTGTCCCGGCGCTTGCGTTGTGATTTCATCCTTGACGCATACCCATGCAATGTCAGGGAGTGAAAAAGCGGGTTCAAAAAGAGGGATTGAAATGACCAGGCTTGACCTTCGTTCGCGCGTGTTCGCGACATTGGGATTCTTGTCTATGGGTGCGGCATCGTTGGGCGCCAACGCCGCGGACGGCACGATTCATTTCACGGGCGAGATCGTCGCCGCTCCGTATGAAATGAAAGTCGTCGCCCGTCCATCCGCAGTCACGCATCGCGTGGTTGCGGGCCACACCACCGAGGTGGTGTTCCTGCGGCAATGGGTGGATCGACCCAGCGCCAGGGTGCGTGTCGATGCACTCGGTGGCCTGTCCGTGGCCACTGCATTCACCGACACCAAGGGCCGGCAGAACGCGTTCGATCCGGCGGGCGAGCAGCACGTGGGCCTGGACGGCGGCACGCTGTCGATCAAGCCACAAGGCAAGCCGGCGGCCGGCCGCGTGGCCAGCGCGATGGTGACGGTCAGCTACAACTGAGGCGCGCCGCGCACAGCGCGGCGTGACCCAGGTTCAGGCCTCAGGGCCTCAGGCCGAACGAAGCTGCTCACGCAGCTTCAGCCCGATCTCGGGCCGCTCCAGGAACGGATCGGCCGGGTTGGTGCCCGACACGATGTTCTCCATGCGGCTGCGCACATTGCCCAGCGCCTTGGGGTGGCTGAACACGTAGAACTGGTTGTCCGTGATCGCGTCGAACACCTTGGCCGCCACTTCGGCGGCGGTGATCTTGCCGCTGCTCACCGCCTTGTTGCTCATGGCCTGGCCGATGAGCTGGCTCTTGGTGAGTTCCGAATCCTTCGGTGCGTTCGGGCGGTTGCGCTCGCTGCTCGTGATGCCGGTGGGCACGAAGTACGGGCACAACAGGCTCGCGCCGATCTGGTCGGTCACAAGGTTCAGGTCCTGGTACATGGTCTCGGTGAGGCTCACGACCGCAGCCTTGGCCGCGTTGTAGATGCCCATGTTGGGCGGCGTGAGCAGGCCGGCCATGCTGGCGGTGTTGGTGATGTGGCCGCGATAACCGGGGTCTTTGGCGGCCGCTTCGAGCATCATCGGCGTGAACAGGCGCACGCCGTGGATCACGCCCCACAGGTCGACGCCCAGCACCCATTCCCAGTCGGCGACGGTGTTCTCCCAAACGAGGCCACCCGCGCCCACGCCGGCGTTGTTGAACACGAAGTGCGGCGCGCCGAAGCGTTCCTTGACGGCGGCGGCCAGCGCTTCCATCTGCGCGGCATCGGACACATCGACCTTGCGGGCCAGCACCTGCACGCCGGCGGCTTCCATCTCGGCCTTGGCCTTGTCGAGTGCGTCCTGCTGCACATCGACCAGCACGAGGTTCATGCCACGAGCAGCGCCGATGCGCGCGCATTCGAGCCCGAAACCCGAACCGGCGCCGGTGAGTACGGCGGTCTTGCCCTTGAAGTCCTGAATCATTTGCCGGTGTCCTTGTGTTGAATGTCTCTGACGTTGGAGCCGCTATTGAAATACGGAACGCGCGCGGGCGCAGTCACGAAGGTGCCCGCTACGCGTCTCGTTTTCGGTCAGGCCTCAGCCTTCTTCAACACGTAGCCGATGCGCGGGAAGTGCACATGCACCGTGCCCGTGCGATCGCCGGTGCGCGCCAGCGTGTAGTGCGTGCGCGTGGCCGCGACCAGCGTGCCTGGCGTCTCTTCGAGGCCGAAGCTCTCGGCGCGCACGGTGACGGCGCTGCCCAACGGAATGCCGTGGTCGTCCTGGAAGGTACTGTCGGTCAGCAGCGTGTGCGGCGTCGCGGCCTTGGCGATGGCGATGGCTTCGTCGGCGCTGAACTTCTCGGGCGCACCATGGCCGATGGCGGCCATGCGGTCCATCCAGTCGATCACCGCCGGCGTCAGATCGAGGATGGCGCGGACCGACTCGATGCGGCGCGTGTACCAGAGCGGGTGGTAGGCCGAGAAGTCGGCAATGCTCGGCACTTCGCCCAGCAGGAAAGGCTTGTCGTCGAGCATGTCCGACAGGCGGCGCAGGTACGACTTGTAGGCACTGGTGGCGTCGGCCGGACGCAGGCGCGTCATGTTGCCGGCGCTCATCTTGCCCCGGTCTTCGCCGAAGGCCTTGATGGCTTCGGGTGGCGCCTTGGCGAACACTTCCGCAGCGCCCTTGGGCTGCAGGTTCCAGGCCATCGCGGCCCAGAACAGCGTGGTATCGGCCCACTGGGCCAGGATGCGCGACATGCCTTTTTCAGGCTCGGGGTAGAGCGTGGGCTCGGGCTGCAGGTGCTCCAGCACGTCGGCGATGAGCGCGCTGTCGCAGTACATGTCGGCGCCGATCTGCAGGAACGGCGTCTTGCGGTAGCCGCCCGTGAGCGTCTCCACATCGGGCTTGGGCATGATCGGCGGAATGAGGACCGACTTCCACGGCAGCTTCTTGGCGCCAAGGATGAGCCGCACCTTTTCGGAGAACGGCGAGGTGGTGTAGTGGTGAAGGATCAGGTCGGCCATGTGTTGTTTCCTGTGAGGTGCTTGCTTTTGCTTGTGTTCAGCGCGCATCAACGAGGTTGTGCGCGCTGGAGGATCGAATCGAAATCGGTGCCCGCGCCGAGCGTGCCGAAGGTCTGGCCCCAGTCGCCGCCAAGGCGCGAGTCGCAGAAGGCGGTGAAGACTGCGGCCGGTGCGGTCTGGACGAGCAATGCAGCCTGCACTGCGAGCGCCACGTCCTGTGCCAGACGACGCGCCTCGACCTCGGAGGCCATCGCCTCGATGCGCGCGGGCAAGGCGTCGGCCAGCCGGTCGAGCGCGGCATGCTGGCCGCGCGCCGGTGCCAGTTCTTTCGCGAGGCCCGCAACCGCATCGCCCTTGCGCAGGCCACGCAGCAGGTCGAGCGCCATGATGTTGCCAGCGCCTTCCCAGATCGAGTTGAGCGGCATCTCGCGGTAGATGCGCGCCATGATGCCTTCGCCGCCCTCTTCCACGTAGCCGTTGCCGCCGAGGCATTCCATGGCCTCCTGCGCGAAGTGGCTGCCGCATTTGCAGATCCAGAACTTGGCGACCGGCGTGAGCAGGCGCGCCATCAGCCGTTCGTGTTCGTCGTCGGGGTGATCGAAGGCGCGGGCCAGGCGAATCGCGAGCGCGGTCGCGGCTTCGCTTTCAAGCGCGAGGTCGGCCAGCACGTTCTTCATGAGCGGCTGTTCGATCAGCGGCTTGCCGAAGGCGCTGCGCTGGCTGGCGTGGTTGAGCGCGATGCTCAGGGCCTGGCGCATCAGGCCGCTGGTGCCGAGCGCGCAGTCGAGCCGCGTCATCGTGCCCATCTCGAGGATCTGCGGAATGCCGCGCCCCTCTTCACCCACCAGCCAGGCGCTCGCGCCATGGAACTCGACCTCGGAACTCGCATTGGCCTTGTTGCCGAGCTTGTCCTTCAGGCGCTGGATGTGGATGGCGTTGTGCGTGCCATCGGGCAGCACGCGCGGAAGAAAGAAGCAGCTCAGCCCGGCGGGCGCCTGCGCCAGCACCAGGAAGGCATCGCACATCGGCGCCGAGAAGAACCACTTGTGGCCGGTGATGACATAGCGTTCGCCCCAGGCGTCGCTGCCGTCCCGCACGGCGCGCGTGGTGTTGGCCCGCACGTCGGAGCCGCCCTGCTTCTCGGTCATGCCCATGCCCATGGTCACGCCGGGCTTGTCCTTGAACGATTTCAGCGCGGGGTCATACCAGAGGCTGCCGAGCTTGGGGCCCCAGTCGGCATACACGGCCGCATTGCCGCGCAGCGCGGGCGTGACCGCATAGCTCATCGAGATCGGGCAAAGAATCGAAGGCTCCAGCTCGGTGAAGAGCATGAAGCCGGCCGCGCGCAGCACGTGCGGCGAGGCCGACGTACCGGTCCATGGCGTGCCGTGCAGGCCGGCGCCCACGGCAGCCGTCATCAGCGCGTGGTAGCTCGGATGAAACTCCACCGTGTCGATGCGCCGCCCGAAGCGGTCGTGCGTGTGCAGCTCGGGCGTGTGGATGTTGGCAAGCCGCGCATGCGTCTGCATGCCGGCCGAGCCAAGGTTCGCACCCAGTTCCTGCAACTGCGCAAGCTGCAACGCGGGCGCGTTGAACTTCAATGCATCGCGCAGGGGCCGGTTGGTGTCGAAGAGGTTGTAGTCCACCAGCGGTGCGGGCTGGTTGAACACCTCGTGCGTCGTTTCCATATCCGGCCTCCTTGCCGTGCGTTCAGTTCATCAGATCAGCTCAACTCAGATCAGCTTCACCAGCTGCTTGCCGAAATTCTTGCCCTTGAGCAAACCCAGGAAGGCTTCAGGGGCGGACGCGATGCCCTGCGCCACCGACTCGCGCGGCTTGAGCTTGCCGGTGGCGACCAGCGTGCCCAGCTCGGTCAGCGCCTCGGGCCACACTTCCATGTGCTCGCTGACGATGAAGCCTTCGATCTTCATGCGGTTGATGAGGATCAGCGCCGGGTTGGCGAGCGGCAGCGGCTGGCCGTCGTAGCCCGCGATCATTCCGCACAGCGCCACGCGTGCGAAGGCGTTGGCGCGCAGCAGCACGGCGTCGAAGATGTAGCCGCCGACGTTCTCGAAATAGCCGTCGATGCCCCTCGGGCAGGCTTCCTTGAGCGCGGCGCTCATGCTCTTCACATCGGGGTGCTGGCGGTAGTCGATGCAGGCGTCGAAGCCGAGTTCGTCGGTCACGTACTTGCACTTGTCCGGGCCGCCCGCAATGCCGACCACGCGGCAACCGCGCGCCTTGGCCAGCGCACCGAAGGCGCTGCCGACCGCGCCGCTGGCGGCCGTGATGACCACGGTTTCACCGGCCTTGGGCGCAATGATCTTCACAAGGCCGTACCAGGCGGTGACGCCCGGCATGCCGACCGCGCCGAGGTAGTGCGACAGCGCCACGTGCGTGGTGTCGACCTTCTTCAGCGCGCCGGGCTGCGAGGCATCGACCACGCTGTATTCCTGCCAGCCACCGAAGCCGACGACCTTGTCGCCGACGGCGTACTTGGGGTGCTTGCTCTCGACCACTTCGCCCACGGTGCCGCCCTGCATCACGGCGCCCAGCGGCTGCGGTTGCGCGTAGCTCTTGGCGTCGTTCATGCGACCGCGCATGTACGGGTCGAGGCTCATGTAGTGGTGGCGCACCAGCACCTGGTTGTCTTGCAATGCGGGTGTCTCGGCGGTCACCAGCTTGAAGTTGCTGGCAACGGCTTCGCCATCGGGGCGGTTGTCGAGATGGATCTGTTGGTTCTTGGGCATGGAAGTCTCCGGAAAACAATCAATCGGTGGAAGGCGGACGCATCTCGTTGACGCTGGTGGGGCCCGTAGGCAACCGACGCTTCACGTACTTGAAGGTGCCGGTGGCGTGGGCGCACACGCGTTCGTGCTCGTCGTAGATCTTGGCTTCGGTAAAGGCCAGCGTGGCGGTGCGATGGATCAGCGTGCCGCGCGCATGCAGCGGGCCGACCGAGGGCTGCATGAAGCTGGTCTTCATCTCGATGGTGACCACGCCGGTTTCAGGCGAAACGCTGCGGGCCGCCGCGGCCATGGTGATGTCGAGCAGCGTCATGCAAGCGCCGCCGTGTGTCACATCGAAGGTGTTGAGGTGTTCGGGCTTGGCGGTGTAGATGATTTCGGACTCACCGTTCTCGAACTTCGTGAGTTCAAAGCCCAGGTGGCGGGCGAACGGGATCTGGCTCGTGTAGGAGCGGATGTTGATGTCGCTGGAATCGGGGGAAGACATCTTGGTTCTTTACTCTGACTTGTTGGGTTGCTGGGTGTTTGTGTTTTGCTGTTCTGCCGTTTTCCGGACGCTGCTTTTGGAGACGGGTTCATTCGGGGCGAGTGCGAATGACACCGGGTGCTCCCCTCCGCGAATGTCCCCCGCTTCGCTCCTCCTTTATTTCGCTGCGGGGAGCACCCGGCGTCATTCGCACATGGGCACGCTGCTGGTGATCTCGCGATCAACGGCTGCTCTGTCCAGCGCTCGCGCCGATACGGGGTTCTTTTTCGCGAAATAAAGGAGGAGCGAAGCGGGGGACATTCGCGAAAAAGAGCACCGTGTCGGCGTGAGTGTCGCCCTGAACAACAGCGCCCAGAAGCAAGCACGCCCACACAAAACCTACCGAAAAATTTTCACTCAGGCGCCAAGAACAACGCTGACGCCACCATCGACAGCCAGCCACTGACCGGTAATGTGCTTGCCGGCATCGCTCGCATAAAGCAGCGTGATGCCCTTCAGGTCTTCTTCGTCACCGAGGCGCCCCAAAGGCGCGGCAGCGGCCATCTTGTCTTCGCCAAGAGACTTGATCAGCCCCGCCGCCATCTTCGTCATGAAAAAGCCCGGGCAGATCGCATTCACGTTGATGCCGTACTTGCCCCATTCGGCGGCCAGCGTCTTCGTGAAGCCGATCACCGCCGTCTTCGAGGTGTTGTAGGCCAGTGTCTGCATGTCCGGGCCGTTGCCGTTCAGGCCCGCGATCGAGGCGATGTTGATGATGCGGCCCGTCTTCTTCGGGATCATGTAGCCCCTGGCGATCTGCTGCGACAGGATGAAATAGCCGCGCACATTGAGGTTCATCACCTTGTCCCAGGCCTCGACCGGATGGTTCTCGGCCGGCGCACCCCAGCTCGCGCCGGCGTTGTTGATCAGGATGTCGACCGCGCCCATGCGCTCCAGCGTCTCGTCGGCCAGGCGACGGGTGTCTTCTTCCTTCGAGCAGTCGGCAGCGATCCAGCGCGCGTCGATGCCGGCGGCCTGCAGTTCGGCGGCGGCCTGCTCCAGGTCGTCGGCCTTGCGCGAACTCAGCATGATCTTCGCGCCGGCCTCGCCGAGCGCATGAGCCATCTGCAGGCCCAGGCCACGCGAGCCGCCGGTGATGAGGGCGGTCTTGCCCGTGAGGTCGAAGAGTTTTTGAACGGTGCGGGGGGTCATGGGATGTCTCCGGTGTGGGATGTCTGTCTATCAGTCAGTCAGTCTGTCTGGCTCAGATCACGTAGTCCATGCACTGGCGGGCTTCGCGCACGGCGCCAATGAAGGGTTTCAGCGCCACGTGCTGCGGATGGTCCGCATAGGCGGCGAGCGCGGCGGCGTCGATGAATTCCGAGTTCAGGATCAGGTCGTAGGTCGCTTCCAGGCCGGGCTGGGCAATCACCACCTCGAACAGGTGCGTGCCAGGCGACAGCTTCGCGCAGGCGTCGAGCAGCGCCTTGGCTTTCAGCAGGTTGGTCGCCTTGTCGGCGCCCTCTGCGTGCTCCTTGAACTTCCACATCACGATGTGCTTGAGCATGGCTGTCCTTTGCTTTGCTTGTCTGTTTACTTGTCGTTGAGCCGCGAGCGCACGTAGATGAGCACCAGGCCCACCAGCGTGACCAGCGCGCCGGGCACCGCCATCGACCAACCCAGCGTGGGGTCGGTGCGGCCGGTGGAAATTCCGAGGATGACGATGAACAGCCCGCCGTAGATCAGGATCCAGATCCACTTCTCCAGCCGGGCATGCGGCTTGGGTGGCTTGACGGGGGTGTTGTTGTTATTGCTGGGGTTCGGCGGATTGGTAGTGGCCATCAGAAGGCGTCCTCGGGCAAAGCTGTACAGGTCGGGTCGCGGCTTTCGACCACGTTGAGCCATGCACCGATTTTCGGCAGCTCGTAGTGGAAGAAATAGTCCGTGGCACCGATCTTGCCAGCTGTTACCGCCCTCGCCTTTTCGCTGTCGATCTCCAATGCGCGCTGCGCCACGTCGAGCCAGATCCAGGCCAGCACCGTGTGGCCGAAGGCCTGCATGTACGGCACGGCGTTGGCCAGTGCGTCGGCCGGGTCACCGGTGGACCATGCGGCCTCGGTGGCGCTGCCGATGCGCTGCAGCGCGGCGCCCAGCGCCTTGGCGTTCGCCGCCAACGCCGGCACCTTGGCCGCGCGGGCGATGGTGTCGGTGATGCGGCCGGCCAGCAGTTGCAGGCCGCGGCCCTTTTCCATCAGCACCTTGCGGCCCAGCAGGTCGGCCGCCTGGATGCCGTGCGTGCCCTCGTGGATCATGTTCAGGCGGTTGTCGCGCCAGTACTGCTCCACCGGAAAGTCGCGCGTGTAGCCGTAGCCGCCATGCACCTGGATGGCCAGCGAATTGGCTTCCAGGCACCACTCGCTCGGCCAGCTCTTGGCGATGGGCGTGAGCACTTCGAGCAGCAGGCGCGCATCGTCGGCCGATTGCGCGCTGCCCGTCTTCTGTTCGTCGACCAGCCGGGCGCAGTACAGCTCCAGCGCCAGCGCGCCTTCGCAGTACGCCTTCTGCGCGAGCAGCATGCGGCGCACGTCGGCGTGTTCGATGATGCGGACCTGCGGCGCGGCCGAGTCCTTGGCGACGGCTGCGCCTGCCGCTTCCGGCTTCTTCACCAGCCGGCCTTGCGGGCGGCTCTTGGCGTACTCGAGCGATGCGTGATAGCCCGCCATGCCGAGCATGGTGGCGGCGGTGCCGACGCCGATGCGTGCCTCGTTCATCATGTGGAACATGCAGTGCAGGCCCTTGCCCGGCGCGCCGACCAGATAGCCCACCGCGCCCGCCTTGCCATCGACCGGGTACTTGCCCTCGCCGAAGTTCAGCAGCGTGTTGGTGGTGCCGCGCCAGCCCAGCTTGTGGTTCAGGCCCGCGAGCGCCACGTCGTTGCGTTCACCGGTGAGCTGGCCCTTCGTGTCCACCATGCGCTTGGGCACGATGAACAGCGAAATGCCGCGCGTGCCCGGCACCAGCTTGCCGTTCTCGTCCGGGATCTTGGCCAGCACGATGTGCACGATGTTCTCGGTCAGCTCATGGTCGCCGGCCGAGATCCACATCTTGTTGCCCGTGAGCCGGTAGCGCGGGCCCAGCGGATCGTTCTGGAAGTCGGCGCCATCGGGCACGGCGCGCGTGGCCACGTCGCTCAGCGACGAACCGGCCTGCGGCTCCGACAGGCACATGGTGCCGGCCCAGCGGCCCGAAAACTCGTTCTTGGCGAACACCTCTTTCTGCATGTCGGTGCCGTGCACCATCAGCAGGTTGGCGTTGCCGCTCGTGAGCATGTTCGCGCCGATGCTCACCGAGGCCATCGCGAAGAAGCTGTTGGCGGCGGCCGAGAGCGTGTACGGCAGCTGCATGCCGCCGATGTCGTAGTCCTGTGCGGCGCTCATCATTCCCGATTCGACGAAAGCCTTGTGCGCGTCGTGCGTGGCCTGCGGCAGGATGACTTTCTCGCCGTCGAAATGCGGCTCCTGCGTGTCGACCGTGCGATTGAACGGCGCGTACTTCTCGCGCGCAATGCGCTCGCAGGTGTCGAGCACCGCATCGAAGGTTTCGCGCGAGTGGTCGGCAAAGCGTTCGCGCTGGTTCAGAGCTTCGGCGTCGAGCCAGTCGTACAGGAGGAAATCGAGGGTGGAACGCAGGCTCATGATGGGTCGTCTCTTCGGTCGTCTATTTCTTGGGTTCGGGCAGCGTCGCGATGGTGCCCTGCGCCAGTGCGCAGAGCTTCTCCACGCCACCGTTCACAACGAACACTTCGCAGGTGCAGACGGCTTGCGATTTGCCGGTGTGCACGGCCTTGGCGCGCGCGACCAGGCGCTCGCCGAGTGCCGGCCGCACATAGTTGATCTTGAATTCGGAAGTCACCACCGGCACCCGCAATGCGGCACCGCCGGCGAAGGTCAAGGCGTTGTCGGCCATGTAGCTCACGATGCCGCCATGGGCAAAACCGTTCTGCTGCTTCAGTTGCGCGGACAGCGGCAACTGAAGCTCGGCCTGCCCCGGCGAGAGCGCGTGCAACTCGGCGCCGATCAGCGCGCTGAACGGCTGTGCCGCCAGCACGCTGCGCCCGTATGCCAGTACGGCTTCGGGCGAGACCTCCTGGTCATGGCCCAAGCCGGCCATGGTTACAAGACCTCGAAGACGCCTGCAGCGCCCATGCCGCCGCCGATGCACATCGTGACCAGCACCTTCTTGGCGCCACGGCGCTTGCCTTCGATGAGCGCGTGGCCCGTCAGGCGCTGGCCGCTCACGCCGTAGGGGTGGCCCACGGCGATGGCGCCGCCGTCCACGTTCAGGCGGTCGGCCGGAATGCCGAGCTTGTCGCGGCAGTAGATCACCTGCACGGCGAAGGCTTCGTTCAGTTCCCACAGGTCGATGTCGTTGACCGTGAGGCCCAGGCGCTTGAGCACCTTGGGAATCGCGAAGACCGGGCCGATGCCCATTTCATCGGGCTCACAACCGGCCACGGCAAAGCCGAGGAAACGGCCGATGGGCTTCAGGCCCTTTTGCTGTGCGTACTTCTCGTCGACCAGCACGCAGGCGCCGCCGCCGTCCGAGAACTGGCTGGCATTGCCGGCCGAGATCAGGCCGCCAGGAATGGCCGAACGGATGCCGCTGATGCCTTCCTTGGTGGTGCCGGCGCGGATGCCTTCATCGTTCTCGATGGTGACTTCCTTGGTGCGCAGGCCCATCACCGGGTCGGCCACGCCGGCCAGCACGGTGATCGGTGCGATTTCTTCCTTGAAGCGGCCGGCTTCCAGCGCGGCGGTGGCCTTCTGCTGGCTGGCTGCGCCGTATTCGTCCATGGCGTCGCGGCCGATGTTGTAGCGCTTGGCGACCTGCTCGGCCGTCTGCAGCATGTTCCAGTAGATCTCGGGCTTGTGCTTCACGAGCCAGGGGTCGGCCAGCATGTGCTTGTTGGCTTCGTTCTGCACGCACGAGATGCTCTCGACGCCGCCGGCCACGTACACCTCGCCTTCGCCCGCGATGATGCGTTGCGCGGCGGTGGCGATGGTCTGCAGGCCCGAAGAGCAGAAGCGGTTGATGGTCATGCCCGAGGTGGTGACCGGGCAGCCGGCGCGCAGCGCGATCTGGCGTGCGATGTTGGAGCCGGTGGCGCCTTCGGGTGTGGCGCAACCCATGATGACGTCATCGACCGCAGCGGCTTCGATGCCGGCGCGCGAGATGGCATGCTGAACGGCGTGGCCGCCGAGCGTGGCGCCGTGCGTCATGTTGAAGGCACCCTTCCAGCTCTTCGCGAGCGGCGTGCGGGCGGTGGAAACAATGACGGCGCTGGTCATGGTGAGGTCCTTTGAAGATGGAAGGGAAAGAAGGTTGTCGTCATGGCGCCGGAGCAGCGTTGGTGTTGCTCAGGAGCTGGTGATAGAAGCCGATCATCTCGCCGTAGTTGGAGACGGCCAGGCGTTCGTTGTTGCCGTGGAAGCGCGCGAGGTCTTCGCCCTTCACCCGGAACGGCGAGAAGCGGAAGACGGCGTCGCTGACAAGGCTGAAGTGGCGCGAGTCGGTGGCTGCCGTCATGAGGCCGGGGGCCACGACGGCATCGGGGAAAGTCTGGCGCACAGCCTGCTGGATCGCGCGGTAGCCGGTGCTGTCGGTCGAGGACACGGGCGACGGCTCTGCATTGCCGGGGTACTGCTTGATCTTGATGTCGTCGTTGGCCAATGCCTTGCGCAGATGCGCCTCGACGCTCGCGATGGTGTCGCCCGGCAGGATGCGGAAGTTGACGGCGGCCTCGGCACGGCCAGGCAGCACGTTGTCCTTGTTGCCGGCGCGCACGATGGTCAGCGCGGTGGTCGTGCGCAGCATGGCGTTGCTGCTCGGGCTCTTTTCGAGCTGGCCGCGCACCAGCGGCTCGGTGAGCCACAGGTTGGACAGCATCACGCGGTTGACGCCGCTCATCTCGGGCGCCAGCGCGCCGAACATCTGGCCGGCCACACCGCTGATGCCACCGGGCATCGGGCTGGCTTCGAGCCGCGCCAGCGCCGCGCTCATGCTGCCGATGGCGCTGTGCTGCGGCGGCATCGACGAATGGCCGGGGGCGGTGTCGAGCGACAGGAAGAAAGTGCCGTAGCCTTTTTCGGCCAGACCGATGAGCGCTGCAGGCTTGGAGAGGCCGGGCAGCACGCCGTCGAGCACCAGCAGGCCTTCGTCGAGCACCCAGTCCAGGCGCACGTTGCGCGACTTGAGCAGCTCGGCGATCGGCAGCGCACCGCGCAGGCCGCTCACTTCTTCGTCGTCGCCCATCACGAGGTAGACAGTCTGCTTCGGCTTGAAGCCGCTGCCGATGAGAAGCTCGATGGCTTCCATCTGCGCGAAGAGATTGCTCTTGTTGTCGAGCGTGCCACGGCCCCAGATGAAGCCGTCCTTGATCTCGCCGCCGAAGGGGTCGACCGTCCACGCCTTCTCGGTGCCGGGAGCGATGGGCACCATGTCCTGGTGCGCCATCAGCGCGATCGGCTTGGCGTTCGGGTCGGTGCCGGTCCACGTATAGAGCAGCGCCTTGCTGCCCACCACTTCCCGCTTCAGGGTGGCGTGGACCTTGGGGAACTGCTGTTCGAGGTAGGCATGCAGCTTGTCGAACTCGGCCGCGTTGGCGGCCGGGTCGTCCATGCCCGACACCGTGCGGAACGTGATCGCGGTGGACAGCCGCTTGGCGGCTGCCTGCAGGTCGATGTCCAGCTTGGGTGCGGGCGCCACCGCCAGTTGCTGCGATGGCGTGGTCCAGGTCTTGACCGCCACGGCGGCCACCAGCAAGACGATTGCCAGCAGCAGCCCGAGAAAAATGCGTTTCAACATTGGCGGTCGGTGTCCTGTCTTTGCGTTGCTATCAGGCGAACTGCTTGCCTTCGGCGACCAGCTTCTGGATCAGCGTTGCGGGCTGCCAGAACTCGGCGTCGTCGCGCGGGTTCTTGGCAAAACGCTTCATCGACTCGGCCACGTTGTACAGGCCGACTTGCGATGCGTAGTGCATCGGGCCGCCGCGCCAGATCGGGAAGCCGTAGCCGGTGAGGTACACCATGTCGATGTCGCCGGACTTCGAGGCAATGCCGTCTTCGAGGATGTGCGCGCCTTCGTTGACCAGTGCGTACACCAGGCGTTGCACGATTTCCTCGTCGGAAATCTTGCGCGGCGTGATGCCCAGCTCCTTGCGGTGGTCTTCGATCATCTTGTTGACGAGTTCCGACGGGATCGCATCGCGCTTGCCGGCCTGGTAGTCGTACCATCCTGCCCCGGTCTTCTGGCCGAAGCGGCCCAGTTCGCAGAGCTTGTCTGCGGTGCGGCTGTACTTCATGTCGGCGCGTTCGGTGGCGCGGCGCTTGCGAATGGCCCAGCCAATGTCGTTGCCGGCCAGGTCGCCCATGCGGAACGGGCCCATGGCAAAGCCGAACTTCTCGATGGCCTTGTCGACCTGCTGCGGCAGCGCGCCTTCGTCCAGCAGGAAGCCAGCCTGCCGCGAGTACTGCTCGATCATGCGGTTGCCGATGAAGCCGTCGCACACGCCCGAGACCACCGAGGTCTTCTTGATCTTCTTGCCGACGGCCATGACCGTGGCGAGCACGTCCTTGGCGGTGGCCTTGCCGCGCACCACTTCAAGCAGCTTCATCACGTTGGCCGGGCTGAAGAAGTGCATGCCGACCACGTCCTGCGGACGCTCGGTGAACGATGCGATCTTGTCGACGTCCAGCGTCGAGGTGTTCGAGGCCAGGATCGCGCCCTTCTTGGCGACGCGGTCGAGTTCCTTGAAGACCTTTTCCTTGACGCCGATTTCTTCGAAAACGGCTTCGATGATCAGGTCGGCATCTTTCAGGTCGTCGTAGCTCAGCGTGGTGCTCAAGAGCGCCATGCGTTGCTCGTACTTGTCCTGCTTGAGCTTGCCCTTCTTGACCTGGGCTTCGTAGTTCTTCTTGATGGTGGCCACGCCGCGGTCGAGCGCGTCCTGCTTCATCTCGAGAATCTTCACGGGAACGCCCGCGTTCAGGAAGTTCATCGAGATGCCGCCGCCCATGGTGCCGGCGCCGATCACGCCCACGGCCTTGATCTCGCGCTTGGGCGTGTCTTCGGGCACGTCGGGAATCTTGCTCGCGGCGCGCTCGGCCATGAACAGGTGGCGCAGCGACAGCGATTCGGGCGTGAACATCAGCGCGGTGAAGAGCCGCCGTTCTTCGGCCATGCCGTCGTCGAACTTCGTCTTGGTTGCGGCTTGCACGGCGTCGATGCACTTGAGCGGTGCCGGGTAGTTCTTCGACATGCCGCCGACCATGTTCTTGGTGAACTGGAAGTAGGCGTCGCCTTGCGGATGCTTGCACGGCAGGTTGCGCACCAGCGGCAGCGCATCACCGGTCTTGCCGGCCACGCTCTTGGCGAAGGCCACGGCTTCTTCGAACACAGATTCGGGCGAAGCGGCCAGCTTGTCGAACAGCTTCTGGCCGGGCAGGCTGGCCAGCACTTCGGAGCGCACGGCCTCGCCGCTGACGATCATGTTCAGTGCGGTTTCCACGCCGAGCACGCGCGGCAGGCGCTGCGTGCCGCCGGCGCCGGGCAGCAGGCCCAGCTTGACTTCGGGCAGTGCCACGGCGGTGCCGGGTGCGGCCACGCGGTAGTGGCAGCCCAGTGCCAGTTCGAGGCCGCCGCCCATGCACACCGAGTGGATGGCAGCGACGATGGGCTTGGGCGAGGCTTCGAGCGCGAGGATCACGCTGAGCAGGTTGGGCTCTTGCAGCGCCTTGGGCGTGCCGAATTCCTTGATGTCCGCGCCGCCCGAGAACGCCTTGCCGGCGCCGGTGATGACGATGGCCTTGACGGCGTCGTCGGCATTGGCCTTGGCCAGGCCATCGGTGATGCCGATGCGGGTCGAGAAACCGAGACCGTTGACCGGAGGGTTGGTCAGTGTGATCACGGCGACATCGCCGAGCACTTTGTATTCAGCCGTCATGCTGCGTTCCTTGGTGTGTGAAGAAAAAGAAGAAAAAGCACGAGTGTTCTTTTTCGGGGGATTCTAGGCGTTTGTGGCGACGCAACAATGGCACGCAGTCGCTGTCGAGACAAGAGGGAATCCGGGGCATGGCCCGGATTCCATGGGTATCAAACCTCCAACCACTCTTTGCGGGTGGTGGCGTCGGCGCGCAGGCTGTCGGGCGTGCCGTCGAACACGATGCTGCCGTGGCCCATGACGAGCGCGCGGTCGGAGATCTGCATGGCAATGGTCAGCTTCTGCTCGATCAGCAGCACCGAGATGCCCTTGTCCTTGAGCGTGCGCAGGTACTGCCCCACCAGTTCGACGATCTTGGGCGCAAGGCCTTCGGTCGGCTCGTCGATGATGATGAGATCGGGGTCGCCCATCAGCGTGCGGCACAGCGTCAGCATCTGCTGCTCGCCGCCCGAGAGCACGCCGGCCTCGGTGTGCTGGCGCTCCTTCAGGCGCGGGAACATGGCGTACATGTCGTCGAACTGCCAGCGGCTTGCCTTGCCATTGCCCTTCTGCCCCAGCAGCAGGTTCTGGTGCACCGTGAGCTTGGGGAAGATGTCGCGGTTCTCGGGCACGTAGCCTATGCCGAAATGCGCGATCTCGTAGGCCTTGCGGCGCAGGATGTCCTGGCCCTTCCAGTGCAGTCCGCCCTCGGCATGCACCAGGCCCATGATGGCCTTGGCGGTGGTCGAGCGGCCCGAGCCGTTGCGGCCCAGCAGCGCGACGATCTCGCCCGGGTTCACGTCGAAGGAAACGCCATGCAGCACATGGCTCTTGCCGTAGTAGGCGTGGATGTCTTGAAGCTTCAGCATGTCAGTGTCCCGCTCCCTGCGCATCGGCAACCGAGGAGCCCAGGTAGGCCTCCTGCACGCGCGCATTGGCACGCACGGCCGCGGGCGTGTCGAAGGCGATGACCTCGCCATACACCACGACCGCAATCTTGTCGGCCAGGCCGAAGACCACGCCCATGTCGTGCTCCACCGTCAGCAGGGTCTTGCCCGTCGTGACGTGCTTGATGAGCGAGATGAAGTGCGAAGTCTCGGTCTTGCTCATGCCGGCCGTGGGCTCGTCCAGCAGGATCACGCCGGCACCGCCCGCGATGGTCACGCCGATCTCCAGCGCGCGCTGCTCGGCATACGTGAGGTTGACCGCATGCACGTCGCGCTTGCGCTCCAGCCCGATCTGGCGAACCAGCTCTTCGGTGCGCGCATTGGCGTCATCGAGGTTCGAGAGAAAGCGCAGGAAGGTGTACTTGTAGCTCAGGCTCCACAGCACGCCGCAGCGCAGGTTCTCGAAAACGGTGAGCTTCGGAAAGATGTTGGTGATCTGGAAGCTGCGCGACAGGCCCAGCCGGTTGATCTCGTACGGCTTCATGCCGTCGATGCGCTGGCCGTTGAGCAGCACCTCGCCGCTGGTGGGCGCCAGGCGCCCGCTGATCAGGTTGAACAGCGTGGACTTGCCCGCACCGTTCGGCCCGATGATGGCGATGCGCTCGCCCGACTTCACCGCCAGGTCGACACCACGAATGATGTCGGTCTTGCCGAAGCTCTTTCGCAGGCCCTTGAGTTCGAGTGAATAGCTCATGCCGTCTCCCGCCGCTTGATCTCGGCTTCAATTTCTTCTTGTGCGTGGCCCCACACCCGCGCGAAGCGGCGGCGTACGACCTCGAAGATGCCCAGGCCCACCACCAGCAATGCACCGGCAACGATCCAGCTCGTGGCCGACGCGGTGTCCAGCGTGAGGCCCGCGAACGGCACCGTCGAGCCGAGCGCTGCATTGAGCTGCATGTGATAGATCATCTCGACGATGGCCGCCGCGCCTGCCAGCATGATGGCCGCGCCGACGAACAGGCCCACGTAGAGCAGGTAGAAGCGCTTGATCTTGCCGAACAGCGCCACGCGCACGTTCATCATGATCAGGCTGGCCACGCCGCCGGGCGCGAACATCACCATCAGCAGGAACACCAGGCCCACGTACAGCAGCCAGGCCTTGCTCAGTTCGGACAGCAGCACCAGCGCGAACACCAGCAGCGCCGCGCCGATGATCGGCCCGAAGAAGAAGGTGGCGCCGCCCAGGAAGGTGAACAGCAGGTAGCTGCCCGAGCGCAGCCCGTTCAGGCTGTCGGCCGCGTTCACGATCTCGAAGTTGATCGCCGCCAGCCCGCCGCCGATGCCCGCGAAGAAGCCCGCGATGATGAAGGCGAAGTAGCGCACGCGCTGCGTGTTGTAGCCGATGAACTCCACGCGCTCCGGGTTGTCGCGCACCGCGTTCAGCATGCGTCCGAGCGGCGTGCCGGTGAAGGCGAACATCAGCCCGGTGCAGATGAAGCAGTACACGGCGATCAGGTAATACACCTGGTTCTGCGGCCCGAAGTTGATGCCGAAGAACGACGCGCCGTACACGCGGTTGCTGGTGATGCCGCCTTCGCCGCCGAAGAAGCTGGGGAACATCAGCGCCATCGCGGCCACCAGCTCGCCAAGGCCCAGCGTGATCATCGCGAAGGTGGTGCCCGACTTCTTGGTCGACACGTAGCCGAACACCACGGCGAAGAACATGCCGCCCAGGCCGCCCACGAGCGGGATCAGCACCAGCGGAATCGGCAGGCTGCCCTTGCTCGCGATGTTCATCGCATGGATGGCGACGAACGAGCCGAGCCCGACATACACCGCATGCCCGAAGCTGAGCATGCCGCCCTGCCCCAGCAGGATGTTGTAGCTCAGGCAGATGATGATGAGGTAGCCGATCTGCGAGAGCATGGTCAGCGCCAGGCTGCTCGTGAAGAGCATCGGCGCGACGATCAGCAGCACGGCGAACAGCGACCAGATCAGGATGCGGCCGATGTTCAGCGGCTTGAAGCGGTAGTACCGCACAGGCGTCGCTGCAGGTGTCGACGAAGGTGTCGTTGTGGTTGCGGTGGTCATGGCGTCAGTCCTCCCGAGTTCCGAGAAGACCCTTGGGCCTGAAGATGAGGATCAGCACCAGGAACAGGTACGGAAGAATGGGCGCCACCTGCGAGATCGTCAGCTTGAGCAGCTCGTAGCCGAAGGTCTGGTCGGTCACGGCCACGCCGATGGCCTGCAGGCCGGTCGCGAGCGACTGGTCCATGGCCACGGCAAAGGTCTGCACCACGCCGATGATCAGCGACGACAGGAAGGCACCGGCCAGCGAGCCCATGCCGCCGACCACCACCACCACGAAGATGATGGAGCCGACCGAACCCGCCATGGCCGGCTCGGTGACGTAGGTGTTGCCGCCGACCACGCCCGCCAGGCCGGCGAGCGCGGCACCGCCGCCGAACACCAGCATGAACACGCGCGGCACGTTGTGGCCCAGCGCTTCGACCATGTCGGGGTGCTTGAGCGCCGCCTGGATGACCAGCCCGATGCGCGTGCGCGTGAGCAGCAGCCACACCGAGATCAGCATCAGCACCGCCACCAGCATGATGAACGAGCGCGACTTGGGGAACTGCGTGCCGTACAGCGTGAACAGCGGGCCCTGCAGTGCCGTCGGCAGGCCGTATGGCACCGTGGAGCGGCCCCACACGAGCTGCACGATTTCAAGGATCAGGTACGAAAGGCCGAAGGTCACCAGCAGCTCGGGCACGTGGCCGAACTTGTGGACGCGGCGCAGGCAATAGCGCTCGAAGGCCGCTCCCAGGACGAACACCAGCAGCGGCGCCAGGAACAGCGCCGGCCAGAAGCCCAGGATGCCCGACAGCGTGTAGGCGAAGTAGGCGCCCAGCATGTAAAAGCTGGCGTGCGCGAAATTGAGCACGCCCATCATGCTGAAGATCAGCGTGAGGCCAGAACTCAGCATGAACAACAGCAAGCCGTAGCTGACGCCGTTGAGCAGCGAGATGACGAAGAATTCGACGTTCATCGGTCTTTCGTGTCGGTTGAAAAAAGAAAAAGGCCCGAGTGTTGAAGTCGGGCCTCGACCGCGTTAGCGTGCTGCCGGACTCAGGGCCGCTTCATCTGGCACGTGGTGGGCGTGCTGGCCACGTAGGCGTCGTAGTACTTCACCGGCGCCAGCGTGTAGCCGGTGTTTTCCGGGCTGTACGGGTACTTGGCGCTGGCCTTCTCCCAACGCGCGATGTACAGGCCCTGCTGCAGCTGGTGGTCAGCCTTGCGCAGTTCGACGTCGCCGTTGAAGCTCTTGAACTTCATGCCTTCGAGCGCAGCGGTCACCTTGACCACGTCGGTCGACTTGGTCTTGACGAAGGCTTCGGTCAGGGCCTGGAACACGGTGTAGGCATCGGTCGTGTAGATGTCGTCGTTGAACTTCTTCTTGAAGTCCTCGGCGTACTTCTGCATCTCGCCGCCCATGTTGTAGTGGGCATAGCCGACCTGGAACACCTTGCCGTCGGACGCTGCGCCCATGGCGGTCGGCGTGCCGCTGGTCACGGCGTAGTAGGTATAGAACTTGACGTTCAGGCCCGAGTCGTTCGCGGCCTTGATCAGAAGCGCGAGGTCGGAGCCCCAGTTGCCGGTGATCACGGTGTCGGCGCCCGAGGCCTTGATCTTTGCGATGTAGGGCGAGAAGTCGCGCACCTGTGCGAGCGGATGCAGGTCGTCGCCGACGATCTGCACGTCGGGGCGCTTGTGCTTCAGGTCTTCCTTGGCGTACTTGGAGACCTGCTGGCCGTGCGCGTAGTTCTGGCCAATGATGTAGACCTTCTTGATGTCCGGCTGGTCCTTCATGTAGGTGGTCAGCGCTTCCATCTTCATCGACGTGTCGGCGTCGAAGCGGTATTGCCAGTAGCTGCACTTGGCGTTGGTCAGCTCGGGGTCGACCGCGGCGTAGTTCAGGTACAGCGCTTCCTTGCCCGGATTGCGTGCGTTGTTCTTTTCGAGCGCGTCGATGATCGCCAGCGCCGGGCCGGAGCCGTTGCCCTGCACGATGTAGCGCGCGCCCTGGTCCATGGCCGAGCGCAGTGCGCTGGTGGTTTCCTGCGGGCTGAGCTTGTTGTCGATCGCGATGATCTCGAACTTCACGCCGGCCGCATTCTTCTTGTTGAATTCTTCGGCAAAGAACTGGAAGGTCTTGAGCTGGTTCGTTCCCACCGCGGCCATCAGGCCCGACAGCGGGTCGATCCATGCGACCTTGACGGTTTCACCCTTCTGGGCGAGAGCGCCAGTGGCACTTGCCGCGAGGACGGCTGCGGTAACGATCTTCAGAGCGAACTTCAATCTATATCTCCTGGTCAAACCGATTCAAAAGGCCTCACGAGAGTACAAGTGTTCGCAGCCCCTCCCCTCAGGGAATGCCCGTAAGGGAGGCGCCGCGAAGGCCCGTTTCTATCGCGCAGGCGACACCGCATTTCTCCAAATTGCTACCCGCTGGTAGATAGCTTCTACCGCTGGGTAGGAAATGCGTTCACAAAGACGCCTAGGGGCGCTTCATCTGGCAGGTCGTGGGCGTGCTCGCCACATACGACTCGTAATACTTCACGGGGACATTGGTGTAGCCGGTGTTCTCGGCGTCGTAGGGGTACTTGGCGCTGGCTTTTTCCCAGCGCGAGATGTACAGGCCCTGCTGCAACTGGTGGTCTGCCTTGCGCATCTCGACCTCGCCGTTGAAGCTCTTGATCTTCATGCCCTCCAGGGCGGCCGCAACCTTGACCGGATCGGTCGACTTGGTCTGGGCAAAGGCGGCGTCGAGCAGCGCGAACACGTGATAGATCGACGACTGCGTCAGGTCGTCGTTCATCTTCTTCTTGTAGCCGTTGAGCAGCCGCTGGATTTCGCCGCCCATGTTGTAGTGGGCATAGGCCACGGTGTAGACCTTGCCGTCGGACGTGGCGCCCATGGCCGTGGGCGTGCCCGCGCCCGGCGCGTAGTACGTCAGAAACTTGACGTTCAGGCCCGAGTCATTCGCGGCCTTGATGAGCAGCGACAGGTCGGAGCCCCAGTTGCCGGTGATCACGGTGTCGGCACCCGAGGCCTTGATCTTGGCGATGTAGGGCGAGAAGTCGCGCACCTGGGCCAGCGGATGCAGGTCTTCGCCGACGATCTGGATGTCGGGGCGCTTGACCTTCAGGTCTTCCTTGGCGAACTTGGCCACCTGCACGCCGTGGGCATAGTTCTGGCCCAGGATGTAGACCTTCTTGATGTCGGGCTGGTCCTTCATCCAGGTGGTCAGCGCCTCCATCTTCATGGAGGTGTCGGCGTCGACCCGGAAGTGCCAGTAGCTGCACTTGCTGTTGGTCAGGTCGGGGTCGACCGCCGCGTAGTTCATGTACAGCAACTCCTTGCCGGGGTTGCGCGAGTTGTTCTTCTCGATGGCGTCGATGATCGCGAGCGCCGGGCCGGAGCCGTTGCCCTGCATGATGTAGCGCGCGCCCTGGTCCTGCGCGGAGCGCAGCGCGGCGGTGGTTTCCTGCGGGCTGAGCTTGTTGTCGAGCGCGAGGATCTCGAACTTCACGCCCGACAGGTTCTTCTTGTTGAACTCTTCAGCAAGGAATTGCGTGGTCTTGAGCTGGTTGGTGCCCACCGCGGCCATCAGGCCCGACAGCGGATCGAGCCAAGCGATCTTGACCGTCTCGCCCTTTTGGGCGAATGCAGCCGTGACGCTGACCAACATTGCACAGGCAGCTACTGACTTGATAGCAAATTGCATGAAGAGTCTCCTGGGTGAAAGGCGGGATGCCAGCGTACAAGCGCCCTTTTTTTCGCCGCACAGGGATTGCCCGGAAGGAAGGCCGCCAAGGCGGCCTTGCTATCACGTGCGCGACAGTGCGGGTGGGCTTGGCCTGTGTCTTCAGAGGGTCGGCAGCTTGTAGTCCTTGAGCAGTTCGCGAAGGCGGGTCTTCAAGATCTTTCCGGTGGCGCCCAGCGGAATGGCTTCGACGAACACCACGTCGTCGGGGATCTGCCACTTGGCGGTCTTGCCTTCGTAGAACTTCAGCAGCTCTTCGCGCGTGACTTCGGCACCGGGCTTCTTCACGACCGCGATGATCGGGCGCTCGTCCCACTTGGGATGGAACACGCCGATGCAGGCGGCCATGGCCACCGCCGGGTGCGCGACCGCGATGTTCTCGATCTCGATGGAGCTGATCCATTCGCCGCCGGACTTGATCACGTCCTTGCTGCGGTCGGTGATCTGCAGGTAGCCGTCGGCGTCGATGGTGGCGACGTCGCCGGTCGGGAACCAGCCGCGGCCCTGCGCATCGGCAATGAGCGGGTTGCCGCCCTCGCCCTTGAAGTATTCCTTCACGACCCACGGGCCCTTGACCAGCAGGTCGCCGTAGGCCTTGCCGTCCCAGGGCAACTCGTTGCCGTCGCCATCGACGATCTTCATGTCGACGCCGAAGATCGCCCGGCCCTGCTTCATGCGGATCTGCAGTTGCGCATCGGCCGGCAGCGACAGGTGCTTGTTCTTGAGCGTGCAGAGCGTGCCCAGCGGGCTCATCTCGGTCATGCCCCAGGCGTGCAGCACCTCGACGTTGAACTTCTCCTGGAACGCCGTGATCATGGCCGGCGGGCAGGCCGAGCCACCGATGACGGTGCGGTTCAGCTTGCTGAACTTCAGGCCGTTGGTCTGCATGTGGCCCAGCATCATCTGCCACACGGTGGGCACGCCGGCCGCGAAGGTCACGCCTTCGGACTCGATCAGCTCGTACACCGACTTGCCGTCGAGCGACGGACCCGGAAACACCAGCTTGCAGCCCACCAGCGCGGCCGAGTACGGAATGCCCCAGGCGTTGACGTGGAACATCGGCACCACCGGCAGCACCGAGTCTTGCGCCGAGATGCGCATGACGTCGGGCAGCGCGGCGGCGTAGGCGTGCAGCATGGTCGAGCGATGGCTGTACAGCGCGGCCTTCGGGTTGCCCGTGGTGCCGCTCGTGTAGCACATGCTCGAGGCCGAGTTCTCGTCGAAGGTGGGCCAGTCGTAGTCGCTCGACTGCTGGCCGAGCCAGGCTTCATAGCTCACGAGGTTGGGCACGCCGCTGTCGGCGGGCAGCTTGTCTGCATCGCACAGCGCCACCCATTTGCGGATCATCGGGCAGCGCGCATGCACCGCCTGCACCAGCGGCAGGAAGCTCAGGTCGAAGCACAGGATCTGGTCTTCGGCGTGGTTGGCGATCCATGCGATCTGGTCGGGATGCAGGCGCGGGTTGATGGTGTGCAGCACGCGGCCGCTGCCGCTCACGCCGTAGTACAGCTCCAGGTGGCGATAGCCGTTCCAGGCCAGCGTGGCCACGCGGTCGCTGAACAGCAACTGCTCGCCGTCCAGCGCGTTGGCCACCTGCCGGGCACGCGATGCGATACCGCTCCATGTCGTGCGGTGGATATCGCCTTCGACCCGGCGCGAGACGATCTCGCCGTCGCCGTTGTGGCGCTCGACGAACTCGATCAGCGACGAGATCAAAAGCGGTTGGTCTTGCATCAAACCCAGCATCTACAGACTCCTATGTGAAATGACTTCTTGAAACTTGCTAACAACGGATTCACGCAAGCTTCGGCCACTTGCACAATGACACAAACCCGCACTGCATGATTGAACGGAGCGGCTCAAGTCGGTGCACGCGGACCGGTACCCGCGGGCACCGCGCCAACGGCCGGGCGGCACGGCTGGCGGATCGTCTTGCCGCAGCTCGGCAGCTCCTTCGCATGGGCATACGGGATGTGGCCCAGCACGATGCTCGAAGCGTGCGTGGCGTCGTGCCACACCTTGTTGGTCGATGCGGCGGTGTTGTTGCCGAAGATCCAGAACCCGGTCTGCGAAGGGGTATCGACGGTCACGCGGATGCTGGAGCCGGCGCGGAACACGTGGGCGAACTTCTGGATCTCGATGCGCACCTGGTTGGGCAGGGCCGCATCCAGCGGCGCTTCGGTGGCCTGGGTGAAGGCGCCGAAGGGACGCAGCACCGACGAACGGGCACCGTCCAGCGCACGCTTGGAGGCACGCAGCCAGCCGCGCTGCACGAACATCTCCTGGCCGTCCGGGCGCACCTCGGACACGGTGACCTGCAGGTCGGTGTCGACGGCGGTGGCGTTGATCCACAGGTCGGCCGAGCCTTCACCGTAGAAACTCAGGTCTTCCGGCAGAGCGGCCGTGGTGAAGGTGAGCTGGCCGTCCTTTTCGGAATCGGCCACGGCCTGCCAGCCTTCGGCGGCGGGGTTGTTCACGACCGGGCTCTTCACCGGGTAGCGGTAGGTCGAAGAATCGGAGGCCAGCGTCGGCTTGGCATCGGCAAGCGCACCACCCGGCTGCATCCACAGCCGCATCGGCGTGACCTTGACCGGCAGGCGGTCGAACTCGGCCACGCCCATCGGCTTGATCTTCGCCGCGCCATTGATGGCCTTCTGGTCGGTCTGCTGCATTTCCTGCAGCAGGCGCACATGCGGCTCTTTCTCGAAGCCGTTGTCCTCGCCCTTCACGAAATGGGCCAGGAAGCGCTTGAGCGTGCCGTCGATGTAGTCGGAGGTGACGTTGGTGTGGTGGTCGCCGTTGGAGCTGATGAGCCACATCTTCTCGGGCGCCATCGTGTCCTCGTAGTAGCCCGAGCGCGGGCCGATCTGCTCGTCCTGCCACGACTGGGTGCCCAGCGCGGGGATGTCGATCTTGCCGGTCTCGTAGAACGCGCTGCGCTTGACGTACAGGCCGTCGGCGTAGGGGTTCTCCAGCCACTTGGTCAGGTCCAGGTCGGGCCGCTTGATCTTCTCGATGTTGTCGGCCACCGTCTTGGCGCACTCGGTGTCGCCGTCGAGCTTGGCCGCGGCCGCGGCGGCCTTGTTCCAGGTGGACGGGAAGCCGCCCCACCACTGCGCGGGAAAGCCGATGTTCTTGATGCCGCCGGGGTAGCCCACATCGCGGTACGGGTCGGTCACGTTCTTGCTGGGCGTGATGGCCAGCAGGCCCTTGGGCCGGTGCGCCGCCACCCACAACTGGTTGTAGCCCGAGTACGAGTAGCCGATCATGCCGATCCGACCGTTCGACCACGCCTGCTTGCCGGCCCATTCGATGGCGAAGGCGCCGGCCGCGCCGGTGCTGGCGTCGAAGACCTGGTCTTCACCGGTCGAGCAGCCGGTGCCCGGCACGTTGAGGCCCATGACCGCATAGCCTTCGGCCAACCAGGGCTGGCCGACGTTCGGGGCCGAGCCCGAGCTGTAGCCGTCGTACTCCACCAGCAGCGGAAAGCTGCCGGTGGCGCTGGGCAGCAGCAGCGAATAGCGCATCTTGTTGCCGTCGGGCAGCGTGATGTAGCCCCACTTGCGCACCGGGCCCTTGTCGGTCGGGGCCTCGGGCATGGTGACCGGCGGCGTGGCGGCCGGCGGGAAGAACGCGAACCCGCCATGCGAGCCGCCGCCGCATGCGGCGACGCCGGCCGCAACGGCCACGAGGGAGGCGGCAAGGCGCCAGCGGTTTTGAAGTCTGAAAGTCGTCATTTGGTTGTCTCCGTTGTTGTTTTGCAGTCATGCGCGGCCCAGGCGCGGTTTCGGTGGTTCAGGGCGTCGTCGTGATCCTTGTTTCGGTGAGCGTGGCGTCGTAGCGCAGCGTGGCTGGCCAGGGTGCCCAGGTGGTGCCGAGTTCGGGCGTGTTCGGATCGCCCTTGCGCATGAAGGCGCCGATGCTGGCCATCATGGCGTTCGACAGCGCCACGCGGCCCGGCTTGTTGGCGGTGCTGTTGACCACGCTGGAGAACAGCGACGGCCCGAAGTTGCCGAACATGAAGCCCAGGTCAAAGGCGTGCGCGGCGCCGTACACGTCGTTCCACGGCGCGGGCTCCTGCGCCCAGTCGAAGCGGTAGTGCCAGACGCTGTTCGGCTGCTGCAGCTTCAGCGTGTCGAGCAGGTTCACGCGGCTGGGGTCGCCCAGCAGTTGCGTGATGAGCGCGGTCTTCGCGTTGAAGCCGGTGCCGGGCGCCGTGATCGGCAGATACGACGAATCGATGATGTCGGCCACCGTCAACGGCGTGGGCTCGTCGGGCTTGAAGCTCATCATCATCGAGAAGCGCGCGGCGTCGCTGATGGCGTGGCCCGGCTTGGAGCCCGGCGGCAGGCTCGCAAGCAACGGCGCGAAGAGCTTGCCCTCGTCCCGCGTGAAGCCCAGCAGCAATGGCACCTTGTTGTAGTTGCCCGCGCCGATCTCGTGGATGGGGTCGGCCGGCAGCACCTTGCCATCGGGAATCGGCCCGGCGCTGTTCAGGCCCGCGGCCAGGACGTTGGCCAGCAGCTTGTTCGCGTCCTGCCCGCGCAGGTAGGCGGCAATCTGCGCCGGCGGCTGCGCGGCGATGTAGCTCGCGGCGGTGGCGTTCGACGCCTTGCCGTCGACCACCACCAGCGTCTTCAAAATGTTCTGGCCCTGCGTGAGCGCGGTCGATTCGGGGCTGAGCGTGGGCAGCCCGGCGGTGAGATTGCTCTGCAGCGACAGCCCGGCGCTGATCGGCAGCGCCTTGTGAAACAGGCCCTTGGCCATCGGCGACGCGAGCAGCGCCAGCACGTTGGTGCCGCCGGCCGACTGGCCCGACAGCGTGACGTTGCCGGGGTCGCCGCCGAACACCGCGATGTTCTTCTGGATGTAGCGCAGCGCCGCCATGTTGTCGAGCATGGTGAAGTTGCCCGAATCGTCACCCGCCGTGCTGCCGGTGCGCAGTTGCGGTATGGCCAGGTAGCCCAGGATGCCGACGCGGTAGTTGGCCGTGACGACAACCGCGTTGGTGGTCTTCGCAAGCTTGGCGCCGTCGTACACCGGGTCGGCCGTGTAGCCCGAGATATTGCTGCCGCCATACAGGAACAGCAGAACCGGCAGGTTCTTGTCGGTGCTGGCGGGGCGCCAGATGTTGAGCGTCAGGCAGTCTTCGCTGCCGACCGGCGTGTTCAGCGTGGTGCCGATGGTCGCGTCGTAGGTGTTGTTGGTACCAGGGCCGTAGATGCGGCCCATCTGCAGGCAAGCGTTGCCGAACTTGTCGGCCTTGCGCGTGTCGCTCCACGCCACGGGCTCGACCGGCGCACGCCAGCGCAGATCGCCCACAGGCGCCTGCGCAAAAGGAACACCCTTCCAGAAATAGCTGCCGGAATTGGCGCTGTCATCGACGCCTTCGATCTTGCCGGCCGCGGTCTGGCGAACCATGGGGCCGTCCGCGGGTGGTGCAGGCGGCGGTGGTGCGACGGCTGCTGGCGGCGGCAGGGGAATGAAGCCCGAACCCGAAGACCCGCCACCGCAGGCCGACAGCGCCACGCAGGCGGTCACGGCCATGGCGATCGCGGCCGCCTTCGTCGTTCTTGCACTTGCCGGACCCTGGCTTTCCGTTGTCTCTGTGCTGTTCATTTTTTTGTCTCCACACCGGGTTAATCGGAATGTCTGCATCGGTGCCCGGCGCCCATACTCCGGCCCGCCGAACCGACAAAAATTCTAGAAACCGGCACCCCATTCCCCGCTATCACAAACGAGCCAAAGCAATGACTTCAGGAGCACAAATCCCCCGCCACATGCGCCGTCCGCAGCGCCGAGGGGTCTGCATGCCACAGCCGGAGCTGCGCACCAGCTCCGCCGACTGGCTGGAGGGTGTGCTCGGAATGTTCGAGGCCGAGGGGCTGGACGTGCCCGCGCTGCTGCGCGATGCGGGGTTCGATCCGGAGTCGCTGCACCAGCAGAACGCGCGCTTTCCGGTCGACGAGATCACGATGCTCTGGCAGCTCGCCGTGTCGCGCGTCGGCAAGCCCACGCTGGGCCTGAGCCGCGAACTCGCCTCGACCTACAGCAAGCTGGGCACCGTGGGCCATGCAATGGCCTGCGCCCCCGACCTGAAGACCAGCCTGGGCAGCCTCACGCGCTACATGGCCGTGATCTCGGACGCCACCACCTTCTCGATGAGCGACGATCCGCGCGGCAACTGGATGTCGCTGGAGCACAGCGGCGGCAGCCTGCCAATTCCGCGCCAGCGCGTCGAGTACGCACTGCTGACCCTGTTCACCTTCGCCTGCTGGGCCGCGCGGCGCGACCTGCAGCCGCTGATGGTGGAGTTCGTCTACCCCGCCCCGGCCGACGACCGCCTGCACCGAGAAGCCTTCGGCTGCGACATCCGCTTCAACTGCAGCGCCAACCGCCTGCTGCTCTCGACCGCCGACATGACGATGCACCTGTCGACGCACCACCCGGTGCTGGCCGAGATGCACCTGCACCTGCTCGAAGACCAGTTGAGCCTGCTCGGCCAGACCACCACCAGCAGCCTGGTGTGCGCCGAGATCGCTCGCCGCCTGCAGCAAGGCGAGCCGCGCCGGCAGGACGTGGCGGCAGGCCTGGGCATTGCCGAGCGCACCTTGCAGCGGCGGCTGCAGGAAGAGTCGGTGTCGTTCCAGTCGCTGCTCGACCGCACCCGCCGCGAACTGGCGCAGCAGTACCTGGCCGAGCAGCGCCACACGCTGACCGACGTGGCCGACCTGCTGGGCTTTGTCGACACCAGCAATTTCTTTCGCGCCTGCAAGCGCTGGTTCGGGCTGCCGCCGGCGCAATACCGGGCGCGGCTGTGGCAAGGCGGGCCGATCGGCACATTGCTGCCCGCCGGCGCGCTGCTGAACTGAAGGCCCGGCCGGCAAGGGGTTTCGTGCTCTGCCGGACAATCCGGCCATGAGCCTGCTTGCTGAAGACACCGACGTCGCGGACCTGGGATTGCGCTGGAAACCCGGCTTTTCGACCCTCGGCCCCGCGTTTTTCACCGAACTGCGACCAACACCGCTGCCCGACCCGTACTGGGTGTGCCGCAGCGAAGCCGTTGCGCGCGAACTCGGCCTGCCGACCGACTGGCATTCCGACAGCACGCTGTCGGCACTGACGGGCAGCACGCCGATTGCCGGCACACAACCCTTTGCCACGGTCTACAGCGGCCATCAGTTCGGCGTGTGGGCCGGCCAGTTGGGCGACGGCCGCGCGATCATGATCGGCGAGACCGAAGCCGGCCTCGAAGTGCAATTGAAGGGCGCGGGCCGCACGCCCTATTCGCGCGGCGGCGATGGCCGCGCGGTGCTGCGATCCAGCATCCGCGAATTCCTCTGCAGCGAGGCCATGCACGGCCTGGGCATTCCGACCACCCGCGCGCTCTGCGTGACCGGCTCCGACGCCCGCGTGCGCCGCGAAGAACTGGAAAGCGCCGCCGTGGTCACCCGCGTGGCACCCAGCTTCATCCGCTTCGGCCACTTCGAGCACTTTGCAGCCAACCAGCGCGAAGACGAGTTGCGCGCGCTGGCCGACTACGTCATCGACCGCTACTACCCGGCCTGCCGCACGACCGACCGCTTCGACGGCAACGCCTATGCGGCCTTTCTCGAAGCCGTGAGCGAGCGCACCGCCGCCCTGCTTGCGCAATGGCAGGCCGTGGGCTTTTGCCACGGGGTGATGAACACCGACAACATGAGCATCCTCGGGCTCACCATCGACTACGGGCCGTTCCAGTTTCTCGACGGTTTCGATCCGCGCCACATCTGCAACCACAGCGACACCAGCGGGCGCTACGCCTTCAACCAGCAGCCCAACGTGGCGTACTGGAACCTGTTCTGCCTGGCGCAGGCGCTGCTGCCGCTGATCGGCGAGCAGGAAGTCGCAGTGGCCGCGCTGGAGTCGTACAAGACCGTGTTCCCCACCGAGTTCGAGGCCCGCATGCGCGCCAAGCTCGGCCTGGCCGATTCGGCCGAAGGCGACCGCGCGCTGGTCGAAGGCGTGCTCAAGCTGCTGGCGGCGGGCAAGGTCGACTACACGATCTTCTGGCGCCGGCTCTCGCACTACATGGCCGACGGCAATGTCGAGCCGGTGCGCGACCTGTTCCTCGACCGCGACGGCTTCGACGCGTGGCTGCTATTGTTTTCAGAGCGCCATGCGCAAGGTGCACACTCGCAAGCGGCCGATTTGATGCTCAAATCCAACCCCAAATTCGTGCTGCGGAACCACCTCGGCCAGCAAGCCATCGAAGCAAGTCAGCAAAAAGACAACTCGGGTGTGGCAGTCTTGCTGGCTCTGCTCGAAGCCCCATTTGAAGAACACCCCGGCGCCGACGCGTATGCCGGCTTCCCGCCCGACTGGGCGTCCACGATTGAAATCAGCTGCTCATCATGACCAACCCCGTTGAAAAGACCGAAGCCGAATGGAAAGCCCTGCTCGCTGAAAAAGGCGCCGAACCCGCGGCCTTCGAGGTCACGCGCCATGCGGCCACCGAGCGCCCCTTCACCGGCAAGTACGAAGCGCACTGGGACGACGGCACTTATCACTGCGTGTGCTGCGGCGCCAAGCTGTTCGAGTCGGGCACCAAGTTCGACGCAGGCTGCGGCTGGCCCAGCTTCTCCGAAGAAGCCGTGCCCGGCGCCATCCGCAACATCGTCGACCGCTCGCACGGCATGGTGCGCACCGAGAACGTCTGCGCGAACTGCGGCGCCCACCTGGGCCATGTGTTCCCCGACGGCCCGACCGAAACCGGCCTGCGCTACTGCATGAACTCGGCCTCGCTCGACTTCCAGAAAAAATGAAACTGCTCCTCGACTTCTTCCCTATCCTGCTTTTCTTCGGCGCCTACAAGCTCGGCGACATCTACACCGCCACCGGTGTGCTGATGGCCGCCACCGTGGTGCAGATGGCGATCATCTACGCCATGGAACGCAAGCTGCAGGCGATGCAGAAGGCCACGCTGGTGCTGATCCTGCTGTTCGGCACGCTCACGCTGGTGCTGCACGACGACCGCTTCATCAAGTGGAAGCCGACGGTGCTGTACGGCGCCATGGCGATCGCGCTGGCGGTGGCGCTGTGGGCGCTGAAGAAGAACTTCCTGAAGATGCTGCTGGGCCAGCAGCTGGAGCTGCCCGAGCGCATCTGGGGCCGGCTGAACGTGGCGTGGATCGGCTACTGCCTCTTCATGGCGCTCATCAACGGCTACGTGGCGGCCTACTTCACCACCGAGGCCTGGGTCAACTTCAAGCTCTGGGGCTATGTGTTCCCCATCGTCTTCCTGGTGGCGCAGGGCCTGTACATTGCGCCGCACCTCAAGGGCGACGACAAGCCAGCGGCATGAGCAGCATGAGCACCGCAGCACTGTTGCCCACGGCGGCCGACCTTGAAGCCGCGTTGCGCGAAGCACTCGCGCCCACCACGCTCGAAGTGATCGACGAGAGCGGCGCCCACGCCGGCCATGCGGGTGCCAATGCGCAAGGCCGCGGCACCCATTTCCGGGTGCGCATCGCCTCCCCGCTGTTCGCCGGAAAGCCCCGCGTGGCGCGGCATCGGCTTGTGTATGATGCCCTCCAAGTTTTTATCGCACAGGGTCTGCACGCCATCGCCATCGAGGTGCTCTGAGTCGTCCATGGGTCGCACGCCGCTCGCAAGTCGTGTTTGCAGCGACAGTCCGGCCACCCTTCTCCTCCCCCATTTCGTCCCCATCCCTGCTTTCTTTCACGCGCCTTTTCCTACAAGCGCATTTCCTTCCCAGCTCGATATTCATTCCATGAAAAAACAAATCTTGCAGGCCGTTGCGGCCGCAGTGCTGCTCGGCGCCATCCCCATGGCGGCTCTGGCGCAGAACGCCGCCATCGTCAACGGCAAGCCGGTGCCCAAGGCCCGCATGGATGTGCTGGCACAGCAGCTCGCCGCTGCCGGCCGTCCGGTGACGCCTGAAATGCAAGGCCAGCTGCGCGAGGAAATCGTGGCACGTGAAGTGTTCATGCAGGAAGCGCAAAAGCAGGGCCTGGACGCCAGCGACGACTACAAGAACCAGCTCGAACTCGCACGCCAGGCCATCCTGATCCGCGCCCTGTTCGACAACTACCGCAAGACCAACCCGGTCTCGGACGCCGACGTGAAGGCCGAGTACGACAAGTTCGTCGCGGCCAACGGCGGCAAGGAATACAAGGCCCGCCACATCCTGGTCGAAACCGAAGACCAGGCCAAGAAGATCATGGCCGACCTGAAGAAGGGTGCCAAGTTCGAAGACATCGCCAAGAAGCAGAGCAAGGACCCGGGATCGGGCGCCAACGGCGGCGACCTCGACTGGGCCAACCCCGCGAGCTTCGTGCCCGAGTTCTCGGAAGCCATGATCAAGCTCAAGAAGGGCGAGACCACCCCGGCGCCGATCAAGACCCAGTTCGGCTGGCACATCATCCGCGTCGACGACATCCGCCAGGCCCAACTGCCGAAGCTGGAAGAAGTGAAGCCGCAGATCACGCAGCAACTGCAACAGCAACGCCTGCAGAAGTACCAGGAAGAACTGCGCGCGAAGGCCAAGGTCGAGTAATTCGACTCAGGCAAAAGAAAAGCGACCCTCGGGTCGCTTTTTTATTGCCTCGTCATCCGCGAAATCAGATGGCCCAGGTGCCGAAGTTGTCGCCCGGCCCGTCCAGCTTCGAGAAGGCCTGCCAGGCTGCCGCCGCATCGGCGCCCTGCGCCGCGCGCGCGATGGCATCGAGCGTGGCGTAGATCTTCTTCGACGCGCCGAAGTGCGATGCGTTGATCGCTTCGAGCTTCGGCAGCAGGCTCTGCAGGATCTGGTGCCGGGCCATCGCGCCGGCCGAGTCGTCGCTGAGCCAGGCCGACAACTGCCGGCGCATCTCGTCTTCCACGCGCGCCGCGGCCAGCGTGCTCTGGCTCTTCGGATGGTCGAGGTCGAGCACGGCAGCGGGCCGGATGGATCAGCCGACCCAGCGGCGCGCGTTGCGCCAGATCTGCATCCAGGGGCTCAGTTCGCTGCGCTCGCCCGGCGTCCAGCTCATCTGGATGTTGCGGAACACGCGTTCCGGGTGCGGCATCACGGCAGTGAAGCGGCCGTCCGGCGTGGTCACCGAGGTCAGGCCGCCCGCGCTGCCGTTCGGGTTGAACGGGTACTGCTCGGTCGGCTTGCCGTGGTTGTCGACGAAGCGCATGGCCGCGATGGCCTTGGCGGGGTCGCCGCGGTGCTTGAAGTTGGCATAACCCTCGCCGTGCGCCACCGCGATCGGCAGGCGGCTGCCGGCCATGCCCGCGAAAAAGAGGCTCGGCGACTCGAGCACTTCGACCATCGACAGGCGCGCTTCGAAGCGCTCGCTCTGGTTGGTGGTGAAGCGCGGCCAGGCTTCGGCGCCCGGAATGATGTCGGCCAGTTCGGCAAACATCTGGCAGCCGTTGCACACGCCCAGGCCGAAGGTGTCGGCGCGGCCGAAGAAGGCCTTGAACTGCTCGGCCAGCTTGGGGTTGAAGGTGATGCTGCGGGCCCAGCCGATGCCGGCGCCCAGCGTGTCGCCGTAGCTGAAGCCACCGCAGGCGACCACGCCCTTGAAGTTGGCCAGGTCCGCCCTGCCCGTCTGCAGGTCGGTCATGTGGACGTCGTAGGCCTCGAAGCCGGCTTCGGTGAAGGCGTAGGCCATCTCGACATGCGAGTTGACGCCCTGCTCGCGCAGGATCGCGACCTTGGGGCGCGACTGCAGGATGGCCGGGGCTGCCGGCTGCGCGTTCGGCAGGAACACATGCATGCCCGGGTCCGAAGGCTCACCGGCTGCGGCGTGCTCGGCATCGGCGCAGGCCGGGTTGTCGCGCTCGCGGGCGATCTTCCAGCTCACCGAGTCCCAGACCTGATGCAGGTCGTGCAGGCTCGCGCTGAACACCGACTTGGCATCGCGCCAGACTTCGAGCTTGCCCTTGCCCGCGTCCATGGTCGAGCTGGCCGGCCGCGTCTTGCCGACGAAATGGCTGTGGGCGCTGAGGCCATGGGTGCGCAGCACCTGCATGACGTCGTTGCGCTCGGCCGTGCGCACCTGCAGCACCATGCCGAGTTCTTCGTTGAACAGCGCCTTGAGCGTGAGTTCTTCGCGCCGGCCGCTGACCTGCTGCGCCCAGTTCTTGGCGTCGCCGGTTTCCATGCGGCTGTCGGAAATGCCGTCGCCTTCGGTGACCAGCATGTCGACGTTGAGCGCCACGCCGACGTGGCCGGCGAAGGCCATTTCGCAGGCGGTGGCGAACAGGCCGCCGTCGCTGCGGTCGTGCATCGCGAGGATCTTGCCGTCGGCGCGCAGCGCGTTCACGGCGTTCACCAGCGCGACCAGTTGCGCGGGGTCGTCGAGGTCGGGCACGGCGTCGCCGCTCTGGCCCAGCGTCTGCGACAGGATGCTGCCGGCCATGCGGTGCTGGCCACGGCCCAGATCGATCAGCACGAGCGTAGTGTCGGCTTCTTGCGCATCGAGCTGCGGCGTGAGCGTGCCGCGCACATCGGCCAGCGTGGCGAAGGCGGTGACGATCAGGCTCACGGGCGAGGTGACCTTCTTGGCTTGCCCGTCGTCCTTCCACTGCGTGCGCATCGACAGCGAATCCTTGCCGACCGGAATCGACACGCCCAGCGCCGGGCACAGCTCCAGGCCCACGGCCTTGACGGTTTCATACAGCGCGGCGTCTTCGCCGGGTTCGCCGCAGGCGGCCATCCAGTTGGCCGACAGCTTGACGCGCGAGAGCTCGATCGGCGCGGCCAGCAGGTTGGTGATGGCCTCGGCCACGGCCATGCGGCCGGAGGCCGGCGCGTCGAGCGCGGCCAGCGGCGTGCGCTCGCCCATGCTCATCGCCTCGCCGGCGAAACCCTTGTAGTCGGCCAGCGTCACGGCGCAATCGGCCACGGGCACCTGCCACGGGCCGACCATCTGGTCGCGGTGGCTCATGCCGCCCACGGTGCGGTCGCCGATGGTGATGAGGAAGCGCTTGGAAGCCACGGTCGGGTGCGCGAGCACCTCGATGGCGGCCTTCTGCAGGTCCACGCCCGTGAGGTCGAGCGGCTTGAAGCTGCGCGCGACGGTCTTCACATCGCGGTGCATCTTGGGCGGCTTGCCGAGCAGCACGTCCATCGGCATGTCGACGGGCTGCACGGCAGCGCCTTCGTCGGCCACCAGCAGTTGGCGCGCTTCGGTCGCCACGCCGACCACGGAGAACGGGCAGCGCTCGCGCTCGCAGAAGGCCTTGAATTGTTCTAGCGACTCCGGCGCGATGGCCAGCACGTAGCGCTCCTGGCTTTCGTTGCACCAGATTTCCTTGGGCGCCATGCCCGACTCTTCGAGCGGCACGGCGCGCAGGTCGAAGCGCGCGCCACGGCCGGCGTCGTTCGTCAGTTCGGGGAAGGCGTTGCTCAGGCCGCCCGCGCCGACGTCGTGGATTGCCAGGATCGGGTTGGCCGCGCCCTGCTGCCAGCAGTGGTTGATGACCTCTTGCGCACGGCGTTCGATTTCGGGGTTGCCGCGCTGCACCGAGTCGAAGTCGAGTTCGGCCGCGTTGGCGCCGGTCGCCATCGAGCTGGCGGCGCTGCCGCCCATGCCGATGCGCATGCCGGGGCCGCCGAGCTGGATCAGCAGCGAGCCGGCCGGGAACTGGATCTTCTTGGTCTGGGTCGCGTCGATGCTGCCGAGGCCACCCGCGATCATGATGGGCTTGTGGTAGCCGCGCTGCACCGTGTCGAGGTCGCTCGCGATGGTCTGCTCGTACTCGCGGAAGTAGCCCAGCAGGTTGGGCCGGCCGAATTCGTTGTTGAACGCGGCGCCGCCCAGCGGGCCCTCGGTCATGATCTGCAGCGGGCTGGCGATGTGCTCGGGCTTGCCGTAGTGGCCGTCTTCCGGCCACAGCTTGGACACCGTGAAACCGGTCAGGCCGGCCTTGGGCCTGGAGCCACGGCCGGTGGCGCCTTCGTCACGGATTTCGCCGCCGGCGCCGGTCGAGGCGCCGGGGAACGGCGAAATCGCCGTCGGGTGGTTGTGCGTCTCGACCTTCATGAGCACGTGGCTCAGCGCGCTCTCTTTTTGATAGCCCTGCTCGCCCGATCCGGCCGCGCGTGCCACGAAGCGCTCGATGTTGCTGCCCTCCATCACCGAGGCGTTGTCCGCATAGGCGATCACCGTGTGCTGCGGGTTCTGCTTCTCGGTGTGGCGGATCATCGAGAACAGGCTTTGGGGCTGCGCCTTGCCGTCGATGGTGAAGTCGGCGTTGAAGATCTTGTGGCGGCAGTGTTCGCTGTTGGCCTGCGCGAACATCATCAGTTCGACGTCGCTCGGGTTGCGGCCCAGGCGGGTGAAGGCTTCGACCAGGTAGTCGATTTCGTCCTCGGCCAGCGCCAGGCCGAAGCCGGTGTTGGCCGCCACCAGTGCGGCACGACCGCCGGTCTGCACGTCGACCTGCGCCATCGGCTGGGCCGGCAGCTCGCTGAACAGGCTGGCCGCCTGTTCGACGGTGGCCAGCACCGATTCGGTCATGCGGTCGTGCAGCGGGCCGGCCGCGGCGGCCAGCGCGTCGCCTTCGAGAACCGGCGCCTTGCCGATCAGCGGTGCCTTGAGCTTCAGGTGGTATTGCGTGACGCGCTCGACCCGGCGCAGCGCCAGGCCGCAGTTGTGGGCAATGTCGGTGGCCTTGGAGGCCCAGGGCGACACCGTGCCGAGCCGGGGCGTGACGACCACCGAGGTGACCGCCTTGGCCGGCGCCTCGAAGGGCTCGCCGTAGGTCAGAAGTGCGGCGAAGCGGTCACGGTCGGCTTCGGCCAGCGACGCATCGGTGACCACGAGGTGCACGAAACGGGCCGAAATGCCCTCGATGCGCGGCTCGATGGCCTGCAGTTTCGGCAGCAGTTGCCGTGCGCGGAAGTCGCTGAGTGCGCTGCCGCCCTCGAACATGGTTACGACAGGAAGGGCTTGAGGTGCGGGCTGCGTCACGGTCGATGGGGGCCTGGAGGCCGCGTTGAGAAATCAGGAATCGAGGCGGATGGCCGCTGACTGGGGTCATCCGCGTTAACCCGGAATTTTAGCCTTTGTGAATGGGATAATTCCGGGATGAGCATTACCTACAAAGACGCAGCAGGCATCGCCGCCATGCGCGTCGCCTGCCGCCTCGGGTCCGAGGTGCTGGACTACCTCACGCCCTTCATCAAGCCCGGCATCACGACCAACGACATCGACCGGCTGGCCGCGGAATACATGGTCAAGCAGGGCACCACCTCGGCCACGGTGGGCTACCTGGGCGCCAGCAGCGTGCCGTTTCCGAAGTCGCTGTGCACCTCGGTCAACCACGTGGTGTGCCACGGCATCCCCAATGACAAGCCTTTGAAAAAGGGCGACATCATGAACATCGACGTCACCGTCATCAAGGACGGCTGGTTCGGCGACAACAGCCGCATGTTCGTGATCGGCGACGCGTCCATCGCAGCCAAGCGCCTGTGCTCCCTCACCTTCGAGGCCATGTGGCACGGCATCCTGCAGGTGCGCCCCGGCGGCCACCTGGGCGACGTGGGCCATGCGATCCAGAAATTCGCCGAGGGCCAGGGCTTCTCGGTGGTGCGCGAGTTCTGCGGCCACGGCGTGGGCCAGCGTTTTCATGAAGAACCGCAGGTGCTGCACTACGGCCGCCCCGGCACCATGGAAGAACTCAAGCCCGGCATGATCTTCACCATCGAGCCGATGATCAACGCCGGCAAGCGCGACGTGAAGGAAGACTTCAAGGGCGGCCAGTACGACGGCTGGACCATCGTCACGCGCGACCATTCGCTGTCGGCCCAGTGGGAGCACACGGTGCTGGTCACCGAAACCGGCTACGAAGTGCTGACGCTGTCCGAAGGCAGCCCGCCGCTGCCCTCCTTCGTCACCGCCACCAAGACCTGACGCGGCAACGCGCGCCCCCGCCGTGATCGAAGCAGCCAATATCGACGTGGCGACGCTGCGCGAAGCCTATCGCGCGAAGAAGCTCGCCCTCTTCGACACCCTGCGCTTTGCGCGCGCGCCCACCCGCAGCGTGCACACCGTGCTGCGCCAGCTCTCGGCGCTGGCCGACCAGACGCTCTGCACGCTCTGGGAAGAAGCCGATTTCGGCGATTCGCTGACGCTGGCGGCCGTGGGCGGCTTCGGCCGCGGCGAGCTGTTTCCGTATTCCGACGTCGACGTGCTGCTGCTGCTGCCGCCCGAAGGCCACGAGAGCGAGATCGACCCGGCCCGCATCGAAGCCTTCATCGGCCATTGCTGGGACGCGGGCCTGGAAATCGGCTCCAGCGTGCGCACGGTCGAAGAGTGCCTGGCCGAGGCCGAAAAAGACGTCACCGTCCAGACCTCGCTGCTCGAAGCCCGGCTGATCGCCGGCAACAAGAAGCTCTTTACCGCCTTTCGCCGCCGCTTCACCCGCGCCATCGATCCGCAGGCCTTCTTCGTCGCCAAGTCGCAGGAAATGCGGCACCGCCACCAGAAGTTCGACAACACGCCCTACGCGCTCGAACCCAACTGCAAGGAATCGCCAGGCGGCCTGCGCGACCTGCAGACCATCCTGTGGATGACCAAGGCGGCCGGCTTCGGCAGCCGCTGGGACGACCTCGCCAAGAACGGCCTGGCCACTTCCTTCGAGGCCCAGCAGATCAAGCGCAACGAAGCCCTGCTCTCGCTGATCCGCGCCCGCCTGCACGTGATTGCCAACCGGCGCGAAGACCGCCTCGTGTTCGACCTGCAGACCGCCGTGGCCGCCAGCTTCGGCTACGAAAGCGAATCGCAGCGCAAGTCCAGCGAGGCGCTGATGCGGCGCTACTACTGGGCGGCCAAGGCGGTGTCGCAGCTCAACCAGATCCTGCTGCTCAATATTTCCGAGCGGCTCCAGCCCATCGACGAGCAGCACACGCCGATCAACGAGCGCTTCTACGAGCGCGCCGGCCTGATCGAGATTGCCAGCGACGACCTGTACGAGCGCGAGCCGCATGCGGTGCTCGAGACCTTCCTGCTGTATCAGAAGACCATCGGCGTGAAGGGCCTGTCGGCGCGCACGCTGCGCGCGCTGTACAACGCGCGCCACGTGATGGACAGCAAGTTCCGCAACGACCCGGTCAATCACCAGACCTTCATGCGCATCCTGATGCAGCCCTACGGCATCACGCATGCCTTCCGGCTGATGAACCAGACCTCGGTGCTGGGGCGCTACCTGCGCGTGTTCCGCAGCATCGTGGGCCAGATGCAGCACGACCTGTTCCATGTGTACACGGTCGACCAGCACATCCTGATGGTGCTGCGCAATGTGCGGCGCTTCTTCATTGCCGAGCATGCGCACGAATACCCGTTCTGCTCGCAGCTCGCGGCCGGCTGGGACAAGCCGTGGATTCTTTACGTCGCGGCCCTCTTCCACGACATCGCCAAGGGCCGCGGCGGCGACCACTCGACGCTCGGCGCGCGCGACGTGCAGCGCTTTTGCAAGCAGCACGGCATTGCGCGCGAAGACTCCAGGCTCATCGAATTCCTGGTCGCCGAGCACCTGGTGATGAGCCAGGTCGCGCAAAAGCAGGACCTGAGCGACCCCGAGGTGATCGGCGCCTTCGCCAAGCGCGTGGGCAACGAGCGCTACCTCACCGCCCTCTATCTGCTGACCATCGCCGACATCCGCGGCACCTCGCCGCGCGTGTGGAATGCCTGGAAAGGCAAGCTGCTCGAAGACCTGTACCGCTTCACCCTGCGCGCGCTCGGCGGCCGCATGCCCGACCCGGACGCCGAGGTCGAGTCGCGCAAGCGCGAGGCGCTGGTGCTGCTCGCCCTGCACGCCCAGCGCTTCGAGGCGCACAAGGCCCTGTGGGACACGCTCGATGTCGGCTACTTCATGCGCCACGACGCCACCGAGATCGCCTGGCACGCCAAGCAGCTCTCGCGCTTCGTGCCGCCCAAGAACGTGCCCATCGACCCGAAGGCGCCGCCGATCGTGCGCGCGCACCTGTCGCCGGTGGGCGAAGGCCTGCAGGTGGTGGTCTACACGCCCGACCAGCCCGACCTGTTCGCGCGCATCTGCGGCTATTTCGACCAGTCCTCCTTCAGCATCCTCGATGCCAAGGTGCACACCACGAGCAACGGCTACGCGCTCGATACCTTCCAGGTCGTCACGACCTTCCTGCCCGACCACTACCGCGACCTGATCAGCATGGTCGAGTCGGGCCTGGGCCACACGCTCACCGAAGCCGGCCCGCTGCCCGCGCCCAGCATGGGCCGGGTGTCGCGCCGGGTGCGCAGCTTTCCGATCAAGCCGCGCATCAGCCTCGTGCCCGACGACAAGGCTCAGCGCTGGGTGCTCAGCATCTCGGCCAGCGACCGCGCCGGCCTGCTGTATTCGGTGGCCCGCGTGCTCGCGCGGCATCACCTGAACCTGCAGCTCGCCAAGGTCACGACGCTGGGCGAGCGCGTGGAAGACAGCTTTCTCATCAGCGGCCCGGAGCTGCAAGGCCAGAAAACACAGCTCGCGATCGAAACCGAGCTGATGGACGCCCTGGCGTCCTGAGCCACCGATTCCCGAGTCGCGCCACAGGTCATAGGGCCCATCGCACACATAAAGCCGGCGCGGCTGACCATCGCCATCAGAATGTCGGGCATGGACTCTTTGATCGAACAGCTTTCCGACTCTGTTTCCTCCGCAAAGACGCTGGAAGACCTCGCGCGCCCGATGCTGGAAATGCTCGAAGTGGTCACCGGCCTGGAGTCGACCTACCTCACGACCATCGACTTGGACAAGGGCTTGCAGCGCATTCTGTTTGCACGCAACGTCAGGCAGCTGACCATTCCCGAAGGCCTGTCGGTGCCCTGGGCCGACACGCTGTGCAAGCGCGCGCTCGAAGAGGGCCGCACCTACACCGACGACGTTGCGAACTGCTGGGGCGACTCCGACGCGGCGCAGCAGCTCGGCATCCAGACCTATGTGAGCACGCCCGTGAAGACCGACAGCGGCGGCCTCTACGGCACGCTGTGCGCCGCCAGCGCGGTCAAGCGTCCGCTGCCCTCGCGCGCGGCATCGGTGCTTCAGCTTTTCGCGCGGCTGATCGGCCAGCAGGTCGAGCGCGAACTGCTGTTCCTCAAGCTCAAGAAGGCCAACACCGAGCTGGCTGCCTTCGCGTCGACCGATTCGCTGACCGGCCTGGCCAACCGCCGCTCGCTCATCGACGCGCTGCGCCGCATGCTCGCGCAGGCCGCGCGGGACGGCCATTGCGTGCTGGTCGGCTTCATCGACCTGGACGACTTCAAGAAGATCAATGACGCACACGGCCACGACACGGGCGACGAATTCCTGGCGGCCATGGCCGCGCGCCTGTCGACCTCGCTGCGCGCCAGCGACATGCTCGCGCGCTTCGGCGGCGACGAGTTCGTGGTGATCGGCCCCGGCCCCGCGCTGGGCGAAGCGCCGGCCGATGCGGCACAGGCGTTCGAGGCGCGCGTGGCGGCCAGCACGGTCAGCGAACTCCGGCTGCACCGGGCGACCGTTCGCTACGAAGGCGCCAGCGTCGGCGTGGTGGCGGTCGATCCGCGCACCGTTTCCGCCGAAGAAGCCTTGCGGCAGGCGGACGACGCGATGTACGAAGTCAAGCGCCATCGCCGCGCGGCCAGCAGGGAAATGTCTTCCGTCTGAATGAAAACCGACCGGCTGGCACGTCTCGAAAGCGCCCTGGGTTCGCTCAAGGCTCGGATCACGATGGGCGGGATCATGGCGCTGGTGCTCGGCATCGGCCTGATCACGACCATCCTCGTGGGCCGCACCGAGCACGATCTTCTTGAATCGCAGCGCCAGCGCGAACTGAGCGAGTCGGTGCGCACCGCGGCGCTGCTGGGCCACAACGTGCTGCAGTTGCAGCGCGTGCTCGAATCCGTGACGTCGATGCTCGACGAGCCCACGCTGCAGAACCCCGCCGCGCTCAAGGAGTTCATGCAGAGCAAGCCGGTGATGCGCAACTTCTTCGCCAACATCTACGTGGCGACGCCGGACGGGCAGGTGCGCGTCATGGTCGACGCAAAAGGCCTGTCGTGGCCCACGCTGAACATCGCCGACCGCCGCTACTTCGGCCTCACGCTGGCCGAAGGCCGGCCCATGGTGTCGGCCGCGCTGCGCGGCTCGCTGACCGGCGAGCCCATCATTGCCTTCACACAGCCGGTGCGCAACGCCGGGGGCATCTATGCGGTGCTGGGCGGCACCTTGCGGCTGTCCAGCCGCGACCTGCTCGACGGGCTGGTCGCCACGCAGGCCGGCGACGCCAGCGCGCTCATCATCGTCACCGACACCGAAGGTCGGGTGCTGGCCCATCCGGACCGCAAGAAGCTGCTGCATTCGATTTCCGACGAGCCGCGGCTGGCACAGGCCTTCAAGGCGTGGCAGGCCAGCGGCAGCCCGGTCGAGCCGCAAGGCCTGCTGCTGCCGCAGGCGCGCGAGATCGTCAGCGTCGCCGGCGTGCCGGGGCCCGACTGGATCGTGTGGCGCGAGCGCTCCGAAGCCGAGGTGCTGGCACCCGTCAAGGCCGCGCGCGAGCAGGCCATGATGTGGGCCGGCAGCCTTGTCGCCGTGCTCTCCGCCGGCCTCTTCCTGACCCTGTGGTGGCTGCTGCAGCCGCTGACGCTGCTGGAGCGGCGCGCGCGGCACATGTTCGACGTCGGCATCAAGGCCGAAGACGGCTGGCCCGTCGCCGAGGGCGAGATCGGCAACCTGGGCAAGGTGCTGCGCCAGGTGGGCATCCAGCGCGCCGGGCTGGAGCGGCTCAACGGCGAAATGATGAGCAAGCTGCGCTCGGTGATGCGCGCGGCGCCCATCGGCCTGGCCTTTGTGCGCGACCGGCGCTTCGAGCTGGTGAGCGACGAGCTGTGCCGCATGCTGGCCTACTCGGCCGACGACCTGCTGGGCCAGCCGGTCGACCTGATCGTGGTGCCGCCGGAGAACGACCAGCCCGACCTTGCCGCGCTGGAAAAAGAGGCTTTCGCGACCAGCAATTCCTATGTGGGCGAATGCCGCATGCAGCGCGGCGACGCCACACGCTTCTGGGCCCGGCTGCGCACCCGGCCGGTCGATCCGGGGCACACGGATTTCGGCTCGATCTGGACGCTCGTGAACATCGAGGAGCAGCGCAGCGCCCGCCGCGCGCTCGAATGGTCGGCCGCCCATGACGGCCTGACCGGGCTGGCCAACCGCCAGCGCTTCGACCAGCAGGCGCAGCGGCTGATCGACGCCCGACCAGATTCGCTGCCCGCTGCGCTGGTGTTCATCGACCTGGATCACTTCAAGGCGGTCAACGACACCGCCGGCCATCTGTCGGGCGACGCGATGCTGCGCGCGGCGGCGGCGGCCATCATGTCGCGCGTGCGCTCGGGCGACCTGGCCGCGCGCATCGGCGGCGATGAATTCGCGCTGCTGCTGGAGCAGTGCGACCACGAGGCGGCGGTCGGCGTGGCCGAGGACATCGTGGCCTCGATCTCGGCGATTGCGCTGCCCTGGCTGTCGGGCAGCCTGCACATCGGCGCCAGCATCGGCGTGGCCTGCCTGACACCGGGGATCGACACCGTCGATGCCTGGGTCGATGCGGCCGACGCCGCGTGCTATGCGGCCAAGGCCGCGGGCCGTGGCGTGGTGCGCGTGGGCCGCGTGCCGCGCGCGCCGGTCGCACCTGCGGCACCTGTCGTACCTGCTGCGCCAGGTGCACCCGGCTCGCCGGACAGCATCGAAGACTGAGCACCACCGATTTCTTGCAGCCCTGCTGAATCCGGCGCGCGCCGCGCGTCGTATCCGCAGCATCGGCGCGCATGCGATCCGATGCTCGCGCGCGGGTCTTCCGAGCGAACCCGTCCCCGAATTCAGACAGTTCGAGCGCGATGCGTCATCGAAAAGTTCACATATGTTGTCAACCGTTAATTGATCCCACAAAATGCGTCGACATGGACAAAGCCGCGACGTTTATCGAGTACTACGAGAGGAAAGCGTGCAGCGCGCAATGGCTGGAATTCAATCGGGGCATGGCTACCGAATTGGGTACAGGATTGCCGCCTGAAGACCTGCGGCAGCTTTTCTTTCGCATCGGCCAGCGTCTTGCGCATGCCCTGCCGGTTGCGCCGTGCGACACGCTCGGCGATCTCCAGGCGCAGTTCAATGCGCGCTGGGACGGCATCGACTGGGGCTTCAGCACCTTGACCGAAGACGCGGACAGCGTCTTCATCACCCACGCATGCAGCCCGATCGCCACGGCCTTCGGGCCCGAGGCCACGAACTGGAGCGTCGGCTTCTTCGAAGGCGTCTACCAGGCCTGGTTCGATGCGCAGAACATGCCTTCGAGCCTGCGGGTGCAGGCGCTGCAGCCCGATGCGCATGCGGGCTCCCACATCGAGCTGCGCCTGTCGAAAGCGCTGCCATGACGCAGGACGACGACACCCCGGAAGACATCGCGGGCCTGTTCCGCAAGTTCGGCGGCGACGCCCACGGGTACAAGGAATTCGCGCCGCCGGAAGCCGAGGGCGAAGCGCCGAAGGCGTGGCCGCTGTTGTCGGGCGAGAAGATCGTGCGTGCGCCCGTTGCCGCGCCGGCACCGGTCGCGGCCCCCGCGCAGCCCGCTGCCGCCGTGCCGCCGGCCAGGGTCGAGCCCGTGCTGCGCCCACCGGCGCCGCTGGCCAGCGCCCTGCCCCCGCCCGCTCCGGCACCCGTGTTCGCACCAGCGCCAACACCGGCCCCCGCCTTCGTGCAACCGGCCCCGCTACCCGCAGCAGGCACCAGCCACCACGCGCCCACCCCGCTCGAACAACTGTTCGCTCGGCTGGCCGCGCCGCAGCCACCCGCCGCCGCGCCGGGCCCCATGTCGCGATGGCGAAGGCCGACGTGACGATGGTTGTCGTTCCCATCGTTTCATCCAAAGGCGGTGTCGGCAAGACAACGATCACCGCCAACCTGTGCGCCGAACTGGCACGCCGTGGCCGGCAAGTGCTGGCGATCGACCTCGATCCGCAGAATGCCCTGCGCTTTCACCTGGCCAACGATCCGGCCACCTGCGAAGCCGGGCTGGTCGAGGCCGCCACCGGCCTGATGCCCTGGGCGCGCGCGATGCAGCCCGCGCACGGCGGCGTGATCCTGCTGCCCTTTGGCACCGTCGACGATGAGCGCCAGGTCGCCTTCGAGCAGCAGTTGGCCCAGTACCCCGGCTGGCTCGGCGACACGCTGGCGCGCTTTGCGCTGCCGCCGGACACGCTGGTGCTGCTGGACACACCGCCTGGCCCGTCCGTCTACCTGCAGCAGGTCTTGCGCGCGGCGCATTTCAGCGTGGTCTCGGTGCTGTCCGATGCCGGCTCGTTCGCGACGCTGCCGATCATCGAGCGCATGGTCGACAAGTACTGCCGCCCGCGCGCCGACTACCTCGGCACCGGCTACGTGGTCAACCAGGTCGACCCCGGCAAGCGGCTGAACCATGACGTCTTCGAGATGCTGCGCACCCGGCTGCGCTCGGACCTGCTCGGCGTGCTGCACCTGGACCAGGCCGTGCCCGAAGCGCTGGCCTCGGCCGAGCCGGTGCAGCGCTATGCGCCGATGAGCCAGGCCACGCAAGATTTTTCTTCCTGTGCAGAGCGGCTGCTCGGCCGCATCGCGGCAGCGGGCCAGGCGCCATCTTCACCGCGGTCCTTGGAATTCACACGATGAACAGCGCTCCCTCCGGCCAGCAGCAGCAACAGCCCGCCGCGCAGCCCGCGCCGCCGCGCCCTGCGCCGGCCTTCCTGCGGCTGGCGCCGGTGCGCTTCATCGGCTGGATCCTGGCGCTGGCGATCCTGCCGGCCATCATCATCACGCCGATGACCTTCGAGCAACAGCTCGTGCTGTCGGTCGGCATCTTCGTCATTGCGCTGCTCACCAACCGCGTACGCGGGCGCTTCGCGAGCCTGGTGCTGATCTTCCTGTCGGTCGTGGTGTCTTCGCGCTACACCTACTGGCGCGTGACCGAGACCATGGTCATGGACAACGCGGTCGACCTGGTGCTGGGCGTCGGCTTGCTGATGGCCGAGCTGTACGCCTTCGTCGTGCTGCTGCTGGGCTACGTGCAGACCGCATGGCCGCTGGAGCGCAAGCCGGTGCCGCTGCCCGAAGACCCGGCCGAGTGGCCGACCATCGACCTTTTCATTCCGACCTACAACGAGGCGCTGTCGGTGGTGCGCTCCACCGTGCTGGCGGCGCAGTCGATCGACTGGCCGCGCGACAAGATCAAGATCTTCGTGCTCGACGACGGCCGGCGCGAAGAATTCCGCGTGTTCTGCGAAGAGATCGGCGTGGCCCACGTCACGCGCGACAACAACCGCCACGCCAAGGCCGGCAACATCAACGCCGCGCTGAAGAACACCACCGGCGAGTTCGTCGCCATCTTCGACTGCGACCACATTCCCACCCGCTCGTTCATGCAGATCGCCATGGGCTGGTTCGGGCGCGACGCCAAGCTGGGCATGGTGCAGCTGCCCCACTATTTCTTCTCGGCCGACCCGTTCGAGCGCAACCTCGACACCTTCGGCACCGTGCCCAATGAAGGCGAACTGTTCTACGGCCTGATCCAGGACGGCAACGACCTGTGGAACGCCACCTTCTTCTGCGGCTCCTGCGCGGTGCTGCGCCGGACCATCGTGGAAGAAGTCGGCGGCATCGCGGTCGAGACCGTGACCGAAGACGCCCACACCGCGCTGAAAATGCACCGCCGCGGCTACAACACCGCCTACCTCGCACTGCCGCAGGCGGCCGGCCTGGCCACCGAAAGCCTGTCGGGCCACGTGGGCCAGCGCATCCGCTGGGCGCGCGGCATGGCGCAGATCTTTCGCATCGACAACCCGCTGTTCGGGCGCGGCCTGCATTGGGCGCAGCGCCTGTGCTACGTCAACGCGATGCTGCACTTCCTGTACGGCCTGCCGCGCCTGATCTACCTGACGGCGCCGCTGGCCTACCTGTACTTCGGCGCGAGCGTGATCCACGCCTCGGCCTCGATGATCTTCGCCTTCGCGCTGCCGCACATCCTGCATGCCAACCTGACCAACAGCCGCATCCAGGGGCGCTTTCGCTACCTGCTGTGGAACGAGGTGTACGAGGCGGTGCTGGCCTGGTACATCTTCCGACCCACGCTGGTGGCGCTGATCAACCCCAAGCTGGGCAGCTTCAACGTGACGGCCAAGGGCGGGCTGATCCAGGAAGAGTATTTCGACAGCACCATCGCCAAGGCCAGCCTGGTGCTGCTGGCGCTCAACTTCCTGGGCGTGTGCCTGGGCATCTGGCGCCTGACCTGGGTGGACCCGCAGAACATCGCCACCGTGTGGCTGAACCTGGCGTGGACCATCTACAACCTGATGATCCTGGGCGCCTGCGTGGCGGCGGCCAACGAGTCGCGCCAGTTGCGCGGCTCGCACCGCGTGGCGCTCGAAGTGCCGGCCACGCTGTACTTTGCCGACGGCCGCTCGCTGCGTTGCAACACCTTCGACTTTTCCAGCGGCGGCCTGGGCGTGGAACTGCCCTCGGACATGGCGCTGCAGCCGGAAGAACCGGTCGAGGTGGCGCTGTACCGCAACGACACCGAATCGCGCTTTGCCGCCAACGTGCGCTTCAGCAACGGCCGGCGCATCGGCCTGAGCTTCGCGCCGATGAGCTTCGCGCAGGAACGCGCGCTGGTGCAGTGCACGACCGCGCGCGCCGACATCTGGGCCGCCCGCTGGGGCAACCACCCGCGCGTGCCGATCCACCGCGTGCTCGGCCACATCATCAGCATCAGCGGCACCGGGTTCCGCGACATGTTCAGCCATTACTACCGCGCAGCGACCTCCAGGCTGCGCCCCGCCAAAGCGAAGGAATCCACGTGACGATCTCCCTGTCCGCGCATCGTCGCGCCACGCCTTTTCCTTGCGGGTTGTCACCTGCGACCGCCGCCGTGCTGGCGATCGCGCTGGCCGCCGGCGGCGCATCGGCGCAGTCGCGACCGCCGGCGAGTCCGGCGTTGCCTGCAGCGGCGGCAGCCGCCTCCACTGCACCGGCCGCGCAAGCCCCGGCCGCCGGCGTGGTGCGCGAACTCAACCTCACGCAACTGGGCATCGACTACGCGGTGCAACTGCGCGGCATCAGCGGCACGGTCGGCATTCCGTTCAACGTGCGGGCCGACGAACTGGTCACGGCCGCTTCGCTCAAGCTGAACTACGCCTACTCGCCTTCGCTGATTCCCGAGCTGTCGCACCTGAAGATCACGGTCAACGACGTGCTGGTCGCCACCCTGCCGGTGCCGCATGCTGAAGCGGGCAAGCCGCAAAGCGTGGACATTCCGATCGACCGGCGCCTGATCACCGAGTTCAACCGCATCAACATCGAGCTGATCGGCCACTACACGCGCGACTGCGAAGACCCGATGCACACCAGCCTGTGGGCGCGCATCGACGCCTCCAGCACGCTGAAGCTGGCGGTGTCGCCACTCAAGCTGACGAACGACCTGGCGGCGCTGCCGCAGCCGTTCTTCGACCGCCGCGACGTGCGCCGCGCGCGCATTCCCTTCGTCTTCGGCAGCCCCGAGACGGCGCCGGTGCTCGAAGCGGCCGGCGTGGTGTCGTCGTGGTTCGGCGCGCTCGCGGACTACCGCGGCGCCACCTTCCCGGTCTCGCGCGGCGAGCTGCCGACGGGCCATGCGGTGGTGTTCGCCACGCCCGAATCGAGCATTCCCAACCTGCAGTTGCCGGCCATCCAGGGGCCGTCGCTGGCCGTGGTCGACAACCCGCAAGACCCCGCCGGCAAGCTGCTGCTGGTGATGGGCCGTACCCCCGACGAGCTGCGCACCGCCGCCGCCGCGCTGGCGCTGAACAGCAAGGCCCTGGCCGGCGCGCTGGCCTCGGTCACGGCCTTCCAGGAGCCGCCGGTGCGCAAGCCCTACGACGCGCCGCGCTGGGTGCCGAGTGACCGCCCGCTGCAGCTCGGCGAGCTGACGACGGCCACCGACCTGTCGGTGTCGGGCTACAACCCCGACGTGGTGCGCGTCAACCTGCAGTTGCCGCCCGACCTCTTTACCTGGCGCAGCCGTGGCTTTCCTCTGGACCTGCAATACCGCTACACGCCGCGCGTGCGGCCCGACCAGTCGACGCTGAACGTCAACGTCAACGACAACTTCGTCGGTGCCCTGCCGCTGCGCGCCGCCAACCCGGCCGGCGACAAGTGGTGGAACCCGCTGGCCGTGAAGCTGATGCCCGACGGCACGCTGGTCGAGCGCAAGGAAATCATCCTGCCGCCGCTGGCCATGGGCCCGCGCAGCCAGTTGCGGCTGCACTACTACTTCGAGCCCTTCGGCGGGCGCTGCATTCCGCAACTGGACAACGTGCGCGGCTCGATCGATCCGACCTCGAAGATCGACCTGTCGGGCTTTCCGCACTTCATCGCGATGCCCGAGCTGGCCGCCTATGCCAACGGCGGCTTTCCGTTCTCGCGCATGGCCGACCTGTCTGAAACCGCGGTCATCCTGCCGGACCAGGCCGACGGCACCGACACCGAAACCTACCTGGGCCTGCTGGGCCAGATCGGCCACGCCACCGGCTACCCCGCGCTGCGCGTGAAGGTCGGCCGCTCGGCCGAAGTGGCGCAATGGGCCGACAAGGACCTGCTGGTGATCGGCAACCTGCAGAACCAGCCGCTGTTCACCCAGTGGGCCGACAAGATGCCGCTCAAGCGCAACGGCACCTCGCCCGAGATCAAGCTCAACAGCTGGATCGACAACGCCATCGACTTCGTGATCGGCGCGCGCAAGCGCGAAGACCTGCCCGGCTCGATGCAGATCGCGGTGAGCAGCGACGGGCAGGATGCCGCGCTGGCCGGCTTCGAGTCGCCGCTGCGCAGCGGCCGCAGCGTGGTGGCCGCCATCACCAACCCGGCCTCGAAGGAAGCGCTGCTCAATGCGCTGATGACGCCCGACCTGCTCAAGCGCGTGCAGGGCAGCATGACCATCGTGCGCGACACGCAGGTCAACAGCGTGCTGGGCGGCGACACCTACTACGTCGGCCGCCTGCCGCCGATGGCCTGGCTGCAATGGAACCTGTCGCGCAGCCCGCTGATGCTGGCCGGGCTGATCGTGGTGCTGGCCCTGCTGGGCGCGGCCATCTCGTATGCGGGCCTCCAGCTGCGGGCGCGCCGCCGCCTGTCGGTCAAATAACCTGCCCATGCGACGCTCTTCGACTTCATCTCCCACCGACCTGCTGGCAGGCCGGCGCGCCTTGCTGGCGGCCACCGGACTGGCCTTCGCGATGCCCCGGCTGGCGGGCGCCGCATCGGCCTCGCCGTCGGCGCTGGCCGCGGCGGCCACGGTTGCGGCAGCGCCGCCCAAGTGCCATCCGGCGACCGACTGGACGGCCTTTGCGGCGCGCCACATCCAGCCCGACGGCCGGGTGATCGACTTCAACACGCCGCAGCAGCAGTCCACCTCCGAGGGGCAGTCCTACGGCCTGTTCTTCGCGCTGGTCCACAACGACCGCGATATCTTCGCGCGCGTGCTGGCCTGGACCGAAGCCAACCTCTCGGGCGGCAGCCTGGCCAAGCAACTGCCGGCCTGGCAATGGGGCCGCAAGCCCGAAGGCGGCTGGGGCGTGCTCGACCCCAACGCCGCGTCGGACGCCGACCTGTGGATCGCCTATGCATTGATGGAAGCCGGCCGCCTGTGGAACGACGCACGCTACCGCACGCTCGGGCGCAGCGTGCTCGCGCTGGTGGTGCGCGACGAAGTGGTCGCGCTGCCCGGCCTGGGCCGCATGCTGCTGCCCTGGCCCAAGTCGGTGGCGACCGCGCCGCTGTGGCGGCTCAACCCGAGCTATATGCCACTGCAGTTGCTGCGCTACTTCCAGCAGGCCGACCCGACCGGGCCCTGGCAGGAGGTGACCGACAACACGCTGCGCATGTTCGGCGCCGTCACGCCGCGCGGCTTTGCGCCCGACTGGTGCGCCTGGTCGCAGGACGCGCGCGCCTTCGTGGCCGATCCGCTCAAGGGCAACACGGGCAGCTATGACGCGATCCGCGTCTACCTCTGGGCGGGCATGCTGTCCGACAAGGACCCGGCCCGCAAGATGCTGCTGCTGGCCCTGCGCGGCCCGCGCCAGTTGCTGGCCGACCGCCAGCCGGTGCCCGAATCGGTCGACACCGCCAGCGGCGCGGTGCGCGGCATGGGGCCGGTCGGTTTTTCGGGCGCGATGTTGCCGTACCTGAAGGCGCTGGGCGACACCGATGCGCTGGCCACGCAAGTGGCACGCGTGCCCGGCGGCGGCGCCAACAACACCCCGACACCCCCGGCAACGCCCGCACCCGCGCCCTTGCCCTACTACGAACAGTGCCTGTTGGTCTTCGGCCAGGCATGGCTCGACGGCCGCTATGAATTCGGTCGCAACGGCCAGTTGCAAACCTCATGGAGAACGCTATGCCGTCCCAATCGACCGGCTTGAAGCCGAAGCGTCCCTCTTCCGTCTCTTTGCCCCGCGCCTCTCATTCCCAGCAATGGATCGCCTGCCTGGGCATGCTCGCCGCGCTGTGCACCAGCGGACAGGTGCATGCGCAGGCCGATGCCAGCGCCGCGCTGGTCGAGCAAGGCAACTACTGGCAGGCGCAAGGGCGCGCCGACCTGGCTGAAGAAAGCTGGAAGAAGCTGCTGCGCGTCGATCCGCAATCGGCCGACGCGATGTACGGCATGGCGCAGGTCGAGCTGTCGCGCGGCAATGCCGAGCCCGCGCGAAGCTGGGTGGCGCGGCTGCGAACCGCCCACCCCAACGACAGCCGTCTGGCCCGCCTGCAACAACAGGCGCAGCAACCCGGCCAGGGCAGCACCCTGCAGCGCGCACGGGCGGCGGCACGCGCCGGCCGCGCGGCCGAAGCGGTCGAGCTGTACCGGGCCCAGTTCGACAACAAGCCGCCACCCGAAGCGCTGGCGCTGGAGTACTACCAGGTGCTCGCCAGCACGCCGCAAGGCGCGGACGAAGGCCGCAAGGGTCTCGAACAACTGGTGAAAGACCGGCCGGACAACACCGGCTACCGCCTGGCATTGGCACAGCAGAAGACCTACAGCGAACCCACGCGCCGCGCGGGCATCCGCGAGCTGGTCGACCTGTCGAAGCAGCCCGCCGTGGCGACTGCCGCGCGGGCCGCATGGCGCCAGGCGCTGATCTGGCTTGATGCGCGCGCGCCCGACATTCCGCTGTACCAGGACTTTTTGGCCACCAACGGCGCGGACACCGCCGTGGCCGCGCGGCTGGAAACACTCACCACCGGCAAGACCGCCGCAGCCTCGGGGCCCGACGTGCCGACCGGCGAAGGCTTCAAGGCGCTGGACCGTGGCGACTCGGCCACCGCCGAGCAGCGCTTCCAGGCGGCCCTGCGCACCAAGGCCGACGACACCGAGGCGCTGGGCGGCCTGGGCCTCGTGCGGCTGCGCCAGGAGCGCTTCGGCGAAGCACAGGAGCTGCTGGAGCGCGCCGTGCGCGGCGGCGGCAGCAAATGGAATTCGGCGCTGCAAAGCGCCAACTACTGGGTGCTGGTCGGGCAGGCGCGGGCCGCGCAAAGCCGGAACGACCTGCGCAACGCGCAGTCGCTGTATGAGCGCGCCGTGCGCATCGACGGGCGCGAGCCTGTGGGCCAGATCGCGCTGGCCGACCTGCGCGCCGCCGCCGGCGACTATGCGCAGGCCGAGCAGGGCTACAAGCGCGTGCTCGAGGGCAAGCCGTCGAACGCGCAGGCGCTGCGCGGGCTGATCTCGGTGTACGGCCAGACCGGCCGCGCGGACGAAGCCTCCGAACTTGCCAAGCGGCTCACGCCCGAGCAGGCCGCGCAACTCGGCGGCCTGCGCAACATGCAGGTCGAGCAGGCGCGCAACCGCGCCCGTCAGCAGGCCGATGCCGGCGACGCAGCCGGCGCGCAACGCACGCTCGAAGACGCGATGCTCGCGGCACCCGACAGCCCGTGGGTGCGCCTGGACCTCGCCAACATCTACCGCAAGCAGGGCATGGTGTCCGAGGCGCGCGGCGTGATGGAAGGGCTGCTGATGTCGCAGCCCGACATGCCCGATGCGCTGTACGCCAGCGCCCTGCTCGCCTCCGAGACCGGCGACGCGGCCAGCGGCATCCAGTACCTCGAACGCATTCCCGCCGCATCGCGCACGCGCGACATGGCCGCGCTGCAACGCCGCCTGTGGGCGCAGTCGCAGGCCGCACGCGCGCTGGCGCTGGCGCGGCAAGGCCAGGTCGATGCCGCACGCGGCGTGCTGGCGCAGGCCGAGTCGTCGCTCAGCACCGACATGCCGGCCGAACTGTGGGGCCAACTGGCAGGCGCCTATGCCGAGATCGGCGATGCACCGCGCGCCTTGGCCATGAGCCGCCAGTTGCTCGCGCGCACGCCCAACCCGGGCATCGGCGACCGGCTGCTGTACGCATCGGTGCTGCTCAAGACCAAGCAGGACATCGAGCTGTCGGCCGTGCTGCGACAGCTTGCCGGCGTCAACATGACGGCCAGCCAGCGCAATGATTTCGACAGCCTGCGCATTGCCTTCGCGCTGCGCCAGACCGACGCGCTGCGCGAAGCCGGCAACCTCGAAGCCGCCTACAACGCGATGGCGCCGGTGCTGGCCGAGCGGCCGAACGATCCGCAGGCGATGGCCGCGCTGGCACGCCTGTATTCGGCCGCCCGCGACGAAGCCCAGGCGCTGGCGCTCTACCAGCGCATCCTGCAGCGCAGCCCGACCGACCTGGACACCTTGCTGGCCGCAGCCGCCAGCGCCAGCGCACAGCGCGAACACAGCGAGGCCGAGAACTACGTGATGGCCGCGCTGAAGCAGGCGCCCGACCAGTCGCGTGTGCTCGCCGCCGCGGGCCGTGTCTACCGCAATGCGGGCGACAGCCGCAAGGCCGAGCAGTACCTGCGCGCCGCCGTCGAAGCCGACCGGCAGGTGGCCACGGGCGGCGGTTTCGCGCCGGGTGGCGTGCCGTCGCAGATGCCCAATGCCAACCCCTTCGCCGGCATGACGGGCGGCGCGGCCAGTGCAGCCGTTCCCGCAGGCTACCCGCCGGCCAACGGCAACCCCTTTGCGCAGGCGCGCATGCAGCCGGTGGCTTATCCGGCGGCCCCCGCGTACCCGCCTGCGGCCTATCCGGTGAACCAGGCGTATCCCGCGAATCCAGCTTATCCGGCGTACCCGGTGGCTGCCGCGCCGAACGGCTATCCGCCAGGCGCCTTGCCCTGGGCCTCGAACGCGCCGGTCGCTGGATCGAACGCCAAGGGCCGCAAGGCGACGGCCGCCAATGCGTCGCGCACGGCACGCAACAACAGCAACAACAACGCGCCGCAGGCTGCGGCCTACATGGCGCCGTCGATGCAGCCGTATCCCGTGGCCGGCGCACAGCCGGTCTACATCCCGCAGGCGCAGCCTGCCGGCTATCCGCCACCGGGCTATCCGCAAGCCAATGCGGCTTATGCGCAGGCCAACACGCCGCTGCCGCGCCCCGGCGCGGAGCCGAGCTGGAACACGCCGCCACGCAGTGCGCCGGCCAATCCGCTGGTGTCGGAACTGCAGGAGCTGGAATCGCAACGCGCGATCAGCCTGACCGCAGGCACCGTCTACCGCAACCGCGCGGGCGAGGCCGGCCTGAGCCGGCTCAGCGACTTCCAGTTGCCGATCCAGGCGCGCTTTCCGGCCGGTGAAGGCAAGATCGTCGTGGGCGTCACGCCCACGGTGCTCGACGCCGGCTCGCCGGCCCTGAACTACTCGGCCCAGAGCCGTTTTGGCGGCGGCCCCGAGGCCGTGGCCCAGTCGCTGTTGATCAACAAGGAACCCGGCCAGCAGAACGCCTCCGGCGTCGGGCTGAACGTGGGCTACGAAGGCAAGAACTTCGAGGCCGGCATCGGCACCACGCCGTTGGGCTTTCCCACCACCAACGTGGTCGGCAACGTCACGTTCAAGGGCAGTTTCGGCGACTCGTGGAACTACAAGGCCGACATCTCCCGCCGCTCGGTGACCGACAGCGTGCTGTCGTTCGCCGGCGCGAAGGACGCGCGCACCGACGACCGCTGGGGCGGCGTGGTCGCCACCGGCGTGCGCGGCGACATCGGCTACGACGACGGCACCTACGGCGTGTACAGCTACCTGTCGGCGCACGGGCTCACCGGCAAGAACGTGGCCAGCAACTCGCGCCTGGAAACCGGCGGCGGCGCCTACCTGCACCTGATCAACAGCCCCGGCTCCAAGCTGACGCTCGGCATGAACCTCGGGCTCATGGGCTACGAGAAGAACCTGAGCTACTACACCTTCGGGCAAGGCGGCTACTTCAGCCCGCAGAGCTTCGTGAGCATCGCCTTCCCGGTCGACTGGACCGGCCGCGCCGACCGGCTGGCCTGGCGCGTGAACGCGTCGCTGGGCGTGCAGTCGTTCACCCAGAAATCGTCGCCCTACTTCCCCACCGACCCGTCGCGCAATGGCGGCGCGTCGGCGGCGGCGAACCTGGCAGCGCAACTGGGCTTCAGCAGCGGCGTGTACAACAACATGTACCCGAAGATGTCGAAGACCGGCCTGTCGTACAACTTCGGCGCGGTGATCGAATACCAGATGGCACCCCGCATGTTCCTGGGCGGTGCGCTGGCGCTGAACAACGCGCAGAACTACCGCCAGTTCACGGGCAGCCTGTACCTGCGCTATGTGTTCGGTGGCTCCAACAGCCTCGGCGTGCCGGGCTATGGCGTGGGCAGCGGGACTTCGTTGAGCCCGATGGTGTCGCCCTACACGCCGCTGTTGTAGGCGGCGCGGCCTTCGCAGGAAGGCTCAAAGGCTCGAATGTTCAGGCAGCAGGCGGTGGCGGGAGCGCCACGCCGGCTGCCGCGTCGCGGCCCCACAAGGGCGCCTTCTCGAATTCGGCCACCCACTTGAGCACGTCCTTGGCGGCCATCGGCATCGCGATGCCGTAGCCCTGCGCCAGCGTGCAGCCCAGGGCGAGCAGCGCCTCGCCCTGCCCCAGCGTTTCAACGCCCTCGGCCACGGCCGTGAGCCCGAGCGCCTGCAACAGCGCCAGGATGCCCTGCACGATCGCGCGGTCCTGTGCGTTGTCGAGCATGCCGCGCACGAAGGACTGGTCGATCTTCACCGCCGACACCGGCAGTTGCCGCAGATAGGTCAGCGACGAATAGCCGGTGCCGAAGTCGTCGATGGTCACGCCCACGCCGAGCGCCTTGCAGGCCTCCACGAAAAGCGCCACGTTGGCGAACTGGCTGATGGCCGTGGTCTCCAGGATTTCAAGCTCCAGCATGCCGGCGCCCAGGTTCGGAAACTGGGACAGGTGCCGTGCCAGCCGGTCGACGAAGTCCCACCGCATCATGTGGCGCGGCGCAACGTTCACGCTGACCGAAATCTGCAGGCCCGCCAGCCGCCACTGGTGCGCCTGCCAGAGCGCCGTGCCGATGGCCCAATCGCCGATCTGCTCGACCAGCACGTCGTCTTCGATCAGCGGCACGAACTGCACGGGCGGCAGCAGGCCGCGCTCGGGGTGCTGCCAGCGGATCAGCGCCTCGACGCCGACCACCACACCGCGCTGCATGTCGACCTTGGGCTGGTAGACCAGGAAGAACTCGTCACGCACCAGCCCTTCTTGGATGCGCTGGCGCTCGCGCACCACCTGCTCGTCGGCGCGGGCCTGCGGTGCATCGAAGTAATGGACCTTGCCGTCGGAAGCACGCTTGGCGAAGAAGGCCGCGTGCTGCGCCTGGCGCAATGCGGTCTCGGGCGGCGGGCCGTTGCTGTCGAGCAGCATCGCGCCGATGCTGGCATCGAGGCTGATGACCTGGTCGCGCCAGGTCCACGGCGCGGACAGCGCGGTCTGGATGCTTTCGAGCACCTGCGCGCATTGCGAGGTGCCCAGGCCGGCGAACACGGCCGCGAATTCGTCGCCGCCGACACGGGCCATCACGCTTTCGCGCGGCAACTGGGCCTGGATGCGCCGGCCCACCTCTTCGAGCGCGGCATTGCCGGCAACCATGCCCAGGCGGTCGTTGAGGTCGCGAAAGTGGTCGATGTCCAGGTAGCACACGGCCGCCAGGCGCTTGCCCCCTCGGGCCCAGTCGGCCATCAGCGGGCGCAACACCTCATCCGGCGGGAGGCGTGCCGAACCGTCGTAGTGCGACGGAAGTGAGGTGAGAGGTTGCTTGGTCGACAAAGAAAAGTGGCTCCGGAAAGTCGCGGACTATTGTTCTCCCAATTCAGGGCTTTCTGCGTTTTGCAACGTGGATTTGTTACAGGCGCGGTTTACGCACAACACTTGTGCATTGAATATGGCCTAACCGTGTAGCCGTGCGGGCTAACCGCAATACGCGCCGACGATGCGGCCGCTGGGTTCGACCTGCACATTGAGCCGCGTCGCATCCTGTGCCGGGTCCGGTGCGTCGGTCGACAGCACGGTGCGGCCCTGCCGGGCGCCGGCGCGCTGGCGCATCTCCTCCAGCAATTGCGGCGTGGCGCGAAGCCCCAGCCCGAAGCGCACAGCGGTGGCCATGCAGGTCTCGGGCGGCGGCGCAAAGCTCGGCGGCTCCGGCACTTCGGAGGTCAGCGGCCGGTCTTTGGGCGGCGACTGGCAGCCGGCGAGCACAAGGGTCAGGGCGAAAAGGCAAATCAGGTCCCGGCCATTCGTCGTCATGCGCATCCTTTCTTCCCCCTTTGAAATTGGGTCGAAGCTTATCCGAGGGGTATGCTGGACGCGAAGCGTTACTCGGGCGCACGCGCCTCATCTTTCATGACACAGCCTGCAAGCACCGTTTTCCTGATCGACGTCGACAACACGCTGCTCGACAACGACCGCGTCGTGGCCGACCTGCACACGCACCTCGACGAAGCCTTCGGCCCGGAAAGCGCCAGCCGCTACTGGGTGGCGCTCGAAGCGTTGCGCAAGGAGCTGGGCTATGTCGACTACCTGGGTGCGCTGCAGCGCTACCGCGCCGAGGAAAGCCAGCGCGGCATGAGCGATTCGCGCCTGCTGCTGATGTCGGGCTTTCTCATCGACTACCCCTTTGCCGACCGGCTGTATCCGGGCGCGCTGGCGGCGCTGCAGCATCTGCGCCGCCACGGGCCCACGGTGATCCTGTCGGACGGCGACGTGGTGTTCCAGCCGCGCAAGGTACAGCGCTCGGGCCTGTGGGACGCCACCGAAGGCCGCGTGCTGATCTACGTGCACAAGGAGCAGATGCTCGACGCCGTCGCACAGTGCCACCCGGCCGCGCACTACGTGATGGTCGACGACAAGCTGCGCATTCTCTCGGCCATGAAGGCCATCTGGGGCCCGCGCCTCACCACCGTCTTTGTGCGGCAGGGCCACTACGCGCTCGACACGCAGGCCATTGCCGCCTACGCGCCCGCCGACATCACCATCGAACGCATCGGCGATCTGGTCAACCTCGATTTTTCTTCGACATGAGCCAAGCAACCAATCCTCTCGCGGGCCAGCCCGCACCGCTCGACCTGCTGGTCAATGTGCCGCGCCTGATTTCGGCCTACTACACCGGGCAGCCCGATCCGACCGTGCCGGCCCAGCGCGTGGCCTTCGGCACCTCGGGCCATCGCGGCTCGTCGTTCGACAACGCCTTCAACGAATGGCATGTGCTGGCGATCAGCCAGGCCATCTGCGATTACCGCAAGCAGAAAGGCATCGACGGGCCGCTGTTCTTGGGCATCGACACGCATGCGCTGTCGACGCCCGCGTTCAACAGCGCGGTCGAGGTGCTGGCGGCCAACGGCGTCGAGCTGATGCTGTCGAAGGACGACGAATACACGCCGACACCGGCCGTGTCACATGCGATCCTGGTCTACAACCGCGGGCGCACGAGTGGGTTGGCCGATGGCATCGTCATCACGCCCTCGCACAACCCGCCCGAAAGCGGCGGCTTCAAGTACAACCCGCCCAACGGTGGCCCGGCCGGCACCGACATCACCTCCGCCGTCGAGGCCGCCGCCAACAGGATGCTGGCGAGCAAGCTCGACGGCGTGAAGCGCATGCCGCTCGCGCAGGCGCTGCGCGCCGCCACCACGCACCGGCACGACTACCTGAACACCTATGTCGAAGACCTGGCCCAGGTGCTCGACATGGACGCGATTCGCGGCGTGACGATCGACCTTGGCGTCGATCCGCTGGGCGGCGCGGGCGTGCATTACTGGCCGGCCATTGCCGAGCGCTACAAGCTCAAGCGCCTGGCCGTGCTCAACCAGGAGGTCGATCCGACCTTCCGCTTCATGTCGCTGGACTGGGACGGCCGCATCCGCATGGACCCGTCGTCGCCCGATGCGATGCACAAGCTGATCGCGCTGAAAGACCGCTTCGGCATCGCCTTTGCCTGCGACACCGATCATGACCGCCACGGCATCGTCACGCGCAGCGCGGGGCTGATGCAGCCCAACAGCTACCTCGCGGTGATGGTCGATTACCTCTACACGCACCGCCCGCAGTGGCCGACTCAGGCAGCCGTCGGCAAGACGGTGGTGAGCAGCCAGATGATCGACCGCGTCACCGCGCGGCTGGGCCGCAAGCTGTACGAGGTGCCTGTCGGCTTCAAGTGGTTCGTTGACGGACTGGTCGATGGCTCACTGGGCTTTGGCGGCGAAGAAAGCGCGGGCGCGACCTTCCTTCGGCTGGACGGATCGACCTGGACCACGGACAAGGACGGCCTTGTGCCCGCCCTGCTCTCCGCCGAGATCGCCGCGCGCACCGGGCGCGATCCTGGCGAGCGCTATGCCGAGCTGACGCAGGCGCTGGGCAAGCCTGTGTCCGACCGCGTGGATGCGGCGGCCACGGTCGAGCAGAAGAAACGGCTGTCGAGCCTGTCTCCGGAGCAGGTGCGCTCGACCGATCTCGCGGGCGAGAAGATCGTCAACGTGCTGAGCCATGCGCCGGGCAATGGCGCGGCGATTGGCGGCGTGAAGGTCATGACCGAGAACGGCTGGTTCGCCGCGCGGCCTTCGGGCACGGAGAACATCTACAAGATCTACGGCGAGAGCTTCCTGGGCAAGGAGCATTTGGCGCGCATCCTTGAAGAGGCGCAGCACGTGGTGGATGGCGCGCTCTCGGGCGCCTGAGCGCACGCGCACGACATGCAAACGACAGTGCTGCGATTGAACCCAGGCGACGACCTTCGGGCCGCACTCGACCTTGCGCTGAAGCAGAACGACGGCGAGGCCGCATTCGTGGTGTCGGGCATCGGCAGCCTCGCCGGCGCGAGCGTCCGTTTCGCGGGTGCCGAGGCACCGACACGGATCGAAGGCGCACTGGAAATCCTCACGCTCGCGGGCTCGCTGTCGCCGGATGGATCGCACCTGCACATCAGCGTGTCGGATGCCGAGGGGCGCGTCTTCGGCGGCCATGCGGCGCCGGGGTGCGTGGTGCGCACCACCGCCGAGATCCTCATCGCGCAGTTGCCCGAATGGCAGTTCTCGCGCGAGACGGACGCGGCTACCGGCTACGCCGAACTGGTGCCGCGCCGCCTGAGCTGAGCCTCAGGTTGTGCCGCTTTCAGTGCGGCTTGTCGTTCAGGTCGTATTTCATGATCCGGCCGTGGCGCCCTTCAAGGTCGCGCTCGACGGCGTACACGTCGCCGCTGGGCGCATTGCGCTGCGACAGCACCGCATCCAGCGCCCCAAGGTCAGCCGCGTCGAGCTGCAGGTCGAGCACCTTCAGGTGATCCGCAAGATGATCGCCGCGCCGCACGCCGACGATGACGGCCGCGACGGCCGGCTGCTGCAGCACCCAGCGCATGGCCACCGTCGGGATCGACACGCCATGCCGTTGCGCGACCTGCTTCAACTGCACCAGCAGTTGCTGGAACAGGTCCCAGCCGCCGAAATCGTCGATGACGAGCTTGTACTTGACCAGCGAGCGGTTCTCGAAGGCCTGGCCCGGATCGCTCTTGCCCAGCCAGCGCTCCGACAGGAAGCCACCGGCCACGCTGCCGTAGCACAGCAACTTCATGCCCGACTGCGCGCAGTACGGCGTCATCAGCGGCAAGGGCCGCTGGTCGAGCAGCGAGTACTGCACCTGCATGCTGAACAAGGGCACGCCCGCTTCTGCCAGCTCACGCGCATGCGGCGTGTCGAAATTGGTGCCGCCCACGCGGTCGATCTTGCCGGCGCGCTGCAACTCGGTGAGCCAGTGCGCGACTTCGAGGTAGCGCGGCACGCTGTAGTCCCACCAGTGGAACTGCACGAGGTCGAGCCGCTCCATGCGCAGCCGCTTGAGCGAGCGGTCGATGGTCTGCTCGACCTGGCGCTTGTCGATGGTCGGCAGGATCGCGAGGTCGGGCACGAACTTGGTGTGCACCCGCAGTTGCGAAAGGCTGTCGCTGCCGTGGCGCTGCAGATGGTCGGCGCGGAACTCGCCGATCATTTCCTCGACGCCCGTGTAGATGTCGGCGCAATCGAAGGTGGTGATGCCGGCGTTGTAGTAAGCCGCCATGTCGGCAATGGCGCTTGCGCGGTCGACGTCGCCATGGCCGCCGGCCAGTTGCCAGCCGCCTTTGAGCAAGCGGGAGATCGAGTAGCCGGGCGCGAGTTCGATGCGGTGCTGAGAGGAGGAAGAAGTCATGAGGGCTCGTTCGAAGGATGGACAACCGCCGTGGTGTCGGCGTGGAGAAAGGTGCGCGTCCCGATGCGGGTGATGCGAAAGCGCGACGGGCAATGCGGATCGGGGCACGCCACCTCGGCATCGGTGCTCATCCAGTCGTTCGCATCGGTGGGCCGCTGCTTGGCGGCCAACAGTGGGAGCAGCGCGCCGAGTGAGTAGATCGAAAAGCCCTGCCCTTCAGGCAGATGCAGCATCTCGCCGCGCAACTCGAAGAAGTCGCCGACCTTCGCGCCGCAATAGAGCCTGGCGCCTTCGGGGGCGACGACCTCGACGCGCAGGTCATGGAGCGTGAAACGGGTGTCGGTGGTCATCGGGGGCCTTGCGGGTTCAGGGGTTGGGCGGCGTCACCGACAGGATGATTTCGGTCGGCGCCTGCGACTGGTTCATGTAGCGGTGCGGCAGCCGCGAATCGAACGAGATGCTCTCGCCGGCCAGCACCGGGTAGTCGACGCCCGCGATCTGCGCCACCAGCACGCCGCCGACGACGTACACGCACTCCGTCGAGGCATGGCCGCGCGGCTCGTCCGCCGACACCTGCCCCGGTTGCAGCACGGCGCGCAGCACTTCGAGCTGTCCGTTGCCGGCCGTGAGGCGTTCGTAGCCGACCTGCCCTTTGGGCGCGGTGAGCAGCGAGCGTTCGCCCGGGCGGCTGATCCACACCGAGGGCGGCGCCGGCGCGGAAAACAGCGAGGACACCGATTCGCCGAACACGCCGGCCAGCCGGCGCATGGTTTCGAGGCTGGGGTCGGTGACCGAGCGCTCGATCTGGCTGAGCAAGGTGGCCGACACGCCCGCCTGGGTCGCCAGCTCGCGCAGCGACAGGCCGCGCACGGTGCGCAACTCCTTCAGTCGTTCACCGATCATGCGGGCATCCTGGTTTTGTGCAGTGTGGCTTCATTGGATGGCGATGGTATGTGCTGTGCAACTGCACGTCAACGGTGCGTATGCCCGAACCCGGTGCGCTATGGAAAATCCTCTTTATTAGGTTGGGTAGACCGAAAAATAGCGGAATACCATCTTGCGTTTTACGGCAACCTGGTTGCACACTCCGTCGAGTTTTGTGCAGTATCACTTTACAGGAGCAAAGATGGTCGACGCCCCCACCGCGCGCAACAGCAAGCCACGCCGCCTCGGCCATCGATGGCTGCTGGTCTTTCCCTTCGTCTGGCAAGCCTGCCTGGCGCCGGCAGTGAACGACATCGCCGCCACGCCCTTCGGGCTGCCCTTTCCGATGTTCTGGCAGATGGCCGGCATCGTGCTCACGAGCGTGGTGATTGCGCTCGTCTTCAGGCTCGACGCGCGGGCCGGCGTGGAAGCCGAAGAAGCCGAGTTCCTCGCAAGAAGCCTGCAGGCCGACAACGCAGGCAAGGAAGGCGCGCCATGAAGCTCGCGATCGTTCTCGCCATATTGCTGGCCACGGTTGCGGGCGCCATCGCCTACGGTCGCCGCACCCGCCACGGCAAGAGCTTTGCCGACTGGGCCGTCGGTGGCCGCAGCCTGGGCACGCTGGTGTTCTGGTTCATGAATGCGGGCGAGGTCTACACGACCTTCGCGGTGCTCGGCATCTCCGGCTACGCGTGGGCGCTGGGCGCACCCGCCTACCTCGCGTTCTGCTCGGTGTCGATGAGCTATGCGGTGGGCTACTGGCTCATGCCGAAGATCTGGCGCGCGGGCCGGCTCGGGCGACTGCTCACGCAGTCGGACTTTTTTGCCGCGCGCTACGACGCGCCCTGGCTCGGCGTGCTCACCGGCGTGGTGGGCATCGCCTCGCTGGTCGTGTACGTGCAGATCCAGTTGGTGAGCCTCGGGCTGATCGTGCAGCTCACGCTGGGCAGCAGCATCTCGAGCGAGGCCGCGACGATGGGCGCGGGCCTGCTGATGGTGGCCTTCGTCTTCGCGGCGGGCGTGCGTTCGGCCGCCTTCGCGGCCGGCGTGAAAGACGTGCTGATGGTCGTCGTCGTGGTGCTGCTGAGCGCGACGGTGGCCAGCAAGGTCGGCGCGGCTTCGCTGCTCGACCTGTTCTCGATGGCAGAGGCACAGCACCCGGGCATCGGCAAGTTCCCCGGCCTGGATGCCACTTCGCCGACCACCGCGATCTGGCTCATGACATCGGCCATCAACATCGCGCTGGGCAACTGGGTCTTTCCGCACTTGTTCCAGATGTCGTACACGGCGCACAGCGCAACGGCGATTCGCCGCAATGCGATCTGGCAGCCGCTGTATTCGCTGGCTTACTTCTTCATCATCCTGCTGGGCTTCGCGGCGCTGCTGGCCCACACGCAGCCGCCGGGCGGCAACCTGAACGCGGCGTTGCTTCAGTTCGTGTCTGACCGTTATCCGGCGTGGACGGTGGGCCTTCTCGCGGGCACGGGCTTCCTGCTGGCGCTCGCGCCGGGCTCGCTGTTGTTGCTGACGGCCGGCTCGATCTTCACGCGCAACGTGGTGCGGCCGTTCCGGCCCGGGCTGGGCGAGCGCGGGTCGCTGGCGCTGTCGCGCGGCTCGCTGGTGGTGTTCGCGGCCATCGCGGTGTGGCTGTCGGTCAGCCAGAAGGGCTCGCTGGTGAAGATCCTGCTCGACGCCTATTCGGCCATCGGCATGCTCGCGCCCGGCGTGTTCCTCGGCTTCTTGTGGAAGCGCACGAGCGCGATCGGCGTGCTGGCCGGGCTGGTGGCGGGGTTCGTCGCCCTGCTGGCGCCTTTCGCGGCGAAGTTCTGGGCCACCGCTGTGCCGCAGTGGGAGGCCGGGCTGATCGCGATGGCGATCAATGCGGCGGTGGTTGTTGTCGTCAGCCTGGCCACTGCAGCGCCGCGTCGCGAGGCGATCGCGTTGGGGCTGCACGATGAGCCGCTGCCCGATGCCGGCGCACCGGAGCTGCGCGCACGGACGGTCTGACGCGCTGGGGGCGTGTTCAGGCCTCCAGCGCTTCCACACGCAGCGTCACCACCGGGCCGGCCACTTCCGCCCTCGCCTGCAGCGCATGCACCGCCAAGTCCACCGTGCCCTGCAGCGCAGGCCCGGTCAGCACCAGCACCTGCGGACCGACACCGGGCCGCTCAGCCGCCAGCGCCACCTGCCGAACCGGTACGCGCTGCTCGGCGAGGCAGGCCGTCACCGCCTGGATCTGGCCGACCGAGTGCACCGGCACCCGCAGGTAATGCGCCGTATGCACGGCCGCGCGCGGCAGCACCGGCAACGCATTCGTCGCGTGGGCATGCACGCCCAGATGCGGCACGTGGTTCGCGGCATGGACCCCATCGAGCCGCGCCACGTCGACCAGGTCGGCAATCACGGCCGATGCGGTCTGCTCCGAGCCGGCACCCGCGCCGTAGTACATCGTCAGGCCGGCGGCATCGCTCTTGACCATGACCGCGTTCATCGACCCGTTCACATGCGCCATCAGGTGCTCGGCCGGCACCAGCGCGGGCTGCACGCGAAGCTCCACGCCGGTTGCCTGCCGGCGCGCCACGCCGAGCAGCTTGATGCGGTAGCCCAGTTGCTCTGCACAGGCCACGTCCAACCCTTGCAAGGCGGTGATGCCCTCCACCTGCGCATCGACAAAGCGCAGCGGCATGCCGAAGGCATTGGCAGCCAATAGCGTCAGCTTGTGGGCGGCATCGATGCCCTCGATGTCGAAGGTCGGGTCGGCTTCCGCGTAGCCGAGCGACTGGGCCTGCGCGAGTGCGCTCGCGAAGTCCAGCCCTTCGTCGCGCATCTTGCTCAGGATGAAGTTGGTGGTGCCGTTGATGATGCCGGCCACCCATTCGATGCGATTGGCCGCAAGGCCTTCGCGCAGCGCCTTGATGATGGGGATGCTCACGGCCACCGCGCCTTCGTAGGCGACGACCACGCCCTTCTCCCGCGCGGCGGCGAAGATTTCGGTGCCGTGCACCGCCAGCAAGGCCTTGTTGGCCGTGACCACGTGCTTGCCGTGCGCGATGGCGGCCAGCACCCAGTCGCGCGCGGGGCCGGTGCCGCCGGCGACTTCGACCACCACGTCGACGTCGGGGTGCGTGGCCACGTGCAGCGGGTCGGCGGTGAGCGGCACGCTGCCTTGAACGATCGTCGCCGCCCGTTCGAGATTGCGGGCCGCCACGATCACCAGCTCGATCGCCCTGCCAGCACGGGCGGCGATGTCGGTCCGGTTGCGGGCCAGCACGCGAAAGGTGCCTGAGCCCACGGTGCCGATGCCGATCATCCCCACGCGCAGGGGACGAATGGCCGCCCGATCGGTGTTCAGGCTGTGCAGGGGCTCGAGGGATTCAACGGGTTCGCGGTACATGGACATCTCCAGACGAAAAAACAAAACCCAGCTGCCAGAGCTGGGTTGATTCGTTCGGGGAGAGAGCGATACACCAGGTGGCTGCCGGAACGGCCACCTGTGCGTGCTCAGGTGGCCGCGGTGGTAATGGTGGTAATCATTCGAGCAACAACCATCGCCTGCACGGAGGCAGGCGGCATCATGCGAGCCATGGAGGCTGCGTTGGATGCGGGGGTGAAGTTGTGGCTCGACATGAGGGGCGGAGTGTACAGCAGGCTTTTGGGCTGACCGGATCAACCGGATCAGGGCGCGGCCGACAGGCGCTTTTCGAGCCACACGCTGTAGCGCGAGAGCCCGAAGCACAGTACCCAGTACACCGCCGCGATGAACAGGTAACCCTCGAGGTAGAACGGCCGCCAGGTCGGATCGCCACCAAGCGCAAGGCCCAGCGCGCCGGTCAACTCGAACAGGCCGACCACGGTGACCAGCGAGGTGTCTTTCAGCGTGCCGACCACGCTGTTGGTCAGCGCCGGCACCACGAGGCGCAGCGCCTGCGGCAGCACGATGTCGCGCTGCACCGGCCAGCGCCCGAAGCCGAGCGCCATCGCGACCTCGGTCTGCTCGCGCGGCACGGCCTGCAGGCCGCCACGGATGATCTCGGCCAGATAGGCCGCCACGAACAGCGTGAGGCCCGCGAGCACACGCACCAGCACATCGGGCTGCCAGCCCGCCGGCCACAGCAGCGGCAACAGGAAGGACGCCATGAACAGCACAGAGATCAACGGCACGCCGCGCACCAGCTCGATGTAGCTCGCGCTCAGCGTGCGCACCACGGGCCAGCCCGAGCGGCGCCCCAATGCCAGCAGCAGCGCGAGCGGAAAGGCCAGCGCCAGCCCGACCACGGCCAGCCCGATGGTCAGCGGCAAGCCGCCCCAGCGACTCGTCGGCACATGGCTCAGGCCGGCGACACCGCCACGCATCAGCAGCACGAACAGCAGCAGCGCACCGATCCACAGCGGCACCAGCCACCAGCGCCAGCTGCGCGGCCACGCACTGAGCACGGTGATGGCCGACAACACGACCACCGCGATGGCAGGACGCCATTGCTCTTCATAGGGAAAGCGGCCGAACAGCATCGGCCGCCACTTCTCGGCCACCACGCCCCAGCAGGCGCCGTGCTGCACTGCGCGGCAGGCTTCGGCATCGGGACGGAACACGGCGTGCACCACGCCCCACTCGACCACATGGAAACCACCCCACACGAGCAACGCAATCAACAGCACGGTCGCCAACGCGCGCAGCGGCGAACCCCAGAGTTCACTGCGCCACGCGATCGGGCCTTGCGCGACGTTCCTCATCGCCAGCCTCGCAGCGCGACACGCGCGTTGTAGCGGTTCATGCCGAAGGAGATCAGCAGCGACAGCAACAGGTAGACCGCCATGATGATCGCGATGCACTCGAAGGCTCGGCCATTCGAGCCGATGGTGGTGTTGGCCACCGACACCAATTCCGGGTAGCCCACGGCCACGGCGAGCGACGAATTCTTGGTGAGGCTCAGCAACTGGTTGGTGAGCGACGGCACGATCACCCGCAGCGCCTGCGGCAGGATCACGATGCGCAACTGCTGTACCGACGACAGCCCCAGCGCCTGCCCGGCGAGCACCTGCCCCTGCGAGACCGACAGGATGCCGGCGCGCACGATCTCGGCCACGAAAGCCGCCGAGTAGAAAGACAGCCCCGCCACGATGGTCACGTACTCGGGGCTCAGCGCGGCGCCACCGCTCACGCCGAAATCGCCGCGCTCGGGCCACTCGAAATGCGTGGGCCACCAACCGCCCTCACCCGCCACGGGCCAGGGCACGCTGAGTCCGCCCTTGCTGAGCCACACGCCGGGCATCAGGTGCACGGGCTCGGTCGGATCGGGCAACAGGTTGGCCATCGCGAAGGCCAGCATCAGCAACTGCACCAGCAGCGGCACGTTGCGCAGAAGCTCGACGTACGCGGTGCAGATGCCGCGCAGCAGCACGTGCGGCGCCAGCCGGCCGATGCCGATCAGCGTGCCGAGCACCACGGAAAAGATGGCCGCCGGCACCGCCGCGCGCACCGTGTTGATCAGGCCCGCGAGGAAGGCGCGCCAGAAAGGCTGGCTCGCGTCGAAGTCGAGCCAGCCTTCGCTGATCGAGAAGCCCGCAGGCTCGGTGAGAAAGTCGAAGCCGGAGCGCACGCCGCGCGCGCGCAGCACTTCGAGCGCGTGGTGCACCACCCAGACCGCGCCGGCCACGACGGCCAGCACCAGCAGCGCCTGGACGGCCCACGCCAGCCAGGCGCCGCGGCGCGAGGCCTCCCGGTTCATCGAACCGGTGGTGCGTAGATCAGGCCGCCCTTACTCCAGAGATTGTTGGAGCCGCGCGGCAGCTTCAGAACCGACTTCGGTCCGACGTTGCGCTCGAACATCTCGCCGTAATTGCCCACGGCCTTGATCGCGCGGAACGACCAGTCCTTGTCGAGGCCCAGCAGCTTGCCGAGGTCTTCACCGGTGCCGACCAGACGCTGCTGCGCCGGGTCCTTGCTGTTGGCCTTGAGTTCGTCGGCATTGGCCTGCGTGACGCCGAATTCCTCTGCTTCGATGAGCGCGTTGGGCACCCATTTGGCAATGGCGAACCACTCGTCGTCGCCACGGCGCACCAGCGGCGCGAGCGGTTCCTTGGAGATCAGCTCGGGCAGGATGATGTAGTCGTCGGGGTTCGGCGCTTCCTTGTTGCGCAGGCCGGCCAGCGCCGAGGCGTCGGTGGTGAAGGCCTGGCAGCGGCCCGAGAAGAAGGCCTTGAACGAAGCCTCGAAGCTCTCGAACACGACGGTCTTGACCGGGATGTTCTGCGCGCGGAAGTAGTCCGACACGTTCTTCTCGTTGGTGGTGCCCGACTGCGTGCAGATGGTGGCGTTCTTGAGCTGCTTGGCGCTGGTCACCTTGAGCTTCTTCGGCACCAGGAAGCCCTGGCCGTCGTAGTAGGTGATGGTGGTGAAGTTGAAGCCGAGCGACGCATCGCGCGTGAGCGTCCAGGTGGTGTTGCGCGCCAGGATGTCGATTTCACCGGCCTGCAGGGCCGAGAAGCGCTGCTGCGAGTTGAGCGGCACGAAGTCGACCTTCTTGCCGTCGCCGAGCACGGCGGCCGCGATGGCGCGGCAGGTGTCGACGTCCAGGCCCGACCAGTTGCCCTGGGTGTCGGGGGCGGAGAAGCCCGCCACGCCGTTGGTCACGCCGCACTTGACGGTGCCGCGCTGCTTGACCGCGTCGAGCGTCTTGCCGGCGAAGGCCGGGGCCGCAGAGGCAAAGGCCACGACGGACGCAGCAGCAAGCAGGGCCGGACGGAATCCGGCGAATCGGTTCTTCATCATTGGTGTTCTCCTCAACAGTAAGCAAAAGGCAGTGTACGGGGCGACACCGCACTCTGCCAAAGAACTCCGGGTTGGATGCATATGGGCCCGCACGCCGCGCAATCGGCCTCCCGCAAGCGCCGCCGGTTCACTACCATACGGCCCTCGAATCACTCTCAACTGGAAACAACACAATGGTCAAATCCGACGACACCGGCAAGTTCATCCTGCGCGTTTCGCTTGGCGTCCTGATCCTGCTGCACGGCATTGCCAAGCTGCAGGGCGGCGTCGGCTTCATCTCGGGCATGCTGGCCCAGCATGGGCTGCCGGGCGCGCTGGCCTACCTGGTCTACATCGGTGAAGTGGTCGCGCCCGTGCTGCTGATCATCGGGCTCTACACGCGGCCTGCTGCATGGATCGTCGCGATCAACATGCTGGTGGCCTTTGCGCTGGTCCACATGAAGGACCTGACGGCGCTCGGCAAGCAAGGCGGCTGGGCACTGGAACTGCAGGGCATGTTCCTGTTCGCGGCGCTCGCCCTCGCGTTCATGGGTGGCGGCCGCTTCGCCCTGAGCAGCAAGTACAACTGAGCCGAATCAGTCAGTCGTCATCGGCCGCATCGAGGCCTGGAAACAGGACCTCGGTGTAGCCGAAGCGGGAGAAATCGCGCACCCGCATCGGGTAGAGCTTGCCCAGCAGGTGGTCGACTTCGTGCTGCACCACGCGCGCATGAAAACCGCTCGCGACCCGGTCGATCGGGTCACCGTACAGGTCGAAGCCGGTATAGCGGACGTTGGCAAAGCGCGGCACCACGCCGCGCAGGCCCGGCACCGAAAGACATCCCTCCCAGCCCTCTTCCTCTTCATCGCCCAGCGGGGTGATGACGGGGTTGAGCAGCACCGTGCGGGGCACCGGCGGCGCATCTGGATAACGGGGGTTGACGATGTCGGTGCCGAAGATCACCAGTTGCTGGTCGACACCGATCTGCGGCGCCGCAAGGCCCGCGCCGTTGACGGCATGCATGGTCTCGAACATGTCGCGCACCAGCAGGTGCAGCTCGTCGGTGTCGAAGGCGGCGACCGGCTGCGCAATGCGCAGCAGCCGGGGGTCGCCCATCTTGAGGATTTCGCGGATGGCCATGGCGCGATTATCGCGGGGCTCCGCAGCCCTGACGGCCTCATGGCACCGTCAGGCCACGACGGTCACTGGTCGCGCGGCGGGTTCGTCGTGCTGCGGATCGGCGTACCCGGCACATTGGGCAGCTGCGGCGGCCGGCCGATCCCCTGCACGGGCAGAGGCGGATGAACCGCGACGCCCGGAGGACGCGGGTAGTTGCCCGGCCGCACGCCCGGATAGGGATACGCCGGCCTGTTGTTGTAGTAGGGGCGGCGATCGTAGTAAGGACGGTCGTAGTAGGGGCGCCCGCCGTAGTAGCCGCCCCCGTTGATATAGACCGGCGCCGGCTGCACCACCACTGGCGCGGGATCGGTGTAGTAGCCGCCCGAGGAATAACCTCCGCCAGCGTAGCCCCCGCCGTAATAGGGATCGCCTGGAACGGCGCAACCGGTCAGCAGCACGAGGCCGCCGAGGGCGATGGTGGCACCAAGAAAACGAATTTTTTGCATGAGGGGCTCTCCTTATTGGCCTTCAGTTTGCTTTCAACGCCAGGTTGTAGACCCTGTTGACTGCGGTTGGATGAAGTCGCGTAACGGCCGGTAAAGAGAGCCTGCCGCTACGGCTTCATTTTTCCGGAATACCGTTGGCCAGTATTTCCAGCATACGCGCCTCGTCGATCACCTCGACCCCGATGTCACGGGCCTTGTCGAGCTTGCTGCCGGCTTCTTCGCCGGCCACGAGGTAGTGGGTCTTCTTGCTGACGGAACCGGCGACCTTTGCACCGGCTGCCTCCAATTTATCCTTCGCTTCGTCGCGGCCCAGCGTAGGAAGGGTGCCGGTGATGACGAAGGTCAGGCCCGCCAAAGGCTTGGGCGCACGGGCGGCGGGCTCGCCCTCTTCCCATGTCAGGCCGCAGGCGCGCAACTGTTCGACCACCTCCCGGTTATGCGGCTGGTCGAAGAAGGTGCGCAGGCTCTGCGCCACCACCGGGCCCACGTCGTTGACTTCGAGCAGTTGCTCTTCGGTCGCGTCCATGATCGCGTCGAGCTTGCCGAAATGCTTGGCCAGGTCCTTCGCGGTGCTCTCGCCGACGTGCCGGATGCCGAGGCCGAACAGGAAGCGCGGCAGCGTGGTCTTCTTCGAGGCTTCGAGCGCATCGACGAGGTTCTTGGCCGACTTCTCGGCCATGCGGTCCAGCCCCGCCAGCGTGGTGAATCCGAGCTTGTAGAGATCGGGCAAGGTGCGGATGAGGTTGGCGTCGACCAGTTGCTCGACCAGCTTGTCGCCCAGCCCGTCCACATCGACCGCGCGCCGCGCCGCGAAGTGCAGGATCGCCTCCTTGCGCTGCGCCGCGCAGAACAGGCCGCCGGTGCAGCGGTAGTCGACCTCGTCCTCTTCGCGCACGGCCTCCGAGCCGCACACGGGGCACTGGTGCGGCATGGTGAACACCGGACCGCGCTGCTCGTCGGGCTTGGCGAGGCTCTCGGGCACCACGCCGACCACTTCGGGAATCACGTCGCCCGCGCGGCGCACGATGACCGTGTCGCCCACGCGCACATCCTTGCGGCGGGCCTCGTCCTCGTTGTGCAGCGTGGCGTTGGTCACCGTGACGCCGCCGACGAACACCGGCGCGAGCTTGGCCACCGGCGTGAGCTTGCCGGTGCGCCCGACCTGGATCTCGATGCCGAGCACCTCGGTCAGTTGCTCCTGCGCGGGGTACTTGTGCGCCACGGCCCAGCGCGGCTCGCGCGAGACAAAGCCCAGTTGCCGCTGCAGCTCCACGCTGTCGACCTTGTAGACCACGCCGTCGATGTCGTACGGCAAGGCATCGCGCTGGCGGCCGATGTTCTCGTGGAACGCTATGATTTCAATAGCACCCTTCGCACGTGCAGTCTGCGTTGCGACGGGAAATCCCCATGCATGAAACTGCTGCAGCCAATCGAACTGCGTCGAACAGTCAGGGCCGCCTTCGCTGGCCGGCGTCACTTCACCGAGCCCATAGGCAAAGAAGCTGAGCGGCCGCGCCGCCGCGATCGCCGGATCGAGCTGACGCACCGCGCCAGCGGCCGCATTGCGCGGATTGACGAACACCTTCTCGTTCTTCTGTCCCGCGGCGATCTTCTGGCGCTGGCGCTCGTTGAGCGCATCGAAATCGGCGCGCTTCATGTAGACCTCGCCGCGCACCTCGACCACGGGCGGCGCCTTGCCGGCGAGCTTCAGCGGAATCTCGCGCACGGTGCGGATGTTCTGCGTGACCTCTTCACCCACTTCGCCGTCGCCGCGCGTGGCCGCCCGCACCAGCACGCCGTGCTCGTAGCGCAGGTTCATGGCCAGGCCGTCGAACTTGAGTTCGCAGACGTATTCAACCTGCGGCCCGTCTTCGGCCAGGCCGAGCTCCTTGCGCACGCGTGCATCGAAGGCGCTGGCGCCGGCGGGAGTGATGTCGGTCTCGGTACGGATCGACAGCATCGGCACCTTGTGGCGCACCTTGGTGAAACCGTCGAGCACCTTGCCGCCCACGCGCTGCGTCGGCGAATCGGGCGTGCGCAGGTCGGGAAACTCCGTCTCCAGCGCCTGCAGGCGCTGGAACAGCTTGTCGTACTCGGCGTCGGGCAGTGCAGGCGCGTCGAGCACGTAGTAAAGATGGGCGTGCTTGTGAAGCTGTTCGCTCAGTGCGGCGGCTTCGCGAGCCGCTTCGTCGCGCGTCGTCATGGGGTTGTCTCCCGAAAGAATCGGATCAGCTGAAAAGGCGACGGGCCAACGGCGAGCCGGCCGCCAGGTCGCGCGCATCGAGCGTGTCGTAGAGCTGTTCGAGGTCGATGCCGATCACGTCCATCGTCTCGTCGCGCAGCAGTTGGCCGTCGCTGTCGGTCACCACGCCGTCCATTTCGCGGGCGAGCGTGGCGGCGGCTTCGCGCATGCGGCGGAACGGCTCTTCGCCGCGATCGACTTGCGGCACATCCAGGCTCAGGCTCAGCTCGCGGATGGCCGATTGGGCCGGATCGTCGGCCAGCGCGGCCTGGGTATCGAAAGCCAGCCCGAGGATCGGCGGCAGCCCGACTTCACCCGTCGGCAGCACCATGCGCCCCGGGATGATGCCGGCCACGAAACCAAGGCGCGCGGCGTTCTGCTGCACATAGCCCGGGCTCCAGGCTGCATGCAACGCGCGCAACACGAAGCCCAGTTGCGCATCGTGCGCGCTGGCGAACTGGTCGAGCTCGCGGGCACGCGCCACTTCGTCGAGCATCTCGGGAAACTCGGGCGAACCGTTGACCGAGTCAGCAAAGGCCTGCGCCTTCACCACGAACTCGGAGTACTCGATTTCATTGAGCGCGCCGGTGCGGTTGGCCAATTGCACACCCACCTGGAACGCGCTGTAGCGCTGGCCGGGCACGGGCGGCTCCCACTGGCCGTTGCGCTCGTTCAGGCCTTCGATGGCCACCGGCTTGCTGCCCGCGCGCCGCGTCGGCGGCATGGCGGCAATGGCGGCGTCGCCCGAGGCCAAGCCGTCCAGCGAGATCGGCGCGATCACGTCGATCAGCGGATCGAGCCCGCCGCGACGCTCGCCGGTCGCCACGGGCACACCGCTGGGCGCCGGCAGGTCGGGGTCGAACAGCGGCTCGTGGCGATCGGCGGTGCCCGACACCTGATGCGGGTCGACATGCAGCACCGGCTCCACGTCATCACCTGAAGACGACAGCGCGCGCTCGGCGTCGGCCAGCGCGGTGTCGACCGCATCGGGTTGGCGCGGCGCATTGCGGCGCGACATCATGGTTTCGTAGCCGACGACAGCCGCGAGAACGAGGCCACCGAAGATGGCCAGTGCAAGAGTGAGATTGCTCATGGGGCCGCCCGGTTCAAGCGGCTTCGACCATCGAGGCGGCCGATTCCATGTCGACCGCGACGATCCGCGACACGCCCTGTTCCTGCATCGTGACGCCGATCAGTTGCTCGGCCATTTCCATGGCGATCTTGTTGTGGCTGATGAAGAGGAACTGGGTTTCGCGGCTCATGGCGGTCACGAGTTTGGCATAGCGCTCGGTGTTCGCGTCGTCCAGCGGCGCGTCCACTTCGTCCAGCAGGCAGAAAGGCGCCGGGTTGAGCTGGAAGATCGCAAACACCAGCGCAATGGCCGTGAGCGCCTTCTCGCCGCCCGACAGCAGGTGGATGGTCTGGTTCTTCTTGCCGGGTGGCTGTGCCAGCACCTGCACGCCGGCATCGAGGATTTCGTCGCCCGTCATCACCAGCCGTGCATTGCCGCCGCCGAACAGCTCGGGGAACATGCGGCTGAAGTGCTCGTTGACGATCTTGAAGGTGCCGCCCAGCAGATCGCGGGTTTCGGCGTCGATCTTGCGGATGGCGTCTTCGAGCGTGCCGATGGCTTCGTTCAGGTCGGCCGACTGGGCATCGAGGAAGGTCTTGCGCTCGCTCGCAATGGCGAGTTCGTCGAGCGCGGCCAGGTTCACCGCACCCAGCGCGACGACTTCGCGGTTCAGGCGGTCGATTTCGCTTTGCAGGCCGGTCAGGCGCACCTTGTCGGTTTCGATCGACAGCGCCACGGCTTCGAGGTCGGCGCCGGCGTCGTCCAGCAGTTGCTGGTACTGCTCGACGCCCAGGCGCGCGGCCTGTTCCTTGAGCTGAAATTCGGTGATGCGTTGGCGCAGCGGATCGAGTTCGCGTTCGAGCTGCAGGCGGCGTTCGTCGCTCGCGCGCAGCTTGAGCGTGAGGTCGTCGTACTGGCTGCGCGAGGCCCCCAGCGAGGTTTCGCGTTCGAGCTTGAGCGACAGGGCGTCCTGCAGCCCGGCTTGCGCGGCGGCATCGGACAGGCGGCTCAGTTCGGCGCGGGCGCGCTCGTCTTCGTCGGTGAGCGCCACGACCTGTTGCGAGGCGGTTTCGATGGCGCGGTTGAGTTCGCCGCGGCGGGCTTCGAGCGTGCGTTGCGAGAAGGTGGCCTCTTGCGCCTGGCGTTCGAGGCTGCGGTGCTGCTCGCGGCTGGCCGTCAGCGCACGGCCGGCGTCGATCACGCGTTCGTCGAGCTGGGCATGCCGCTCCTGGCTATCGGCCAGTTGCATGTCGAGTTCTTCGAAGCGGCCTTCGGCGGCGATGCGCTTTTCTTGCAGCTCTTCGAGTTGCGCGTCGACTTCGCCGAGGTCGGTGGCCAGTTGCTCGCTGCGCGCACGGGTCTGCTCGGCGAGCTGCGTCATGCGCAGCGTCTCGACCTGCTGTTCATGAGCGCGCGACTGGGTGTCGGCCGCTTCGCGCCGCGCCGTCACCAGTCGCGAGGCGGCATCGCCATAGGCGGCTTCAGCACGAATGAGCGCGGTGCGCGCTTCTTCGTTGATGAGCGTCTGGGCTCGAAGCTGGCGCTCCAGGTTTTCCATTTCCTGCTGGCGGGCCAGCAGGCCGGCCTGTTCAGAATCGGGCGCGTAGAAATTGACGCTGTGCGAGGACACGGCATGGCCGCTCTGCACATAGATGACTTCGCCGGGCTGCAGCGTGGCGCGCTGGGCCAGTGCCTCTTCGAAACTGGCCGCGGTGTAGCAACCATGGAGCCAGTCATTCAGCAAGGCTTGCTGGCCGGCATCGTTCAGGCGCAAGAGGCTCGACAGGCGCGGCAGCGTGGCCGAACCCTGTGGCGCACCGGCGGCCGGCGGGCTGTAGAAGGCGAGCTTGGCGGGCGGCGCGTCGTTGCCGAAGGCGCGCACCATGTCGAGCCGGCTGACTTCGAGCGCACCCAGGCGCTCGCGCAATGCGGCTTCGAGCGCGCTTTCCCAGCCCTGCTCGATGTGGATGCGGCTCCACAGCCCTTGCAGGCCATCGAGCCCGTGCTTGGCGAGCCACGGGGCCAGCTTGCCGTCGGTCTTGACCTTTTCCTGCAAGGCGCGCAGCGCTTCAAGCCGGGCCGAGTACTCGGCGTGGCGCGCACCTTCGGTGTTCACCGCCTGCTGTTTCGTGCGGCGGTCGTCGTCGAGCTGCGGAACGGCTTCCTGCAGTTCCTGCAGGCGTGCATCGGCCTCGCTGGCAACTTCCTGGGCGGCGGCCAATTGCTCCTGCATTTCGAGCAGGCGGGCTTCGTCGGGCGCGGCCAATGCGTTCTGGTCGGCGCGCAGGCGTTCGCTGCGCTGCGTGAGCTGGCGGCTCTGGTCTTCGATGTTGCGCTGGTCGGCGGCCAGCACCTGGATCTGCTGCTGCACCTGCGACACGGTCGTGCGCTGGGTGTTGGCCTCGTCCTGCGCGCGCTGCACGGCTTCTTCGAGCTCGGGCATGCGCGCGTCGTGCTCTTCGAGCTGCGCGGCCAGCAGGATGGCCTGCTCTTCGGCATCGACGCCCTGCCCGGCCAGCGTTTCGATCTCGGCTTCGGCATCGGTGCGGCGGGTGCCCCACTGGCCCATCTGCTCGCGCAACTGCACCAGGCGCTGCTCGACGCGCTGGCGGCCTTCGACCACGAAGCGGATCTCGCCTTCGAGCCGGCCGACTTCGGCACTGGCTTCGTACAGCTTGCCCTGCGCCTGGTTGACCTGGTCGCCGGCCGCGTAATGGGCCTGGCGCACAGTTTCGAGTTCGGCTTCGATGCGGCGCAGGTCGGCGGTGCGCGATTCGAGGTCGTTGATGGCCTTTTCGGAATCGGCCTTGATCTTGGCCTGGTCGGCATCGCTCTCGCTGCGCTTGAGAAACCACAGCTGGTGCTGCTTCTTCGTGGCTTCGCCCTGCAGCATGTTGTAGCGCGCGGCCACCTCGGCCTGCTTCTCCAGCTTTTCAAGGTTGGCGTTGAGTTCGCGAAGAATGTCTTCGACCCGCACGAGGTTTTCGCGCGTGTCGCCCAGGCGGTTCTCGGTCTCGCGGCGGCGCTCCTTGTACTTGGAGACACCAGCGGCCTCTTCGAGGAACAGGCGCAGTTCTTCGGGCTTGGATTCGATGATCCGGCTGATCGTGCCCTGGCCGATGATGGCGTAGGCGCGCGGGCCCAGGCCGGTGCCCAGGAACACGTCCTGCACGTCGCGGCGGCGCACCGGCTGGTTGTTGATGTAGTAGCTGCTGGTGCCGTCGCGCGTGAGCACGCGCCGCACGGCGATTTCGCCGAACTGGTTCCACTGGCCGCCGGCGCGGTGGTCGGCGTTGTCGAACACCAGTTCCACGCTCGAGCGGCTGGCCTGCTTGCGGGTGGTCGTGCCGTTGAAGATCACGTCCTGCATCGACTCGCCGCGCAACTCCGATGCACGCGACTCGCCGAGCACCCAGCGCACCGCATCCATGATGTTCGACTTGCCGCAACCGTTGGGACCGACCACGCCGACCAGTTGACCCGGCAGCAGGAAGTTGGTGGGTTCGGCGAACGACTTGAAGCCCGAAAGCTTGATGGAATTAAGACGCACGACTTGTCGGCCTGCCTCGACGTAGCGCCAAGGTATTGATTTGTAAGGAAAATTGCACGGGCCTGCAGCTTGCAGCAGACCGCCGCCCCAGCCGTGGATGATAACGTCAGGGCATGAGCGATTCCCCGGTTTCACCCCCCCCTGCCGCACGACGCATCTGCCTGCTGGCAGGCACCGCCGCCCTGCTCGGTCTGGCCGGCTGCTCGTCGGTCCGTACCACCGATCGCGCCGAGCCCTACGCCGGCCAGGAATGGCTGCAGTCCGGCACCAACCGCATTGCCAACCTGTCGCTGCGCGACAACCTGCAATCGATCCGGCGCGTGCAGAACACCTTGTACCGGCGCAACCCGCGCGAATGGCGCAAATCGGCGCCCAGCATGGACGAAGCCACCCAGCGCACCTGGGATGCCGCACTGAAAGACGGCACGCTGCCCGAATTGCATGGCGCCACCGGCATCGATGCCGTCCGGCTGGCCTTCGAGACCGGACCGCAGGCCTACCAGGGCGATCGCGTCGCGGCGCTGGTCTACGGCTGGGTCACGATGCTCAAGCAGGCCAACGGCAACACATGGGACCAGACCATGATCGACGGCATCGACGCCGAAAACAGCTACCGGGTCGCCCGCAATTTCGACATCTCGCTCTGGCTGATCTCTTCCAAGACCGGCCCCGACGGCCAGCCGCTGCTGCTGGCCACCGAGATCAGCGACCGTGGCCGCAACCTCGTGGCCGACCGCGAACTGTCCAAGGTGATCGCGCGGCTCGACCTGCTGGCCGCGCAGGCCGACGAAAAGTACCGCCGGGCGGCACTCGACTTCGGCCAGAACTGGATCATGGGCGTGGTCATGCCGCTCTTCACGCTGGTGCCCAAGTAAGTCAGCAGACAAAACGGCCCCCTAGAATGAATCCGCCCTTCACCCCTCAACCCATTCGAGGCTGCAGCAACTCATGAGCTCCATCAATTTCATCGGCGGCGAAAAAGGCGGAGTCGGCAAGTCGGTCACGGCGCGCGTGCTGGCGCAGTACTTCATCGACCACAGCCGTCCGTTCACGGGCTTCGACACCGACCGCTCGCACAGCTCGTTCACCCGCTTCTACGAAGGCTTTGCCTCGCCCGTGGTGGTCGACAGCTTCGAAGGGCTCGACACGGTCGTGAACGGCTTCGAGACCAACCCGCAGCAAAGCGTGATCGTCGACCTCGCGGCCCAAACGCTGGCGCCGCTGTCGCGCTGGATCAAGGAATCGGACCTGTTCGACGTGTTCGCCGAGATCGGCGTCACGGTCAACTTCTGGCATGTGCTGGACGACGGCAAGGACTCGACCGACCTGCTCGGCTCGCTGATCGACACCTTCGGCAACCGGCCCAACTACATCGTGGTGCAGAACTACGGACGCGGCAGCGACTTCGGCATGCTGCTGGCTTCGCAGTCGCTCTCCAAGGCGACCGCCAATGGCGCCCGCGTGATTGCGTTGCCGCGTTTGCATGAAGCCAGCATGCGAAAGATCGATGCGCAGAACACCAGCTTCTGGAAGGCCGTTCATGACCGAGAAGGCGTGCATGCCCTGGGGCTGCTGGAGCGCCAGCGCGTGAAGTCGTGGCTGGCCACGGTCTATGCCGCGTTCGACACCTTGCCTTTGTAGTTCCTGAGGGGTGCACGCCGCTACGGAACGACGGCGCCCCCACCCAACGCCTTGTAGAGCGTCATCGTCGCGTTGAGCTGGTTCAATCGATTCTGGGCCAGCGACACCTCGGCGGTGCGGCGCCTGTCCTTGGCGTCGAGCACTGGTTGCAGCGCCGTCGCGCCAGCCTTGTAGCGCACTTCAGACAGCCTCTCTGCACGCTGCGCCTGCTGCAGCGCCAGCACCAGTTTTTCGCTCTCATCGCGCAATTGCGTGCGCGACGACAGTGCGTTCTCCACTTCGGACAACGACGTGTAGAGCGACTGGCGAAAGCCGAGCACCGCTTCTTCGTATTGCGTCTGCGAAACGGCTACGGTCATCCGCGCCGTGTTCCATTGCAGGAACGGCAACACCAACCCCGCGCCGAGCGTGCCGACCGGGTTCTTCAGCAGTTCCCCCAATGCAGTGCTCGACGTGCCCAGCGAGCCGGTAAGACTCAGCGTCGGATAGAAGCCGGTTCGGGTCGCATCGACATTCACCAGCGATCCGCGCAAACGCTGCTCGGCTGCCCGCAGGTCGGGGCGACGGCCCAACAGGCTTGCCGGCAGGCCAGCGTCGATGACCGGAAGCTCAAGGGTCGGCAACTGCGACGGCTCCACCGCCATCACCTCGGGCGGCTGATCGAACAGGATCGCCAGCGCATTGCGCGCTTCGACGCGCTGCTGCAGCAGTTGGGTGTGCGCCGCTTCCTGGCTCGCCAGGTTCTGGCCTGCCTGCGCCACGTCCAGCCCCGAAACCGCCCCGGCGGCGTACTTCACGCGCACCAGCGCAAGAATGCGCCGGCCGTCCTCGATGCCGGCTTCGCTCAACGCGATGCGCTGGTTCAGGTACCCCGTCTGCCAATAGAGCCCTGCCGTGGTGCCCACGAGCGCAAGCGCCGCGGCCTGCCGGTCGGACTCGGTGGCCTTCAGCTCCCAATCGGCTGCGCTGCGCAATGCAGAAAGCCGGCCCCACAGATCCAGCTCGTAGCTGAGCGTCACCACCGAGCTTGATGTGGAGGCGGCCGCGCCACCGCGCTTCAGGTCGTAGCTGCGGTTCGTATTGGCCTGCCCCACCACGCCGGGCGTGAGGTTCGTGTTGGCCAGGCCTGCCTGCAACTGCGCGCGCTGCACGAGAATGCCCGCTGCGGCAAGGTTGCTGTTGGTGCGCAGCGCGCTGTCGATCAAGGTGTCCAGCTGCGGGTCGTTGAAGGCGCTCCACCAACGGGTCGCCGGCATCGCAGCGGCATCCACCGCTGCGGACTGCGCCTGTTGTTGCTGCTGCCACGCCTGCGGCATCTCAATCGGCCGCTGCTCCCGCCGCTCCGGCTGGAACGCGGTGCACCCGCCGAGCGCCAACACCACGGCGACCGCGCTCAGTCGAAGGCAAAGACGCGCCCTACTCACGAGCCAGCGCCTCGATCGGGTCCAGCCGCGCTGCATTGCGTGCCGGCAGGTAGCCGAACAACACGCCGATCAGCGTCGCGCACAAGAAGGCCGACACCACGGCGCCTATCGAAAAGATCATTTGCCATTGCTTCACGAAAAGCGAAAACACAAAACTGATGCCGTAGGACAGCGTCACGCCGATGAACCCACCCACGAGGCACACCAGCACCGCCTCGGTCAGAAACTGCTGCAGCACGTCGCTCTGGCGCGCGCCCACGGCCATGCGAATGCCGATCTCGCGGGTGCGCTCGGTCACCGACACCAGCATGATGTTCATCACGCCGATGCCGCCCACCACCAGCGAGATCACCGCGATCAGCGACAGCAGCAGCGTGAGCGACTGGCTCGTGCGCTCGGCCGTCTTCACGATGCTGTCCATGTTGAAGGTGAAGAAATCCTTGCTGCCGTGCCGCATGGTGAGCAGCTTGACGATGCTGTCTTCCGCCGCCTTGGTCGGCTGGTCGTCGCGGATGCGCACGGTGATGTTGTCGAAGTACTGCTGCCCGAACAGCCGGCTGGCGCCCGTGCTGTAGGGCAGCCAGATGTTGAGCGACTTGTTCTCGCTGAACATGCTCTTCTTTTCCTGCGACACGCCGATCACCGTGCACGGCAGGCTGCCGACCAGGATGACCTTGCCGACCGGGTCGGTGCCGTCCGGGAACAGCTTGCGCCGCGTGTTCTGGTCGATCACCACCACCTGGGCCTGCTGCCGCACGTCGTTTGCGTTGAAGGCCGCGCCGCTGGCCATCTGGATGTCGCGCACGCGAAAGAAGCTGTCGCTGACGCCGTTCACGCTGCCGTTGATGTCGATGTTGCGGTAGCGCAGGCGCAGGCTGCGCGTGGTCGCAGGCGTCACGCTGTGCACATAGGGTTGCGCCGCAATCGCCTGCAGGTCGGTCGGCAGCAGCGTCCGGATGCTGGACGCCTTGTCGTCGCCGAAATCGTGGCCGGGGTAGATGTCCAGCGTGTTGGTGCCGATGGCCTTGATGTCCGACAGCACGAAGCGCTTGGCGCCCTCCCCGATGGCCACGATCGACACCACCGAGGTGATGCCGATGACGATGCCCAGCATGGTCAGCGCGGTGCGCATGCGGTGCGCCATCATCGAGCGCCATGCCATGCGGAAGGCCTCGGCAAAACGGGCCCAGCCCGTGCTGAAGCGCGCGATGCCCAGCTTGGGCGGGCTCACGGCGGGTGTTACCGCATCGGTCTCCACGGCCTGCGCGGGTGCCGCGACAGTGGGCACATTCGGCCGGTCGCCCACGATCACGCCGTCGGCAATCTCGATGATGCGTTCAGTGCAGCTCGCCACCTGCATGTCGTGCGTCACGATGATGATGGTGTGGCCCTGCGCATGCAGCTCGCGCAGGATGGCGATGACCTCTTGCCCGCTCTTGCTGTCGAGCGCGCCGGTCGGCTCGTCGGCAAGGATGACCTGGCCACCGTTCATCAGCGCGCGTGCAATGCTCACCCGCTGCTGCTGGCCGCCCGAGAGCTGGCTCGGCCGGTGCTCGGTGCGGTCGCCAAGGCCCAGCCGCGCCAGCAGTTGGCGGGCACGCGTCTCGCGCGCTTCGCCGTCGGTGCCGGCATAGACGGCGGGCACCTCGACATTGCCCGTGGCCGTCAGGTGCTGCATCAGGTGGTAGCGCTGGAAGATGAAGCCGAAGTGCTCGCGCCGCAGCTCGGCCAGCGCGTCGCTGTCGAGCGTGCCGACGTCCTTGCCCGACACGGTGTAGGTGCCGGTGCTGGGCCGGTCGAGGCAGCCGAGGATGTTCATCAGCGTCGATTTGCCCGAGCCCGAGGCGCCGACGATGGCCAGCATTTCGCCGTTGCCGATGTCCAGGTCGACGTCTTTCAGCACCTGCACTTCCTGCTCGCCCGAAGGAAAGCTGCGGCCGATGCCGCGCAGCGTCAGCAGGGGCCGGTTCGCCTGCGGCTGCGTCACTGGCGCTTACCTCTGCCGCCGTTGCCGCCGCCGTCGTCCGACTTCTCCAATGTCGAGGGATCGCCGGTGATGACGTTGTCGCCTTCTTTCAAACCTTCGAGCACCTGGGCCTGGAAGTTGTTGGTGATGCCGACGCGCACGAGCCGCTTTTCAACGCTCTGGTCGGCCTTGAGCACGCGCACTTCCTGGCGGCCGTCCTTGTCGCGCGCGCCGAGCGCGGTCAGCGGCACGGTCAGTGCCTGCTTGGCTTCGCCCAGCATGATCGCGACCTGCGCCGTCATGTCGACGCGCAGCGTGCGGTCAGGGTTGGGCACGTCGAACAGCGCGTTGAAGAACACCGCGTTGTTGATCTTCTCGGGCGAAGGCTGCACCGCGCGCAGCGTGCCGTGGTAGCGCTTGTCGGGGTCGCCGAGGATGGTGAAGTACACCGGCTGCCCCGGCTTCACGCGCACCACGTCGGCTTCGGACACTTGCGCCTTGACCGTCATGGTCGACAGATCGGCCAGCTTCATCAGCGTGGGCACCTGGAACGAGGCCACCACCGTCTGGCCTTCGAGCGTACTGATGGACACCACGTCACCATCGATGGGCGCCACGATGCGCGTGTACGAAAGGTTGGTCTGCGCCGAGGCCAGCGCCAGTTTCTGCTGGCGGATCTGCGCGTCCAGCGACACCGCATCGGCGCGCAGCGCGCGAAGCTCGGCATCAGCGCTTTCCATGTCCTGCCGCGCGGCGGCGTCCTGCGCGAGCATTTCGCGCTGGCGTGCCCAAGAGAGTTCGGCCTGCTTGACGCGCACTTCCTTCGCCAGCTTCTGCGCCTGCAGGTTCTCCAGCTTGGCCTGTTCCTGAGCGAGCGAATTCTGCGAGATGACCGGATCGATCTCGGCCAGCCAGTCGCCCTTCTTCACGGTCTGGCCGAGCACGACCTTGAGCGACTTGAGCTGGCCGCTGACTTGCGCACCGATTTCAACCTGCCTGAGCGCCTGCAGCACGCCGGTGGCGAGCACCGCGTTCTCGAGGTCGGCGCGCTGCACTGGGGCGGTGAGGTATTCGGTCTTCTTGGCCGGGCTCAACAAGAAGAAGGCGGCGATGGCGACAACAACAAGGGCGGTGATACCGACAAGGAGCTTGCGCGATCGCCGCGGTGGGGTGTTGGGCATGCAATGAGATGAGAGAGTGAAACACGCTGCTGGAGCGGATCGATCCTATCCTTGCTTACTTAAGGCCTGCTAAAGGGGCAATGCCGCCAGGGGACTTTTGCCCGATCCGGCAAAGGAAAAGCCTCGCCGACTCTTGCGAGTCTGCGAGGCCCATCGGATTCCATTGAATGCAGCCGCTACCGGCCACCGCTTGTTCAGCGCGCGCGGCGCGAGCGAACCAGCAAGGTGATCAGCAGCAACGAAAGCACCGTGAACGCAACGAACGACCAGTTCGCCAGCGTCAGGCCGAACAGCGTCCAATCGATCTTGGAGCAGTCGCCGCCGCCACGGAAAATCATCGGCAGTGCGCGCTTGAGCGGGAAGGTCTCGATCATTCCGTAGAGGTCGCGCCCGCAGGACACGACTTCGGGCGGATACCACTGCAGCCAGCTCTGCGAGGCCGCCGTATAGGCGCCGCCGATGGCCGAGACCAGGGCCAGCAGGCCGCCAGTGATCTGCAAACCCCTGTTGCGCAGCGCACCGGCCAGCCCCGTGAAGAGCGCCACCAGCACCAGCGCATAGCGCTGCACGATGCACATCGGGCAGGGTTCGAGCCCGACCACGTGCTGAAGGTAGAGCCCGAAGGCCAGCATCAGGACACAGGCCAGGCAGATCAGCCCATACGCGCGGCGCGGCGCGCCGAAGTACCAATCGATCAAGGAGATACCCATTCTTCTTCGACGAACACCCTGGCCTTGCGTGGATTGGCAACGACGGTGTCGCCTTCCTTCAAGCCCAGGTCGCGGAACTGTTGCGCAGGGAGTTGCGCTTCGATGATGGTTCCGGAGCCCGGATTATCTGGATTCGATTCGGTGGGCTCAAGTTCCAGCCTTGCGATGGGTCCGACAACAATCGCGCGCGACAGTGTGGCGACGATGCCGGTGGCGCCGGTCACGTAGCGTGTCACATCCAGGTCATGTGGCCGCACGTAGGCCAGCGCCTTGGCGTCGCGCGCGCCGCTGTGCTCGGGCGAATCCAGGCGCATGCCGTCGAGCTGCACCGCGCCGTTGTCCGCGCGGCCATGGAACAGGTTCACATCGCCGAGAAAGCCGTACACGAAAGGGCTCGCGGGCTTGTCCCACACGTCCTGCGGCGAGCCGACCTGTTCGATCTGGCCCTTGTTGATGACCACCACACGGTCGGCCACTTCGAGCGCTTCTTCCTGGTCGTGCGTGACGAAGATCGAGGTGACGTGCAGCTCGTCGTGCAGCCGGCGCAGCCAGCGGCGCAGTTCCTTGCGCACCTTGGCGTCGAGCGCGCCGAAGGGCTCGTCGAGCAGCAGCACCTTGGGTTCCACTGCCAGCGCACGGGCCAGCGCGATGCGCTGGCGCTGGCCGCCGGACAGTTGCGACGGGTAGCGGTCGGCCAGCCAGTCGAGCTGCACCAGCTTGAGCAGGTCGGTCACCTTGGCCTTGATCTGCGCGTCGCTTGGGCGCTCCTTGCGCGGCTTCACGCGCAGGCCGAAGGCCACGTTCTCGAACACGGTCATGTGGCGGAACAGCGCGTAATGCTGGAACACGAAGCCCACCTGCCGCTCGCGCACATGCACGTCGGTGGTGTCTTCGCCCGAGAACAGAATGCTGCCGGTGTCGGCCGTTTCCAGCCCCGCGATGATGCGCAGCAGCGTGGTCTTGCCACAGCCCGAGGGGCCGAGCAGCGCGACAAGCTCGCCCGACTCCACGTCGAGGTTCACGTCACGCAGGGCGCGGAAGTCGCCGAACTGCTTGCTGATGTTGCGGATTTCGATGCTCATGATCTTGTTCTTTCTCTCTCAGGCTGCCGTGGGCTCGGGCGGGCGTTCCGGCGGCAGCTCGGCAATGGCCTTCATTTCGCGCTCATGGCGCCATTCGATGACCGACTTGATCACCAGCGTGACCAGCGCCAGGATCGCCAGCAGCGAAGCTACGGCGAAAGCGGCCACCGACTGGTATTCGTTGTAGAGCACTTCCACGTGCAGCGGCATGGTGTTGGTCTGGCCGCGGATATGGCCCGACACCACCGACACCGCGCCGAACTCGCCCATGGCGCGCGCGTTGCACAGGATCACGCCGTACAGCAGGCCCCACTTGATGTTGGGCAGCGTCACGCGCCAGAAGGTCTGCCAGCCGGTCGCGCCCAGCACGATGGCGGCTTGTTCTTCGTCGGTGCCCTGCGCCTGCATCAGCGGAATGAGTTCGCGCGCGATGAACGGGAAGGTCACGAACACGGTGGCCAGCACGATGCCGGGAACGGCAAAGATGATCTTGATGTCGTGCTCGGCAAGCCACGGGCCGATCCAGCCCTGTGCGCCGAACACCAACACATAGATCAGGCCGGCGACCACAGGCGACACCGCGAACGGCAGGTCGATCAGCGTGGTGAGCAAGGCCTTGCCGCGAAACTCGAACTTGGCGACGGCCCAGGCCGCGGCCACGCCGAACACGAGGTTCAGCGGCACCGTGATGGCGGCCGTGATCAGCGTGAGGCGAATCGCGCTCCAGGCGTCGGGCTCCTTCAGCGCGTCGAGATAGGCGCCGACGCCCTTGCGCAATGCCTCGGTTGCCACGGCTGCAAGCGGCAGCACGAGGAACAGGAACATGAACGCGAGCGCAATGCCGATCAGCAGCCAGCGCACCCACGGTGCTTCGGTGGTGCCGGCCTGTGCGCGGCGAATGACTTTGGAAGGTGCGCTCATGTCAGGCTCCTGCGCGGCGGCGTTGCCATGCTTGCAGGCCGTTGATGACCAGCAGCAGCACGAAGGAAATGACCAGCATCACTAGAGCGACAGCAGTGGCGCCCGCATAGTCGTACTGCTCGAGCTTGCCGATGATGATGAGCGGCGTGATCTCCGAAATCATCGGCATGTTGCCGGCGATGAAGATCACCGAGCCGTACTCGCCGATGGCACGCGCAAAAGCCATGGCAAAGCCGGTGAGCAGCGCGGGTGCGATCGACGGGAAGATCACCCGCGTGAAAGTCTGCAGCCGCGTCGCGCCGAGCGAGGTCGCGGCTTCTTCAAGCTCTTTCTCCGCGTCTTCCAACACCGGCTGCACCGTGCGCACCACGAAGGGCAACCCGATGAAGATCAACGCAATCACAATGCCCGCCGGCGTGAAGGCCAGCTTGATGCCATGCGGCTCCAGCAGTTGCCCGATCCAGCCATTGCCCGCGAGCAGCGCGGTCAGCGAAATGCCGGCCACGGCAGTCGGCAACGCGAACGGCAGGTCGACCAGCGCGTCGACGATGCGCTTGCCCGGAAACTTGTAGCGCACCAGCACCCAGGCCACGAGCAGGCCGAACACCGCATTCACCACGGCCGCGATCAACGAGGCGCCGAAGGTCAGCCGGTACGACGCCATCACGCGCGGCGCGGTCACGGCCACCCAGAACTGCTCCCAGCTCAGCGTGAAGGTCCTGAAGACCAGCGCCGACAGCGGGATCAGCACGATCAGGCAGAGATAGAAGATCGAGAAGCCGAGCGTGATGTGAAAACCGGGCAGCACGCGCTTGGCGCCCCCTGCCCGATTGGCACGCGAAAAAGGCGCTCCCGCGGACGGGAGCGCCGACGAAACAGCGCCGCTCATTTACTTCGCGCCAGGCGTGTAGAGCTTGTCGAACTGGCCGCCGTCGTTGAAGTGCACCTTCTGCGCTTCGCCGAGGCTGCCGAACAGTTCTTGCACCGTGAAGAGCTGCAGCGGTTTGAAGGTCGATGCGTACTTCTTGAGCACGGCTTGCGAACGCGGACGCAGCGCGTGCTTGGCGGCGATTTCCTGTGCTTCTTCGGAGTAGAGCCAGTCGAGGTAGGCCTTGGCCAGTTCGCCCGTGCCCTTCTTGTTGACGGTGCGTTCGACCACGGCCACCGGGTTCTCGGCCACGATGCTGATCGACGGATAGACCGAATCGACCTTGCCGGTGCCGAATTCACGGTCGATCGAGACCACTTCCGATTCGAAGGTGATCAGCGCATCGCCGATGTTGCGTTGCAGGAAGGCGGTGGTCGCGTCGCGGCCGCCGCGTGCCAGCACCGGCACGTTCTTGAACAGCTTGCCGACGAACTCGGCGGCCTGCGCATCGGTGCCGCCCTTCTTCTTGATGTAGCCCCAGGCCGCGAGGTAGGCGTAGCGCCCGTTGCCGCCGGTCTTGGGGTTGACGATCACGACCTGCACGCCCGGCTTGACGAGATCGTCCCAGTCCTTGATGCCCTTGGGGTTGCCGTTGCGCACGAGGAACAGCATGGTCGACGTGGTCGGCGATGCGTTGTCGGGGAATTTCTTAGTCCAGTCCTTCGCGACCACGCCGGTGTTGGCCAGGAAGTCGATGTCGGTCGAGGTGTTCATGGTCACCACGTCGGCATCGAGGCCGTCGGCCACGGCGCGTGCCTGGGCGCTGGAACCACCGTGCGACTGGTCGATCTTGACGTCCTTGCCGGTGGCCTTCTTGTAGTGCGCCACGAAGGCTGCGTTGTAGTCCTTGTAGAACTCGCGCGCCACGTCGTAGGAGGCGTTCAGCAGCGATGTGCCTTGGGCAAAAGCTGTGCTGCCGGCGAATGCGGAGGACGCCAGCGCGAGCACGGCGACGAAGGTCTTGATTCTGGAAGTCATGTAGTTGCCAGGTTTTCTGAAAATTCACGCCCCGCCGACCAGGCGGCGGGTTCGTCGGTCAACGATTGCAGCAGCGCCAGGCCGAGCGGCCAGTCTCCGTGCCCCGAATCGATGTTGATGTGGCCCGCATTCTGCATGCGCACGAACTCGCTGCCCCAGGCGCGGGAATAGGCTCCCGCCAGCCGGATGGGGCAATAAGGGTCGTTGCTGCTGGCCACCACGATGCTGCGATAGGGCAGCGCCGCGTAGGGCACGGGCGCGAAATCCGACAGCACCGCGCGGCGCTCGGGGTCGGCCGGTGCCACCAGCAGTGCGCCTTGAATGCGGGCAGCCGCCGCCGCCGGCAGGTGTGCCGTGGCGATGCAGCCCAGGCTGTGCGCCACGATCACCACCGGGCCGGTGGTCTCGAGCACCAGCTTGGCCAGCGTCGACACCCAGGCGTCGCGCTTGGGCGAAGCCCAGTCGTCCTGCGCCACCCGCGCAGCGCCCGGAATGCGCGCTTCCCACAGGCTCTGCCAGTGGCCGGGCCCGGAGTCGCGCCAGCCCGGCACGATGATCACGCGAGTCTGCATGACGGATGCGGCCCGCGGCTTACTTGTTGGGCTGCGGCGTGATGCGCAGGTAAGGCTTGACGGCCTTGAAGCCCTTGGGGAAGCGCTCCGCCAGCTCGGCCGGGTCCTGGATGCTCGGCACGATGACCACGTCGTCGCCGTCCTTCCAGTTCACGGGCGTTGCCACCTTGTGGCTGTCGGTGAGCTGCAGCGAGTCGATCACGCGGATGATTTCGTCGAAGTTGCGGCCGGTCGATGCCGGGTAGGTGATGGTGGTGCGGATCACCTTCTTCGGATCGATGATGAACACGCTGCGAACGGTGGCGGTGGCCGAGGCGTTCGGGTGGATCAGGTCGTACAGGTCGGCCACCTTGCGGTCGGCGTCCGCAATGATCGGGAAGTTGACGGTGGTGTTCTGCGTCTCGTTGATGTCCGAGATCCACTCCTTGTGCTTGGTGGCCGGATCGACGCTCAGCGCGATGGGCTTGACGCCGCGCTTGGCGAATTCGCCCGACAGCGCCGCGGTCTTGCCCAGTTCGGTGGTGCACACGGGCGTGAAGTCGGCCGGGTGCGAGAAGAACACGACCCACGAATCGCCGGCCCACTGGTAGAAGTCGAGGGGGCCTTCGCTGGAATCCTGGGTGAAATTGGGGGCGGTGTCGCCGAGTCGCAAAGTAGCCATGGTCGCTCCTGAATGGATGGGAGCCTTGGATTGTGCGAAGCCCGGCAAGGATGACAAACGAATATCTACTTGTTTGGTTATGGCGTTTTCCGCATATCGGCGTGCAGATCGCAGGGTTCCCCGTCCGGCCTGAGCAAAGGCGCGCCCTCGACGCCCTGCAGGTGCTCGAAGAGGAAATCGATCAGCCGGCGCACCGCCGGCACCAGCGCCCGCCGTGGCGGGAACACCATGTGCGCGACGGCCTCCTCCGGCCCCCAGTCGCACAGCAGCTTCACCAGCCGGCCCGCCTCGATGTCGGCGGCGCACATGTAGCCCGGCAGCAGCGTGGCGCCGATGCCGGCGACGGCGGCGAGCTGCAGCGTCGCGATGTCGTCCGCCACGTAGCGCGGCGTGTGCACATGCACGTGGCTCGCCCCGTTCGGCCCCTTGAGCCGCCATTCGCTGCGGCCCTCGCCGTTGACCGACATCGCCAGGGTGTCCAGCCGCGCGAGGTCGGCCAGCGTTGCCACCGGCCCCTGTCGCTGCAACACCGCCGGACTGGCCACCAGCACCCCGCGGCCGGTGCCCAGGATCTTCGCCACCAGCGTCGCACTTTCCTCCACGACGGGCCGCACCCGCAAGGCGATGTCGAAGCCTTCCTCGATCAGGTCCACCGGACGGTTGATGACCCGCACGTCGACCCGCACCGCCGGATAGCGCTCCATGAACATCGGCAGCAACTGCGACACCCCGCTGTACGCCATGGTGATCGGAACGCTCAGCCGCACCAGCCCGCTCGGCTCGTTCTGCACCTGCGCCACCGACTCGGCCGCGGCCTGCGCCGCATCGCGCATGGCGGCTGCGTGCCGAAGGTAGATCTCGCCCGCCGGCGTGAGCGACAGGCGCCGGGTGCTGCGCTGCATCAGCTGCACGCCCAAGCGCTCCTCCAGCTCCGCCACGCGGCGCGACAGGCGCGACTTGGGAATGCCCAGTGCCCGGCTGGCGGCGGCGAACCCGCCGCGCTCGGCCACTTCGGCGAAGAAAACCATATCGTTGAGGTCTTGCATGGCGTCGATTGTCCTGCAATCAGGACGATCTATGCAAATTTTGGCTACTTATCAATCACTCGACTCAAAAATAGAATTCTCCCAACGCCGGCCACTTTGAGCGCCGACACCATCCACACGAAAGTGATTGATATGAAGCTGCTCCACGTCGACTCCAGCATCCTGGGTGCCTATTCGACCTCCCGCCTCCTGACCGCGGAAACCGTGGCCGCCTGGAAGGCCGCCCACCCCGACACCACCGTCGAGTACCTCGACCTCACCGTTGACGCCCCGTCGCATTTCAGCGCCGACGCCATCGCCATCAAGACCGGCCCGCAGGCCGAGCCGACCGAAGCCCAGAAACGCGAAAACGCGCTGTCGGAAAAGCTGGTGAGCCAGTTCCTGGCGGCCGACGTGGTCGTCATCGGCGCACCGCTGTACAACTTCTCGATCCCGACCCAGCTCAAGGCCTGGATCGACCGCCTCGGGCAAGTCGGCCGCACCTTCAAGTACACCGAAACCGGCCCCGTGGGCCTGGCCGGCGGTAAGACGGTGATCGTGGCTTCGAGCCGCGGCGGCGTCTACTCGACCAGCGACTGGGGCCAGGGTGCCGAGCACCAGGAGAGCTACCTGAAGGTGGTCTTCGGCTTCTTCGGCATCACCGACGTGCGCATCGTGCGCGCCGAAGGCGTGGCGATGGGCGACGAGCCCAAGGCGAACGCACTGGCTGCCGCGCGCTCCGACATCCTGGTAGCGACGGCCGAAGCCGCGAACCAGAAGGACGTCGCCCAGGTCGCCTGAGCCCAGGCCTGCGCCAAAAACAAAGCCGCCCTTCGAGGGCGGCTTTTTCATGGGGCGATCGCCCGGAAGTTCGTCAGGCGGCCGAGTGGCTCTTGATCCAGGCCACGTACTTGTCCATCCAGCCCTGCAGGAATTTCTTCGAGCCTTCGTTGCCGATGTGGCCCTTGTCGTCGAACAGGTCGTCCTTGGTCTGCAGGAACACTTCGGGCGCGCCGAGCGTGGGCACGTCGAGGTAGGCCAGGATGTTGCGCAGATGCTGCTGCGCCAGCGCGGTGCCGATGGCACCCACCGAGATGCCCACCACGCCGGCCGGCTTGCCGCCCCAGGCGTTCTGGCCGTAAGGACGCGAGGCATGGTCGATGGCGTTCTTCAGCACGCCGGGAATCGAGCGGTTGTATTCGGGCGTCACGAACAGCAGGCCCTGTGCCGCCGCGATTTCGCTCTTGAGCCGCTTGACCGCCGGCGCCTGGTTGCCGTCTTCGTCCTGGTTGTAGAGCGGCAGGTCGTCGATGCGCAGGTGCTCGAAGGTGAAGTCCGACGGCGCCAGGTGCGCGAGCGCCAGAGCCAGCTTCTGGTTGTAGGAATCCTTGCGAAGGCTGCCGACGATGACGGCGATCCGGGTTTGGGCCATGGGGGAAACTCCTTGAAATGAAGAGGTCGAAATGACGAACGCGATTATGCGAAGCGCTCAAGACCTTTTCCCGAAAAGTTCTTGCGTTCTGGAACACTTCGTTGTGCGCGACGCGCAAGCGCGTTCGCCAGGCGATCAAGCCCGGTGCACAGCAGCCAGTAGATGGCGCCCACCAGCATGAAGATTTCCGCCGGGAACACCATCGTTCGCGCGTTCACCTGCGAGGCCACGAACGATAGCTCACCCACGCCGACGATGTAGGCCAGCGAACTGTCCTTCACCAGCGTCACCCACTGGTTGATGAACGACGGCAGCATCATCCGCAGCGCCTGTGGCAGCACGATGAAGCGCAAGGTGCTCCATCGCGTGAGGCCGAGCGACAGCCCCGCCGCCCACTGCCCCGCACCGATGCCGCGAATGCCCGCGTGCACCGCATGCGCCAGGTAGGCGCCGCCCACCAGCGACAGCGCGCACATCACCGACAGCACGCCCGGCACGCTGATGCCCAGCGCGAACGGCAGCAGGAAGTAGGTCCAGAAGATCAGCATCAGCACCGGGATCGCGCGGAAGAACCCGAGCACCAGCGTGAGCGCGGTCTTCAGCCAACCCCGTGCGGTCGCCAGCCCGATGCCCCACGCCAACCCCAGCACCGCCGAGGCGATGCCCGACCCGGCACTGAGCAGCACCGTGAGCGCCGCGCCACCAAGCTGCCCGTTCGGGAACGCGCCCCACAGCAGGTACGGCAGGCTGTCCCACAGCGTCTCGATCACTGTTGTCATGCCGCCCTCCCCGACGCCGGTGCCTGCCGCCGCGCCGCCCAAGCGGCCAGCACCTCGATCGCGCCGATGGTCACGATGTAAAGCAGCGTCGCGAAGCCGAAAGCCTGGAAGGTCTTGAAGGTCTCGGCCTCCACCTGCCGCGACGCATACGACAGCTCGACCAGCCCCACCGCCATCGCGAGCGAGGTGTTCTTGACGATGTTCATGTACTGCCCCAGCAGTGGCGGCAAGGCGATGCGCAGTGCCTGCGGCAGCACCACATTCGCCAGCACCTGCGCACGCGTGAAGCCAAGGGCGGATGCTGCGAGCGTCTGCCCCACAGGCACCCCGCGAATGCCCGAGCGGATGTCTTCACCGACATAGGCGGCCGCATACAGCGTCAGCCCGACAAGCGCCGACAGCAGCTCGAACGACAGCACATGCCCCGCATAGAGCCATTCGCGCACGGCTTCAGGCAGCACGCTCGGCGCGCCGAAGTACCAGAAGAAAAGCTGCACCAGCAGCGGCGTGTTGCGAAACAGCGAGACATACGCGCCCGTCGCGCGCAGCAGCGCGGGACTGCTCGACGAACGACCCGCCGCGATGACAACGCCGAGCGCCGTGGCGCCCGCCGACACCAGCAGCGAGGTCCACAGCGTCGTCAGCCAGCCGTCGAGCAGCCAGCCCAGGTAGCGAGGCGCGAGCAGTTGCTCGCGCAGCAGATCGATCAAGGCCGCATCGACTTCAGTTGGCGGCAGCGACGCGCTGGTCGCCGATCTTCAGCAGGCGCGGCAGCGGCGCCTTGCTGTTCGGGCCGAACCAGGTGTCGTAGATGGCCAGCGCGCGGCCGTTCTTCTCGCTGTCGACCAGCCAGGTGTTCAGCGCTTCAAGCAGTCGCGTCTCGCCCTTGGGCACGGCCGCGCCAAGGTATTCCTTCGACACGGTGATCGCCGGGATCTCGTACTTTTCCTTGTCGGGAATCGCATTCCACTGCGCCGTGAGCTTCACGCCGTCGTTGGTGATGGCCTGCACATTGCCGTTGCGCAATGCAGCCAGCGCAAAGGGTGAATCGTCGTACAGCACGACCTTGGCGTCGGGGTAGTTCTTGCGCAGGTTGGCTTCCATCGTCGTGCCCTTCTCGGTGCCGATGCGGATGTCCTTGATCTGCGCGGCATCTTTCAGCACGCCCTTCTTTGCCAGGAACTGCTGGCCGACCAGGAAGTAAGGCGTGGTGAAGTCGACCGCCTTGGCGCGCTCGTCGGTGATGGTGAAGCTCGCGAACACCACGTCGACCTTGCCCGAGGTCAGCAGCGGAATGCGGTTGGCGGGGTTGGTCGGCACCAGCTCGATCTTCACGCCCAGGCTCTTGGCGAATTCGGTTGCCAGGTCGATGTCGTGGCCCACCTGCTTCTTGCTGGTCGCATCGATGTAGCCGAAGGGCGGGTTGCCGTCGAAGGCGGCCACGCGCAATACGCCAGCCTTCTTGATGTCGTCGAGCTTGTCGGCCCATGCGGTGCCGCCGAAGGAAAGAAAGCCGGCGGCCAGCGCCAGGCTTGAAACGATGAATGTGCTGCGGGTCATGTGCCTGCTCTTCAAAATGGAAAGCCGCGACTCTAGGCAGCGCGTGCACTGGCACCAACGAAGCAAATCCCGCTTGCATATGAACCCGTGACTTGCGCATGAGCAAATGCAAAAAGCTTCGTGGTGCGATGGCGTAGGAACTTCTACATTCGCCGGCCTCTCGCCAACTCTTTCTTCAAGTCCGCGCGCCTGCGCGGCAGTTTCATGAATCCCATTCATTCGTTCACGCCCGCCCTGTCGCGGCGCCTGCTGCTTCGCGCCGGTGTCGGCGCCGCAGCCACTGCCGCCGTCGCGCCGCTCTTCGCGCAATCGCGCGCCAAGACCTTGCGCATCGGCTACCAGAAGTTCAACACGCTCAACATCCTCAAGGGCACCGGGCAGCTCGAGAAGGCGCTCGAGGCCGCCGGCGTGAAAGTGGAGTGGGCCGAGTTCCTCGGCGGCAGCCAGTTGTCGGAAGCACTGGCCGCCGGTGCCATCGACTTCGGCCATGCCTCCGACGGCATCGGCGTGTTCCAGCAGGCCAGCGGCAAGGGCCTCGTGTACCTCGCGGCGGAAAGCCCCTACCCCGGCGGCGTCGGCTTCCTGGTGCCGCGCGATTCGCCGATCCGCAGCGTGCGCGACCTGAAGGGCAAGCGCGTCGTCACCGGCCGCGGCTACAACACGCAGTACGTGCTGATCCGCGCGCTCGAAGCCGCGGGCCTGCGCTACGAAGACATCGAGCCGGTCTACATCACCACCGCCTCCGACACGGTGGCCGCCTACCAGTCGGGCAGCGTCGCGGCCATTGGCCTGTGGGACCCGTTCCTTGCCGGCGCGCAGGTCGCGACCGATTCGCGCCTGCTGTTCGACGGCACCGGCCTGAGCGGCAACCGCACCTACCATTTTGCGCAACCCGGCTATGCACGTGCCAACCAGGAGATCCTGCGCACCGTGTTCACCGAATTGCGCATGGCCAACGAATGGGCGCAGGCGCATCCGGGCGAAGTGGTGTCCACGCTGTCGCCGCAGCTCAAGGTCGAGCCCAAGGTGCTGGCGCTTGCGACCGAACGGCGTCAATATGGCGTAGTCGCGCTCACGCCCGCCATTGCCAGGGAACAGCAAGGCTTGGCCGATGTGTTCGCGCAACTCAAGCTCATTCCCAAACCCATCGAGGTGAAGGACGCCTTCCTGGACCTGAACCTCGTCTGAAACGCCTGCTCACGTGACCACGTCTTCCCACTACGACGTCATCGTCGTCGGCCTCGGCGCCCTCGGCGCAGCCACCCTCTACCAACTCTCGCAGCGCGGCGTGCGCGTGCTGGGCATCGACCAGTTCGCGCCGCCGCACGACCAGGGCTCTTCGCATGGCGACTCGCGCATCACGCGGCTGGCCGTGGGCGAAGGCGACGACTACGTGCCCTTCGTGCAGCGCTCGCACGCGATCTGGCGCGAACTCGAAGCCCGCACCGGCAAGCCACTGATGACCACCACGGGCGGCCTGATCCTGGCGCCGCGCGACCGCGTGGCCGAGCACCACGGCAAATCTGATTTCGTACGCCGCACCATCGCCTGCGCCGAGCGCTTCGGCATCGCGCACGACGTGCTCGACGCGGCCGGCATCCACGCGCGCTTTCCGCAGTTCAAGCTGCAGGGCAACGAGATCGCCTACCACGAGCACGACGCCGGCTTCGTGCGGCCCGAGGACGCCATCGGCGCCCAGCTCGCCGTGGCCCGCGCCTCGGGCGCGCAGACCCGCACCGGCGAGCGCGTGCAGTCGGTCGAGCCCGTGGGCAATGGCGACACGGTGCGGGTTCGCACCGACACGGCCAGCTTCACGGCCGATCGCGTCGTGGTCGCGGCCGGTGCATGGCTGCCCGAATTCCTCGGCCGGCAGGCCCGTGCCGACTGGCAGGCGAACTTCTCGGTGCACCGGCAGGTCATGCACTGGTTCGACGCAGGCAGCGCCGCCGCCGACTTCGCGCCCGGCCGCTTTCCCATCTTCATCTGGATGTTCGGCGACGGGCAGGAAGACTACATGTATGGCTTCCCGGCTTCCGACCCATCGCAGCCGGCGCTCAAGGTCGCGACCGAGCAGTACGTCGAAAGCACCACGCCAGACACCATCGACCGCACCGTGAGCCCGGAAGAAACCGCCGCCATGTACCGCGACCGCGTGGCCGGTCGCTTTCCGCAGATCGATGGCCGCGCGCTCAAGGCACGCGCCTGCATGTACACCGTGACGCCCGACCGCAGCTTCGTGATCGATGCGCTCGACGGCCTGCCCCGCGTGCTCATCGCCTCGGCCTGTTCGGGCCACGGCTTCAAGCACTCGGCCGGTCTGGGCGAAGCCATTGCCGAGCATGTGCTGGGCCGCACCAGCTCGCACGGATTCGACCTGAGGCCTTTTGCCCGACAGCGGTTGCTGGGGAAGGAAACAACCTAGAGCAGCCGCGCCCGTTCCCGGGCATCATCGCTCCCGATCTTTGTTTGTTTCGGTTTCAGGAGCGATGCGCGATGAGATTTCTGGTGGTGGGTGCGGGCGCACTCGGTGGCTATTTCGGCGGTCGACTGCTGGAGGCGGGGCGCGATGTCACCTTCCTGCTGCGCCCGCGCCGCGCGGCGCAGCTCGCCAAGACCGGGCTGGTCGTGCAGAGCCCTTTCGGCAACCTGCAACTGCCCGCGCCGGCGCATGTGCTGGCCGAGGACATCAAGGCGCCTTTCGACGTGGTCGTGGTCGGCAGCAAGGCCTATGACCTGGAGGCGACCATGGATTCGTTCGCGCCCGCTGTCGGCCCGAACACCGTCATCCTTCCGCTGCTCAACGGCATGAAGCACATCGACCGGCTGGCCGAGCGCTTCGGTGCCGAGTGCGTGCTGGGCGGCCTGTGCATGATCTCCGCCACGCTGGACGACGAAGGCCGCGTGCTGCACCTGAACGACATGCACGGCCTGAGTTATGGCGAACGCGCCGGTGGCCCTTCGGCCCGCATCGATGCCATCGCGGCGCAGTTCGCGGGCGCGAAGTTCGATGCCACCGCCAGCGAAACCATCATGCAGGACATGTGGGAGAAGTGGGTCTTCATCGCCTCGGCGGCGGGGCTCACGAGCCTGATGCGCGCGTCCATCGGCGACATCGTGGCGGCCGGCGGGCAAGACGTGGCACTGTCGATCTTCAACGAGTGCTGCGCCATCGCCGCGCACAACGGCTTTGCCCCCCGCCCCACGGCGCTCCAGCGCGGCCGCGCGGTGGTGACCACGGCAGGCTCGCCGATGACCGCGTCGATGTACAAGGACATCGTGCGTGGCGCACAGGTCGAGGCCGACCACATCGTCGGTGACCTGCTGGGCCGCGCACCGCGCGTGGATGCGGCAGTGCCATCCGTGCTGCGCACCGCCTACGTCCACCTCAAGGCCTACGAGGCCAGGCGCGCCCGCGAGGCGGCCTGAAGGAAGTCATGGGCGACACGCTCGCGTTCCTCCACACGGCACAGGTGCATGTGCAGACCTTCGCGAGCCTCGCGCGCGAGATCGCGCCCGAACTGAACATCCAGCACCTGGTGATGGAAGAGTTGCTGGCCGATGCCCGTACGCTCGGCGTCGACAACGCCGGCCTGGTCGCGCGCGTGCACGAGGCCATGCGCGAAGCCGCGTCGGACGGTGCACTGGTGGTCGTGTGCACCTGCTCGACCATTGGCGGCATTGCGGAAAAGACGGCCACCGGCGGCGCCTTCACCGCACTGCGCATCGACCGGGCCATGGCCGACCGCGCGGTGCGCAGCGGGCCCCGCGTGCTGATCGTGGGTGCGGTCGAAAGCACGCTGGACCCGACGCGGTCCCTCGTTCTTTCGGCGGCCACGCAGGCCGGCGTCGGCATTCGCGCGAGCACGCTGCTGGTCGAAGAAGCCTGGGTGCATTTCCAGGCCGGCGACATCGCACGCTATGTGCAGACGCTGGCCGAATCGATCCGCGCGGCTGCCGGTGCCTGCGACGTGATCGTGCTGGCGCAGGCCTCGATGGCGCCGGTGACGGCCCTGCTCGGGGACCTCGGCATCGAGGTGCTCAGCAGCCCCGGGCTGGGCACCGCGCACGCGGTGGCCACGCTGCGCGCCTCGCGCACCGCGTGGAACCTCAGTCCGACTTGAGGATCGTCTCGCCCTTCAACGCACCCATGTCGCGGGTGTTGAAGCGGTGCCGCTTCCAGCCGGCCCAGGTGCGGCGGAAGTTGGCGATCGAGATGCCGTAGTACAGCACCTTGAACATGCGCAGCGCGCCCCACATCGGCGTGCCCTTGTAGATGTCGCCGGCCAGCAGCGACATCAACGCTTCCTTCACCCGGAACGGATTGCCCGGGTGCATGAACATGTCGCGGATGGTCGGGTTGGTCACGCGGTAGATGAACCACGAGTACTCGCTCGGGCCCTTGCGCATCATGGCCTCGAAGGCCTGGCGCGTCGCGGGCATTTCCGCCGGCCGGTCGAGCGCGGTGGCCACGAGGTCGGCACCGTCGAAGGCACTGTGCATCGCCAGGTACACGCCCGACGAGAACATCGGGTCGATGAAGGTGAAGGCATCGCCCAGCAGCAGGTAGCGGTCGCCGGTGGCGTGCGTGCTCGAGTACGAGAAATTGCCGGTGGCATGCACCGCGTCGTCGACCAGTGTGGCGTTCTTCAGGCGGTCCACCAGCACTGGGCAGGTGGCGATGGTGTCGTAGAAGAACTCCTTCAGCGGCTTGTCGCGCGTCTTCAGGTAGTAGGGCCAGCAGACCGCGCCCACGCTGGTGGTGCCATCGGCCAACGGAATGAACCAGAACCAGCCGTGCGGGAACCAGCAGATGCTGATGTTGCCTTCCTTCTTGCCTTCGAGCCGCTCGGCGTTCGTGAAGTGGCCGAACAGCGCGGTGCTGTTGTGGTCGGGGTTCTTTTCCTTGCAGCGGAATTTGTTGGCGAGCAGCGTGTCGCGCCCGGTGGCATCGACCACGAAGCGGGTGCGCCAGTTGCGCTTGGCGCCGTCGTCCATTTCGGCCTGTACCGTGGCGCCATCGGCGTCGAATGCCACGTCGCGCACCTTGCAGCCTTCGATGGCCTGCGCGCCGCGCGTGGCGGCATTGCGGAACAGCATCTCGTCGAGTTCGGAACGGCGCACCTGCCAGGCGGAGTCGAGCGACTTGTCCCAGCCTTCGGCAAATTCCACATAGCTGCGGTGCTCGTGCTCGGGCGAGACGAACTCGATGCCGAACTTGGGCATGCCGATCTTCTCGACCTGGTCGCGCACGCCGAGCTTTTCAAACAACTCGACGTTCGCGGGCAGCAGTGATTCGCCGATGTGAAAGCGCGGGTGGTGCGCCTTTTCGAGCAAGACCACGCTACGGCCCTGTTGCGCCAGCAGCGCCGCCACCGTGGAGCCGGCGGGGCCGCCACCGATCACGAGCACATCGCAGGATGCATCGGCACTGGCGGGAACGGGGGAATCTTCGATCGGGGGCATTCGTGTGAGGCTCGTGATGGACGGTGCCGCACAGCATAACGCGGCAAGAAAAGCGCTCTGGCGCCGCCGCGGCACACCGGCCAGACCGGTGCATTTGCGCAAAGTCTGCTAAGTACGCGGCGGCCCGGATCGGCACACTGCCCGCCATGACAGCCCGTGCCGTTGCGGCCGGCAGACGCGCCACGCCCGCCACGCGATCCGGCCTTTGCTTCGATCCTCTCTTGCCAGGACCCGCCATGCCCCTTCTTCGCCTGCTCTTGCTCACGCTCTGCTGCCTCGCGGCGCCCTTCGCCCAGGCCGCCGGCTTCACCACCATCGAAGTGCCCGCCGATGCACAAGGCCCGGCGCTGCGCGGCGCCGTGTGGACGCCCTGCGCCACGCCCGACACCAAGGACTGCCCGGTGGCCGGTGCGCAATTGCCGTTGGTCGTGGTGTCGCACGGCTACGGCGGCTCCTTCCGCGGCCACCAGGACACGGCGCAAGCCCTGGCCGATGCGGGCTTCGTGGTCGCGGCCATCAGCCATTCGAGCGACAACTTCCAGATTCGCGGTGGTCCGAACGACAGGATTTCAGCGCTCGCGACGCGCACCACCGACATCAAGCGGCTGATCGACTACATGCTGCAGCAGTGGCCGTCGCGCAGCGCGCTGGCGGCCGACCGGATCGGCTTCTTCGGTTTTTCCAGGGGCGGCTACACCGGCCTCGTGCTCGGCGGCGCCGTGCCCGATTTCGAACGGCTCCCGCTCCCGCCTTCGGCCAACTGCGCATCGGCACCCGCGAGCCCGCTGTGCACGCTGATGCAGGAGCGCTTCAAAGAGCTCCTGGCCACGCCGTTGACGCATGACGCGCGCATCAAGGCGGCGGTGATCGCTGACCCGTTCAGCCCCGTCTTCGACGCCCAGGGCCTGAAGAACGTGACCCTTCCGATCCAGCTTTGGGCCTCCGCCTACGGCGGTGACGGCGTCACGCCGGAGAGCGTGGCCGCGGTTCGCCGCAACCTGCCCGCACCGCCCGAATGGCATGTGGCGGACAAGGCCGCGCACTTCGGCTTTCTGCCGCCCTGCTCCGCCACGCAGCTCGCGGCCAAACTGGAAATCTGCAACGACGAACCGGGCTTCGACCGCGCGGCCTTTCATGCCACCTTCAACGCCAAGGTGGTGGAATTCCTCAAGCGGCATCTTCTGCACGCGGCCAACTCCTGAGGCCTGAGCACCGCAGGCAGGCGCGGCCCTGGCGCCATTGCGCAAGAACGGCTAAGTACGCCGCGCCTGAAAGCGGCACACTCGCCCTCATGAGAACCCCGCGCGCCGAAGAGAACTACCGGGCCCGCGTGGCCCGTGTGGTCGCGGCCATCGTGGCAGACCCGATGGCGGAGCACCGCCTCGAAGACTTGGCGCGGCTGGCGCATTTTTCGCCATTTCACTTCCACCGCGTCTACAGCAGCATCGCCGGCGAAACGGTGGCCGCCACGGTGCGTCGCGTGCGGCTGGCGCGCGCGACGCAGTTGCTCGAAGAAGGCCACCAGAGCGTCACGCAGGTGGCCATGGAGGTCGGCTACGACAGCCCGCAGGCCTTCTCGCGGGCCTTCGGCCATTTCACCGGACAGTCGCCGCGCGAATTCCAGCAGCACATGCAGCGCATGGCGCCCGAGGCCGGTGCCGCCCAGGCCCTGGTGCGGATCGTCGAGCGGCCCGCGCAGCAGGTGCAGGCCCTGCGCCACCAGGGGCCGCTGTCGACCATTCCGCACACGCATCGCCGGCTGCGCGCCTACGCCGGCGACCGGGTCATGTCGGCCTGGCTGGGTGTTTCCTGCGGCGAGGGGGCCGATCCCGGCGATTACCGGTACTACGCCGCGGCGGCATCGCCCGAGCCCTGGCCCGCCCATGTGAAGCTCGAAACGCTGGACTTGCCGGGTGGCCGCTACGCGCTGCATTGCCTGGCCGGCCCCTATGCCCGCATCAACGCCGCCATCAACGCGCTATATGCCCGCTGGCTGCCGGGCAGCGGCTATGAGCCGGACGACCGACCCATGCTGGAGCACTACCTGAACTCACCCCGGCAGGTGTCGCAGGCCGAGCTGCGCACGGACCTGCTCATTCCCATTCGCTCTGCCGGCGTGCCTTGAGTTGGCGCGGCCCGACGCGGATCGGCGACGGGCCTTTGACAGCTATCGGAGGCGGACGGGTCGCCCCTAACCCGCGCGGCGCTGGCCAGCCAGCCGGCGCACCACGGCCACGAGCCGGTCGATTTCGTCGAAGGTGTTGTAGAACGCCAGCGACGGCCGCACCGTGGTCTCGACACCGAAACGCCGCAGGATCGGCTGCGCGCAGTGGTGCCCCGTGCGCACCGCGATGCCTTCTTCGTTCAGCGCCTGGCCCACCTCTTCGGTGCTGTAGCCATCGAGCACGAAGGACATCACGCTGGCCTTGTCTGCTGCCGTGCCGATCAGGCGCACGCCCGGAATCGTGCCGAGCTGCTGCATGCCGTACACCAGCAGTTCATGCTCGTAGCGCGCGATGTTCTCGATGCCGACCTTGTTGACGTAGTCGATGGCGGCACCCAGGCCCACGGCGTCGGCGATGTTGCCGGTGCCGGCCTCGAACTTGTTCGGGATCGGCTGGAACACCGTCTTCTCGAAGGTCACGTCGGCAATCATGTTGCCGCCGCCCTGCCAGGGTGGCATGTCTTCCAGCACCTCGCGCTTGCCCCAGACCACACCGATGCCCGTCGGGCCGAACACCTTGTGGCCGGAGAACACGAAGAAGTCCGCGCCGATGTCCTGCACGTCGACCCGCATGTGCGAGACCGATTGCGCACCGTCGACCAGCGCCTTCGCGCCCGCGCGATGCGCCAACTCGACGATCTCCTTCACCGGCACCACCGTGCCCAGCGCATTCGAGACCTGCGTGACAGCCACAATCTTCGTGCGGTCGTTGAGCAGCTTGCGGTATTCGTCGAGCAGCACCTGCCCCGAATCGTCCACCGGAATCACGCGCAGCTTTGCGCCCTTGGCGGCAGCGAGCTGCTGCCACGGCACGATGTTGGCGTGATGTTCGAGGTTGGAAACGATGATCTCGTCGCCCTCGCCCACGTGTTGGCCGCCCCAGCTCTTGGCCACGAGGTTGATGGCCTCGGTGGTGCCGCGAACGAAGATCACTTCTTCGACTTCAGGCGCGTTGATGAACTTGCGCACGCGTTCCCGCGCACCTTCGTAGGCGTCGGTGGCGCGTGCCGCGAGTTCATGCGCGGCGCGGTGGATGTTCGAGTTTTCGTGTGCGTAGAAGTACGCGATGCGGTCGATCACCGATTGCGGCTTGTGCGTGGTGGCCGCGTTGTCGAACCACACGAGCTGCTTGCCGTTGACGCGTTCCTGCAGGATCGGAAAGTCGCGCCGCACGGCATTGACGTCGAACGGCGGATGCTGGCCGTTGCCGGCCAGCGGCACCGCTTCCGGGCCACGCGGATCCGGCTTGGCCGGCGTGACGAAACCATTGGGCAAACGCACTGCATCGACAAAGTAGAACTGCGCGTCGCGACCGGCTGGCGCCGAAGGCGGGCTCGGCGGCAATGCCGGCTGGGCCACAGGTGCGGCAAGGCCGGCGAACGGGTCATGAATCGCAACGCCATGACTGGCACTCGCCGACGGATGACCGTAGCTGTTGTTCAAGAAGTAGAACGGCGACGCGGCTGCTTGCGGTGCAGCAGGTGCATTGACCTGCTGCGGCACACCCAGCACCGTGCCACCCAGGCGCGGCTCGAAAGCCGGCGCCACGGACAGCACGTTGTCCGGCACGCCATTGCCCGCCACCGCATGCGGCAGCAAGGCGGGCGCACGGTTCGCGAGCGATGGCAACTGCGTCGGCGACGCGGGCAGCACATTCGCGCCCGGAATCTGCCCTTGCGGGATCGGCGTGCCCGGCACGCTCGGCCCGAAGCCGGCCGGGCTCACCAGTGGCGAGCCCGGCGGCGCGATGTTGGCGGGGAACTGCGCGCCCGGCACCAGCCCGCTCGCCACACCCGGCAGTGATGCCGGCGGCGTGCCCGGCAGCGCGGAGAACATGGCACTGGCCATGCGCGCGAGGATGGCCGGATCGAACGGCGCCTCGCCCGGAATCGAAGGGGTACTCACCGCGGCTTACTTGTAGGTGTCGGGATAGTCGTGGTACTTGCCGATCTCGACATCGTCGAGCACCGCCAGCGCGTCGGTGGTCAGCACCGCGAGCGAGCAGTACAGCGAGATCAGGTACGACGCGATCGCGTGGTTGTTGATGCCCATGAAGCGCACCGACAGGCCCGGGCTCTGCTCGCCCGACAGGCCCGGCTGGAACAGGCCCACCACGCCCTGGCGCTTGTCGCCCACGCGCAGCAGCAGGATCTTGCTCTTGCCGTCGGCCACCGGCACCTTGTTCGACGGAATCAGCGGAATGCCGCGCCAGGTGATGAACTGCGAGCCGAACAGGCTCACGGTCGGCGGCGGCGTGCCGCGGCGCGTGGCTTCACGGCCGAAGGCGGCAATGGCCAGCGGGTGCGTGAGGAAGAAGGCGGGCTCTTTCCAGACCTTGGTCAGCAGCTCGTCGAGGTCGTCGGGCGTGGGCGCGCCAGTCAGCGGGAAGATGCGCTGCTCGTCGGTCACCTGGGCCAGCAGGCCGTAGTCGGGGTTGTTGATGAGCTCGCTCTCCTGGTTCTCCTTGATCGTTTCGATCGTCAGGCGCAGCTGCTCCTTGATCTGGTCGTGCGGGCTGCTGTACAGGTCGGAGATGCGGGTGTGCACGTCGAGCACGGTGCTCACGGCATTGAGGTAGTGCTCGCGCGGGTTTTCTTCGTAGTCGACGAAGGTGCGCGGCAGCTGGTTTTCTTCTTCGCGCGAGGTGCAGGTGACCTTGATCGATTCGGGGTTCTTGACCTTGTTGACGCGGTAGATACCCGCTTCCACCGGCACCCATTGCAGCAAGTGCGTCAGCCAGCGCGGGCTGATCGTCTCAAGCTGGGGAACTGTCTTGGTGGCATTGGCTAGCTGGCGTGCGGCGTTGTCGCCAAGGGCGGTGGTACCACCGACTGTTGCGCTCATGGATCAAGGCTCCTGTTGGAAAGAAAGTGGCCGCCAGTGTCTGGCGACCACGGGTTTCCCCTCAACAGGCTATAGCCGCCAAGTTGATCCTTCGCGCAAGGCGCGATTGCTCCAGTTGCTCGCAACGCATGAGCAGGCCCACCATGTTGATGCCCAGCGCCGTGGCGAGCTTCTGTGCAGTGACGATCGAGGGAATCACGCGGCCGCGCTCCACCTCGCCCACGTAGGAGCGGTTGAGATCGGAACGCTCCGCCAGCTCTTCCTGCGACCAGCCCTTGCCTTCGCGCAACTGGCGCACCGTCACGCCGAAGTCTTCGACGAATGCTTTCATGCGCCACCTGCCTTCGGTGCGTTCTGCAGGCTGGCCTGCGTGACGCTCGCGCCCGGCGGCACGTCGTCGGTGATCCACACATTGCCGCCGATGACCGCGCCCTTGCCCAGCGTCACGCGGCCGAGGATGGTGGCGCCGGCGTAGATCACCACATCGTCTTCCACCACCGGATGCCGCGGCAGGCCCTTCTGCAGGTTGCCTTCGGTGTCGGTCGGAAAGCGCTTGGCACCGAGTGTGACCGCCTGGTAGAGCCGCACGCGCTTGCCGATGACCGCCGTCTCGCCGATCACGACGCCCGTGCCGTGGTCGATGAAAAAACCCGCATCGATCTGCGCGCCGGGGTGGATGTCGATGCCGGTCTGCCCGTGCGCCAGCTCGGCCACGATGCGTGCCAGCAGCGGCAGATCGAGCTCGTACAGCCGGTGCGCCAGCCGGTGATGAATCATCGCGAGCACGCCGGGGTAGCACAGCAGCACTTCGTCCACGCTGCGCGCGGCCGGGTCGCCCTGGTAGGCCGCGAGCACATCGCTGTCGAGCAGGCGGCGCAGGGCCGGCAACGCGTTCGCGAACTGCCGCACCGCCTCGGTGGCGGCCTCGTCGATCTCGCTGGCCGAGCGTGGCTGATGGCGGGCGTTGAAGTTCAGCTCCAACCGCGCCTGACCCAGCAGCCCTTGCAGCGCGGCATCAAGCGTGTGGCCGACGTAGAAGTCTTCGCTCTCGTGGCGCAGATCGGGCGGCCCGAGCCGCATGGGAAAGAGCGCGCCCTTCAGCGACTCCACGATCTGCGCGAGCGCATCGCGCGACGGAAACTCGCGCGCACCGGGTTCACGCGAGCGGCGCTGCGAATCGCGCCACTCGTCGCGCACGCCGTGCAGCGCGCGCACGATGTCGTTCACCTCGAAATGGGCCATGTGTTTTTTTCTCCCTGGAAATTCGATTTGTCGTGCTCAGTCCTGCACCCACGGCAGCGCATGAAAGCGCCAGCCATCGGCGCCGCCGCGGTGCTGCTGCTCGTCGATCTCGCCCTCGAAACCTTCGAGCACGTTGAAGACGTTGGTGAAGCCCGCCTTGGCAGCGGCCTCCGCAGCCAGCGCGGAACGCTTGCCACTGCGGCACAGCAGCAGCGCCACCGCGTCCTTGCCGCCCTCTTTCGCGAGCTTGGCTTCGAGTTCGCGCACAAAGCGCGGGTTGCGCGTGAGCGCGGTGCCGGTGGCCCAGGCCACATGCAGGCTGTCAGGCACATGGCCGACGAACTTGCGCTCCTCGCCCGAGCGCACATCGATCAACACGGCCTGGCCCTTGCGGACGAGATCCCAGGCCACCGGTGGCGTCACGCCACCGGCATAGGGCCAGTTGTTTTCGGCGGCCTTGGCGCGCGCCTGTTCCAGTGCTTCGGGCAAGACGAGGTCTTCAACTTCCACTGACATGCTGTGCGGCTCCTGTTGTGCGTTGGAATTCGCCTTGATGGCGATAACCACCACTGTAGGAGTGCTGTCGCAAAGCTCCAACGACTGAAAAGTCGATTCTTAACAACCAGACGTTGTATAGCAGCGCCTCAGGCGGCAGCCACTTCTGCCGCCTCAGCCGCGCGCACCGCAGGCGCCGTGCGGTCCACGCTCCTGGCGCCATCCACGCCATACGGCACGTCGCCCGCGATCGTGACCCGCCGCACCACCCGGTGCTGATCGCCGTAGTCGTTGATCGCGTAGTGCTGCGTGGCCCGGTTGTCCCAGATGGCCACGTCGCCCTGCGTCCAACGCCAGCGCACCGTGTTCTCCAGGCGGTGCACGTGGCTCTGCAGCACGCTCAGCAGATGGCCGGAGTCATGCGTCGAATGGCCGGCGAGCCGCTTCACGAAATGGCCCAGCACCAGGCTGCGCTCACCGGTCTCGGGGTGCACGCGCACCACCGGGTGTTCGGCTTCGAGCAGGCGGCGCGTGAACACCTCCTTGTAGCGCTTGGCGCCCTCGTCATTCAGGTCGGCGGGCAGACGGGCCGCCGCGTAGTCGTAGTCGTTGCCATGCACCGCGCGCAGCCGGTCGGCTAGCGCCTTCAGGTCTTCGGGCAGGCTTTCGTAGGCGGCCACCGTGTTGGCCCAGACGGTGTCGCCGCCATAGGCCGGGATCACGACGGCACGCAGGATCGACACCTGCGGATAGGCGACCTCGAAAGTCACATCGGTGTGCCACGAATTGGCGCGACCGCCGTGGCGCGAGTCGAGTTCCAGCAACCTGGTGCCATCCTTCGAGGGCACGGTCGGGTGCGGCACCAGCTCGCCCCACAGGCGGCCGAAGGCCTCCTGCTGTGCATCGTCCAGATGCTGCTGGCCGCGGAAGAACAGCACCTTGTGCTTCAGCAGCGCAGCCTTGATGGCCCCGAACACCTCCGGCTGCAGCGCGCCGGAGAGCCGCAGGCCGCGCACCTCGGCGCCGATGTGGCCGGCCTGCCGGACGATGTCGAGTTCGTTGTCCTGTGCGGCGACGGGAGAAGAAAGAATGGCGCTCATCGAAGGTCCTCTTTGGGGTTGGTGGGGAGAAGAACGAAAGGCTCAGTAGGCAAAGCGAAGTCCGGCGGGCAACCCGCCTGTCGTGTCCGGCGGCAATTGCAAAGGTGCTTCATCAAGCGCAGGCGCTCCCGCGAACTCGCGCAGCACCTCTTCCTTGACCTGGGTGAAGGCCAGGTCCACCCGGTTGCGCGGATGCGCGAGCGCCACCGGCACGATGCGGCGGATGCGCCCCGGGCGCGGCTCCATCACCACCACCTTGTCGCCGAGGAACACGGCCTCTTCGACGTCGTGGGTAACCAGGATCATCGTGATCCCCTCAGCCTGCCAGATGCGGTGCAGCTCCTGCTGCAGATGCGCGCGTGTCATCGCGTCGAGCGCGCCGAAAGGCTCGTCGAGCAACAAGATCTCGGGCCTGTTGACCAGCGCCCGCGCGATCGCCACGCGCTGCGACATGCCACCCGACAACTGGTGCGGGTACGCGCTCTCGAAGCCCTTGAGCCCGACCAGCTCGATGTGCGCCTGCACCTCGCTGCGCTTTTGCGCCGCACCGAGCCCGGCATTCAGCAGCCCGAGCGCAATGTTCTGCTGCACCGTGAGCCACGGAAAAAGCCGATGCTCCTGGAACACGATGCCGCGGTCCAGGCTGGTGCCGACGATGCGGTTGCCGTCGATCAGCACCTCGCCGCGGTAGTCGGCCTCCAGGCCCACGATCAGCCGCAGCAGCGTCGACTTGCCGCAACCGCTGGAGCCCACGATGCTCACGAACTCGCCGGGCGTGATGGTCAGACTGATGTCGTCGAGCACCTTCAGCGGTGCGCCCTCGACCTCGTACTGCTTGCTCAGTTGTCGTATTTCGAGTGTGGCTGCGTGTGCCATGTCTTTGTTCTTTCTTCAGAAGCCGGCCACGGAACGCCCGCGCCAGGCCAGCAGGCGGTTCTCGATGCGCGTGGCAATCCAGTTGAGCGTGAAGCCCACAAGCCCGACCACGATCACGCCGAAGATCACGAGGTCCATCCAGAAGTGGTCGCGCCCGTCGATCATGGTGTTGCCGATGCCCTTGCCCGAGACCAGCAGGTACTCCGCGCCCAGCGTGGCCAGCCACGCATAGATCAGCGCCAGGTGCACGCCCGCGAAGATCGAAGGCGATGCGCTCGGCAGCACCACGCGCGTGAAAAGCTGCCAGCGGCTGAAGCGCAGCACGCGCGCCACCTCGACCAGATCGCCCGGCACGCTGCGGATGCCCTCGAAGGTGTTGAGCACCACAGGGAAAAAAGCCGCGAGCGACAAAAACGCCACCTTGGCCGCATCGCCCAGTCCGAACCACACGGACAGCAGCGGAATCCACGCGAACAGCGAGATCTGCTTGAGCGTGTGAAAGCTCGGGCCCACGAGGTTCTCGAACAGGCGGGACAAACCAAGCGCCGCGCCGAACAGCAGCCCGGCACTCGCGCCGATGGCAAAGCCCGCCAGGTCGCGCCACAGGCTGGCCGAGAGTCCGTCCCACAGCGCACCGCTGGTGGCCTGCTCCACCGCCCGCTGCCAGACGCTGCCGATCGACACCAGAAACGGCGAACTCGACCAGCCGAAGCGGACCGCTGCCCACCAGAGCACGACCAGCAACACAGGCAACACCCAGCCGCGCAAGGGCTTGGGCACGCGGCGAAAGAGATTCCGGTCCACGGAAGTGTTGCCGCTCATCAGAACCCCGCACGCCGCCAGCGCAGCAACCGTGTCTCGATCAGCGCGAGCAGCTTGTCGAGCACGAAGCCGACCGCGCCCACCATCACCACCGCCGCCAGCACCACGTCGAGCTGGAACAGTTGCCGCCCGAACACGATCATGTAGCCCAGCCCTTCGCTGGACGCCAGCAGCTCGACCACCACCAGCGCGAGCCAGGCGTGCGTGAAGCCGTAGCGCACGCCGTTCCAGATGGGCGCAAGCGCCGCGGGAAACACCACCTTCGACAGCAACTGCCAGCGGCTGAACCGGAACACCCGCGCCACCTCGATGTAGCGCGTCGGCACGTTCTGGATGCCCTTGTAGGTGTTCAGCGCAATGGGCACCAGCGAGGCCTTGGCGATCAGGATGATCTTGAGCGCCTCGTCGATGCCCACCAGCAGCATCAGCAACGGCAGCCAGCCCAGCACGGGCACCTGCGCGAAAGCCTTGAACAGCGGATAGGTGTAGTCCTTGAAGGTCGGCGACAACCCCATCGCCACGCCAAGCAGCAAGCCCCCCACCAGCCCGACACCGAAGCCCGCGAACACGCGCCACAGGCTGATGCGCAGGTTCTCAAGAAGCTCACCGCTTTGCAGCGCATCGACGAAAGTGGCGGCCACCGTCTCGGGCGAAGGCAGCACCTGCGGCGCGATCCATTCGTTGCGCGCGGCAATGTGCCACAGCAGCAGCACCGCCAGCGGCACCGGCCAGGCAAGCAGCAACCGCCCGATGCCCGACAGCCGGGCGCGCCAGTTGCGCAAAACGGCAGGCGGCGACGAGCGCCCGGCCGCAGGGAGTGGCAATGACTCCGGGGGCAATACCGCACTCATGCGGCGACCTCGAATGCGCCTGCCGGCAGATGGCGACTCATCGCGCCACCGCCACCTGCTTGCCGCTGACTTCGCCATTGGCCTCGTACACCGGCCAGTAGTTCTCCAGCTTGAGTTCGCGCAGGGAAACATCGAGAAAGCTGCGGTCGAACCAGTTGTCGATCTCGGCCTTGCCGCGCACCAGCTTGAGCGCCAATGCCTGCTCGGCGGAATCCTTGTAGCGCTGCACCAGGAACGGGTCGAGCAACGGCGACAGGCGCGTGCGCAGCGGCTGGCCGATGAAGTCCTCGCGCCAGTATTTCTCGGCCACCTCGGCCTTGCCCCATTCCTGGAACACCTCGTCGCGGCGCGACTCGTCCGAATAGCGCCGCGCCACCTTCACCAGCGTGTTCACGATGCGCTGCGTGGCCTTGGGCTGGTTGCGCGCGAAATCGTCCGAGGCCAGCAGCACGGTCTGCCGCGTGTACTTGAACGAGTCTTCCGAGGCCGAATAGATGACCTTCGCCACGCCCTTGTCGCGCAACACGAACAGCTCGACATAGCCGAATGCACCGTCGATGTCCTTGGTGGCCAGCGCCGCCTGCGCGCCGGGCAGATCGAGGTTGATGAGGCGAACGTCGCTTTCCTTCAGCCCATGCGCCGCCAGCGCACGCACCGCCGCCAGATGCAGGTTGGTTCCCTTGTAGAGCGCGATGCGCTTGCCGCGCAGGTCTTCGATGCGCTTGACTGTCGAGTCCGGCGGCACCGCCAGGTACAGGCCGTTGCGCACGCCGGAGCCCGCGATGATGCGGGTCTTGACGCCGCCCGCGCGGTGCACGATGGAAGGCAGGTCACCCTGCCAGGCCAGGTCGAGCTGCTTGTTGACCAGGGCTTCGTTGACGGCCGGGCCCGCGCCCTTGAAGAACACCCATTCGATCTTCGTGCCGTCGGCCTTGAACTCTTCTTCGAGCGCGCCCGTCGAATGCACCAGCGCCGCCGACGAGCCGCCGAAGCGCACCGGGTTGCCCACGCCACCGGTCGCCACGCCGATGCGAATGACCGCAGGCGCATCGCTGCCGGCAGCCAGCAGGCGCGGCGCCACGGCCATCAATGGCCACGCGGCGGCATGGCGGAGAAACGAACGTTTGAGCATGAACGGCAACCTTGGCTTCGATGAATCCAAAAGATTCTGCGAGGCGGCTGCTGGCGCCGGAAGGAAGCTGTTCGCAGTTCCTAATGCCCTGCCCGACTAAGCCATGTTCGATATATGGACCTGCACGAAACGATCCGACGCGGGGCGAAGCACGGGCGTAGAAAAACCCGGCGCCAGAACGGCGCCGGGTTGTTCGCAATCGCCCGAGGGTCCGTCAGAGCTTCGCGATCGAAACTTCCGTCGACTTCACGAGCGCGACCACGTCGGAGCCGATCTTCAGTTGCAGCTCGTCGACCGAGCGCGTGGTGATGACCGAGGTCACGATGCCCCAGGCGGTTTCGACATCGACTTCGGAGACGACGTCGCCGCGGATGATCTCGCGGACCTTGCCCCGGAACTGGTTACGTACGTTGATGGCTTGGATGGACATGATGGTTTCTCTTTCAGTGTGAAGGAATGACTGGGATGGATAGATGGGAATGGCGCAGCGGCGGATCAGACGATCTGCGCCACTTCGTCGAACGCCAGCCGGGGGCCGCGCTCGAAAGTTGCGGCGTGGTCAGCCACGCCGAGGTTGACGAGGAAGTTGGCGCGATAGCGGCCATCGGGGAAGAAGGCCTTGTCGATCAGGTCGGCGTTGAAGCCCGATTGCGGCCCTGCGTCGAGCCCAAGGGAGCGGGCCGCCAGGATCAGGTAGGCGCCCTGCAGGCTGCTGTTGCGAAAGGCCGTGGCCTGCGCTGCCTCGGCGCTCTTCTCGAAGATTGGCTTGGCGTCGTAGGCCGGGAACTGCGCGGGCAGGTGTTCGTAGAAGCGCGTGTCGTGCGCCACGATCACTGTCACGCCGGCCTGCAGCGTCTGCGCGGTGTTGCCCGCCGACACCGCCGGCTTGAGCTTTTCCTTGGCCTCTTCGCTGCGCACGAACACGAAGCGCGCCGGCTGGGCGTTGAAGGCGGTCGGGCCCCACTTCACGAGGTCGTAGAGCTTGTGAATCAGCTCGTCGGTCACGGGCACCGGCTTGAAGGCATGCACGGTGCGCGCCTTGCGAAACAGTTGGTCGAGCGCTGCGTCGGGGATGGTGTTGAGCGTGGTCATGGTTCTTCCTTGCGGCGTTCAGGACGCTGCCGCCAGTGCGACGTCGAGGTCGGCCAGCAGGTCGTCGATGTGTTCGATGCCGACCGACAGGCGCACCGTGTCTTCGGTCACGCCCGCCTTGGCCAGTTCTTCGGGCGACAGTTGCCGGTGCGTGGTCGAGGCTGGGTGCGTGGCGAGCGAGCGCACGTCACCTATGTTCACCAGGCGCGTGAAGAGCTTCAACGCATCGAGGAACTTCGCCCCGCCTTCGCGGCCACTGCCGATGCCGAAGGTCAGCACGCCGCTGGAGCGACCGCCGAAGTACTTCTGCGCCAGCGCGTGGTCGGGGTGGTCTTCGAGCGCGGCGTAGTTGACCCAGTTCACGGCCTTGTGCGTCTTCAGGTGTTGCGCCACCCGCAGCGCATTGCTGCTGATGCGGTCCATGCGCAACGCCAGCGTCTCGATGCCCTGCAGGATCAGGAAGGCGTTGAACGGCGAGATGGCGGCGCCGGTATTGCGCAGCGGCACCACGCGCGCACGCCCGATGTAGGCGGCCGGACCCAGCGCCTCGGTGTAGACCACGCCGTGGTAGCTCACATCGGGTTCGTTCAGGCGCTTGAAGCGCTGCTTGTGCTCGGCCCAGGGGAACTTGCCCGAATCGACGATGGCGCCGCCGATGCTGGTGCCGTGGCCGCCCAGGTACTTGGTGAGCGAGTGCACCACGATGTCGGCGCCATGCTCGATGGGCCGGCTCAGGTAAGGCGAAGGCACGGTGTTGTCGACGATCAGCGGCACGCCGTGGCGGTGTGCAATTTCAGCGATGGCCGCGATGTCGGTCACGTTGCCGGCCGGGTTGCCGAGCGACTCGACGAACACCGCCTTGGTCTTCTCGTCGAACAGCTTCTCGAAGCTGGTTGGATCGCGGTGGTCGGCAAAGCGCGTCGTGATGCCGAACTGCGGCAGCGTGTGCGCGAACAGGTTGTAGGTGCCGCCATACAGCGCGGTGCTGCTGATGATGTTGTCGCCCGCCTCGGCGATGGTCTGGATCGCATAGGTCACTGCCGCTTGCCCCGAGGCCAGCGCCAGCGCCGCGATGCCGCCTTCGAGCGCGGCCACGCGCTGCTCCAGCACGTCCTGCGTCGGGTTGTTGATGCGGGTGTAGATGTTGCCCGGCACCTTCAGGTCGAACAGGTCGGCGCCGTGCTGCGCGCTGTCGAAGGCGTAGGCCACCGTCTGGTAGATCGGCGGCGCCACGGCGCGCGTGGTGGGTTCGGGCGAGTAGCCGGCATGCACCGACAGGGTTTCGAATTTCCAGTTCTGCGACATACAACTGCCTTTCAGGATTGGCGGATGGGAAGAAGAGAAATCTCAGATGGCCCAGCGCAGCGCGTGCGCGGGCGCGCCGAGCCAACCGGTGTTGGCGCTTTCGGGTTCGGGCTCGGACTCGCCGGGCTTTTGCAGCACGCGGTCGAGGATGCGTTTCTCGATGGCCGCAAAGGCCGGATCGCCCTGCGAGCGCGGGCGGGCCAGCGCAATGTTCTCGTCGAGCGCGATGCGGCCGTCCTCAATCAGGATCACGCGGTCGGCCAGCGCCACGGCTTCCTGCACGTCGTGCGTCACCAGCAGCGCGGTGAACCGGTGGCGCTGCCACAAGTTCTCGATGAGGCGGTGCATCTCGATGCGCGTGAGTGCATCGAGCGCACCCAGCGGCTCGTCGAGCAGCAGCAGGCGCGGGTGATGCACAAGAGCCCGTGCCAACGCCACGCGCTGGCGCTGCCCGCCCGACAGGCGCGCCGGCCATTCGTTCTCGCGGTCGGCCAGGCCGACTTGCGCGAGCACTTCCTTGCCGCGCGCCTTGGCGTCGCTGGGCAGGCCCAGCGTCACGTTGTCGAGCACGCGGCGCCAGGGCAACAGGCGCGCCTCCTGGAACATGATGCGCGTGTCGTCGTGCAGGCCGTGCACGGCCCTGCCATCGGTGTAGAGCCCACCGGCGCTTGCTTCTTCAAGCCCCGCGATGAGCCGCAGCAGCGTGCTCTTGCCGCAACCGCTGCGCCCGACGATGGCCAGGAACTGGCCCGGCTCGATGGTGAGCTGCGTGTTGCGCAGCACTTCGCGTGCGCCGTAGCGCTTGTGCAGGCCCCGCGCTTCGAGGCGCACGCCACCGGCGATGGCCTGGGGTTGGATGTCTTTCAGAACGGCACTCATGATTTCAGGCTCCGGGCTTGAACAGCGCCACGTCGAGCGCATTGATTTTTCTGGGCAGCAGCTTCTCGGAGAAGAAGGCATCGGCAATGCGTTGCTGCTCGGTGAGGCCTTCGGCCACCACCGGCCGCACCGCGTAGCTGCGGCGGCTGTTGGCCTGCTCGATGGTCGCGGCGTCCAGACCCCACACGGGCGACAGCAGCGCGGCCGCTTCCTTCGGGTTCTGCTTGACCCACTTGCCGGTCTTTTCCAGCTCGGCATAGACCACGTGCAACACGTCGGGCCGGGCCTTGGCGAACTTGCTGCGGGCCAGGTAGTAGCGCTGGTACGAGGCGATGCCCGCACCGTCGGCCAGCACGCGCACCTTCGACTGGCGCTGCGCGGCGGAAAGGAACGGGTCCCACACCACCCAGGCGTCGATCGCGCCCTTCTCGAAGGCGGCGCGGCCATCGGCGGGCGTGAGGTACGCCGGTTCGATGTCCTTGAACGACAGGCCGGCCTTGTCGAGCGCGGCGATCAGCAGATAGTGCACGCCGGCCGCCTTGGCAAAGCCGATCTTCTTGCCCTTGAGATCGGCCACCGCGCGGATCGGCGAGTCTTCGCGCACCACGATGGCTTGCGCGGCAGGCGACGGCGCCTCTTGCGCAAGAAAGGTCAGGTCGGCGCCGGCGGCCTGTGCGAACACCGGCACGGTATCGGCCACGTCGGCGCTGATGTCGAGGTTGTCGAGATTCAGCGCTTCGAGCAACGGCAGGCCGCTGGTGAACTCGTGCCAGCTCAGCGTGGCGTTCAGCGGCGCGAGTTGCCTTTCGAGCGTGCCCTGTGCCTTGAGCACGGCAATCAGCGTCGAGGACTTCTGGTAGCCGAGCCGCACGGTAACGGGCCGGGTGGCCGTGCCCTGCGCCAGCGTCGCGCCCGAGGCTAATGCAGCAACAGCGCCCAGCGTGGCGATGGCCGTGCGGCGGGAGATCATGGATTTCGTCGTCATGCCCTGCCCTCAGCTCGCCTTCTTCTGGTAGCCGGGGTGCCAGCGCAGCCACCATTGCTCCAGTCCGCGTGCGAACAGATCGGCCAGCTTGCCGAGCAGCGCGTACAGCAGGATGCCCACCAGCACGATGTCGGTCTGCAGGAACTCGCGGGCGTTCATCGTCAGGTAGCCGATGCCGGCCTGCGCTGAAATGGTCTCGGCCACGATCAGGATCACCCACATCAGGCCCAGCGAGAAACGCAGGCCCACCAGGATCGACGACAGCGCGCCCGGCAGGATCACCTCGCGGTAGAGCTGCCAGCGCGACAGGCCATAGGTGCGCCCCATCTCGATGAGCTGCGGATCGACGTTGCGGATGCCGTGGAAGGTGTTCAGGTAGATCGGAAAGAACACCGACACCGAGATCAGGAACAGCTTGGCCGACTCGTCGATGCCGAACCACAGAATCACCAGCGGAATCAGCGCCAGCGCGGGGATGTTGCGCACCATCTGGATGGTCGAGTCGAGCAGCGTTTCGGCGAACTTCACCGAGCCGGTCAGCAGGCCGAGCGCCAGCCCTGCCCCGCCGCCGATGGCCAGGCCCGCGAGCGCACGGCCCGCGCTGACCTTGACGTGCGTCCAGAGCTCGCCCGACGCGGTGAGCGTCCACGCGGCCTTGACCACATCGACCGGTGCCGGCAGCACGCGGGTGGAGATCCAGCCGAGCGATGACGCGATCTGCCAGAACACGATCAGCCCGACGGGCACCAGCCACGGAACGAGCCGCTTCGCGACGTTGACGACGAAGGCCTTCAACACCTTGCCTGTGCCTGCATCGTTGGTGGCCACCGGAAGCTCCTGCACTTGTTCGGTCATGGGAGTCCTTCAGCTTTGGGAGACGAGCCGCGACGGCGCATCGAGGTTGGCGACGACCTCGCCGAACGGTCCGCTGAGCGAGCCGCCCGCCAGACGCGTCTGCGCCTTGCGCGACAGCAGCGGGAACACCAGCTCGGCGAAGCGGTAGGCCTCTTCCAGGTGCGGGTAGCCCGAGAGAATGAATTTGTCGAGGCCGAGTGCCGCGTACTCGTCGATGCGTGCCGCGACGGTCTTTGCATCGCCCACCAATGCAGTGCCGGCACCACCGCGCACGAGGCCCACGCCGGCCCACAGGTTCGGCGAGATTTCCAGTTCGGCGCGCGAACGCTTGGCACCGCCCGCATGCAGTGCGGCCATGCGGCGCTGGCCTTCTGAATCCATGCGGGAAAAGGCGGCCTGGGCGCGGATGACGGTCTCGTCGTCCACGCGGCTGATCAGTTCTTCGGCGGCCTTCCAGGCGGCGTCTTCGGTCTCGCGCACGATCACGTGCAGGCGGATGCCGAACTCGACCTTGCGGCCCTGGCGTTCGGCACGGGCGCGCACGTCGGCGATCTTCTTGGCCACTTCGGCGGGCGGCTCACCCCAGGTGAGGTACGCATCGACCTGCTCGGCCGCGAGGTCATGCGCCGCGGCCGACGAGCCGCCGAACCACACGGGCGGGTATGGCTTTTGCACCGGTGGATACAGCAGCTTGGCGCCCTTCACGCTCAGGTGCTTGCCTTCGAAGTCGAAGGCCTGTCCGTCATGGCTGCGCGCGATGATCTCGCGCCAGATGCGGATGAATTCGGCGGACTGCTCGTAGCGCGACGCATGGTCGAGGTACACGCCATCGCCTTCGAGTTCGGCCTGGTCGCCGCCGGTCACAAGGTTCACCAGCAGACGCCCGCCCGAGAGCCGGTCGAACGTGGCGGCCATGCGCGCGGCCAGGCTGGGCTGGTGCAGGCCGGGCCGCACCGCGACCAGGAACTTGAGCTTCTTCGTCGAGCCGATCAGGCTCGACGCGATGACCCACGGGTCTTCGCACGAACGGCCCGTGGGAATCAACACGCCTTCGTAGCCCAGGTTGTCGGCCGCGCCCGCGATCTGCTGCAGGTAGGCCAGGTCGATGGGGCGCGCGCCTTCGCTCGTGCCGAGGTAGCGGCTGTCGCCGTGCGTGGGGAGAAACCAGAAGATCTGCATCACGCAATCCCTGCGCCGGCGGCTTCGAGCACGTTGATCTTTTTCGGGATCAGCTTCAGCTCGAAGAAGGTGTCGGCAATCTTCTGCTGCTCGGCCAGGATGGCTTTGGTGATCGAGCCGGTGCCGTAGCCCACGCGGCCCACCGTCAGGTCGGCCACCGGCTTGGGCAGGCCCCAGAGCTTGGCCAGTTCGCCCGCGTATTCGCTCTTGTTGGCTTCGCCCCAGACGTCGATCTTGTTGATCTCTTCGACAGCGATGGCGAGCACGTCGGCATTCTTTGCCACGTAGTCGAGCGACGAGAAGTAGTAGGCGCGGTTGTCCACGACGCCGGTGGCGTCGGCCAGCACGCGTGCTTCCAGCGCTTTTTCGGCTGCGGCCAGGAACGGGTCCCAGATCACCCAGGCGTCGACCGAACCTTTCTCGAAGGCGGCGCGCGCATCGGCGGGCGGCAGGTAGACCAGGTTCAGGTCGCTGTAGGAAAGGCCGTGCTTCTCGAACAACTTGACGATGAAGTAATGAACGTTCGAGCCCTTGTTGAGTGCGATCTTCTTGCCCTTCAGTTCGGCCACGGTCTTGATGGCCGAGCCCTTGGGCACCAGCACCGCTTCAGATTGAGGACGCGTCACCGTGGCCGCCACATAGGCCAGCGGCGCACCGGCAGCCTGCGCAAAGATGGGCGGCGCTTCGCCCACATCGCCGAAGTCGATGGAGCCGACGTTGAGGGCTTCGAGCTGCACGGGGCCGGCGGTGAACTCGGTCCACTTGAGCGTCACGCCGAGCGGCGCGAGCCGCTTTTCCAGCGTTCCACGGCCCTTGAGGATGCTGAGCGGCCCCTTCTGGTTGCCGATGCGAAGCTGTCGCCCGGGTGCCTGCGCCAATGCGGCGAACGAGGAAGGAAGCGCGATGGCGGCGGCAACGCCCTGGATCAGGCGGCGGCGGGAAGCGGAAATCAGTGTCATGGCAATCGGTGTTCGTATGTGGAAGCGCCGCGCGGATCAGACGGCGGAAATGAAGCTCACGATCAGCGCGATCGCGCTGACGACGATGGCGCTCACGGCGAGGTCGCCCAGCGCATGCCAGAAGGAGCGCGGCGTCGTGTCGAGCACGGAGTCTTCGGTGGCAACGGGGGTCATGCGTGGATTCCTTGGTGTTGCAAAAACTTCAGGCAAAGGCTGTCCCCGGCCGCGCGCAGGCGGCTTCAAGAATCGGGAACAGGGATGGGTCTGAGTGGGGCTGGTTCGATGAAGAACCCGGCCGTCAGACGCTACATCGCACGCGGGAGAACGGCACCGGCTCGAAGCCGTGGGTTGCCGGCAGCTTCAGGCCTTCGGTAGCGAGCACCTCGACGGCCTCGTTGAGTCGCTCGGCCAGGTCGTTGTGCACCTGATAGGCGTTCTCGGGCGTCAGCGCAATCTGCGAATCGCTGGCGTAGACGCCCGGCAGGATGTGGCGCGCCGACAGCGACTGCAGCACGGGCCGCAGTGCGTAGTCGAGCGCGAGCATGTGATGCGGGCTGCCGCCGGTGGCCAATGGCAGCACCGTCTTGCCCTTGAGCGCGTTCTGCGCGAGCAGGTCCAGAAAGACTTTCAGCACGCCGCTGTAGGCCGCCTTGTAGACCGGCGTGGCCACCACGATCACGCGGGCTGACGCCACCTGGGCGATGGCGCGCTCGATGGCCGGATGGGTCCACTCGGCCAGCAGCAGCGCCTGCGCCGGCAGGTCGCGGATCGAGAGCCGCTCGATGCGGGCATTGCGTTTGGCCAGCCGCTCGCCCACGGCCTCTAGCAAGGCGGTGGATCGGGACGGGGCCGAGGGGCTGCCGGCAATCAGGAGAACGGACACGGGAGGCTTTCGTTTTTCTTCAGGAATTCAGAGCGAAACAATCCATGGCGCCCGTTCGACGGGCGCCATGCACTACCAGTTCGGTAGCGGATTGGGTTACTTCTGCTTGGTCGTGTAGATCTGGTCGAAGGAGCCGCCATCGGCGAAATGCTCCTTGTCGGCCTTCGCCCAGCCGCCGAAGGCCTGGTCGATGGTCACCAGCGTCAGCTTGGGGAACTGCTTGTCGTACTTGGCCTTCGCCTTGTCGGACGTCGGGCGGTAGAAGTTGCGGCCAGCGATGTCCTGGCCTTCGTCCGAGTACAGGTACTTCAGGTATTCCTCGGCCACGGCACGCGTGCCCTTCTTGTCGACGACCTTGTCGACCACCGCCACGCTGGGCTCGGCCAGGATGGAGATGGAAGGCACGACGATCTCGAACTTCTCGGGGCCGAATTCCTTCAGCGCCAGGAAGGCTTCGTTTTCCCAGGCCAGCAGAACGTCGCCCACGCCGCGCTGCACGAAGGTGATGGTCGAGCCGCGCGCGCCGGTGTCGAGCACGGGCACGTTCTTGAACAGGTTGCCGATGTATTCCTTGGCCTTGGCATCGCCGCCGTACTTGCGCTTGGCGAATTCCCATGCGGCCAGGTAGTTCCAGCGGGCGCCGCCCGAGGTCTTGGGGTTGGGGGTGATCACCTGCACGCCGGGCTTGATGAGGTCGTCCCAGTCCTTCAGGCCTTTGGGGTTGCCTTTTTTCACCAGGAACACGATGGTCGAGGTGTAGGGGGCGGAGTTGTGCGGCAGGCGCTTTTGCCAGTCGGCCTTGACGAGGCCGCCGTGCGTGACGAGCGCGTCGACGTCGCCGCCCAGGGCCAGCGTGGCCACGTCGGCGTCGATGCCGTCGATGATCGAGCGGGCCTGCTTGCCCGAGCCGCCGTGCGATTGCTTGACCGTCACGTCCTGGCCGGTCTTGGCCTTCCAGTACTTGGCGAAGGCCTGGTTGTAGTCCACGTACAGCTCGCGCGTCGGGTCGTACGACACGTTCAGCAGCGTCACGGGAGCCGCGCCGCCTTGGGCAAACGTCGGCAATGCCGACAGGGCCAAGGCACCGGCCACGCCGGCGCCCAGGGAAAGCTTGATAAAGTCGCGGCGAAGGCTCATGGTTCTTGCTCTAAAAAGGCATATCAATGAAGCTGCGTATTCTCAATACGACATATAGAAACTGGAACGACCAAGTTTTCAGTTCTAAATAGCAAAATCAACTAAGCAACCGCTTTCCCCCACTTTTCCCGTTCAAAGGCAATAGCAATGGCACGCATGGTTCAGTGCATCAAACTCGGCAAAGAGGCCGAAGGGCTCGATTTCCCGCCCTACCCAGGCGATCTGGGCAAGCGCCTGTGGGAAAACGTCAGCAAGGAAGCCTGGGCCGCCTGGCTCAAGCAGCAAACGATGCTGGTCAATGAAAACCGGCTGAATCTGGCCGATCTGCGCGCCCGCCAATACCTGGCCCGCCAGATGGAAAAGCACTTCTTCGGCGAAGGCGCCGACGTGGCGCAAGGCTACGTCCCTCCCCCGGCCGCCTGAGCGCAGCCACCCCGTCGTGACCGCCGAGCCCGTGGCCTGGCGCGCTGACGGCGTCCCCCGCAGCGAACGCTTCGACGACATCTATCACACCGAAACCGGGGCACTGGCGCAGTCGCGCCATGTGTTCCTGGGCGGCTGCGGCCTGCCCGCGGCCTGGGCCGGACGCCCGCAATGGCGGATTCTCGAAACCGGCTTCGGCCTGGGCCTCAATTTCCTGACAACCTGGCAGGCCTGGCGTGCGGACGCCGAGCGGCCACGGATGCTGCATTTCGTCTCGGTCGAGGCGCACCCGGTCGCGCCTGAAGACCTGCTGCGCGCCGCCGAGGCCTACGCCGAGCTGAAGCCACTGGCCGGGGAACTGGTCGCGCAGTGGCATGGGCTGCTGCCGGGCTTTCATCGGCTGGCCTTCGACGAAGGCCGCGTGCTGCTCACGCTGTGCATCGGCGATGTGCAGGCGATGCTGCGCGCGCAGCGTTTCGAGGCGGACAGCATCTTCCTGGATGGCTTCAGCCCGCAGCAGAACCCTGCCATGTGGTCGCCCGACACGCTGAAGGCGGTGTCGCGCTTCGCCCGCCAGGGCACCGGCCTGGCCACCTGGACCTTTGCGCGGGCGGTGCGTGATGCGCTGTCGCAGAACGGCTTCCAGCTTGAAAGGCGCGAGGGCTTGGCGCCCAAGCGCGACTGCCTGGGTGGCGTGTTCGCGCCTGCCTGGACTGTGCGGCGACGCGGACCCGCGCCTAAACACGTCGAGACACCGGGGCGCTGCGCCGTGATCGGTGCCGGGCTTGCGGGCGCCGCCGTTGCGGCCAGCCTCGCGCGGCGCGGATGGCAGGTCACCGTGCTCGATGCAGCCGACCAACCGGCCTCGGGCGCTTCGGGCCTGCCGGTGGGCATGCTGGCGCCGCATGTCTCGCCGGACGATGCACTGCTGTCGCGGCTGACACGCGCCGGCATCCGCGCGACATGGCAAGAGCTGGAGCGACTGCTGGAAGAAGGTCGCGACTGGCTCGCCAGCGGCGTGCTGGAGCGCCGCCCCGACGGCGATGCGCGCGTACCGGCCGGCTGGAGTGACAACGGCCCCAATGAATCGTGGCCTGCGAACGCAACGCAACTGGCGGCTGTCGATCTGCCAGTCGATGCACCAGCGCTCTGGCACAGGCGCGCTGCATGGGTGAAGCCCCATCGCCTGATCCACGCATGGCTGCGCGAGGCCGGCATCGAATTCCGTGGCAACACCTCCGTGGCCCGCCTGACGCGCGGTGCCGAAGGCTGGCAACTCTTCGATGCATCCGATCGGCTGCTGATCGAAGCCGACCGCGTTGTCATCGCCGCCGGCTTCGAGTCCGTCCGCTTCGCGCCTTCGCTCCCGTTGCAACCCGTGCGTGGACAGGTCGCATGGGGTCGCATGACCGCGGAAGCCGCGCTGCCCGCCACGCCACTCAACGGCGACGGCCACCTGATCGCTCACGTCCCCAATACCGAAGGCGCCCAGCTCTGGCTGGCCGGCGCCACCTTCGATCGCGACAGCACGGACCTCGCGCCGAACGCCGAAGACGCCGCGTCAAACCGCGAACGCCTCGCCCGGCTCCACCCCGCCGCAGCCGCGTCACTGGCCCCGGCCTTCGAGCGCGGCGAAGTCAACGCCTGGGTCGGCGTGCGATGCGCTTCGGGCGACCGCCGGCCGCTGGTCGGTCCACTGGGTGAAGATGCAAACGGCCTCTGGGCCTGCACCGCACTGGGCTCGCGCGGCCTGAGCTTTGCCGCCCTCTGCGCAGAACTGCTGGCGGCGCAATGGCATGGCGAACCGTTGCCTTTGCCCGCAACGCTCGCCAAGGCGCTCGGCACACAGCGGCTCTGATCGATCCCTTCAGGCCGAGCCCGCAGCCCGGTAGGCCATCAGCAGCGCCATGCACACCACCAGCACCAGGAAGTACTTGCGCAGCGCACGCTCTTCCAGCCGCGTGGCTAGCCGGGCTCCCAGCGCCGTACCGATCCACAGCCCCACCACGACAAACCCCAGCAGCACCCACGGCAGGCCGTTCGCCGCGCTGACATAGACGAACACCGCCGGCAACGCCAGCGGCAAGGCGTTGATCGCCAAGCTGACCGCCTGCGCCCGGTGCTGCGAGTAGTGCAGCGCCACCGTCAGCAGCGCCGTGATGGCCAGCCCACCGCCAATGCCGAGCAGGCCCGACGAAGCCCCCGCCACCACGCCCACCATCAGCAATGCAGGCACTGCCCCGCGCGGCTCGTCCGGCAGTGCGATACCCGCGCCGACCGCGCGCGAAGACGGCGACTTCAGCACAACGAGCGCGGCCAGCACCAGCAGGTAGCCGACGAACATCCACCGCAAGGCCGCATCGCCCACGCCATGCGCACCGCGCGCCCCCAGATAGGCCCCGCCCAGAAAACCCAACGATATCCAGGCCACAGTGCGCCACGAAGCCCCGTGCCCCGACACCCGATAACGCAGAAACCCCGCAAGGCTGGTCGGCACGAGCTGCGCCGCGAGCGAAATGGCCTGTGCGTCGTGCTGCCCAAGACCGGGCATGAGCGCCAGCGCAGGCACCAGCACGCCACCGGGACTCACGCCGAGCAGGCCGGCCACCACGCCCGAGAAAACACCGATCGCCAGGCCACCCAGCACCTGGACGTAGCCGAGCGATTCGATCATTCGCCGCCTACGCCTCGGCCTGGCCCGAAGGCGCCAGCATGTGATCGATGCGGCTGTCTCCATACGTGCGCAGCACCTCGGAGATCACCACCTTGTACCCATCGAGCCAGTTCGCCTGCGCGGCCTTGGCCTGCTGGTGCACCGGGTGCCGGATCAGCGCCTGCAGGCTGTCGAGCGAATCCCAGTAGTACACGTTCGACACCAGCCCGTTGCCGGTGTTCTCCCACGTCTCTTCGCCCAGGTAGCCGGGCAGCGACTTCGCGGCCGTGGCGATGGTCTGGTCGAGGCGATGGAACTCGTCGTCGAACTGCTTCGTGGCGAAGATGAAAGTGGCGGAGTACATGGCGTCTGGAATCTCCTTGAAAAAGGCATGAAAGATCGAGCGGGCGCCGATTCTGCGGCATTGAGCCGCCACAAGCCACCACTTGTCTTGTGAAGGCGTGAGAATGCACCGCATGGCCATCCAGTACGACATCACGCACACCACCGTCTACCGCTACACGAAGCCGGTCACCTTCGGCTTGCACCGCGTGATGTTCCGTCCGCGCGACAGCCACGACCTGCGCGTGCTGGCCACCGACCTGCAGGTGAGCCCGCAGGCCTTCACGCGGCTCATTCAAGATCCGCACTCGAACTCGGTTGCGCTGGTGCAGCCGATGGGCGAAGCGACCGAGCTGCGCATCGTGTGCTCTTTCACCATCGAGCATGTGCCCGCGCAGCAGGATCAGCTCGCGCTCGACCCCGCCGCTGAATTCTTGCCCTTTGCCTATTCGGTGCAGGAGCGCCTCGACCTCGAGCACTACCTGCGCCCGCACCACGAAGACGACAACCAGGGCACGCTGATCCGCTGGGCCCACCAGTTCCTGCACACCGACAAGCCGAACAGCACGCGCGACGTGCTCGCGCGCATGAACGCGCACATCGGCCAGAGCCTCGAATACAAGGCGCGCGACGAAGAAGGCACGCAGACGCCGCTTGCCACGCTGGCCCTGGGCAGCGGCAGTTGCCGCGACTACGCACTGCTGATGATGGAAGCCGCGCGCCGCCTGGGCATTGCAACGCGCTTCGTCTCCGGCTACCTGTACGACGCCGCGCTCGACCGCGCGAACCAGGAAGCCGGTGAATCGATGACCGGCGCCGGCACCACGCACGCGTGGCTGCAGGCCTACCTGCCGGGCATCGGCTGGCTGGCGTTCGACCCGACCAACAACCTGATGGGCAGCGGCCAGTTGATCCGCGTCGGCGTCACGCGCGACCCGGCGCAGGCGGCACCGATCTCGGGCAGTTGGTATGGCGATGCTGAAGCCTACGAAGGCCTCGAAGCCACGGTGGTCGTCACCCGTCGAGGCGGCGGAACGACCGGGCCATGACGACACCGCAGCAAACGCTCGAGCAAATGCCTTCGTTGAGACCGGCCCGCCCCGAGGAGGCCGCGCTGCTGAGCAGCATTGCCCTGGCTTCCAAAGCCCACTGGCCCTATCCCGCCGCACAGCTCGAACGCTGGCGCGTCGACCTGACGGTCGAACCCGCACAGCTCGATGAACGGTATGCACGCGTGGCCGAGGTCGGCGGTGACGTGGCGGGCTTCGTCATCATCATGCCGCCGCAGGCCGACGCGAACACCGGATGGCTGCTCGACCACCTGTGGGTCGTTTCGGCCCACATGGGCCGTGGCATCGGCCGCGCGCTGTTGATGGCCGCCCGGCAACTTGCGGCCACGCAGGGCGCGAGCACCTTGCACATCGACGCCGACCCGTACGCCGAAGCCTTCTACCAGGCCTTCGGCGCGCAGCGCATCGGCGCCATCGCGGCGCCCATCGAAGGCCAGCCCGAGCGCGAGCGACCGCAGATGCTGCTCAAGACGAACTGACCGGCACGGCCGCCCGCGCCGCCGCGAGCTTCGCTTCGAGTTCCACGACGAGCGCCCTTGCCTCGTCGCCTTCAGGAATATTGCGGCCGCTGTCACGCCACGCGACGGCGCTCTTGAAACCCTCGGCCTCCGCCTGCCGCCGGAACCACATGCCTTCCGGGTTGTGGCGCGTGATGCCGTCGAACACGGTGGCGAACATCTGGCTTTGCTCCAGCCCCATCGAATGCCACACCTGGTTGACGACGAGCTTGTGCATCATCAGATGCGAACGCGGCACGCCCGCGATGCGTTGCGCCAGCTTCAACGTGGCATCGTCGAGCTGTTCGGCCGGCACCGAGAAATTGGCCAGTCCCCATTCGGCCGCCTGCGTGCCGGCGATGGTGTCGCCCGTGAACATGAGCTGCTTGGCGCGCAGGGCGCCCAGCCGATAGGTCCACATCGCAGTGGTCGGGCAGCCCCACACGCGCGTGGGCATGTAGCCGATGCGCGCGTCGTCGGCCATGGTCAGCAGGTCGCAGCACAGCGCGATGTCGCTGCCGCCGGCCACCGCATAACCGTGCACCTTGGCGATGGTCGGCTTGTTGCAGCGCCACAGGGCCATGAAGTCTTCGGTGTTGCGCTTCATGGCAGCGTAGTCGAGCATCGGGTCCCAGGGCGTCTTCTCCTGCCGGCAGGGATGGTCGCCCTTTCCCTCGCGGCCGTGGCCTTCGGCGTAGTCTCCCAGGTCGTAGCCGGCGCAGAAGGCACGGCCCGCGCCTTCGACCACGATCACATGCACTTCGTCATCGGCCTCCGCCCACTCGACGGCGCGGCGGATCTCGGAAGGCGTGGTCTCGCCGATGGCGTTGAGCTTTTCGGGCCGGTTGAGCACGAGGCGCGCGATGCGTGGATGTTGCGGGTCCTTGTCGATCAGGACGGTGTCGAAAACGGGCATGTCTCTTGTCTCCTGTGGTTGGGTCGCGCCGCTCTTGTAGCATCGACCGTCGCCCGCAGGCAAACCCACCACAGCAGCCCATGATCGCGAAATTCAGGATCTCCGAAGACGACTACGCCACCGCGATGAAGACCTTCGCGCGGATGACCCGGACGCGCTGGGCGCTGCTGGCCGGCCTGGCGGTGCTGGTGGTGGTGGGCGCGTTGCTCAGCGGTCCCGCGATGTGGCCCATTGCACTGGGCGGACTGGGCGGTGGCCTCGGCGTGATCCTGATTGCCCTTGTTGTTGCGCCAATCATGGCCCGCCGCCACTATCGCAAGTACAAGGCCATGCATTCGGAATTCGGTGCCGAGCTGCTCGACAACGGTCTGCGCCTGAGCTCCCCGCACGGCGAAGGCATCCTCGTCTGGGAGAACATCCTGAAGTGGCGGCAGAACGACCGCTTCGTGCTGATCTACCCGATGCCCCGGATCTTTCACATCCTGCCCAAGTCGGTGGCCGAACAGGGCTTCGATCTGCAGGGGCTCATTGCGCAACTGAAGCAGCGTGTCGGCCCCGAGGCCTGAATCGAACGAACGCAGCGGCTCAGCCGCCCGCAACACCGCCAAGCTGAAAGCGGAACACCGCCCCCTTGTCAGGCTGCTGCACCAGCCGGATGTCGCTGCCGTGCAGTTGCAGGATGCGCTTGACGATCACCAGCCCAAGGCCGCCGCTGCTGGAGCCGTCGCTGCGCGCACCGCTCATGAACACCGGCCGCATGAACAGGCCCTTCTGCAGCTCGCCCGGAATGCCCGGCCCCGTGTCGCTCACCTGCACCGCAACGCCTGAGTTCTCGGCGCGCAACTGCACCTCGATCCGGCCGCCCGCCGGCGTGTGACGGATCGCGTTGTCCAGCAGGTTGGTCAGCACGCGCTCGATCATCCCGAGGTCGGCCGACACCACCGGCAAGCCCGGCGCGATGTCGGGCTTGAGCTGCTGGTGGCGCGCCTCGGCCGCCAGCTCGAATTTCTGGAACACGTCCTGCACGAGGTCGGCCAGCGCAAAGCTTTCCTTCTCGGGCTTGACCACGCCGTATTCGAGCCGCGCCAGCTCGAACACCTCTTGCGCGAGGCGCCCGACCTTGCGGCTCTGGCCGAGCGCGATCTCCAGGTAGCGGCGCCGCTCTTCTTCGCTGAGCGTGCCAGCCTTGAGCAGCAGCGTTTCAAGATAGCCATGCAGCGAAGTGAGCGGCGTGCGCAGGTCGTGCGAGATGTTGGCGAACAGCTCGCGGCGCTGCTGGTCCTGCAGCGTGAGTTCGCGCCATTGCTCGGCGATGCGGCGCGTCATCTGCGTGAAGGCTTCGCCCAGTTGCGCGATCTCGTCATTGCCGCGCGACAGCCGCTCCAGCCGGGGCGTTTCGCTTTCCAGCGATGCGATGCCTTCGGTCTCGAAGCGCTTGACCGCCGCCGTCAGCTCGCGCAGCGGCCGGGTGATGAGCCGGAAGGCGGCAAGGCCAGCCAGCAGCCCCAGCAACGCCACCAGCCCCATCGACCAGAGCGTGGTGCGCAGCACGTTGTCGGCCGCGACGTTGGCGGCCAGCGCGTCGTGGTCTTCGCCCTGCAGCACCACGTAGACAAAACCGGCATCGCGCCCATCGACGCGCAGGGGCGCCACGCTGAACACCTTGCCGGCGCCGCCCTCGCCGCGCGGATCGTCGCCCAGCACCGGCAGCGGCGCGCCCGCGAGCAAGCGGCGGATCGGCGCAAGGTCTACCTTGTCGTGCTTCAAATGGCCGGGCGGCGCGGCCTGCGCCGCGATGCGGCCCTCGGGGTCGAGCAGATAGACCTCGACGCTCGGGTTCACGGCCATCAGCTTGTCGAACAGGTCCTTCACCGCCTCCTGGTTCAGGCCACCGGGCTTCATCAGCTCGGAGTTGCCCGCAATGTGCGCTGCAAGGCCGCTCGACAGCCGCTGGATCACTTCCTGCTCATGCTGCCCGTTGGAGCGCATCTGCAACCAGGCCGATGCGCCGCAGCAGGCCAGCAGCAGCACCGCGAACACGGCGGACAACCGCCGCGACAGCGTGGCCCACGCCATCATGCGGCGCCCTCCTCGCCAGCACCCGTTGGCGACAGCTTGTAGCCCCGCCCCCAGACCGTCAGGATGCGGCGCGGCTCGGCCGGGTCGGCTTCGACCTTGGTGCGCAGCCGGTTGATGTGCGTGTTGACCGTGTGCTCGTAGCCGTCGTGCTGGTAGCCCCAGACCTGGTTGAGCAGGTCGAGCCGCGAGAACACCTTGCCCGGATGCCGCGCGAAGAAGTACAGCAGGTCGAACTCGCGCGGCGTGAGTTCGATGAGCTTGCCGTCGACGCGCACCTCGCGCGCCAGCGGCTCGATGTCCAGGTTGCCCAGCGTGAGGCTGCCCGACTCCATGCGCGCATTGCGCGCAAGCGCGTCGGTGCGCCGCAGCAGCGCCTTGACGCGCGCCACCAGTTCCAGCACCGAGAAAGGCTTGGCAAGGTAGTCGTCGGCGCCCAGCTCCAGCCCGAGGATGCGGTGCACTTCGCTCGATCGCGCGCTGATGATGATGATCGGCGTGTAGCGCGCCATGGCACGGGCGCGGCGGCAGATTTCAAGGCCGTCGATGCCGGGCAGCATCAGGTCAAGCACCAGCGCGTCCCAGTTGCCGCGCTCCAGTTCACGCAGGCCGGCGTGGCCGTCGGCGGCGTGCTCCACCCCATAGCCTTCGTCGCGCAGGTGCATGCGCAGCAGTTCGGCAATGTGGGCGTCGTCCTCGACGATCAGCACGCGCTTGGGGGTGTCCATGGCGCCGATTGTCCCGCGATACGGGTTTTGGAGTTATCACGATTAATTGAACTTTGCGTGATGAATCGGTCATGGGGTGCGCCCAACAATCCGCCCCATGAACAGCACAGCCATCGCAAGCACCGCACCCGATGCCCGTCCCATCCACCCGCTGTGGATGCGCATCACGCACTGGCTCAACGCCGTGGCGGTGCTGATCCTGGTCACGAGCGGCTGGCGCATCTATGACGCGGCGCCCTTCTTCCCGTTCACCATTCCGACCGTGATCACGCTCGGCGGCTGGCTCGGCGGTGCGCTGCAGTGGCACTTTGCGGCGATGTGGCTGCTGGTCTTCAACGGCCTCGTGTACCTGGCCGTCAACATCGCCAGCGGCCGGTTCGCGGCCAAGTTCTTCCCGGTCACGCCGGCCGGCATCTGGCATGACGCGCTGTCCGCGCTCAAGGGCCAGCTCTCGCATGCCGACCCGCGCCGCTACAACAGCGTGCAGCGCCTGGCCTACCTGTTCGTGATGCTCGACCTGATCGTGATCGTGTTGTCGGGCCTGGTGCTGTGGAAGTCGGTGCAGTTCGCCACGCTGCGCGACCTGATGGGCGGCTACGACTTTGCGCGCCGCATCCACTTCTTTGCGATGGCCGCCATCGTTGCCTTCGTGGCGCTGCACCTCGTGATGGTGGCGCTGGTTCCCCGCACCCTGCTGACCATGATCCGCGGCCGCGCGCCCAAAGCCTGATGAAAATCTTCAAAGCCCCCACCCTGACCGGCATCGACGGCGACGCCGTGGTGCGCGAAGCCCGCACGCTGATCGCAAAGAAGCTCGACCAGCCCGCGCGCCGCGCCTTCCTGCAGCGCTCGCTCACGTTGGGCGGCCTGTCGCTGCTCACCGGCTGCAGCATCAGCGACGAAAGCCATGTCGAAGCGGCACTGACGAAGATCTCGCGCTTCAACGACAAGGTGCAGGGCCTGATCTTCAGCCCCACGCAGCTTGCGCCGACCTACTCCGAAGCGGAGATCACGCGCCCCTTTCCGTTCAACGCCTACTACGGCGAGGACGAAATCCGTGAAGTGGACGAAGCCAGCTACAAGCTCGAAGTGACCGGCATGGTCGCCGACAAGCGAAGCTGGACGCTGCCCGAGCTGCGCGCCATGCCGCAGCACGACCAGATCACTCGGCACATCTGCGTGGAAGGCTGGAGCGCCATCGGCAAATGGGGCGGCGTGCGCTTTGCCGACTTCCTGCGCCACATCGGCGCCGACACCACCGCCAAGTACGTCGGCTTCAAGTGCGCCGACGACTACTACACCAGCATCGACATGCCCACCGCGCTGCACCCGCAGACGCTGCTGACGCTGACCTACGACGGCCAGCCACTGCCGCCCAAGTACGGCTTTCCGATGAAGCTGCGCATGCCCACCAAGCTTGGCTACAAGAACCCCAAGCACATCAAGGCGATGTTCGTCACCAACACCTACACAGGTGGCTACTGGGAAGACCAGGGCTACAACTGGTTCGGAGGGAGCTGAACGGCTGCCACAGCCGCTCGACTGCCGATGAAAGTGCGAGGCCGTGTTCCCTGGGACCGTGCCATTTTTTTGAAAACGAAACCTCAACTCGACTGGAAGATTCCAAATGAACAAGCTCACCGCAACCCTGCTCGCAACCTGCATGGCCTTCGCCGGCGCCTCGGCCTTTGCTGCCGATGAAATGGCCAAAGATGGCATGGCCAAGGACTCGATGGCCAAGGACGGCATGAAGAAAGATTCGATGGCGAAAGACAGCATGTCCAAGGACGGCATGAAGAAGGACTCGATGGCCAAGGATTCCATGTCGAAGGACGGCATGAAGAAAGATTCCATGGCCAAGGACAGCATGGGCAAGGACGAGATGAAGAAGTAAGCGACGCGCTTCGCTTTCTTCTTTTCTTCTTTCTTGCGAACCATGCGCCGCCCGGGTCGACCTGCACCGAAGGAGCCTTCGTGATCCTGTTCGTGCTGTCGTACCTGAGCGGCGCGCTCACCATTCTTGCGCCCTGCATCCTGCCGGTCGTGCCCTTCGTGTTCGCACGCGTCGATCAACCCTTCGCGCGCAGCGGCCTGCCGCTGCTGGCGGGCATGGCGCTCACCTTTGCGGCGGTGGCCAGCCTCGCGGCGGTCGGTGGCGCATGGGCCGCGCATGCCAATGAGTTCGGCCGCTATCTCGCGATGGCGATGCTGACGCTGCTGGGCTTCACGCTGCTCGCGCCGCGTCTTTCCGCGCGCCTTGCGCAACCGCTGGTGGCGCTGGGGTCGCGGCTGTCCGATGCCGCCCGGCGCAAGGCGCAGCACGCGCCGACGTCCATCCTTCCTTCTTTCGTGCTCGGCATTGCCACCGGCCTGCTGTGGGCGCCCTGCGCCGGACCGGTGCTGGGCCTCGTGCTGACTGGTGCGGCGATTCACGGCGCCAATGTGCAGACCTCGCTGCTGTTGCTGGCCTATGCGGCCGGCGCCGCCAGTTCCCTCGCCCTGGCGCTGTGGACCGGCGGGCGGCTGTTCGCGGCCATGAAGCGCTCGCTGGGCATCGGCGAATGGGTCCGCAAGGGCCTGGGCGTGGCGGTGCTCGCGGGCGTGAGCGCCGTCGCACTCGGGCTCGACACGGGCCTGCTGGCGCAATGGTCGTCCGGCGACGGCGGCACCGGCCTGGAGCAACGCTTGCTCGAACGATTTCACCCGCAGCAGCCGCCATTGACGCCCGGCGGATTCGGCGTCAATGTCTCATCCACCGGTTTCGCCAACGAAACCTCTTTCAAGGAAACCCCATGAAATCCTTCGCACTCACCGCAGGCACGCTCGCGGCCGCGCTCCTGGTCTGGCATGCCGTTCCCTCGTTCGCCGAAACGGCCCGCCGCGTGCCCGCGCCCACCGCCGACCTGACGGCGCCTCCGACCGCGAAGACCGAAACCGCCGTGTTCGCCGGCGGCTGCTTCTGGGGCGTGCAGGGCGTGTTCCAGCGCGTCAAGGGCGTGAGCAACGCGGTGTCGGGCTATGCCGGCGGCGATGCCAAGACGGCGCGCTATGACGAAGTCGGCTCGGGCCGCACCGGCCATGCCGAATCGGTGCGCATCACCTACGACCCGCAGCAGGTCAGCTACGGCAAGCTGCTGCAGATTTACTTCTCGGTGGCACACGATCCGACCGAACTCAACCGGCAGGGGCCGGACTCCGGCACGCAATACCGCTCCACGGTGTTCGCCGAAAACGCCGACCAGGCCCGCGTTGCCAAGGACTACATCGCGCAGTTGAACCAGGCCAAGACCTTCGGCAAGCCGCTCGCAACCACTGTCGAGATGTCCAAGCCCTTCTACGCAGCCGAGGACTACCACCAGGACTACCTGACGCTGCACCCCAACCAGCCCTACATCGCAATCAACGACCTGCCGAAGATCGACGATCTGAAGAAGCTGTTCCCGGAGAACTACAAGGCCACGCCGTCACTGGTGCGCGCGGCGAAGGCCGGCTGAACCGGCTGACTCAGAGCAACTTCGCGCGCTTCGCCTGCTCGGTGAGTTCCGCGCGAAAGTTCGGGTGCGCAATCGCGATCAGCTCCTGCGCCCGCTGCTTGGCCGATTTGCCGCGCAACTGCGCCACACCGTATTCGGTGACCACGTAGTTGATGTCGTTCTTGCTCGTGCTCACATGCGTGCCGGGCGAGAGCGACGGCACGATACGCGAGATGGTGTCGCCCTTGGCGGTCGATGGCAGCACGATGAAGGCCTTGCCGCCGCGCGAGCGATTGGCCGCGCGCACGAAGTCCGACTGCCCGCCCGTGCCCGAATACGGCGCATGCCCCAGGCTCTCGGAGCCGCACTGGCCCAGCAGGTCGATCTGCATGGTTGCGTTGATGGCAATGAGGTTGTCGTTCAGCCCCGCCAGCGCCGGGTCGTTGGTGAAGTTCACCGGATGCATCTCCAGCCCCGGATTGCGGTCCATGAAGCGGTACAGCTTGCCCGAGCCGAGCGCGAAGGTGGCGACCGACTTGCCCGGCAGGTAGTTCTTGCGGCGGTTGGTGACGGCGCCGCTTTCCACCAGCGTGAGGATGCCGTCGCCGATCATCTCGGTGTGAATGCCCAGGTCGTGCTTGCCGGTGAGCTGCATGACCACCGCGTCGGGAATGCCGCCGTAGCCGATCTGCAGCGTCGAGCCGTCGTCGATCAGTTCGGCCACATGCTTGCCGATGGCCTCCTGCACGGGACCGATCTTCGGCAGGCCCACTTCGAGCACCGGTGCATCGCTTTCGACCAGCGCTGCAACCTGCGAGATGTGCACATGGCAATTGCCGCATGCGAAGGGCACGTTCGGGTTGACCTCCAGCACCACCGCGCGCGCCTTGGCGATGGCGGCCATCGTGTAGTCGGCGCCCAGGCTCACGGCAAAGTAGCCGTGCGCGTCCATCGGCGACGCCATGCTGAACACCACTTCGGCGGCGATCTGCCCGCGCTCGATCTGCGCCGGGATCTCCGAGAAGTAGTTGGGGATGAAGTCGATCCAGCCTTCCTGCCCGCCCGCGCGGGTGGCACCGCCGAAGAACAGCGCGACGTGGCGCACATGGTCGAGCGTCTCGGGGTCGATGTAGGCGTACTTGCGCATCGCAAGAATCTGCGCCACCTTGACGTCGCGAAAATCGCGACGCTGCTCCGACAGCGCGGTCAGCAGCGAGGGCGGCTCGCCGACGCCGGTCGGCACGATGATCATGTCGCCGTTGCGCACCTGGCGCACGGCATCGGCAGCGGAAACGCGCTTTTGCGCGTACAGGTCTTGCATCGTCATGAAGCGGGTCTTGTCTCTCGTTGTTTGTTGGTTTGTTGATCGATTACTTGCTTGATTGAGCGACTGCTTGCTTGATTGGTCGATCGCTCAGCGGGGTGCGTCCTTCTGCGCGTCGTACTCCCCACGGCGCGCTGCCCGGTTGCAGCGGGTGCGGAACACCAGCGCCTGCTGGGCCACCGCGACGTTGGCCGCATCGCCCTTCCATGCGTCGAGCGCCGGCTGCTGCACCGCGCGAGAAAAGGAGAAGGTCAGCGCCCACGGCATGCGCGACTTGAACTTCGTGTTCATCACGCTCAGGCGGGCCGAAGCCAGTTGGGCGGACTGCCCGCCCGACAGGAACGCGACACCGGCGACGGCCGCCGGCACGGTGCGCAGCAAGCAGGCAACGGTGGCATCGGCCACTGCATCGACGGAATCCTGCATCTTGCTGCCCTGCCCCGGCAGCACCATGTTCGGCTTGAGCAGCATGCCTTCCAGCAGTACGCTTTGGGCGTTCAGTTGGGTGAACACTTCGCGCAGAACCTCTTCGGTCACCTGTGCGCATCGCGCGAGCGAATGGTCGCCGTCCATCACCACTTCAGGCTCGACGATGGGGACCACGCCGGCTTCCTGGCACAGCGCCGCATAGCGCGCGAGCGCATGGGCGTTGACATCGATGCAGGCACGGCTGGGCAAGCCGTCGCCGATGGCAATCACGCCGCGCCACTTGGCAAAGCGCGCGCCCATGCCGACGTACTCGGCCAGCCGTTCGCGCAGCCCGTCGAGGCCTTCGGTGACCGTCTCGCCCGGATGGCCGGCCAGCGCCTTCGCGCCCATGTCGACCTTGATGCCGGGGATGATGCCGACGTCGGCCAGCGCCTTGGCGAACGAGGTGCCAGCATTCGTCTTCTGCCGGATGGTTTCGTCGAACAGGATGGCGCCGCTGATGCTGTCACTGAGTCCGGGCGCGGTGACGATCAGCTCGCGCCAGTCGCGCCGCGCACCTTCGGTCTGCGGAATGCCCAGCGCCGCGAAGCGCTTGTTGCAGGTGGCGTTGCTCTCGTCCATCGCGAGCAGGCCCTTGTCACCGGCGACCAGCGCCTGCGCGGTATCGATCAATGTCTGTGCAGTCATGTCGTGGCACCTCTCTGGCGGCGATCCTACGCCCTCCCCGCGACCGCGTTAACACTGTGAACCTGAGCGCTGGCCGACTTGGCGCCCCAGCCAATGCGGGCACACAGGTCTTTGCCCACCCGGCGCCAACGGGATGTAATCTCCGCGCGTCGGCACGTCAAAGGAAAACTGCATGAAGAGCGGGTCACAAAAATGTCATGCGCATCGTGCCCAAAGGGCCGCCCTGCTGGGTGGCCTCGCGCTTGCGCTCGCCGTGGCCGGCATGCCCTCGGCATTTGCCGAACTGGGGGGCGCCCCCACGCTGAGTGCCGCCAGCGCGCCTTCGGTTCAGCGCCTTGCCACTGGGGCGAACAAGGCCGCCAGCACCGAGCCGGCAACGGGCGGCAGCGCAACGGCAGGAACAACGCCAAGCTGGACCACGCGCGAAACCACGCTGCCCGACGGCCTGATCGAGCGCGAATACCTGACAGCGGACGGCGTCGTGTTCGCGGTGGCGTGGCGCGGCTCGCACCGGCCCGAACTCTCGGTGCTGCTGGGCACCCAGTACGCCACGCAGATGTCCCAGAACGCTCGCGCGCTGCGCCTGCAAGGCAAGGGTTCGCACGGCACGACTTCGCAGAATGACGACACATTCGCGGTGCAGGCCTCCACGCACCAGCGCTCTTCGACGGGCGTTGCCTGGCTGCCGAAATTGCTGCCTGCCGGCGTCAGTCCGGATGCGCTGTCGATCCCGCCAGGTTCCTGAGCCTCCCAACCCTTTATTCAGTCACCAGCCAACATGCCCATGGAATCACAGCAGGCAAGCAACGAACGCATGACCGGCGCCAGAGCCTGGCTTCTCAGGGCTGCGGCCATGGCCGTATGCGTGGCGGGCCTCGCAAGCCTCGCTGCCTGCGGTGGGGGTGGCGGCGGAGGCGGCGGCGGCCTGCCGATCGGGTTGCCACCTGTTGCGACCCCGGCCCCGGCGCCGGTGGCAAGCGCGCAGAACGCGATGACCGTCACGGTGGGCCGTGGAACGGGTTCGAGCGGGGTCAACCTTCCACAGGTCAGCGTGCAGCTCTGCGCACCAGGAACGAGCAACTGCCAGACGATCAACAACGTGCTGATCGACACTGGTTCCACGGGCCTGCGGATCACCGCCGCCGCCATCAGTCCTTCGCTGCTCGCGGCCCTTCCGCGCGAAACGGTGAACAGCGCGCCGCTGAATGCATGCGAGCAGTTCCTCGATGGCTACACCTGGGGAACGATGCGCGTGGCCGACGTCACGCTGGGGCCGAAGTCGGCGGCGGCGCAACCGCTGCAGATCGTGGGCGACACGGCGGCGGGCGGCGCCCCGGCCACCTGTTCGGACAACGGCACGCTGGCGGCTGAAAACACCCCCGCCGACCTTGGCACGAACGGCATCATCGGCATGGCCGCCTTCCTGCACGATTGCGGTTCGGCCTGCGCGCAGCAGGTCGTTGCGGCCACCTACTACACCTGCCCCTCGGGAGGGGCGTGCCAGGGAAGCACGGTGCCCCTCGCCATGCAGGCCCAGAACCTCGTGGCCGCTTTCGCGCAGGACAACAACGGGGTCGTGCTCAGCCTGCCCGCGATCTCGGCGGCGGGCCAGGGCACGACGCTCGGAACGCTCTACTTCGGCGTCGCCACGCAATCCAACAACGCCATGAGCGGCGCGACGGTGCTGCGAACCAATCCGCAGACGCTCGCCGTCTCGGCGACCTACAAGGGCACGAGCTTTCCCGACAGCTTTCTGGACAGCGGCTCGAACTTCTTCTTTTTGAACGATTCCGCGATTGCCCGATGCCCGAGCGGTTCGTTTTCCGGCTTCTATTGCCCCGCGAGTTCATTGGCCCTGTCCACCAGTTTCACTGCGGCAGCGGGCTCTTCCTTCAGCCAGAACTTCTCGATCGTGAATGCGCAGTCGCTGTTCACGAGCAACCCGGGTGCGGTGGCGGTCAACGATGTGGCCGGCACCGGCATCAACGGCGCCATCGATTTCGGCCTGCCGTTTTTCTACGGCAGGCTGGTGGCTGTGCTGAACGAGGGGCAGACTGCCCTGGGCCAGCCGGGGCCGTTCACGGCGCTGGCGTCCCCCTAGATCACGTTCTTTTCGAGCAGCGGCCGGTTCTTGAGGATGCGGTCGAACGAGACCGCGGAAAGATCGAGGCTGCGGTATTCGCCGAAGCGGATCAGCTCCGCCACGCCGCGCCCCGCCGCCGGGCACTGCTGCAGCCCGTGGCCCGAAAAGCCGTTCGCAAAGAACAGGTTGTCGCAGTCGGGATGCAGGCCGAGGATGGCGTTGTGGTCGAACACGTTCATCTCGTAGTAGCCGGCCCAGGCGCCTGTCATGCGGATCGCCTCGAAGGCCGGCACGCGTTCTGCCAGCGCGGGCCAGATGAAGTTGTCGAAAGCGTCGTACTCGACGTCGAGCGGCATGTCGTCGTGGTCTTGCGCTTCGGGCGGCGCGAAGCCGCAGATGAACTGCCGGCCCTCGGGGCGCAGCCAGATGCCGGAGGTGTCGATCACCAGCGGGCAGCCCGGCAGCGTGTCGGGGCATGAAAAGCTGAACACGCTGCGCCGTCGCCCGCGCACCGGCAGCGCAATGCCCGCCCATTCGGCGACCTTCGCAGCCCAGGCGCCCCCCGCGTTGACGACCACGTCGGCATCGAGCACCTGGCCGCTGTCGAGTTCGACGCCGGTCAGCGTGCGCCCGTTGCGCCGCAAGCCGGTGGCATGCGCCTGCACATAGCGCACGCCTTGCGACACGGCCTTCTTGCGGAAGGCCTGCAGCAGGCTGTAGCCGTCGTACCAGCCTTCGCCCGAGAGGCCGAGCGATGCGAGCGCTATGCCTTCGGTCGATATCCACGGAAAGCGCGCCTTCAGTTCGTCGGGCGTCATCAGCGCCACGTCGACCGCATGCGCCTTCTGCATCGCATGGTTCTCGCGCAGCACATCGACGCCGGCCGGCGAAGCCAGGTACAGGTAGCCGGGCTCGACCAGCCCGATGTCGGGCACGTCGTCGCCCACGCGCAGGGTCTCGCCGAGCTTGCGGAAGAAGTCGATGCCGTAGAGCGACATCTCGATGTTGATGGCGGTCGAGAACTGCTGGCGGATCGAGCTGGCCGACAGCGCCGACGACGCCTGCTTGTAAGAAAAATCGCGCTCGACCACCGTGACCTCGAAGGGCTCGCCTTCAGAGTCCCGGGTCAGGAAGTAGGCGATGGCGGAGCCGATGGCACCGCCGCCGATGATCACCACACGACGCATGAATTTCTTTCCTTGCTTCTGTCCAGCATCACTGCTGATTCTTGTACGCCAGTTGCGCCGCCGCCAGGTCCCACAGCGCATGGCCCACGGTCTTGACCAGCACGGGCCGGTCGGTCGCCACAGGCGATGCGCTGGCAAAGGCCTGCACGGCGGACCAGTCGACGTCCGCCTGGATCAGGTCACCCGCTTCGGCGCGCGCGCCCTCCAGCGTATCCACAAACACGGCGCAGCGCCGCACCACGTCGGGCGGTACTTCGGCCATGTCGGCGCGGTAGGCGCCGACGGCGATCACGGTGGCGTCCGACCGCAGTTGCAACGGCACCACGGGATCGCATGAATTGGTCGTGGCGACGATCACGTCGGCTTCTGCCGCTGCTGCGGCCAGATCAGTGACTGCGCTGGCATCGACACCGCGTGCCCGCATGTGCTGCGCCAATGCATCCGAATGCGCCGGCGAACGGGCGTGAACATGCAGGCGCTGGACGCCCCACACCTCGGCGAAAGCCTCGGCATGCGCGTGTGCCTGAACGCCCGCGCCGATCAGCAGCATGCGTGCTCCACCCTTGCGCCCTGCCCGCATTGCACCCGCCAGCGACAGTGCCGCCGTGCGCCGCGCCGTCAACACATTGCCATCCATGCCAAGCAGCCGGTTGCCATTGGCCGCGTCCATCAGGGTCACATCGCCCTGCACCACCGGCAGGCCTTGCGCGGCGTTTCCGGCGTGCACGGTCACGGTCTTCAGCACCGCGAAGCGCAGGTCGGCCGCAGGCATCAGCAGCATCACGCCGCCGGCCGCGAGCGGCACGCAGGTGCGGGGCGCGGCGTGCGCCTCGCCCCGGCGCTCGCGCTCGAACATCTGCAGCAGCGCGTCGACCAGCGCACCGTAGGGAAGTGCTGCGGCGGTTTCCGCCGCGTTCAGGGTTCGCATGCGGGCGCTGGCGTCAGGAGCCCGCCACGCGGACGCGCTTGCCGTCCTTGTAGGTGAAGACGGTGAAGTCGGGCTTTTGCAGGTTGCCCTTGGCATCGAAGTCGATGGTGCCGGTCACGCCGTCGAACTTCACCTTGCGCATGGCCGGCAGGTAGGCCTCGGGCTCGACCGAGTTGGCCGCGCGCATGCCGGCGGCCAGCGCCATCATGGCGTCGTAGAGATACGGCGCATAGGTCAGCACATCGACGCCGTAGCGGGCCTTGTAGCGTTGCTCGAACTCGGCACCCTTGGGAGTCTTCTCCAGTTCCTTGCCGCCGCGCGTGCAGTACAGCAGGCCATCGACGGCGCCCGCGCTGATCTTGGCGACTTCGTTGGTGCACAGCCCGTCGGTGCCAAGCAGCTTGGCGGTGATGCCCAGTTGCTTCATCTGCCGCGCGATCAGGCCGCCCTGCGCGTCCATGCCGCCGTAGAACACCACGTCGGGCTGCCTGGCCTTGATGGTGGTCAGGATGGCCATGAAGTCGGTGGCCTTGTCGCTGCCGTACTCCTGCGCCACGATGTTGCCGCCCAGTGCCTTCACGGCCCGCGTGAACACCTCGGCGGCGCCTTGCCCGTAGGCGGTGCGGTCGTCGATCACCGCGATGTTCTTTGCCTTCAGGTCCTTCACGGTGAAGTTGGCGATGGCGACGCCCACGTCGTCGTCGCTGGCCAGGATGCGAAAGACGTTGCCGTAGCCCTGCTTGGTGAAGGTGGGGTTGGTCGCAGTGGACACATCGGGCAAACCCGCGCGGCTGTAGACGGCCGACGCCGGAATGGCCGCGCCCGAATTGAAGTGGCCCAGCACGCCCTTCACGCCCGTGTCGACCAGCTTGTTGGCGACCACCATCGCCTGCTTGGGATCGGCCTGGTCGTCTTCGGACTGGAGCACGAACTTGATCTTCTTGCCGCCGATCACAAGGCCCTGCTTGTTCAGGTCTTCGACCGCGAGCCGCGCGCCGTTGTCGTTGTCCTTGCCCCAGTGGGCGGCGCCACCGGTCAGCGGGCCAGCGTGGCCGATGGTGACGGTCTGCTCGGCCTGCGCCCACACGGCGGCAGGCAGGCTCAGGACCGAAGCGAGCGCAATGCCCAGGGCAGTGCGACGGGTGCACGAAACAATCATCGGAAGTCTCCTCGTATCGTTGGCAGGGGTCGGCACGCAGAATAGAGTCGTGACCGCATGCGGAACAAACGCTAAATACTCACAACGTTGTGCGGGTGCGGAAGGAAGCCGGTGCCCGGACACGGCTCTTTGGCAGCAGGCACGGCAGGTGCTTTGACAAGAAGACTGAGACAACAGGCAGTGAATCGATGAGAAAAGACATTCCCAACCTCGGCGCGCTCCAGGCCTTCGAGGCTTCGGCGCGGCTGGGGAGCTTCACGCGCGCGGCCACCGAGCTGGCGCTGACGCAAAGCGCGGTCGGGCGGCAGGTGGCAATGCTGGAGCAGCGGCTCGGCGTGCCGCTGTTCTCGCGCGTGCGGCGGCGGCTGACGCTCACCGAGGTGGGGCGCGAGTACGCCGCGCGCATCCGCCGCCACCTCGACCAGATCCGTCGCGACACGCTGGAGATCAGCGCGGGCCACGAGATGGGCTTCGTGCTGGAGCTGGCCGTGGTGCCGACCTTCGCCACGCAATGGCTGATCCCCCGGCTGCCCGAGTTCAGCCGGCTGCATCCGAACATCACCGTCAACCTGTCGGCGCGTTCGCAGCCCTTCTCCTTTCAGGAAAACGCCTACGACGCGGCCATCTACTTCGGCGACCAGTTCTGGCCCGACACGCGCGGCGGGCTGATCTTTGCCGAGGGCGAGATGGTGCCGGTATGCAGCCCCGCATTTCGCGATGCCAACGGGCCGTGGGACGAAGCCGGCTTCGAGCGCTGCCGCCATCTGCACCTGAGCACGCGCGCCCACGCATGGCGCGACTGGTATGCGCAGCAAGGGTGGGACTACACGGTGCACGCCTCGCGCGGGCCGCGCTACGAGCTGTTCACGATGGTGGTGGCCGCAACGGCGGCCGGCATGGGCATCGGGCTGGCGCCGCGCATCCTGATCGAACACGAGCTGCGCGCCGGGGAGCTGGTGATCCCGGTTGACCGGCACCTGGACGTGCGCCAGGGCTACTACTTCGCGTACCCCGAAGGCCGGCCGGCCTCCGGGGCGCTGGAGCACTTCAAGACATGGGTGCTCGGGTTGACGCCTGCTTAATCAAACAGGGTTCGGGTTCCGCTCGAGAAAGCCCTGCTGGTGCCAGTACGGATAGGCCCGTGTGGTGGTGCTGGCCGCATCGAGTTCGGCGACCTGCGCAGACGTCAGGTTCCAGCCGACAGCACCAAGGTTCTGGCGCAGTTGCGCCTCGTCGCGCGCACCGACCACCACCGTTGACACGGTCGGGCGCTGCAGCAGCCAGTTGAGCGCGACCTGCGGCACGGTCTTGCCGGTTTCGGCGCCGATCTTTTCCAGCGCATCGACCACGCGGAACAGCAACTCATCGGCCACCGGCGGGCCCATGTCGGCCGTCACGTGCAGGCGGCTGTTGGCGGGCAGCGGTTGGCCGCGGCGGATCTTGCCCGTGAGCCGGCCCCAGCCCAGCGGGCTCCAGACCACGGCGCCCACGCCCTGGTCTTGGGCCAGCGGCATCAGCTCCCACTCGTAGTCGCGGCCGACCAGCGAGTAGTAGGCCTGGTGCGCCACATAGCGCGCGTAGCCGTAGCGCTCGGCCACCGCCAGCGACTTCATCAGGTGCCAGCCCGAGAAGTTCGACGCGCCCACATAACGCAGCTTGCCCGCGCGCACGAGGTCGTCGAGCGTGGACACGGTTTCCTCGACCGGCGTGCTTGCGTCGAAGCCGTGAAGCTGGAACAGGTCGATGTAGTCCGTGCCCAGCCGCTTGAGCGCGGCATCGACCGCCTGCACGAGGTGGTGGCGCGACGAGCCCACGTCGTTCGCCCCTTCGCCGCTGCGGAAGGTGGCCTTGGTCGAGATGATGAGCCGGTCGCGCGGCCGGCCCTTGATGGCTTCGCCGAGCACTGACTCGGCCGCGCCGGCCGAGTAGATGTCAGCGCTGTCGAACATGTTGACGCCGGCATCGATGCAGATGTCGATGAGCTTGCGCGCCTCGGCCACATCGGTGCTGCCCCAGGCGCTGAAGAACTCGCCCTTGCCGCCGAACGTGCCGGTGCCAAAACTCAACACGGGGACCTTGAGGCCCGATTTACCCAGGTGACGGTATTCCAAAGTGCTACTCCTTCGAAGAATGAAGCGGCGAGCCGATCGGCCCGCCGTTGACCCATTGTTGGCCGTGACACTGAACCCCTTCACGAGTCGGGCTTTGTCAGGCCGCTGGGTAATATCGACCGGATGCAGATCGCCATTGAAAACCCCAACCAACCCGACGTCATCCAGCTCATCGACGACCTCGATGCCTACCAGAAGCCGCTGTATCCGCCGGAGTGCCACTACGGCATCGACATCGCGGCGCTGTCTGCGCCCAATGTGCTGTTCGCGGTGGCACGCGACGAGGCCGGCACGGCAATCGGCTGCGGGGCCATCGTCATGGAGCCCGGCTACGGCGAACTCAAGCGCATGTACGTTCGACCGCAAGACCGGGGGCAAGGCGTCGCCGCGAAGGTGCTGGCTTTTGTCGAAGGCGAAGCGATGGCCCGGGGCTGCGCCATGTTCAGGCTGGAGACCGGTGTGAGCCAGCCCGAGGCGCTGTCGTTCTATGCGCGTGCGGGCTACGCGCGGCGCGGCCGGTTCGGGGCCTACCCGGAGGATCCGCTGAGCGTGTTCATGCAGAAAGACGCGGGCTGATCCGCCCACCATGTAACTCGACTGAAAACACCCATGACTCCTGCGAACCTCGACGGCCGGGTCGCCGTCATCACTGGCGCCACCGGTGGCATCGGCCAGGCCGTGGCAAGAGAACTCCACGCCCTTGGCGCGAAGCTCGTTCTGACGGCGCGCTCCCATGAACAACTGTCGCACCTGCAACGCGAACTCGGTGCGCCGTTCATCGCAGCGGACATCACCGAGCCCGACCTGCCGCAGCGACTGCTCCAGTTGGCGCTGTCGAACCACGGGCGCTGCGATGTCGTGCTGAACAACGCGGGCGTGATCGAAACGGGTGCCATCGACAGCATCGACATCGACAAGGTCTGCCACATGGCGCGGGTGAATGTCGAATCCACCTTTCGCGTCGCGTACACCTTCGTGCGCCACTTCCTGGCACAGCGCGAAGGGCACCTGGTCAACATCTCGAGTGTTCTGGGCACCAAGGTCCGCCCCACCGCGGGTGCCTATGCCGGAACCAAGTTCGCCATCGAGGCCCTGTCGGAAGCGCTTCGCATGGAGCTGGCGGGCACACCCGTGGCAGTGACCTGCATCGAGCCCGGCCTGGTGATGACGGGGCTGCATCGGGACTGGAAAGTCCATCCGAGCGAAAGCATGAACATCCAGCATCCCCTGCAGCCGGAAGATGTCGCGCGATGCGTGAGCTTTGCGCTCTCCCAGCCGGGCCACGTGAGAATTCCCAAGCTCATGGTCTTGCCCGGCGAGCACCAGATCTAGCGGGGGCGGCAGCGCAAACGCCGGCCTTCGTTCATTGGCATGGCGATGGCCGGTTCAGGGCAGCCGTACGCCTGGCAAGCTGTGGCCCTCGCCTTTTTGCAGATGCTCGATGACCACCCGCACACGCCGGGGTATCGACCGCCCTGCCGCGTAGACAAAAGACGCGAGCTTGGCTGGCGGGTCCATGTCGGCCAGCACCCTGGCAAGCTCGCCCCGGGCAAGCGCCTGCGCAACCAGGAACATCGGCAGTTGGGCCACACCCGCTCCAGCGACAGCCATCGACGCCAGGTGATGCATGTCGTCCGAGCGAGCGGCTGCGTTCACTTCAAGTGTTTGCGCTTCGCCATCGCGCAGGAAATTCCAGGCGTCCTGGCGGCCATCGGCACGCAGGAACGCCAGGCACCGATGCATTGCCAGGTCTGCGCATTCGACGAGCCTTGGGGCCCCCGCAAGGTATGCGGGCGACGCCACCGTCACGAACTGCCCGTAGCCCAGGGGGCGCGCCACGAGACTTGAATCCGCCAGCGGCCCGACGACGATCATGAAGTCGAGACCGCGCTCCACGATGTCGGCGGGCCGCATCGTCGTGACGACATCCACGCGCAACCTGGGGTGCCTCTGGAGCAGTTCCAGCAGCGCCGGCCCCACCAGGTAAGTGGCAAAGAGCGACGGGAGCCCGATGCGCACGACGCCCGACACCTCGCTTGCGCCTTGCGCCGCTTCCTCGGCCGCTTCGGCCAGAAGCTGGAAGGCCTGGGCGCAGCGCGCATGAAATGCGGCGCCCTCCTCCGTGAGATGAAGCGCCCGGGTCGTTCTGGCCAGCAGCCGGACCCCGAGTGCGGACTCCAGCCGGGTCACGGCCTTGCTCACCGCCGACGGCGTGAGGTCGTAGAGCGCTGCGGCGGCCGTGAAGCTGCCGGTGTCGGCCACGCTGATGAAGATGCGCGCGTCGCCCTCGGCGAGCGGCAATTCGTGAACGCGAGTCACCAATGTTGTGCCCCCGGTTGTCTTACTCATTCATGCCCTCCTGAGCACCATCGGCGCTGTCGATCGCGACAGAACGCATCCCGAAAAACGCAACGCATCAGGACCTTTTCATGAAACTCTTCTACAGCCCCGGCGCCACCTCATTTTCCGTCCGTATCGTCCTGCACGAACTCCAGCTCGAAAGCGGGTTCGTGCGGGTCGACCTCGAGAACCAGACGATCCCGTCGACCGCGCAGCCCTACGGCGACATCAACCCCATGGGCAAGGTGCCCGCGCTCGAACTGGACGATGGCACCGTGCTGACGGAAGGCGCTGCGATCCTTCAATACCTTGCCGACCTCGTGCCCGGCTCGCAACTCGCGCCCGCTCCCGGCACGATGGCCAGATACCGGCTGATGGAGACACTCAACTTCCTGGCCACGGAGATCCACAAGGGCTACGCATCGATCTTCGATGAGCGGGTGCCTGCGGCCTATCGCGCGCAGTTGATGCAGGACACGCGGGCGATCCGGCACATGGCTTCGCTTCTGTCGCCGGGCCCGTATCTGCAGGGCCAGACATTCACGGTTGCCGATGCCTACCTGTACGCATTGCTGCGCCTGGCCGTCCAGGCAGGCATGGACTTCACGCCGTTCCCCGCCATCGCGGCATTCATCGGGCGGGTTGCATCGAGGCCGTCGGTTCGCGAAAGTGCCGAGGCGGAAGGGCTTGGCAAGGTTTAGCCCGTCACGGACCTTTTCCTGTTCGCCTTCCCGCTTTCATGAAGGCCGCGGCATCGCCTTCTTGCGCGGCACGCCAATCGCGCCGGAAGCAGCCGCCTTCACGATGCGGCGGAACTTGGGGCATTCCATGTGGCTCGGCTCGGGGCAGACGGCGGCGTGCCGCAGCCCGTCGCGCATGGCGCTCAGGTTGCGGATCGTCCGGTCCAACTCATCGGCCTTGTCCGCCAGCATCTGCCGGTCGATGCGCGGCCGCCCGTCCGACGCGAACATCAGCGCGATCTCGTCCAGCGAAAAACCGGCGGCGCGCCCCAGCGCGATCAACGCCAGCCGCTCCAGCACGCCGGGGTCGAACAGGCGGCGCAGGCCCTGCCTGCCGATCGAGGTGATCAGCCCTTTTTCGTCATAGAACCGCAGCGTCGAGGCAGGAACGCCGGACCGCTGCGACACCTCTGCGATGTCCATGTCTATCACCCCTTGACCTCAAGTCGACTTGAAGTTGCACAGTCTAGCTTCCGCCTCTTGAGGGCATGCAATGGAAAACGATCATGACCATCACACAACCGCCCGGCGACGAGCAGGCGAAGCTCTGGAACGGCTCTGCTGGCCGCGCCTGGGTCGACACGCAAGCATCGCTCGACCATCTCTTTCAACCGCTCGAAGACCTGCTGGTCGAAGCGGTTTCCGCCGGAGCCGGAGGCCGGGTGCTCGACGTCGGTTGCGGCACGGGCGCCACCACGCTCGCGGTCGCGCGGCTTCAGGGTGCCGGGGGTCGATGCGTCGGCGTCGACATTTCGGAACCGATGATCGCCGCCGCCAGAAAACGCGCCGATCGCGAGGGCTCACCAGCCAGCTTCATCTGCGCCAACGCACAGACCCACGCGTTCGAGCCTGCGAGCTTCGACATGGTCATTTCGCGCCTGGGCGTGATGTTCTTCGACGACCCGGTCCGCGCCTTCGCAAACCTGCGAAGCGCGGCGCGGGACGATGCCGAACTCCGCTTCATCGCCTGGCGCAGCGCCGCGGAAAACCCGTTCATGACCACAGCCGAGCGCGCCGCGGCCCCGCTGCTGCCGAACCTTCCCGCACGCAAGCCGGGCGCACCGGGCCAGTTCGCCTTTGCCGACCGGGATCGCGTTCAGGCCGTGCTGGAAGAAAGCGGCTGGGCCGATATCAACATCCAGCCGATCGATGTGAACTGCACTCTGCCCGAAAAGGATTTGCTCGCCTACCTGAGCCGGCTCGGCCCCGTCGGACTGGCCCTGCAAGCGGTGGACGAGCAGACGCGCACACAGGTCATCGACACGGTTCGCGCCGCCTTCGCCCCCTATGTGCATGGCGATGAAGTCCGCCTGACTGCGGCGTGCTGGATGGTCGGCGCACGGGCTCGCAACAGGGCTGCGAATGTCTGAGGCAGCGGACTACCTCGCATACGCGCTCTTGATCGGAGCGGGTGCAACAGCGGTGTTGGACCTCTGGGCCATCGTCCGCAAGCGGCTGTTCGGTCTTCCGTCGTTGGACTACGCGCTGGTCGGCCGCTGGCTCGTCTACATGACGCGTGGGCGCTTTCGTCACACGCCCATCGCCGCGTCGGCGCCAGTAAATGGCGAGCGCGTGATCGGATGGGTTGCGCACTATGCAATCGGCATTGCGTTCGCGGCCGTGCTGCTTGTGGTCTGGGGACTCGACTGGGTCCAACGCCCCACGCTCGGCCCCGCGCTGATCGTCGGCATCGGCAGCGTGGCTGCGCCCTTCCTCGTGATGCAGCCGGGCATGGGGGCGGGCATCGCCGCCAGCCGCACGCCGCGTCCCAACGTCGCGCGTTTCCACAGCTTCGTTACGCACTGCGTTTTCGGGCTTGGCCTTTATGCGGCTGGATGGGCTTCGAGCTTGTTGCTGGGCTCGCTTCACTAGCGCGAGAGCTTGTGCGGGCTCGGTGATTCAGGGCGACGCTCCCGCCGACACGGTGCTCTTTTTCGCGAATGTCCCCCGCTTCGCTCCTCCTTTATTTCGCGAAAAAGAGCCCCGTATCGACGTGAGCGCTCAGAGCACTGGTTGATCGGCTGCAAACGCACAACGTGTCCATGTGCGAATGACACCAGATGCTCCCCGCAGCGAAATAAAGGAGGAGGGGCGCGCAGCGCCCCGGAGGACATTCGCGGAGGGGAGCACCTGGTGTCATTCGCACCTGCCCTGAATGAACCCGCCCCCAGAACAACACAACAAACAAAACATCAAAGAGCCGCCCGCCCTCGCAGCAAGAAAGCCCTCAACCTCGCATTCATCGGTTCCGAATAAAACCGCGCGATGCCCCATGCCACGAGCACCGAGGCCGCGACAAAAAAGCCCATCGCAGGCAGCTTCCACACAGCAGGCATCGCCCCACGCGGCACAAAGCTGCGCATCCCCCCCAGCACGATGATGTGAAACAGGTACAGCTCATAGCTGTGCCGCCCCAACCAGCGCAGGCCCGCCAGCGCCCTGCTGCGCAGCGCCCAGCCCGGCACGCGCTCGTTGTGCGCGCCGATCAACAGCACGGCGGTGCCGGCTGCGATGGTGGTGAAGCCGAAGACCTCGTTGCCCTGAATACCGCGCAGATACGTCACGGCCACAAGGCAGGCCGCTGCAAGCTGCAGTTGGCGTCCGCCCCAACTGCCAAGGCTGAAGCGCTGCGCCAGCAACGCGGCGCAACAGCCGAAGGCCACCGCATCGAAACACGCGAGATAGCCGTACATGAAGTAGATCTCGTCGTCCGCGTGAAAGCTGCGATAGACCGGCCCCACGACGATTGCCAGCATCCACACGGCCACGATGGCCCACTGCCGCTTCAGCCCGAAGCACAGCTGCGGAAACGCGAGATAGAACACCTCCTCCACCGACAGCGACCAATAAATGTTCATCGCGTAGTTGAAGTACCACGCGTGCTGCATCAGCACGTTGTGCCAGAAGCTCAACACCGACAGCACCGCGACCGGATAACCGACCTGCGGCCAACCGGGCTTGGCGACGTTCATGAATGCGGGCTGCTTCAACAGCCCGAGCACCACGATCACCGCCAGCGCAACGACAAGGCACGGCACGATCCGCGCGAAGCGAAAGGCATAGAAGCTGCGCAAGTCCACGTTGCCCAGGTGGCCGTAGCGCCGCAGCGTGGTCGAGGTGATGAGGTAGCCCGAGACCACGAAGAACATCGTCACGCCGTAGTTGCCATTGCGCGCAACGGCCTTGATGAATTCCGCCGGCAAGACAGCCGCCAACGGACTGTCGAGCAGCGAATACGACAGGTGGAAGTGCAGCAGCAACACCAGCGAAATCGCGATCCCGCGAAGGATGTCGATCCTGAAATTCCGGGCCTGCAAAGGCTGAGCAGATGCACCGGCAGCACCGGAGTCGGCAGCCGCGGACGGCGAAGGAAGCAAGGACATCGGGAAAACACCTAGAGGGCGAACTGCGTCGAGCTTAAACGAGCGCCCCACGAGGGAAACGGCGTGCATGCCGCGTCTGCACCGCGCACGAAAAGCCCCCTCGCCGCTGGCCCGTTACTTGCAACTTCGTCTCAAAATGACAGAAAATTTTCTTATCTGACTTATATTTGTAAACTCATTTTCATAAATCGCACCCTTTCGGGCGCCCCATTCCCCGCATGAGCACCAACGTCGACACCCCAGGCACCACCGTGGCCCAGCGCATTGCGCAGGCGCTGCCGCGGCTGTCGCGTTCGCATCGGCAGGTGGCCGACTACGTGCTGGAGCACCCGTTGCAGGTCGCCACGTTGCCCATCGACGAACTCGCCACCGCTGCGGGCGTGTCCGTCGCCACGGCCAACCGCTTCGCCCGCGCGCTGGACTTCGACGGCTACGCCACCTTCCGTGCCGAGCTCGTGCGCGGTTTCGAATCACTGGTGGCACCGGTGGAGCGCCTGCGCGGCAACCTGGAGCATCCGACCACGGTGGCCGAGGTGTTCGCCACCGCGCTCGACGAGAGCCGCCGCAACATCGAGGCGACGCGCCAGACGCTGGACTACGCCGCCTGCGAGGCCGCAGTGGAGCGCATCGGCAAGGCGCGCTCGATCTACATCGCGGGCTTCGGCGCGAGCGGCTGGCTCGCAGGCCTCTTGCAGCACGGGCTGGACAGCAGCTGCCACGACGTGCGCCTGCTGCCCGGCGTGAGCGGCGTCACGCATGCCGCCCGCGCGCTGATGCATGCGGGTCCGAAGGACGTGTTCATCGGCCTGACCTTTCCGCGCTACCTGACCGACACCGTGATGCTCGCGCAGATCGCGCGCGAACAAGGCTGCGGCGTGATCGCGCTCACCGACCGCCCGACCTCGCCCATGGCGCCGCTGGCCGACGTGGCGCTGTATTGCCAGACCGAAACCAACTACCGCCCGAATTGCGAGACCAGCGTGCTTGCGCTGGTCGAGGCACTGACCAGCGCCGTGGCGCTGCGGGCACCCGACCCGGTGCAGTCGGCCCGCCGCACGCTGCAGGTGCTGCGGCCCTGGCTGCACGGCGCGAACGGGCTGCCGCGCATCGACGGCATTGCCGCGCGCACCACCCGCATCTCCGATGACGCCGCCCCGAACGGCGCCGCCAAGAAGAAAAAGAAAGCTTCCCGATGAAGAACACCACGCCCGTCATCGCCATCCATGGCGGCGCCGGCACCATCAGCGCCGCAGCGACCAGCCCCGAGCAGGCGCAGGCCTACCACGACGCTCTGCATGCCATCGTGCTCGCCGCACAAGCCATGCTGCTCAAGGGCGCCAGCGCGCTCGACGCCGCATGCCTGGCCGTCGAAATGCTCGAAGACTGCCCGCTCTTCAACGCGGGCCACGGCGCGGTCTTCACGCACGACGAAACCCATGAGCTCGACGCCGCCGTGATGGACGGCGCCACGCTCGCCGCCGGTGCCATCGCCGGCGTGTGCCACGTTCGCCGCCCGGTGCGCGCCGCGCGCGCCGTGCTCGAAGACGGCGCGCATGTGCTGCTGGCCGGCGTGGGCGCCGAGGCTTTTGCGCGCGAGCGTGGGCTGGAGATGGTCGAGCCCTTCTTCTTCTCCACCGAGGCGCGCCGCCAGCAGCTCTACCGCGTGCGCGACACCGGCCGCGTGGTCACCGACCACGAAGGCGCCGCCATGACGCCGCCGCTGGACGAAGACAAGAAGTTCGGCACCGTCGGCGCCGTGGCGCTCGACATGCACGGCCACCTTGCCGCAGCCACATCGACCGGCGGCATGACCAACAAGCGCGTCGGCCGCATCGGCGACACGCCCCTCATCGGCTCCGGCACTTACGCCGACGACCGCACCGCCGCCGTGTCTTGTACCGGCAGCGGCGAAATGTTCATCCGCGTTGCCGCGGCTTACGACGTCTGCGCCCGCATGGCGTATGGCGGCGCCACGCTCGAAGCGGCCACGCACGCGGTGGTGCAGCAGTCGCTGCCCGCCATCGGCGGCACCGGCGGGCTGATCGCCATCGACCGCGACGGCAACATGAGCCTCGCCTTCAACACCGAAGGCATGTACCGCGGCCACGCGCGCGGCGACGAAGCGCCGCAAACGGCCATCTTCGCCTGACGCTGCACGTCCCCTCTTTCTCTCGCACTCCCATGTCCACCCCTGCCCTCGCCCTGCCGGACGGCCGCGTTCTCGCCGTCGATGACCTCACCGTTCGCTTCTCGACTTCCGAGCGCACGGTCGATGCCGTCAAGAAACTGTCCTTTCACGTCGACCATGGCGAAACGCTCGCGGTGGTGGGCGAATCGGGCTCGGGCAAGTCGGTGACTTCGCTCGCGCTGATGCGGCTGGTGGAGCACGGCGGCGGCCGCATCCTCGGCGGCAGCATGGCGTTTCGCCGCCGCAATGGCGAAGTGCTCGACCTGGCGCAGGCGCGCGACAGCACGATGCGCGGCATTCGCGGTGCCGACATCGCGATGATCTTCCAGGAGCCGATGACATCGTTGAACCCGGTGTTCACCGCCGGCGACCAGATCGCCGAGGCCATCCGGATCCACCAGGGCAAGAACAATGCAGCCGCACGCGCCGAGGCGCTGCGCATGCTGGAGCTGGTGCGCATTCCTGAAGCGCGCAACGTGCTCGACCGCTTTCCGCACCAGCTGTCGGGCGGCATGCGCCAGCGCGTGATGATCGCGATGGCGCTGTCGTGCAAGCCGCAACTGCTGATTGCCGACGAGCCCACCACGGCGCTCGACGTGACGATCCAGGCGCAAATTCTCCAGCTCATCCGCGAGCTGCAGAAAGAGATGCGCATGGGCGTGCTCTTCATCACGCACGACATGGGCGTGGTGGCCGAGATTGCCGACCGCGTGCTGGTCATGTATCGCGGCGACAAGGTCGAAGCCGGCACGTCGGATGCCGTGTTCGCCGCGCCGCAGCACCCCTACACGAAGGCACTGCTGTCGGCGGTGCCCAAGCTGGGCGCGATGCAGGGCACCGACCTGCCGGCCAAGTTCGAACTGCTGCGCACGGAAGCCAGCGCCGAGATGGCGCCGTGCGAGCACACCACGCCGCAAGACACGGTGCGCGAAGAAGGCGGCCCCATTCTTCGGGTGCGCGACCTCGTCACGCGCTTCGACGTGCGCAGCGGCATCTTCGGCCGCGTCAAGCGCCGCGTGCATGCGGTGGAAAAGATCAGCTTCGACCTGTACCCCGGCGAAACGCTGGCGCTGGTCGGCGAGTCGGGTTGCGGCAAGTCGACCACTGGCCGCTCGCTGCTGCGACTGGTCGAAAGCCAGAGCGGCGCCATCGAGTTCGGCGGCAAGAACATCCGCGAGCTGCCCACGCGCGAGCTGCAAGCGCTGCGTCGCAACATCCAGTTCATCTTCCAGGACCCGTTCGCGTCGCTCGATCCGCGCGTGACGGTGGGCTTCTCGATCATGGAGCCGCTGCTGATCCACGGCATCGCCAAGGGCGCCGAAGCGCAGCAGCGCGTGGACTGGCTGCTGCAGAAGGTCGGCCTGCCGCCCGAGGTGGCGCAGCGCTATCCGCACGAATTCTCCGGCGGCCAGCGCCAGCGCATTGCCATTGCACGCGCCTTGGCGCTGAACCCGAAGGTGGTGGTGGCCGATGAATCGGTGTCCGCGCTGGACGTGTCGATCCAGGCGCAGATCGTCAACCTCATGCTCGACCTGCAGCGCGAGCTGGGCGTGGCCTTTCTCTTCATCTCGCACGACATGGCGGTGGTCGAACGCATCAGCCACCGCGTGGCCGTGATGTACCTGGGCCAGATCGTCGAGATCGGCCCGCGCCGCGCGGTGTTCGAGGCACCGCAGCACGCCTACACCCGCAAGCTGATGGCGGCGGTGCCGGTGGCCGACCCGTCGCGCCGCCACAAGCCGCGCGCGCTGCTCGAAGGCGAGATTCCCAGCCCGATCCGCGCGGTCGGCGACGAGCCCGATGTTCCGCCGCTGGTGCAGGTCGCGCCCGGCCACTTCGTGGCACGGCATGCCATCGGCGGCGCTTTCTGAGCCTCCGACCTTCTGAACCCGAACCGTTTTTCATCCCGCAGGCCCTCCTGCTTTTTTCCACGAACCGACTGGAGTTCTTCCATGAAGCAACCTTCTTCCTCCCTGCGATGGGCATCCGCACTGCTGGGCCTGGCCGCCATTGCCGCTTCGGGCACGGCGCTGGCCGCCAAAGACGTGGTGCTGGCCATCGGCTACCAGCCGGAAACGCTGGACCCGTACAACACCAACACGACCATCACCACGGCCGTGACCAAGACCTTCTATGAAGGCCTGTTCCAGTTCGACAAGGACCTGAAGGTGCAGAACGTGCTCGCCGAGAGCTACGACGTGTCCAAGGACGGCCTGGTCTACACGATCAAGCTGCGCACCGGCGTGAAGTTCCACGACGGCACCGACTTCAACGCGGAAGCCGTGAAGGTCACGCTCGACCGCGTGCTCAACCAGGACAACAAGCTGCTGCGCTACAACCAGTTCAACCGCGTCGGCAAGGTCGAGGCAGTGAACCCCAGCACCGTGCGCATCACGCTGAAGGAGCCCTTCGGCCCCTTCATCAACTCGCTGGCCCATGCATCGGCCGCGATGATCTCGCCGACCGCGCTGAAGAAGTGGGGCAACAAGGACATCGCCTTCCACCCCGTGGGCACGGGCCCCTTCGAGTTCGTCGAATGGAAGCAGACCGACGCGGTCAAGGCGAAGAAGTTCGACGGCTACTGGAAGAAGGGCTACCCGAAGGTCGACAACCTGCAGTGGAAGCCGGTGCTCGAGAACAACACGCGCGCCGCCATGCTGCAGACCGGCGAAGCCGACTTCGCCTTCCCGATTCCCTACGAGCAGGCCGAGCTGCTAAAGAAGAGCGACAAGCTCGAAGTGGTGGCCTCGCCTTCGATCATCACGCGCTTCCTGGCATTCAACATGCTGCAAAAGCCCTATGACAACCCGAAGGTGCGCGAGGCCATCGGCTACGCCATCAACAAGGAGGCGCTGGCCAAGGTCGCGTTCGGCGGCTATGCCTTCCCCGCGCAAGGCGTGATGCCGCAGGGCGTGAAGTTCGCCGAGAAGATGGCGCCCATTCCCTACGACGTGAAGAAGGCCAAGGAACTGCTGGCCGAAGCCGGCTACCCCAACGGCTTCGAGTCGGTGCTGTGGAGCGCCTACAACAACACGACCAGCCAGAAGACGATTCAGTTCGTGCAGCAGCAGCTCGCGCAAGTGGGCATCAAGCTGCAGGTGCAGGCGCTCGAAGTGGGCCAGCGCACCGAGCTGGTCGATGCATGGCCCGACGCGAAGACGGCCAAGGTCCGCATGTACTACACGGGCTGGTCGTCGTCGACCGGTGAAGCCGACTGGGGCCTGCGCCCGCTGTTCGCTTCCGAGTCGTGGGCACCGAAGCTCAACAACATGTCGTTCTACAAGAGCGACGTGGTCGACGGCGCACTGGCCAAGGCGCTGGTGACGGTGGACGACAAGGAAAAGGCAGCGCTGTACAAGACCGCGCAGGACGAGATCCGCAAGGACCTGCCGCGCGTGCCGCTGGTGACCGAGCAGAACCTGTCGGCGCACGCCAAGCGCCTGTCGGGTGTGTTCGTGATGCCCGACGCGAACATCAACATCGACGCCCTCGCGGTGTCGAACTGATCGCGCGCTCTTCGTTTCCTGACTGACTGTCCGGCGGGCGGCGGCCTCCTGCTGCCGCCCTTTCGCGACAACCGTACCCCATGCTGAATTACTTCCTCAAACGACTGTTGGGCCTGATCCCGACACTGCTCATCGTGGCAGTGCTGGTGTTCCTGTTCGTCCACATGCTCCCCGGCGACCCGGCGCGCCTTGCCGCCGGACAGGACGCCGACGAGCAGACCGTGGCCATGGTGCGCCAGGAGCTGGGCCTCGACAAACCGCTGCCACAGCAGTTCGTGAGCTTCTTCACCCACATGGTGCAAGGCGACTTCGGCACATCGATCCGCACGCGGCGGCCGGTGTCGACGGAGATTGCCGAGCGCTTCTTCCCGACGGTGATGCTGACCATCACCAGCATGGTGTGGGCGGTGATCTTCGGCATGGGGATCGGCATCGTCTCGGCGGTGTACCGCAACAAATGGCCCGACCGGCTGGGCATGACGCTCGCCGTGTCCGGCATCTCATTCCCGGCATTTGCCCTGGGCATGCTGCTGATGCAGATCTTCTCGGTCCAACTCGGCTGGCTGCCCACCGTGGGTGCCTCCACCTGGAAGCACTACATCCTGCCCTCGATCACGCTGGGCGCGGCCGTCGCGGCCGTGATGGCGCGCTTCACGCGCGCATCCTTCGTCGAAGTGATCCAGGAAGACTTCGTGCGCACCGCGCGTGCCAAGGGCGTGCACGAAACCAGCGTGGTGTTCAAGCACACGCTGCGCAATGCGCTGATTCCGGTGGTCACGATGATGGGCCTGCAGTTCGGCTTTCTGCTGGGCGGCTCCATTCTTGTGGAGGCGGTCTTCAACTGGCCGGGCCTGGGCCGCCTGCTGGTGGACGCGGTGCAGATGCGCGACTACCCCGTCATCCAGACGCTGGTGCTGCTGTTCTCGCTCGAATTCATCCTGATCAACCTCGTGGTCGATGTGCTGTACGGCTACATCAACCCGACCATCCGCTACAAGTGAGCAAGCAGCCATGACGCAAGCTACCGGCGTGCCTGCCGAATCCATCGTTCCACTGTCCCCCGTTGCCGTTGCGCTGACCGCCGGCAAGGTCCGCACGCCCTGGGGCGAATGCTGGCGCCGCTTCAAGAAGCAGCCGCTGGGCATCGTGGCGGCCATCTTCGTGCTGCTGCTGGTGCTCATCGCGGTGTTCTCGCCGTGGATCGTGCCCTTCGACCCCGAGAACTTCTTCGACTACGACATGCTGAACAGCGGGCCTTCGGCCACGCACTGGTTCGGCGTCGATCCGCTGGGCCGCGACATCTTCAGCCGCATCCTGGCGGGCACGCGCATCTCGCTGGCGGCCGGCTTCCTGTCGGTGCTGGTGGGCGGCTTCATCGGCACCGCCTTCGGCCTGCTCGCGGGCTACTACGAAGGCTGGTGGGACCGCATCGTGATGCGCATCTCGGACGTGCTGTTCGCCTTCCCCGGCATCCTGCTGGCGCTGGGCGTGGTGGCCATCCTGGGCAGCAGCATGACCAACGTGGTGGTGGCGGTGTCGGTGTTCAGCGTGCCGGCCTTTGCGCGCCTCGTGCGCGGCAACACGCTGGTGCTCAAGCAGCAGACCTACATCGAGGCCGAGCGCAGCATCGGCGCATCGGACTGGACCATCATCGTGCGGCACATCCTGCCGGGCACCATCTCGTCGATCGTGGTGTATTTCTCGATGCGCGTGGGCACCTCGATCATCACGGCGGCCAGCCTTTCGTTCCTGGGCATGGGCGCGCAGCCGCCGACGCCCGAGTGGGGCGCGATGCTCAACGAAGCACGCGCCGACATGGTGACCTCGCCGCATGTGGCGCTGTTCCCCAGCCTGGCCATCTTCTTCACCGTGCTCGCCTTCAACCTGCTGGGCGATGCCCTGCGCGACGCGCTCGATCCGAAGATCGACCGCCAGTAAGTTCTTCTTTTTCTCTTCATGGCTTCCACGACGCAGACCCCGCTGCCCACCGCCCTGCCCTTCATCGGCCACCTGCTCCAGGGCGAACGCAACACCATCACCGATGTCGCGGGCGTCACGGTCGGCCACCAGACGCTGGACGACGGCGACGTGCAGACCGGCGTGACGGTCATCCGGCCGCATGCGGGCGACGCATTCCGCGACAAGGTGCCGGCGGCAGCGGTGGTGCTCAACGGTTTCGGCAAGAGCGTGGGGCTGGTGCAGCTCGCCGAACTCGGCGTGCTCGAAACGCCGATCGCGTTGACGAACACCTTCTCGGTCGGCACCGTGGGCACGGCGCAGATTCGCCAGTGCGCTGCCGCCAACCCCGAGACCGGACGGGCGCTGCCCACGGTCAATCCGCTGGTCTTCGAGTGCAACGACGGCTTTCTGAACGACATCCAGCGGATGGCGGTGACGGAGGCCGACTACCTGCGCGCCTTCGACACCGCCGCCGCCGACTTCGCGCAGGGTTCGGTCGGCGCGGGGCGCGGCATGTCGAGCTTCCAGCTCAAGGGCGGCATCGGCAGCGCCTCGCGGCGGGTGTCGTCGCGCGACGGCGGCCTGCACACGGTCGGCGCACTGGTGCTGGCCAACTACGGGCGCCAGCCGCAGATGCTGCTGGCGGGCCATGCGGTCGGCGAGCGGCTGGCAGCGCTGCAGGCATCGCGCAACGCCGCGGCTTCGGGCGAACCCGAGAAGGGCTCGATCATCATCGTCGTCGCCACCGACGCGCCGCTCGATGCGCGCCAACTGCGCCGGCTCGCGCTTCGCGCGGGCGCAGGGCTGGCCCGCACGGGCTCGGTCTTCGGCCATGGCAGCGGCGACATCGTGCTGGCTTTCTCGACCGCCTACACCGTGCCCGACCGCATCGAGCGGCCGATGCCGGCCGTGGCGATGCTGCACGACGGGCTGCTCGATGGGCTGTTCCAGGCTGCGGCCGACAGCACCGAGCAGGCTATTCTTCATGCGCTGTGGCGCGCGACGCCCGTCACGGGCCGCGACGGCAACCACCGCGCCGCGCTCGGCGAGTTGCTGCCGGCGTCTTCCCTTTCACCCCTCGTCTGAGGAAACCCTTCGCCCCATGAAAGTCCTGATCTCCACCGACATCGAAGGCGTTGCCGGCGTCTACCACCCCGAGCAGACGCGCCAGGGCAATCCGGAATACGAACGCGCCCGCCTGCTGATGGCGCACGAGGCCAACGCGGCCATTGCCGGTGCATTCGACGCAGGCGCCACCGACGTGCTGGTGAACGACTCGCACGGCGGCTTTCGCAACATGCCGCCCGACGTGCTCGATGCGCGTGCGCGCGTGGTGCAGGGCAAGCCGCGCTACCTGAGCATGGTGGCGGGCGTGGATGAAGGCGTGGACGCGGTCTGCATGGTGGGCTACCACTCGCGCGCACAGGGGCGCGGCATCCTCGCGCACACGATCAACGGCTTTGCCTTTGCCGGCATCTGGTTCGGCGAGCAGGAGCTGGGCGAAGCCGGCGTCTATGGCGCGCTGGCCGGCGAGTACGGGGCCCCGGTGGTGATGGGCAGCGGCGACGACGTGTTCATCGCCGAGAACCGGCCGCTGTTTCCGCACGCGACCTTCGTGCAGACCAAGCGCGCCACGGGAAACAACAGCGGCGTGTCGCTGTCGCCCGAGCAGTCGCGGCATGCGATTCGCGCGGGGGTTGAAGAGGCACTGGCTGCGCGTGCCAATGCCAAGCCGCTGGTTTTCAAGGGACCGCAGACCGTCAGGCTGCGCTGCCAGTCGCCCGCGCTGGCCGACCTGTTCTGCCAGTGGCCGAACTTCGAGCGCGTCGACGGCGTGACCTTGCGCTTCACCGCCGAGACGGTCGAGGCGGCAGTGCGCATGCTGAACTGCTGCTCGGCGATGTCGACGATGCTGCGCTGAAGCGCAGCTCGACGATCAGCCCGCGTAGCCCAGGGCCGGGGCTGCGCTCCGGCCGCCTTGGCCGCCCTGCTCCAGTTTGAACTCGCCGACGATCTTCGACAGGCTGCCCGCCTGTTCCTGAAGCGACTGCGCGGCAGCCGAGGCTTCTTCGACCAATGCAGCGTTCTGCTGCGTCGCCTGGTCCATCTGCGTGATGGCCTGGTTGATCTGCTCGATGCCCGAGGTCTGCTCCTGGCTCGCCGCGCTGATCTCGCCCATGATGTCGGTCACGCGCTTCACGCTGCCGACGATCTCGTCCATGGTGCGGCCCGCATCGGCCACCTGCCTGCTGCCCTCCTCGACCTTCTCGACGGAGTTGCCAATCAGCGTCTTGATCTCCTTGGCCGCTGCGGCCGAGCGCTGCGCAAGGCTTCGCACCTCGGAGGCGACCACCGCGAAGCCGCGCCCCTGGTCACCGGCACGGGCCGCTTCGACGGCTGCATTCAGCGCCAGGATGTTGGTCTGGAAGGCGATGCCGTCGATCACGCCGATGATGTCGACGATCTTCTTCGACGACGCATTGATCGAGCCCATGGTGTCGACCACTTGCGACACCACGCTGCCGCCCTTCACCGCCACTTCAGAAGCGGACGTAGCCAACTGGTTGGCCTGGCGCGCGTTGTCGGCGTTCTGCTTGACGGTCGAGGTGAGTTCCTCGATGGATGCGGCGGTCTGCTCCAGTGAACTCGCCTGCGCTTCGGTGCGCGACGACAGATCGTGGTTGCCCATCGCGATCTGGGTGCTGGCGGTCGAGACGTTCATCACCACGCCATGCACCTGCATCAGCGAGCCCTGCAAGGCCGAGCGCATCAGGTCCAGGGCACGCAGCAGGCGGCCGGTTTCGTCCTTGGCGTAGCCCGACTGGGGTGTGCCCGTCAGGTCCATGTCGGCAATCGCCTCGGCAATGGTTTCGGCACTGCGCAACGGTTGCGTGATGCTGCGTGCCAGCAGCCACGCCAGCAGCGCGCCCAGGACCAGGCTCACGGCGGAGCAGACGATCAGCAGCGTGCGGGTCTGCGCCTGCAGGTCGTTGGCGCGGGCGGCGGCGGCATCGAGCTGCTCGCGCTGCATGTCCACGACCTGCTGCACGCCGGCCAGATAGCTGGTCGACGTGGGCTGGAACTGTTCCTCGAATGCACGGCTGGCGCCAGCCAGGTCGCCGACCTGCTTGAGCTTGCTCACTTCTTCGCGCGAAGCCAGGTAGGCCTTGCGCAGGTTGCCGACCTTCTCGAACAGCTCGCGCTCGGCGGGCTTGACCAGCTTGGTCTCGATGAATTTCTGCAGCTCGGTAGTGTCCTTGATCGACTTGGCGGTTGCGGGCGCGAAGTACTCGATCAGGCTGGTGTCGCCGCTCTTGGCGATGGCCGCCGCGCGCTGCACGCCCGAGGTGGTGTGGCGCAGCCAGTCGGAGCCCGCGCGCTCGGTCTTCACGTTGTCCTGGATCATGGCGTCGATCTCCAGGCTCAGTTGCTGCAGCTTCAGCACTGCCGCAACGCTGGTGGCCAGAAAGAGCGCCAGGATGGCGCCCAGCACGATGGCAAGGCGCTTGCCAATCGAGACATTGCTCAAGAACATGATCGAACTCCAGAACGCAAGGGAAACGGAAAGACGGGCGCAAGAGGCGCGGCGCCGTCGAAGCTGAAAGAAAAGAGCGACCCCGTGGCCGCTCTCCATGGCTGGATATCGGCAGCCCGGGTGAAAACTTTAGGCAGGCGCCATCCAAGCGCGTTGCAGCCTGCCGCCCACCTGCCTGCCGAAACCTCGTTCTGTTCCTAGAATTCCCGGGTCAGCCGGCCCCACGCCGGCGTCCGCGCCTTATCCGGAATAAGCATCCAACCGTCCGGAAACCCGCATGGGCATTGGTGAATATGCTTATCCGGATAAGGCGCGAACCAAAAAATAGTTTGTTTCCATAAGGCCCGCTTTCAGAATCTCGGCTTCTTGCTGGGGCGCTGGACGCACTGCACTTCAAGACACACGCACGATGTACCAATACACAGAATTCGATCGCCAATTCGTTCACCAACGGGCTGCCCAGTTCCGAGACCAGCTCGAGCGCTGGCAAAAGGGCCGCCTGCACGAGGACGAGTTCCGCCCGCTGCGGCTGCAAAACGGCTGGTATGTCCAGCGCTACGCGCCGATGCTGCGCGTGGCCGTGCCTTATGGCGAGCTGTCGAGCCGCCAGTTGCGCGTGCTGGCAAAGATCGCCCGCGAATACGACGAGCCCGAAGCCGAGGTCTACAAGAAGGCCATCGAGACGCAGGGCCTGCTCGGCAGCCTGAAGCTGCCCACCCACTACGCCCATTTTTCGACGCGCCAGAACGTCCAGTTCAATTGGATTCCGCTGGCCAAATCAGCCGACGTGATGGACCTGCTGGCCTCGGTCGACATGCACGGCATCCAGACCAGCGGCAATTGCATCCGCAACATCACCAGCGACGAACGCGCCGGCATTGCCATCGACGAGATCGCCGACCCGCGCCCCTTCGCGGAAATCATGCGCCAGTGGAGCACGCTGCACCCTGAGTTCGCGTTCCTGCCGCGCAAGTTCAAGATCGCCATCACCGGCGCCACCGAAGACCGTGCCGCCACCGGCTGGCACGACGTGGGCCTGCACGTGGTGAAGAACGAAGCCGGCGAAATCGGCTTCCGCGTGCAAGTCGGCGGCGGCATGGGCCGCACGCCGATCATCGGCACCGTGCTGCGCGAGTTCCTGCCCTGGCAGCAGATCATGAATTACCTCGAAGCGGTGATCCGTGTCTACAACCGCTATGGCCGCCGCGACAACATCTACAAGGCGCGCATCAAGATCCTGGTGAAGGCCGAAGGCCAGCGCTACATCGACGACGTGGACGCCGAGTACAAGCAGATCCTCGAACACGACGGCGCACCGCACACCATCACGCAGGAAGAGTACGACCGCGTGGCCGCCTCCTTCGTGCCGCCGACGCTGGCCACCCGCGTGCTGCAAAGCGCCGAGAAGACCGATGCCGAGCTGCGCACCCACGCCGCCGACGACGTGCAGTTCGCCCGCTGGCTCGCCCGCAACGTCGCGCCGCACAAGAACCCCGCGCTGCGCGCCGTCACGCTGTCGTTCAAGCGCCTGAAGCAGGCGCCCGGCGATGCGTCGGCCGACCAGCTCGACACGCTCGCGCTGCTGGCCGATCGTTTCTCGGCCGGCGAAGCCCGCGTGACGCACGACCAGAACGTGGTGTTGCCCTGGGTGCATGCCGAAGACCTGCATGCGCTGTGGCTCGCCGCGCGCGAAGCCGGCTTTGCCAGCGCCAACGTGCACCTGCTGACCGACATGATCGCCTGCCCCGGCGGCGACTTCTGCGCGCTGGCCAATGCGCGTTCGATCCCGATTGCCGAAGCCATCACCGAGCGTTACCAGGACCTCGACGAACTCGACGACCTGGGCGAGATCGACCTGCACATCAGCGGCTGCATCAACTCCTGCGGCCACCACCACAGCGGCCACATCGGCATCCTGGGTGTCGATAAAGACGGCAAGGAGTGGTACCAGGTCACGCTGGGCGGCTCGGACGGCTCCGCGCTCAGCGGCACGCCGCAGGCCGGCAAGGCGGTCGGCCCCTCGTTCTCGGCGGCCGAAGTGCCGGGCGTGATCGAGGCCGTGCTCACCACCTACCGCGACACCCGCGAAGGCGGCGAGACCTTCATCGACACGCTGCGCCGCGTGGGGCCGGACCCGTTCAAGGCCGCGGCCAACGGTGCGCGATTCAAGGTGGAGGAAGCAGCATGAACAAGACTTTGAACATCCTTGCCGCCGAAGACCACATCGACGACGGCGACCCGAAGGTGCTGCAACTGGCCAATGATGCCGATCCGCTCGCCATCGAGGTGTGCCTTGCCGACATCGAACGCATCGACCTGAACTTTCCGAAGTTCACTGATGGCCGCGCCTACAGCCAGGCCTTTTTGCTGCGCCGCCGCCTGGGCTTCACGGGCGACATCCGCGCCACGGGTGACGTGTTGATCGACCAGTTGGTGCAGATGGAGCGCACCGGTTTTTCGAGCGCCGTGCTGAAGGAAGGTGTGGACGCCTCCGACGCGCAGCGCCAGTTCGACCGCTTTTCCGCCTTCTACCAAGGCGACGCGGTGCAGACCGCGCCGCACTTCGCGGCCGGCAACTGAGCCCGTACGGAAATCTTCGACATGAGCATTGACCTCGCACGCATCAACACCGACCTCGGCCGCAACGCCGAAGGCCTGGTGGACTGGGCCATCGGCCTGGGCCAGCCCGCAATCATCACCACCAACTTCCGCCCTTTCGAGGCGGTGATCCTGCACATGGTCACACGCGCCAAGCGCGATGTTCCCGTGGTCTGGATGGACAACGGCTACAACACCGAAGCCACCTACCGCTTTGCCGATGAAGTGACGAAGCAACTGGGCCTGGACCTGCACATCTACCTGCCGCGCCGCTCGCGCGCGCATCGCGAAGCTGTGGAAGGTGCGACGCCGGCGCTCGACGATCCGCGCCATGCCGCTTTCACCGAAGAAGTGAAGCTGGAGCCCTTTGCCCGCGCGCTGCGCGAGACGGCACCGAAGGTCTGGTTCACCGCACTGCGGGCCACCGACACGGCCGTGCGCGCGCAGATGGACCCGGTCAGCGTCAACCCCGACGGGCTGATCAAGGTCGCGCCGCTGCTGCACTGGTCGTCCAAGGAGTTGTACGAATACTGCGAAGCGCATGGCCTGCCGAACAACTTCGACTACGTGGACCCGACCAAGGGCGAAGACAACCGCGAGTGCGGCTTGCATCTCTCGCATTGAGCGCCAACGCCTCACCGACCTTCCGCATTCAGCACACCACCCGATGAACGCCCGTACCGAAACCGAATTGCTGCTGCCGCACATGCACTCTCCCGCGCACCTGTCCAACACGCACCTGGATGCGCTGGAGGAAGAAACCATCTTCATCCTGCGCGAAGTGGCGGCCGCCTTCGAGCGCCCCACCCTGCTGTTCTCGGGCGGCAAGGATTCGCTGGTGCTGCTGAAGTGCGCGGAAAAGGCTTTCGGCGTCGGCCGCATTCCCTACCCGTTGCTGATGATCGACACGGGCCACAACTTCCCCGAAGTGACGGCCTACCGCGACCAGCGCGCCAAGGAACTGGGCGCCGAGCTGATCGTGCGCAATGTCGAAGACTCGATGAAGCGCGGCACCGTGCGCCTGGCGCACCCGGGCGAATCGCGCAACGCGCACCAGTCGGTGACGCTGCTCGAAGCGATTGAAGAATTCCGCTTCGACGCGCTGATCGGCGGCGCCCGCCGCGACGAAGAAAAGGCGCGCGCCAAGGAACGCATCTTTTCGCACCGCGACTCTTTCGGCCAATGGCAGCCCAAGGACCAGCGCCCCGAGCTGTGGACGCTGTTCAACACGCGCCTTGCCCCAGGCGAGCACTTCCGCGTGTTCCCGATCTCGAACTGGACCGAACTCGACGTGTGGCAATACATCGAGCGCGAACACGTCGGCCTGCCGTCGATCTACTACACGCACAAGCGTGAAGTGGTCGAACGCCGTGGCCTGCTGGTGCCCGTGACCGAGCTGACCCCGCCGCGCGACGGCGAAACCGTGCAAGTGCGCGACGTTCGCTTTCGCACCGTGGGCGACATCACGACCACCTGCCCGGTCGAGAGCCTTGCGGCCGATGCCGGCGACGTGGTGCTGGAGACGCTGTCGGTTGACGTCAGCGAACGCGGCGCCACCCGGATGGACGACATGACCTCCGAAGCATCGATGGAAAAACGAAAGAAAGACGGTTACTTCTGATGAGCGCGACGACTGCAATCCCCGTCACCACCGACATCCACGGCGACACCGGCACCGCCCTGCGCTTCATCACCTGCGGCTCGGTCGACGACGGCAAGAGCACGCTCATCGGCCGCCTGCTGGTGGACAGCAAGACCGTGCTGCAGGACCAGCTCGCCGGTGTGCAGCGCGGCGGTGAAACCGACCTGGCCCTGCTGACCGACGGCCTCTCGGCCGAGCGCGAACAGGGCATCACGATCGACGTGGCGTATCGCTACTTCTCGACCGCCAAGCGCAAGTTCATCATCGGCGACGCGCCGGGCCATGAGCAGTACACACGCAACATGGTCACCGCCGCCTCGGCCGCCGATGCCGCCGTGGTGCTGGTCGATGCGACCAAGCTGGCCTGGGCCGCCGAAGTGGAAGACGGCACCGTGGTCAAGCGCGAGCTGCTGCCGCAGACGCGCCGCCACACGCTGCTGGCCCACCTGCTGCGCGTGCAGTCGATCGTGTTCGCGGTCAACAAGCTTGACGCCATTGGCGACGCGGGCCTGGCCTTCGAGCGCATCTCGACCGCGCTGAACGCCTTTGCCGAAGCGGCCGGCGTGCAAGTCGCGGGCATCGTGCCGATCTCCGCGCTCAAGGGCTGGAATGTGGCCACGCGCCATGCCGACTGGGTCGGCTACGAAGGCCCAAGCCTGCTCGAACTGCTCGAAGACCTGCCGGTCACCGCGCAGGACGAGGCCGTGCCCTTCGCCTTCCCGGTGCAGTGGGTCGAAAAATTCTCTTCCTCGGCCGACACCTCGCAGGGCCGCCGCGTGTTCTGGGGCCGCGTCGCCTCGGGCCATGTGGAACCCGGCCAGCGCGTGACCGTGCTGCCGAGCAATCAGACCGCCACCGTCGCCCAGGTGCTGAGCCACACGCGCCAGCCGAAGTCGGTGCATGCGGGCCACAGCGCCGGCATCGTGCTCGACCGCGAAGTCGACGTGTCGCGCGGCGACTGGCTGCTGGCGCCCGAGGCTTTCGAGCCAGTGCGCGAGATCACCGCCACCGTGGCCTGGCTCGACGACGAGCCGCTGGTCGCGGGCCGCGTGTACTGGGCGCTGCAGGGCCACCGCTGGGTCAAGGCCAAGGTGGCGCGCATCGTCGACCGCGTGAACATCACCACGCTCGAATCGGAGCCCGCCACGCAACTGGAAGCCAATTCCATCGGCGACGTGGTGCTCGCGCTGCAGCAGCCGCTGGCCGTGCTGCCCTTCACGCAATCGCGTGCGCTGGGCTCCCTTGTGCTGGTCGATACGGCCTCCCACAAGACCGCTGCTGCCGTGCTCGTGCAGCCTGCCGCCGCAAAGGCCTAAAATCTCGGGTTTTCCCCGACCCACTGACGTTAAAAGACAAATGACCCACGTCGTCTCCGAAGCCTGCATCCGTTGCAAATACACCGACTGTGTGGACGTTTGTCCCGTGGACTGCTTCCGCGAAGGTCCCAACATGCTGGTGATCGACCCGGACGAGTGCATCGATTGCGCGGTCTGCATCCCCGAATGCCCGGTCAACGCGATCTACGCCGAGGAAGACCTCCCGGCCAACCAGATCGCCTTCATCAAGATCAACGCCGAGCTGGCCGTCGCCGACGGCTGGAAGAGCATCACCAAGCGCAAGCCCGCACTGCCTGATGCCGAAGAGTGGAAAGACAAGACCGACAAGGTTGGGGAGCTGGTGCGCTGAACCAGCCCACCGCGCCCGTCGAAACCGACGCACTGATCGTCGGCGCCGGCCCTGTCGGGCTGTTCCAGGCCTTTCAACTCGGCCTGCTTGAGATCTCCTGCCACATCGTCGATGCACTGCCCGCCGCTGGCGGCCAGTGCGTGGCGCTGTATGGCCACAAGCCCATCTACGACATTCCCGGCACGCCCGTGACCAGCGGACGCGAACTCGCGCAATCGCTGTTGCAGCAAGTCGCGCCGTTCAAGCCGCAGTTCCACTTCGGTGAGCAAGTCGCCACGCTGGCCCGCCAGGACGATGGCCGGCTGCTGATGACCACGTCGGCCGGCACGTCTTTCCTGGCGAAGACCGTGTTCATCGCGGCGGGTGTCGGGGCTTTCGTGCCCAAGCGCATTGCCGTCGAAGGCATCGAGCGTTTTGAAGGCGCATCGCTTTTCTATCACCCCGATTCGCTGGACCGCTTCGCCGGCCAGACGGTGGTGGTCAACGGTGGCGACGACATCGCGCTGGAAACCGCCATTGCCCTCACGAGCACGGCCAGGCAAGTCACGCTGGTTCACCGGCGCGACGGCTTCCAGGCCGATGAAGCCACCGTCGCATCGATGCGTGCGCTGGTCGCTGCGGGCAAGCTGGCCTTCAAGGTCGGCCAGCCGACGGCCTTCGACGGCAAGCAACTGCAGATCACCACGCCCGACGCCACCACCGTCGACCTGCCGCTCGACGCACTGGTCGCCTGTCTCGGCATTTCTCCGCGCCTCGGCCCGATTGCCGAGTGGGGCCTGGAACTCGAGCGCAAGCAGGTGCCCGTCGACACCGAGAAATACGAAACGCGCGAGCGTGGCGTGTTCGCGGTGGGTGACATCAACACCTATCCGGGCAAGAAGAAGCTCATCGTCTGCGGCTTCCATGAAGCCACGCTGGCCGCCTGGGGCGCCACGGCCATCGTGTTCCCGGGCAAGGCCGTGCCGCTGCAGTACACGACCACCAGCACCCGCCTGCACGAACTGCTGGGCGTGACCGTTCCGCGCTAGGCAGTTGCCGCTGCCGCCAGCAGCGGCCGGTACTCGCCGATGAAGCTGCCGATGGCCGCGACGAAACGGTCGATGTCCGCATCCGTCACCGGCAACGACAGCACGACAAAACCGCGTGGCGAGGTGTAGATGCCCTGGCCGATCAGGTGAAAGAACAGCAGTTGCCGCAGGCGCCCGTCGACCACCGCCAGGTCTTCGGACCGCAACACTTCGCCCTTCGCGAAATGCGCGTTCATCAGCGAACCCACGCCGGTGAACTGCATGACCACGCCCTCTTTGGCACACAGCGCGTTGAGGCGCGCGCGCATGGCGTCGCCCCTATCCGCCAACTCGCCGGCCGCCTCGGGCGTGAACAGTTTCGTCAGGCCCGCATAGCCAGCCGCCATCGTCATCACGTTGTTGTTGAAGGTGCCTGAGTGCGCGAGCGGCCCAGTGCGCGGGTCGAACAGCGCCATCACGTCGCGGCGCCCGCCGAATGCGCCGAAGGACATGCCGCCGCCGATGTACTTGCCCAGCGTCGTCAGGTCGGAGCGGATGCCCAGCTTGTTGGCCAGCCCATGCGGCGCCAGGCGTGAGGTCATGACTTCGTCGAAGACCAGCAATGCGCCGACCCGCGTAGCCCCGTCACGCAATGCCTGCAGGAAGTCGAGGCGCCCCGGAATGCAGCCGCTCGCACCCTGCATCGGCTCGACCAGGATCGCGGCGATCTCCGGGCCATGCGCATCGATCTGCTCGCGCGCCGCCTGCGCATCGTTGTAGGGCAGCACCAGAAAGTCGAAAGGCACCGTCGTCGGCGACGGCTTGGCGCCAAAGCCCAGCACGCCGCCGTGATAGCCGCCGGAGAACACCACGACCTTGCGGCGCCCCGTGAAGTGCAGCGCGGCAGTGAGCGCCATCAGGTTCGCCTCGGTGCCCGAGTTGGTGAAACGCAGCTGCTCGACCTGCGGAAAGCGCTCACAGATGGTTCGGGCCAGCTTCCCTTCGAGCAGGTTGTGGCCCGTGAGGTTGATGCCGCTCTTCATCGCCTCGATGACCGCATCGCGGATCTCCGGCGCCGAGTGGCCGTAAACGCCGGCCGTGTACTCGGCGATGAAATCGGTATAGCGGTGGCCGTCTGCGTCCCACAGCGCAGCCCCCTCGCCCCTGGCGATGGTCAGCGGAAACGGTGCGTAGAACAGCACCGAGCGGCTGTTGGCGCCGGGCATGTAGCGCGCCTGTTCCTCGAACTGGCGCAGGCTCGCCGGGTTGCTGTCGGTGAAGCGCTGGTGCGCCTTCTCAAGGGCCTTGTCGATCGCGGTGTCGGTCATGGAAGATGTCCTCTCGATGGTGGTGCGCCCGGGCGTTTGCGGCGCGTTTAATTGATCAATGCTCAATTAATATTATTTATACGATTAATTGATCGACTGCACAATGGCGGCTTCCATGAAAAAAACACCTGCCAAGCCCCCGCCCAGGACCGCCGGTCGCCCCGCGGGCGGCGCTGCGTTGACCAAACAGCGCATCGCCGAAGCGGCGCTGGAATACATCGACGAGTTCGGCCTCGGCGCATTCAGCATGCGCGAGATCGCGACGCGGCTGGGCGTCTATCCGGCCACGGTGCACTGGCATGTGAGCACGCGCGAGGCGCTGCTCGCCGAAGTGGCAGCCACGGTGATGGCCCAAGTCACACCGCCAGCAGGCAAGCTGACATGGCAGGCATGGATCGCCGAACTGTTCCGCCGCTGCCGCGCCACCGTGCGGCGTCACCCGAACGTGGCGCAATTGCTGGGCGCCCAGTTGGTGTCGAACGGCAGCCTGCCGATCGAGCTGGTCGAGGGCGTGCTGGCAGTGCTGGTCGAAGCCGGCTTCGAGGGCGAATCGCTGCTGGAGGCCTACAACTGCGTGGTCGCGGCCATGCTGGGCTTCGTGACGATGGAGTTCTCGCCCCTGCCCTGCGACAACACGCAGGCCTGGGCCGAGGAACTGCGCGAGCGCGTCCACACGATTCGCCCGCTCGACCACCCGGTGCTCACGCGCCACCTGCCGTTGCTGGCCAACAAGGCCTTCATCGTGCGCTGGGACAACGGCACGACGGTGCCGCTGGACAGCAGCTTCGAGCGGCATGTGCAGATCACCATCGACGGACTGGAAGCCTTCGCCAGCAGGGTCAGGACGGCGTAGGCTCCACCAGCTCGTAGAGCACCATCCGCGTCTGTCGCCCGCGCAGCTCCACCAGTTCCTCGATGCGGCGGGTGGCGAGCCGCCCTTGCAGCCCCGCGAACGTTTCCTCCGAAATCAGCGTGCGCGTGCCCAGTTGCTTGTTGGTGCCTTCGATGCGGCTCGCGACGTTGATCACATCGCCCAGGGCCGTGTACGACAGGCGATCGCTGGAGCCGAGCACGCCCGCGACCGCGAGGCCCGTGTGGATGCCGATGCGCGTGCGGAACTCATGCAAGCCTTCGCCGCGCCACTTCTGGTTGAGTTCGTTCATCTCGGCGTGCAGTTCCAGCGACGCCACGCAGGCCTGGTACTCCGCATCCGGCAAGTCGGCCGGCGCGCCCCACAGCACCATGATGCCGTCGCCCATGAACTTGTCGACCACGCCGCCATGCCGCGCGAACACGCGCGTGGCGAGGTTGAAGTACTCGGTCAACTGGTGCATCAGCACATCGGCCTGCATCGATTCCGAGATGCTGGTGAAGCCTTCCACGTCGGTGAACATCGCGGTGATGCGGCGCGGCGAACCGCTGGGCGCGAGCGTGTGGCCTTCGGCGATGAGCTGCTTGATCACGTCCACCGGCACGAACTTGCTGAAGGCCTTGAGGCTGCGCGCGGAATCGTCCAGCGCCTGGTTGAGGTGCTGGATTTCGAGCACCCGGCTCTTCTCGAGCGGGAGGTTGTCCAACTCCAGCCGCCCGATGCGACGGGCGGTGTGCGAGAGGTTCTCGATCGGCGCGGTCACCAGCTTCGACAGGCGCAGCGAAATGAAGAGCGCCATGGCCAGGAAGCTCAGCGTCAGGAGCAGCGACCAGAGCACGTTGCGATGCAGGCCGCCCAGCAGTGCGTCTTCGGGTTCCCAACTGACGAGCCGCCAGCCCGTCGCCGCAATGATCGATGTCTGCACCCGGTAGCGCTCCCCGTCGTGGTCGAGGGTGAAGGCCGTGTCTTCGGTCCAGCCCCGGCTGCCGTTGGCCAGCATGTGCGCGTGCAGCGCGCCGAGCACGCCACCCTCGGGGTCTTCCAGCACGCGGACCGCATGGGGCTGGTCGCCGCGCGCGATCACGTGGTGGTCGGCACTCAGCAACGCGCTGTGGCCATGGCCGGTGCCGCCGAACAGCCGCACCAGGCTGGAGAGATGCCCCAGCGACACGTCGGCGGCCACCACCAGCGTCTGGGGCGCGCCTTCGTCGTTGCGGCGGAGGCTCGGCCGCGCGTGGCTGATGCCGAGTTCTTTTTCCGCGGGCAGCATGAAAGGCGCGGTCCATACCGCGTGCTGCGCCTTCTCGGCCTGCAGGTACTCCTCGTCTTGCGTCGGGTCGTCGTCGCTGCGAAAGGCCTCGATGCGGGTCGTTGCATAGCGCTGCCTCGGGTCGCTGTCGCCGTCTGAATCGGGTGGCTGCTTGTATTCCCACGTCTCCGTGCTGAACGTCGGGTCGCGCAGGACCTGCCGCACCGCCGGCACGGGCTGGCGCAGCGCCATCATCTGGTGGCCGTCGTCGCTGGTCACGCCGATGCTGTCGATCTCGGGCGTCTGCTCCAGCGCGGTCCAGAGCAGTTCGGCGGTCTGGTCGCCGTCATGGCCCGCCGGATGCAGGCTGGGCGTGTGGGCGATGGCGCGCACCAGCGCTTCGGTCTTGGCGAGGAAGGCCAGCACGTTGTCTTCGACCCGGTCGTGGTTGACCTTGTGCGCCGACTCGCCGACCTTGGACACCAACTGCTCCGCCCCCCAGTAGCCGAAAGCCACCAGCAGCAGCGATTGCACCAGCGCGACGGCGCAGATGATGGTGCCGACATCGACCCTGAAGCGCCGCATGCGCGTTCGCGAAGTGTCGGGGCCGGCCGGCGAAGGCCCTGCCATGTCCGAGCGCCTGAAATCATCACCTGCCATACGGTGTTCCTCCCACGCATTGAAACGCGCGCTTCCCTTGTTATTGGCCTTGATTTTCTCCCGTCCGCAGTATGGCCATGGCGCGCGCGGCGGCGCACTTTCCGGCAAGGGATAAAATCCGCCCCGCGCCGCAGTTCGCTGCGGTGCATTGCTAGGGGTGTCGAGCCGGAATCCGTTCCGGGGCTGACTGAGAGAGTCCCTTTGAACCTGACTGAGGTAATCCTCGCGCAGGGAAGCTGGTCCGGCGGCCTGTCGCGTTGTCTCGCGCGACGGCCGAGCCGCTGGAGCCTCGCCCACCTGCCAAACCTTTTGCACTGGAGCAAACGGATGGCACACGACAACAACAACGAATCTTCCCGCGCCAACGAGGCGCTCACGCCGCTGCCTGCGTCCAAGCGCGTCTTCGGCTGGCACGACCACGCCTCGCTGTGGTTCAGCCTGGGCGTCGGGCTGCTGGTCATGCAGATCGGCGCCTACCTGGTGCCGGCGGTGGGCACGCGCGACGCGGCCATCGCGATCGTGCTGGGCTCGTGTCTCGGCGCCGGCCTGCTGGCCTGGACTGCGCGCCTGGGCTGCGAAAGCGGCCTGGCCAGCGCGGGCCTGATGCATGCCACCTACGGCAGCGCCTTCGCGCGGTTGCCGGTGCTGCTCAACATCGTGCAACTGGTGGGCTGGACCACCTTCGAGCTGGTGATCATGCGCGAGGGCACGCAGGCCATCGGCCAACTGGCTTTCGGCCCGTCGCTCGGCTCCTTCTGGGGCGGCGTGCTGACCACGCTGCTGTGGGGCGCGGTGCTGCTGGCGCTGCTTGCAGGCTCGATGGTCAAGCTGGTGCGGCGCTTCGTCAGCCGCTTCGGCCTGCCGCTGGTGGTGCTGTCGTTGCTGTGGCTCAGTTGGCAGTTCGCGACGCGGCTGCAGGCCAAGGGGCTGGACGCCTTCTGGGCGCGGCCGGGCGACGGCAGCATGGGCATGTTCGGCGCGCTCGATCTGGTGATCGCGATGCCGGTGTCATGGCTGCCGCTGGTGGCCGACTATGCGCGGCACGGCAAGCGCAGCGCGGGTGGGCTGGGCGGCGCGTTCAGCGGCACATGGATCGGCTACGCACTGGCCAACATCTGGTGCTACGCGTTGGGCGTGATGGTGGTGAGCGTGGCCGAGCCGGGCGTCAGCCTCGTCACCGCGTTGCTGCTCGCGCAGGGCGGGCTGGTGGCACTGGGCCTGATCCTCATCGACGAACTCGACAACGCCTACGGCGATGTCTACTCGGGCTCGGTCTCCACCCACAGCCTGCTGCCGCGCTGGAGCGTGCGGCGCTGGGGCCTGCTGCTGGCCACGCTGTGCATTGCGCTGGCGCTGGTGCTGCCGATGCACACGCTCGAACCCTTCCTGCTGCTGCTGAGTTCGGTGTTCGTGCCGCTGTACGGCGTGATCCTCGGACGCCTGGGCAGTGGGCAGTCGGTGGTGGTGACGACCGGCACGCGCCAGGTCGACTTCAGCGCAGCGCTGATCTGGATCGCCGGCATCGCGGCGTACCACGCCCTTGCCAAGTGGGCGCCGCAGCTCGGCTCGGCGCTGCCGACGCTGGCTGCGACCTTCGTGCTTGCGTGGCTCAGCCGCCCGTCACGGGCAGGCGGTACGTCGGCACTGGCGCAAAGCCGTGGTTGAGCGGACCATGGCCCGCGCCGATCTGCACGTTCGCGCCGGCGGCCATCGCGCCGAGGATGTACGTGCGCGCCTTCTCCACTGCCTCGGGCAAGGCAAAGCCCAGTGCCAGATGCGCCGCGATGGCGGACGACAGCGTGCAGCCGGTGCCATGCAGGTTGCGGCTGGCGATGCGCTTCGAGGCCAGGCGTTTGCGAGCACCGCCGGACTGCAGCAGCACGTCGACCACGTCGTCGCCCGGCAGATGTCCGCCCTTGAGCAGCACAGCCTTCGCGCCGAGCGCCAGCAGTTCATCGGCGGCGCCATCGAGCGCATCCACCCCGTCGATGGCATGGCCGATCAGCAAGGCCGCCTCGTCCAGATTGGGCGTGACGACCAGCGTGCGCGGGAACAGCTCGCGCACCAACACCTGCACGGTCTCGGCGGCTATCAAACGGTCGCCGCTGGTGGCAACCATGACCGGATCGAGCACCACGTTCTTCAATTGATAGCGGTCGATGGCCCAGGCCACGACTTCCACCACCTCGGGCGTATGCAGCATGCCGAGCTTGACGGCATCGACGCCGATGTCCTCGACCACCGCCTGGATCTGCGCCTTCAGAAAATCGGGCGGCACGCCGTGAATGCCCGACACGCCCAGCGTGTTCTGCGCGGTGAGCGCGGTGATGGCCGTCATGCCGTAGCAGCCGAGGGCCGCGAAGGTCTTGAGGTCGGCCTGGATGCCGGCGCCACCGCCGCTGTCGGAGCCGGCGATGGAGAGCACGCGTGCGTAGCGCTGGGTAGGTCCTTGGGTCATGCCGAAAATTATCGGCGACCTGCCTTGCCTTGCTCCCGCCCCTTCCGGGGGAGGGCTGGGGTGGGGGCACGCGGCGTCTCCATCGGGCGCTCTGCCTGCCCCCATCCCAACCTTCCCCCAGAGGGGGAAGGAGCAAGACCATGAACCTGCCATTTCAATCAGTCGCCATCCTCGGCGCGGGCCTCATGGGTCGGCTGCTGGCGGTCTCGCTGGCACAGGCCGGCTGCAAGGTCGACCTGTACGAAGCAGGCAGCGCCGATGCCGAAGGCGCGGCGGCGCGCGTGGCCGCCGCCATGCTCGCGCCGCTGGCCGAATCGGCCGTGGCGCCGGTCTCGGTCGTGCGCATGGGGCAGCACGCGCTATCGCGCTGGCCCGAACTGCTGGCCTCGCTGGCGCAACCAGTGTTCTTCCAGCGCGAAGGCACGCTGGTGCTCTGGCACCGGCAAGATGCCGCCGAAGCCTCGCGGCTTGCGCGTGTGCTCGCCACGACCGGTGCGCAGGTGCCCGAACTCGCACCGATGCAGACGCTCGACGCGGCAGCCATCGCCACGCTGGAGCCTTCGCTGGGCCAGCGTTTCGCGCAGGGCCTGTTCCTGCCAGGCGAAGGCCAGCTCGACAACCGCGCCCTGCTTGCGTCGCTGCTCGCCACCTTGCAGGCGAGCCCGAACGTCCGCCTGCACTGGCAATCGCCGCGCGCACCGGCGGACTTCTCACCGGGTCAACCGGGCCAGCCCGACTGGGTGATCGACTGCCGCGGCCTGGGCGCCAAGCCCCAGTGGCAGGCGCTGCGCGGCGTGCGCGGCGAAGTGATCCGCGTGCATGCGCCCGAAGTGACGCTGAAGCGCCCCACTCGCCTCGTGCATCCGCGCTATCCGCTCTACATCGCGCCCAAGCCCGGCAACCTCTTCGTGATCGGCGCGACCGAGATCGAGTCGGACGACATGTCGCCCGCCAGCGTGCGCTCCACGCTCGAACTGCTGAGCGCTGCCTACGCCGTGCACAGCGGTTTTGCCGAAGCACGCATCGTGGAGATCGCCACCCAATGCCGTCCCACGCTGCCCGACAACCTGCCGGCCATCCAACAGCCGCAGCCGCGCGTGCTGCAGATCAACGGCCTGTACCGCCACGGCTTCATGATCGCGCCCGCCCTGCTCGACGCCACGATGGAGCTGCTCTCGCACGGCCACGCCACGCTCGCGCGCAGCTTCGGCATGGCGACCTCCGACAACGCATGACGATGAACATCCTGATCAACGACAAGCCCTTTGCGCTGCCCGACAGCGCCACGCTCACCGATGCGCTGGCCGCACTGAATGCCACGCCGCCGTTTGCGGTGGCCGTGAACCGCGAGTTCGTGCCGCGCTCGGCCTACGCGGCGCGCACGCTGCAACCCGACGACCGCATCGAGGTGATTCGCCCTGTGACGGGCGGCTGAACGAACGATGGAGACAACACCCATGACGAACAACACGAACGATCCCCTGGTCCTCTACGGCGAGACTTTTCAAAGCCGGCTGCTGCTCGGCACCGCGCGCTACCCATCGCCGGACCTGCTCGAAGCGGCTGTGAAGCGTGCCAAGCCCGCGATGCTGACCGCCTCGCTGCGCCGCCAGACAGCAAACCAGGGCTCGGGCAACAGCGACCTCGGCAACGGTTTCTGGGAACTGCTGCGCAACCTGGCCGTGCCGGTGCTGCCCAACACCGCCGGCTGCCACAGCGTGCAGGAAGTCGTCGCCACCGCGCAGATGGCGCGCGAGCTGTTCGACACGCCATGGATCAAGCTCGAATTGATCGGCGACGACTACACGCTGCAGCCCGACACGCTGAACCTTGTCGATGCCGCATCGCAACTGATCCGCGACGGCTTCAAGGTGCTGCCCTATTGCACGGAAGACCTGGTGCTGTGCCAGCGATTGGTCGATGTCGGCTGCCAGGCCGTGATGCCCTGGGCTGCACCCATCGGCACAGGCCGCGGGCCGATCAATCCCTACGCGCTGCAGGTGCTGCGCGACCGGCTCAAGGTGCCGATGCTGGTCGATGCGGGCCTCGGTCTTCCGTCGCACGCCTGCCAGGTGATGGAGTGGGGATACGACGGCGTGCTGCTCAACACGGCAGTCGCCTTGGCGCAGGACCCTGTGGCCATGGCTGGTGCTTTCGCCGATGCCGTGCAGGCAGGCCGCACGGCGTATCGCGCCGGCGCCATGGCCGCGCAGGACGCGGCGCAGCCGAGCACGCCAGTGCTCGGCACGCCCTTCTGGCACCACGCGCCATGAGCACCACTCACGACGCCCGCGCCATTGCGCACGCCATCGTCGCGGCCCACGGGTTGCGCTTCGGTGCCATCACCTCGGCGCCTGTCAGCGCGCCGACCTTCTATTCAGACGATGCGGTCTATCGCGGCGCCAAGCAGGCCTGCACGGCCCTTGGCTTCATCGAGATCGATGCCGAATGCCTTGCCCACGCCTGGCGCGCGCAAACCGAACGGCTCGGCCAGTTCGATGCGGCGCTGTGGCCCGACAGCCTGGCCGACTTCGGCCTGCGGCCGTTTCCGCCCGCTGCACGCGACGATGCCTTTCCGCCCTGCCCCGAACGGCTCGGCCTCTACGCCGTGTTGCCCGATGCAGCATGGGTGGGCCGCATGGCGCGCGCCGGTGTGCCGACCGTGCAGTTGCGCTTCAAGTCCGACGACGCGGCCGCCATCGAACGCGAAGTGCGCGCGGCCGTCGAGGCCGTGCAAGGCACCAGCGCCCTGCTCTTCATCAACGACCACTGGCAAGTGGCCATCGCTGCAGGCGCCTATGGCATTCACCTCGGGCAGGAGGACCTCGATGCGCTCTCGCCTGAAAAGCTGCAGCAGTTGCGCGCTTCCGGCCTGCGCCTGGGTGTCAGCACCCATGGCTACGCCGAGATGGTTCGCGCCGATGCCGTGAGCCCGAGCTACATCGCGATGGGTGCGGTGTACCCGACGACGCTCAAAAGAATGGCAACAGCACCGCAGGGCGTGGCCCGGCTCGCGGCCTATGCGCGCCTGCTGCGCGGCTACCCGCAGGTCGGCATCGGCGGCATCGACGCCGTGCGACTGCCCGAAGTGCTGGCCACCGGCGTCGGCTCGGTCGCCGTGGTGCGCGCGCTGGTCGCGGCCGAAGACCCCGAGGCCACGGCCGCGCAATGGATGGCCGCCCTGGGCGCCGCCGCAGGCAACTGAACAGAATGAACCAACGACTCCTCCCTTCCCTTTCATCCATCCAGCCGCTCTCTCCCGTTTCACGTGCGATCGCCGTTGTGTTTCTTGCGACCGTTTGCAGCGCACATGCGCAGCAGGCGTCGCTGCCCGAAGTCACCGTCAATGAAGGCGCGGCCGCGCCGCAAGCGGACATCAGCGGCTTCGGCGACGTGCCGCTGCGCGAGCTGCCGATCTCGGCCACGGTGATCGACAGCAAGCAACTGCGCGCCAGCGGTGCACGCCGGCTGGCTGACCTCACGCAGTTCGACGCATCGGTCACCGACGCCTACAACTCCGCCGGTTATTGGGACTACCTGACGGTGCGCGGCTTCGTGCTCGACAACCGCTTCAACTACCGGCGCGAAGGTCTGCCGATCAGCGCGGAGACATCGATCCCGCTGGACAACAAGGAACGCGTCGAAATCCTGCGCGGCACCAGCGGCATCCAGGCCGGCACCAGCGCGCCGGGCGGGCTGGTCAACTACGTCGTCAAGCGGCCGACCGAGCAGGACCTGCGCGTGGTGCGCATCGAAACCACCAGCCGCGGCAGCGTGCTGGGCGCCATCGACCTTGGCGGGCGCTTCGGCGAAAACCGCCAGTTCGGCTACCGGCTCAACGTGGCGAGCGAGAACCTCAAGCCACTGACACACGACCTCGACGGCAACCGCAACCTGTTCTCGCTCGCGGCCGACTGGCGCATCACGCGCGACTCGGTGCTGGAGTTCGAGATCGAGCAAAGCCGCAAGACGCAGCCGAGCCAGAACGGCTACAGCCTGCTGGGCAGTGTGCTGCCCGCGCCGGTCGATCCGCGCATCAACCTCAACAACCAGCCGTGGTCGCAGCCCTCGGTGTTCAAGGCAGTGACGGGCACGGTGCGTTTCAGCCAGGCGATCAACACCGACTGGCGCTGGAGCGCGCAGATCGGCCAGCAGCGCCTGAAGAGCGACGACCGGCTGGCCTATGCCTTCGGTTGCACCGCCGAAGGCAACTACGACCGCTATTGCTCCGACGGCACCTTCGACGTCTACGACTTCCGCAGCGAGAACGAGCGCCGCACGCTGACCGCGGGCAGTCTCAACCTCAAGGGCAACGTGATGACCGGCAGCGTGCGGCACGAGCTGGGCTTCGGCCTGCTGCAAAGCCGCGTGCGCAACCGCTTCCAGAACCAGGCCTACAACTACGCGGGCACCGGCAACATCTGGGCCACGGCCATGGTGCCGCCGAACCCCGACGCCACCACGCCGCAGACCAACCGCGATGAGCGCTCGACCGAGCTCTCGGTGCAGGATGCGATCCGCTGGAACGACCGCTTCACCACCTGGCTCGGTGCGCGCCACACGCGGCTGGATCGCAGCAGCATCGGCAACGACGGCTCGAACCCGACCGGCTACAAGCAGGGCGTGACCACGCCGTGGCTCGCCGCAAGTTTCGCTATCCAGCCGGGGTTGCTCGCTTATGCAAGCTGGGGCCGGGGTGTCGAATCGCAGGTCGTGCCGAACAAGAGTTCGCAGTACAGCAATGCCGGCCAGGCGCTGCCCGCGCTGCGCTCGCGCCAATGGGAACTGGGCCTGAAGGGTGGCAACGATGCCTTCAACTGGCAACTCGCGTGGTTCGACATCTCGCGGCCGATGACCAACCTCGACCTGTGCAGCGGTCTTTGCGAAGTGCGCAACGATGGCCGCGCGGTGCATCGCGGCCTCGAAGCCGGCGCGCAGTGGAACCAGGGGCCCTGGCGTGTCGGCGGCAGCGTCACGCTGATCGATGCGAAGCGACGCGACAGCGTGGCCAATCCGGCGCTCAACGGCCAGTCGCCCACCAACGTGCCCAAGCAGGTGTTGCGCGCACAGACCGCCTACCGCTTCGCATCGGTGCCGGGCCTTGAACTGGCGGGGCAGCTTTCGTATGAAGGCCGCCGCAACGTGCTGCCCGATGGCTCTGTCACGCTGCCTTCATGGACGCGTGTCGATGCCGTGCTGCGCTACGACACGAAGATGCGCGGTGCCAATGCGACCTGGACGCTGGCGGTCGACAACCTGTTCGATCGGCGCTACTGGAAGGAGTCGCCCTATCAGTTCAGCCACGTCTATCTGTTCCCGGGTGCGCCGCGCACTTTGCGTCTCGGGTTGAGCATTGCGCTTTGAACACAACGCACGCCGGAAATTTAGCGGGGCAGTGACGCGCAGTTGAGAAGGCCCAAAAAACCACGCTATAATCTAAGGCTTGTTCCTCGATAGCTCAGTTGGTAGAGCGCCGGACTGTTAATCCGTAGGTCCCTGGTTCGAGCCCAGGTCGAGGAGCCACTACAAGCCGCAAGGCAACTGGATGCCCCGCTATTCAAACGTAGCGGGGCATTTTCATTTGCGGCTTCGCGACGAACATGCATTGCTTCTTGAAAAAATGAAGTCGTCGTGTCCGGAATCGACAATTTCATTGAATATAATTTAAGGCTTGTTCCTCGATAGCTCAGTTGGTAGAGCGCCGGACTGTTAATCCGTAGGTCCCTGGTTCGAGCCCAGGTCGAGGAGCCAAAACAAACCCTCGTGGTTCTTGGATGCCCCGCTACTCACAAGGTAGCGGGGCATTTTCTTTGGTGCCTCGCCTATCGCGGCTGGAACGCGATCAGCCCCATGCCGACAAAGCACACCGCGACGCCTGCCACGTCCCACGGTGTCGGTCGAATGCCGTCGACGGCCCAGAGCCACGCGATCGCCACGCCGATGTACACGCCGCCATACGCCGCATAGACGCGACCCGCTGCCGCGTCATGCAGCGTCAACAGCCACGCGAAGGCTGCAAGGCTGATGGCTGCCGGCACCAGCAGCCAGGCCGAACGATCCTGCTTGAACCAGAGGTAGGGCAAGTAGCAGCCGACGATTTCCGCGAGCGCTGTCGCCACATAAAGAAGAAAGGTCCGCATTCGCCGATTGTGCGGGCCGCTTCATGCGCATCGCTCTTCAGCTCTTTGCGCTTATCGGCAAGGCACGTGAGGCCATTGCTTGATGGCCCTATCCAGCACACCTACACTCGTTCGAATGGTCTTCCCGTCCTCGTCCCGCAAACACCCTGCATGCGCAGCCCTGCCCTTGGCAGCGGCCGGCCGTCGCGCGGGTGCTGTCGTTGCGGCGGCCACGACGGCCATCCGACGTACCTCCGCACTTTCCTGAGCCCGGCGGTCCGCTACTTCCCTTCTTGTTGCGCGAACCATTGACCGCCGGGCACCCTCCGCGCGGTAGCGACTTCGCCTGTTCCACTTCGCAGGGCGGCGTCGCATTCAATTGGAGTGCTTCATGCTTGCAACCATTCACGGGGAGCGCACGCTCACCGAACTCGACGTCGCCCGTCTCAACAAACTGAACGGCAGCCAGCTTCCGCCGGTGCTTGCGGATCTTCTGGATCTGGCGGAGGTCCTGCCATCGCGCGAGGTGCCCGCGGACATCGTGACGATGTACTCGCAGATCGAAATCGAAGACCCGGCCACGCATCAGACGCAGAAGATCACCCTCTGCTACCCCGCCGACGCGGAGCCTGCGTCCGGCTTCATCTCGGTGCTCTCGCCCGTGGGCATCGGCCTGCTCGGCGTGAAGGCCGGCACGCTGGCGCGGTGGCAGATGCCCAACGGCGCGCAAGGCGCGGCGCGCGTGGTCGCGATTCTTTTCCAGCCCGAGGCCAGCGGCGACTACACGACCTGAGACGTGGCGCGCGCCCACCGTGACGCGCATGTTTTAAAAAGTTTCCTGAGTAATAATCGCCACGCTCCGCTTGCCACCCCGGGCAATTTCCTGTTCGGCGTTGGGGCTGGAGCGACCGAGGAACGGGTTGCTGGACACCCCGCACATCCCCGTTTCGGACACTGGTCGAAGAGCCCCCGCGGTAAAGGGCCACCCGACCAGGCCACGCACGCAAGACCATGACTTTCGGCACTGGTGTGCCGGGCTCCCGGGCCGTATCGTCGCGCGGCCGTTGGCGGCGCGTCGGATCGGGAGGTCGTGCAGGCCCCCTGCAGTTCCCTCTTCGGTTCTCGACGCGTGATGCCCGCCACGGGCACCGCATTGTTTTCACTTGATAGATCGGGACATGGCTTTTTCTAAACTCTCTCTCGCGAGCGCGCTCGCCGGCCTGCTGGTCCTTTCGGGCTGCCAGACGATGGACATGCAAATGGGCAGCCAGTCGGCCAAGACCGTGGCCACCGGCAGCGCGGCCGGCGCGGCCACTTCGGGCGAAAGCAGCCAGCTCGAGCGCTGCGACTCCCCGCTGGGCACCGTCTCGCTGATCGAGAACGTGAATGCCGGCTGGTACACGGTGCTCACCGGCGAATACAAGCTGCCGCCCACCGCCAACCTGCTGCGCCTGCTGGTGCAGCAATCGAACTGCTTCGTGGTGGTCGAGCGCGGCGCCGCCGGCATGAACGCCATGACGCGCGAGCGCGCGCTGATGCAGTCGGGCGAAATGCGCGGCGGCAGCAACTTCGGTCGCGGCCAGATGGTGGCGTCCGACTACGGCCTGTCGCCCGAGATCGTGTTCAGCAACAGCGACGCCGGCGGCATCGGCGGTGCGCTCGGTGGCCTGGTGGGTGGTGGCCGTGGCCGCGCGCTGGCCCAGCTCGGTGCCAACCTGCAGACCAAGGAAGCCAGCGCGCTGCTGACGCTGATCGATAACCGCTCGGGCGTGCAGGTCGCTGCGGCCGAAGGCAGCGCGTCCAAGACCGACTTCGGCGGCTTCGCCAACCTGAGCGGCATCTCCGGCGCTGGCGGCATCGGTGGCTACACGCGCACCCCGCAAGGCAAGGTGATCGCGGCCGCCTTCATGGACGCCTTCAACCAGATGGTTCGTTCACTGCGCAACTACAAGGCGCAGACCGTGCGCGGCCAGGGCCTCGGCGGCGGTGGCCGCCTGGGCGTGGACGGCAGCGCAGCGCCGTCGCAAACCTCGGCGCCGAGCACGTCCAAGGGACGCCGCACCAGGCAGCAGCAACAGCAACAGCAACAACAGCAGTAAGCACACAAACGGGTCCGCCGCCGGCCGACCCGCCGCCTTTGCCTGCAATTCAGAGGTGGCGGATTTCCGCCGGCTGCTCGAACCAGTTGTTGTTGCGCCCGTCCATGTAGCGAACGGGCGCCGTTGCAAGCTCTTCCAGCGTCGCGTCGTCCAGGCAGGCCACGTTCACGCTGACATACGCACCGCCGATTTCGGGAACATTGCCACGCCCGAACGGCCGGATGCCGCAGTGCCTGCAGAACAGGTGCTCGGCGCTGCGCGTGTTGAACTGGTAGCTCGACAGATCCTCTTCTCCCGACACCAGCGTGAAGGCTTCGGGCTTCATGGTCACGCCCCATCCCCTGGCCTTGGTGCAGATGGAGCAATTGCATTTGCCAGTGCCTTCGGCAAGATCGATCAGCGCCTGAAAGCGCACCTTGCCGCAGTGGCAACTGCCGTTGTATGTCTTCTTCATGGGTCGTGTCCGTTGGATTGAAAGAGACGCCAAGGCTACGGGCCATTGCGGACAGATGCTGTCCTCGATCACAGGCATCATGCGGACATGCTGTCTGCCTCCGCACGCCTGATCCGGCTTCTTTCGTTGTTCCAGGCCCAGCGCGCATGGACGGGCGCGGGCCTGGCCGCCCGGCTCGAAATCACCGAGCGCACCTTGCGCCGCGACGTCGATCGCCTTCGCAGCCTGGGCTACACGGTCGACTCCACCTCCGGCGTGGCCGGCGGCTACCGGCTGGGCGCAGGCACCGCCCTGCCCCCGTTGATGCTCGAAGATGAAGAGGCCATTGCCGTCGCGCTCGCCCTGGGCAACCCGGCCGGCTCCGCGGGCGACATCGAGAACGCATCGATGCGCGCACTGGCCAAGCTCGAACAACTGATGCCGCCCCGCCTGCGCCGCCGCCTGGACAGCGTGCGCTCGTCGGTGGTGCCGGTGGCGCGTGGCAAGTCGTCCGTGCGCCTGAAAGCCGTCGCCTTCCTGGCCGAAGCCTGCACCGACCGGCTCGTGCTGCGCTTCGGCTACCGCGACCACAACGACACCGCCACCGCCCGCACGGCGGAGCCGCATCGGGTGGTGCAGACGGGGCAGCGCTGGTACCTGCTGGCCTGGGACACGGTGCGCGAGGACTGGCGCACCTTTCGCCTGGACCGCATCGTCGAGCCCGAGCCCACCGGCGCCCGCTTCACACCCCGCAGGCTGCCACACGGCGATATGGCGGCCTACATGGCGCACGCGCTCGACGTGTCGCCCTACCTGCATCACGCCAGCGTCGTGGTGCATGCACCGCTCAAGGCGATCGAAGCCCGGATGGGCTGGGTGGGCGGCGTGCCGCAGGCCATCGATGAAGGGTCCACGCGCATCGCCACCGGCGCCAACTCGCTCGACGGGCTGGCCGTCTGGCTCGGCTGCCTGGGACACGACTTCGAGGTGGAGTCGCCCCCGGAGCTGGTCGAGCACCTGGCGCGCGTCGCCGAACGGCTCGGCAAGGCGGCGGCGCGCCAGCCCGGAAAAGCCGCGCTCCGCCTCCCCCATCTATAGGATGTGCAGGGGTCCGACCGGACCCTACCCTCGGCGTCATTCAGCAAAACGCCCGCCAGGGAATCTCCATGCGCATCGCCTTCCCGTCCTGTATGAGCGCATACAGCTTTCCCGCATCGGGCATCCCCTTGCGCGCCTTCCAGGACAGGCTCGATCCACGCCGGGCGGGCGCATGACGATGGCGACACAGGTCGCGCTGGTCGAGGACGACACCGGCATGCGCGAGCGCATCGCGCGGGTCGTCGATGCAGACCCGTCGCTGACCCTGGCCTACAGCGCCTCCAACGCGCTCGACATCCTGGCCTGGCTGGTCGACAACCCGGTGGACGTGCTGCTGGTCGACCTCGGCCTGCCCGACCACCCCGGCCTGCAGGTCATCAGCCAGTGCCGCCACATGCAGCCGGCGTGCGCGGTGATGGTGCTGTCGATCTTCGGCGACGAGGCCAACATGGTCCAGGCCTTCGAGGCCGGCGCCAGCGGCTACCTGCTCAAGGACGGCACCGAAGCCGACCTGGCCACCCACATCCGCCATCTGCGCGCGGGCGGCTCGCCCATGTCGCCGGTGATCGCGCGGCAGTTGCTGCGCCGCTGGCAGACCCGCGCCGGCACGCCGCCTGAACCCGTCGGTGCCCGGCCCTCCAGCGCCGCGGCCTATGGCGCCAGCACGGCGTCCGAGCGCCTGTCGCCGCGCGAGTTCGAGGTGCTCGACCTCGTGTCTCGTGGTTTCACCTATGTCGAAGTCGGCGTGCAGATGGGAGTCTCGGCGTCGACCGTCCAAACCCATATCCGCAATATCTACGGCAAGCTGGATGTGCACAACAAATCGGAAGCCGTGTTCGAGGCCCGCAATCTCGGCTGGCTTCCCTAGTCCCGTGACAGCCGGGGGATTCCATCGCCTGCTGCTCACGGTGCTGCTGCTGTTGGCCGCATTGATGTGGCATTCCGCGCATGCGGCCAAGGCCGCCCAGGCAATGGACGTGACCTCCGCCAAGGCCACCCTCGAACCCGATGGCCTTCCCGCCCAGGTGCGCCGCGTGCAACTGCCGTTTCGCTGGGACCACGAGTTCCCGGGCCTTGGCGGCAGGGCCAGCTACCGCATCGACCTGCCCGCAGCGGCGGTGCCTGCCGGCGAACCTTCAGCCCTGCTGCTGTCGGGCGTGGGCAACCAGGTGGCGGTGCTGTTCAACGATGCCCTCGTCGCCAGCTTCGGCACGCTGGGCGATCCCGAATACGACGCGGCCAAGGGCAACCAACTGGTTCCCGTGGCGGCCGCCCTGCACCGCGAGGGCCAGGCGCAGGCGCTCGTCATTCGCACCACCATCCAGCGCCAGCGCGGTGCAGGGCTGGCCAGCATCCGCTACGGCACCGAGGCCTCGCTCGCATCGCTCTACCGCGAGCAGCAGAACTGGCGCAACACCTCGGCCATCGTCTATGCGGTCAGCCTGCTGCTGATGGGCGGCATGGCCGGCGGCCTGTGGCTGCGCCAGCGCGATGCGCTCTACGGCTGCTTCGCGCTGGCCGCGCTGTCGGGCGTGACGCGCAACCTCGACCGCGTGTGGCCCGAGGTGCCGGTGCCATGGCCGCTCTGGGGCGCGGTGGTGGCCGTTTGCTACGCAATGCACATCGGCCTCATCGCGCGCTTCGTGCTGCTGGTGCTGGACCGCAACCCGCCCTGGCTGGTGCGCTCGATCTACACCGCGCTCGCGCTGTCGGTGACGCTGGCCTGCGCCTCCTTCGCCTTTGCGTTGCCCAAGCTGTGGACCGGCGGTCTCGTCGTCCTGCAGGCGATCAGCATCGTCTGCCTGCCCTATGTGATCCATGGTGCGCTGGTGGCGCGGCGGCGCATCGCGGGCGTGCTGATGGCCGCCGGCACGCTCGCCATCCTGGCCGGCGCGCACGACCTGCTGCTGGTGCGCATGGGCCTCTTCGGCGGCGCCTACTACACGCTCACGCCGCATGCGATGTTCTTCTTCGTGATGATCCTGGCCGGCCTGGTGGTCGAGCGCTACAGCCGCACCGTGGCCGACTACGGCGCGCTCAACGCCAACCTCGCGGCCCGCGTCGCCGAGCGCGAAGAGCAGTTGCGCGGCGCCTTCGAAACCGTGCGTCAGCAACAGCAGGAACAGGCGGTGCTGCTGGAGCGCCAGCGCATCATGCGGGAGATCCACGACGGCGTGGGCTCGCAACTGGTGGGCCTGCTCAACGTGGTGACCCAGGCCACGCCCGACCGTGGCGTGGTCGAGGAACACGTGAAGCTCGCGCTGGACGAAATGCGCATGGCCGTTGATTCGCTGCAGCCCACGCACGACGACCTGCCGACCGTGCTGGCCACCTTGCGCTATCGCCTGCAACCGCGCCTGGACGCCGCCGGCATCGAGCTGGTGTGGGACGTCGCCGTGATCCCCACCGTCGCGCCCTTCGCCGCGCAGGCGGCCCTGCAACTGCAGCGCATCCTGCTGGAAGCCTTCACCAACGTGCTCAAGCACGCATCGGCCACGCGCATCGTGATGCATGCGAGCTGGCATGGCGACGAAACACCGCCGCTGGTGCGCATCGTGCTCACGGACAACGGACGTGGCCTGCCTGCAGCACCCGCAAGCGGCCGGGCGACGGGGCACGGCATCACCAACATGCGGGCACGCGCCCAGTCCATCGGCGCGCGGCTGCACATCGAAACCGCCGACGAGCGAACGGGCGGAACGCGCGTGCTGCTCGACTGGCCCTGCGTGCTGCCCTGACGGGTCGCTGCTGCGTCAGCGCAGCGCAAACGCAAGCGTGACCGCGCCCAGCGCCAGCAGTGCCAGTCCGGCAATAAAGACCATCTCGCCCCAGGCCTCCAGCCGTGCACCCGATATGCGCGTGCGCATGGAGATGAAAGACAGCAACGCGCTGGCCAGGAAGACCAGCGCGTCGACAGCCAGCAAGCGATCGATCAACAGCCGCATGTCGTCGCGCGGCCCGAGGTGGCCGATCGACATCACGGTCATGCACACGCCGATCATCGTGGCCGACGTGGGCAGGATGTGCGCTGAAAGGCCGCCGGCAGGCGCACGCTCCTGGATCACTTCGTGCGGCAGCTTGCCAGGCGGCTTCATCCGACCGTAGCCCTGTCGTCAACCAATTCGGACGGGCACGAAGATCTTGTCTTCGCCGCGCTGGATCAGCAGCGCCACCGACTTGTTGGTGGCCTTTGCCACCACTTCGCGCACCTGCTCCAGGCTCTGGGCCGGCGTGCCGTTGATGGCCAGCAGCACGTCGCCTGCCTGCACACCGGCCTGCGCCGAGGGGCCCGCCGCGTCTTCGATCAGCAACCCGCTTTCAACGCCGGCTTCACGCTTTTCCTGCGGCTGCAGGGGGCGCAGCGCCAGGCCCAGCTTGCCCTGGCCCGTGGCGGTGTCGGCCTTCGCGACCTGCGCCGGCTTGTCGCTGGCGTCGCCGAGCTTCGCCTGCAGCTCCTGCCGCTCGCCCTGGCGCCACACTTCGAGCGTGACCTTCTTGCCCGGCGCCTGCTGGCCGATCACCGCGGGCAGGTCGCCCGAAGACACGATGGCCTGGCCATCGACCTTGCGGATCACGTCGCCCGCCTTCAGGCCCGCCTTGTCGCCGGGGCCGCCCTTCTCGATGTTCGAGACCAGCGCGCCCTCAGGCTTGTCGAGCTTGAACGAATCGGCAAAGGCCTGATTCACTTCCTGCACCGCCACGCCGAGGCGGCCGTGCGTGGCCTTGCCGGTGGCGACGATCTGGTCCTTCACCTGGATCGCCACGTCGATCGGAATGGCGAACGACAGGCCCTGGTAGCCGCCGCTGCGGCTGTAGATCTGCGAGTTGATGCCGACCACCTCGCCGCGCGTGTTCAGCAGCGGGCCACCGGAGTTGCCGGGGTTCACGGCCACGTCGGTCTGGATGAAGGGCACGTAGCTGTCGTCGGGCAGCGAGCGGCCCTTGGCGCTGACCACGCCGGCCGTCACGGTGTTCTCGAAGCCGAAGGGCGAGCCGATGGCCAGCACCCATTCGCCGACCTTCAGGTCCTTGGTGTTGCCCAGTGCGAGCACCGGCAGGTTCTTCGCGTCGATCTTGAGCACGGCGATGTCGGTCTTGGCATCGGCACCGAGCACCTTGGCGCGGAACTCGCGGCGGTCGGTCAGCTTGACGGTGACCTCCTTCGCGTCCTTCACGACGTGGGCGTTGGTGATGATGATGCCGTTCGGGTCCACGATGAAGCCCGAGCCTTCGGCGCGCACCGGCACGTCGCGTTGCTGCTGCTGACCGCGCGGGTTCATCTGGCCCTGGAAGCGGCGGAAGAACTGGAACATCGGATCGTCGGGGTCCATGCCCTGGATCTCGGCGGCGGCCTGGTCGTCCGAGGCCTTCATGGTGCCGGTCACGCTGATGTTGACCACGGCCGGGCCGTCACGCGAGGTGATGGTCGAGAAGTCGGGCAGCGTGACCATGGCCGCGGGCGCCGACGTCGTGGCGGTGGTTGCCGGTGCATTCACGGCACGGGCGCTGGTGTAGGCACCGGCACCGACGGCGCCGATCACACCTGCGCTCGCCAGTGCAATCACCAGGGCGCGGGGCGAAGTCAGACGGGTGTTCATTTGTCGGTTCCTTTCAATGCGTATGGACGCAAACACGATGAAAGGAATGTCGTTGCCCTGACTTAAGCGCCGCTTAAACGGCGCTGCTTTCGCCAACGCCTCAGGCGTGCACCGGAAAGCGCACCCGCACGCGCAGGCCGCCCAGGCTCGGCGAGGCGTCGAGCGCCACCGTGGCGCCGTGCAGCTCGGCAATCGACTTGACGATGGCCAGGCCCAGGCCGCTGCCCGGTGCCTGCGTTTCGCCCGAACGGTAGAAGCGATCGAGCACGCGCTCGCGCTCGGCCTCGGGCAGGCCCGGACCGCTGTCTTCGACGCTGAGCTCGACCGCGTCGTCGAGCCGGGCGATGCCGATGTCGACACGGCCTTCGAGGGGCGTGTACTTGACCGCGTTCTCCAGCAGGTTGCGCAGCAGCATGCGCAAGGCCTCGGACTGGCCACTGACCACGGCGACATCGGCATGGTTGATGCCGATGTCGATGCCGCGCGCCTGCGCGGCGGCCACGGCGTCGGACACGGCCAGGCGTGCGACCTCGGACAGGTCGACTGGCTCCGGCTTCGCACCGGCTGCCATGCTGGCCTCGTGGCGGGCCAGCGCGAGCATCTGCTCGACCAGTCGCGTGGCGCGGTCGATGCCTGCGACCAGCCGGCTCACGGCGAGGTCTCGCGATGCACCATCCGGCGCGCGCTGCAGGCCCTGTACCTGCAGCTTCAGCGCCGCGAGCGGAGACCGCAACTCATGCGCCGCATCGGCGACGAAGTGCTTCTGCGCATCGAAGGCATGCCGCACGCGGTCGAACAGCAGGTTCAGCTCCTGCACCAACGGTCGCACTTCATCGGGCAGGTCTTCTTCGCTCACGGGCGACAGGTCGTCCGCCTGCCGCGACGCCACCTGCGTGCGCACACGTGCCACCGGCGCAAGTGATCGGCTCACGACCCACCACACAACCAGCATCAGCAAGGGCGCCATCAGCGCCACCGGCGCGATGGTTCGCAGCGCCAGCGTGCCGGCCATGCTGCGCCGCGCCGCCATGTCCTGCGCCACCTGGATCACCAGCCCGCGCGTCTGCATCGAGAACACACGGTAGGTGGTGCCGCGCGCATGCACGTCGGCAAAGCCCAGCACCGCGAGCTGCGGCAGCGCGGCCTGCTCGGCCGACTCGAAGACGCGCACGCCGTCAGCGGTCCACACCTGCACGACGAAGTCGAAATTCTGTTCGCCGCTGCCGATGCCGCCGACAGCCGCGCTCGGCGGCAGGCCCGAGCGCAATGACATCGCCATCTGCTGCATGTGGTAATCGAAGATGTCGTCGGCTTCGCTGAGCACCGTGCGATAGGCCACGAGCGCCTGCGCACCCGCGGCCAGCACGATGGCCGCGAGCAGGAACCACAACAGCCGCGCGCGCAGCGATCCGGTCAGGCTGCGCCTCATACCTTCGGCACCATGTAGCCGACGCCGCGCACGTTGCGGATCAGTTCGGCACCGAGCTTCTTGCGCAGGCCATGCACGTACACCTCGACGGCGTTGCTGCTGATCTCGTCTTTCCAGCTGTAGAGTTTTTCTTCGAGCTGCGCCCGCGAAAGCACCATGCCGGGCCGCGCCAGCAGCGGCTCCAGCACCGCCCATTCGCGGGCCGAGAGCACGACAGGCTGGCCGCCCACCGTGACTTCGCGCGTGGCCGGGTTGATGCTCACGCCCATGTGCTCGTACACCGGCTCCGCGCGGCCCGCGGCGCGGCGCAGCAAGGCGCGAATGCGGGCCAGCAGTTCATCGAGGTCATAGGGCTTGAGCACGTAGTCGTCGGCACCGGCGTCGAGCCCTTCGATACGCTGCTGCACCGAGTCGCGCGCAGTGGCGATCAGCACCGGCATGCGCTGCTTGCGCGCGCGCAGGTTGCGCAGCACCTCCAGGCCGTCGCGCCTGGGCACGCCCAGGTCGAGCATCACGAGGTCGTATTGCTGGGTGCGCAATGCCGACTCGGCGGCCTCGCCGTCTTTCACCCAATCCACCGCGTATTGCTCGGCGCGCAGCAGGTCGAGCACGGCCTCGCCGATCATCACGTCGTCTTCGAGAAGCAGGAGTCGCATGGTTGTGTTCCGTTTTCAGGCTTCGAGGCAGAGCTTGCGGCGAAGTTCAGTTCAGAGCAGGGAGCGGACCTCGCGCGCGGCCTCGAACAGCAGCGGCAGCATGTCGCGCTGCAAGGCCTCTTCCTGGTAGCGCGTGCCCGACAGCACCACGTTGAGCGCGGCCACCGTGTGGCCCTGCATGTCGCGCAGCGGCACCGCCAGCGCCTGCACGCCAAGCTCGTGTTCTTCGCTCGCGAAGCAATGGTCGTCCTTGCGTGCGCGCGCGATCAGTTGGCGCAGGCCGCGCGCCAGCGTCACGGTGTGCGGCGTCAGCCGCGCGAGGTGGCGGCCCTTGAGCCACTGCGTGAACTGGGTGGGCGGCAAGGCGGCCAGCAGCACGCGGCCAGTGGACGTGGCATGGGCCGGCAGCCGCGCACCAAGGTGCAGGCCATAGGCCAGCACGCGGGTCGGCGTGCCGTAGCTGCCGCTGCGCGCGACGATCACCACCTCTTCGCCGTCGAGCACCACCGCGGAGAACGATTCACCGGTCTGCGCCGCGAGCCGGTTCAGCGTGGGCTGCAACGCACGCGGCAGGCGCGACGAGGCCAGGTAGCTGCCCGAGAAACGCAGCACCTTGGGCGCCATCCAGAAATAGCTGCCATCTGTTTCGAGATAGCCCAGATGGGCCAGCGTCAGCAGGTGCCTGCGGGCGGCGGCCCGCGTGAGGCCGGCACGCTCGGCGGCCAGGGTGGCATTGAGGCGCTGGCGCTCGGTGTCGAAGCTCTCCAGCACCGCCATTCCCTTGGCAATGCCCTCGATGAAATCAGCCTTGGCGATGGTCATTCGTGGTTCTGTCGAAGTGTTTGCGCGATCATCGCGCACGCGTTCGCATGATCGCACAGAGCCTCGCACACCGCCGCGCCAAAACGCCGGGTGCGCCCTACGCTCAGCAAAACCATCCCGGAGACACGAACATGCGCACCCAGGTCGCCATCATCGGCGCAGGCCCCGCCGGCCTTCTGCTCGGCCAATTGCTGCACAAGGCAGGCATCGACAACGTCATCGTCGAACGCCAGAGCGGCGACTACGTGCTGGGCCGCATCCGCGCCGGCGTGCTGGAGCAAGTCACGATGGACCTGCTGGCGCGTGCCGATGTCGACACCCGCGCCAAGGCCGAGGGCCTGCCGCACGAAGGCATCGAGCTGCTGTTCAAGGGCGCGCGCCATCGCATCGACATGCACGGCCTCACGGGCGGCAAGCAGGTCACGGTGTACGGCCAGACCGAAGTGACGCGCGACCTGATGGAAGCACGCACGGCCGAGGGCCTTGCCACCATCTACAGCGCGGCGAACGTCAGCCTGCACGATTTCGATTCGGCCAGGCCGCGCGTGCGCTACGAGAAGGACGGGCAAACACACGAGATCGAATGCGACTTCATCGCCGGCTGCGATGGCTACCACGGCGTGAGCCGCGCGAGCGTGCCGGCCGATGCGATTCAGACCTACGAGAAGGTCTACCCCTTCGGCTGGCTGGGCGTGCTGGCCGACGTGCCGCCGGTGTCGCACGAGTTGATCTACGCGAACACCGAGCGCGGCTTTGCGCTGTGCAGCATGCGCAGTGCCACGCGCTCGCGCTACTACGTGCAGGTGCCGACCGAAGAGCGCGTTGAAAACTGGAGCGATGAAGCCTTCTGGAACGAACTGCGCGCGCGGCTGGACCCCGAGGCCCGCGAACAACTGGTGACTGGCCCTTCACTCGAAAAAAGCATCGCGCCGCTGCGCAGCTTCGTTGCCGAGCCGATGCGCTTCGGCTCGCTGTTCCTGGCCGGCGACGCCGCGCACATCGTGCCGCCCACCGGTGCCAAGGGGCTGAACCTTGCGACCGCCGACGTGGGCTATCTCTCGCGTGCGCTCGAAATCTTCTACAGCGAAAAATCGGCCTCGGCACTCGACCGCTACTCCGACCTCTGCCTGCGCCGCGTGTGGAAGGCCGAGCGCTTCTCGTGGTGGTTCACCTCGCTGATGCACCGCTTTCCCGAAACCGGCGCCTTCGGCCAGAAGATCCAGGAAGCCGAACTCGACTACCTGGTGCACTCGAAAGCGGCGTCGACCGCGCTGGCAGAAAACTACGTCGGCCTGCCGCTCGAAGACTTCTAGGCGAGCGGCGTCGCGGGAACGCTGCGCCCTTCGAGCGTGGCTTTCATCGCCTGGCCGCCCTGCACCATCATCGGCTCGATGTAGGCGGCCCATGTGTCCGGCAGCACATCGGTGATCCAGACGAAGCGCGTGCGCCCTTCGCCCTGTGCGAACACCTGCGCCGATGCATGGTGGTGGCTGGCCTTGCCGTCGGTGACGGTGTAGGCCAGGCGGCGGTTGGCCTCGTCGAGGCCGACCAGCATCTCGCGCGCCACGAGGCCGTTGGCAAAGCTGACGATGCGGGCGCCCGTGCCGTCGAGCTTGCATCCGGTCAGAAAGCCCGGTGCCAGGCGCGTGTGCACGGCGCCGAAGTCGCGCAATGCATCCCACACCTGCGCCACATCCGCCTCGACGATGAATTCCTTGTAGATCGTTGCCATGGTCTTGCGCGCGCCTCAGGGGCAGACGGCCTCGACGTTGTTGCCGTCCGGATCGATCAGGAAGGCCGCGTAGTAGGTCGGGCTGTAGTCGGCGCGCGGACCGGCACCGCCGTTGTCGGTGCCGCCGGCCTTCAGGCCCGCCTTGTGGAAGGCCGCGACGGCCTTGTGGTCCTTGGCACGGAACGCGATGTGGGTGCCCGGCCCCTTCGCGCCCTTGGCCGCATAGAGCCACAGCGCAGGCGCTTCGGCCGGGCCGATGCCCGCATAGCTGTCGTCGTGCGAACCCAGCACATGGCCGAGTGGCGCAAGCGCTGCCTCGTAGAAACGGCGGCTTGCGGCGAGGTCCGCGACTTTCAATCCGATGTGGTCGTACATGATGGCTTCCTGCTCGATGTGTGAATCAGGCGGTCATCATGGAAGAGCGCGGCGATGCGGTCTTGGAAAATCTTGCGGTCGCCCTTGGCGGCCTGCCGAAAGCCGCGTGGCGACACGCCGGCCGCACGGTGGAAGGTGCGCACGAAATTGCTGAGGTCGGCAAAGCCAACGTCGAAGGCCACGTCGGTCACGGGGCGCTCGTCGTCCGCGAGCAGGCGCGCGGCGTGGCGCAGCCGGGAGCGCACGAGGTATTGGTGCGGCGTTACGCCGAGCACTTGCGAGAACAGGCGCAGGAAGTGGAACGAACTCAGGCCCGCTTCGGACGCGGCGCCGTCGAGGCCGATGTCGTCGTGGGAGTTGGCGTCGATCCACATGGCCGCATCCACCGCGCGGCGACGGTCGCGCGCACCAGCGGATTGCAGCGACGACGGCTTGCCGCGCCCGCCCACCACTTCGACAAAACGGCTGGCGAACCACATGCCCAGTTCGTCCAGTCCGACATCGCTCTGGCCCTCGGCCGCGACCTGGGCGAGTTCGCCCAGCACCATGAGTTCAGGCAGCGGCGGCAGGCCGGCGGTGCGCCAGGTGCGCTGGTCGCCGCCGATCAGGTCGACGAAACCGGGCGACAGGTGAAAGGCCAGGCATTCGTCGCCGCAGATGTGATGGTCGTGCGTGCAGACGTATTCGTCGCCCGGGCAACCCACCAGCACCGAGCCGGCGACCAGCTCATAGGCGTTGCCGCGCGTGCGATAGCCGAAGCTGCCCTTGCGCACGTACGAGACCGAGTAGTCCGTGTGCACCTCGGTGAACGGCTGCGCACCGGGGCCCGCGTCGCAGCGGTAGCTCGATACGCGGATCGGGTCGGTCTGCAGTTCGGTGGTGACGAGCATCGCGTTTCACCCTGCGGCGAGCGTTCTTCCTAGTCGACGGTCTGCATGGCCTGCCAGACGCGCGACGGGCTCAGCGGCATGTGCAGGCGCGGTGCCCGCGTTGCCAGGCCGTTGCGGGCGAAGGCATCGGCCACCGCATTGACGATGGCCGGCGTCGCACCGATGGTGCCGAGTTCGCCCACGCCCTTCACGCCCAGCGGGTTGTTGGTGCACGGCGTCGATTCGTCCATTTCCATGTTGAACATGGTGCTGACGATGTCGGCACGCGGGGCGGCGTAGTCCATCAGGCTGCCGGTGACGGGCTGGCCGGTTTCATGGTCGTACACCACCTGCTCGTACAGCGCCTGCCCGATGCCCTGCACCGCACCGCCTTCGAGCTGGCCGCGCACGATCATCGGGTTGATGACGCGACCCACGTCGTTGACGGAGCTGTAGGCCACCACGCTGATCTCACCGGTGGGCGGGTCGATCTCGATCTCGCAGATGTGGCAGCCGTTGGGCCAGGTCGGGCCGGCCACGGTGCTGGTGGAGTCCACGAAGATTTCGCGCTCTGGCTGCTTGCCGGCGAGCGTGAAGAGGTCGAGTTCGAGGTCGGTGCCGGCCACGGTGAAGACGCCGCGGCTGTAGGTGATGTCGTCGAGGGCGGCTTCGAATTCCTGCGCTGCGAGTTCGCGTGCCTTGTCGATGGTGCGCTCGGCGCCGATGCGCACGGCCGAGCCACCGGTGAACAGCGAACGCGAGCCGGCGCTGCCGAAGCCGTCGCCGCGGTCGGTGTCGCCGAGCACCACGCGCACCTTGTCGATCGGCACGCCGAAGGCATCGACCGCCAGTTGCGCGAGCGACGTGGCAATGCCCTGCCCCATGGCATTGACGGCGGAGAACACCTCGATCACGCCGTCGGCCTGCACCGAGACCGTGACGCGCTCCTCGAACACATTGCCGCCCGTCCATTCGAGGAAGGTGGCGATGCCAAGGCCGCGATGCTTGCCGTGGCTGGCTGAATCGGCCGCGCGGGCCTCGAAGCCCTCCCAGTCGGCGAGCGCCAGTGCCTGGTCCATCACCGACTCGAAATTGCCGGTGTCGTAAGTCTGCGCCATCGGGTTCTTGTACGGCATCTGCTCGGGGCGGATGAAGTTGCGCCGGCGCAGCACGATGCGGTCGATGCCGGTCTGGCGTGCGGCCTCGTCCATCAGGCGCTCGATGGTGAAGATGGCTTCGGGGCGGCCCGCGCCGCGGTAGGCGCCCGTGGGGGCGGTGTTGGTGAGCACGGCCTTGAAGTGGAAGTCGATGGTCTGGATGTCGTAGACGCTGGTCTGCACCCAGGGGCCGATCAGCAACTGGATTGCGACGCCGGTGCCGGTGGCATAGGCGCCCACGTTGGCCAGCGTCTTGATGCGCAGGGCCAGGATCTTGCCGTTGGCGTCGAGCGCCATTTCGGCACGCGCTTCGATGTCTCGGCCGTGCGCGCTCGACAGGAATTCTTCGCTGCGGTCGGCCACCCACTTGACCGGTCGCTTGACCTGCAGGGCTGCGAAGGCGACCGCGATGTCTTCGGGGTAGGCGCCGGTCTTCATGCCGAAACCGCCGCCCACGTCGCCCACCACCACGCGCACTTTTTCCTTGGCAAGGCCGATGGCCGCGCACACGGAATCGCGCACGCCCGAAGGCATCTGCGTGCTCATGCGGATCGTGAGGCGATCGGTCTCGGCGTCGTGCGCCGCGAGCACCGAACGCGGCTCGATGGTCAGCGCGACCACGCGCTGGTTGTTCACGTCGAGCGCGACCACATGGCTGGCCTTTGCAAAGGCGGCGGTTGCGGCCTCGCTGCTGCCGTGCCGCATCTCGGCGGCGATGTTGCCGGAGGCTTCCTCGCACAACTGTGGTGCATCTTCGGCCGTGGCGCTTGCGAGGTCGACCACCATGGGCAGGTCTTCGTAGTCGACCAGGATGGCTTCGGTCGCATCGCGCGCCTGCTGGATCGTGTCGGCAATGACCGCTGCCACCGCCTCGCCGACGAAGCGCGTGCGCTCGTGGGCGATGGCATGGCGTGGCGGGCTGGCGCTGTCGGTGCCGTCCGCGCGCTTGAAGCCCGCGGCCCCCGGCATGGGCTTGACGCCGGCCGTGGCCAGGTCGGCACCGGTGATCACGCGCAACACGCCGGGCATGGCGGAGGCCGCGCTGGTGTCGATCGAGAGGATGCGTGCGTGCGGGTAGGCGGAGCGAAGAAAAACGAGATGCGCCTGGTCGGGGAGCGTGACGTCGTCTGTGTAGTGTCCGGCACCTGCCAGCAGGCTTTCGTCTTCGAGGCGGCGCACCGCCTGGCCGCTGCCGAAGCGCGTGGGGTTGGGTTCAGTGGTCAACGTGGTCCTCTTGTGCTGGTCCCCGGCGCGAAACACATGCCTGCCGGATCCGCTTTGGGTGCTGCGAATGCAAGCTGTGCACTATATGGTCTTCGACGGGTCTTGTGGGTGTGTCGTGCCAACGGTAGCAACGCCCGGGCCTCAGTCTGCTGGACCGACCCGTGACGTACGCAATTTTCCCTCAACTGGATTCAGCTTTTTGCGAAGCCGTTTTAGCGAAGCCGTGTATACCTACGACCATGCAACAACTGCCCTGGCTCGAACCCGGAGATGCCCTGCCAGACCCCGCCTCGGCGTGGGGCGTGGCCGACCCTGTGCCCGGCCTTCTCGCGGCCGGCGGCGCACTGGATGTCGATACTTTGATGCAGGCCTACAGCCACTGCGTCTTTCCGTGGTTCAGCGAAGACCAGCCGATCCTCTGGTGGAGCCCGGACCCGCGCATGGTGCTGCAGGTGGCGCAGTTCAAGCTGCACCGTTCGCTTCGCAAGACCCTGACCCGATTTGCGGAAACGCCCGGCTGCGAGGTGCGCATCGACCATGACTTCGCCTCGGTCATCGAGGCCTGTTCGCGCTCGCCGCGCGTGGGCCAGTCGGGCACCTGGATCGTGCCGGACATGGTGAAGGCCTATACGAATTTGCACAAGGCCGGCCATGCGCACAGCGTCGAAACCTGGATCGATGGCAAGCTCGCGGGCGGCCTGTATTGCGTGGCACTGGGCCGCGCGGTGTTCGGCGAATCGATGTTCACCCGCCAACCCGATGCCTCGAAGATCGCGCTGGCGGCGCTGGTGTCGCTGTGCCGGCACTTCGGCGTCCAGATGATCGATTGCCAGCAGAACACCGCCCATCTGGCGAGCCTCGGCGCCCACGAGATGGCACGCAAGCGCTTCGTCGCGCATGTGGCGGCCGCGCGTCAGCAAGAGGCCCCACGGTGGCGATTCGAGCCCGTATACTGGAACGAACTCCTGTCCGCGCGACCTCCTCTTTCGACGTGACGCACCTCAAGGATCTCCCGCTTCACACGCTGCAGTTCTATGCGACGGCGCCCTATCCCTGCAGCTATCTGCCGGATCGCCAGGCCCGCTCGCAGGTGGCCACGCCCAGCCACCTGATCCACAACGACGCGTATTCCGACCTCGTGCTCAGCGGCTTCCGCCGCAGCGGCATGTTCACCTACCGCCCCTACTGCGACGGCTGCCGCGCGTGCATCCCATTGCGGGTGCTGGCGAACGAATTCCGTCCCACGCGCAGCCAGCGGCGTGCGGTGAAACAGCATTCCGACCTGCAGGCGCGCGTGCTCAAGCTCTGCTTCATGCCCGAGCACTACCAGCTCTACCTGCGCTACCAGAACGGTCGCCACGCAGGCGGCGGCATGGACCACGACAGCATCGACCAGTACACCCAGTTCCTGCTGCAAAGCCGGGTCAATTCGCGGCTGGTGGAGTTTCGCGAAACGCTGCCCGACGGCAGTGCCGGTGCGCTTCGGATGGTTTCCATCCTCGATGTGCTGAACGACGGCATTTCAGCCGTCTACACCTTCTATGAGCCCGACACGAGCGCTGGCTACGGCACCTACAGCGTGCTCTGGCAGATCGAGCAGGCGCGCAAGCTCGGCCTGCCGCACGTCTACCTCGGCTACTGGATCGAGCAAAGCTCGAAGATGAACTACAAGGCGCGCTTTTCCCCCCACGAAGTGTTGGTGGATGGACACTGGCAGGCATCAGGCGATTTCACAAGGTAAAATGGCGCTCGGTCATCACCGCACAGCGCCATGAGAAAAAACCAATCCGACGTTCCCGCCGTTCCCGTGATCCAGGTGATCGAGCGGATGTTTTCGCTGATCGATGTCCTGGCATCGCGCGAGGAAGCCATTTCGCTGAAGGAGATCAGCGAAAAGACTGGGCTCCATCCTTCCACCACGCACCGCATCCTCAATGACCTGGCGGTCGGCCGCTTCGTCGACCGGCCCGAGGCCGGCAGTTACCGGCTCGGCATGCGCCTGCTGGAGCTGGGCAATCTGGTCAAGGGTCGCCTCAACGTGCGGGACGCCGCGCTGGGCCCGATGCGCGAGTTGCACAAGCTCACGCAGCAGCCCGTCAACCTGAGCATGCGCCAGGGCGACGAGATCGTGTACATCGAGCGCTCCTACAGCGAGCGCTCGGGCATGCAGGTGGTGCGCGCCATCGGTGGGCGGGCCGCCCTGCACCTCACATCGACCGGCAAGCTGTTCCTGGCAGCCGACGATCCGCAGCGCGTGCGCAGCTACGCAACGCGCACGGGCCTCGCTGGCCACACCCGCAACAGCATCACGCAACTGCTGGCGCTCGAACGGGAACTGTCGAAGGCACGCCAGTACGGCATTGCCCGCGACAACGAAGAACTCGAACTGGGTGTGCGCTGCATGGCCGCCGGCATCTACGACGACCAGGGCAAGCTGGTGGCGGGCCTGTCGATTTCCGCGCCGGCCGACCGGCTGGACGAAGGCTGGCTGCCCAAGCTTCAGGCGACGGCCAATGAAATCTCGGGGGCGCTCGGGTTCAAGGACGGGATGTCCGCCACGCCAGCCCCTGCGGCGGGCAACAGCTCTTCGGCAGCGGGCACAGGTGCCTGATCGGCCCCTTCGACCTGGGGCATCCATCCGGTCAAGCAAATAAAAAGGCCCGCGATGCGGGCCTTTTTATTTCTTCTAGACGTCTCTCAACCAGCAACCTGGAAGCTGGCGTTGCGCGAGGAAACCGCCGGCGAACCCACAGCATGCGTGGCCTCGACCCAGCGACGCACGCGCTCCGCATCGGCAATCCGGCTGAATTTGCCGGCCGAATCCAGGAACACCATGATCAACTTGCGCCCGGCAACCTTGGCCTGCATCACAAGGCACTGGCCGGCTTCGGAGATGTAGCCCGTCTTCTGCACGCCGATTTCCCAATCCGGGCTCTTCACGAGGCGATTGGTGGTGTTGAACTGCAGCACGCGGTTGCCGACCTCGACCTGGTACTCAGGCGACGTGGAAAGCGAGCGCACCGTGGCATCGGAGTAAGCGGCATTGACCAGCAGCGCCAGGTCTTGCGCGCTCGACTGGTTGCGGCTCGACAGGCCGGTGGGCTCCACATAGCGCGTGTCCTTCATGCCGAGCATCTTCGCCTTGGCATTCATGATGCTCACGAAGGTCGTCAGGCCCCCCGGGTAGGTACGGCCCAGCGCGTGTGCCGCACGGTTTTCGCTCGACATCAGCGCCAGATGCAGCAGTTCGCCGCGCGACAGCGTGGTGCCGACCGTCAGGCGCGAGCTGCTTCGCTTTTCGGTGTCGACGTCGTCCTGGGTGATGGTGATCAGCTCTTCGTTCGGCAGATGGGCTTCACTGATGAGCAGGCCGGTCATCAGCTTGGTGAGCGATGCAATCGGCAGCACGGCGTGGTCGTTCTTGCTGAACAGCACCTCATGCGTGTCCTGGTCGATCACCAGTGCAACGCTCGACTTCAGGTCGAGCACGTCGTCGGTGCCATGCAAGCCAGCCATCTGGCCGAAGGACTGACGGGCAGGCGCCTCGACGCGCACAACCGAGCGGCGCTGCACGGCCACCACGGTCTTGCCATTCTTCTTGTGGATGGTGGCAACCACATTGCGGCCACCACGAACGGTTTTTTCTGCTCTCTCAGCCTTTTCGGCGCGGCCGCCGCGCTTGGCGACAACAGCCGTAGCGCCACGTGCAGCCTTGGCCGATGCAGTGCGCTTGACCTCGACCGGCACCGGACCCTTCGCCTTCTTGGCGACGGCGGTCTTGGCGGCGGTGGGCTTTTCTTTCTTCGCTGCCTGGGCGCCAGGCAGCAAAAACGCCGTGGCACAGAGCGCGACGGCGATGAATTTGAACGCGGGTAGAAACCGCTGGCTGGAAACTCGGCGGAGACGGGCTTCAGGCATTAATAAATCTCCAGCGGCGACAAACGAGAACCGCAGTGTATCGAAATCAAAAAAGACACGCAATATCAGTTACTTGCATCCTCTTCTTCAATCGAATACCAAGGAACGCCTGAAAACCTAACCTTGCGCTGCAACTCTCTCAGCTTGGCTCTGTAACTTGTTGAGCGCACTCAAATAAGCTTTAGCCGAAGCGACCACGATGTCCGGGTCTGCGCCCACACCGTTGACCACCCGCCCTGCGTTTTGTAACCGGACTGTAACTTCTCCTTGGCTTTCCGTCGAGCCACTGATGGCGTTTACAGAGTAAAGAACCATCTCGGCGCCGCTCTTGACGTGCGACTCGATCGCCTTGAGGGAAGCATCGACCGGGCCATTCCCGTCGGACTCGCCGGTCACTTCCTTGCCCTGGACCGTGAAAACGACCTTCGCCTGGGGGCGCTCGCCGGTTTCGCTGTGCTGGGAGAGAGAAACGAAAGCAAACTGCTCACCAACGTTCGACACCTCTTCCGCGCTGACGAGCGCGAGGATGTCTTCGTCAAAAATTTCGGACTTGCGATCGGCCAGCTCCTTGAAGCGCGAAAACGCTGCGTTGATGTCGGCCTCGCTGCCCATGGTCACGCCAAGCTCATTCAGGCGCTGCTTGAAGGCGTTGCGGCCGCTGAGCTTGCCCAGCACGATCTTGTTGGCGGCCCAGCCCACGTCTTCGGCCCGCATGATCTCGTAGGTGTCGCGCGCCTTGAGCACGCCGTCCTGATGGATCCCCGAGGCATGCGCGAAGGCGTTGGCACCCACCACGGCCTTGTTGGGCTGCACGACGAAGCCGGTCGTCTGGCTCACCATGCGGCTCGCGGCCACGATGTGCTGGGTGTCGATGCGCAGGTCGAGCCCGAAATAGTCCTTGCGGGTCTTGACCGCCATGACGACTTCTTCGAGCGAGCAGTTGCCCGCGCGCTCGCCCAGGCCATTGATGGTGCATTCCACCTGCCGCGCGCCGCCGATCTTCACGCCGGCCAGCGAGTTCGCCACCGCCATGCCGAGGTCGTTGTGGCAGTGCACCGACCAGATCGCCTTGTCGCTGTTGGGCACGCGCTCGCGCAGCATCTTGATGAAGTTGCCGTAGAGCTCGGGAATGGCGTAGCCGACGGTGTCGGGCACATTGATGGTGGTGGCGCCTTCGTTGATCACGGTCTCGATCACGCGGCACAGAAAATCCGGGTCGCTGCGGTAGCCGTCTTCGGGACTGAACTCCACGTCGGCCACCAGGTTGCGCGCAAAGCGCACGGCCAGCTTGGCCTGTTCATGCACCTCGTCGGGCGACATGCGGAGCTTCTTTTCCATGTGCAACGGCGAAGTCGCGATGAAGGTGTGGATGCGGCCGCGTGCCGCGCCCTTCAGGGCCTCGGCTGCCCGCGCGATGTCGCGGTCGTTGGCGCGAGAGAGGCCGCACACGGTGGCGTCCTTGATCACATCGGCAATCGCCTTGACGGCTTCGAAGTCGCCGTTCGAGCTGGCGGGGAAGCCGGCTTCGATGACATCGACCTTGAGCCGCTCCAGCTGCTTGGCAATGCGCATCTTCTCGTCGCGCGTCATCGAGGCGCCGGGCGATTGCTCGCCGTCGCGCAAGGTGGTGTCGAAAATTATGAGTTGGTCAGTCATCGTGAATCTCCTTTGTTCGTTTCCACCTTGCGCACCCCGTGAAGGGCAGCGTCAGGCGACTTCAACCGCCGATTGTGCGCTGTGCGCGCCTCGGCTCCGGGCCCGCTCCACGCCCGAGAGGATGGCCTTGAGCGATGCCGAGATCACATTCGCGTCAATGCCGACACCGAACAGGGTCTGCGTCTCATCGATGCGCAACTCGAGGTACGCCACCGATTTCGCGTCGGCACCGGCGCCGATGGCGTGCTGGTGGTAGTCCATCACGCGCACCGTATGGCCGGTGGCCTTGTTCAGTGCCTGCGTGAAGGCATCGATCGGTCCGTTGCCGCGGCCTTCGATGGCGCGAGTCTCGCCGTCCCAGGGCAGGTCGCCACGCAGAACCACGGTGGCATTGGCGCCCTCGCCCTCTTCCTCGATCACGCGGTGCTGCAGCGAGTGGGCGGTGTCGATGCCGTATTCGCGCACGAAGAGATCCCAGAGATCTGCCGCTGTGAGCTCCTTGCCGGCCACGTCCATCACGCGCTGCACGGTCTGCATGAATTCCATCTGCAGGCGACGCGGCATCTCGATGCCGTATTCGCTTTCGAGCAGGTAGGCCATGCCGCCCTTGCCAGATTGGCTGTTGACGCGGATCACGGCTTCGTAGCTGCGGCCCACGTCCTTCGGGTCGATGGGGAGGTAGGGCATGTCCCAAATGTCCCCGTCCTTGCGTGCGGCGAAGGCCTTCTTGATCGCATCCTGGTGCGAACCCGAGAACGAGGTGTAGACAAGGTCACCCACGTACGGGTGGCGCGGATGCACCGGGATCTGGTTGCAGTGCTCGACCGTGGCGCGAATCTCGTCGATGCTCGAGAAGTCGAGCTCGGGCGATACGCCTTGCGTGTAGAGGTTGAGCGCAACGTTCACGAGGTCGAGGTTGCCAGTGCGCTCACCGTTGCCGAAGAGGCAGCCTTCGATGCGCTCGGCGCCAGCCATCAACGCCAGTTCGCCTGCCGCCGTGCCAGTGCCGCGGTCGTTGTGCGGGTGCACGCACAGCACGATGGAGTCGCGGCGTGCAAGGTTGCGATGCATCCACTCGATCATGTCCGCAAAGATATTCGGCGTGGAATGCTCGACCGTGGTGGGCAGGTTGACGATGCACTTGCGCTCGGGCGTCGGCGCCCAGACGTCGGTGACCGCATCGACGACGCGCTTGGAAAAGACCACGTCGGTGCCCGAGAACATTTCAGGCGAGTACTGGAAGGTCCACTTCGTGGCCGGCTGCTTGGCGGCGAAGTCGTTGAACATGCGCGCGTGGCTGCTGGCGAGTTCGACGATCTGGTCTTCGTTCATACCGAGCACCACGCGGCGCATCACCGGGGCCACGGCGTTGTAGAGGTGGACGATGGCGCGCGGGGCGCCTTGCAGCGATTCGAAGGTGCGGGCGATGAGGTGGTCGCGTGCCTGCGTCAACACCTGGATCGTCACGTCGTCGGGAATGCGGTCTTCCTCGATGAGCTTGCGCACGAAGTCGAATTCGACCTGCGATGCGGAGGGAAAGCCGACTTCGATTTCCTTGAAGCCGATGGCCACCAGGGTCTCGAACATGCGCATCTTGCGGGCGATGTCCATCGGCTCGACCAGCGCCTGGTTGCCATCACGCAGATCGGTCGACAGCCAGATCGGGGCCTTGGTCAGCACGGCATCGGGCCAGGTGCGGTCCTTGAGGCCGATCGGGGCGAATGCGCGGTATTTGGCTTGAGGTTGCTTGAGCATGTCGATTTCTCTGTGATGGTTGGTAATCAACCAGCAACCCCAAAAACAAACGGCCCGTTGCTGGTGCGAACGGGCCGTGGTGAGGGATTTGCGCGTGCGCTACCGTCTCCGCCCGTGAGGGAGGGCTAGTAGGGCCAGCAGCGAAATCTTGGTCATGAGGGTTGCGAATGTAGCACAGCCTTTGCGGGCCTGGGAAGGCCCGGTGCCTCAGTTGTGCAGGCCGCGCTCGTCAGGTTCTTCGGTCGACGTGCTGATCACGCTGGCCGGCTGGCCCTTGGCCTTGCGCCAACCGTAGACCACATAGCCGCTCAGGCCATAGATCACGAAGAGGCTGAACAGCACGGTCGGCGGATGGATGTTGATGACGGCGATGCCGAGCGCGATCAGCACGATCGCGGCAAAGGGCACGCTCTTCTTCATCTGGATGTCCTTGAAGCTGTAGAACGGTGCGTTGGTGACCATCGTGAGACCCGCATAGAGCGTGAACGCGAAAGTGACCCAGGTGATCTGCGTCCACGAGAGATACAGCACCTCGCCGCCACGCTTGCCCCACTCGTCCACCAGCCAGATGAATCCGGCCACCAGTGCTGCAGCCGCAGGCGACGGCAAGCCCTGGAACCAGCGCTTGTCGACCACGCTGGTGTTGACGTTGAAACGCGCCAGCCGCAGTGCCGCGCAGGCGCAGTACACGAAGGCCGCAATCCAGCCCCAGCGCCCGAGGCCCTTGAGCGACCACTCGTAGGCGATCAGCGCAGGCGCGGCGCCGAACGACACCATGTCGGACAGCGAATCCATCTGCTCGCCGAACGCGCTTTGCGTGTTGGTCATGCGCGCGACGCGGCCATCGAGGCTGTCGAGAATCATCGCGGCGAACACGCCGAGCGCCGCGAGATCGAAGCGCGCGTTCATGGCCATCACGACCGAATAAAAACCGCCGAACAACGCCGCCAGCGTGAACAGGTTCGGCAGGATGTAGATGCCCTTGCGGCGTTTGCGCGGTTGCACCTCGTCGGGAACCGTATCGTCATGCATTGAATTTGCCTCCGTCCCTCATGGGCACTGCGCGGTCAGCTATCCATTCGATAGCATCTTGATCTGTGAGTCGCATGGTTCGCAGTGTAGTTCAGGGGATGCTTTGCCCCCGTCAAACAAAAGGGCCACCGCGACGGGTGGCCCTTGGGAAACGGGTGCCGAAGCACCCTTTGCCAGCAGGATCAGTTGCGGGTCTGGTCGACCAGCTTGTTCTTCTTGATCCAGGGCATCATCGCGCGCAGCTTTTCGCCGACCACTTCGATCTGGTGCTCTGCACCCAGGCGACGGCGGCTGATCAGCGTGGGCTGGCCGGCGGCGGCTTCGAGCACGAAGCTCTTGGCGTATTCGCCGGTCTGGATGTCCTTGAGCACTTGCTTCATGACCTTCTTGGTCTCGTCGGTCACGATGCGCGGGCCCGTGACGTACTCGCCGTATTCGGCGTTGTTCGAGATCGAGTAGTTCATGTTGGCGATGCCGCCTTCATAGATCAGGTCGACGATGAGCTTGAGCTCATGCAGGCATTCGAAGTACGCCATTTCGGGGGCGTAGCCGGCTTCCACCAGCGTTTCGAAACCAGCCTTGATCAGCTCGACCGTGCCGCCGCACAGAACCGCTTGTTCGCCGAACAGGTCGGTCTCGGTTTCTTCGCGGAAGTTGGTCTCGATGATGCCGGCCTTGCCGCCGCCGTTGGCGGTGGCGTAGCTCAGCGCGAGGTCACGCGCCTTGCCGGTCTTGTCCTGGTGCACGGCCACGAGGTGGGGCACGCCGCCGCCTTGCGTGTACGTGCTGCGCACCGTATGGCCCGGGGCCTTGGGAGCGACCATCCACACGTCGAGGTCGGCGCGCGGCTGCACGAAACCATAGTGCACGTTGAAGCCGTGCGCGAAGACGAGCGAGGCGCCTTCCTTGATGTGTGGGGCCACGTCGTTCTTGTAGACGTTGGCGATCTGCTCGTCGGGCAGCAGGATCATGACCACGTCAGCCGACTTCACGGCATCGGCGACTTCGGCGACCTGCAGGCCGGCCTTGCCGACCTTGTCCCACGAAGCACCACCCTTGCGCAGGCCGACCACGACCTTGACGCCGCTGTCGTTCAGGTTCTGCGCATGCGCGTGACCTTGCGACCCGTAACCGATGATTGCGACCGTCTTGCCCTTGATGAGGCTGAGATCCGCGTCCTTGTCGTAGTAAACCTTCATATGCGTCTTTCCTATTTAATCTCTGGCACCCCCAAGGGGTGCCGTTCACTCACAGTTGGCCGGAAGAATTCCGGTCCTTCATTTGCTGATTGATCGACACGAGGTTGTCGTGAATGCGGAACAGCAGGATCAGCAATTCGCTGTAGACGCGAACCATGATCGCGCCGAAAACCAGAATGGCGAGGCCGGTAAGAACCCCTCTGAGGCCGCCGCTGAAAAGCGCGCCGACCCCGGAAACCAGTACCACCAGCAGTCCCAGGAAATACAGTATCCGGATGACGATGGGGGTCACCATCTTGTCGAAGCCCAGCAAGTCTTGCATTACCTTCTCCTCATGTCGTGTTGATGAACGATGAAACTGAGGGGATCTTCACCCCCTACACGCGCAGGATGCGCTCGCCGCGCCCGATGCCGCTGGCACCGGTGCGGACAGTCTCGAGGATAGCGCTACGGTCGATCGCTTCCAGAAAAGCGTCGTTCTTGCCGTGGTCGCCGGTGAGTTCGATGGTGTAGCTCTTGTCGGTCACGTCGATGATCCGGCCTCGAAAAATCTCGGCCATGCGCATCATTTCTTCGCGCTCCTTGCCCACCGCGCGCACCTTCACCATCATGAGCTCTCGCTCGGTGTAGGCGCCTTCGGTCAGGTCGACAACCTTCACGACTTCGATGAGGCGATTCAGGTGCTTGGTGATCTGCTCGATCACGTCGTCGGAACCGGCAGTGACGATCGTCATGCGCGAGAGGCTCGGGTCCTCGGTCGGCGCAACGGTCAGCGATTCGATGTTGTAGCCACGGGCCGAGAAAAGGCCCACCACGCGGGAAAGAGCACCCGGCTCGTTTTCCAGCAGCACTGCAATGATGTGTTTCATGTTTGCGCGACTCCTCTTTTCGCCTACGCGGAAGCTTTCGCTTTCGCCGCCCTCCCCCGCGCACGGTAATGCGCGGGCTTGGCGGGCAATAGATTCGTCAGTAAGAGTTGAACGGACTAGCGAACGAACAAGGGAACCGGGATCAGAGATCCTCGGAACCCAGGAGCATCTCGGTGATGCCCATGCCGGCCTTCACCATCGGGAACACGTTCTCGGTGGGGTCGGTACGGAAATCCATGAACACCGTGCGGTCCTTGAGCTTGCGTGCTTCGCGCAGCGCAGGCTCCACGTCTTGTGGACGCTCGATCAGCATGCCGACGTGGCCGTAGGCCTCAGCGAGCTTCACGAAGTTGGGCAGCGCGTCCATGTAGCTGTGGCTGTAGCGGCCGGAGTATTCGATCTCCTGCCACTGGCGCACCATGCCCAGGTAGCGGTTGTTCAGCGAGCAGATCTTGATCGGCGTGTTGTATTGCAGGCAGGTGGAGAGTTCCTGGATGCACATCTGCACCGAGCCTTCACCGGTGATGGTGAACACTTCCGAATCGGGCTTGGCGAGCTTGATGCCCATGGCGTAGGGAATGCCCACGCCCATGGTGCCCAGGCCGCCCGAGTTGATCCAGCGACGCGGCTCGTCGAAGCGGTAGTACTGCGCGGCCCACATCTGGTGCTGGCCGACGTCGGACGTGATGTAGGCATCGGCGTCCTTGGTCATGTTCCAGAGCGTCTCGACCACGAACTGCGGCTTGATCACGTCCTTGTTGCCGCGGTCGTACTTGAGGCAGTCGCGCGAGCGCCATGCTTCGATGGTCTTCCACCAGTCGGCCAATGCGCCGCCGTCGGGCTTGGTCGTGCTCTCGCGGATCATCGAGATCAGTTCGGTGAGCACGTCCTTCACGTCGCCGACGATCGGAATATCGACCTTCACGCGCTTGGAAATGCTCGACGGATCGATGTCGATGTGGATGATCTTGCGTTCGTTCTGCGCGAAGTGCTTGGGGTTGCCGATCACGCGGTCGTCGAAGCGCGCGCCCACGGCCAGCAGCACGTCGCAGTTCTGCATCGCGTTGTTGGCTTCGATGGTGCCGTGCATGCCCAGCATGCCGAGGAACTTGCGGTCGCTCGCCGGATAGGCACCCAGGCCCATCAGCGTGTTCGTGACCGGGTAGCCGAGCATGTCGACCAGCGTACGCAGCTCGTTGCAGGCATTGCCCAGCAGCACGCCGCCGCCGGTGTAGATGTACGGGCGCTTGGCCGTCAGCAGCAACTGCAGTGCCTTGCGGATCTGGCCGCCGTGGCCCTTGCGCACCGGGTTGTACGAGCGCATCTCGACCTTGTCGGGATAGCCGGCGTAAGGCGTCTTCTTGAAGGAAACGTCTTTCGGCACGTCCACCACCACCGGGCCCGGACGGCCGCTGCGTGCAATGTGGAAGGCCTTCTTCATCGTCATGGCCAGATCCTTCGGATCCTTGACGAGGAAGTTGTGCTTGACGATGGGGCGGGTGATGCCGACCGTGTCGCATTCCTGGAAAGCATCGAGGCCGATGGCTGCCGTTGGCACCTGGCCCGAGATGATCACCATCGGGATCGAGTCCATGTACGCGGTCGCGATGCCGGTGACCGCATTGGTCAGGCCGGGGCCGGAGGTGACCAGCGCCACGCCGACTTCACCAGTCGCACGTGCATAGCCGTCGGCCGCGTGGACTGCCGCCTGTTCGTGGCGCACCAGCACATGCTGGATGGTGTCCTGCTTGTAGAACGCGTCGTAGATGTAGAGAACCGCGCCGCCGGGATAGCCCCAGACGTACTGAACGCCTTCGGCCTGCAGTGCCTTGACCAGCACTTCAGCGCCCATGAGTTCTTGCGTGGCATTGCCGGCGCCGGAAGACGCAGCGGCTGCGGAGATGATTTCCGCCTTTGAGATTTCCATGATCAACCTTTGTCTATTTCGGGAACGAAATACCTTGGGTGCCCCTTGCCAACCCTTGTGAGGTCGCGCCAGGACTTGAGGCCATAGCCATGAGCGGACTGATGTTCCGCCGGACCTTGACCCGTTTGCCTTTTGACTTGCAGCGCGGATTATGACATTTCCGCGCGTTCAGATTCGCTTCAGCTGTCGTGTAAAGACACAAAGGCATAATCGCCGACGGTAAACATACGCGATCGCTAGACACCTCTTCCCCATGCGGCGCGCCCTGCGCCCCTTCTCGCTTGGCCACTGAACAAGAACTCTCCGACTTCCTGAAAAGCGTCGAACGACGCGCTTTCAAGCGCTCGGTCTATCACGTGCGGGACGAAGAAGCGGCGCTCGACATCGTGCAGGACAGCATGATGAAGCTGGCGCAGCACTACGGCGACAAGCCGGTCAACGAACTGCCGATGCTGTTCCAGCGCATCCTGTCGAACTGCACGCTCGACTGGTTCCGCCGCCAGAAAACCCGTCGCGCCCTTTTCTCCAATCTCAGCGACTTCGAGTCGGTCGACGACGACGGCGATTTCGATCTGCTGGAGAACTTCGTCTCGCCCACCGACTCTAGGGAAACGGAGAGTGCCGAAGACACGACCCGCCGCGCCCAGGTCTTCCACGAGATCGAGGAACAGATCGCGGCGCTGCCGGGCCGTCAACGCGAGGCTTTCCTGATGCGTTACTGGGAGGAAATGGACGTTGCCGAGACGGCCGCCGCGATGGGCTGCTCCGAAGGCAGCGTCAAAACCCATTGTTCGCGAGCCGTTCACGCTCTCAGCAAGGCGCTCAAGGCCAAGGGAATATCGCTATGAACACTAAGGTTCCAACCTCTTCATCCGCCGCCGAAGATCAGTTCGGTCAGCGTCTGGCTGCCCGCCTGTCGAGCGGCAACCGCGAGCTGTCGCACGACATCGGCGAACGCCTGCGCGTAGCCCGCGCACAGGCCGTGGCCGCGCGCAAGCTGCCGCCGCAGTTGCGCGCTGCACCTGTCGTGGTGCAGTCGGGCCGTACGCTCACGCTGGGCGGCAGTTGGTGGACCCGCATCGGTTCGGTGGTGCCGCTGATCGCGCTCGTGGCCGGACTCATCACCATCAGCGTGATGCAGGACGACGACCGCGCTACCGAACTGGCTGAAGTGGATTCCGCGCTCCTCACGGGTGACTTGCCCCCTGCTGCCTATACCGATCCCGGTTTCGCCCAATTCCTGAAGGCCGACAGCGCCTCCGACTGAACTTTCACCGAACGAATGCGACGCCGCTCCTCCCCCAGCGCAAACACTCCCCGCCCGTTGCGCCCGCTCCCGGCGGGCGCAGTCGTTTGGGCAGGCGCGCTTGCAGCCGCGGCTTTCAGCCTGACGCTTGCCAGCGCCCAGACCCGCCCCGAGGCGGCGGTCAAGGCCGCAGGCAACCCGGCATCGGCCGCCTCTTCCGCGGCTGCCACCAGCCCCAAGGCTGTTTCTCCAACCAAGCCGCTCTGGAGCGAACTCACCGCAGAGCAGCAATTGGCCCTCAAGCCGCTGGCTCCGCACTGGAACACGCTGAACGCCGGGCAAAAGCGCAAATGGCTGGCCCTGTCGCGCAATTTCGCAAACATGTCGGCCGACGACCAGGTCACGCTGCACAGCCGAATGATCGAATGGGCTGCACTGAGCAACCAGCAACGCACCCAGGCTCGCCTGAATTTCGCCGAGGTCAAACGCATCCCGGCCGATGAGCGCAAGGCCAAATGGGAGCAATACCAGGCCTTGAGCGAAGAAGAAAAGCGCAAGCTCGCCGAGCGCGCGCCAACCAAGCCACGCGGCGCGGCCATTCCGGTGCGACCGGTTTCTTCCCAGAAACTCGTGCCCGTGCCGGCTGTCACGCCTGGCGGACAGCACACGCCGAGAATCCTGCTGGCACCACCTCCGTCGCCGCCCGCCCCGACGACGATCATGGTTGCAACCCCGCCGGAACGCACGCCAGCGACGGCCACGCCCGCGGTCGTCATCGTGCCGGCAGCGCCGGCACCCGCCAACGTCACGTCCCCACCGGTCCCGGCGGAAGCCCAGGTGCCAGCGCCCTCTTCGGCGACCGAGCCGCCTTCTTCCGCCCCCTGATCCAAGGCTTCGATGGTTTCCAGTACGCCCGAGGCTTCGGGATCCAATCAGCCCGTTTCGCCCGTTCCTCCTTCAGCCAGCGCTCCTGTTTCGATAGTGCCCAGCCTGTGGCGTCGCATGGCCTGCTGGCTCTATGAAGGCATGCTGCTCTTTGCGGTGGTGTTCGTTTCGGGCTGGCTGTTCAGCACGCTGGGCCAGATGCGCGACGCCATGGACTCGCGCCGGCACCTGTTCCAGGCGTTCCTGTTCGTGGTGTTCGGCGTGTACTTCGTCTGGTTCTGGGCCAAGGGCCAGACACTCGCGATGAAAACCTGGAACATCCGCATCGTCGACGTCCAGGGCCACCCCGTCAGCCAGCGCCGCGCCCTCGCGCGCTACCTGCTGAGCTGGGTCTGGTTCCTGCCGCCACTGGCAGCCATCGCCCCCTTCAAGCTGTCGGGCGGCGAATCGACACTCCTGATCTTTGGCTGGGTCGCCGTCTGGGCCCTGCTTGCACGCTTTCACCCCGACCGCCAGTTCTGGCACGACGCCTGGGCCGGTACACGGCTTGTCACCTCCCAACCGATGAGCCGCCGATGAGTGCCTTGCCCAATCTCCCCGATCCCGCCGTCAACCCGCAGAAGGCCCGCAAGGGTTTCGAGCGCGTCTGGCACGCCACGCTGATCTCGCTGCACGGCCTGCGCGCCGGCTGGAGCGAGCCCGCCTTCCGCCAGGAAGCCGTCCTGTCGATCGTGATGATCCCGGCCTCTTTCTGGCTCGGGCGCAGTTGGGTCGAGGTGGCGCTGCTCGCGGGCAGCGCAATCCTGGTGATGATCGTCGAGCTGCTCAACACCGCCGTGGAAGCCGCCATCGACCGCATCGGCCCCGAATGGCACGACCTCTCCAAGCGCGCCAAGGACATGGGCAGCGCAGCCGTGCTGCTCTCGCTCACGCTGTGCGGTGGCATCTGGGCGGCAGCGCTCTGGCAACGCTTCGTGTCATGAGAAGGCCCGCCAGCTGCGGCATGATGGCGGGATGAATCCTGAATTTTCGATCTGCGTGTATTGCGGCTCGCGTCCCGGCGAGCGCCCCGAGTTTTCCCAGGCCGCGCAAGCGGTCGGCCAGTGGATCGGCCAGCACGGCGGCCAACTGGTCTACGGCGGCGGTCGCACCGGCCTGATGGGCACGGTGGCCGAGGCCACCCGCCAGGCCGGCGGCCGCGTGGTCGGCATCATTCCCAAGGCGCTGGTCGACAAGGAGCTGGCCAACCCGCTGTGCGACGAGCTGCATGTGGTCGACACCATGCACGAACGCAAGGCCATGATGGGCGAGCGCGCCGATGCCTTCGTTGCGCTGCCGGGCGGCATCGGCACTTTCGAGGAATTGTTCGAGATCTGGACCTGGCGCCAGCTCGGCTATCACGACAAGCCCACCGGCATCCTCAACACCGCCGGCTATTACGACGGCTTGCTGGGCTTCCTGGCGCACAGCGTGCGCGAGGGCTTCATGGGCGAATGGCAGATGGAGCTGATCCGCACCGGCACCGACGCGACCGAACTGCTGACGACATTGCGCGCTGAAGTGCCATTGCATCCGCGCGAAGACAGGTTGTCGGAAAACCTCTGACGCCTGCCTTCAACGACAAAGCCCCCGCAAGGGGGCTTTTTTGCGCCTTGTCAGACTGCGTTTTCGTTCTCTTCGCCAGTGCGGATGCGCACGATGCGCTCGACGGCGGTGACAAAGATCTTCCCGTCGCCGATTTTCCCGGTGCGTGCGGAATTGACGATGGCCTCGATGCAGCGCTCCACGTCGCCCTCGTTGACGACCACTTCGACCTTCATCTTGGGCAGGAAGTCGACCACGTACTCGGCGCCGCGGTAAAGCTCGGTGTGGCCCTTCTGGCGGCCGAAGCCCTTGACTTCGGTCACGGTCAGGCCGGTGACGCCCACTTCGGCCAAGGCCTCGCGCACGTCCTCGAGCTTGAAGGGTTTGACGATGGCGGTGATCTGCTTCATGGGTTTTGTGCTCCGGCGGTTTCGTTGAATTTGCTGGTGATAGGGTAACGCCAATCCTTGCCGAAGCTTCGATGGGTGACCCGGATGCCTACCGGCGCCTGGCGCCGCTTGTATTCGTTGATCCTGATGAGCCGCGCAACCCGTTCGACCACCGCGCGGTCGTAGCCCGCGGCAATGATCTCGTCAATGCCCTCGTCGTCCTGCATGTAGCGTGCCAGGATGCCGTCGAGGATGTCGTAGGGCGGCAGGCTGTCCTGGTCCGTCTGGTCGGGCCGCAGCTCCGCGCTCGGGGGACGGGTGATGATGCGCTCGGGAATCGGCTCGGTGCCTGTGCCGTACGGATCGTGGACATTGCGCCAGCGCGCCAGAGCGAACACGGTGGTCTTGAGCAGGTCCTTGATGACCGCAAAGCCACCCGCCATGTCCCCGTAGAGCGTGCAATAGCCGGTCGCCATCTCGCTCTTGTTGCCGGTGGTCAGCACGATCGATCCGAACTTGTTCGACAGGCCCATCAGCAGCGTGCCGCGGATGCGGGCCTGGATGTTCTCTTCGGCCGTGTCCTCGGGCTGCCCCTTGAACTCGCCGGCCAGCGCGTCCTTGAAGGATTCGAAGGTGTGCCTGATCGAGATTTCGTCGTAGCGCACGCCAAGCCGCCCCGCCATGTCGCGCGCGTCGATCCAGCTGATGTCCGCGGTGTAAGGCGAAGGCATCATCACCGCGCGCACCTTGTCCTTGCCCAGTGCATCGACGGCGATGGCAAGCACCAATGCGGAGTCGATGCCGCCCGAGAGCCCCAGGATGGCGCCCGGAAAGCCGTTCTTGCCGACGTAGTCGCGCACGCCCAGCACCAATGCGTCCCAGAGCTGCGCCTCGGCCTCGCGTGGGGCCGCGATGGCGCCGGGCTCGGCCATGATGCCAACGCCGCCCTGCGCCGCTCGCTCGAGCTGCGCAAACACCACCTGCTCGCGAAAGCTCTCGGCCTGCAAGGCCACCGCGCCATCGGCCTGCAGCGCGAAGGAGGCACCGTCGAACACCACCTCGTCCTGCCCGCCGACCAGATGCGCGTAGACCAGCGGCAGACCCACGGCACGTGCCCGGTCGGCCATGCGCGCCACACGCTCGCCTTCCTTGCCCACGTGATACGGCGATGCATTGATCACCGCCAGCACCTCGGCGCCGGATTCGCGGGCCAGCTCGGCCGGCTGGTCGAACCATGCGTCTTCGCAGATCAGCAGGCCGACCGAGACACCGCCCGCCTCGAACACGCAGGTGCCCTGCCCCGGCGTGAAATAGCGTCGCTCGTCGAACACCTGGTAGTTCGGCAACTCGCGCTTGGCGTAGGTCTCGAGGATGCGGCCTTCCTTGATCACGCTGGCCGCGTTGTGGCGCCTCTGCACCGCCACCGACCGGCTGCGCAGGCTGCCGCCGGTCGGATGCCCCACCACCACGACCATGTCTTTGAGGTCGGCCAGCGCAGTGGCAATGCCTTTCACGGCATCATCACAGGCTTCGGTGAAGGCGGGACGGAGGAACAGGTCCTCCGCTGCATAGCCGGCAATCGAGAGTTCCGGCGTCAACAAAAGGCGCGCGCCTTGCGCATGCGCAAAGCGTGCGGCGTCGACGATCTTTTTCGCGTTGCCGACGAGGTCGCCCACCACAAAATTGAGTTGCGCGATGGCGAGCTTGAGCGTCATACAGAAGGAAGAAAAAGGCTTGAACGATTATGTCATTCGGGTTCTGGCGTCGCCGTCGGACGTGAGCCCGCAAGCCTGGAACGCGCTGCTGGCCGCCGAGGCCGAACCCTCGCCGTTCATGCGCCACGAATATCTGTCGGCACTGCATGAAAGCGGCAGCGCCTCGCCCGCCAGCGGATGGATGCCGCAGTTCGTGACGCTGTGGCGCGGCAAGCGGCTCGAAGCGGCCTGCCCGTTCTACATCAAGGACCATTCCTACGGCGAGTACGTCTTCGACTGGGCCTGGGCCAACGCCTACGAGCAACACGGCCTGGCCTACTACCCCAAGGCCGTGGTCGCGGTGCCTTTCACCCCGGTGCCCGGCACGCGGCTGCTGGCGCGCAACGCCGAGAGCCGCACGCTGCTGGTGCAGGCACTGGTCGCCCTGTGCAAGCAGGAAGAACTGTCGTCGCTGCACCTGCTGTTCGGCGCCGACGCGGACATCGCCGCCTGCACCGAAGCCGGGCTGATGCTGCGCAACACGGTCCAGTTCCACTGGACGAACGTGGCCCCCATACCCGGCGGCGAAACGGCCTACCCCGACTTCGACGCCTTCCTCGCGAGCCTGGCCCACGACAAGCGCAAGAAGATCCGCCAGGAGCGCCGCAAGGTGGCCGATGCCGGCGTGAGTTTTCGCTGGTCGCGCGGCGCCGACATTTCCACAGCCGACTGGGATTTTTTCTACCGCTGCTACGAACGCACCTACCGCGAGCACGGCAATCCGCCCTACCTCACGCGCGACTTCTTCCAGCGCATGGCCGACACGATGCCCGAGGCTTGGCTCCTTTTCATCGCCGAGCGCAACGGCAAGCCCATGGCCTCCAGCCTGATCGCCCTCTCTACACAAGAGGACGAGGCGCTCGTCGCCTACGGCCGTTATTGGGGAGCATTGGAGCGCGTCGACTGCCTGCATTTCGAGGCCTGCTACTACCAGCCGTTGGCGTGGTGCATCGCGCATGGCGCGAAGCGCTTCGAGGGCGGTGCCCAGGGCGAGCACAAGATGGCGCGGGCGTTGATGCCGGTGAAGACGACCAGCGCGCACTGGCTGGCGCATCCGGCGTTCTCGGATGCCGTGGAGCGCTTTCTCGAACGCGAGGGCGCGGGCATCGAAAACTACATGGACCACCTGGGCGAACGCAGCCCGTTCAAGGCTTAGGTTCGCCCCAGGTTTCACGCACTTCGTGTCGCGTCAACTCCCTCGATCGGGAGCAGCACCCGCAGCCCGGCAAAGCCGGTTCCGCGGTGCTCAACGAATCACGAAGATGCGGATTTACTTCTTGTACGCCGCGATGCCGTCCAGGATTTCCTTCTTGGCGGCGTCGATGCCTTCCCAGCCCAGCACCTTGACCCACTTGCCGGCTTCCAGGTCCTTGTAGTGCTCGAAGAAGTGGCTGATGGCCTTCAGGCGCATCGGGTTCACGTCGTCGACCGACTTCCAGTGGCTGTAGATCGGCAGCACTTTGTCGGTGGGCACGGCCAGCACCTTGCCGTCGACGCCGGCTTCGTCTTCCATCATCAGGATGCCGAGCGGACGGCAGGGCACCACCACGCCGGGCAGCAGCGGGTATGGCGCGATCACCAGCACGTCGACCGGGTCGCCGTCGCCCGACAGCGTCTGCGGCACGTAGCCGTAGTTGGCGGGGTAGTACATCGCCGTCGTCATGAAGCGGTCGACGAAGATCGCGCCGGACTCCTTGTCCACTTCGTACTTGATCGGATCGGCGTTCATCGGGATTTCGATCACGACATTGAAGGCGTCGGGAACGTTCTTGCCGGGGGAGACTTTGTCGAAGGACATGACGTTTTTCGAGTAGTTGAAAAGTATGAGAGGGACGGGGACAAACCCTGAGTTTACTTTCCGTGTCACGGCGCGGTCGCACACGCCCGCGTTTTTGCCTGTAAATTGCAACCGTTGGCCAATCGGCTCCGCACCTCGGTGCAGCGAGCTTCGAGGAAGCAACGCGACGGAAAACCTGGGTCCCGTACGCGTTGCGCGCAGGATCCATGCTGTCCGTCTCCACAAGTCGCAACGAACGAATGGAGAAGCAAAGCATGATCGGCAACACCCCCCTGATACTGGCAGTCGTCTGCGGCCTCGTGGCCGTGGGCTATGGTTTCTGGGCCCGAAGTTGGATTCTTGCCAAGGACCCGGGCAACGCGCGAATACAGGAAATCGCCGCCGCGATCCAGGCCGGCGCCTCGGCCTACCTCGCCAAGCAATACACCACCATCGCGGTGGTCGGCATCATCCTGGCGATCCTCATCGGCCTGTTCCTGGACCTGACCACGGCCGTGGGCTTCATCGTCGGCGCCGTGCTCTCGGGCGCCTGCGGCTTCATCGGCATGAACGTGTCGGTGCGCGCCAATGTGCGCACCGCACAGGCGGCCACGCACGGCATCGGCCCGGCGCTCGACGTGGCGTTCCGCGGCGGCGCCATCACCGGCATGCTGGTGGTGGGCCTGGGCCTGCTGGGCGTCTCGGGCTTCTACTGGTTCCTGGCCGGCAGCACGCCAACGGCCGACCACAGCCTGGCGGCCATCCTCAACCCGCTGATCGGCTTTGCCTTCGGTTCCTCGCTGATCTCGATCTTCGCGCGGCTGGGCGGCGGCATCTTCACCAAGGGCGCCGACGTCGGCGCCGACCTGGTGGGCAAGGTCGAGGCCGGCATTCCGGAAGACGACCCGCGCAACCCGGCGGTGATTGCCGACAACGTGGGTGACAACGTCGGCGACTGCGCCGGCATGGCCGCCGACCTGTTCGAGACCTACGCGGTCACGCTGATCGCCACCATGGTGCTGGGCGCGCTGATGGTCACCGGGGCGCCGACCAACGCGGTGCTGTACCCGCTCGCGCTGGGCGGCGTGTCGATCATCGCGTCGATCATCGGCTGCTTCTTCGTGAAGGCCTCGCCGGGCATGGTCAACGTGATGCCGGCGCTCTACAAGGGCCTGGCGGTGGCGGGCATCCTGTCGCTGATCGCGTTCTGGTTCGTCACCAGCTGGATCATTCCCGACAACGCGATCGCACCCAGTGGCAGCCAGCTCAAGCTGTTCGGCGCCTGCTTCGTGGGCCTGGCGCTGACGGCCGCGCTGGTGTGGATCACCGAGTACTACACCGGCACGCAATACAAGCCCGTGCAGCACATTGCACAGGCCTCGACCACGGGCCACGGCACCAACATCATCGCGGGCCTGGGCGTGTCGATGCGTTCGACGGCATGGCCGGTGATCTTCGTGTGCATCGCGATCCTGGCTTCGTACTCGCTCGCGGGCCTCTTCGGCATTGCGGTGGCCGCCACCTCGATGCTGAGCATGGCCGGCATCGTGGTCGCGCTCGACGCCTACGGCCCCATCACGGACAACGCCGGCGGCATTGCCGAAATGAGCGACCTGCCCGCCAGCGTGCGCGCCGTGACCGACCCGCTCGACGCGGTCGGCAACACGACCAAGGCCGTGACCAAGGGCTACGCCATCGGCTCGGCCGGCCTCGCCTCGCTGGTGCTGTTCGCCGACTACACCCACAAGCTGGAGAGCTTCGGGCTGAACATCAGCTTCAACCTGAGCGACCCGATGGTGATCGTCGGCCTCTTCATCGGCGGCCTGATCCCCTACCTGTTCGGCGCGATGGCGATGGAGGCCGTGGGCCGCGCAGCCGGTGCGGTGGTGGAAGAAGTGCGCCGCCAGTTCCGCGAGATCCCCGGCATCATGGAAGGCACCGGCAAGCCCGAGTACGGCAAGGCCGTGGGCATGCTGACCGGCGCGGCCATCAAGGAAATGATGATCCCCTCGCTGCTGCCGGTGGTGGTGCCGATTCTTGTCGGCCTGCTGCTCGGGCCGAAGGCACTGGGCGGCCTGCTGATGGGCACCATCGTCACGGGTCTCTTCGTCGCCATCTCGATGTGCACGGGCGGCGGCGCCTGGGACAACGCCAAGAAGTACATCGAAGACGGCCACCACGGCGGCAAGGGCTCCGAGGCGCACAAGGCGGCCGTTACGGGTGACACCGTGGGCGACCCCTACAAGGACACCGCCGGCCCGGCCGTGAATCCGCTGATCAAGATCATCAACATCGTGGCGCTGCTGATCGTGCCGCTGGTCGTGAAATTCCACGCCGGTGATGCGGCGGCTGCCGTGCCCACCAAGGTGGAAACGCCTCCGGCCGTGACCGCGCCCGCCGCCATGGCACCGGCCACCACACCGGCTGCAACCATCGCCTCGGCGGCCGTGACGGCCACCGAAGCCGCCGCAGTGAAGGTCGAGAACGGCGTGGTGAAGTTCTACTTCGCCAGCGCCAGCGCCGAGGTCGCGCCCAATGCCAAGGAAGCATTGGCCGACGTCATCAAGGCCGTGCAAAGCGGCAGCACCGTGCTCGTGAGCGGCTACCACGACGCCAGCGGCGACCCGGCGAAAAACGCCGAACTCGCCAAGCAGCGCGCGATGGCCGTGAGCGAGGCGCTCAAGGCGGCCGGCGCGCCCGAAGACAAGATCGAGCTTGCCAAGCCCGAGCAATCGCAGGCCGACGGGCCGCCTTCCGAAGCCCGCCGCGTGGAAGTCAAAGTAAAGTCCTGAGATGCCCACTGCCGCACGACTCGAATCCTTCATCGCCGCTGTCGAAGGCGGCGCGCATGCCCAGGCCATCGAGGACTACTACACCGAAGACGCCACCATGCGCGAGAACCAGGCCGAACCGCGGCGCGGCCGCAGCACGCTGGTGGCGCAGGAAACGGCCGTGCTCGCGCGCACCGAGTCGGTCACCAGCACCTGCGTGCGGCCGGTGCTGGTGAACGGCGACCATGTGGCGATTCACTGGGTCTTCGAGTTCAGCTTCAAGGACGGCGGCGCAATGCGCATGGAAGAGATCGCGTGGCAGCGCTGGGAGGGCGAGCGCATCGCCGAGGAACAGTTCTTCTACGACCCGGCGCAACGAAAGCCGGGCTGAAGACTTTGCACGCACCCATCGCCATGGCGCTGAAGACCGTCTGAGAGCCCCATGCGATACCTCCGCGCACTGATCACCGGCACGCTGACCATCGCGCGCGCCGAACTGGCGATCGTTCGGCGTTTTCCGCGCATCCTGCTGGCCGTGGTGGCCGTGGGCGTGGTGCCGGCCATCTATGCGCTGATCTATCTCACGAGCGTCTGGGACCCGGCCGGCCACACGGCCGACCTGCCCGCGGCCATCGTGAACGAGGACCGCGGCGTCACCTACATGTCGCACTCGGTCAACGTCGGCGACGAACTGACGCGCACCCTGCTCGCCAAGCGCGCCTTCGGCTTTCGGGTGATGACCGATGCTGCGGCCGCGCACGCCGAGGTGCGGCGCGGCACGCTGGCCTTTGCGCTGTTCATTCCTGCCGACTTCAGCGCCGACGCGGTGCCGGGCACCCAGCGCGGTGCCGGGCAACTGGTGGTCTACACCTCGGAAGGCAACAACTACAGCTCGGCCGGATTGGCCCGCCGCTTCGCGGGCGAGCTGGGCCACCAGGTCAACGAGATGCTCAACGAGCAGCGCTGGGGCCTGGTGCTGAACGCGGCCTCCGGCTCGCAGGCGCGGCTCGACAAGCTCAAGCAGGCGCTGCTGGAGCTGCGCGACGGCAGCCAGGCGCTTGCCAACGGCGCTGCCCAGTACAGCGCCGCGGCTCAGCAGGTCGGCGGCGGGTTCAAGCAGGTCAACGGCGGCATCCGGACCATCCAGTCGAAGCTGCCGGCCGACGCGGACCTGCGGGCGCTCAAGAGTGGCGCGCAGCAGCTCACGGCCGGCCAGCACGAACTGGGCAGCGGTCTCGCGCAGATCGGCGACGGCCTCGAGCTGCTCAACGGCGGCGCCGGCCAGTTGGGCGACGGCGCACGCCGGTTGCAGAAGGAATCGGCCGACATTCCCTTCGTCGGCGACCGCCTCGCCAAGGGCGCCGGAGAACTTGCCGCCGGCGCGGACAAGCTGCACGGCGGTCTCGGACAGGCACAGGCCGCACTGGGCAAGGCAGAAGAAGGCAACCAGAAACTTGCCACCGGCGCTTCGGCCCTCGAAGGCGGCGTCAGCAAGCTCACCGATGGCATGGGCGCGTTGTCCGCCGGCATCCGCACCATGGCCGGCAAGCTGCCTGAAGACCGCAAGCTCGACGAATTCGTTCAGGGCGGCGCGCAACTGGCGCAGGGCGCGCAGCGGCTGCTGACCGGCGTGCGCACCATCGAAGCCGCTCTGCCCGCTTCCATCACCCGCATCCAGGGCAGCGCCTCGGGGCTGGCCGACTCGGTCGAGCCGAAGGTCGAGGTGGTGGCGCCGGTGGCCAACAACGGCAGCGCTTTCGTGCCGAACATGGTGTCGGTCGCGTTGTGGATCGGCGCCGTGATGGCCGGCTACCTGTTCAACATCCGCATCGTGCTGGTGGACCACACCCACTATCCGAAGCTCGCAAAGGCCCTGGGCAAGATCACCGTGCCGGCGCTCATCGTGCTGCTGCAGGTGGCGCTGGTGCTGGCCACGCTGCTGGGCGTGCTGGAGGTGCAGGCGCCGCGGGTAGGGGCGCTGGCGCTCACGATGGCGCTGGCCTCGCTGGTGTTTTTGGTGGTGCTGTTCGCGATCCTGCATGTGTTCGGTGATTTCGGCCGCATCCTGACCGTGCTGCTGCTCACGCTGCAGTTGTCCGCCGGTGGCGGCGTGTTGCCGGTGGAACTGTCGGCCGGCTTCTTTCGCACCGTCCATAGCTGGCTGCCGTTCAGTTGGGTGGTGCAGGCCTTCCGCGCCGTGATGTTCGGCGCCTTCGACGACGGGTGGGCGCATGCCTGCGGCGTGGTGGTGCTGTCGGGCGCGGTGGCTGTCGGACTGATGGCGATCTTCGGCAAGTGGAAGGAAGTGCTGCTGCCGGACTACAAGCCGACGATCCAGGTTTGAGCAGGCCCGGGTTATGCAACATTTTCGATGTCACATAGAATTTGTCGAATGACCGCACCCGCCAAGCCCACCGCCGATGCCACCCAGGAGCTCTCCATCGAGGCCCTGGCAGCGCGCACAGGCGTCACGGTGCGCAACATCCGCGCCTACACCACGGCGGGGCTGCTGCCGCCGCCCAGGCTGCGGGGCCGCCTCGGGCTGTACGGGGACGACCATGCGCAGCGCCTGGCGCTGATTCGCGAACTGCGCGACCAGGGCTTCGGCATCGAGGCGATCCGCCGCATCTTCGGGCGCGCCCCGGCCTCGGCCTGGGGCGATCTGGTTGCCGTGGCGCGTTCCGTATCGGGCAGCCTGTTTGCCTCGGAAACGCCGGTCGTGGTGTCAGCCAAGGCACTCGCCGTCAAGTGGAAAGGCCAGATGACGCCCGCCCTGCTCGTGCGCGCCGCCAAGGCCGGCCTCATGCGCGAACTGCCCGACGGCCAGGTGCAGATGCTGAGCCCCGCGCTCGGCCAGATCGCGGAGCAACTGGCCGCCCTCGGCCTGCCGCTCGAAGAAGTGATCGGCATGCAGGAAACCATGGCCCGCACGCTGCGAACCACCGCGCGCCATTGGCTGCGCACGCTGGCCGACAGTCTTTTGTCGGGCGATGCGATCGACGCCGAACGCACCGCCCAACTGCTTGAAAAGGCGCGGCCGCTGGCCACCGGCGCGGTGCAGGCCGCGTTCCCCGTGATCCTGCAGCAAGAGCTCGACGCCCTGCTGCGCAAGGCCGCCTGAACCCGATGACAAGCCCCCGCCACGCCCTCCTCCACACCCTGCTGCTGTTGCCGGCCCTGGCCGGCGGCGCGGCCTTCGCGCAAGCCCGCGGCGACACGCTGGCGCTGAGCTTCGACGCGGCCCGCGCCCGCATGATCGAGCGCTCCGACAAGCTGGCGGCCGCGCACGCAGCGGTCGAATCCAAGGAGCTGCAGAGCCAGGGCCTGAAGGGCCTGGGTGGCCCGTCCATCAGCGTCTCGGGGCTGGCCTATGCGTACAACGCCAACCTGAACCTCGACCTCGATCCGCTCAACCAGAAGCTCGGGCAACTCGGCCAAGCGCTGCCGTCGCCCATCCAGGGCCTCATCTCGCAGATGCCGATTCCGCAGCTGCCCAACAGCTACACGATCAACCGGCACGACACCGGCTCCAACGCGTCGATTTCGGCGATCTGGCCGATCTACGTCGGTGGCGCGACGGACGCGGTGCGCGGCTTCGTGTCGGCGCAAACACGCGAAGCACAGGCCGATGCCGACCAGGCCGGCCACGAGGTCGACACGCTGCTGGTGCAGCGCTACTTCGGCGCCCAGCTCGCGCAGCGCGCGGCCACGCTGCGCGCGCAGGCCGAACGCACCATCGCGCAGCACGACTCGGCCGCGCAGAAGATGCTCGCGGCCGGTGTGATCTCGCGCGTGGAGCGCCTGCAAGCCAGCGCCGCGTATGAAGAAGCGCGGCGCAACGCGCGCAAGGCCGAGAACGATGCGGCACTGGCCGCCGTGGCGCTCGCGCGCACGGTGCGCGCCGATGGCAGCGTGGCACCGCAAACACCGCTCTTCCTCATCAGCACGCCCATCGAGCCGCTGGGCTACTTCATCGACTCGGCGCTCACGCGCCACCCGGGGCTGGACAAGGTCGCGGCCAAGAAGTCGCAGGCCGAGCAACTGCATGAAGGCGAAGAAGCCTTGCGCCGCCCGCAGGTCATTGCCTTCGGCACGCGCCAGATCAAGGGCAGCAACGCCGACTGGGTGGCCGGCCTGGGCGTGCGCTGGACGCTCTATGACTCCGTCGACCGCGACGCGCTCTCGGCCTCTTCGATGAAGAAGGTCGAGCAGGCCGAACGCACCGACGCGCAGGCGCGCAGCGACATCTCGCTGCTGGTCGAGCGCAACTGGCGCGCGCTTGAAAACGCGCGGCGCCAGTACCTGGAAATGAAGGCCTCGGTCGAGCTGGCGCAGGAAGTCGTCAAGCTGCGCACCTCGGGCCTGCGCGAAGGCACGAGCACCACGCTCGATCTGATCGACGCCGAAACCAATCAAGCCAAGGTGCTGACCGAGCGTGCGCAAGCCGCCAACGACTACGTGCAGGCGCTCGCGCAACTGCTCGAAAGCGCGGGCCTTTCCGACAAGTTTTCCGACTACATCGCGCGCGCCGACGTGAGGGTGAATTGATGATGAGTGCCAAGACCCGAAAACTGATCGCGATCCTCGCCGCCCTGCTGGTGCTGGCGCTGCTCATCTGGGGCTTCTGGCGCGCGTCGCAGCCCGCGCCCGAGGTGTTCCAGGGCCAGATGGAAGCGCGCGAGACCGACGTGGCCGGCAAGGTGACGGCGCGCATCGCCGAAGTGCTGGTGAAGGAAGGCGACCGCATCCCCGCCGGTGCCGTGCTGGTGCGCATGGACAGCCCTGAGGTGCGGGCCAAGCTCGCGCAAGCCACCGCCGCCGAACAGGCCGCGCAGGCCGTGGCCGAGAAGGCGCAGAACGGTGCTCGCCCGCAAGAGGTCGAGATGGCGCGCATGCAATGGCAGCGTGCCGAAACCGCGGCCCAACTGGCGCAGACCTCGTTCCGCCGTGTCGACGGTCTGGCCCGTGAAGGCCTGGTGGCCGACCAGAAACGCGACGAGGCCGAAGCCAACTGGAAGGCCTCGCGCGACGCCGCCATCGCGGCAAAGGCGCAGTACGACATGGCGCGCAGCGGCGCCCGCCCCGAAGACAAGGCCGCGGCCAGTGCGCAGGCACGCCAGGTCGCCGGTGTGGTGGCCGAAGCCGAAGCTGCCAAGGCCGAAACCGAATTGCGCAGCCCCGTAGGCGGCGAAGTGGCCAAGGTGCTGGCCAAGGTCGGCGAGCTGTCGCCGCAGGGCGTGGCGGTGGTCACGGTGGTCGACCTGAGCGACCAATGGGTGGTGCTCAACGTGCGCGAAGACCGGCTCGCCCGCTTCGCGCTCGGCAACGAATTCGATGCACGCCTGCCCGCGCTGGCGAGCGACGGCAACAAGCGCGAGGCCCGCTTCAAGGTCTACTACAGCGCCGTCATGCCCGACTTCGCCACCTGGCGCGCAACGCGCGGCGGTGCCGGCTTCGACGTGCGCACCTTCGAGGTTCGCGCGCGGCCGCTCAAGCCCATCGAAGGCGCACGCCCCGGCATGAGCGTGCTGGTCGACTGAGCCCGCACGGCGCCGCCCGATGAGCCTCCGAGGCTTTTCCGCAGCCAGTGCCCGGCGCGAGTTCTCGCTGCTGCGCACCCGCCCCTGGGATCTGGCCATGATCTCGTGGGTGCCGCTGCTCGCGGTCTGGCTGATCTGGTGGATCTTCTCGGCCGGCCTGCCCGAACGCCTGCCGATCGGCGTGCTCGACCAGGACCACTCGGTGCTCTCACGCCAACTGGTGCGCTTTCTCGATGCCACGCCCGGTTTGCGCGTGGTGCGGCAGTTCGACGACGAAGGCGCGATGTCGCGCGCGCTCACCAGCGGTGCGGTCGATGCGGCGGTGCAGTTGCCGCGCGACCTGAGCCGCGACGTCAAGCAGGGCCGTGTCGGCCAGGTCCTGCTGCTGCACAACGCGCAGCTCGGCACGCATTCGAGCCTGATCCAGCGCGACGTGCGCACCGCCGTCGGCACCGTGTCGGCCGGCGTCGAACTCACGGTGCGCAACAAGCGCGGCGAATCGATGACGTCGGCGCGCGTGAGCATGGAGCCGATCAAGGCGAGCATGGTGGCGCTGTTCAACACCTCGACCGACTACGAACAATTTCTTGGCGCCGCGCTCATTCCGGCGCTGCTGCACATCCTGGCGATGACGGCCGGCGCCTGGGCCGTGGGCCGCGAGCTGCGCGACCGCAGCATCGCGCAGTGGCTCGGCGCCGCGCCGCGCTGGCACGAGGCGCTGGCCGCGCTGGCGGGCAAGCTCGCGCTGCCGTTCGCCAGCCTTTCCGCGGTGGGGATCGCGGCGATGCTGTGGATCACGGCCGGGCGCGGATGGCATCCGGTCGGCTCCGTGGGGTGGACGCTCTTTGCGCTGGTGGTGTTCCTTGCGCTGTCGATCGCACTGGGTGCCTTTGCCGCCAGCCTCACGCGGTCGTTGCGCACGGCGCTGTCGGCCACCGGCTTCATCACCGCGCCGGCCTTCGCGTTCGGTGGCGTGGGCTTTCCGCTGGTCGCTATGCCGTTCTTCGCGCAGGCGTGGGCCAACCTGCTGCCCTACACGCACTACATCCGCGTGCAGATGGAACAGTTGCAGATGGGCGCGCCGCTTGCCTACTCGGCGGCGACACCGCTGTGGATGGTGCTGGGCACGGCCGTGCTGCTTGCCGTGTCGGCCCGTGCGCTGGTGCGCGCCGCCGGGGCGCCCGACACCTGGGGTGGCCGCTGATGACGAACGATGCGAGCCGCACCCGCCTGGGCGCCGCCTGGCGCGACACCGCGCTGGCGGTGCTGCGCGACAAGGGCGTGCTGCTGATCATGCTGCTCGCGCCCATCATCTACGGCTTCTTCTACCCGTGGCCCTATGGCACGCAGGCGGTGACGCGCGTGCCGGTGGCAGTGGTCGACCAGGACCACAGCGGGCTGTCGCGGCAGATCGCGCGCTTTGCCATGGCCAATCCGCGCCTCGACGTGCGGATGGTCACGGCCGATGTGCACGAGGCGCAGCAGGCGCTCTGGCGCGGCGATATCGAGGGCTATGCGCTGCTGCCGGCCGACCTCAAGCGCAACGTGTTGCGCGGCACGTCGGCGGTGGTCACCATCGAGGGCAACGGCGCCTATGCGCTGCTGAACAAGGCGGTGCTGTACGGCTTCTCGGAGGCGGTCGGCACGGTCTCGGCGGGTGTCGAGATCCGCAAGCTGCAGGCCGGCGGCCAGAGTGCGATTCAGGCGGCGCGCAGCCGCAGCCCGCTCAACACGCAGCTCGTCGCGCTGTTCAACCCGACCGAAGGCTATGGCAGCTACGTGGTGCCGGCAGTGGCGCTGCTGATCCTGCAACAGACGCTGCTGATGGGTGCCGCGATGCTGGCCGGCACCTGGGCCGAGGCCGGGCGGCTGCGCGCTTCCACGAGTGCGTGGCTGGGGCGCCTGGGCGCGCTGTCGGTGTTCGGGGTTCTCAGCGGCCTCTTCTACTTCGGCTGGGTGTTCTTTCTGCAGGACTACCCGCGCGGCGGCAATCCGTGGGGGGCGCTGGTCCTGCTCGTGTTCTACGTGCCTGCGATCTGCACGCTCGGCCTGCTGCTGGGCTGCTGGTTCCGCGATCGCGAACGGGCCTTGCAAGTGCTGCTGTTCACTGCATTGCCAATGGCTTTCTTATCGGGCTTCTCGTGGCCTGTGGAGGCGTTGCCAGAGCCGCTGCAGGTGCTGCGGTGGGTCTTCCCGAGCACCTCCGGCATTCAGGCCTCTTTGCGCCTCAACCAGATGGGTGCGCCGCTGCATGACGTGCTGCCCTATCTGGCTGTGCTGCTGTCGTTGACGCTCGCGGGGCTGCTGACGCTGTGGCTCGCCGCCACGCCGCGCGCCGCCGACAAGAAGCGCCTTTAACGCTGGCTCTCGGCGGCCACCGCGCGCACCAGCCGCGTGGCCGCACCGACCAGTTCGCGCAGATCGCCTGCACGGTCCTGCTCGATCGACTGCAGCACCAGTTCATTGATGCCGCCGACCACCGTCATCGCCATCTCGTTCGTCAGGTGTGCTGCCGGGCCGTCCGCGCCACCGCTGCTGTTGATCGCGATCTGGATGAAATTGGCGATCTCGTCGTTCACCCGGCGGCGCACCACCAGGCCCGGCATGCCCAAGCCCAGGATCTCGACGAAGAGCGTGCGCAGCAGCACCGGGTCTTGCGCCAGATAGTCGAAGTACGCGGTCATCGCCTGCTCCACCTGCGCATGCCAGGGCTGCACAGGGTCGAAAGCCTCGCTCACCGCCTGCAGCGCGAGCCGGCTCGCGGTTTCGTAAAGCGCGATCAGGCACTCGGTCTTGGTGCTGAAGTGCTCGTAGAACGTACGGCGCGAGACGGCGGCCTCGCGCACGATGTCGGCAATGGTGGTTTCGGCATAACCCTTGGCTGCCACAGCCTGCGCCATGCCCTGGAGCAGGCGGGCGTAATGTTCGTTGGCCGGGCCTTCAGCAGGCTTGGTGTCGGCCTTTTTTTCGATGGTTGTGCTCATGAATGGCACATTTTCCTACGTTTCGGTACTTGACAGTACCAGTCTGCGATTGCACCATGGCGGCACTCGGTACGCAGTTGTACCAATCGTCCATCCCACGCATCCCGTGCCTTTTCGAGGATTGTTTTCATGACTGAACTCGTTGTCCGCCGCCTTCTGATCGATCTGCAATCGCCGTTTGCCCGCGACTGGTGCGGCGGCGATGCATTCTCGACCGCTTTCTTCAACGCCCTGTCGATGAGTTTTCCTTTCGGCGAGCAGTTCTTCATCGACGCCGTGCGCGACGCAGTGGCGACCCTGCCCCCCGAGACACAGGAAAAATACCGCGCCGACGTGCGCGGTTTCATTGGCCAGGAAGCCACGCATCGCCGCATCCACTCGCTGTTCAACGCCCATCTCGAAAGCCAGGGCCTGGTGGACGGCTGGACCGCGCGCGCCGGCAAGCGCATGACCTTGATGGAAGGCGCCGATCCGCGCCATGCACTGGCGGTGACCGCCGCCACCGAGCACTTCACCGCGATGTTTGCCGAATGGCTGCTGGCGCGGCCCGAAGTGCTCGACGGCGCCGAGCCCCGCCTGCGCACCATGTGGCTGTGGCACAGCGCCGAGGAGCTGGAGCACAAGAGCGTCGCCTTCGACATCTACAAGGCCGCGGATGGCTCCGAGGCCTGGCGCAAGCGCTGGTTCCGCCGCGTGACGCTCATGTTCCTCGGCGACCTGATGCACCAGACCGTCGACAACCTGCGCCACGAAAAGCAGTTGTGGAAATGGTCGACCTGGAAGAGCGCCGCGCGCATCCTGTTGAGCCGCAATGGCCTGCTGCGCGGCAACCTGAGCGGCTGGCGCAGCTACCTGCGCGCGGACTTCCACCCGGCGCAGCAAGACAGCAGCCTGTCGACCCGCTGGCTGGTGGACAACCGCGCGCAGTACACGCCGGTGGGCGCCGCGCCCGAAGCGGCCGCCGCCCGGTAAATCAGAAAAAGGTGGCGCGGTGCGTGTCGCCGCGGCCGGCCTGGTCGGGGCGCAGGTTCAGGTCATGCAGGGTGTCGAAGTCCGACGGGGCGTCGGGCACGCGCATCACCACTTCCAGCTCATGCATCGACGTCACCCAGCGGCCGGCCGGCGATTCGGCCGGTTCGTCGTTGGCGAACACGCCGTCACGGATGTAGAGCGTTTCGCCTTCAGGGCGCTCGCCATGAAGCTCGATCAGGCGCGCGATCGAGAAGTTGTACGTCACCAGCTTCTCGCGCGTCTTGCGGTCCTTGCCACCGCAGTTGAAGGAGCCTTCAGCGGCGATGACGATGCAGGAGCCGTCGACGCCCCCGTCCACGTCGATCTCGTTGCCCGAACGCCAGATGGCGTTGGGCAGGCGCACCCGGACCTTGTCGATCACGAGGTCACGTTGCTTGTTGAGAGTGCCCAGGGGCGGGACGAGCGAACGCAACTGCCGCAGTCGCTCGGCGAAGTTGTCGTCCATCAGGAATTCGACATGATGGGTCGCGCTGCCGGATGAGCGCTTGACCACCTGCATGACGACATGGCGCGGCTTGCTCATGGCTGAACCCCTTTGCGAGCGTTGTGATCCGCGCCCGATGCGGGGCGCCAATGGCTTTGCTGCAAATTCATTGGAAATCGACTACAGATTAGAACTTTAGAATAAATGCAAATTGATGCATCATTTGTTTCCAACTGTATATCGATTGGGCCCGATGTGGAAGCCAATCGGCGACAAGCTCGCGCGGAAATGTCGCCAAAACGTCTCCCCGCTGTGATAGCAGGAAGAGCGTTGTTTATTCCGCTGCCAATGCCTCGTCGAGCGCCTTGCACGAAGGCGCGCAAACCGTCTGGGATTTTCCGAGCACCTGGCGGGTGCGCAGTTGCGAGCGAATGCGGTGCTTGCCGCACATGAAGCAGGACATGGTCGCGCCGCTGAACGACGCCGAGGCGCGAAATGGCGAACCCGGCGTCTTGGTCTTGTAGCGCAGGCCGTCCGCCACCACTGCCGTCTTCACTTCACCCTTCGCCATGCGTCTTGTCCTTGTTGTTTGGTTCGGCACTGCGCATCGCGCGTGCAATGGCTTCCCTGGCGCTGACTTCAGCCGCTAGAGAAGCGTCGAGCGCCGAGCGGCACAGCCCGGCGTGTTGATAGTTGAGATTTTCGTAGACTTCGGACGCGGCCGGATAGGCATCGAGCAGGCGGCCCAGATCGGCGCCCTGTTCGACATCTTCAAACTCGTGGACGAGGTGCTCGACCACCGAGCGGTACTGCTCGGCGCCGACGGGCACGGGGCTGTGCTCGAGCTTCTCCAGCAGTTGAGCCAGCACGTGGGTCACTGCCAGATCGGTCTTGGGCGACGGATTTCGGGTCGTGTTCATGGTTTGCATCTGGGGGCAGCATACGCCTATGCAAGTGGCTGCTCGTACAGGGATGTCTCGGCCTCCCCTGCTTTCTGCGCCACCTGCATCCGCTGGAGCAGGCTGTGGAGCATCTCGGTCGACAGACCGTGGATCACCAGCCGGTGCCCCGCGCGCAGGGTGGACAGCGGCACCAGCGGATGCTTGTTGTTGACCAGGATCAGGTGTTCGGGCGCATCCAGCAGGGTCGCCGTGTAGATGCCGATGGTTTCGTCCAATTGCAAGGAATTGGCCGCGCGCCAGAAATCGTTGTCGGTCAGCATCAACTGGTAGAGCGGCGTGAAAAGCTCGATGGCGCTTTGCAGGTCGAGAAAGTTGAGCTTGCCGTGCGGCATGTCTTCCAGCCGCAGCCCCGGCTCCTTGATCATCGAGAAATCGACCTTTTCGGCCTTGCACAGCGCCAGCCCCTTCTCGCGCAGCGCCGTGTTCAGGCGAATCACGAAGTTGAAGAGGTTCAGGTCGTGCTTGAGGAACATCTCGTCCTTCAGCGCGTCGATGTCCGCCGGCTCGAGCGGGTTCGTGGCCACCGGCGCAGGCGAATTGCGCCCGATGAAGGCCAGCACCTGCGAACCCAGGTGAAAGTGCCGCAGGATCAGCCAGTTGGCCTCGGGCGACACGAAACGCGTCAGCCCCCAAGCCAGGAAGCGGTGCAGCAGCTTCGAGTGCGACCAGTTGCGCGGCACGAACACCTTGACGATCTGGATCAGGATGATCGTCAGCCGCGCCAGCGGCCGTAAAAAAGGCAGCAGGTACTGCCGCGAGCCCGAGCTCGAATCGGCCAGCCACGCCGACTTGACGTTGTCCGGCAGCGGCGTGCTCTGGTCGAGGTAAAGCGCGAGCCACGGGCTGGGGTCGCGCTCGTCGTGTGCCTGGGTCAAGAATTCAGGCGTTCGGCTCATGGGTCATTCGCTCCGTGATGTGCTGGAACTGCATCAGATACAGCGCGGCCGTGTGGCGCGCCGTGTCGATGATCTGGCGGGCGGCGCGGGCCTGCCCTTCCACGGCCATGACCATCTCGACCGCCACGAGCCAGCGGCTCAGGTGGTTCTCGTCGTTGTGGCCGTGGTATTCGAGAAAGCGGAAGGCATCGGGCGGCAGCTTCAGGCCCGCCTTGATGAGCGGCAGCAGCGCCGGCACGATGCGCTGGCCCGTGCCTTCGATGATGTAGATGGCGCCCAGCAGGCCGATCGGATCGCGCGTGGCAGCCAGCCCGTGCAGGTAGGCATTGAGCGCCTCGCCGCCCGGGTTGCGGCGCAGTTCACCGATCTGCTGGACCGTGCCGCCGGCCTTCTTGTAGTCGTCGAACAGGATATTGAAGTCGTTCTGCTCTTCGCCTGCATGCACGTCGATCAGCGAGGCCAGCATCTGGTACGGCTCGCTCAGCGAGGCCGCGCCTTCGCGCATCCACAGACTGCCTTCGCGCACCTGCGGCACCCACTGCTCCATCCAGTTCAGGTAGTCGGGCAAGGCGAAGCGGCGCTCGCGGATCTGGCGGATCAGCGGCGTGCGCCATACGCGCGAGCGGTAGTCGTGCCAGATGGCAGCCAGTTCCGTCAGCAAGGCGCCGAGGCCTTCGGGCGCGGCGGCCGGATCGTGCGGGGGCGCGATGACGAGGTCGTCGTCGGGCACCGCCGCAGCCGTTGCACGGAGCGCCACGGCGGTTGGTACCGCATCGACCGCCTCGACTTCGAGCAGCATGTACGCCGCCATGAAGCGGCCCGACTCGGGCACATAGCAGAAGATCTGCTCGCCGGGCTTCAGCGTCTTGGTGTGCAGGAATTCGGCCAGCATCACGAGGATCGACGCCGCCCCCGTGTTGCCGCGCCATGCCAGGTTGCTCCACCAGCGTTCGCGCGGAATCGACAGGTCGGCCTTTGCCATCAGGTCTTCGACCACCGGAATGAATTTTTCCGACGAGTAGTGGCACAGGAAGTGATCGACCCGCTTCGGATCGACCCAGCCGTCGCGCACCAGCCCCGCGTATTCGTGGATGCCGATGTCGAACAGGTGCGGCAGCAGGCGGATGTCCTGCCGCAGCGACAGCGCACCGGCAGCTTCCGCCTCGGCCCACGAGCCGAAGTCGAGGTGGCCGCGCGCACGGTCTTCGGTCAGGCCGAGCTGCATGCAGACCGGGTAATCGCCCGAGAACGCACGCTGATGCACCCACTTCAGCTTCAGGCGCAGCCCTGGCACGCCGGCCAGTGCAGGCGTGCCATCGGACAACAGCAACGCGCCCGCACCATCGGACAGCATCCAGCGCAGGAAGTGCGAGTCGAAGTCGGTCTCGTAGCCGCGCGCCGCAAAACGCGAGCGCTTGAAAAGCCGCGACGGCATCTCGCTCGCCACCGCCATCGCCGTGCGGTGCGCGCCCAGCTCGATGCCCTGCGCGGCCGTCTGGATCGCGGAGACACCTGCGGCGCAGATGCCGTGCACCGAATGCGTTTCCATCGGCTGCGCCGCAAGTTCGCCCTGGATCATGTTGGCGAAGCCGGGCATCAAGGTGTCGCCACCCGACGATCCGCTGGCCAGCAGCGACACGCGCGACAGCTCGGCCCCGCCGCGCCGCAGGCAGTCGCGGATCGCGCCGGCAGCCAGTTGCGCATTGGTGTGCTGCGTCACGCCTTCGGCGTCGATGGCGTAGTGCCGCGTCAGGATGCCGTTCTCCGCCAGGATGCGCCGCTTGATGCGCTCCGACATGCGGTTGAGCGGTGCGATGTACGCATCCATGCGCTCGTTGGGAATGGGTTCGCCCGGCATGAAGTAGCCGGCGCTTTCAAGGTAGACGCGTTGAAATGGAACAGGCATGGGTTCAGGTAATTGAAGAATCGGGAGGCATCAGCGAGCGGCTGCGAAAGCGCGGCCACACGGCCCCCAGCACGAACACCCGCAGCATGTACGGCACCAGCCCGCCCTCGTTGAGCACGGGCGCAACCCGCGCGCGGTAGCGCGTGTGATGCAGGTGCGTGAGCTCGGACCAATGGGCATGCGGGTTCTCGTGATGTGCGGTGTGCAGGCCGATGTTGAACAGCAAGGGGTTCACCAGCCCCTCGAAATTGCGCGCGTAGTTCAGTCCGCTCCCAGGGGTATCGTCCAACGCCTCTTTGCGCGGCGTCTTGCGGCCGTCCGCATGCGCGTGTTGCAGGTAGTTGGTCGCCAGCAGCCAGTGCAGGCCATGCAACTGCGGCACGATCACGAACAGCAGCGCCTTGCGCCAGTCGAGCGCCAGCAGAGCGGCCCAGCTCGCCAGCCATAGTGCGTACTGCGCCATGCAATAGCGCCAGGCGCCGGGCTGATGCTTGCGCAGCCTCGCGAGCCAGTCGAAAAACACCGGCACCAGCACCCAGACCGCCTGGAACGGGTGCAGCAGGTAGCCCCACAGATGGTTCGTGTCGCCGCCGAAACGGTAGGTGCGCGCCACGTCCTTCGGCCCGTGTCGGTAGCGATGGTGATTGGCCACGTGCGCGGGCCAGAACACGAAGGTCGGGTGCCCTTGCAGCAGCGTGATCCAGAAGTCGGTCAGCCGGTTCATGCGGCGCCCGCGCCACATGCGCAGGTGCACGTGGTTGTGGTGGATCACGCCGATGCCGAGCGTGAGGAAGAGCATCAGCGCATACAGCAGCACGTTGAAGCCGTGCACCCACTGCCACGCCGCGAGCGCGGGCAGCGCCACGAGATAGGCCAGGCTCTGCCAGTCGCGCCAATGCCGAAGGCGCGGCAAGTGCGGCAGGCGACGGCGCGCGTCAGGCGGTCGCGCCATGCTGCTCTGTTTGGGGTTGCTGCTGTTGCCTTTGCAGTTGCTTGTCGCGGAAGGCCTGGAAAAGTGGCTCGGCCGCGTCAGCCGCGATGCGGGTGCGGAACAGCCGGTCCATGAAGGTGAACTGGAAACCGTAGTTGCCGTTGTGAACGGCGTGGTGCAAATGATGGCGGCGGCTCGCGGCAAACCAGTGGCTGTACGACACCCGGGTGAAGAAGTCGTAGTTCGAGTGCCCGACGCAATTGAAGAAGAGGCTGAACACCGGCACCGCCGCCAGCGACCAGAAGCTGAAGTCGTGCACCACCATCGGCAGCAGGATCACGTTGCCCAGCATCAGCGCTTCGATGGGATGAAAGCTGTACGTGGCCCACGGCGTGGTCACGAACGAACGGTGATGCGGTCCGTGAAAGCGCCGCAGCAAACGCGTGTGCAGCAAACGATGGTTGATCCAGAAATGCACGTCGTTCCAGACCGCGAGCACCAGGATCTCGACGGCGATCTGCCGCCAGCCCGCATCAGCATCGAGCCGCGCCCAGCCCAGTTGCAGCAAGCCCCACGGAAACACCATGCCGAGCCCGAAGATCAGCACCGAGATGCTCGACTGCCCCAATTCGCGCCGCAGTTGCCCCGGCTGCAGCGGCCGCGGATCGAGCGCGCGCCCGATGCCGAGCGCCGGCAGCACCCGCTTGGTCAGCAGCCAGGTGATGCCGCCGAAACCGAAGTAGATGCCGCCGAAAAAAAGCACGCCCCACAGCATGACCTGCAGGGCGGACAGCGAAGTGAAGGTCTGTGCCATCCCCCGAGGCTACAACAGCATCTCGGGAACGATCGGCGCAATGAGCATGTTGTAGAAGCGCTTGAAGAAACCCGACTCGGGTTCGGCGGTCAGGATCACCTCTTTCTCGCCGTCGTTGGTCAGCCACTGCAGCGTGCCGGTGCCCTTGGCCAGCCTCAGCCGGTAGGAGTTCTGCAGCTTGCTGATGTTGATGACGCGCAGCATCTCGCGCGCCAGTTGCGGGCTGTCGACCACCAGCCCCATCTCGGTGTTCTGGCTGGCCGAGCGCGGATCGAGGTTCATCGAGCCGATGAAGATGCGCTCCTTGTCGATGGCCGCGGTCTTGGCATGCAGCCGGCCGAGCGACTTGCCGAACATGCCGAAGCGCTCGCCCGCGCTGGTGCGCTGCGGGCTCAGCTCGTACAGGTCGGCGCCGCCTTGCAGCAGCCGCTCGCGGTAGCGCGCATAGCCGGTGTGCACCAGCGGCTCGTCGTTGGCGGCCAGCGAATTGGTCAGCAGCGTGACCTTGATCTTGCGCCTGGACAGGTCCTCGAATGCCACCATGCCGCGCTCGCCCGGCACGAGGTACGGCGAGGTCAGGTCGACCTCGGACTTGGCGTCGAGCAGCAAGGCCCACACCTTCATCGTCACGCTGGTGGAGATGGCCTCGTCGGCCGTCATGGTTGCGGGCTTGGTGGGCGGGTCGGCAATGGCGCTGGCCACGCCCCACAGCAGGCCCATGCGGCCGCCATCGAGTTCCTCGGCGATGGGGCCGTAACCCAGGATGTCGGACGGCGGCAGCACGATCTTCGGCGGCGGCGCGGCCATGCCGACCCAGTTGTCGAAGTCGTCGGTACCGGGCTTGTGGCCGCCCTCGCCCGTCACGATGTCGGCGATGGGCCAGACCTGCACGCTGTTCCAGTAGGCATCGAAGATCGATTCGAGCTGTGGCACCACCTTGCCGACCACCAGCGCGTCCATGTCGATGAAGTTCTGCGCCTCGCTCAACACGAAATATTCTTCGGCGATGTTGCGCCCGCCCACCACCGCCATCACGCCATCGGCAATGAAGAGCTTGTTGTGCATGCGGTGGTTGAGCCGGTTGATCTCGAACGGCGAGGCCACGAAGCGCGAAAGGAGTCCGTTGCGGCCGCAGCAGAAGGGGTTGAACAGCCGCACCTCGACATTGGGCGTTTCGGACAGCGCCAGCAGCAGTTGCTGGCTGTTGACGGTGTACAGGTCATCGACCAGCACCCGCACTTTCACGCCCCGGGCCGCGGCTTCCCGCAGCGTGCGCAGCAGCAGGCGGCCGACGGCATCGTTTTCAAGCTGGTAGTACTGCACCACCAGCGAGCGCTGGGCGCGCTGGGCCAGTTGGATGCGCGCGTCCAGCGAATAAACGCCCAGCGGCATCAGGCGAAAGCCCGAATGTTCGCCGGGCGGCGTGGAGGCGGCGGCGATCTTCGCCAGCGGGGTCGACGGATCGGCCGGGGCCGCCTGCTCGGCGGGCCGCTCGCGCGCCGGGGGCAAGGAGCCGCAGGCGCCGAGCGCCGCAATCAGCACGCCCGCAAGCGCGATGCGCAGAAGATAAATACAGGCGTTCATGAGGGTGGTTCCTGTGCTTCGTTTTTGTCAGCCGTTGCCTTGAATACGCCCACCGGTCGAAGCCGGTTTCACATGCCCCTTCGAACGATGCGGAGCCTAGAATTCGCCCCAAACCGCTTCGGAGTTACATCATGGCCCGATCGACCTTCTCGCGCATCGCCTTGATGACAGTTTTTGCAGCCCTGGCCCATCCCGCCTGGGCCGCCCTGGACATCGGCGACCCCGTGCCCCGGTTCACCGCCAACGCGGCGCTGGGCGGCAAGACCTTCCGCTATTCATTGGCCGACGCGCTCTCCAAGGGGCCGGTGGTGGTGTACTTTTTTCCGGCGGCCGATTCCAACGACTGCTCGATCGAAGCCCATGCCTTCGCCGAGGCGGTCGACCAGTTCACCGCGTTGGGCGCCACCGTGATCGGCGTGTCGGCGGACGACATCGGCACGCTGGCGAAGTTCTCGGTCAAGTCCTGCCAGAACCGCTTTCCCGTGGCGTCGGACGAATCGAAAGCTGTGATCCAGGGCTTCGATGCATTGATGCAGACGCGGCCGGATTTTGCCAACCGCCTGTCGTACGTGATCGCGCCGGACGGCAAGGTCGCCTACTACTACCAGAACCTGAATCCGGACAAGCATGTGGAACGCATGCTGAACGCGGTGCGGGCCCTGCCAAAGGCCACGGCGGCGAAGTAAGGACAGCCGGCCCGGCGGCCACGGATTCCGCGTGCTTCGCGCAAAATCGGGCCCCATGCAGCTCAACTACATCGCCAACGCGGACGTTCCGTCCTCCTCCGGCCGCACCCTGCCGGTCATCGACCCCTCCGACGGTCAGCCCTTCGACGAAATCCAGCGCAGCAACGCGGCAGACATCGACTCGGCCGTGCGCGCCGCGCGCGACTGCTTCGAGGGCGTGTGGCACAAGGTCAGCGGCGCCGACCGCAGCCGCCTGCTCTACAAGCTGTCGCAAAAGATCGCCGAGCACGTTGACGAACTCGCGCTGATCGAGCAGCGCGACTGCGGCAAGCCGGTGAAGCAGGCGCGCGCCGATGCGGTGGCGCTGGTGCGCTATTTCGAGTTCTACGCCGGTGCCTGCGACAAGCTGCACGGCGAGACCATTCCCTACCAGGACGGCTACAGCGTCTTCACCTGGCGCGAGCCGCACGGCGTGACCGGCCACATCATTCCGTGGAACTACCCGATGCAGATCTTCGGGCGCAGCGTGGGCGGTGCGCTGGCGGCGGGCAACGTATGCGTGGTGAAGCCGGCCGAAGACGCCTGCCTTTCGCTGATTCGCGTGGCGCAACTGGCGGCCGAAGTCGGCTTTCCGGCCGGCGCGCTCAACATCGTGACGGGCTACGGCCATGAAGTGGGCGACGCGCTCGCGCGGCACGAAGGCATCGACCACATCAGCTTCACCGGCAGCCCGAAGATCGGCACGCTGATCCAGCAGGTGGCGGCCGAGCGGCATTGCCCCGTCACGCTGGAGCTGGGCGGCAAGAGCCCGCAGATCATCTTTGCGGATGCGGACCTGGACGCGGCCATTCCGGTGGTCATCAACGCCATCGTGCAGAACGCCGGCCAGACCTGCTCGGCCGGCTCGCGCGTGCTGATCCAGCGCGACATCTACGAGCCGCTGCTCGAACGCCTGGGCCATGCATTCGAGGCTTTGCGCGTCGGTCCGGCGGCGATGGACCTCGATGTCGGTCCACTGATCCGCCAGGCGCAGCAGCAGCGCGTGTGGGATTTCTTGAGCGATGCGCAGCATGCCGGCATTCCGATGGTGGCGCAGGGTGTGGTCGTCGAAGAGGCGCCCGAAACCGGCTTCTACCAGGCCCCCACGCTGCTGCGTGACGTGCCGGTGAATCACCGGCTGGCGCAAGAAGAAGTGTTCGGTCCGGTGCTGGCTGCGATGCAGTTCGCCGATGAAGACGAAGCTGTCGCACTCGCCAACGCCACCCAGTTCGGCCTCGTTGCCGGCGTGTGGACGGCCGACGGATCGCGCCAGTTCCGCATGGCCAGGCGCGTGCGCAGCGGGCAGGTGTTCATCAACAACTACGGCGCGGGCGGTGGCGTCGAGTTGCCCTTCGGCGGCGTGAAGTCGTCAGGCTACGGCCGCGAAAAGGGCTTCGAGGCGCTGTACGGGTTCACCACGCTGAAGACCGTGGCCGTCAAACACGGCTGAACGCCGGCTCGCGCCGGGTTCAGCCCAGCGCGGTGTCGAGCAGCATCATCAGCACGAAGCCGATCATCAGCCCGCTGGTGGCAAAGGCTTCATGCCCCTTGCGGTGCGACTCGGGAATGATCTCGTGGCTGATCACGAACAGCATCGCGCCCGCCGCAAAGCCCAGGCCCCAGGGCAGCAGCATCACCGAATGGCCGACCACGGCCGCGCCCAGCACGGCACCCAGCGGCTCGACCAGACCTGACGCCATGCCGATCAGCACCGCGAACATCCGGCTGTAGCCCGCCGCCAGCAGCGCCACCGCCACGACCAAGCCTTCGGGCACGTCCTGGATCGCGATGCCGGTGGCCAGCGCATCGGCCCGCAAGCCGTTGTTGGCCGCATAGCCGACGCCGATGGCCAGCCCCTCCGGCACGTTGTGCAGCGCAATCGCGAACACGAAGAGCCAGGTGCGGCGCAGTTGCTTGGCCGACTGTCCTTCGCGCCCCTTGATGAAGTGCTCGTGCGGCAGCACGCGGTCCATCACCATGAGCACGAGACCACCCAGCAGGATGGCCGAGCCGATCACGCCGCCGGCAGCCCACGGGCCGCCGCCGAAGACGCCCACGTTCTTCGCCGCTTCCAGCCCGGGAATGATCAACGAGAAGGCGCTGGCCGCCAGCATGACGCCGGCGCCGAAGCCGAACAGCGTGTCCTGCAGCCGCTCCGGCAGCTTCTGCGAGAACACCACCGGCAGCGTGCCGAGCGCGGTGGCCAATGCCGCCACCGAGCCGCCGAGCAAGGCGTTCCAGACGATCGGGTCGGCGCGCACGAACTGCCAGAACTGCGACACGAGCACCAGCACGCCGGCGGCGACGATGGCCAGCCCGATCCATTCGCGCACCGAATACGCCGGCCGTGGCCGCACCGGTACGGCAAGAAGCTGCTGCTGTTGCGGCTCGTCGTTCATTCGTGCGTCCTTCAGCCGCCGATGGCTGCGGCGTAGCGCCGGGCCACCTCGGTCCAGTTCACCACGTTGTAGAAGGCCGCGATGTATTCGGGGCGGCGGTTCTGGTACTTGAGGTAGTACGCGTGCTCCCACACGTCGAGCCCCAGGATCGGCGTGTTGCCGGAGCCGAAGCCCAGCATCAGCGGGCTGTCCTGGTTGCCGCTGCTTTCGACGGCCAGCTTGCCGCCCCTGGCGACCGACAGCCAGGCCCAGCCGCTGCCGAAGCGGGTGAGCGCGGCCTTGGTGAAGGCCTCCTTGAAAGCGTCGAAACCGCCCAGGTCAGCGTCGATGGCCTTGGCGAGCGCACCCGTGGGAACACCGCCGCCGCCCTGGCCGGCGGGCGCCATCACGGTCCAGAACAGGCTGTGGTTGGCATGGCCGCCGCCGTTGTTGCGCACCGGCGCGCGCAGCGCCTCGGGCAGCTTCTCGACGCCGACGATCAGTTCCTCGACCGACAGGCCTTCGTGCGGCGTGTCCTTCAGGGCCGCATTCAGGTTGTTCACATAGGTCTGGTGGTGCTTGCTGTGATGGATTTCCATCGTCTGCGCGTCGATGTGGGGTTCGAGCGCATCGAAGGCATAGGGCAAGGCTGGGAGGGTGTACGGCACGGTTCGGAAGCTCCTTGGTTGGAAGAGCCCTTTGCGTTGTCCACGTGCTGCGTACTCAGGCGTCCAGATGATAGTAATTCGCATTGGCGACGTCAAGACATCCATGCATCCGATGGCGCAAACCGGCCAGTGCCCGCAGGCACCTTGTGACGGTCGATACACTGCACGCGGCACCTCTTTCCGGGAGATACAACATGCGTCTCGCAGACACCTCCGTCACGATGAAGCTCAAGAAAAGCGCCCTGCCCCTTGCCCTGCTGCTCTGCGCCGGCCTTGCCGGCGCGCAGACCGCCACGCCGCCGGCCGGCGAGTACATCTACGAGGGCGGCAGCGGCGCGTTGCGCGTCAAGCCCGACGGGCATTTCAACATCACCACCATCGGCGCCAACGCCCACACCTGTGCCCTCGACGGCGCCATCGTGCGCGGCAAGGCCAAGATCGGCGACTCGGGCTGCGTGGTGAACTTCGCCACCAGCGCCGACAAGGTGCAGGTCAGCACCAACGGCGCGGAGCAGTGCCGCGAAAACTGCGGCATGCGCGCCGGCTTCGAGGGCACCTACACCCGCCCCACCCCGGCCTGCACCGACAAGGCCGTGGCGAACTCCCGCAAGGCCTTCAAGCGCCAGTACGACGCCAAGGACTACTCCATCGCCCTGGCCACCCTGTCCCCCGTGCTCTCGGAATGCGACAAGACCCTCGACTGGATCACCAAGGGCTGGATGCGCAACGACATCGCGCTGACGCAGTTCAAGCTCAATGACCGCGCGGCCTGCCTCAAGACGCTGCAGCCGCTGGCCGAGGACGCCGCCCGTACCGACGACGGCATCAAGGACAACTACCCGCCCGCCGACGCCGAAATCTTCCTGCCCGTGGTCCGCGCCACGCGCACGAACCTGAAGCTCTGCCGCGGATAGCCTCGCTGATCACCCGTGCAGGGCAACAGGCGGCACCCAAGACCGCCGTGCCGAATTTCCATTCACAACAAGACGGAGACAACACCATGAAGTTTTTCAAGCGCAGCCTCTGCGCAGCCGTGCTGGGCCTGGCCCTTCCCCTGCTTGCCGCAGCACAGGCATTGCCCACGGCAACGCCCGAGCAGGTCGGCCTGTCCACCCCGCGCCTGCAGATGCTCAGCGACGTGCTCAAGGCCGACGTGGCCGCCGGCAAGATCCCCGGCGCGGTGCTGCTGGTGGCGCGCCAGGGCAAGGTCGCCTGGTTCGAGCCGGTCGGCAAGCTCGACCCTGCCAGCGGCGTGGCCATGCCGCGCGACGGCATCTTCCGCATCTATTCGATGAGCAAGCCCATCACCACCGTCGCGGCGATGATGCTGGTGGAAGACGGCCGCCTGAAGCTCGACGACCCGATTGCCACCTACCTCCCCGAATACGCCCGCATGACCGTCGGCGTCGAAAAGCCGGGGCCTGAGGGCAAGCCGGTGCTCGACACCGTGCCCGCGCGCCGCCCGATCACCGTGCAAGACCTCATGCGCCACACCTCGGGCCTGACCTACGGCTTCTTCGGCCCGGGCATCGTCAAGCAGGCCTACAACGCGGCCAACCTGGGCGCAGACGATCCGACCAATGCCGAGTTCTCGCAACGGCTCGCCAAGCTGCCGTTGGCCTACCAGCCCGGCACGACCTGGGAATACAGCCACTCCACCGACATCCTCGGCCGCGTGGTCGAGGTGGTGTCGGGCCAGTCGCTCTACCAGTTCGAGAAGAGCCGCCTGCTCGACCCGCTGGGCATGAAGGACACCAGCTACTACGTGCCCGAGCCGGCACGCCAGCCGCGCATTGCCGAGCCGCTGTCCAATGACCGCAGCTTCGGCGTGGGGGCCGACTTCAACGACCCGCGTGTCGTGCGCAAGCTCGAATCGGGCGGCGGCGGGCTGGTGTCGACGGCGAGCGACTACGCCCGCTTTCTGCAGATGCTGCTCAATGGCGGCTCGCTCGACGGCAAGCGTTACCTCGGGCCGCGCACCCTGGCGCTGATGACGGCCGACCATTCCAACGCCGGTGCCGGCATCGTGCCCGGCCCGCTCTACCTGCCGGGCCCCGGCTACGGCTTCGGCCTGGGCTTTGCCGTGCGCCGCAACGACGGCGAGGCGCCCTACCCGGCAGCCGGCGGCGAATACAACTGGGGCGGCGCGGGCGGCACCTACATGTGGGTCGATCCGAAGAACGAGATGTTCGTCGTGCTCATGCTGCAGTCGCCCAAGTACCGCACGCACTACCGCAGCCTCACGCGCGACATGGTCTACGCGGCCATGCTCAAGTAGCCTGCGCTGCGCCGGCCCTTGGTCGATGGCGCAAAATCGGCGTTCGCCTCCACCATGAAGAACAGCAGCAGCACCGTCATCCCGATCACCGAGGTCGGCCATTTGCGCCCCGCCGTTGCGGTGCCCGAAGTGGCCGTGCCCGCCACCGGCCTGCTGCTCGACCGCCTCGGCCGCCCCCTGACCGACCTGCGCATCAGCGTGACCGACCGCTGCAACTTCCGCTGCAGCTACTGCATGCCGAAGGACGTGTTCGACAAGGACTACAAGTACCTGCCGCACAGCGCGCTGCTGAGCTTCGAGGAAATGACGCGCCTGGCCCGGCTGTTCGCGGCGCATGGCGTGCGCAAGATCCGACTGACCGGCGGCGAGCCGCTGCTGCGCAAGAACATCGAGCGGCTGATCGAACAGCTCGCCGAGATCCGCACGCCCGGCGGCGAGCCGCTGGAACTCACGCTCACCACCAACGGATCGCTGCTGGCACGCAAGGCCGCCGCACTCAAGGCCGCGGGCCTGCAGCGCGTGACGGTGAGCCTGGACAGCCTCGACGACGCCGTGTTCCGCCACATGAACGACGTCGACTTTCCGGTGGCCGACGTGCTCGCCGGCATCGACGCCGCGCAGGCCGCGGGCCTCGGGCCGATCAAGGTCAACATGGTGGTCAAGCGCGGCGCCAACGAGCAGGAAATCCTGCCGATGGCACGCTACTTCCGCGAGCACCACGGTGGCAGCGTGGTGCTGCGCTTCATCGAATACATGGACGTGGGCGCCACCAACGGCTGGCGCATGGACGAGGTGCTGCCCTCGGCCGACGTCATCGCACGCATCGCCGCCGAATTCCCGATGGTGCCGCTCGAGGCCAGCACGCCCGGCGAAACCGCCCAGCGCTGGGCCTACGCGGACGGCGGCGGCGAGCTCGGCGTGATCAGCAGCGTGACCCAGGCCTTCTGCCACGACTGCAGCCGCGCGCGCCTGTCGACCGAAGGCAAGCTGTACCTGTGCCTCTTCGCCAGCGCCGGCCATGACCTGCGCCCGCTGCTGCGCGGCACCGCCAGCGACGACGAGATTTCATCCGCCATCGGCCACATCTGGCAGGGCCGCGCCGACCGCTATTCCGAGCTGCGCGCGCTGCGCGGCCCGGACAACCACCACAACGACAACGACAGCAATGCCAACGGCAAGGCACCGCGCCGCGTCGAGATGAGCTACATCGGCGGATGACGCAGGCGACCGCCATGCCTGCGCATGCCATCGCACCCGCCGACATCACCGGCCTGCTGCTGGCCGGCGGACGTGGCAGTCGCATGGGCGGCGTCGACAAGGGCCTGCAGCTTTTCAACGGCGAGCCGCTGGCACGGCATGCGATGCGAAGGCTGGCCCCGCAGGTCGGGCAGCTCATGGTCAATGCCAACCGCAACCTGGCCGAGTACGAGGCGTTCGGCGTGCCAGTGTGGCCCGACAGCCTGGCCGACTACCCCGGGCCACTCGCAGGCTTCCTGACCGGCCTTGCGCACTGCACCACGCCCTGGCTGCTGACCGTGCCTTGCGACACGCCGCTGTTTCCGCTCGACCTGGCGGCCCGCCTCGCCGAAGCGATGGCCGCCAGCGACGCCGAGATCGCCATGGTCAGCGCACCGGAAGCCGCAGCCGACAACGCCACGCCGCCCGTGCTGCGCCCCCAGCCCGTCTTCTGCCTCCTGCGCGCCGACCTGCACGACAGCCTGCGCCGCTTCACCGAAGCCGGCGGCCGCAAGGTCCACGCATGGATCGCGCAGCACCGCACCGTGACCGTGCCCTTCGACCGGCCCGGCGACGCGCCCGACGCCTTCTTCAACGCCAACACCCTGGCCGAACTGCACGCACTCGAAAACCGATGAGCCGCATCGCAGACATTGCCGCCGCCCTTGCGGCCTATGACGCCGCCGACCTGAGCGTCGATGCGGTGCACGCCTTTCTTTCAGAACTGACCGCATCGGCCGTCGTGACGCAGCGCGAGAGCGTTCCGCTGTTCGAGGCCCTGGGCCGCGTGCTGGCCGAAGACATCGTCTCGCCCATCAGCGTGCCGCCGCACGACAACTCGGCAATGGACGGCTATGCCTTCGACGGCGCCGTGCTGCCGCAGGACGCGCCCATCGACGCCTCCATCAACCTGCGCGTGGTGGGCACGGCGCTGGCCGGCTCGGCCTGGCGCGGCGCGCTCGGCGCTGGCGATGCGGTCCGCATCATGACCGGCGCGATGATGCCGGCCGGCCTCGACACCGTGATCCCGCAGGAGTTCTGCAACGTCAACGGCGACCGCGTGAGCTTTCCGGCCAAGGTGCTGCGCCGCGGCGACAACCGGCGCTTTGCTGGCGAAGACCTGATGCAGGGACAGCCTGCGTTGCGACGCGGCGAGCGGCTGTCGCCCGCCGCGCTGGGCATGGTCGCCAGCCTCGGCCTGCCGGACGTGCCCGCGCTGCGCCGGTTGCGCGTCGCCTACTTCTCGACCGGCGACGAAATCCTGAGCCTGGGCGACGCACCGCGCGAAGGCGCCGTGTACGACAGCAACCGCTACACCGTGTTCGGCCTGCTCACGCGGCTCGGCTGCGAAGTGATCGACCTCGGCCTCGTGCGCGACGACCCCGCCACGCTGGCCGCCACGCTGCAACGCGCCGCGCGCGAAGCCGATGCCATCGTCACCAGCGGCGGCGTCAGCGCAGGCGCGGCCGACCACACGCGCGACGTGATGCAGCAACTGGGCGACATGGCCTTCTGGCGCGTGGCCATGCGCCCCGGCCGGCCGCTGGCCGTGGGGCTGATTCCGCGTGAAGAGGCCTCGTCACCGCAACCCGCCGTGCTGTTTGGCCTGCCGGGCAATCCGGTGGCGGTGATGGTGACTTTTCTCGCCTTCGTGCGGCCGGCGCTGCTGCGCATGATGGGGTGCCACGAAGCCGCTGCGGCACCGCCGCCGCTGCTGCGGGCACGCAGTGCGAGCGCGATCCGCAAGAAGCCGGGCCGCACCGAGTACCAGCGCGGATTCGTCAAAGCCGTGGCGGGCTCAATGCCCGAGGTGTGCGTTGCGGGCAACCAGGGCTCGGGCGTCCTGAGTTCGATGCTCGAAGCCAACGGGCTCGTGGTGCTGCATCACGACCAAGGCCCCGTCGCAGCAGGCGACGAGGTGGACGTGATGATGTTCGACGGGGTGATCTGACCCGTCGGATGCGTCAGATTCGGCCGAGCGCCTTGTCGACGCCCTTGTTGGCCAGCATGTCGGCGCGTTCGTTGCCCGGGTCGCCCGAGTGGCCCTTAACCCAGCGCCATTCGATCTGGTGACCGCCCTCGGCCACCAGCTTGTCGAGCCGCTGCCAAAGCTCGACGTTCTTCACCGGCTGCTTGCTGGCCGTCATCCAGCCCTTGGCCTTCCAGCCGCGGATCCATTCGGTAATGCCCTTGCGCACATACTGACTGTCGAGGTACAGCAGCACCTTGCAGGGCCGCTTGAGCGCGGCCAGGCCCTCGATGACGGCGGTCAGCTCCATGCGGTTGTTGGTGGTGTTGAGTTCACCGCCGAACAGGTCTTTCTCGGTAGCGCCCGACTTGAGCCACGCACCCCAGCCCCCGGGGCCCGGGTTGCCTTTGCACGCGCCATCGGTGTAGATCACGACTTCATCATTCAAACTGGCTTTTCCTTCTGCTTTCGATTCGATCATTCATTCAATTCATTCGTTTTTCTTCAATTCTTGCCGGCCTCGTTGCGATGCACCTTGCCGGTGATCGGCACGGGCGCCGTCGCGCGGGCACCGGCGCGGCGCCAGTCGGCGCTCAGCAGGCGCATGCCGCGCACCCGCTTGACCGCGACCAGGAAGTACGCCGCGCCAAAGATCGGCCACCAGCGCTCGCCGGCCGCGTCCATCCAGCGCGAACGCTCCAGCCAGGCTTCGCTGCGCACGGAAGGCCGGTAGATGCCGAAACGGCCCGATTCCACCTCGAAGCTCAGCAGCCGCAACCAGTCGCGCATGCGCCAGTAGCCGATGAACTCCCCGCCTTCCGGCAGGAACAGGTCACCTATTCCGAGCTTGCGGTAGATGTGCGCACGGCGCTGCCGCATGCCCCAGAGGCTGGTCGGGTTCAGCCCGCAGATCACCACGCGGCCTTCCGGCACCAGCACCCGCTCGACCTCGCGCAGCGTGGCGTGCGGGTCGGGGCTCAGCTCCAGCGCATGCGGCATCACCACCAGGTCGAGGCTGTTGGCCGCGAACGGGAGTGCCGCAAAGTCGGTCAGCAGCGTCGCCTTGCCGGCGCGGGCCGGGTCGTCCAGCGCCAGCCAGCGATGCGGCATGCGGTTGGCGCGCAGGCCATCGACCTCGGCCGCGCCCAGTTGCAGCGCGTGATAGCCGAACACATCGGCCACCGCCTGGTCGAACTGGGCCTGCTCCCACGCCAGCAGGTAGCGGCCGGGGGGGGTCGCGAACCAATCCTGCAAACCTATAATTTGACCGCTCATGACCCTCGTTCCGCTGCCTGCCTTCGCTGACAACTACATCTGGATGCTGCACGACGGGTCCAACGCGATCGTGGTGGACCCGGGCGATGCCCAACCGGTGTTCGATGCGCTGACGCGCCACAAGCTGCAGCTGGCCGCGATTCTAGTCACGCACCATCACGCCGATCACACGGGCGGCGTGGCCGTGCTGCATGCCGCCACGGGCGCACCGGTGTGGGGTCCCGCACGCGAACGCATTCCCGAGCCTTTCACCCCGCTTTCGCAGGGCGACACCGCCGAGGTGCTCGGCCTGCGCTTCCAGGTCATCGACGTGCCGGGCCATACGGCCGGCCACATCGCCTACTTTCTGCCGGCAACTGCGGCGCAGGCACCGCTGCTGTTCTGCGGCGACACGCTGTTCTCCGGCGGCTGCGGGCGCCTGTTCGAAGGCACACCCGCGCAGATGCTGGCCTCGCTCGACGCGCTCTCGGCACTGCCGGGCGACACGCGCGTGTGCTGCGCCCACGAATACACACTTGCTAACCTGCGTTTCGCCCGTGCGGTGGAACCCGCCAACGACGATCTGACTCAGTACAACGCGCGCTGCGAAAGCCTGCGCGCGCAGGGGCAGCCCACGCTGCCGTCGCAACTGGCGACCGAACGCCAGATCAACCCCTTTCTTCGCAGCCGCGAAGCCACTGTCCTTCGAGCGGTGCGTGCCCATGCCGAGCTTTCCGCCGATGCCGGCGAAGCCGATGTATTTGCCGCGCTGCGCCAATGGAAAAACGACTTCCGATGAAACTTATCGCTGCCACCTGCCTTGCAGGTTCCCTGGTGCTCGCGGGCTGCGCGAGCACCGACAACAGCTCCACCCCCTCCTCCACCCAAGCCGGCGGCACCGGCGCCCGAGTCGCAGGCAGCGCGTCCCCGGTGTACCCCCGCGACGCCCTCTCACCCCTGTCCAGCGGCCGGGCCCAATCGCAGAGCGTGGTCTCGCTCGCGCCGCCGACCGACATGTGGGACCGCATCCGCCGCGGCTTCAAGATGCCCAACCTCGAGAGCGACCTGGTGCGTGACCGCGAGCAGTGGTATGCCAGCCGGCCCGACTACATCCAGCGCATGACCGAGCGCTCGAACAAGTACATGTTCCACATCGTCGAGGAACTCGAGCGGCGCAACATGCCGACCGAACTCGCGCTGCTGCCCTACATCGAGAGCGCATTCAACCCGCAGGCCGTGTCCAGCGCGCGCGCCGCGGGCATGTGGCAGTTCATGCCGGCCACCGGCAGCGACTTCGACCTGAAGCAGAACATCTTCCGCGACGACCGCCGCGACGTGCTCGCCTCGACCCGCGCCGCGCTCGACTACCTGCAAAAGCTCTACGGCATGTTCGGCGACTGGCAACTGGCCCTGGCCGCCTACAACTGGGGCGAAGGCAGCGTGAGCCGCGCCATCGCCAAGAACCAGCGCCTGGGCCTGCCCACCACCTACAGCGACCTGACGATGCCGGCCGAGACCCGGCTCTACGTGCCCAAGCTGCAGGCTGTGAAGAACATCGTTGCCAATCCGCAGGCGTTCAACACCGAACTTCCGCTGATCGCCAACCACCCCTACTTCCAGACCGTCTCGCTCACACGCGACCTCGACGTGGAACTGGCGGCCAAGCTGGCTGACGTGCGGCTCGACGACTTCCGCGCACTCAACCCGGCCGCGCACAAGCCGGTACTGATCGCGGCCGGCACGCCGCAGATCCTGCTGCCATGGGACAACGCGGCCGTGTTCCAGCGCAACTTCGACGCGTATGCGCAAGGCCAGTACGCGAGCTGGACGGCCTGGGTGGTGCCCACCACCATGACGGTTGCCGATGCGGCCCAGCGCTCGGGCATGAGCGAAGCCGACCTGCGCGCAATCAACAACGTGCCGCCGCGCATGCTGATCAAGACGGGCTCGACACTCATCGTGCCGCGCGGCGCCCGCGTGAAGGAAGACGTGGCCGCCGTGGTGGCCGACGAGGGCCACCTGAGCTTCCAGCCAGAGATCGTCAACCGCCGCACCACGGTGAAGGCCGGGCGCAACGACAGTGTGGCGAGCATCGCGCACCGCTACAACCTCAAGCCCACCAATGTCGCCGAGTGGAACGACGTGAAGCCCAATCACGCATTCAAGCGTGGCTACAGCGTGGTGGTGTATCTGCCGATCCGCGCGACGGTCGCGGCCCGTGCGGGTGCCGGTGTGTCGGTGGCTGCCCGCGGCGGCCACAACACCGCAGCGGCGCCCACCAAGCGCGCAGGCGCGGCCCCCGTCAAGGCCGTGGTAGCGCGGACACCGCGTGGCGGCAACGTCGTGAAGGTGCCTGCAAGCAACAAGCAGCAGGTCGTGCGCGAGAAGCGCGGCGGCACGCCGGCGAAGAAGAAGCACTGATGCGGAAAGCCCGCCAGGGCACGGCCCCGACGGGCGTTGACGTTCAGTGCTGCGGATGCGACGACTCCGCAGCCCATGCCCGACGACGCACCACGGCTTCCAGCGCCGCCACGGCGATCATCACCACCGTCGTGAGCGTGCCCACCACCAGCATCGACAGGTGCGGCGCGAAGATCGCCAGCACCGCGAGCAAGGCCAGCCCGTAGAGATGCGACTGCGGCAGGAAGCCGCGCACCACGCGCTTGAACAGCGCATTGCCGAACAGGTAGAGCGCAGGGCCGCCGAGCAAGGCCCCGAGGTACTTCCACTCCGCGTGATGCGAGCCTTCGGCGATCACCAGTTCGTCCGCCACGGCCGACACGATGATGCCCGCCACCAGGATCACATGCGTGTAGTGGAACTTGGCGCCCACGCCACCGGGGTCGCTCGAATGCTCGATGACATGCGTGGCCTCCTTGGCGCTGGTGTCGAAGTACATCCACCACATCGCCAGGCTGCCCGCGAAGCTCACGAGCAGCGCGAACAAGTCCATCGAATGCCATTCGGCGTGGTGCCCGAACGCGATGCCTGTGGCCAGCACCGATTCGCCCAGCGCCACGATCACGAACAACTGGCAGCGCTCGGCCAGATGGCCGCCGTCGATGGTCCAGTCGGCGGTCGACGAACGCCCCAGCCCCGGAAACCGCAGCCCAATCATCGGCGCGATGTACTCGCACAGCACGCCGCCGAACCAGAGCAGCAGGCGCGTCTGCCCTTCCGCAAAGCCGCCCGAGATCCAGAACACGGCGGCCACGCAGTTCCAGGCCAGCAGACGCCGGAAGTTGGGCGCCAGCGCGTGGTCGCGCCCCACCGCCATCAGCATGCAGAAGGTGCGTCCGACCTGGATACCCGCGAAGCACAGCGCGAACACCAGGCCACGTTCGGCAAAGGCACCGGGCAAGGCCGAGGCCATCACCAATGCCAGCAGCATCACCCCAAACAGCATGCCCCGGATGCGCAGCGAACCAGGGTTGAACCAGTTGGTAGCCCAGGCCGTGTACTGCCAGCCGAGCCAGACCGCGAACCACATCACCAGCGTCTGGAGCGCGCCCAGCAGCGTCAGATGGTCCAGCAGGTAGTGGGACAGTTGCGTGACTGAAAACGCATAGACCAGATCGAAGAAAAGCTCTTCGTTCAACACCCTGGCCGACTCGCCACGCGTGCGCAAGGTGCTCGCGTGCCCGTTCTTGTTGTGGTTCAAGATTCACCCCCGTAAGTCGTTGTTGCGCCCTTTCGCGCGGGCGCGATCATCGCACGGTGAGGACTCCGGGCCGATACGCTCAGGCGCTACAACTTCTCGGTTTCGCCGGTCTTGGGTTGCCACTTCATGAGGCGCTTTTCGATCAGGCCGACGATGCCATCGAGCACCAGTGCAAAGGCCGTGAGCACCACGATGCCGGCGAACACGGTGTTGACGTCGAAGGTGCCTTCGGCCTGCAGGATCAGATAGCCCACGCCGCGCGCCGAGCCCAGGTACTCGCCCACCACCGCACCGACGAAAGCCAGCCCGACGGAGGTGTGCAGGCTGGAGAACACCCAGCTCGTCGCGCTCGGCAAGTACACGGTGCGCAGCAGTTGCCGCTGGTTGGCGCCCAGCATCTTCGCGTTGGCCAGCACCACCGGGCTCACCTCGCGCACGCCCTGGTAGACGTTGAAGAACACGATGAAGAACACCAGTGTGACGGCCAGCGCCACCTTGCTCCAGATGCCCAGGCCGAACCACAGCGCGAAGATGGGCGCGAGGATCACGCGCGGCATCGAGTTCGCGGCCTTGATGTAGGGGTCGAGAATCATGCTCGCCGTGGGCGCCAGCGCCAGCCAGAGCCCGCAGGCCAACCCGAGCACGGTGCCGATGCCGAAGGCCAGCACCGTCTCGAGCAGCGTGGTGCCCAGGTGCAGGTAGATGTCGGCGTTGCCCTTCAACCCTTCGGGAAACAGCGCATTGGGTGGCACCTCGAACGGCAGGAACCAGCTCCAGATGCGGCCTGCCACCTGGATCGGCTCGCCGACGAAGAAGGCGAACTGCTGGTTGCGTGAAGCCAGGTGCCAGCCCACCAGAATCACCACCAGCAGCGCCAGTTGCCAGAAGCGCGCGTTGCGTTCGTTCAGGCGCGACATCACGCGGCCTTCTTCAGTTGCTGCGCGTAGCCCTTGAGCACTTCATCGCGCAGCACCTCCCAGATTTGCGTATGCAGTTCGACGAAGCGCGGCTGCGTGCGAACCTCGGCCACGTCGCGCGGGCGCGCGAGGTCGATGGCGAACTCACCGATCGGATGCGTCGCCGGGCCGGCCGACAGCACCACCACGCGGTCGCTCATCGCAATCGCTTCATCGAGGTCGTGCGTGATGAAGAGCACGGCCTTCTTCTTCGCGCTCCAGAGGTCCAGCACCTCGTTTTCCATCAGTTGGCGCGTCTGGATGTCGAGCGCGCTGAAGGGCTCGTCCATGAGGATGATGTCGGGGTCGAGCACCAGCGTCTGCGCCAATGCCACACGCTTGCGCATGCCGCCCGAGAGCTGATGCGGATAGCGGTCGCCGAAGCCCGTGAGCCCCACGCGCGACAGCCACGCCTCGGCCTGCTTGCGCGCTTCGGCATCGGGCACGCCGCGGTACTGCAGGCCCACCATCACGTTGTCGATGGCGCTGCGCCACGGCATCAACGCCTCGGTCTGGAACATGTAGCCGGCGCGTGCGTTGACCCCCGCGAGCGTCTTGCCGAAAACCTTGACCGTGCCCGACGAAGGTTCGAGCAGCCCGGCCCCCACGTTCAGCAGCGTCGACTTGCCGCAGCCCGTAGGGCCGACCACCGAGACGAACTCCCCCGCCCGGATGCGCAGCGTGGTGTCGGCCACGGCCGTATAGCGCTGGCCCGGGTCGTCCTTCGAGTGGAAGGTGCAACTGATGGAAAGGAGTTCGAGTGCGTAGTCGGACATGGCATAAAAAACCCGGCCTGAGCCGGGTCGCGGGACGTTCGCAGTCAGGCTTTGAACCTGTCTTTCGCGCGCCTTGCAAAATCGTTGGTGTAGGTCTTGGCGAGGTCGATCTTGTCGGCCTTCACGGAGGTGTCGAAGCTGGCGATGGCGGTGAGCGCCGTCTTGGGGCCGTCGGTCGGCACGAGGCCGTCGGTGGCGATGGATTCGCGCACCTTGTCGAAAGACGCAAGGTACAGCGCCCGGTCGCCGAGCAGGTAGGTCTCGGGCACGGTCTTGATGATGTCGCCGGGCCCCGCCGTCTGCAGCCACTTGAGCCCGTGCACGATGGCATTGGCCAGCGCCTGGCAGGTGTTGGGATTCTTCTGGATGAACTCGCTCGACGCATAGAGGCAGGCCGCGGGCATCGTGCCGCCGAACACCTGCTGCGTGCCCTTGAGCGTGCGCGTGTCGCTGATGATCTTCACGTCGCCCTTCTGCTCGAGCATCGTCATCACCGGGTCGGTGTTGCTGATGGCGTCGATCTGGCCCGAGCGCAATGCCGTGAGCGCACCGGCCGCCACGCCCACGCCGATGAAGCTCACGTCGCTGGCCTTGAGACCACCGCGCGAGAGCACGAGGTTCGCCACCATGTTGGTCGACGAGCCCGGTGCCGAGACACCGATCTTCTTGCCCTTGAGATCGGCAATGCCGGTGTAGCCCGCCATGTTCTTGGTCGACACGCCCACTGCGATCTGCGGTGCGCGGCCCTGGAGAACGAAGGCCTGGAAGAACTGGTTCTTGGCCTGCAGGTTGATGGTGTGTTCGTACGCGCCCGAGCACACATCGGCCGAGCCGCCGACCACGGCCTGCAGCGCGCGTGCGCCGCCGGCGAAGTCGGAGATTTCCACATCGAGACCTTCGGCCTTGAAGTAGCCGAGCTGTTCGGAGATGGTGAGCGGCAGGTAATAGAACGCCGCCTTGCCGCCGACCGCGATGGAGATCTTCGTCTTCTCCAGCTTCGCCTGCTGCGCAAAGACACGCGGCAAGGCGATCGTTGCGGCGGCAATGGCGGAAGCGGAAATGAGGGTACGGCGGTGAAGCATGAAACGGTGCCTGCGGGCTCTTTGATTCTTGTGAACTGAATCGAGCTTAGGGGCGCCCTCACGCGCCTGCATCGGGGTCATCCCGTGCGGGTTTTCACGTAAGCACGAAGGCCTCTCGCGGGCCTGCGACGCGCGTCTATCGCGCGAGGAAAAAGATCGCGATGTTGACGATGAACGCGAGGGCCCAGACCGCGCTGCGCGCAGCGGGAATGCCCTTGATGTAGAGGCCGAGATAGATCACGCGCAGCACCACATAAGCCACCGAGAGCATGTCGAGCCGCGCCTGCGCCACACCGAGTTGATGCGCGATGACCACCGCGCCGATGAAGAGCGGCAGGCCCTCGAAGCTGTTGGCCTGCGCGCTGTTGGCGCGTGCACGCCAGCCGCTTTGCTTTGCAGCCCAGTCGCGCGGATGCATGTTGTCACGCGGGCTGAAGCTGCCCGCCTTGGCGATCCATGCCGCAAGGTACGGCAGGCCGCAGGCGATGAACACGCACCAGTAGGCTACCGTGAGCAAAGAAAAAGTCATGTCGATTTGTCTCCGTTGCGCTGCGCGCGCGGCGCCCTCTTCAGGCCTCTAGCGGCGGTCTACCAATGCATGCGCGATGGTGCCGAGGTCCACGTATTCAAGCTCGCTGCCGGCTGGCACGCCACGCGCAAGACGCGTCACGTTGAGCCCGCGCTGCTTGAGCGTTTCACCGATCACATGCGCGGTGGCTTCGCCTTCCGCGGTGAAGTTGGTGGCGAGGATCACTTCGCTCACCGTGCCGTCGAGTGCGCGGTCGAAGAGCTTCTGCAGGCCGATGTCCTTGGGCCCGATGCCGTCGAGCGGACTGAGCTTGCCCATCAGCACGAAGTAGTAGCCGCGGAATGCGCCGGTGCGTTCGAGCGCGGCCTGGTCGGCGGGCGTCTCGACCACGCAGAGCTTGCTGCCGTCACGCCGCGAGTCCATGCAGACGCTGCAGATGCGCGCTTCGGTGAAGGTGTTGCAAAGCTCGCAATGCTGCACATTGCCGGCTGCCTGCTGCAATGCCCGCGCGAGCAACTGCGCGCCCTCGCGGTCGTGCTGCAGCAAATGAAACGCCATGCGCGAGGCCGACTTGATGCCGACGCCGGGCAGGCGTCGCAGCGCATCGACCAATGCGTCCAGCGAACTGGCGTCGGCCATCAGCCGCTTAGAACGGCAGCTTCATGCCGGGCGGAAGGCCCGGCATGCCAGCGGTGAGCTTGCCCATCTTCTGCTCGCTGGTTTCTTCCGCCTTGCGCACGGCGGCGTTGAAAGCGGCAGCCACGAGGTCTTCGAGCATGTCCTTGTCATCGGCCAGCAGGCTGGGGTCGATGGTGATGCGCTTGACGTCGTGCTTGCAGGTCATGACGACCTTGACCAGGCCGGCGCCGGATTCGCCCTCGACCTCGATGTGCGCCAGTTCTTCCTGGGCCTTCTTGAGGTTGTCCTGCATTGCCTGCGCCTGCTTCATGAGGCCGGCCAGTTGTCCTTTGTTGAACATCGTTGGTCCTGATTGGTTGGAAAGTGGTGGAAGGATAAGAGAGATGGCGGTCGCAGCGGAGTGCCACAAGGGCCGGCCCGGGATTGTTGCCGTGAACGGGTCAGGCCGGTTTCAGCGTTCCGGGCACGATCTTCGCATCGAAGTCGCGCATCAGCGCCTGCACTTCGGGGTCGCTGTGGATGGCCTCCTCGGCCACACGCTGGCGCTCGTCGGCCGCCTGCTTGTTGCGCCGCGCGGGGCTGTCGACCACGCCGCCGATCTCGATGACCAGCTTGACGTCATGGCCAAGCGCATTCAATGCGGCGGTCAGCTTTTCGCGGCTGGAAGGCTGGTTGAGCGTTTCGCGCTCGATGCGCAGCATCCACTGGTCGGTGTCGCGCGCCACCAGTTGCGACTGCAGGGCCAGCTCGCGGGCCAGGGCCGCGATGGCTTCCGAGGCGACCAGTTGAGTGACCGTGGCGAACCAGAAGTCACCGTCTTCACTGGTCGGAATGGGGGTGAAAGTGCCGCGCGACTCTTCGCCGCGAGGTGCATCGCGCGCACCGGGCGGCGGCTGCACGCGAATCGGGACGCCGACGACCTTGGCGGGGGCGTCCGTCGTGGTCTCCACACGAGGCGCAGCTTGCCGCAGGGGTTCGTCGACGACCGAGAGGCGATGCCCGGCCGGGACCGAAGCAGGTTGTTGCGCGACCGCTGGCGCCGGGACCGGGGGAGTCGGCGCTGGTGCGACCGGCGGTGATTCGGCTTCAGGGCGAGCTACGGGCGCAGGTGCCGGAACAGGGGCCGCGGTACGCGCCGGAGTGGCCGGCGCCGCGACCGCAGCTTCATTCAGAGTTTTTTTTTCCGGGGAAGCTGTTGAGGCAGCCGCGTTGGAGGGCTTGAAGGCCAACAGCCGCAGCAGAACCATGGTCAGCGCCGCGTATTCATCGGGCGCCAGGCCCAGCTCGCCACGGCCGTGCAGGCACAGGCTGTAGAGCAATTGCGTTTCGTCGGCCGGCATCAGCGATGCAAGGCGCGCGGTGTCTGCCGCGTCGGGGTCGGTCGCCGAATCTGCCGACTCCGCCCGCGAAGGCACGGCTTGCAGTACGGCCATGGCCTGCAGCACCGCCGTCATTTCTTCGAGCGTGGAAGCGGCGGACATGCCGTCACGGCGCAGCGCCTCGGAGGTGTCGACCACCGTCTTGCCGTCGCCCTGCGCGAGCGCCTCGATCAGCTTGAACACATGGCCGCGGTCGACGCTGCCGAGCATCTGGCGCACGCCGGTTTCGATCAGTTCGCCATTGCCGAAAGCGATGGCCTGGTCGGTGAGCGACAGCGCATCGCGCATCGAACCGCGCGCGGCCCGCGCCAGGAGGCGCAGCGCCTGCGGCTCGGCAGGTACCTGCTCGGTCTGCAGCACGCTGGTCAGGTGTTCGAGGATCGTCTCCGGCGCCATCGGCCGCAGATTGAACTGCAGGCAACGCGACAGCACCGTGACCGGGACCTTCTGCGGATCGGTGGTCGCGAGCACGAACTTGAGGTACTCGGGCGGCTCTTCGAGCGTCTTCAACATCGCGTTGAACGCGGTGTTGGTGAGCATGTGCACTTCGTCGATCATGAAGACCTTGAAGCGCCCCTGCACTGGCTTGTAGACGGCTTGTTCGAGCAGCGACTGCACTTCGTCGACGCCACGGTTCGAGGCCGCATCGAGCTCGGTGTAATCGACGAAGCGGCCCGAATCGATATCGCGGCAGGCCTGGCAGACACCGCACGGCGTGGCCGTGATGCCACCCTGCCCGTCCGGGCCTTGGCAGTTGAGCGACTTCGCCAGGATGCGCGACACCGTGGTCTTGCCGACACCCCGCGTGCCGGTGAAAAGATAGGCGTGATGCAGGCGCTGCGTGGTCAACGCGTTCTCGAGCGCCTGGACCACATGCCCCTGACCGACCATCTCACCGAAGGTTTTCGGACGGAACTTGCGAGCGAGCACGAGATAAGACATTGCGGGCATTCTAAAAGGCGCAGCGCCCCTCTCCCGCCCGACCCCGCAATCAAAAGAAGGCTGTCTTCTTCGTGAGACACCGGCAGGCCGGCTTTGTCCGGGCCACCGATGCCGCTCCCTCAGCAAGGGATTGGCGAAGCGACACGAAAGTGCGCGCGACCTGCGGGTTAGAATGCGGGCTGACGGGCCTCCCTGCATGGTGAAGTGGCCAACCGGGTCAGGTGGGGAACCAAGCAGCCCTAACTGCGTAGTCAGTGCCAGGGGTAAGGCTCGTCAACCTCTTCAGCAGCCTCGTTTCATTCCAATGCGAAATGAAACGGGGTTTGCAAAAACTCTCAGCGATAAAAAATCATCCAACGGCACGAGGCCTTCACAGGCCCAGCCGCTGGATCGCGCCGCGCGCAGCCGCCGCGCCGCTCGCCATCGAGGCTGTCATCAGATAGCCGCCGGTCGGCGCCTCCCAGTCCAGCATCTCCCCTGCCGCGAACACGCCGGGCAATGCGTTGGCCATGAGCTGCGCGTCGAGCGCATCGAAGCGCACACCGCCCGCAGTGCTGATCGCCTCATCGATGGAACGCGTTGCAACCAGTCGCAACGGCACCGCCTTGATCGTTGCAGCCAGTTGTGCGGGATCTTGCATCGCCTCGCGGCTCAGCACCTCGTGCAGCACGCTGGCCTTGATGCCTTCGAGCCCGAGCCGACTCTTGAGGTGGCTGCTCAGGGAGCGTGCGCCGCGCGGGTGCGTCACCGCGGCCAGCACCTGTTCCGCGCTGCGATCCGGCAGCAGGTCCAGCAACAGCGTCGCGCTGCCCTGTGCGGCGATCTCGTCGCGCAACAGCGCCGACGCCGCATAGATCAGGCTGCCCTCGATGCCCGTAGCGGTCACCACGAACTCGCCCTTGCGCGCAAACCCGCGTCCCTGGCTGTCAGTGAACGAAATGGCGACCGACTTGAAGGGCTGGCCCGCGAAACGGCTGGAGAAATGCTCGCTCCAGCCACTGCCGTCGAAGCCGCAATTGGCAGGCAGCAACGGCGCGACATCCACGCCCTGCGTCTGCAGCCACGGCGCCCATGCGCCATCCGAGCCCAGTCGCGCCCAGCTTGCACCGCCCAGTGCCAGCACCACGGCATCGGCCTTCGCCGTGACCTCGCCAGCCGGTGTCGCGAAACGCAAGGCGGCGGCGTCGAACGGCCCGTCACCCAGCCAGCGATGACGCATATGGAACCGTGCACCCGCCGCGCGCAGCCGCTGCAGCCATGCACGCAGCAGCGGCGCAGCCTTCATGTCCGTCGGAAACACCCGGCCCGACGTGCCGACGAAAGTCTCGATGCCCAAGCCGCCCGCCCATTCGCGCACCTGCTGCGGCCCGAACTGCGCGAGCATCGCCTCGAGCTGCGAGCGGCGCTCGCCGAAGCGGCTCATGAACACATCGAAGGGCTCCGAATGCGTGAGATTCAACCCACCACGGCCGGCCAGCAAGAACTTGCGGCCCACCGAGGGCATCGCGTCATACACATGCACTTGCGCGCCGGACGCGCTGAGAACTTCAGCCGCCATCAAGCCGGCGGGTCCGCCGCCGATCACGGCGACGACAGGAGAAACAGTCATTCGAGATTTACCAGTTCGCCCTGCCCGGTGAGGAACGCGACGCGGACCGTGGCACCAGGGTAGGCATGTTGCACTGCCGCGCGATAGCGCTGCATCTGTGCGATCAGCGCCGCGTCCCGTTCGGGGCGCGCGGCAGATTTGTAGTCGAGGATCCACCAGGCACCGCTGGCGCGCTCGCGCACCAGGCGGTCGATGCGCAAGGTCTCCCCTTCATGGACCAGCGTGACTTCGTTGCCATGCCAGTCGACCCTGCGATCGTCCCACACCCAGGCACCGGCGCCCGCGCGGATGCGTTCGGCCAGCGTCGCAGCGCCGCGCGCTTGCTGGGCATCGAGCATGAATTCTCGTGCGGCGGCGCGCACGTGAGCCGGTGGCAGCGGCTCGCCCGGCACGGCCCATTCGAGCAACCGGTGCATGGCCTGGCCGAAAGCCGCTGCGCGCGCATCGACCGTGGCATCCGCTGCCTTCTTCGTGAACGGTTGCTCCACGGTGGACTCGGGCAGTACGGGCATCCGCTTCATCGAGAAGCTCGCGGCACCTGTCTCGACGGGCAGTGCGATCAGCGGCTCGTCGGCTTCGGTGGGCTCGCACAGCGGCTCCAGCCGCGCCCACCAACTGCCTTCGTTGGCACGCGCCGGCCGGACCGACGACAACACCAGCCGCTCGCGCGCCCGTGTGGTCGCAACGTACAGGCCATTGAGTTCTTCGCGATGGCGCGCGCGCTGCTCTTCTTCGAGCAACGACGCCGCACAGGCGGGCGGCGTCTTCTCGCTCGCAAGAAACACGAAGCGCGTCGGCGCGCTGTCGCTGCCCTTCCATTCGACCAGCGCGCCCATGGTCTGCGCGCGCGGTGGCGCCGCATCGCAATCGAGCATCAGGACGGTGTCCGCTTCCAGCCCCTTCGCACCGTGCACGGTCAGCAACTGCACCGCATCGGGCGCGGCGACGGACGGCGCACGCACGCCGCCGGCACGCAGGGCACGCACCAGCGCGTAAGGCGTCGCGAAGCGTGCGCCCTCGATGTCGAGCGACGCCGACAGCAGGCCGCGCAGATTGGCCAGCGCGCCCTGGCGCATGGCAGCGGGCACCGCGGCGCCGAACTTCGCGAGCACGTCACCGTCGTGAAAGATCGCATCGAGCGCATCGTGAGGAGGCAGCGACACCAACCAGCGCTGCCATTTCTTGAGCTTGACACCAGCCTCGACCAACACCGGCGGCAGGCCCTCGCCCTTCTGGATCAAGCCGAACCAGCTCGCCGAAGAGCGTTCGCGCTGGCGCAATGCCAGTTGCACCAAGGCTTCGTCATCGACACCGAACAGCGGCGACTTGAGTGCCTGCGCCAGCGAGAGGTCGTGCGCGGGCGAGACCAGCGCATCGATCAGCGCGACCACGTCCTGCACTTCCGGTGCATCGTGCAGTTCGTTCTTCTCGGGCTGCTGCACGGGAATGTGGCGCTGCCGCAGCGCGTCCTGCATGGCGGACAGGCGACTACGCCGGCGCGCCAGCACCATGATCTGCCGCGGTGGCGTGCCGTCGGCGATGCGTTGCACGACCCAGCGCGCGGCCTGCTCGCATTCCTTCTGCAGCAATTGCTCTTCGGGCAGCACGCGCGGCGTGACGAGGCTGTCGCGCCAGTGCAGCATGCCGTCGTCGGCAGGCGCCGCTTCGGCGGCCGAACCGAGTGCATCGCGGTCGATGGCCGGCAGCTTGAGCAATTCACCGTCGTCGCCGCGCTCGGTGGTGTGGGCGCGAAAGCCGTCGAACTCGCCCGCGTCCTGCGCGGCCAGCATCGCCTGATTGACCAGCCCGATGACCGCGCGCGTGTTGCGGTGGGTGTGATCGCAATTGAGCAATTCGCCGTCGAGCCCTTCGCGCACGAACTTCTTGGCCGCAATGAACACCTGCGGCTCGGCGCGCCGGAAGCGGTAGATGCTCTGCTTCGGGTCGCCCACGATGAAGACGCGCGGCGCGCGGCCTTGCGCACCGGTGTACGCGCTGAGCCAGCCGTAGAGCGCCTGCCATTGCAGCGGATTGGTGTCCTGGAACTCGTCGATCAGCAGATGTGCGACGCGCGCATCGAGCCGTTCCTGCACCCAGCCCGACAGGGCCGATTGGCCCAGCAGCAACTGCGCGGCCTGTTCGACGTCGTTCATGTCGACCCAGCCGTGCGCACGCTTCACTTCGGCGAAAGCAGCGATCAGGATGCGCGTGAGCCGCGCCATGCGTTGCTGAAAAAGCCATGCCGCGTGCTGCGCCTGCGCGGCGCTGTATTCGATGGCATGACCCTGCGCGATGCGCACCTGCTCCAGGCCGGCGAGCTTTTCGCTGAACTTGCGCGCCTCGCCCTTTTGCGTCAGCAGTGCATCGAGCACGCCCTGTGCATCGCGGGCGCCGATGGCCTGCTCCAGCTCGCTGCCCTTGGCCGAGAAAGTGGGCGCGCTGGCACGGCCCAACGCTTGCGCGGCGGCCCGCAGTGCATCGCTGATGGCCGGCGTGTCGAACAGGACCTGGGCCGGATCGGCCGCACCGGCATAGGACGGGAACAGAACGCCGACGGGTTGCACCCCGTTGTCGACGACGTCATTGGCATCGGCGAGCGAGAACTCGACACGCTTGGACAGCGCCTCGCCCAACGCCTTGGCCGTCTGCGAGCGGCCGTGCGTGGCGACGACGGCGTAGTAGTCGGCCAGTGCATTCTTGTCTGCCGTGACGGCCTCGAAGAACGGACGCCAGGTGTGGTTTCGTGCCTCGGCGTCGTCTTCGAGCAGTTCGTAGTTGGACGGCAGGCCCAGTTCGCGCAGCACCGCCAGCGGCGCGTTGCGCAGAAGGCCAGCAAACCAGGCGTGGAAAGTACGGAACTGCACCGGCCGGCCGCCTTCGAGCAGGCGCCTGTAGAGACCCTTCAGACGCGGCACTGCGGCGAGCGCTGCTGCGGGATCGACACCACGCATCACAAGCTGCTTCACCAGTTCCTCAACGGGCAGTTCAGCGAACTGCTCCAGCCACTGATCGAGCCGCTCGCGCATTTCGCCGGCGGCCTTCTTGGTGAAGGTGATCGCCAGAATCTCGTGCGGCTCGCAGGCCGATTCGCCCTCTTCGAGCAGCGCGCGCAGGATGCGCGACACCAGCATCCAGGTCTTGCCTGCGCCGGCACAGGCCTCGACCGCGACCGATCGGCGCGGGTCGCAGGCGACGGTGTAGAAGGCCTCGCGCGTGACGTGCTTGCCGTTGTGTTCGTAGGCTGCGCCACTCATTTCGTATCGCCTCCATCCGCCGGGCCGCCCCAAGGGGGAGGCGCCTCCCCCTCGGGGGGTGGCGAAGCACACGCAGTGGCAAGCCGGGGGGTCTCATCGCTCCAGAAATCTTTTCTGCAGAGGCCGCGCGCCGCGCAGTAGTCGCAGACCGCGCCCTCCCCCAGCGGCGGCAGCGCCGCGCCCTGCGCAATGCGGGTGAAGTCGCTGATGATGCCGGCCACCAACGCGTCCCTCGCCTCCACCACCGCAGGTTGCTCGACGGTCTGCGTGCCGGAAGACTTTTCACCCACGTTCACATAGGCTGCGCGCAAGGTGTCGTCGGCCACCAGGGCCGCATAGAAAGCGAGCTGCGTGTCTTCGGTCGGATCCTTCACGCGCTCCTTGGAAAGGGTGGCGGACTCGGTCTTGTAGTCGATCACGAAGGCCTGGCCGTCGGCGACGCGATCGATGCGGTCGAGCCGGCCGATCAGTCGCAAGTCGCCCAACGGCTGTTCTTTCCAGGGCTCGGCCTCGACGAAGACGGCCCCGCTCGCCTCGTGCTTGACGAGCCAGGCCAGATAACCGTCGCGCACCGCCGGCCAGGCGGCGGCGAATGGCAGGAACTCGGCATCCGACAGGCCGAGTTCCTGTGTGGCGCGCTGGGTTGCGGCTTCGATGAGTGCCGTGCGCTCCTGCGCGTCTTGCGTCGGGGCTTCGAGCAGCGCCTCGTGGAAATGGCCCAGCACGGCGTGCAGCCAGTTGCCGAAGTCGCGCTTGTCGATCTCGGCATCGAGCTCGTCGGCACTGCGCAGCCCCAGTTGCCGCAACGCGAAGAAGCGATAGGGGCAACGGCGCAGGTCTTCGTACACGCTGGTCGAGATGTTCTGCAGCGGCAGCAGCGCGCCCGAAGGCGTCGGGTACGCGGTGGGCTGCACGAGAACCTCGCGCGGCGTGCGCGGGTCGGCGGCGGGCCGCAAGGCGTGGTCAAGGTGCAGCGCCTGCACCAGCGGGCTCGGGCGCACCGGTTCGCCGGTGGCGTCGGACTGGCGCCAAAGGAGTTCGCAGGAAGGGTTGTGCAGCGCTGCGGCCCACGCTGCGCGCTGCGCGGCTTCGAGCGCATCGCGCGAAGGCAGGCCCAGATCAGCACGCTGTGCCGCGCTCCAGTTGCCAGGCGGCTCGGGCGACGCGGGCAGGCGCCGGTCGTCGCAACCGGGAATGACCACCGCGCCGAATGCACGGCCCAGCAGTTGATAGAGCGGCAAGACCACGACCTTCGGTGCCTGGTCGCCGGCGGGCGGCACGAAGCTGGCGTCTTCGAGTACATCGCGCACCCAGGCGGTGAACTCGGCGAGCGTGTGACGGCCGCCGGGGAAATCGTCGTCATCGCCGTGGGCGTCTGCATCGAGCCACAGTGCGGCGATTACCTTGCCACCGGCGAGGTCGTCGGCGAGGGGCTCCCATTGCTCGCCGGCCTCCAGAAGCTCGCGCAGGGCACGCAGCCATTCGGCCAGGGGCCGCGAGCGGATCATGGGTGCGCGGCGTGCCTCGATGGCCTCGGTGAAGGGCCGCAGCGTCGCGTCCTTCATTTCTTCGGTGCGCGCCACCAGGGCGCACCAGGTCGACCAGTCGCGCAGGCCCTCGCGTCGAAGGCGTATTTCGAGCGACTGAACTGCCAGCGCGTCGCCACTGGCGCCGCTCTTGAGCCATTCGAGCACCTGGTCGCTGCCGGCGTCGTGGGCGCAGGCGCGCAGCGCGCTCATCAGCGCAGCGGCGGCGCGCGTGGTCGAGAGCTTCCAGCCGGTTTCGTCATGCGTGACGATGCCCTGCGCCTTCAACTGGGCACTGATGCGGCGCGTGAGCGCGCGGTCGGTGGCGACCAGCGCGACCGGTGCGCGGTCTTCCGCGAGGTGGCGCAGCACGCAGGCTGCGGCCAGTTCGGCTTCGTCTTCGGGGTCGAGGGCGACATGCGACGCGACGGGCTCGACCAATGCGTTGGCAGGCACCAGCGAGAGATGAAGGGCACGGTCGCCCCACAGGGTGCACAGGGACTGCGTCAGCGGATCGGTCTGGAAGCCCTCGAGCACGATCAGCGCATCGACCTGATCGCGCGTGCTATCGCGCAGCAGTACGTCGGTGGCAAAGCCCGAGTTCGCGGCCCAGGCGACGGCGATGCGGATCAGCGCGCTTTCGGTACGAAACCATTCGGACTCGCTGCCTGCCTCGGCCACTTGCGAAGCGCTCTGCGCCCATTCGGCACTGCGCTCTTCAGGCGACACGGCGGCTGCCAACGGTGCAAGCTGATAGACCAGCTCGACCACGCGGCCTGCCAGGGCGAAGCGTTCGGCATTGAAGCCAGCCTGCGACAACAGTGCCTGCGCCGTGACCAGGTCACGCGCCATGTCGTGCGCGATGTCGTAGCCAGTCGGCACAAAACCACCTGCGCTGCGCGCCCAGTTGTGCGTGGTCTCGAAGCGCGGCACGAAGCCGGGACTGCCGCAACGGGCCCACATGCTGCGCGCAACACCCATCAATTGCGCATAGGGCACGAGCACGACGGTGCGCGCTGCATGCAGCTGGCGCTCGGCGAGCGCGCGGACGATCCGCGCGACGACGCCATCGGCGGGATCGCACCACAGGGCCTGTACAGGGTGGCCTTCGTTCATGTTCTATCGAGGGGTTGGAGAGCGCTGGAAGGTGACCCGCAAAGGGCTTTGGCTATCGGCGCCATAGCGTCTGCGCACGGCACGCCACCCCTTGGTTTCTGTCACAATGACCTGCACTTTAGCTGCACCGAAACTCTCTGCGCACAAGGACCCATCACATGGCCAGCGAACTCATCAAACACATCTCCGATTCCTCCTTCGAGGCCGACGTGCTCAAGTCCTCCCAGCCCGTGCTGGTCGACTACTGGGCTGAATGGTGCGGCCCCTGCAAGATGATCGCCCCGATCCTCGACGAAGTGTCTGCCACCTACGAAGGCAAGCTGCAAATCGCCAAGCTGAATGTCGACGAAAACCGCGACATCCCCGCCAAGTTCGGCATTCGTGGCATTCCCACGCTGATGCTGTTCAAGGACGGTCAACTGGCCGCCACCAAGGTCGGCGCGATGAGCAAGGCGCAACTCACGGCCTTCATCGACCAGCAACTCGCCTGAGCGACATTTGATCCGGCCGACGCGCAATGCGTTGGCCGGAGCGTTTTTTACTGTCATAATCTCCCACAGATCACCGGCCCTTTCTGGCAACCGGTTCGAGTTCCCCGGTTAGTGAAGCAGTTCTCGCTTCACATCAAACCTCCCCCCGTTTTCCGTTCGATTACCCCGCGAGGGGTCATTCCATGCACTTAAACGAACTCAAGGCACTCCACGTGTCTGAAGTCCTCAAGCAGGCTGAAGCGCTTGAGATCGAAAACGTCGGCCGCATGCGCAAGCAGGAGCTGATGTTCGCGATCATCAAGAAGCGCGCAAAGGCCGGTGAACAGGTCTTCGCCGACGGTGTGCTCGAAATCCTGCCCGACGGCTTCGGCTTTCTGCGCAGCCCCGACACCAGCTTCACCGCAAGCACCGACGACATCTACATCTCGCCCAGCCAGGTGCGGCGCTTCAACCTGCACACCGGCGACATGATCGAAGGTGAAGTGCGCACGCCCAAGGACGGCGAGCGCTACTTCGCGCTGACGAAGCTGGACAAGGTCAACGACGGCCCGCCCGAGCAGAACAAGCACAAGGTGATGTTCGAGAACCTGACGCCGCTGTTCCCCAAGGAACAGATGAAGCTCGAGCGCGACGGCATCAAGGGCGAAGAGAACATCACCGGCCGCATCATCGACATCATCGCCCCCATCGGCAAAGGCCAGCGCGCCCTGCTCGTGGCACCGCCCAAGAGCGGCAAGACGGTGATGATGCAGCACATCGCCCACGCGATCAGTGCCAACTACCCCGACGTCCACATGATGGTGCTGCTCGTCGACGAGCGCCCTGAAGAAGTGACCGAAATGCAGCGCACGGTGAAGGGCGAAGTCATTGCTTCGACCTTCGACGAGCCCGCAGCGCGCCACGTGCACGTTGCCGAAATGGTGATCGAGCGCGCCAAGCGCCTGGTCGAACTCAAGAAGGACGTGGTGATCCTGCTGGACTCGATCACGCGTCTGGCCCGCGCCTACAACAACGTCGTGCCCTCGTCGGGCAAGGTGCTGACGGGCGGTGTCGATTCCAACGCACTGCAGCGCCCCAAGCGCTTCCTGGGCGCCGCGCGCAACGTGGAAGAAGGCGGCTCGCTGACCATCATCGGCACCGCGCTGATCGACACCGGCAGCCGCATGGACGAAGTGATCTTCGAAGAGTTCAAGGGCACCGGCAACTCCGAAATCCACCTGGACCGCCGCCTGTACGAAAAGCGCGTGTTCCCCTCGATCCAGCTCAACCGCAGCGGCACGCGCCGCGAAGAGTTGCTGCTGGCACCCGAGATCCTTCAGAAGACCCGCATCCTGCGCCAGCTCATGTACAACATGGACGAGATCGAGTCGATGGAGCTGATGCTCAAGAACATGAAGGCGACCAAGACCAATGTCGAGTTCTTCGACATGATGCGTCGCGGCGGCTGAGCACCAAGCTCTGTCGCAAAAGCGCGTTGCCCTTCGCGGGGCAACGCGCTTTTTTCATGGGCGCGATGTATGGATTGCGCGGCCCTCGAGGGCGCTCTGGCGACCGATGTCGAGCAACTCCATCAACGCGACGGCCTGCTCGGGCGGCACGGGATTGGGGCCGATGCCAAGAATGGCGTCACGCACCGCGGCGTAGTAGTCGACATAGTTTCCCGGCCGGGTCGGCAAGGCACGGCTCTTCGGCGCGCCGTTGTTGTCGTACACCGTGATCTCGCCATCGAGCGGATCGGCGCCCCACCCTGCTGCCGGCGGCCGTTGGCCCGCTCGCAGCGCGTCTTCTTGCGTATCGACGCCATGCTTGACGTAGCTGCCGCGTATGCCGTGCACGATGTAGCGCGGCGCCGCATGGGCGGCCAGCGTAGTGGCATGCAAGACCACGCGCAGCGGCGCATGGGGGCCGCTTTCATAGCGCAGCACCGCGTGGAAGTAGTCTTCGACCAACGCACCATCGCGCAGGACAGCCGTGTCGAGCTGCAGCGTGTCGGGCCGACCGAAGAGCTGCACAGCCTGATCGACCAGATGGGAGCCAAGGTCCACCCACAGGCCCGATCCGGGCACCGCCTGCTCACGCCAACGCTCCCGCACTTCGGGCCGAAAACGGTCGAAATGCGATTCCAGATACACCGGCCGGCCCAGTTCGCCGCTCGCCAGCACGTCCTTGAGCGTCAGGAAATCGGCATCAAAACGTCGGTTCTGATAGACCGCCAGCACGCGACTGTTGCGTTTAGACAACAATTCGAGTTCCCTGGCTTCGGCCACATCGAGCGTGAAAGGCTTGTCCACCACCACGTGTTTTCCTGCCTCCAGGGCCGCTTTCGCGACCGGATGATGCTGGGCATTCGGCGTGGCAACCACGACCAGGTCGATATCCGCTCGCGCCAGCAGCGCCGGAACGTCAGGCACCACCGCGACGCCCGGCCAGTCCGCTTGGACCTTCTGCGGTTGCGAACTCGCAACCGCCGCCAGTTCGAGCCCCGGCACGGCCGAAAGCACCGGCGCGTGGAAGGTCTGACCGGCAAAACCGTAGCCGACGAGGCCGGCGCGCAAGGGTGTGGAGGTCATGGGAGGCTCGGTTTTCTCGAAAATGGGTCAGTATGCGATAATCGAGGGCTCCGCGAAAAGTGCGGCTGGGCAGCGTCGCCCGGCTTCCTTCATCCCTGAAGGACGGCGCGCCAGATTGCTGGCACACCGGTGGCTCTCGCATCGACCGCGCATTGATTCCAACAGCGCAAAAGGAAAGACCATGGCAAAAGAAGGCATCCACCCCAATTACCGCGAAATCCTGTTCGTCGACATGTCGAACGGCTTCAAGTTCGTGACCCGTTCGTGCGCGAACACCAAGGAAATGGGCAAGACCGACGACGGTCGCGAGCTGCCCCTGTTCAAGCTCGACACCACGAGCGAATCGCACCCGTTCTACACCGGCACGCAGAAGTCGGTCGACAACATGGGCGGTCGCGTCGAGAAGTTCCGCAACCGCTTCGGCAAGACCACCGGCGCCGCCTCCAAGTAAGGCACGCGCTCTTGCGTCCAGGGCAGCCCGGTTTACCGCGCTGCCCTTTTTCTTTCTGAACCCGGTCTTTCGTCTCTTGAACCTGCCCACTCCCGCGATCGTTGCCCAGAATGCCGTGCGCCGGCTGCCGCGCATTGCGCTGCTGTTGTTGTGCGCGGCCTATCTTCTGCCGGGCCTGGTCGGCCGGGGCCCCTGGAAGAGTGCGGACATCACGGCCTTCGGCTACATGGCCGAGCTGGCCCGCACCAACGAAGGCATTTCGCGCTGGTTCGACCCGATGCTGCTGGGCATGCGTCCGGAAACACCCGCACTGATTCCGTACTGGATCGGCGCCTGGGCCATCAAGATTTCTCCCTCGTGGCTGAACCCCGACCTGGCCGTGCGCATTGCCTTCGCGCTGCTGCTCTGGGGCTCCTTCACCGCCACCTGGTACGCCGTTTACTACCTCGCCCGCACGGCCCGCGCGCAGCCCGTTGCGTTCGCCTTCGGCGGCGAGGCACGCCCGACCGACTACGCACGCGCAATCGCCGACGGCGGCCTGCTGGCGTTGATCGCCTGCCTCGGCCTGGCCCAGCTCGGCCATGAAACCACGCCGGCGCTGACGCAGCTGTATTTCGCTTCGCACCTGTTCTATGGCGTTGCCGCGCTGCCGTACCGCCGCGCCGGCCCGGTGATCGCGCTGGTCGTGGGCACGCTCGGCATCACGCTGAGCGGCGCTCCCACGGTCGGCCTTGCGCTGGCCATCGGCAGCGCGCTGTACATCGCCTACGAACGCCGCCGCACGGCGAAGGCAGGCGCGGACGCCAGCTCCGACGACGGCCCCGGCTACACCCGCGGTGCCCTGGTCACGATGATCGGCGTCACCCTGCTCGCCGCCGTGCTGGTCTTCGCATTGGGCCTGCCGCAATGGAAGATCACGCTGATGGGCAACTCGGTGTTCGGCGACATCCGCAGCCAAGCCAAGCTGCTGCTGTGGTTCACCTGGCCGGTGTGGCCGTTCGCGCTCTGGACGCTCTGGCGCTGGCGACGCCAGCTCTCGGCGCGCCACGTGGCGTTGCCGCTCTGGTTCGCGCTGGTGCCGCTGGCCGCCACCTGGACCACCGATTTCTCCGACCGTTCGCTGCTGCTGGCGCTCCCGGCCTTTGCAACCCTGGCCGCCTTCGCCCTGCCCACCTTCCGCCGCAGCGCACTAGCGTTGATCGACTGGTTCAACGTGCTCCTTTTCAGCAGCCTCGCCGCGCTGGGCTGGCTGTACTGGATCGCCATGCTGACCGGCAAGCCGCCCAAGCCCGCGGCCAGCGTGGCCCGGCTGGTGCCCGGCTTCGTGCCCGAGTTCTCGCCGATCGCCTTCGTGCTCGCGCTGGCCGCGACCATCGCCTGGTGCTGGCTGGTGCGCTGGCGCACCGGGCGACACCGCGCGGCGCTCTGGAAGACGCTGGTGTTGCCGGCCGGCGGCACCGCCCTGTGCTGGATGCTGCTGATGACGCTCTGGCTGCCTCCTATCGACTACGCACGCAGCTATGTGCCGCAGGTGCGCGCCGTGGCCGAGCGGGTCGGGCAGCCTAGCTGCATCGCCGAGTTGGCCCTGAGCCGCCAGCACATCGCAGCGCTGCGCCACCACGGCAACTTCAACCTGAAACCGCTGCTGCTGGGCACCGACTGCCCCTGGCTGCTGGTGAGCCCCGACACCATCGAGCGGCTGCACACCATCATTCCGTTCGATCAATGGCGATTCAGCGGCACCCTGCGTCGTCCCAGCAGCGCGGCCGACGACCTGCTGCTGTACCAGAAGATCACGCCGCAGTGAAAGGCGAGCGGGGCCTGATCGCGCGGCACGCAGGCACCGTGCTGGTCGGCCAGCTGGCCGTGATGGCATTCGGCGTGACCGACACCATCATCGCGGGCCGCTATTCCGAAAACGCGCTGGCCGCCCTCTCGGTCGGCGCTGCCATCTTCATCAGCGTGTATGTCTCGCTGATGGGCGTGCTGCAGGCGCTGCTGCCGGTCTGGGCCGAACTGCACGGCGGCGGGCGCAGCAGCGAGGTGGGCCGTTCCGTGCGGCAGTCGCTGTACCTCGCCGGCATCGCCATCGTGGTCGGCATGGCGGCGCTGCTGTCGCCCGGCGCCGTGCTGCGGCTGACGCAGGTGCCGGCGGAAATGCGCGGCGAGGTCGAGATGTACCTGACGGTGCTGGCCTTCGCCCTCGCACCGTCCCTGTTGTTTCGCCTTTTCAGCACGCTGAGCCAAAGCCTGGGCAAGCCTCAGCTCGTGACCTGGCTGCAACTGGGCTCGCTGTTCGTGAAGCTGCCGTTGTCGATCTGGTTCACCTTCGGCGGCGCGGGCCTGCCGGCGATGGGGCTGGTGGGTTGCGGCTGGGCAACGCTGTGCGTGAATTGGGCCATGCTCATCTGCGCGGTCTGGTTGCTGCGCAGCAGCCCCTTCTATCAGGGCTACCGGCTCTGGGAGCGCATCGAGAAGCCCGACTGGCGCCAGATCCGGCAGTTCGCGCGGCTGGGCGTGCCCGGGGGCCTTGCAGTGCTGGTGGAGGTGACCTCGTTCACGCTGATGGCGCTGTTCATCGCACGCCTGGGCACCGCCGCCGCGGCTGCGCACCAGATCGCCGCGAACCTGATGGCGGTGGCCTACATGGTTCCGCTGTCGCTCTCGATCGCGACCAGCGCGCGCGTGAGCTACTGGCTCGGCGCGGGCGATGCCGCCAAGGCACGCCACACGTGCCGCCTGGGGTTCGAGCTGGCGGTGTTGTGCGCCCTGCTCTTCGCAACCGCGCTGGTCACGCTGCGCTTCCCGCTGGCCAATGTGTACTCGGACAACCCCGCCGTCATTGCGCTGGCCGCGGCGCTGATGCTGCCGGTGGCCGCGTTCCACATGGCCGACGCGATGCAGACGCTCTGCGTGTTCGTGCTGCGCTGCTACCGGGTCACGATGGCGCCGCTGGTCATCTATTGCACGATGCTGTGGGGCCTGGGCCTCGGCGGCAGCTACGTGCTGGCGTACCGCGGGCTGGGCCCCTGGGAGGCCATGCAATCGCCGCTGGCATTCTGGATCATGAGCTCGGCGGCGCTGGCACTGACGGCCCTGATGTTCGGCGCGCTGCTGCGCTGGACGATGGCGAAACGGGCCACCTGACGCAGCACGTCACTTCGCCAGCACACGCGCCTCCCGCACGCGTGCCGCCGGAAACAGCAATGCGAAGCGGGAGCCCTTGCCCACCGTGCTTTCGATGCGCAGCTCGGCCCCATGCCGCTGTGCGATGTGCTTGACAATCGCCAGCCCCAGGCCGGTGCCGCCGGTTTCCCGCGAGCGGCTGCGGTCGATGCGATAGAAGCGCTCGGTCAGCCGTGGAATGTGCTCCGCCGCAATGCCGGGCCCGGTGTCGCGCACCGCGTATTCGCCGCGCCCGTCGGGCAGCACCTTCCAGCTCACGGCCACTTCGCCACCACCCGGCGTGTAGCGGATCGCATTGCTCAGCAGGTTCGACATCGCGCTTTGCAGCTCGGTCGGCGCACCCGACATTTCGGACTCGGCATCGATGGTGAACGACAGCCGATGCCCCAGCGGCGCCAGCCGGCCCGACAGGCCACGGCCTTCGTCCTCGCACTGCGCCAGCAAGGCACGGGTGCGGATCCACTGGTTGCCCGAAGGCGCCGCGCTGCCTTCCAGCCGCGACAGCGTGAGCAGGTCGTTCACCAGCGTTTCCATGCGGTGCGACTGCTGGCCCATCAGCGCGAGATAGCGCGTGCGCTCGTCCGCATCGAGCGGCAGGTTCTGCAGTGTTTCGACAAAACCGGCCAACACGGTCAGCGGCGTGCGGATTTCATGCGACACGTTGGCCACGAAATCGCGCCGCATCGCCTCGGCCTGCTCAAGCGCGGTGATGTCTCGCGTGAGCAGCATCCGGCGGTTGCCCGCGTAGGGATGCACCTGCACCGACAGCCGCACCGGATGGCTGCGCAGGTGCGCATGGCCGGGCCCGGAGGCATCGATGACCACGTCGCGGCTGTAGTTCCACGAAGCCAGATAGGCCACGAAGGCCGGATCGCGCACGAGGTTCGCCAGGTGCTGCGCCAGGTCGCGCTCGGCGTCGATGCCGAACTGGCTGGCCGCCGTCTCGTTGCACCATTCGATGCGGCCCTGCTCATCGAGCAGCACCACGCCGTTGGGCGACGCCTGGATGGCCGCCAGAAATTCCTGCAGCCGCTCTTCGGCCTGGCGGGTCTGCTGCTCGCGGTCGCGCAGCAGCTTGCGGATGCGTTCGGAGAGTTCACCCCACACGCCCGGGCCGCGCGTCGGCAGGCCGGCTGCGTCGTTGCGCAGCACCTGGAGCAGCCGTTCGGCGCGCCAGGCATCCAGCCCCAGCCACAGCACGGCGCCCAGCCAGGCGCCGAGCCAGCCGAACTTCCAGCCAAAAAAGCCGACAGCGCCCGCTCCTATTGCGAGGGACGCTATAAAAAAAGTAGCAATTCGGAAGGGCATGGCGGGCGATTATCCGCGCCCGCAGCCAAGGGACGCCACGGCGTTCAAACCGTGACTTGGGCGGTCAGGCGGTAGCCCGCTCCCCGGACGGTTTCCACCATCGGTGCGGCCGCACCCAGCGACTCGCGCAGGCGCTTGACGTGCACGTCGACCGTGCGCTCTTCGATGTAGACGTGGTCGCCCCACACCTTGTCGAGCAGTTGCGCCCGGCTGTGCACGCGCTCGGCGTGCTGCATCAGGTAGGCCAGCAGCTTGAACTCGGTCGGGCCGACCTTGAGCGCCCCGCCCTGCCAGGTCACGCGATGGGTGGACGTGTCGAGCGCCAGCTCGCCGATCTCGACGCGCTCGGTCACCACTTCCGGCGCACGGCGACGCAGCACCGCGCGGATGCGGGCCAGCATTTCCTGCGTCGAAAAAGGCTTGGTGATGTAGTCGTCGGCACCGGCGTCGAGGCCGGCCACCTTGTCGGGTTCGTCGCCGCGCGCGGTCAGCATCAGGATCGGGATGGCCTTGGTGCGCGGGTCCTTGCGCCACTGGCGCGCGAGCTGCAGGCCGCTTTGGCCGGGCAGCATCCAGTCGAGCAGGATCAGATCGGGAAGGAAGGCGTCGATCTCGCGCTGGGCTGCGGCGCCATCTTCAGACCAGATCGGCTCGAAGCCGTTGTGGCGCAGGTTGACGGCGATCAGCTCGGCGATCGAGGACTCGTCTTCGACGATCAGGACTCGGGGTTTCTTCATGCTTTCTTTGGGAGTCTTTGGCCGCGCTTACTGCAGCGCGGACTCGATTTCTTGCATCGAAGTGTGCCGCACATCGGCACCCTTGACGATGTAGATGATGAACTCGGCGATGTTCTTGGCGTGGTCGCCGATGCGCTCGATGGCCTTGGCCAGGAACAGCAGGTCGAGGCTGGCGGAGATCGTGCGCGGGTCTTCCATCATGTAGGTGACCAGCTTGCGCACGAAGCCGTCGAACTCCTTGTCGATCAGGTCGTCGTCCTTCAGGATCGACAGCGCCGCGGCCGTGTCCAGGCGCGCGAAGGCGTCCAGCGCGGTGCGCAGCAGGCCCGAGGCCAGGTCGGCGGCAATGCGCAGCTCGGTGGTGGGCAGCGCGCGGGCCGAACCGCTCTGGATGATCGACTTGACCATGCGCGCGATCTTGTTGGCCTCGTCGCCCACGCGTTCGAGATTCGCGGTGGTCTTGGAGATGGCGATCAGCAGGCGCAGGTCGCGTGCGGTCGGCTGGCGGCGCGCAATGATCGACGACAGCTCGCGGTCGATGTCGATTTCCATCGCATTGACGCGGTGCTCGGTTTCCATCACGCGGTCGGCCGCTTCGGGGTCGAACTGCAGCAGCGCATACACCGCGGTGTGGATCTGCGACTCGACCATGCCGCCGAGTTCCATCACGCGCGACGAAACGCCGTTGAGCTCGCTGTCGAACTGGCTGGAGAGGTGTTTTTCAGTCATGGTGTCTCCTGGGGATCAACCGAAACGGCCGGTGATGTAGTCCTCGGTCTCCTTGCGCTGCGGCTTGAAGAACATCTGTTCGGTGGCACCGAACTCGATCAGGTCGCCGAGGTACATGTAGGCGGTGTAGTCGCTGCAGCGGGCGGCCTGCTGCATGTTATGCGTGACGATGACCACCGTGTACTCGTTCTTGAGTTCGGCGATCAGCTCTTCGATCTTCGCGGTCGAGATCGGGTCCAGCGCGGAGCACGGCTCGTCGAGCAACAGCACTTCGGGCTTGATCGCGATGCCGCGTGCAATGCACAGGCGCTGCTGCTGGCCGCCGGACAGGCCAGAGCCGCTTTGCTGCAGCTTGTCGCGCACTTCGGTCCACAGGGCGGCCTTCTTCAGGGCCCACTCGACGCGGTCGTCCATTTCGCTGGCGCTCAGGCTCTCGAACAGCTTCACGCCGAAGGCGACGTTGTCGTAGATCGACATCGGGAACGGCGTCGGCTTCTGGAAAACCATGCCGACCTTGGCGCGGATCAGCGCCACGTCCTGCTTGGAGGTGAGCAGGTTCTCGCCGTCCAGGGCAATCGTGCCCTCGGCGCGCTGCTCGGGGTACAGCTCGAACATGCGGTTGAAGGTGCGCAGCAAGGTCGACTTGCCGCAGCCCGACGGGCCGATGAAGGCCGTGACCTTGTTCTCCGGAATCTCGAGGTTGATGCCCTTGAGCGCGTGGAACTTGCCGTAGTAGAAGTTCAGGTCCTTGACCGAGATCTTCGAGCGCGACGGTTGTGCAACGGTATTTGGCATGTGGGCTTCTTCTTTAATGTTTGTTGCGCGTCAGGACCCGCGCCAGGATATTGAGGGCGAGCACGGCGACAGTGATCAGGAACACGCCGGCCCATGCCAGGTGTTGCCAGTTCTCGTACGGGCTCATCGCAAACTTGAAAATCGTGACCGGCAGGCTGGCCATCGGCTGGCTCACGTCGGCGGTCCAGAACTGGTTGTTCAGCGCGGTGAAGAGCAGCGGCGCGGTTTCGCCGGCAATGCGTGCCACGGCCAGCAGCACGCCCGTGACCACACCGGCACGCGCGGCGCGCAGCGTGATGCTCAAAATGACCTTCCACTTCGGCGTGCCGAGCGCGTAGGCCGCTTCGCGCAGGCCCGGCGGCACCAGTTGCAGCATGTTCTCGGTTGTGCGGATCACCACCGGAATCACGATCAGCGCCAGTGCCAGCGCGCCTGCCAGTCCCGAGAAGGACTTGAAGTAGGCCACCACCACCGCATAGACGAACAGGCCGATCACGATCGACGGCGCCGACAGCAGGATGTCGTTGACGAAGCGCGTGACCGAGGCGAGCCAGCCCTTGGAGTTGTACTCGGCCAGGTAGATGCCGGCCATGATGCCGATCGGCGTGCCCACGAAGGTGGCCAGCGACACCATCACGAACGAACCGAAGATCGCATTGGCGATACCACCGGCCTCGTTCGGCGGCGGCGTCATCTCGGTGAAGGTGGCGATGGCGAGGCCGCCGATACCCAGGCGCAGCGTTTCCCAGAGGATCCACACGAGCCAGAACACGCCGAACACCATCGCGGCGAGCGACAGCGTGAGCGCGACCTTGTTGACGCGATTGCGCGAGGCGAACCGGGCCTGGCGCGTTTCGGCGAGCGCCTTGGCGCTCAGCAGGTTTTGCGCGGTACTCATGACTTGGTCCCTTCGCTCTTCTTCATCTGCGCCAGCAGCAGCTTCGACAGCGTCAGCACGACGAAGGTGATGAAGAACAGCACGAGGCCGAGGTACATCAGCGCGGCCTGGTGCAGGCCCGCGCCGGCTTCGGCGAATTCATTGGCAAGTGCCGAGGTGATGCTGTTGGCAGCCTCGAACACGGAAAGCGAATTGAGCTGGTTCATGTTGCCGATCACGAAGGTGACCGCCATCGTTTCACCCAGCGCCCGGCCCAGGCCGAGCATGATGCCGCCGATCACGCCGGCCTTGGTGTACGGCAGCACCACCTTGGAAACGACTTCCCAGGTGGTGGAGCCCAGACCGTAGGCCGACTCCTTGAGCAGCGGCGGGGTCACTTCAAACACATCGCGCATCACCGAGGCGATGAACGGAATGATCATGATCGCCAGGATGATGCCGGCCGACAGAATGCCGATGCCCACCGGCGGGCCGGACACCAGGGCGCCGAGGTACGGCACGCCTGCAAACAGCTTCTGCAGCGGCTGCTGCACCCAGGTCGAAAGAATCGGGCCGAAGACCAGCAGGCCCCACATGCCGTACACGATGGACGGCACGGCGGCGAGCAGTTCAATGGCCGTGCCCAGCGGGCGCTTGAGCCAGTTGGGCGACAGCTCGGTCAGGAACAGCGCAATGCCGAAGCTCACCGGCACCGCGATCACCAGTGCGATGAACGAGGTGGCCAGCGTGCCGTAGATCATCACCAGGCCGCCGTACTCATCCTTCACCGGGTCCCACACGCTGCTCGTGAGAAAGCTGAGGCCGTACTTGGAAATGGCGGGCCAGGCGCCTGCGATCAGCGACAGCAGGATGCCGATGAGCATCGCGAGCGTCAGCAGCGCGGCGCCCTTGGCGGCCCAACCGAACAGCCGGTCGGCCAGGGGGCCGGAACGCGGTGCCTTGACAGGAGGTGGAGGGGCGGTGGCACGACCGCGCTCGGCCGCGAGGTCGAGTGTGGCGGCGGCGGCAGGAAAGGTGGATGACAAGGGTCGCTCCGGCAAAGACGAAAGCGGCGCGTCCTCGAGCGATGAAGTGCTCATGGGCGCGCCGTCCTGGACTGATGGGTGAGATTGGCTTACTTGTACGCGACGGCCTTGCCCGACGCGTCCTTCACTTCACCCCACGACTTGGCGATGGTGGCCTTCACGGCGTCAGGCATCGGCACGTAGTCGAGTTCGTCAGCCGTCTTGTCGCCGCTCTTGTAGGCCCAGTCGAAGAACTTCAGCACGGTGGTGGCGCTGGCGGGCTTGTCCTGCACCTTGTGCAGCAGGATGAAGGTGGCGCCGGTGATGGGCCATGCATCCTTGCCGGCCTGGTTGGTCAGCACTTGATAGAAGCTCTTGTTCCAGTCGGCGCCGGCGGCGGCGGCCTTGAAGGCGGTGTCGTCAGGCGACACGTACGTACCGGCTGCGTTCTGCAGTTGGGCGTAGGTCATCTTGTTCTGCTTGACGTAGGCGTACTCGACGTAGCCGATCGAGTTGGGCAGGCGGTTCACGAAAGCGGCAACGCCTTCATTGCCCTTGCCACCCGCGCCGGTGGGCCAGTTGACGGCCGTGCCTTCGCCGACCTTCGACTTCCACTCGGCGTTGACCTTGCTCAGGTAGTTGGTGAACAGGAAGCTGGTGCCCGAACCGTCAGCACGGCGAACCGGTGCGATGGCGGCGTCCGGCAGGGCCAGCGAACCGTTCAGCGCCTTGATGGCGGGGTCGTTCCACTTGGTGATCTTGCCCAGGTAGATGTCGCCCAGGACCTGGCCGTTGAGCTTCAGTTCGCCGGGCTTGATGCCGGGGATGTTGACCACGGGGATCACGCCGCCGATGACGGTGGGGAACTGCATCAGGCCCTTGGCTTGCAGTTCGTCGTCCTTCAGGGGAGCGTCCGACGCGCCGAAGTCGACGGTCTTGGCTTCGATCTGCTTCAGGCCAGCGCCCGAACCGACCGACTGGTAGTTGATCTTGACGCCGGTGGCCTTGTTGAAGTCGGAAGCCCACTTGGCGTACAGCGGTGCCGGGAAGCTGGCACCAGCGCCGGTCACATCTTGTGCGAAGGCAGGGACTTGGGCGAACGCAGCGGCGATCAGGCCGGCTGCTGCAAATTTGAACGTCGTTTTCATAAAGCTTCCTTTAGAAGTAAGAAGTAGTCCCTTTCGGGCTTGGGACGGACTCTAAAAAGCTTTTGTGACATCGATGTGACACCCCTTCTGTCGAGGGAAAATGCCGCCGCGCCTCCGCCGTTTTGTGTGACGCTGTCACACAACCGTCATGCGCCGCGCCTAGCCTCCAACCCTCCCCGTGATGACACTTGGGCGACGGCGCGTTCTGTCACGGCGCTACGATCAGAGAACCGCCCTCCTCACTACACAATGCAAAACGGCACCCGCCTCGCAGCGGTCGATCTGGGTTCGAACAGCTTCAGGCTGGAAATCGGACAGGTCGACCATGGTCAGATTCACCGCACCGAGTACCTCAAGGAAACCGTGCGCCAGGGCAACGGCCTGGACAGCGCGCGCAACCTCACGCCCGAGGCGATGCAGCGCGGCTGGGACGCACTCGCCCGTTTCGGCGAACGCCTGGCCGGCTTCAAGCGCTCGCAGGTGCGCGCCGTGGCCACGCAGACATTGCGTGAAGCGCGCAACCGCGAAGAATTTCTGTTGCGCGCACGCACCATCCTGGGTTTCGGCATCGACGTGATTCCGGGCCGGGAAGAAGCCCGCCTGATCTACCAGGGCGTGGCACACATGCTCCCGCACACCGACGCCTCCGACCGCGAACGCCGGCTGGTCATCGATATCGGCGGGCGCTCCACTGAAATGATCATCGGCCAGGCGCTGGTGGCCGAGCGGATGGAGTCGTACCGCGTCGGCAGCGTCGCATGGTCGATGAAGCACTTCGGCGAAGGCCTGTTCACCCTGCCCGCCTTCCGCGCCGCCGAAGTCGCTGCCAAGGCCGTGCTCGACGACGCGCTCGCCAGCTACACGCGCGACCAATGGGACGTAGCCTATGGCGCCTCCGGCACCATCGGCGCGGTCGGCGACGTGCTGGCCGCTTCCGGTGGCGAAGTCGGCCTTGTCACGCGCGAAGGCCTCGACTGGCTGCTCGACCGACTGCTCAAGGCCGGCAGCGCCGACAAGCTGCGCATCGACGGCATGCGCGAAGACCGCAAGGCCGTGATCGGCGGCGGCGTGAGCGTGCTGCGCGCGGTGTTCGACCTGCTCGGCATCACCGAAATGAAAGTGGCCCAGGGCGCGCTGCGCCACGGCGTGCTCTACGAATTGCTGGAACGCGACGAGAGCGTGGCCGACATGCGCACCGCCACGGTCGCGCGGCTGGCCAATCGCTTCACGGTCGATGCAGCGCAGGCCAAGCGCGTCGGCGAAACGGCCGCGACCCTGTTCCTGCAGCTGTCCCCCGCGGCACGCGGCGGCAACACATCGAGCCGCGCCGGCCGCGCACTGCGCAAGCTGGGCTGGGCCGCGCAACTGCACGAGATCGGCACGCAGATCTCGCACAGCGACTATCACAAGCACGGCGCCTACATCCTGGACAACACCGATGCGCCCGGCTTCGCCGTCAACGAGATGCATGCGCTCGGCCAGCTCGTGCTGGGCCAGCGCGGCAAGCTGCGCAAGCTCGAAGTGGCGCTGGACGACGAGACCTTCGTGATGCAGTTGCTCGCGCTGCGCTTGGCGGTGATCCTGTGCCATGCGCGCCGCGATCCCGATCCGCAGGCCCTGCACCTTGCGGCGCTGGGTGCCCGCGCCTTCACGATCGCCTGCGCGCCGGATTGGGCCGAGGCCTATCCGCAGTCGGCGCACCTTCTGCGCGAAGAAGTGCTGGCCTGGCAGAAGACCAGCAACTGGCGCGTGGAACTGAGTGGGGCTTAAAGCAGCTCGGGCGACTGCACCGTCACCACGACGGTCTGCACGTCGCCGTCGCGCTCTCGCGTGCGGATCCACCACAGCGCGCCCTTGCGCACCGGGCAGCTGTCCTGCTTGAGGCCGAGCAGCAGCGAGATCGCCTGCCCCACCGAGGGCTGGTGGCCGATCATCAGCACCACCGACTTGCCGTTGGGCCAGCCCGCTGCGCCGAGCAGCGCTTCGGCCGTGGTCTCGGGCGACAGCTCGGAGCGCACCTTGTACTTGCGACCCAGCGCCAGCGCGGTCTGCTCGCAGCGCCGCGCGGGGCTGCAGATGATGCGCGTGCCGTCGGGCAGTTGACGGTCCAGCCAGCTGGCCATGCGCTTGGCCTGCTTCTCGCCGCGTGCGGTGAGCGAGCGCTGCATGTCGTCGCAGCCCTCGGTCCAGTCCTCGGCTTCGGCATGACGCCAGAAGATCAAGTCCATGGTCATCGTCTTTCGGTCTTCAGTTGCTGCTTGCATCACGATGATGCCCTCGCAATGCATAGCGGTTCATGAGGGCGGCCTGCGCGCCGTGGGCCTCGACGGCAGGCGAAGCACCCGCCTCGCCCGCATGCGTGTCATGGTTGACGCGGGTGTAGATGCCGTCACCACCCAGGTCCCAGGCATCGCGCCCGTCATGCAGGTAGGCCACCAGGCATTCGTCGATCAGGCGCTGGCGCAACCCGGGGTCGGTGACGGGCCAGGCCAATTCGATGCGCCGCATCATGTTGCGGTTCATCCAGTCGGCGCTCGACAGGTAGAGCGACTCGTCCTCGCCATTACGGAAATAGAAGACCCGCGAATGCTCGAGAAAGCGGCCGATCACCGAGCGCACGCGCACGTTGTCGGTCAGCCCCGGCACCTGCGCCGGCAGCGTGCAGGCGCCGCGCACGATCAGGTCGATCTTCACGCCCTTCTGTCCTGCGCGGATCAGCGCGCCGATGATCTCTTCATCGGTCAGCGCATTCATCTTGGCGACGATGCGGGTCGGCTGGCCGCTCGCGGCAGCCACGCCCAGCGCATCGATCTGCGTGACGAGGTTCTTGTGCAGGTCGAACGGCGCTAGCCACATGCGGTTGAGCTTGGGCAGGCGGCTCTGGCTCGCGAGGTGGACGAACACGGCCTCCATGTCGGCCGTCAGCAGCGGATCGGCCGTGAGGTGGCTAATGTCGGTGTAGAGCCTGGCGGTGCGCGGGTTGTAGTTGCCGGTGGACAGATGCCCGTAGCGGCGCATCTGCTTGCCCTCGCGGCGCGTCACCAGCAGCATCTTGGCGTGGGTCTTCAGGCCCACCACGCCGTACACCACCTGCGCGCCGATCGACTCGAGCATTTCGGCCCAGTTGATGTTGGCCTCTTCGTCGAAGCGCGCCTTCAGCTCCACCACCACGGTGACTTCCTTGCCGCGGCGCACGGCTTCGCGCAACAGGTCCATCAGCTCGGAGTCGGCACCGGTACGGTAGATGGTCTGCTTGATCGCCAGCACCTGCGGATCGAGCACGGCTTCGCGCAGGAAGGCGAGCACGCCGTCGAAACTCTCGAAGGGCTGGTGAATCAGCACGTCGCCGCGCTGCAGCCGCTCGAAGAACGACTGGGCCGGCGACAGCGTGACGGGGTACGACGCCGGATACGGCGGAAAACGCAGTTGCGGTTCGTCGATCAGGTCGATCAGTTGCGTGAGCCGCGCCAGGTTCACCGGCCCGTGCACGCGGTACAGAGCCTCCGGCGGCAGGTTGAACTGCGCGAGCAGGAAGCTGGCCAGCGACTCGGCACAGCTCGCCGACACCTCCAGGCGCACAGCCTGGCCGTAGTGGCGATGCTGCAGGCCCTGGCGCAACGCGGTGCGCAGGTTCTTCACGTCTTCTTCGTCGACGGCAAGGTCGGAATGGCGCGTCACGCGGAACTGCGAGAAGTCGCCCACCTCACGGCCCGGGAACATGCTCGACAGGTGCGCGCGCACCACGCTCGACAGCGCCACGAACAGCGTCTTGCCGTCCGACACCTTGGCCGGCATGCGGATCAGGCGCGGCAGCACGCGCGGCAGCTTGACGATCTGGATCGGGTTCTCGCGCCCGAAAGCGTCCTTGCCACCGAGCCGCACGATGAAGTTGAGCGACTTGTTCGCCACCTGCGGGAACGGATGCGCCGGGTCCAGCCCGACCGGAATCAGCAGCGGGCGCACTTCGCGCTCGAAATACTCGCTGACCCACTTGCGCTGCGCCGGGTTGCGCTCGCCGTGCGAAATGATGTGGATGCCGTGCTTGGAAAACGTCGGCATCAGCTCGTCGTTGTAGAGCGCGTACTGGCGCGCCACGAGCGTGTGGGCCGCCTCGGCCAATCGCTCGAAAGACTCGACGGTGTAGGTGCCCTTGTGATCGCCGGCGCTGCCCGCAATCAGATGCGGCGCGGCGCGCACTTCAAAGAACTCATCGAGGTTCGACGAGACGATGCACAGGTAGCGAAGGCGCTCGATCAGCGGTACTTCAGGGCGATGCGCCCAGTCGAGTACCCGCTCATTGAATGACAGGATGCTGTGGTCGCGGTCCAGCAGCGTGAACGTGGGCGCCGCGACGTCGGGCGACAGGTCTGCGGGGGCGGATGGCATGGGCACTGATTCTGAAGCAAGCGGCACGGGAGAACACGTAGGCTGAAATATGACAGTGTCAGCTTCGCTTGTGACAGTTGCATGACATTCTCGTGACGCCTCCATGCCCGCCGGTGACACACGGCCGGCGCCCGGTGCAGAAGCGAGCGGCCCGGTGTCGGGCCGGGCGGCCGCTGGCTTCATGCGCCCAGGAAGTGCTTGCGGTAGCGCGCCGGCAGATCATCGATGCGCATCAGCATCGGCAGGTCGGCGGCGTTGAAGTCCGGGTCCCAGGCCGGCGCGCCCAGCACCTTGGCGCCCAGGCGCAGGTAACCCTTGATGAGCGCCGGCGGCTCGACGTCGAGCGTGCTGTCCAGCCGTTCGACCGGCAGCGGCAGGCGGGGCTGCACCTGGTATTGAATAGGTGCCATGTGCTTGGCCGACACCTGGCGCCAGATGCTGGCGGCCGCGTCGCCGTTCGTCACGCCGTTGTGTGACATCGGAATGCTCGCGCAGCCGATCATGGTGTCCAGCTTGTTGCGGTGCATGAAACCGGCCAGCGCGCCCCACAACGCCAGGATCACGCCGCCCTGGCGATGGTCTGGGTGAACACAACTGCGGCCCAGTTCGACCATGCGCTCGCGCAGGTCGCGCAGGCGGGTCAGGTCGAATTCGGTGTCGCTGTAGGTGCTGCCGACGCGGCGGGCCTGTGCTGGCGTGAGCACGCGGTAGGTGCCGATCACCTGTTGCGTCAGCTCGTCGCGCACCAGCAGGTGTTCGCAGAAGTCGTCGAACAGGTCGATGTCGTGGCCGGCCAACGGCGATGAAACACGGGCACCCATTTCACCGACGAACACGTCGTAGCGCAGGCGCTGGGCGGCGCGCACGTCGTCGAGATGACGGGCCCAACCCACGGTGATGCCTTGACGGGCCTCGACGGCCGGCGGCAGGATGACGGCGGCAGGTGCCGGGGGCACCGTGGTGCGGATGGCAGCGACGGTTCCGGTCGCGGGAGCGGGCCACAAGGCCGCGCGCAGCCCGATCTGCGAAAACGGAAATGTCGGGTTGGGCAGTTCTTTCATGGGGAACCCTTTCTGCCGAGGGAGTCTCCGCACCTGCGATGAAGCCGGCATGTCAGGAACATTGCAGCCGCATGACGGTGTTACAGCCCGCTGCCACAGCTTCGGCGTCTAATGCGGTGGATTCGCGAAATGGAGCTTGAAGACATGGCCAACGACGCAAGCGGCACTGGCAACAGCCGCCTTCATCAGACCTTTCCTGTTCTCAGTGACACCGAGATTGCGCGCATCGCGCGCTTTGGCAGCGTGCAGCAGTTCGCGCGCGGCTCGCGGCTGTTTACCGCGGGCGAAACAGGCCCCGGCATGTTCGTGCTGCTCAAGGGCGTCGTGGCTGTCACGCAACGCGACGGGCTCGGTCATGTGGTGCCGATCGTGCGGCAGGGGCCGGGCGAATTCCTGGCCGAAGTCGGCCAGCTGAGCGGCCGCCCTGCCCTGGTCGACGGCCACGCCGATGAAGATGTCGAAGCGCTGCTCGTGTCGCCCCCGCAACTGCGCGCGCTGCTGGTGGCCGAAGCCGATCTTGGCGAGCGCATCACGCGCGCGCTGATCCTGCGGCGCGTGGCGCTGATCGAATCGGGTGCCAGCGGGCCGGTGCTGATCGGGCCGCCGCAGTCGCCCGACATGGCGCGGCTAGAGAACTTCCTGCGCCGCAACGGCTATCCCTATCACGTGGTCGATGCGGTCGAAGACCCGGACGCCGCCGCGCTGCTCACGCAATACGGCGCCAGCCAGCTGCTGGCCGTGTGCCCCGATGGTTCGGTGCTGGTGAACCCGAGCGACGACGCATTGGCGCGCTGCCTGGGCATGGTCGATACCGTCGCGCATGACGAACTGTTCGACGTGGCCGTGGTCGGTGCCGGCCCTGCCGGGCTGGCCACTGCCGTCTACGCCGCCTCCGAAGGCTTGCGCGTGATCGTGCTCGATTGCCGCGCCTTCGGCGGCCAGGCCGGCGCCAGTGCGCGCATCGAGAACTACCTGGGTTTTCCGACGGGCATCTCGGGGCAGGCGCTGGCGGGCCGCGCCTTCGTGCAGGCGCAGAAGTTCGGCGTCGAAATGCTGATTCCCGCCAAGGTCGCGTCGCTGGACTGTTCGCGCAACAACGCGCTCGGCAGCCTGTCCCTTGCACTGGCCGACGGGCGCACGATCAACGCGCGCACGGTGGTCATTGCCAGCGGCGCGCGCTACCGGCGGCCGGGGGTGCCCCGGCTGACCGAGTTCGAGGGCCGCGGCATCTGGTACTGGGCATCGGCCATCGAGGCGAAGATCTGTTCAAAGCAGGAGGTGGCACTGGTCGGTGGCGGCAACTCGGCCGGCCAGGCGGCGGTGTTCTTGTCGCACCACGCGGCCAAGGTCAACGTGCTGGTGCGCGGGCCTTCGCTGGCGGCCAGCATGTCACGCTACCTGATCGACCGCATCGAGGCCACGCCCAACATCTCGCTGCAGCCGTACACCGAACTCGTGCGCCTGCATGGCGGTTCGGACGAAGGCCTCACGGGCGCGACCTGGCGCTGTCACACCACGGGCAACGAGCATGACTGCCCGGCACGCAACATCTTCCTGTTCGTCGGTGCGGAGCCCGAGACCTCGTGGCTCGAAGGCTGCGGCGTGTCGGTCGACAAGCACGGCTTCGTGCTGACCGGCACGGAAGCCAGCAGTGGCTTTCCGGCACGCCCGGCCACGGCACTCGAATCGAGCGTGCCGGGCGTGTTCGCGGTGGGAGATGTGCGCTCGGGTTCGGTCAAGCGCGTGGGCGGCGCCATCGGCGAAGGCGCCGCGGCGGTCGCACTGATTCACCAGCATCTGTCATCGGCCTCGGCCGTTGCCTGAGTCCATTCACACATCAATCACCTCACGACAAGGAGCTTTCCGGTGCCCATCAAAGCCTGCGACCACGTGCCCGCGACCATTGCGCAACCTCACACGCTGAAGGGCTGCGAAGACTGCCTGAAGACGGGCGACACCTGGGTCCATCTGCGCGTGTGCGTGCATTGCGGCCACGTGGGCTGCTGCGACTCCTCGAAGAACCGCCATGCGACCCGGCACTCGAAGGCCGAAGGGCATCCGGTGATCCAGTCCATCGAGCCCGGCGAAGCCTGGATGTGGTGCAACTCGCACGAGAAACAGGTCGGCTGAAGCGCTCGCGGCGGGCCAATTCCCGCGCCTGCACGTGGTTCGATTCGCACGTATATGCTGCGCGCTCGCATCACGTTCACATCCACCGGAGCCCGCGACATGCCCGCATCGCCCATCGAGGTCTATTCATGGCCCACGCCGAACGGCCACAAGATTCACATCATGCTGGAGGAGTGCGGCCTGCCGTACCACGCGCATCCGGTGAACATTGGCAAGGGCGACCAGTTCGCGCCTGAGTTCCTGCAGATCAGCCCCAACAACAAGATCCCCGCCATCACCGACCCCGACGGTCCGGACGGCAAGCCGATATCGCTCTTCGAATCGGGCGCCATCCTCGTCTACCTTGCGGGCAAGACCGGCAAGCTGCTGCCCACCGGCGACCGCGAACGCTACGACGTGCTGCAGTGGCTCATGTTCCAGATGGGCGGCGTCGGCCCGATGCTCGGCCAGGCGCACCACTTCCGCCTGTACGCACCCGAGAAGATCGCCTATGCGATCGAGCGCTACACCAACGAAGCCAAGCGCATCTACGGCGTGATCGACAAGCAACTGTCGAGGAACAAGTTCATCGCCGGCAAGACCTATTCGATTGCCGACATCGCGATTTTTCCGTGGCTGCGCAGCTGGGAAAACCAGGGCATCACCCTTACCGACTACCCGCACCTGAAGGCCTGGTTCGACAGCATCGCCGCGCGCCCCGCCGTGCAGCGCGGCGTGAAAGTGCTGGCCGATTTGCGCCAGCCGATCACAGGCGACAAGGAGCGCGAAGTGCTTTTCGGAAAAACTCAGTACGAGAAGCGCTGAAACCGACCAATTTCCGGGCTAGAATAGAAGGCTTGTCGGGGTGTAGCGCAGCCTGGTAGCGCATCTGGTTTGGGACCAGAGGGTCGAAGGTTCGAATCCTTTCGCCCCGACCAAAAAATGTGAATGCCTGCAATGACTTTTGTCGTTGCAGGCATTTTGCATTTCTGGGTCTGCGTCAATGGGTTGCGATTCTTCAGCGCGGACGGCAGGCGGCCCTGACCGCGTGAAGAGATGCGGGATCTTGATGGGCCAAGGTGACGCCGCGATGGGTCACTCAATTGGCCTGCCCGGAGGGGATCGAACCCCCGACAACCTGCTTAGAAGGCAGGTGCTCTATCCAACTGAGCTACGGGCAGATTTCCGGGTCGGGCAGAAGCGAAAAACGCACGCCGAAGAAAAAATGCAGGGATGGGCGAAGAGATTCGAAACTTCGACCGTCTGGTCCCAATGCAGGGCGACATTCCAAGCAAATCAACGACTTAGCCGCTTCTTCTGCAGACAGGGAAGGCCGGATTCTACCCACTTCTTCGCCTCGATCCTCAGTCAGGCGCATCGCAAAAACACGCGGCGACTCCATGTCGATCGGTGGCATCAATTCAATGAAGGCTGCGCGCGCGACTGCGTTGCCGTCGAGCATTCAGGACCACGTGTTTGTCTGGAAGCAGCCCGTGCAATTGACAGGGCAAAAGCAAACTCAAGCGGCACCGAGCCGCTTTCGGTCGACGCACCGCCGAGCGTCAGCGCCCGTCGTACATCAGCCGCCAGACATTGCACCCGCTCGCGCACTGCGAACCCGGAACGGCCTGCGCGGCAACGACTGGTTCAGCAGAACGGGACAAGTCGGCGGGGCCGCTGTTCGGCGAGGGTGTGCCACCAAACGCGAGGGCGGTCACTCCGGCTGCAACCACTTTTGTAACCATCAACATGTTCGTCTCCAACAGTGGGTCACGCTTCAAACATAGACCTGCAGGAGACAAAAATCGCGGGTACTTACCCTAGAGAAAAGCGCCACCCTCCGCCGTCTCGACCGGATCGTCGGCCTCTTCCCGGGGACCGATATTCAGGTTTTCCGACAGCCCCCTCAGCACGGCATAACCCGCCTGCAAGGCATCGACATACGTGGAGAAGCCCGCAGCTGCTTCCATCAACGGCTCGAACTCCATCGACTGGTCGAAGGACTCGAGCAACACCCAGAAATAGTCGCCGCCGTCGTGCTGGTCCACGGTCAGGGCGATGGAGATCAGTTGGCCTGTCATGCGCACATGGTGGCGCGCTCAAGTGACAGGCCGAAGAAACAAACGCACTGGAAGACTGGTTGTCCAACCGCAGAAAGCGGCCATCGCCAAAGCACTACATCCCTACGCGCGGAAGGCCTTCACGTCGAATCGCGCAATCGGCGAAGCTTGCGGTATGCCCACCGCGAATTCACGGCCGCTTCAACTTTCCGGATGGCGCCTTGCGGCGTCGATCTACACGGCCGTGGGCATCGTGTGCATCCTGGCCTGCGCCGTCATTCCGGAAAGCGACGTGGCCATGCTCGTCGCCATCGTGGGCGGGCTTCCGTGGTCATTGAGCTTGTTGACCCTGGGCCTGTCGCCCGGGGTCGCCCACACCGCGCTGCTGCTGCTCGCCGTCAGTTGGGCGATCAACGCAGCGCTGTTGTGGTGGCTGGCGCTGCGGCAACGGCGGCGGCAGGCGCACCGCATGCCGTCGCATCCGGCATAGCAGCGCAGCGGCTCAGTCCCCGTCGACGACGGGGTTCGACAGAAGGCCCACGCCTTCGATCTCGACTTCGCACACGTCGCCGGCCTTCATGAAGACTTGCGGCTTGCGCGCCAGGCCCACGCCCGAGGGCGTGCCGGCGATGATGATGTCGCCGGGCTGCAGCGCAAACGGCTCGGAGCACACCGACACCAGTGTGGCAACGTCGAAGATCATGTCGCGCGTGTTGGCGTCCTGCAGCACGGTGCCGTTCAGGCGCGTCTGCAGCTTCAGGCCGGCGGCGCCCGCCGGCAGCTCGTCGGCGGTGACGAACTCGGGGCCGAACGAGCCCGAGCGGTCGAAGTTCTTGCCCATCATCCATTGCGCGGACTTGAACTGGTAGTCGCGGATCGAGCCGTCGTTGAACACCGAGTAGCCCGCCACGTGGTTGAGCGCATCGCCCTTGCTGATGTAGCGGCCGGCCTTGCCGATCACCACCAGCAGTTCGCCTTCGTAGTCGAACTGCGTCGACACGTGCGGTCGCACGATCGGCTGGTTGTGGCCGACCCACGACGAGGGAAAGCGATGGAACAGCACCGGGTAGGTCGGCGGATCGAACTTGCTTTCGGCCGCGTGGTCGACGTAGTTCAGGCCGACCGCGATCGCCTTCGACGGCGACTGCACCGGCGGCAGCCAGTCGATGCCGGACAACGGCAGGCGCGTGCGGGCGGTGTCGCCGGCGCGCTTTGCGGCGGCCATGGCGTCGGGGCCGGCGCGCAGCAGTTCATCGAGCGTGGCGGGCAAGCCTTCGGCCGTGAGGTTGACGACTTCCTTGTCGAGACGCAGGCCGAGGGCGGGCTTGCCGTTGTGTTGAAAGGCCAGGAGACGCATGTTGGATTCCTTGTCTGTGATGCGGATTGAACGAAGAGGCGGGAGTCAGGCCTTGGCAGCCTCGATCTCGAAATTGGTGACGAAGTCTTCAGGCACCCTGGGGCCCCAGGCGTAGAAGGAGTCTTCGGGCGGATGGTCGCCGGCGCGCCAGTCGAAATCGCCGGGCACGTAGTCGATGTCGCAGGAGTACTCGCAGTAGCTGCCCCACGGGTCGCGCACGTAGTGGAAGTAGTTCGAGCCCAGCACGTGGCGCCCTACTCCCCAGCCGCGCACGTGGCCGGCGGCGAGCATCTGCTCCATGCCCCGGCCGACCTCGTCGATGCTCGCGACGTCCCAGCTCAGGTGATGCAGGCCGGGGCCGGCCGACTTCGCCATCGCGACCAGGTGGTGATCGCTGCCGTGAACGCCATGCATGAAGACGATGTGGTCGCCCGAACGGTCCGTCACGCGCAGGCCCAGGGCCTCTTCATAGAAGCGGACGGCCTCGGGCACATTGGCGCTGAACAGCAGGATGTGCGAGAGCCGGCGCGGGTGCACCTTGGGAATGCGCGCCCGGTTCAGCGAGGCGCCGGTGCCGGTCGGCGGGCGCGGCTCGATGGCCAGTTCGCTCCGGTCGTCCGGCGTGCTCTTCGCGGCCACGACGATCTGCACCGGATAGCCCTCGGGGTGCCGCACCCACAGGCCGCTGTCGTCGCCCAGCGGATGCGGCGGGCACCGCGGCACGCCCATCCGTTCGATGCGCGCGGCGATGGCGTCGAAGTCTTCCGCGAAGCAGGCGAAGCGCAGGTACTGCAGCTTCTTCACGCCGGGCGCCTGATGCAGCGAGCCCCAAGCATGCGGATGGCCCTCGGTGTACAGGTCGAGCCGGGCGCCCTCGCGCCGCAGCACCAGCCCGAAGGCATCGTAGAAGCGCTCGGCCTCATCGAGGTCGGGCACGGTGAAGACGAAGCTGTCGAGCGAATGAACGCTGTGCAGCGCCGCGCGATGCGGGCTCTTGCGGGTGCGAAGCTGGATCTGGGCCATGTGGTGTGTCTCCAATCGGTTCTGCGCGTTTGCCTGAATAATATATTATTTTGACTTTAACCTATTATTCTTCAATCCAAGGATCATCAGGGTCAACAAGTATGATCGGCCGGTTTCGGAAAAACGGAAGCGCGATGAACGAGAAAACGAAGGGCTTGAGCCAGACACGGCAGGTGTTCACCGAGCTGCGCGCATCCATCGTGGGCGGGCGGTTGCTGCCCGGCTCCAAGCTCAACATCGCCGCGCTGGCCGAAGGACTCGACGTGAGCGCCGGCGCGGTGCGCGAAGGCCTGGCGATGCTGGAAGCCGAAGCGCTGGTGGTATCGGAGCCGGCCCGTGGCTACCGCGTGAGCCCGATCTCGGTGACCGACCTAGAGGAACTGGTGAAGGCGCGCATCGAGATCGAAAAGCTCTGCCTCGCCGAAGCCATTCGCCACGGCGACCTGGCCTGGGAAGGCAGCGTGGTCGCCGCGCACCACCGCCTCACGCGCCTTGCCGAGCGCGACACCGCGATGCCCACCATGCTCAGCACCGACTGGACCGAGGGCCATGCGGAGTTTCACAACGCGCTGGTGGCGGGCTGCCCGAACAGCTGGCTGCTGCGCATGCACCAGATGCTCTACCAGCAGAGCGAGCGCTACCGGCAACTCTCGGCGCCGCTCGCCTTCGAGAAGCGCGACGTGCGCGCTGAACACCAGGCGCTGGTCGATGCAGTGCTTAACCGTGACATCCAGGCGGCGCAAACGCTGATCGCCGAGCACCTGCAGATGACCGGCCGCCTGCTCATCGCCGCGCTGCAGGCAAGCCCACCGTCGAACAAAGACGCGGTGGAAGAACCGCTCAAGCGCCGGCCCTGACGCGGCCTCGGCCGGCTGCGCCGACCATCGCGTTGGCGAATCACAGCTATATCGCGCGCCCTCTTCTGCCGGCGCATGCACAAGCGCAAGCTCTTGTCGATCCATTCACGAGAAGGAGCGACACGATGTTCGCAATGCAGTACGCGCACAGGCTGCCGGCCGACTACGACATGCAGGTGATCCGCCAGCGCGCGGCCCGGCGGGGCCCGCTGTGGGACGACACCGAAGGCCTCGCCTTCAAGGCCTTCGTTTCGCAGGAACGCGGCCGGCACGGTGCCACGGGCCATCTCTATGCGTCGGTCTATCTCTGGCTCGACCCGGCGGCGGCCGTGCGCTTCCTCATGGGGGATCGCTTTCAGAGCGTGATCGATTCCTTCGGGCGGCCGCGCGTGGAAACCTGGCTGCCGCTGGATGCGCGCGCCGGCGCGGGCCGCGCGCAGCAGGCGCATTCGCTTCTTCGACAAGAGCATGCGCTCGATGCGGCGGTGGACCGTGCCGCCGTGCAGGCAGCGGAGGCCGAGGGCAACCGCACGCTGGCTGCGGGGGCGGACACCATCGCAGTCTGGACGGCACTCGACCTCGCTGCATGGCGACTGATCCGGTTCACGCTGTCGGCCCGTGCGCCGGAGCCTGCAGCCGGCGCCACGGTCTACGAAGTGCTGCACCTGGCAAAGCCCGGCATCGGCCAGCTCGCATGACCCGCGCCCGCTCACCTCATCGCTCGGAGATGGTGTTCGCGCATCTCGCGAGCCTCGGCATCGCGGCGGTGTCGATCTGCGGGCTTGCCGCATTGGCGGCAATGGCGGCTCATCGGCTGCTGTCGACGTAGCCGCGTGCGCCTTCGCGTCGCGCGCTACACCGCCGTCGACCGGATCGCCGCCGACAGAGAGCGCAACGCACTGCGCCCTTGCGGATCGGACACGCTGGTGTGCAGCACCACATCGCGCGACGGCAATGGCGGCAGGCCCAGCATCGGTCCCACGTCGATGGTTCCAAGCGGCGCCACGCGCCGCCCCAGTGCGGCGACCGCCAACCCTGCCGAAACCGCGGCACCGACCGTGAGCACGCCACCGCCCACGAACACCTCGGTCCACGGCACCTTGCCTTCGGCCAGCGTGGCGACCGCCATGCTGCGAACGCTGCAAGGCTCGGCCTGCGTGGCCAGCCGCAGCGGCTCGCCCGAGCGATGCACGAAGTCGGGTGCGGCCATCCAGCCGAACTGTTCTTCGAGCAGCAGTTCGCCATCGAGCCGCCGGCTGTCGTGCCGCAGGATGACGACGGCATCGATCCCGCCGCGGTCGAAGGCGTCGAGCAACTCGCGCGATGTGGAGACGCGCACCTCGATCACCACGAGCGGCTCGGCGTCCCTCATCCGCCGCAGCAGCAGCGGCAACTCGGCGCCCACGACGTGGTGGCTCATGCCGACGACCAGCCGGCGCTGTTGCACACCGAAGGACTCGAGTGCGCCGCTGTGCGCGGCCAGCAGCTTGCGCGCCGAGGGCAGGAAGGCCAGCCCCTCGGCCGAGAGCCGCACCGACCGTGGCGTGCGTTCGAGCAGGCGCCGGCCCAACACCTCTTCAAGACGCTTGACCTTGAGGCTGACGGCCGACTGCGCGCTGTCCATGGCTTCGGCCGCACGTGTGAAGCTCTTGAGATCGGCGACCCGCACGAAGGCCTGCACCGCTTCGATGTCGAGCGCCTTCATCGCAGGCCAGCCATTTCACAGACAGGGGTTCGTGCATGCATTTCGATGCGATCATTTCACAGCGCGTCTCTTCCTGCACCGCACCTTCATTCCCCAAAAACCAAGGCCTCTTTCTCATGCCCACTGAATTGCAAGTCAACGCGCCGCTGATCGGCGTTCCCGGCGGCCGCCAGTTGCTCGACACGCCCGCGCTGCTGATCGAGCTGCCCACGATGACGCGCAACATCGAACGCATGGCGGCCTTTGCCAAGGCGCGCGGCATCGGGTTGCGCCCGCACGTGAAGACGCACAAGTCGGTCGAGATCGCGCGGCGCCAGGTCGCGGCCGGCGCCATCGGCGTGAGCTGCGTGACGCTGGGCGAGGCGGAGATCATGGTCGAAGGCGGCATCCCCGGCGTGCTGATCACTTCGCCCGCCGTCACGCCGAGCAAGATCGCGCGGCTGATGAAGCTTGCGCAGCGCGCCCGTCCGGGTGATGTGATGGTGGTGGTCGACAACCCGCGCAATGTGGACGACCTGGCGCAGGCCGCCAGCGCGCTGGCACATCCGCTCGACGTGCTGGTCGACTACGGCGCCGGCTACAACCGCACCGGCGCCGCGACCGAAGCGCAAGTGCTCGAACTGGCGGCGCGCGTGGCCGCCGAGCCGCGCCTGCGGTTGCGCGGGCTGCAGGCCTATGCAGGCAACCTGCAACACATCGTGGAGCGCGACCGGCGCAGCTCGGCGGCGGCAGGCCTGCGTGAAACCGTGGCCGGCATCGTCGCCGCGGCGAAGGCACAAGGCATCCGCTTCGAGATCGTCACCGGTGCCGGCACCGGCACGCACGATCTCGATTCGCAGGAGAACGCGTTCACCGAACTGCAGGCCGGCTCCTACGTCTTCATGGATGCCGAATACACGCACGTGCTCGCCAGCGGCAGACAGCCCTCGCCCTTCGAGGTCTCGCTGCTGGTGCAGACGGCCGTGGTCAGCACCAATGCGGCCGAATGGGTGACGGTCGATGGCGGCAGCAAGTGCTTCTCGACCGACAGCGGCGTGCCGTTGGTGGCGAGTGGCGTCGATCCCGCGAGCCGCTACGCCTTCTTCGGCGACGAGCACGGCAAGTTGATGCTGCCGGCCGGGCCTCGGCCCGCGCTCGGTGCGCGTGTCGAATTCGTCACGCCGCATTGCGACCCGACCGTCAACCTGCATGACGCGTACCACGTGGTCGAAGGCGACACGCTGGTCGCCATCTGGCCGGTGGACGCGCGCGGCAAGCGATAGACAGTAGGCAGCAGGCATCTCCCGGCATAAGAAAACTCGAAAAGCGTATTTCACAGACGGGTGTCGCAGGGGCACAGTCGGCGCCCGTCTCTCTCTTTTCGCGGGCAGTCCCAGGCTGCCCGATCTCCATGGCATCCATCCAAGACACGCCAGACCTCGCCGCGCATGCGACGAGTCCGCGCCACGCTGCAGCCCCCGCGCCTTTTTCTTCGCAGCCACTCGCTGAACGCTTCCGCCCGATCTTCCAGCGCATTGCCGAGCATGCGGCGCAGCGCGAGAACGAACGCGAACTGGCCTACGAGCCGGTGGCCTGGCTCAACGCCGAGCGCTTCGGTGCGCTGCGCGTGCCCCTGCAGTACGGTGGGCTCGGCGCCTCGGTCGAGCAGCTGTACGACCTGCTCATCGAACTCGGCGAGGCCGACTCCAACCTGCCGCAGATCCTGCGCGCGCACTTCGGATTCATCGAGCGTCTGTTCGCGGAAATCGATCCCGCGTTGCACGGTCCGTGGATGCGCCTGGCCGCCGAAGGCGTGATCTTCGGCAACGCCACCACCGAGCTTGGCGACGGCTCGCTCAAGACCATGCAGACCACGCTGAAGCGCGACGGCGATGCGTGGCGGCTGGACGGCGACAAGTACTACAGCACCGGCACGCTGTATGCCGACTGGATCTCGGTGTCGGCCCAACGGCTGAACGACGACGGCAGCAGCGAACGCGTGATCGCGCTCGTGCCTTCAGAAGCAGCCGGCGTGGAGCGCGTCGACGACTGGCGCGGCTTCGGCCAGCGTCTGAGCGCTTCGGGCACCACGCGCTTTCGCAACGTGCGCGTGAAGCCCGAGAACGTGCTGCTGTATGTGCGCGACCAGCCCACGCCGCTTACCGCGCACTTCCAGCTCACGCACCTGGCCACGCTGGCGGGCATCGCGCGCGCCATCGTGCGCGATGCGGTGGCCTTCGTGCAGCCGCGCAAGCGCGTCTACAGCCACGGCAGCGGCGACACGCCGCGCGAAGATCCGCTGGTACAGCAGGTCATCGGGCAGCTCGCGAGCACCGCGTTCATTGCGGCCTCGACCGTGCAGGCCGTGGCACGCGGCCTGGGCGACATCGACCGCTTTCTTCAGCGCGGCGAAACCGTTCCCGAGGGCCTTCTGTTCGAGGTGGAGCTGAACACCGCCAAGGCGCAGGCCGGCATCGTCGACGCGGTGCTGCAGGCCGGCACGCGGCTGTTCGACATCGGTGGTGCTTCAGCGCTGCAGGAAGACCGCCGGCTCGATCGCCACTGGCGCAATGCGCGCACGCTGGCTTCGCACAATCCGACGATCTACAAGGGGCGCGTGGTGGGCGACCATCTGCTCAACGGGGCAAGGCCAACTTTCTATTGGGCTGTGGGCGCGATCGCATCCTGAAGAAGATGCGTGCATGAAGGGGCGCGCGGGGAGTCGGTTTTCAGGTGTGATTGAGCGCCAGGCTCAGACGCGCGGCAACGCCGCCAGGTAGGTGGACACAACGATCGCGGCTGCGCGGTCGAGTTGCAGGATGTCTCCCACCTCGAAGGCGTGCGGTGCGGTGCGTCCACTCGAACCGAGTGGTTTGCGGATCTCGACAAGAACTTCGGCCGCCAATTCGCGGTCGCTGCGCGGCCGGCCATCGGGGTCCATTACCCATTCATCGACTTGGTCGAAGGGAATGCTGCGAAAGACCCCGACGATGGGGATGTACTTGTAGCGATCCTCGCCCACCAGAATGGGCACGCTGAGGTTACAGAAAAACGTGGTCGTCGACATGACGGATCGCCGTCGCTAGGCAAAGTCCTCGATTGTTAATGACTGTGACGCCACGAGCCATCCTCCCGAGGACCGCTCACACGAGAAGGCGTGACCTTCTGCACACAAACTGACTCCATTTTCATTCATCATCCCCTTAAAACAACTACTTTATTCTTACACAAAGACACTCAGAGTGCACTTTTCGGCTTTTTTTGCGCACAGGTAGCAAAAAATGCTCCCGAGTTCGGGGAAAGAACAGGCGCCGACGAGGGCCCGCAAAGGTGGTGGGTGCGAGGTTGCGCGAAGAGCCTGTTCCACGGCAAGTCGTCCTCGGGAATACCCGCCCGGCAACGTGCGGGCGCGCAACACCAGAGAGGGCTCATGCGTGTTTGCAGGCCCCTTTCATATCAACGTCGCGGCGATTACCGCCGAAGGCTCGTCAGGCTGGCGCGTTGAAGCGCGGCGCGCGGCGTTCGATGTTGGCCTTCACGGCCTCGACCTGGTTCGGGCTGCCGATCAATGCCTTCTGCTCGACCGACTCGGCCATCAGCAGCTCTGCAGCGCTCTGCGCCAGCGAGGCATTGAGCAGCCGCTTGCCGGCGCGAATGGCATCAGGGCTCTTGCCTGCGATCTCATGCGCCATCTGCAAGGCTTCGGCCAGCGGGTCGGCCGACAGGCGCGTGGCGAAGCCGATCCGCAAGGCCTCTTCACCCGAGAAAATGCGGCCGGTGAACGTGAGTTCGCGCACCACGTCGCTGCGTGCCAGCTCGCGCATCAGCACCATGCCGGCCATGTCGGGCACCAGTCCCCACTTGATCTCCATGACCGACAGCCTGGTGTCCGGCGCCACGATGCGGATGTCGGCGCCCAGTGCCACCTGAAGCCCGCCGCCAAAGGCCACGCCGTGCACGGCAGCGATGACCGGCACCGGCACTTCGCGCCAGACCATCGCCACATGCTGCGCGGCGTTCGAGATGCCATGCGTGCGCTTGAGCAAGTCGGTGCCCGCAGCGCCCTCGCCCAGCACGTCGGCCGCGCCGCCCTGCTGCTGCATGCGTTCGAAAGACGCCATGTCGAGCCCCGCGCAGAAAGCCTTGCCGCGACCCGAGATCACCACCGCGCGCACCGAGGCATCGCCGCGCAATGCCTCGCCGGACTCGATCAGTGCGTCGAACATCGCCGGATCGAGCGCGTTCATCTTGTCGGCACGTGCGAGCTGCAGTTCCACCACGCCATCGGGGTGGCGGGTCCATTCGATGCGGCGGTCGGTCATGTGGCATGTCTCCTGGGCGGTTCTTTGGGCCAGTATCGCCCGGCATGGCGCTGGGCGATGATGGCGGCTGTCACCTACACAACACCCTCGCCATGCCACTGGACCGCCGCAGCTTTCTTCTTCAATCGGGCTCTGCCGCTGCCGTGGTCGCGCTGTTCGGGCAAGGCTGTGCATCGCCTTCCGCCCCACGCCAGAGCGGAGCGCCCGGCTTCACCAGCGTGCCCGCCTCCCTGCGCGACGCCGTGGTGGTGCCGCCCGAATACGAATGGCAGGTGCTCTACCCCTGGGGCACGCCCGCCGGCATTGCCGGACAGATGCCGGCCTTTGCGCCGGATGCGAGCAACAGCGCCGCCGACCAGGCCGTGCAAGCCGGCATGCACCACGACGGCATGCATTTCTTCGCGCTCGACGCGAGCGGCGAGCGCGGCCTGCTGGTGATGAACCACGAATACACCGACGAGCAGCTGCTGCACACCGACGGCATCAAGAACTGGACGGCGGACAAGGTCCGCAAGTCGCTGCACGCGATGGGCGTTTCGGTGATCGAGATCCGCTGCACGCCTGCCGGCTGGCAGCAGGTGCAGCCCTCGCCCTTCGCACGCCGCGTGCATGGCAACACGCCCATGCGCATCGCAGGCCCCGCCACAGGCACGCCGCTGATGCGTACCGCCGCCAACCCGGCTGGCGACGCGGTGTTCGGCACCTTCGCCAACTGCGCGATGGGCGTCACGCCCTGGGGCACCTACCTGACCTGCGAAGAAAACTTCCACGGCTACTTCGGCGGACCGAAGGAAGCGGCAAAGGGCATGACGGACGCGCAACGCCGCTACGGCACGGTGCCGGGTTCGCAATGGGTCGAGTACTGGCGCTTCGACGAACGTTTCGACCTGAGCCGCCATCCGAACGAGCCGCACCGCTTCGGCTGGGTGGTCGAGATCGACCCGTTCGATCCGACCTCCACGCCCATCAAGCGCACCGCCCTGGGCCGCAAGCGACAGGAAAGCGCCACCTGCACGCTCGCCAAAGATGGCCGCGTGGTCGTCTACATGGGCGACGACTCGCGCTTCGAATACATCTACAAGTTCGTCAGCCGCGACAAGGTGCGCCCCGGCACCGACGCCGCCGCGCGCGCGGCGAACCAGCATCTGCTGGACGAGGGCACGCTCTACGTAGCGCGCTACGACGCAGGAGGCCGCGGCCAGTGGCTCGAACTCGCGCACGGCCGCAACGGGCTCGATGCAGGCGGAGGCTTTGCCGACCAGCCCGAAGTGCTGATCCACGCGCGCCTGGCAGGCGACGCCGTGGGCGGCACGAAGATGGACCGCCCCGAATGGATCGCGGTGCATCCGCAAAGCGGCGAGGTGTACGTCACGCTCACCAACAACAGCCAGCGCGGCGATGCCGGCAAGCCCGCACCCGATGCGGCCAACCCGCGCGCCAACAATCTCTTCGGCGGCATCCTGCGCTGGCGCGAGGACGGCGGCGACGCCGCGAGCACCGCCTTTGCGTGGGACCATTTCGCGCTGGCGGGCGACCCCGCGCAACCGGGCAGCGGCGCGCGCTATCCCTCGGCCGACGTCGACATGTTCGGCAGCCCCGACGGCCTGCACTTCGACAGCGGCGGCCTGCTCTGGATCCAGACCGACATGAGCGGCCAGGTCATCGGCAAGCCACCGTACGCGTCGCTGGGCAACAACCAGATGCTGTGCGCCAACCCCGCCACCGGTCGCATCCAGCGCTTCCTGACGGGGCCGAACGGCTGCGAGATCACCGGCTGCGTGGTCACGCCGGACCGGCGCACGTTGTTCGTCAACATCCAGCATCCGGGCGAAGCGCGCGACGACGGCGGTGCCACAGCGAACAGCGCATGGCCCGATGGCACGACACCGGGCAGCGTGCGGCCTCGCTCAGCCACACTGGCGATCCGTCGGCGCGACGGCGGTATCGTCGGCACCTGAACACAAGACAAAAAAGGACCACGCCATGAGCATCCGCATCGTCCGTCTCGGCACACCACGCGCACCCGGCGAAGGCCTGCGTGTCGGCACCGTCCGTCGCCCGCCGCGCGGCGTTCCAAAGACAGAGTTCGCCTCGCAGGACTGGTACGACGTGTGGTACCCGAACCTCGCGCCTTCCGTCGAGACCATGAAGCAGGCGCAGGAAGCGGAAACGCCCGCGCAATGGAACGCCTTCGTGCGCAAGTTCAAGGCCGAGATGGCCGAGGCCGACGCAAGCCGCAGCCTCGATCTGCTCGCCGCGCTTTCGCACGGCACGTCGCTCGCGGTCGGTTGTTACTGCGAAGACGAATCGCACTGTCACCGATCGGTGCTGCGCGCATTGCTGGCCGAGCGCGGGGCGGACATCGCCAGTTGATTCAGACCTGCGGCGCGGCCAGGAAAACCGGAAGGCTTTCCGCGTGCGCGGAGTACGCCGCCAGCAACGGAAAGTCTCCAGGCGCTACGGCATCTGGCAGCAATAGTTGCGTGAACGCCCAGGCCACGGCGGTTGACACGCCGGCTTGCGTCATCGCGGCTTCCTCGCCCGGCAGCGGATGTGCAGCCACCTCATGTTCGAGCGCCGCGTACGCCGCGATGAGCTGCCCGTGCACCCGGTCGACCCACGGCTGGTGCTGCTTCTCGGCCGGCCGCAGGTTGCGTTCGTAGACGATCTGCACCGTCTTCTCGCACGCGGCCAGCGCCAGCCCGATCACGCGCGTTGCACGAAGCCGTTCAACCGCATCGCGCGGAATCAGGCTGCGGCCGCTGGTTACTTCGGCGTGGTCGATGATCAGCGTCGAATCCATCAGCACCGTGCCGTCTTCACACACCAGCGTGGGCGCCTTCACCACCGGGTTGATCTCGCGAAACTGCTCTAAGGTGCTGAACACCGAGATCGACCGGTGCACGAAGGGAACACCGAGCAGCCGCAGCGAAATGGCGGTGCGCCGCACGAAGGGTGAATCGAGCATGCCGACGAGTTGCATTGTTTCTCCTGAAGAAGGTGCGCCACGATACCGGCCACTGCGCCCGCGCCGAATGGCAATCCATCGAAAATCGGGGCCGCAAACCGATCACCCATCGGTGATCGTCAACGCATTGCCCGGACCGTACACATGAACATCGACAAGAAGGACCGTCTGATCCTCGAAGCCCTGCAAGCCGACGCCCGCCAGAGCCTGGCCGCGCTGGGCAAGCGCATCGGCCTTTCGCAGCCCGCCATGAGCGAGCGTGTGCGCAAGCTGGAAGATGCTGGTGTGATCGAAGGCTACGGCGCCCGCGTCAATTTGCGCGCCTTGGGCGTGGGCCTGCAGGCGATCATCCGCATCGAGACCACGCATGCGGGCATCGCCAAATACCTGAAGCTGTTCGACGCCATGCCCGAGGTGCTGAGCGCCGACCGCGTGACCGGCGAAGACTGCTTCATCGTGCGCTGCGCGATCGCCGGGCCGGCCGACCTGCAGCGCGTGGTGGACGCTCTGGCTGTGGACGGCGCGGTGACCACGTCTCTGGTGCTGTCGAGCCCCGTGAACAAGCACATCACCGTGCATGCGGCGAAGCTGCCGAAGAAATAACGGTCTGTCTTTGCGATTTGTTTGAGGCTTGTTGTTTGGAGGCGCTGCTGTTCAGGGCCGCACTCCCGCCGACACGGTGCTCTTTTTCGCGAATGTCCCCCGCTTCGCTCCTCCTTTATTTCGCGAAAAAGAGCACCGTATCGACGTGAGCGCTCAGAGCAGTCGTTGATCGCAGGATCAATAGCAGCGCGTCCTGTGCGAATGGCACCAGGTGCTCCCCGCAGCGAAATAAAGGAGGAGCGAAGCGGGGGACATTCGCGGAGGGGAGCACCTGGTGTCATTCGCACGCACCCCGAATGAACCCGCACTTCACTCAACAAGGAATCAGCAAGAGCCCCCAGTCGTTCAACGCTGCGCCTTGTCCTTCTGGTTCTGCGCCTCGATGCGTTCGCGCGCAGCCAGCCAATCGGCGTCACTCCACTGACGCAATTCGTAGAAGTTGCCACCGGTGGCCAGCGCATTGCCGCCGTCCATCATGATGCTCTGGCCCGTGAGCCAGTCGCACTGGCCCGGGGCCATGAGGAATGACGCGAGGTTCTGCAGCTCGCTCATGCGGCCGGTGCGCGCCATCGGGTTGTTCTGCTTGCTGCGCGCGCCGGGCTCCTCGCCGGGGTTCAGGCGCTTGCTCATGCCTTCGGTCGGAATCTCGCCGGGGCCCACGGCATTCAGGCGGATGCCGTGGCGCGCCCATTCGACCGCGAGCGACTTGGTCATCACGTCGATTCCGGCCTTGCTCATGGCCGAGGGCACGACGTAGGGGCTGCCGTTGTCGACCCAGGTGGTGATGATGCTCATGACACTGCGGAAGGCATCGCCCTGTTTCCATTCGCCCGACTTGGACTGCGCCACCCAGCGCTTGCCCACGGCCTGCGTCACGTAGAAACTGCCGTGGAAGACGATGTTGGCGACGGCGTCGAAGGCGCGCGGCGAGAGGCTCTCGGTCGGCGACACGAAATTGCCCGCTGCGTTGTTGACCAGTCCGGTGAGGCCGCCACTCTGGAACAGGCTCTCGACCATCTCGTCGACGGCCTGTGCCACGCGGATGTCGACGCCGAAGGTATCGACGCGCCGGTCCGGGAACTGCTGGCGCCATTCGGCCGCCGTTTCCTCGCAGACCGACTGGCGCCGGCCGCAGATGGCCACATCGGCGCCCAGGCTCAGGAAGCGCTCGGCCATCGCACGACCGAGGCCTGTGCCGCCGCCAGTCACGAGGATGCGCTGGCCGCTCATGAGGGAAGCTTCAAACATGATGCGTTGTCTCCTTGTCGTTGCGGCAGCGGCAAGGAAAAGCGCTGCCATCGCGCATGCTACGCGCGAGCCCTGTGCGGTGGCTTGCGGAATCTGGCTCCCGCGCTGCGCGCCCGGGTGAGAATCGCTGCCGTTCGACAGCCCTTTGTTCCTGGATGCACGCCCCATGACAAGCCCTTCTGCCCCTTCCCTGTTGCCGCTTGCGGGCGTGCGCGTCCTGAGCCTTGCGCTCAACCTGCCCGGCCCGGCCGCGCTGCTGCGTTGCCGCGAGATGGGTGCCGACTGCCTGAAGCTCGAACCGCCGGGCGGCGACCCGATGGGGCTCTACAACCGGCCCGCGTATGCCGCGCTGCACGAAGGCATCGCCATCCAGGCTGCGGATCTGAAGACCGAGGCGGGGCAGCAGCAGTTGCACGACGAACTCACGAAAGCGGATGTGCTGCTCACGTCCTTTCGCCCCTCGGCGCTGCGCAAGCTGGGCCTCGACTGGCCCGCGCTGCAGGCGCGCCACCCGTCGCTGTCGCAGGTGGCCATCGTCGGCGCGCCGGGTGAGCGGGCGGAAGAGCCGGGCCACGACCTCACCTACCTGGCCGAAAGCGGCCTCGTGACCGGCACCGAACTGCCGCCCACGCTCTATGCCGACATGGGCGGTGCCCTGCTCGCGAGCGAGGCGGTGCTGAAGGCCATGCTGCTGCGCGCCCGCGCCGGCACAGGTGACAACGACAACAAGGCCGGCGGCGTGTACCTCGAAGTTGCGCTGAACGCCTCGGCCGACTGGCTGGCGCTACCGCGCACCTGGGGCCTGACGCAGCCTTCGGGTGCAGTCGGCGGTGCCCATGCGGGCTACCGCGTCTATCGCTGTGCCGATGGGCGCGTGGCGGTTGCGGCGCTGGAGCCGCATTTCGCGGCGCGCCTTTGCGAAGCGGCGGGCGTGACGTCGCGCGACATGCTGGCACCGGCCACGCACGATGCGCTGGCCGCGTGGCTGGCCGTGCGCACGCGTGCCGAACTGGAGGCCATGGGCCGCGAGCGCGACGTGCCGCTGCTCACGCTGGCCGACTGATCCGCCTCGACGCAGCCGCGTCGTTCAGCGGGCGGGGCCTTCGCGCTTGCGGTCTTCCCGCTTGAGCGCGAGATAGGTGTCGAGATCGACCTCGTGCAGTTGCCGCGGATACTGCTCCGCCGCCGCGAACCAGTAGCGCTCGCGGCGCTCGGCTTGGTCTTGTGCCGGCGCCGCCAGGAAGGCGTCGAGCGTGAGGAAATAGCGCATCGCATTGCGCTCGACCAGCCCGCGCAGGCCACGGATGTACTCTGGCTGGCCGTCCGGGCCCTTGCCGATCGGCGTGAAGCCCACCTTGTCGCGGCCGAAGGTCGCCAGGTAGGCCTGGGTGCCCAGCCGCACCATCATGTTGTGGTCGTAGCTGTAGCTGAAGTGCAGGAAGCTCTTGCGCTCGTCCAGCGCCACGGCTTCGAGCGTGACGCGGTAGTTGCTCGTGCCCAGCGGTCCGCTGGCGGCCGTCATCTCGACCGACAGGTGCTCGGGCGCGGCATTCACGATCCGATAGACGAAGGGCAACTCGAAGGCCTGGTCGACAGGCTTGTCGTAACGCCGCACCACGTAGAGCGTGAGCGTCTCGCGCCCCTGTGGCGACGTGCCCGCGCGGCAACGGCGGTTGTTGATGTGCAGCGCCAGCACGTCGCACCAGCGCGCCGCCCCCTTCAGCGTCGAGCTGATCTCCGAGAGCGAATGGTCGACCACCGCATAGACGTCGCCCTGCAGGCCGCCGGGCGTCTCTTCTGAATCGAGCTGCACGGGGCGCCCGAAGCTGCTGTGATCGAGCTTGTCGCTCATGCGCTGGTGGGTGGCGCGCAAGGTCTGGGCGGGCGTGGTCGACGCAGCCGGCGCGGCCTCGGGCGCCGCCGCCAGCACCGGCAATGCGGCGGAGAACAGCACGGCGCCCGCCAGGGTGCGCATCCACGGGGCCAGCGTACGAAGCGAATGACTCATGGGGTCACACCATACAACGGAGTGCCTCAGTTTGCGCTCAGGCCGCTCCCGTAGCTCCCTGGCGCCTTACCAGGAGGACCATCGCCGCGGCCAACAGCACGGCGCCCGCCCACTGGCGCGGCGCCATCGGCTGCGCCAGCAACAGCGCCGCCAGCACGGCAGCGACCAATGGCTCGATCAGCGTGCCGACCACGGCGGCGGTCGGCGACAACCGGCGTGCGCCCCAGGCAAATGCCAGGTAGGCCACCGAGGTCGTCACCACGCCCGTGTAGCCCACGCCGAGCCATTGCGCCGCGCCTGCCGGCCATGTGATGCCGCCGGGCCACGCGATCACCAGCATGCACAGCGCCGCCACGCTCATGCCCCAGGCCGATGCCGTGACAGCCGGCACCCGCACGGGCATGCGCGCATTGCCGAGCACCACCATCGCGTAGCAGAACGCGGAGCCGAAAGACCAGGCCAGCCCCACCGCATGCCCAGGTGCCAGCGGTCCCCAGCCGGTGGCAGGCATCACGAGCAGCAGCACGCCCACCAGCGCGAGCAGCAGGCCCGCAAGCATGCGCAAGCCGAAGCGCTCGTAGCCGCGCAGCACGGACACCAGCGCGACGATCACCGGCGCGCAGCAGATCGAGATGACCGTCGGCAGTGCCGCACCCAGATGGGCGATGCCGGCGAACCAGCAACTCACGTTGAGCGCCATGGCCGCGCCCGTGGCCACGATCTGGAAGCGCTCGCGCCCTGCCAGGTCGGCCCAGCGCGCATCCGGCTTGGCAGGCGCCCGCCAGTACAGCCACCAGAGCAGCGGCAGCCCCAGCGCGAAGCGCGCCAGCGACAGGCTCTGCGGCGCGATGCCGCCGTCGATCAGGAATTGCGCCACCAGCGCACCGCCGCCCCACAGCGCGCCGGCCAGCAGCACACCGCCCCATGCCAGGGCGGCAGACATTCTTGCGTTCATTGTTGAAAGTTCTCCATGACGCCCGCCGCCTCTTTCTCTTTGCAGAGGGCGGGCAAGACCATCCAGCCGTCATCCGGCCTTGACGAAGAAGGCGGACGGCGGCGACCACTTGCGGGTCTGAGCGCGGCACGAGGCGCGCGTCAGCTGCGGGTCGATGGAGGGGGAGAACGGTACAGAACCATGCCGGCAATCTTAGGCGCTTGCGCGCAGACTAGGGGCCCGGGATGCTCCTACCCTCACCCCATCCCTTTTAGGAAACACACATGCCACTCGTTCGAATTGACCTCTCCAACGACAGCCCCGAGACGCTGGGCACCGCCATCGGCGACCTCATCTACCAGGCGATGAGGGACACCATCAACGTGCCGGAAGACGACAAGTTCCAGATCATTGCGCGACATGGCGCGAGCGAGCTTGTCCGTCCGGCCAGCTACCTTGGCATCGAATACTCGGCAGGCTTCGTGGTGATCCAGATCACGCTGAACCAGGGCCGCTCGGTCGATCTCAAGAAGGCCTTCTACCGGCGCGTGGCCGATGCCCTGCACAGCCAGTTGGGCATCCGGCGCGAGGATGTCTTCATCAACCTGGTTGAGGTGGTGAAGGAGAACTGGTCGTTCGGCAACGGGGAAATGCAGTACGCCTAGCGGCGAAAATCCTGGCGATGAAACGCCAAGGCACGCTCGTTCGATGGGAAAAAGACCGGGGCTTCGGCTTCATTCGGTGCTCCGAAATTTCTGCCGACGTCTTCGTGCATCTGCGCGATTTCGCGGATCGCGGCGCGATACCGCAGGTCGGCATGACGCTGACCTTTGACGAGATTCATGTGGGAGGCAAAGGGCCGCGCGCCGTGGCGGTTCAGGCGGTCGGCGCGACTCAGCAACAGCGGCAACCACCCCGACAACGAGCTTCCGGCTCATCACGCGGGCAAGGCCATCGCAATAACACCGCGCGCGGCCGGGATGCCGTGCCCTCTTCTTCCTCGATGCTGCCAATGGCGATTCTGGGCGTCGGCTACGTCGCACTGCTTGCCTATGGCGTGTGGACTGGGCGCATTCCGCCGATCGCTCTTGGTGTGTTGCTGCTGCTCAACCTGTTGACGTTTTTTGTCTACGGGTTCGACAAGAACGCCGCCGCAACAGGCCGCTGGCGCACCGCTGAAAGCACGCTGCATCTGCTCTCGCTGATCGGCGGCTGGCCGGGTGCATGGTGTGCGCAACGGCTCTTGCGCCACAAGGTTCGCAAGACGAGCTTCATGGCGGCCTACTGGGTGACGGTGCTGGCCCACATCGCGGCGGTGGCAGCCTGGGTCGGCAAGCTCTTGCCAGCCGGCTTGCCGGCTTTCTGAACTCAGCGCGGCTTGCGAATGCTGCCGCGAACCGGGCCGGACGCCTTGCGCGGTGCCGAGCCGTTGTCGCGCGGCGGCAGGCCGGTGTGCTGCGTCAGGATGCGGCCCTTCGAGGGCTTCACCGGCGTCAGCTTGACCGGCGCAGATGCAGCAGCGGGCGCTGTCGTGGAATTCTTGCGGCGCGCGCTCGTGTAGCCGCCATCGGTCAGCGGCTGCCACGTCGGAATCAGGTGGTGCTTGCCATTGCCGATCAGGTCGGCGCGGCCCATGCTCTTCAGCGCCTCGCGCAGCAGCGGCCAGTTGTTGGCGTCGTGATAGCGCAGGAAGGCCTTGTGCAGGCGGCGGCGCTTGTCGCCACGCACGATGTCCACCGTTTCGCTCTCGCGCGTGATCTTGCGCAGCGGGTTCTTGTTGGTGTGGTACATCGTCGTCGCAGTGGCCATGGGCGACGGGTAGAACGTTTGCACCTGGTCGGCGCGGAAGCCGTTCTTCTTGAGCCAGATCGCGAGGTTCATCATGTCCTCGTCGCTGGTGCCCGGGTGCGCGGCGATGAAGTACGGAATGAGGTACTGCTTCTTGCCCGCCTCGGCCGAGAACTTCTCGAACATCTGCTTGAACTTGTCGTAGCTGCCGATGCCGGGCTTCATCATCTTCGTGAGCGGGCCCTGCTCGGTGTGCTCAGGCGCGATCTTGAGATAACCGCCGACGTGGTGCTGCACCAGCTCCTTCACGTACTCGGGCGACTGCACGGCCAGGTCGTAGCGCAGGCCGGAGCCGATCAGGATCTTCTTGATGCCGCGCAGCGCACGCGCGCGGCGGTAGATCTTGATGAGCGGATCGTGGTTCGTGCCCAGGTTCGGGCAGATGCCGGGGTACACGCAACTGGGCTTGCGGCAGGCCGCTTCGATCTCGGGGCTCTTGCAGCCCAGGCGATACATGTTGGCGGTCGGGCCGCCCAGGTCGGAGATGGTGCCGGTGAAGCCGCTCACCGAATCACGGATGGCCTCGACCTCCTTGATGATCGAATCTTCCGAGCGGCTTTGAATGATGCGGCCCTCGTGCTCGGTGATCGAGCAGAAGGTGCAGCCGCCGAAGCAGCCACGCATGATGTTCACGCTGAAGCGGATCATTTCCCACGCGGGGATCTTGGTCGCGCCGTCGTGGCTGCCTTTTTCGTCGGCGTAGCGCGGGTGCGGGCTGCGCGCGTACGGCAGGTCGAACACGTAGTCCATCTCGGCCGTGGTCAGTGGAATGGGCGGCGGGTTGATCCACACGTCGCGCGCCGTGGTGCCCTCGCCGTGTGCCTGCACCAGTGCGCGGGCATTGCCGGGGTTTGTTTCGAGGTGCAGCACGCGGTTGGCGTGGGCATAGAGCACCGGGTCGCTGCGCACCTGTTCGTACGAAGGCAGGCGGATCACCGAGCGGTCTCGTGGCGGCACGCTGATCTTGCCCCGGCTTTGCAGTGCCGGGTTGGGCATGAAGGTCAGCGGCTTGATGGCGGGGTTGACCACCGACTGAAGCGCCGGCGAACCGGCCGTCTCCGCCGCCTTGGCCACATCGTTCGCCTCGTCTTCCTTCGCGCAGGTGGCACCGTTGGCCTTGGCCTGCTCGGACACCATCAGGTACGGGTTGACGTGCGCCTCGACGCGGCCCGGCTCGTCCACGCTGGTGGAGTTGATCTCGAACCAGGCTTCGGGCGTTTCGCGCCGAACGTACGCGGTGCCGCGCACGTCGGTGATCTGCTGCACCGGCTCCTTGGCGGCCAGGCGATGCGCGATCTCGACGATGGCGCGCTCGGCGTTGCCGTACAGCAGCAGGTCGCACTTGGAGTCGACCACGATGGAGCGGCGGACCTTGTCCGACCAGTAGTCGTAGTGGGCGATGCGGCGCAGGCTGCCTTCGATGCCGCCGAGGATGATCGGCACGTCGTTCCAGGCTTCCTTGCAGCGCTGCGAATAGACGATGGCCGCGCGGTCGGGGCGCGAGCCGCCGACGTCGCCGGGCGTGTAGGCGTCGTCGCTGCGGATCTTCCGGTCGGCCGTGTAGCGGTTGATCATCGAATCCATGTTGCCGGCGGTCACGCCGAAGAACAGGTTCGGTTTGCCCAGCACCTTGAAGGGCTCGGCGCTTTGCCAGTCGGGCTGGGCAATGATGCCCACGCGAAAGCCCTGCGCTTCGAGCATGCGGCCGATCACCGACATGCCGAAGCTCGGGTGGTCGACATAGGCGTCGCCCGTCACCACGATGATGTCGCAGCTGTCCCAGCCGAGGGCGTCCATCTCCTTGCGCGTGGTCGGCAGGAATTTGGCCGTGCCAAAACGGGCCGCCCAGTACTTGCGGTAGCTGGTCAGCGGCTTGGCGGCACGCGCGAAAAAGGAGACGTCGACGGGGGCGTTCATCGGTGGGAGTTGACAGCGCCAAGGGCGCGCTGTTGTGGGCAACCCTCGATTTTAGGGTTTTCCAGCATCCCTGTCGCGAAACATCCAGTGGCCGGGCTCGCTTGCGGTTTTCACATGATTGCCAAAGTCAATCATGTGAATGACAATGGCAACCATGTCCACGCCATCAACCACCGTCGATACCGCCGCCGTCAAGGCGATCCGGCAGTTCAACCGCTTCTACACACGCCACATCGGCGCCCTCGACCCCTACCTCGGCAGCCCCATGTCATTGACCGATGTGCGTGTGCTGTACGAACTGGCGCACCGCGAAACAGCGGTTGCCAGCGAGATCGGGCGCGACCTCGGGCTCGATGCCGGCTACATGAGCCGCATCCTGCGGCGCTTCGAGACCGAAGGCTGGCTCACGCGAACACCGGATGCGCGTGATGCACGGCAAAGCGTGTTGCGCCTGACCGACGCCGGCCACGCCGCATTTGCGCCCCTGCAACAGAAATCGCGCGACGAAGCCGCCGCCCTGCTCGCCCCGCTCGCAGCGGGCCAACGCGAGCAACTGATGCAGGCCATGGGCACGATGCAGTCGCTGCTCGACCCGGCCGTCGCGCCCGCCAGGACCCAGACCGCCGTACTGCGCGACCCGGCGCCAGGCGACATCGGCTGGGTGGTGCAGCAGCACGGGGAAATCTATGCGCGCGAATACGGCTGGGGCAGCAAGTTCGAGGCACTGGTGGCGGGCATCGCGAGCGAATTCCTGCTCAAGTTCCAGCCTGAGTGGGAGCACTGCTGGATCGCGGAACTCAACGGCGAGCGCGTGGGCGCGATCTTCGTGGTGCGCAAGTCAGCCACGGTGGCGCAACTGCGATTGCTGATTCTTTCGCCGGCTGCGCGCGGGCTGGGCCTGGGCGGGCGCCTTGTCGACGAATGCATCGCCTTCGCGCGGCGCAAGGGCTACAAGAAGATGGTGCTGTGGACCAACAGTGGCCTGCTGGCCGCGCGCGGCATCTACGCCAAGCGCGGCTTCAAGCTCACGCAATCGGAGCCGCACGAGGGCTACGGCGAGCCGCTCGTGGGTGAGATCTGGGAGCTGAAGCTGTAGCGCCTTGCCTTGCTCCTTCCCCCTCTGGGGGAAGGCTGGGATGGGGGCAGGCAGAGCGCCGGAGATGAAGGCCGTCGTGCCCCCACCCCAACCCTCCCCCGGGAGGGGAGGGAGAAAGAAAGAAAAGCGCTTACTGCATGAACCAGCCGTGGCTCACCACGAGCGACTGGCCGGTCAGCGCATTCGTCGGGAAGCCAGCGAACAGCAGCGCCACGCGCGCCACGTCTTCGGTCGTGGTGAATTCGCCATCGACCGTTTCCTTGAGCATCACGTTCTTGATGACTTCTTCCTCGCTGATGCCCAGCGTCTTGGCCTGCTCGGGAATCTGCTTCTCGACCAGCGGCGTGCGAACGAAGCCCGGGCAGATCACGTTGGCGCGCACGCCATGCTTGGCACCTTCTTTCGCAACCGTCTTGGCCAGGCCGATGAGCCCGTGCTTGGCCGTGACGTAAGGCGCCTTCAGCAACGAGGCTTCCTTGGAGTGCACCGAGCCCATGTAGATCACGCTGCCGCCACGGCCTTGCGCATACATGTGCTTGAGGCACGCCTTGGTGGTGAGGAACGCGCCGTCGAGGTGAATGGCGAGCATCTTCTTCCAGTCAGCGAAGCTGAACTCTTCGACCGGATGAACGATCTGGATGCCGGCGTTGCTGATCAGGATGTCGATACCGCCGAAGGCTGCGGCGCCCTCTTCCACCGACGCATTGACCTGGTCTTCATTGGTCACGTCGACGCCCACGCCGACGGCCTGCGCGCCCGTTGCCTTCAGCTCGGCTGCGGTGGCATCCGCCGCTTCCTTGTTGAGGTCGGCAATGATGATCTTCGCGCCTTCCTGCGCGAAAAGAATGGCGATTTCCTTGCCGATACCGCTGGCCGAGCCGGTGATGTAGGCGACCTTGTCCTTGAGTTGCATGTGAGTCTTCCTTGAGAGTGGAGTTGAGAGGTGTCGACAGGAATCAGGCGAGATAGTCGTGCTCGACCGTGCCGAGTGCAAGCGTCATGTCGGCGATGTAGTGCACGGCCGATTCGACCTTCAGCACCGGCAGTTCGGCTACGGGCGCCAGCGCATGCGGATGCAGTTCGAGCGAACCTGGCCCGCCCCATGCGCCGTGCAGCGTCACGTCGACCATGTGATAGCGCACCAGCTCGCAGATGCGGGCCGTGCCGTCGACGTGCGGAATGATCTTGAGCAGGAAGTTGGGCTGCGCGATGCCCGCAAGGATCGGCGCGGGGTCGAGCGTGCGGTGCTTGAAACCCATCGTGGCCTTGGCCACGCGCACCTTGCCGTAGTCGAGCGTGCCGACGACCACGTCGGTCTCGTAGTCGAGCACCGGCGAGGCGAGCTTCTTCGGAAAACCCCACAACTCGCGCCCGCCTGCAATCGGCGGATGGTCGTTGAGGTACATCGCGTGAACGTACGCGCCCTTCTCCACGCCCTTGGCGGTGCGCAGTTGCACCGGAATCACCTGGCCCGATTCGGTGTAGTCGCCGAAGCCGGTGGAATCGGGCATGCGGATGAATTCGTACTTGACCAGCGGCTCGACCACTTCGAGCGGCTCGGGCACCACGGCGCGCAAGGCGTCCATGTCGGTGCGGTACGTGATGATGAGAAATTCGCGCCGGACAAAGCGATAGGGTCCGGGCGGAAAGGCGGGGCTGGTCAGCGGCATCGCAAAGGCCTGGCGCCGCACATCTTCAATGTTCATGAACATTTCCTCCTGTTGAAGTGGCTACCCAGTCTGGCGCTGGTTTCTTAGTTGAAACTGAACCTGGCTTGTCTTCTCTCAGCGCGACAGGCCGGGCCGCTTGACGCGCCCCGCACCATGCTCGCCCAGGTCGAAGGTGGTGACGCCGTTGACGGTGGCATCGGCGCGCAGCGTCTCGGGATGCGCCAGCGTCACGCGCATGTCGCGCGCGCCCGACTCCCAATGCTCCTCGACCGCGGCGCGCGAGAACTCGTAGTCTTTCGATTCGAGTTCGTAGGGCTTGTCGCGGTAGATCAGGTGAAAGATGTCGATGGGCTCGTGCGTGAGCTGCGACTGCACAGCGAGCACGCTCGGGTCTTTGCGCAGGCTGGCCGGCAGCTTGGTGATCAGGTCGGCAATGGCCTGCTGCAGGTTCATGTTGGCAGCCATCGCATCGGTGTTCATGCGGGTGCGGCTCGAATAGGTGATGTCCTTCTGCCGCTCCATCACGCCCGCCATGGTGCGCGGCATTTCGCCGCGTGCATTGAACAGGTCGACCTGCAGCACCACCAGCGGCTCCGAGCGCGGGTGCATGTCGAGCACGTACTGCAGCGGCGTGTTGGAGACGATGCCGCCATCCCAGTAGTCGTCGCCATCGATGGTGATGGGCGCAAAGCCCGGCGGCAGCGCGCCGCTGGCCATGATGTGCTCGGGGCCGATGCGCTGGCGCGTGTTGTCGAAGTACACCGAATTGCCGGTGCGCACATTGACCGCGCCTACGCTGAAGCGCGCTTCGCAGGCGTTGATGCGATCGAAGTCGACCAGCCGCTCGAGCGTGGTCTTGAGTGCGGAGGTGTCGTAGTAGCTCAGCAGCGGCGCCGCGCCGCCCATCAGCAAGGCCGGCGAATAGCGCGGCTCGAAGAAGCCCGGGATGCCCACCAGCGAGGCCATCGTGGCGCTCCACTGGTTCTGCGTGGCCCGGTCGCCCATCCATGAAGGAAGCCGCTGCGAAGGCCCCGAGGACACCAGGTGCCAGAACTCGCGCAGCCGGTCGACGCGCTGCTCCGGTGCGTTGCCCGCGATCAGCGCCGCGTTGATGGCGCCGATGGAAACGCCTGCAATCCAGTGCGGCTGCAGGTCGGTTTCGCTGAGCGCTGCATACACACCCGCCTGGTAGGCACCGAGCGCCCCGCCACCCTGCAGCACGAGCGCCTTGCGGGCGTTGCGCATGTCTTCGCGGCGAGATGCGAAAGGGTTGAGGGGTTGGGATGCGGCACGGGGTTTCTTCTTCGTTGGTGTCGTCATGCGTTCATTTGACACCAGCCGTGCGACATCAACCTGACCAGGGGTTGTTCACTCCTGGAACGATTTCACATCTTCGGCAGCAACTGCCCGCGAATCTCGCCACCCGCATTGGCCGCGGTATGCACGTTGGCGTACCACTTGCCTGCAACCAGGTCCGCAGCCTGCGCGGGCGTGAGCGTGGCCTGCCCCTCGATCGGACTTGCCGGATTGGCGAAGGGCAACACCACGCCCGCATTGGCACCAGCGGCCGCAGGGCCATGGAAGTGCGCCATCGTGGCCGGGCCGCTCAGGCCGGTGTAGGTGATCTTGTACTTGAGTACGTTCGTATCGCGGTCGAGCCAGGCTTCGGCCAGGCCGCTGCCGCGCGTCATGTTCGGCGGGACTTCGCTGGCGGCGTTCATCGTGCCGCTGAAGCTGGCGACGTTCGACTTCGACATCAGTCCGCAGCCGGCCAGCGCTGCAGCAGCCACTCCGGTCACGAGGGCTGCGCGCAAAAGGGTGCCATATCGGTTCATGAGCGTTATCTCCTGGTTATGAATACGAACACGCCAGCATAGGCAGCCCGCGGGCCATGTGTTGTCGGCCACCACCCCGACTTTGGCCTGCGTTGGGTGCGTGAAAGAGAATGCAACGATGACTTTCAATGCCCTCCCCACCGCCCGCGCCGTGGTCGATTTCTGGCGCGAAGCCGGCCCCGACCGCTGGTTTGCCAAGAACGAAGCTTTCGACGCGGAGTTCATCTCGCGCTTTTCGGCGGCCCACCAGGCTGCGGCCCGCGGTGAACTCGATCACTGGACGCGCGACGCCGAAGGCACGCTGGCACTGCTCGTGTTGCTGGACCAGTTGCCACGCAACGCATGGCGCAACAACCCCCACATGCTCGCCACAGACGGCCTGGCGCTGGCAGTGGCGCACAAGGCGGTGGACGCGGGCTTCGACTTGCAGGCCGATGAAGCGCTGCGCCGGTTCTTCTATCTGCCGTTCATGCACTCGGAAGTGCTTGACGAGCAGGAGCGTTCGGTCGAACTCAATTCGGCACTGGACGACAACACACAACGTTTTGCCGTGCTGCACAGGGATATCGTGGCGCGCTTCGGGCGCTTTCCGCATCGCAACAAGATGCTTGGGCGGCGGTCTACTGTAGAGGAGCAGAAGTTTCTGGATGAAGGTGGCTTTGCGGGCTGACTGGGCGGTTGTCATCCGGGGCTAGTGCGAATGACACCAGGTGCTCCCCTCCGCGAATGTCCCCCGCTTCGCTCCTCCTTTATTTCGCTGCGGGGAGCACCTGGTGTCATTCGCACTGGGACACGCTCTGTGTTTGCGGCCGATCAACGACCGCTCTGTCCAACGCTCACGTCGATACGGGGCTCTTTTTCGCGAAATAAAGGAGGAGCGAAGCGGGGGACATTCGCGAAAAAGAGCACCGTGTCGGCGTGAGCGTCGCCCTGAACAGCAGCGCCCCAAAACCTCAAGCGTCGTTGTGAGCCAACGGCACGTCCCGCGTAGGCGAAGGATTCAGATCGACCGCGCCCTTCGCATCTTTCATCGAGCCGTAGGTACGCGCATAGACCCAGGTGAACTCCGCCCCCAGCAGGAAGATCTGCGCCGAGTAGTACACCCATACCAGCACCACCACCAGCGAGCCCGCCGCACCATAACCCGAGGCCACGCTGCTCTTGCCGATGTACAGGCCGATCAGGTGCTTGCCCACGGTGAACAGCAGCGCCGTGACCGCCGCCCCCACCCACACGTCGCGCCACTGCACCTTGGCGCGCGGCATGATCTTGTAGATCATCGCGAAGATCACGGTGACCATTCCGAAGCTGAAGACGAAGTTGACCACCTGCGCCAGCGTCTCCCAGGCACCGAAGATCGGCGACCACCACTTGCCCAGCGCAGCCAGCGCGGCGCTCGCCACCAGCGACACCATGAGCAGAAAGCCGATGCCCATGATCATGCTGAACGACAGCAGCCGCACGCGCAGCATGTTGAACAGGCCCTTGTTCTTCTCGCGGGCCGGCGCACGCCAGATGCGGTCCAGCGCGTCCTGCAGTTCGCCGAAGACGGTGGTCGCGCCCACCACCAGCAGACCGATGCCGATCACCGTGGCCACGATGCCCTCGGCCGGCTTGTTGACCGCCTTCAGCATGCCCTGCACCGCCGTTGCGCCCTGCTCGCCCATCAGGCCCGAGAGCTGGGCGAAGATCTCGCCGCGCGCCGCCTCCTGCCCGAAGACCAGCCCCGCCACCGCAATCACGATCAGCAGCAGCGGCGCGATGGAAAACACCGTGTAGTAGGCCAGCGCCGCACCCATGCTGGGCGCGTAGTCGTTCGACCAGGAAGCCACGGCGCGTTTGCAGAGATCGAAGAGTGCGCGGATTTGCATGAGCATGGAGTCTCCCTGTGGATTGGCCCGGGGCATGTCGGCCCGGTGCCCGGCATGTTGCAGGTCCGCCTACGATAATCGCTCCACATGCAATCGTCTCCCCCAGCCTCCGGCGCGGTGGCGCCATCCACACCCGCCCAACCCCAGTCGCCGCGCGACCTGTTCGTGTCATTCACCTGGCTTGCGCTGCAGGGCTTCGGCGGCGTTCTCGCCATCGTGCAGCGCGAGATGGTCGAGAAAAAGAAGTGGCTCACGCCCGAGCAGTTCCTCGAAGACTGGGCCGTGGCCCAGGTGATGCCAGGGCCCAACGTGATCAACCTCGCCTTGATGATCGGCGACCGCTACTTCGGCCTGCGCGGCGCCCTCGCCGCCCTGGCGGGCATGCTGACCATTCCACTCGTCGTCATCCTCGCGCTGGCTGTGCTCTATGCGCACTACGCCGGCAACCCGCAGGTGGCGGCCGCGCTGCGCGGCATGGGCGCGGTGTCGGGCGGGCTGATCGCGGCCACCGGCATCAAGCTGGTGCCGCAGTTGCGCAAGCACCCGCTGGGCTTTTCGGTCTGCCTGGCGATCATGGCGCTGGTGTTCCTGGCCATCACGGTGCTCAAGATCCCGCTGGGCTGGGTGCTGCTGGTGCTGGGCGGCGTGGCCTGCGTGTGGACCTGGCGAAAGATCCCGGCATGACCATCGCAATGCAATGGCACGACTGGCTGGCCCTGTTCGGGCAGTACCTGCTGCTTTCACTGCTGTCGATCAGCGGCGCCATCACCACCGTGCCCGACATGCACCGCTTCCTGGTGGCCCAGCATGGCTGGCTCACCGATGCGCAGTTCAGCTCCTCGGTCGCCATCGCTCAGGCCGCGCCGGGGCCCAACGTGCTGTTCGTGGCGCTGATGGGCTGGAACGTGGGGCTCAACGCGGGCGGCGGCATCGGCGCGGGGCCGGGGGCGTGGCTGCTCGGCTTCTTCGGCCTGCTGGTGACCATGATCGGCATCATGCTGCCGAGCACCACGCTGACCTACTTCGCCACGCGCTGGGGCCATCGCAACCGCACCCGCCGCGAGGTGCGCGCCTTCAAGCAGGGCATGGCGCCCGTGGTGGTGGGCCTGCTGATCGCCACCGGCTGGGTGCTGGCCACCGGTAACCATGCCGGCAATGCGCCTGCCTGGCACCTGTGGCTGCTGACCGGTGCGGCTGCGCTTATCGTCTGGCGCACGCGCATCCACCTGCTCTGGCTGCTCGGTGCCGGTGCGGTGCTGGGCGCCATCGGTTTCGTCTGACCCTTTCTTTTTCTCAACGCTTCTTCGGGAACACATCCTCATGTCGCAACTTCGTCCGCTCGGCCGCTCCGGCCTCCTGGTTTCTCCGCTCGCCTTCGGTGGCAACGTGTTCGGCTGGACGGTGGACGAGGCGGCCTCGTTCAAGCTGCTCGACGCCTGGCTCGACGCGGGCTTCAACTTCGTCGACACGGCCGACGTGTACTCGGCCTGGGTGCCGGGTCATACCGGCGGCGAGTCCGAAACCATCATCGGCAAGTGGCTCAAGCAAAGCGGCAAGCGCAACCGCGTGGTGCTGGCCACCAAGGTCGGCAAGCCGATGGGCGAAGGCAAGGTGGGCCTGGCGCCCAAGTACATCCGCGAAGCGGTCGAGGCCTCGCTCAAGCGCCTGCAGACGGACTACATCGACCTCTACCAGTCGCACGACGACGATGCCAACACGCCGCTCGAAGAATCGCTCGGCGCCTTCGACGCGCTGATCAAGGAAGGCAAGGTGCGCGCCATCGGTGCCTCCAACTACACCGCGCCGCGTCTGGCCGAGGCACTCGACGTGTCGGAGCGCCTCGGCATTGCACGCTACGAAAGCCTGCAGCCCCTGTACAACCTGTACGACCGCGCGGTGTTCGAGGATGCCCTCGCGCCGCTGTGCCTGAAGCGCGAAGTGGGCGTGATCAACTTCTACGCGCTGGCCGCCGGATTCCTCACCGGCAAGTACCGCACCGAGGCCGATGCCGCCAAGAGCGCGCGCGGTGCCAACACCACCAAGAAGTACCTGAACCCGCGCGGCCTGCGCATCCTTGATGCGCTCGACCGCGTGGCCCAGCAATACAACGCCAAGCCGGGCCAGGTCGCCATCGCCTGGCAGATCGCACGCCCGGGCGTGACGGCGCCCATCGCCAGCGCCACGTCGATCGCGCAGCTCGAAGAACTCGTGGTGGCCACGCAGCTCAAGCTCGACGCCGGCACCATCGAGATGCTGGACCGCGCCAGCGCCGAAACAGCGGCGGCCTGAACCAGGCAAACGGACGCCGGCAATGAGCATCTTCGATTCGATCGCCACGCCCGCGCTCGAACACTTCGTCGACCTGCGCGTCGAAGTGGGCGTGCCGCAGGCGTTCGGCAGCAGTCCGCGCGGGCTGCACCGTGTCGTGCCCATCACCGGCGGCGAAGCCATCGGCCATGGCTGGCGCGCACGCGTGCTGCCGGGCGGCAGTGACTTCCAGTTGATCGCGAGCAACACCTTTTCCGAACTCGACGCACGCTACGGCCTCGAGACGGATGCGGGCGATCTCGTCTACGTGCAGAACCGCGCCATCCGCTCGGCCCCGCCGGAAGTGATGGCGAAGCTGCTGCGCGGCGAGCCGGTCGATGCGGCGCAGGTCTATTTCCGTTGCAACCCGCGCTTCGAGACCGCATCTCCGGCGCTGAAGTGGATCAACGAACGCATGTTCGTCGGCGCGGGCATCAGGCACCCCGCCGAAGTGCTGATGCGCTTCTTCACGCTGGCCTGACAGCGCCCACCGCGCCGTTCAAACAGCCGGCTGTGTGTATGCCGCGAGACGGTCGCGGTCGAGCAGCTCGACGCCGCGGTAACGCAGGCGCAGCATGCCCTCTTCTTCCCACAGCTTGAGCTGGCGGTTCACGCTCTGGCGCGACACGCCCAGCATGAAGGCCAGGTCTTCCTGCGACACCGCGAGCATCGCCGCCTCGTTGGCGGAAGCCGGGTGCACGTCGACGGTCAGCAGCCGGTGCGCGAGCCGCACGGGCAGCGGCATCAGGATGGCATCGTCGATCCATGCCAGCGCCTGCCGCAGCCGCAGGCAGACCAGTCGCGTGAAGGCCATGTGCACGTCGGGCCGCTCGGCGATGAGGCGATGGAAGTCTTCGGCGCGCACCACGGCCATCTCGGTGTCTTCGACCGCGCAGGTGTCGTAGACGCGCTCGCGCCCCACCAGCAGCGAGACTTCGCCGAACCAGTGGCCGGGCTCCAGCACCCCGATCACCGCCTCGCGCCCGCCCGGCGCCACCACGCTCACGCGCAGCGATCCCGCGATCACGCCGAACAGCGCATCGGGCGACGAGCCCTTGAGGAACAGCGAATCCCCGCGCACAAGGCGCTTGCGATGCGCCACGTCGAGCAGCGTCTGCTGCACGTCATCTGGCAGGCGCATGCGGTCGTCGGCATCGATCGGCTCGGGGGCGGGAGTGGTCATTGCGGGTTTGCCCCGAATCGCAACCGTCTGCACCGGACAGTCTGCGTCGAAGGGGCTGCCGATGGTACGTCCGTACCCGCCGCCGCGCACCGTCAGCCGTCGACCGGGTTCAGCGGCGTGGCAAGGATGCGCTGGTAGAAGGCCACGTCGAGCCAGCGGCCGAACTTGAAGCCGGCCTGCCGCACCGTGCCCGAGTGCTCGAAGCCCAGGCGTTCGTGCAGCCCGATGCTGCCGGCATTCGCCGCGTCGATGGCGCCGACCATGACGTGCACGTCGCGTGCAATGGCCTCGGCGATCAGCGCCTCCATCAACGTGCGGCCCAGGCCCGCGCCGCGGTTTGTGCTGTCGACGTAGACCGAATGCTCCACCGTGTACTTGTAGGCCGGGAAGGCGCGAAAGGCGCCGTAGCTCGCAAAGCCCAGCAGCTTGCCGCTTTCTTCGTCCACCGCGCCGATCACCGGAAAGCCGTTGGCGCGCTTGGTGGTGAACCACGCGACCATGTTCTCGGGGGTGCGCGGCTTGTAGTCGTACAGCGCGGTCGAGGTGACGATGGCTTCGTTGAGGATGGCGAGGATGGCGCCCGAGTGGGCTTCTTCGGTGCAGGGGACGAGACGCATGGTGTTCCTTTCGAGGCTGCATGGACGTTTTGTGGCACGCCCAATCGTTTAATATAGGAGAATAATAATCTCATATGAGAAACACTTCACCTGCCCCGGGCGACCCGGCCGCGAACATCGATGCGCTCATCGCCACCCGCCTGCTGGCCCTGCGGCAGGCGCAAGGGCTCAGCCTCGCCGAGCTGGCCGAGCGCTCGGGCGTCAGCAAGGCGATGATTTCGAAGGTCGAACGCGCACAGAGCAGCCCCACGGCAGTGCTGCTGGGGCGCCTGGCCGCCGGGCTCGGCGTGCCGCTGGCGCAGCTTCTGACCGAGGACAAGGCACAGCCCCAAAGGCTGCGCACGCGAGCCGCGCAGGAAACCTGGCGCGACCCCGAGGCGGGCTACCTGCGCCGGCAGGTCGCGGAGCGCCATGCAGGCAGCGGCGTGGAACTGGTCGAGGTCGAACTGCCGCGCTCCGCGCAGGTCAGCTACCCGCGATGGAGCGGGAAGCCCTATCGCCAGTGCCTGTGGATGCTCGAAGGCGCCTTGCGGGTGGACTATGGCGACGAGCGCTTCGAGCTGGCACCCGGCGACTGCCTCGACTTCGGCGTCGACCGGCCACTAGTCTTCAAGGCGCTCGGGCGCAGCGCCTGCCGCTATTTGCTGGTGGCCAGCCCGGAGTAGTCGCACGGGGGCGTGGGCGCCCGAACGGGAGTTCACACAGGCTTCACGCCGCGCGCACATGGCGTCGCTAACTTCGCATGCACTCCGCAGATCGCGGTGTTCATCGACTTCGGTCAGTTGCCCCATGCCAACTTCATCCAGCTTCTTTTCTCCTCTCGCGCCCTCTTCTTTCGTGACGGCCGGCACGGCCCCTGCACCCAACGCCATACACAGCATCGGCAGCCTCAAGGTCGATCTTCTCGTGGTGGGCGCGAGCTTTGCCGGCCTGGCCTGCGCCCGCGCCGCGGCGCGTGCCGGGCTCAGCGTGATGGTGTTGGAGAAAAAGTCCAGCGCCGGCGCCAAGCTGCACACGACGGGCATCATCGTCAAGGACGCGGTCGACAGCGTGCCGTGGCTGGGCGAAGTTCCGCCTGAACTCGTGCGCCGCATCGACGGCGTGCGGCTCTACGCGCCCAACATGCGCCATGTGGACCTGCACGCGCCCGGCTACTGGTTCTGGGCCACCGACGCGCCCGCGCTGCTCGACTGGATGGTCGATTCCACCCGTGCCTGCGGCGTCGACGTGCGGCTGGGCACGCTCTTCGAGCAGGCACTGTGGGTGAACGGCCGCTGGGAAGTGCCCGTGACGCAGGGCCCATGCATCACGGCCACGTACCTCGTGGGCGCGGACGGTCCGCACTCGCGCGTGGCCAAGGCGCTCGGCCTGTCGCGCAACACGCGCTTCCTGTACGGCGTCGAGCATGAATACCAGGGCGCGCGCATGGCGCCCGACCTGCTGCATTGCTTCATCGACCGCAAGCTGGCGCCGGGCTACATCGGCTGGGCGCTCGACGGTGTGGGCGTGAGCCAGATCGGGCTGGCGCGCCGCATGGTGCACAACGATGCAGGCGCGCTGCGGCTCGACCCGCTGCTGCGCAAGATCGCCTCGGTGGTAACGCCGGGCGACGCGCCACCGGTGGCGGTGCGCGCCGGCATGATCCCTTGCGGCGGCGTGTTGCCGATGGTTGCACGCGAGCGGGCCTTGCTGGTGGGTGATGCGGCCGGCATGGTGTCGCCGGTCACGGCCGGTGGCATCCACACGGCGTTGCAGCACGGTGAGCGCGCGGGCGAGGCGGTGGCGCGCTTCGTGCGCGGCGAGGCCGACGATCCGGCCACCTGGTTCGTGCGCAGCTACCCGAGCTTTCTGCTCAAGCGCACGCTGCGCTGGGCCTTCGACAATTTCCAGAGCGACTGGATGTTCAACCACCTGCTGGGCACGCCGCAGATGCGGCGCGTGGCGGAACTCATCTACTTCCACCGCAAGGGTGGGCCGCCATCGAAGGGCTAACGAAAGTTCAGAGGCTGCGCTGGCGCATCGCCTCGTAGAGGCACACGCCGCTGGCCACCGAGACGTTCAGGCTCTCGACCGCACCGGCCATCGGAATGCTCACCAGCTCGTCGCAGGTCTTGCGGGTGAGCTGGCGCATGCCCTCGCCCTCCGCGCCCAGCACCAGTGCCAGCGGACGCTTGAAGTCGCTCTGGTAGATCGTGCCCGGCGCATCGTCGCTGGTGCCCACGCACCAGATGTTGCGTTCCTTGAGCTCGTTGAGCGTGCGCGCGAGGTTGGTCACCATGAAGTACGGCACGGTCTCGGCCGCGCCGCTCGCCACCTTGGCCACGGTGGCGTTGATGCCGGCCGCATGGTCCTTGGGCGCGATCACCGCGTGCGCGCCGGCACCGTCGGCCACGCGCAGGCAGGCGCCGAGGTTGTGCGGGTCGGTCACGCCGTCGAGCACCAGCAGCAGGGGCACGGTGCCGGCCTCTTCGAGGCCTTCGAGCAGTTCGTCGAGCGAATGGATTTGCGCGGCGGGTTCGACCCGCGCCACCACGCCCTGGTGGCCGTGGCTGCCGCTGAGCTTGGACAGCCGCAGGCCATCGGCCTCGACCAGCCGCACACCGGCTTCTTGCGCGCGGGCGATGAACTGTTTCATGCGCGCATCGCGCCGGCTGGCGTCGAACATCACTTCGAGCACCGATTTGGGCGCGGTCTTGATGCGCACGCCCACGGCATGGAAGCCGAAGATCACTTTAGGGGAAGACATCCTCCGATTATCCCCACCCCCAGGCCTTGACCGACTTCGGGGCCGTCAGGCCAGCGGAAAACCGCTGTTCGCGCGGGTGCGTTCGTCGTGCAGTTCCTGCACCGCTTGCGCGCTGGGATGCAGGCGTGCGGTGTTGCCCACGCTCTCCAGGTACTGGCAGGCGGCATGGCCTTCGGCGGCCTTTTCGTAGCGCGTCACCCAGGCATTGCGCTGCGGCAGCCTGTCGGGCGACACCGGCCAGACGCCGGGCCGCGGCCGCATCGGCTCGCTGATGCCGATGCGCCAGGGCTTGGCACTCAGGCGGGCCCGAAAGCAGTTCTGGTTGCGGCACATGCGCGCATAGACCTTGTCGACGCCCATCAGCTGGAAGCAGTCGGCCACCACCGCGTCATTGGGGCTGAACACGTCATGCATGGCCAGCACCCGGAAGCCCGCCGGCGTGCGGTAGATGCGCAGGTGCCAGTCGGGGTGCTGGTGAAGAAAGCGCCCGATGCGCTCGGCCGCTTGCTTCTCTGGCGTGGGGTTGTCGGTAGGCTCGCCGCGCTTCTTGCGCCGACCGATGGTGTAGGCCACGGCAAAGACGACGAAGAACGCGATCAGCCCACCGAGCCAGGTCCGGGCGGCCCAGCCGCCGACCACGCCGGCGATGAGCGCCGGGAACAGCGCGAAGAGGAACAGGCTGCCACGCAGCGGCTCGTCGAAGTCGATGTCGACGAACAGCACATCGGGCGTGTTCAGGCAGCGCGCGCCATAACTGTTGCGGGTGATGACGGCGTCGCCCTGCCGCTCGATGATTTCCTCGCGGATCGGCACGCCGTTGGCACCGTTGTAGGCCAGCTTGCGTTCGCGGCGGTCGAGCTTTTCGCCGCTGGCGATGCGGTCGAAGGCTTCGCGGGTGCGCTGGTCGGCATGCGCCTGCGCGGCGAGTGGGCTCTCGTCGGACCAGCCGTAGCGGCGCACCGTGAGCTGCTTGCCCGCCACCGGCTCCTGAATGCGGCCTTCGGCCCAGAACTGGGGAACGATCATGGCCTCAGCCCTTTCCGCCGAAGTAGAGCCAGGCCATCGCCACGACCAGCAGGACGATGGCTACCGGCAGCCACTTGTAGCCGCCAGGCTGCACGCGGCCGGGCTCGGCCATCGGGTTGCGCGGCATGTCCGACGGCAGATGGCCGAAGTCGCCGACCGCCGGGTTCTCGTGGTTCTCGACCAGCCGCTTGGCCGCGGCCAGGCCCAGCCCGGTGGCGTCGCGCGTGAGGCGGACGGCCTCGACCTTGTTGCCTTGCGCCAGGGCCGCGAGCGCGGTGGACGGCATCGAGGCGAAGCCCCTGTCTTGCATCGCGACGTCGGGCTCCGCACGGCCCCAGTCGCCCTCCTGCCAGTCCGGTTGGCCCTGCTGGCGATTGGCGTAGCGCTCGACCGCTTCCTTCGAGGACTTGAGGTCCATGCCGGTCTTCTCGCGCACGATCTTGATGGCCTCGATGAGCTGGCCGCGCTGGAGCGCGAGCACCGCCTCGGGGGGTAGCGTATCCATGGGCGTCTCCTCCTCTTGCTTGAATGTGTACTGCTATTTATTTGATAGCTTACAGCGCTGATTCGACGCTCGATACCGGCGTTTTTTCATTCAGCGACACGCGCCCGGCCTCGATGGTGATGCGGCGCTCGCAGCGGGCCGCGATGCCGCGGTCGTGGGTCACGAGCACGAGCGTGGTGCCCAGTTCGCGGTTGAGGTCGAACATCAGCTTCATCACCTGCTCGCCGGTGGCGAAGTCGAGGCTGCCGGTGGGCTCGTCGGCCAGCAGCAAGGCGGGCTGCACCACGAAGGCACGGGCCAGCGCCACGCGCTGCTGCTCGCCGCCCGACAGCACCTTCGGATAGTGGCCCAGCCGCTGGCCCAGGCCGACGCGCCCGAGCATCTCGGTGGCGGCCTTGCGGGCGTCCTTGCGGTTGGCCAGCTCCAGCGGGAGCATCACGTTTTCGAGGGCGCTCAGGTTGCCCAGCAACTGGAAGCTCTGGAACACGAAGCCCACGCGCTGGGCGCGCAGCGCGGCGCGCTCGTCCTCGTCGATGGCGAAGATGTCGTCGCCCGCGAGCTTCACGGTGCCGCGCGTGGGCGTGTCGAGGCCCGCGATGATCGACAGCAAGGTGCTCTTGCCGGAGCCCGAGGCGCCGACGATGGCGGCGGTTTCCCGCGCCCCGAGGGTGAAATCGATGTCCTGCAGAATGTCCAGCGTACCGGTCGAGTCGGTGACGGACTTGAAGACATGCTCGACGGCGACAATGGCATCAGACGGGGGTTGGGACATGGAAAGGCTTTGGTTTTGAATCGACGTGACTTTATCTTGACCACCGCCGCGCTCGGCAGCGCGGGGACATGGACGACCGCAGCGCATGCCCAGGCCACGACGGCGGGCAAGCCGGTGATCCTGGTGCTGGGGGACTCGCTGAGTGCAGAGTACGGCCTCAAGCGCGGCGAGGGCTGGGTACCCTTGCTCGAAAAAAGGCTTGTGCAGCAGAAGATCGCGGCCACCGTGGTCAACGCCAGCATCAGCGGCGACACCAGCTCCGGCGGCCGCGCCCGTTTTCCGGCCCTGCTCACGCAGCACAAGCCCAACTACGTGGTAGTGGAACTCGGCGCCAACGACGCACTGCGCGGCCTGCCGCTCTCGGACACCGAAAGCAACCTGCTGCAGATCACCAAGGCCGCGCAGGCCGCTGGCGCGAAGGTGCTGATCGTCGGCATCCAAGTGCCGCCGAACTATGGCGGCGACTACACGCGGCGCTTCGAGGCGGTGTTCTCGAAGGTGGCCGGCGCGACCAAGGCGGCGCTCGTGCCCTTCCTGCTCAAGGGCGTGGCCGATGCGCCCGATGCGCTCTCGCTGTTTCAGGCCGATCGCATCCATCCCACGGCGGTGGCGCAGCCGCAACTGCTCGACAACGTCTGGCCCGAGCTGCGCAAGCTGTTGCCGAAGTAAGGCCGCAACTCGCCGCGCGGCCCCACGGGTTCCGTGGCGCCGGCAAAGAAAAAGCCGCCGCAGGCACAGGCCTGCGGCGGCTTCTTGAGGGGGATGCCAGGAGCGGATCAACCGTTCTTGGTGGGCAACTCGGGGACCGTGGGGGGATCGCGCTCGAGCGATGCCACGTCGGTCTCCGGATCTCCGGGAGCCAGTCCATCGCTGCTCGGGCTGAGCTTGCGGTTCGCCTTTTCTCGGAGCTTGTCTTCCTTTTTCTTCTTCTTGGCCAGTTCTTTCTGGCGCTTCTCGTAGCCGTAATTTGGTGTTGCCACTGCTTCTCCTTGGGGCGAGGCAGTCACGGTGACTGCGCGTTGGGCTACTGTAAGCGATAACGGTACGTCTTCAGAGCGCCCGGGCGCCGACTTCCCGAGGCGGCCGACGCGCTTTCTTACATCCTCACAAGAGCTTGTTGCAGATCGGCCCGCAGATCGTCCACGTCCTCCAGGCCGATCGAGAAGCGCACGAGCGTGCCCTTGTAGGGCCAGCGCGCCACGCTGGCGTCGCGCATGAGGCCGATGTCGTAAGGCACCACCAGGCTGATCGGCCCGCCCCACGAATAGCCCAGGCGGAACAGTTGCAGGCTGTCGCAGAAGCGGTCGACCTGCTCGGTGCTGTAGCGCTCGTCGAACACCACCGAGAACAGGCCCGCGGCCAGGTCGGTGGCACCACAGAGTGCACGCCAGTGAACGTGGCCCGGCGAGTCCTCCAGCGCCGGGTGCAGCACCTGCGCGATTTCTTCGCAGCCGTTGAGCCAGCCCGCCAGCTCACGCGCCGCGCGATCGTGCGCGGCGTAGCGCAGCGAGATGCTGGGCAGCGAACGCAGCAGCGTTTCCACATCGCCCACGCCGATGCCGAAGCCCATGCGCATGTGCGTGAGCTTGAGCGCGCGGTGCAGCCGCTCGTCGCGCGTGACCACGCTGCCCATCAGCACGTCGCCACCGCCGCTGGGGTACTTGGTGAGCGCGTGCACCGAGATGTCGACGCCCTGCCCGCTGTCGTTGAAATCGAAGGGCGCGAACGCAAGACCCGCGCCCCAGGTGTTGTCGAGCGCCGTCATCACGCCGCGCGCGCGGCAGATGTTCATCAGCGCGGGCAGGTCGGGAAACTCCATCGTCACCGAGCCAGCCGCCTCGACCCACACCAGCCGCGTGCGGTGCGAGATCTTGGCCTCCAGGTCGGCCGGATTCATCGCGTCGTACATGCGATGGGTGATGCCGAAGTTGGCAAGCTCACCGGTGGCCAGCGCCTTGTTGGGGCCGTAGGCGTTGTCGGGAATCAGCACCTCGTCGCCGGTCTTCAGGAACGCGAACGAGACCAGCGAGATGGCTGCCAGGCCGCTGGGCACCAGCAGGCATTCGGTGCCGCCTTCAAGCGTGGCCAGACGCTCTTCGAGCGTAAAGGTGGTTGGCGTGCCGTGCAGGCCGTAGGTGTAGCCGGCCTTGGTTTTCCAGTCGCGCGCGCGCATGGCGGCCACGTCGGCGAAGAACACGGTCGACGCCTTGAACACGCCGGGCTGCGGCGCGGCGAAGGTGTCGGGCGGGGTGTAGGGATGATGAATCAGTGTCGTGGAAGGCTTGCTCATGTGCCCGATGCTAGCGCGACCGTCATATCCCGGAAAACGCCTCGCCCTAGACTGGCGCTCCCGCGCGCATCGCCGGGAAACCAGGAGCCAGTTTCATGCCGATCACGAATCCGCAACTGCTGAACCACCCCTTCCTCCAGGAGATGTACCGGGACGCGTACTTCCCCGATTTCCTGGTGGACAAGTGCAAGCAGATCCTCGTTCGCCTGTGCGAGGCGATCGAAGCGCAGAAGCCTTCGGACGACGCCAGCCTGCTGCGGCTGACCCACGCCGCCACCGAAGAATTCAACGCCATCGCCGAGGAGTTCGAAGAGAACGACAGCGAACTGGAAACCGCCGCACGCGAAGCCATCGCCGCGGACTTCGAGACCATCGCGAAGGCCTACGGCTTCGACATCGACACCGAAGAATTGATCTCGCCGCGCGACTGGTAAGCCGGCCGGCCGATGCCGCGCCCGGCGCACAATGCGCCGATGTGCCACCGCCTGCTTTTCACGGGCCTCACCGCATGCTGCATCTGACACGGCCCCCTGCCCCGCATCTGCGCCCCTTCGTGCGGCTGCTGTGGGCCTCGGCGCCCGACGGCACGCCCGCCGAGCGGCCCGGTGCCCGCGAGCATGTGCTGCCCACCGGCGGCATGCATCTGGTCTTTCGGCTCTCTGGCCCACCACTGAAACTGTTCGACCGCACGGACGACGCACGGGGCCAGACCTTCGGCCACGCGATCATCGGCGGCGCGCGGGCTGCGTTCTATCTGCGTGATGTGTCGGTGACCACACGTTCGGTCGGCGCGCAACTCCAGCCCGGTGCCGCTCGTGCGTTGCTTGGTGCGCCCGAAGACGCGCTCGCCGGGCACCACACGCCGCTCGAAGCCGTGTGGGGCGAACGGCGGGCTGCGGACGCGCTCGAAAGGCTCCATGAGGCGGGCGAACCGGCGCTGCAGTTGCAGGTGTTCGAGGCATTGCTGACGCAACGCGTCGCCGCCTCTCTGCGCACCGGCCTGCATGGCTTGCACCCGGCCGTGGCCGCCACGCTGGGCCCATTGACCTCCTCGAACCCATCGATTTCGGCTTTGGTGGCGGACAGCGGCTACAGCCACCGTCGCTTCATCGCGCTCTTTCGTGGCGCCATCGGCCTCGGCCCCAAGGAATACGCGCGCGTGATGCGTTTCGACCGCGCGCTCGCGCTGGCGGCCGATCCCCTGCAGAACTGGGCCGACGTCGCGCTCGATGCGGGCTACGCCGACCAGGCCCATCTGAGCCGCGAGTTCTCGGCGCTGGCCGGCATGTCGCCGCAGGCCTGGCGGCAGGCTGGCGCGGCATCGCCAAGGCATGTGCCGGCTGCAGCAGGTCAAATTCGTTCAAGACGCTAGCAGCGCGGCGCCCCAGAATCGGCGCCACGACCTGCATCCCCATCGAGAAAGGCAAGCAACATGGCCATCCACGAACTGTTTCCGTACCTGTGCGTGCACGACGCCGGCGCGGCCATCGACTTTTATTGCGATGTGTTCGAGGTAAAGGAAATCTTTCGCCTCACCGAACCCAGCGGCCGCATCGGCCATGCCGAGCTGGACTTCCACAACGGCGCGATCCTGATGATTTCGGACGAATTCGCCGAATGCAACATCTTCAGCGCCAAGACACTTGGCGGCAGCGCCGTCACGCTGCACCTGCATGTCGACAACGCCGATGCGGTGGTGGCCCGCGCCGTTGCTGCCGGCGCAACGCTCGACATGGCGCCGCAGGACCAGTTCTACGGCGAGCGCTCCGGCGTCTTCCGCGATCCCTTCGGCCACCGCTGGAACGTGGGCCACAGCATCGAGAAAATGACGCCTGAAGAGATGCAGCGGCGCTACACCGCGATGTTCGATTCCGCAGGCTGACTCGCCACGGCGCAGCGGCGTCACTAAGATGGCGCCCCCGCACGACATCCCCCAGGACCATGCCGCACGCCCACGAAACGCTTTCCGAGACCGTGCAGCGCCTTTCGCAGGACAGGTTCACCCGCTTCGGCAGCCTGCCGTTGCAGGGCTTCCAGGCGGCACGCGAACGCTTCGTGCGGCTCGACCCGCAGGCGACCCGGTTGCTGCAGATGAAGCGCGGTGAAATGCTGGACCTGCTGGATGACGAAGACATGCGCGAAGAGTGGATCTCGGACCACGCGCGCCGGCTCGGTGAAGTCGCCTACCGGCACAACCAGTTCCTGTCTCCCGCCGACCTCGACAGCTCGCCGGCAGCGCCGATCTACAGGGAACTGCTGGCGCGGCTGCGCGTGACGCTGGCCGCCCCATCCTCCCTGATGCACCTCGACCAGGCCTTGCAGCCCCTGCTGACGGCACACCACGCGGCACTCTGGCGCTGGTCGACCAGCCTGCTGGCGGAGCGTTTCGGAGACTCGCTCGCGCAGCCGGTGTGCAGCGAGTACCGGGCCGAACTCCAGCTGAAGGTGCTGGGCATCGACGTGCGGCAGTTGGCGGAGCCGATCCTCGACCTGGGTTGCGGCGAAGGCGCTCACCTCGTGCGGCACCTGCGTGCACTCGGGCTCGATGCTCGGGGGATCGACCGGCTCGCCGCGCCCGACCATGCCGTGTGGCAAGGCGACTGGCTGGACGCCGATGCGCCCCTTCAGCCGCAAAGCTGGAGCACGGTGATCTCGCACATGGCTTTTTCCAACCACTTTCACCACCAGCACTTGCGGCGCGACGGTTCGGCGGCCACCTATGCGGCGCGCTACATGAAGGTGTTGGAGGCGCTCCGGCCGGGCGGGCGCTTTTTCTACGCGCCGAGCCTGCCGTTCTTCGAAGCGCTGCTGCCGCAGCAGCGTTATCGGGTCGCGCGGCGGCCCGTTGTGGGCAGCGCGATGGAAGCGACCGAAATGCTGCGGCGCACCTGAGCCTGCTGGCTCAGGGCTTGGTCAGACCGACCACTTCTCGAGCAGCTTTTCAGCGCCGAGCGAGTCGTAGCCCTCGAAGGGCTGATGAATCCAGGGGTTCGTTGCCAGGTACTCCACCGAGTAGTCGGGGGTGAAGGTCGACAGCGCCTTGGTCCAGATCACGGCGCTGCGCAGCTCGGTGATTGGCTTGTAGTTGTTGCGCAGCATGTCCATCACCGCGTGCAGCGTGTGGCCCGAGTCGGCCAGGTCGTCGACCAGCAGCACCTTGCCGGCGATCTCGCCCTTGGGCGTGGTGATGAAGCGGGCAATGTCGAGATGGCCCTGCACCGTGCCGGCATCGGCGCGGTACGAGCTGGTCGACATGATCGCCAGCGGCTTGTCGAAGATGCGCGAGAGCACGTCGCCCGGGCGCATGCCACCGCGTGCCAGGCACAGGATGGTGTCGAACTCCCAGCCCGACTGGTGCACCTTGATCGCGAGCTTCTCGATCAGGTTGTGGTACTCGTCGTAGCTGACGTAGAGATGTTTGCCGTCTTCGGTCAACATGGTTCTTCTTTTCCTCTTCAGTCGGCCAGGTAGGGGTGGCGCATCATGATCGTGTGGTCGCGGTCAGGGCTGGTCGACACCATGTGGATCGGCACGCCGGTGACCTGCTCGATGCGCTGCAGGTACAGGCGCGCATTGATCGGCAGCTTGTCGTACTGCGTCACGCCGACGGTGCTGTCGCTCCAGCCTTCGAGGGTTTCGTAGATCGGCGTGCAGCGCTCGATCTCGTCGGCGCCCATCGGCAGGATGTCGGTGATTTCACCGTCGAGTTCGTAGCCGGTGCACAGCTCGAGCTTTTCGAGGCCGTCCAGCACGTCGAGCTTGGTGATGCACAGGCCCGACAGGCCGTTGACTTGCGCCGAGCGCTTGAGCAGCGCGGCATCGAACCAGCCGCAACGGCGGCTGCGGCCGGTAGTCACGCCCTTCTCGGCGCCTACGGTGCTCATGTGATAGCCCGGGGTGCCCGGCGTGGCCCAGTCGAGTTCGGTCGGGAACGGACCGCCACCGACGCGCGTGCAGTACGCCTTGGTGATGCCCAGGATGTAGTGCAGCATGCCCGGGCCCACGCCCGAACCGGCGGCGGCATTGCCGGCCACGCAGTTGCTGGAGGTGACGTACGGATAGGTGCCGTGGTCGACGTCGAGCAGCGTGCCCTGTGCGCCTTCGAACAGCAGGTTGGCGCCGTTGCGGTGCGCGTCGTTCAGCTCGCGCGAGACGTCGGCCATCATGGGCTTGAGCAGCTCGGCGTGCCTCATGGCCTCGTTGAAGACTTCGTCGAAGTCGATCGCCGGAGCGCTCAGCACCTGCGTCAGCACGTGGTTGTGCAGGTCGAGCAGCACGCGCAGCTTGGTCGCGAAGCGATCGGGATGCTTCAGGTCCTGCACGCGCAGCGCGCGGCGGGCGATCTTGTCTTCGTAGGCCGGGCCGATGCCGCGGCCGGTGGTGCCGATCTTCTCGATGCCACCCTTTTCGCGGTAGGCCTCACGGGCGATGTCCAGCGCGGCGTGGAACGGCAGGATCAGCGGGCAGGCCTCGCTGATGCGCAGGCGCGAACGCACTTCGACGCCAGCCTTCTCCAGCCCTTCGATTTCCTCGAACAGCTTGGCAGCCGACAGCACCACGCCGTTGCCGATGTAGCACTTGACGCCGGGCCGCATGATACCGCTCGGGATCAGGTGCAACGCGGTCTTCACGCCGTTGATGACCAGCGTGTGGCCCGCGTTGTGGCCGCCCTGGAAACGGACCACGCCCTGGGCGCTTTCCGTCAGCCAGTCGACCAGCTTGCCTTTGCCTTCGTCGCCCCACTGGGTACCGACGACGACCACGTTTCTTCCGGTGGTTACGCTCATGCTCGTTCCATTACTTCAAAAATTCAGATCGCTCGGACATTCCACTGGCCCGCTTGCTCGACGAGCTCGCGGTCGCAGTGGAATTCATCGATTTCGCTGCCGTGTCCCGGCAGCACGCAGACAACCGTTTCACCGGCCTTGCGCAATTGGGCAATAGCCTGGCGCAGCCCGGCCGCGTCGCTCCAGGGCGCACGAATGGCGGCGCGCAGCGGGCGGGCCGGCAGAACGCCAACCAGCTCGCGCACATCAAGGCTGAAGCCGACGGCCGGACGGTTGCGGCCGAACACCGCGCCGACCTCGTCATAACGACCGCCGCGCACCAGTGAATCGGCCGCGCCCGGCACGTAGATACCGAAGCGCATACCACTGTAGTAGGCATAGCCGCGCAGATCGGCCAGGTCGAAGCTGATCTGGCGACCCGCAACGCCGTTCAGGCCGGCCGCCAGTTGCTTGAGGTCGGCCAGCGCGGCACCGACGCCGGGCGTGCCCTTCAGGGCCTTGGCAGCCTCGTCGAGCACCGACGCGTCGCCGTACAACTGGACCAGCGCACGCAGCCCGTCGCGCGAGGCGACGGGAAAGTCCTTGGTGAGCGATTGCAGCTCGCTCGCATCCTTGGCGGCCAGCGCCGCATGCACGCGAGCCAGCGCCGCGGCATCGACCGGCACGCCGGCGAACAGCGCGCGCACGATGCGGGCATCGGCCAGGTCGACGATCACACCGTCGCGCAAGCCGGCGGCATCGAGACAATCGAGCGCCAGCAGCAGGGTTTCGGTATCGGCCTCGAGGCCGGCATGGCCGTAGATCTCGGCGCCGAACTGCAGCGGTTCACGGGTGGCGTGCGGCCGGTCGGGCCGGGTGTGGAGCACCGGTCCGCAGTAGCACAGGCGGGTCACGCCATCGCGGTTCAGCAAATGGGCATCGATGCGCGCCACCTGGGGGGTGGTGTCGGCACGAAGGCCCATGCTGCGGCCGGAAAGCTGGTCGACAAGCTTGAAGGTTTGAAGGTCGAGCGCCTCGCCGGTGCCGGACAGCAACGACTCGAGATGCTCGAGCAGCGGCGGCATTACCAGCTCGTAGCCATAGCCACGGGCGGTATCGAGCAACTGGCGTCGAAGTTCTTCGATGTGGCGCGCCTCGGAAGGCAGCACATCGGCAATGTGATCCGGAAGGACCCAGGCGGACATGGGAATCGGGGGCGTGGTTAAACCGGGATTCTACCGGGACCGCGCTACCCCAAGACCCAAAGGAGTGCCAAACCCAGCAGGATGCTGCAAAGTCCAAAGAAACGGAGCTGGCCGTCGCGCAGCTGCATGAGCTGCCCGAAGCCGCGCCGCCACCCTCCTGGCGACAAGAAAGGCAGGATGCCTTCGATCACCAGGACGAGCGCCAGCGCGCTCCAGAAAGTGTCGGCGCTCACGGCTCCGAACGAATCAACGACGAGGCGCGCTGGTGGTCGATCCCGAGCTCTGCATGGCGCGGAAGAAGTCGGACGACGGGTCCAGCACCAGCACATCGCTCTTCTTGTTGAAGCTCTGCTTGTAGGCCTCGAGGCTGCGATAGAACTGGGCAAACTGCGGATCGCGGCCAAAAGCCTCGCTGTAGGCCGAAGCGGCCTGGGCATCGCCCTCGCCCTTGATCTTCTGCGCATCGCGGTAGGCGTTCGCCACGATCACCTCGCGCTGCCGGTCAGCATCGGCGCGGATCTTTTCACCTTCGGCAGTACCGGTGGAGCGCAGTTCATTGGCGACGCGCTTGCGCTCCGCCTCCATGCGGCGATAGACCGATTCGGTAATGGCTTCCACATAGTCGACACGCGTGATGCGCACGTCGACAACGTCAACGCCCCAGGGCTTGGCGCCCTTCACGACCGACAGCACCTCGCGTTGCACGTCAGCCATCAGGGCCTCGCGGCGTACCGAGATCAGGTCGCGCACGGTGCGCTTGTTGATGTTTTCCTGGAACGCATTGCGCACCACGCGATTGAGCTGCATGGCACCCGCGTTTTCGTCGAGGCCGACGTTGCGGATGTAGGCCTGCGGGTCGGAGATGCGCCAGCGCACGTACCAGTCGATCACCACGCGCTGCTTTTCAGCGGTGAGCATGGGCTCGGTGTCCAGGCTCGACAGCGTCAGCAGGCGCTTGTCGATGTACGAGACGTTCTGGAATGGCGGCGGCAGCTTGAAGTTGAGGCCGGGCTCGGTAATGACCTGCTTGATCTGGCCGAGAGCGTAGACCACGCCGAACTGGCGCTGGTCGACCACGAAGAGGGTCGAGCTCAGCAGCACGAGCAAGACAAGGATCGACGAGGCAATGAATCCGATTCTGTTCATGTTCTTCTAGGCCTTTTTCAACGCACGTCGCGGTCACGCGAGCGGCCGTCGCGGGCGCGCACGTCGCTGGTCACGGGCGCCACCGGGATCACCGACGACTGGCTCGGCGCGGTGCCGGCAACACTGGGGCTGGCTGCATCGACGGGCGTTGCCGCCGCGCTGTTGCCGCTCATCTGCATCAGCTTGTCGAGCGGCAGATACAACAGGTTCGAGCCCTGCTTGCTGTCGACCAGCACCTTCGTGGTGCTGGCATAGATCTGCTGCATGGCGTCCGTGTACATGCGGTCACGCGTGACCTGCGGTGCCTTCTGGTACTCGGCCAGCACGGCGCTGAAGCGGCCGGCGTCACCTTGTGCCTGCGCCACGATCCGCGCCTTGTAGGCCTCGGATTCTTCCTTGAGGCGCGAAGAAGTACCGGTGGCAAGCGGCACGACGTTGTTGGCGTAGGCCTGGGCGTCGTTCTTGGCGCGCTCGCGCTCCTGGCCAGCCTTGAGCACGTCGTCGAATGCGGCCTGAACCTGTTCAGGCGGACGCACGCCACCCTGCTGCAGATTGATGCCGACGACTTCAACGCCGACCTTGTAGCGATCGAGGATGGTCTGCATGAGTGCGCGCACGCGCGGCGCGATCTGGTCGCGCTCTTCGGCAAGCGCCGCGTCCATCTTCATCTTGCCGACCACTTCGCGCACGGAGCTTTCAGCCACCTGCACGATGGTTTCGGCCGGCGACTTGCTCTCGTAGAGCCAGGCGCGCGCGTCGCTCAGGCGGTACTGCACGGCGAACTTGATTTCGACGATGTTCTCGTCTTCGGTCAGCATGGCCGATTCGCGCAAGCCCGTGGAGCGGACGATTGCGTCGCGGCCCACGTCGGTGGAGCGGATCTGCGTGGTCACGACCACTTCGTGGCGCTGGATCGGGTAAGGCAGGCGCCAGTTGAAACCGGCGCCCACGGTGGTCTTGTAGCGACCGAACTGCGTGACGACGGCCTGCTGGCCTTCGTTCACGATGAAGAAGCCTGTGCCGAGCCAGATCAGGACAGCCACGGCCAACACCAGACCAAGGCCGAATCCTGCGTTTTTCATGTCGGGCTTGAAACCATTGCCACCACCACTGCTGTTGCCGCCACTGGGACGATTGCCACCGCCCTTGCCGCCGCCGAAGAAACCGCCGAGCTTGCGATTGAGGTCGCGCCAGAGTTCGTCGAGGTCGGGCGGGCCCTGGTTGGGGCCTTGACCGCGGGGGCGGTCACCGTTGTTGTTGCCCGAAGGCGGGGGCGGCGTCGGGGCGCCCGGGGGATTGGCATCAGGGGGGCGGTTGCCGGCTGGACGGTCGCCGTTGGAGGACGGCTCGTCGCCGCGACCCCACCGGCCATCGTTCAGATTGAACATGCCTAAAAACCCTCTCCGCGCTGGCTTTGAATTCATTCGCTTTGTTCTCTTGTCAGTGGCGGGATTGTGCCCAATCAATTGCCGGCATCGTGCAATTCAGCGTCTGCCCCAGGGGTCATCGTATCGACTACGGAGCCCGACTGCCGGGCGAGCTCGGCGCGCAGCAATGGCACGCCCTCGCCGCTTTTTGCGCTGAGGAAGATACGGGGGATCTGCACGCCGTCGATTTCCATCTCGTCCTGCAGATGCAGCGGATGCTGTGCGCTTTCAAGAGCATCGAGCTTGTTGAATACCAACAGTTGCGGAACGTCCTCGGCGCCGATGTCGCGCAAGACCGATTGAACCTCGGCCATTTGCTCCGGGTAATGCGGGTTGGAGGCGTCGATCACATGCAGCAGCAGGTCAGCATCGACTGCCTCTTGCAACGTGGCCTTGAACGCGTCGACCAGGCCATGCGGCAGGTCGCGAATGAAGCCCACGGTGTCGGAGATCGACACCTGGCGCCGCGCATCACCGAGGTAGAGGTTGCGCGTGGTGGTGTCGAGCGTGGCGAAGAGCTGGTCGGCCGCATAGGCACGGGCCTTGACGAGCGCATTGAACAGCGACGACTTGCCCGCGTTGGTGTAGCCCACGAGCGAGATGTTGAAGGTCTCGCGTCGCTCGCGCTGCCGGCGTTGCGTACCGCGCTGCTTTTGCACCTTGGCCAGCCGCTCGCGCGTGCGCTTGATCGACTCGTTGATCATCCGGCGATCAAGCTCGATCTGCTTTTCGCCGGGGCCGCCGCGCACACCCGCGCCACCGGTTTGGCGCTCAAGGTGAGACCAGCGACGAACCAGCCGCGTGCTGAGGTACTGCAGGCGAGCAAGCTCCACCTGCAGCTTGCCTTCGTGCGAGCGGGCGCGCTGGGCGAAGATTTCGAGGATGAGGAAGGTGCGGTCATAGACCGCGACATCGAGCTGGCGCTCAAGGTTGCGCTGCTGCGCAGGGCTCAGGGACTGGTCGAAGATGACCTCGCTCGCCCTGTGCATGGCGGCCAGCTCCTTGATCTCTTCGGCCTTGCCGCTGCCAACGAACAATGCCGCATCGGGCGCCTTGCGCTTGCACGAAAGACGGGCGACAGGCGTGAGGCCCGCAGTCTGCGCGAGCAGGCCGAGTTCCTCGAGTTCGCTGTCGAAATGGGGCAGACCGAAGTCAACGCCGACGAGAACGGCGGCGCCTTCCTGGCGTGGGATCAGTTCAGACAAGCGGAATCAGAAATAGGGAAAAAGCGCGGCAGCAAGCCGCCGCGCTCCGCGCGATCAGGCAGCGGCGTCGTCGTTCTCGGCAGCCGAGAAATTGACGGCACGACCCGGCACGATGGTGGAAATGGCGTGCTTGTAGACCATTTGCGTCACTGTATTGCGAAGCAACACGACGTATTGGTCAAAAGACTCGATCTGGCCCTGCAGCTTGATGCCGTTCACCAAATAAATGGAAACCGGCACATGCTCACGACGCAAGGTGTTCAGAAACGGATCTTGCAGAAGTTGCCCTTTATTGCTCACGATATTCTCCGTGTTCAAGAGTAGTTGTTGGAGAGATGACCTTAACACAGGGTTTCTGCGCTGCAGCAATCGGGGTCAAAAGCCTTGAGAAAATAACGGTTCTCAAAAGACGGAACTTCCGGTCCTGCTGCAACTCATTAGCCGCCATCGGCGGCCAAGCCCACTCAATCGTCTTTGTCGACAAACGGGTTCGCCGAGCTCTTGAACTGGATCCGCAAGGGCGTACCCACAAGATCGAACTCCTTGCGAAAGCGCCCTTCGAGAAAGCGCTTGTACGCCTCGGTCACATGCTCCAGCGAATTGCCGTGAATGATGATCACGGGTGGATTCATGCCCCCCTGATGCGCATAGCGCAGCTTGGGACGGAACATGCCACCGCGCTTGGGTGCCTGGAACTGCACCGCTTCCAGCAGCAGCCGGGTCAGCACCGGGGTCGACATCTTGCGTGTGGCCGACTTGTGGGCCTGCGCAATCGCCTGCCAAACCGGGCCCAGCCCCTGGCGCTTGATGGCTGAAATGAAATGCAGCGCCGCAAACTTCAGGAACGGCAACCGGGTTTCGATCTGCCGCTGGATCTGCTCGCGCTGGTAGCTGTCGACCGCGTCCCACTTGTTGATGGCGATCACCACCGCGCGGCCGCTTTCGAGGATGTAGCCGGCGATGTGGGCGTCCTGGTCGGTCACGCCTTGTGTCGCATCGAGCAGCAGCAGCACGACGTTGGCCGATTCGATGGCCTGCAGCGTCTTGACCACCGAGAACTTCTCGATTGCCTCGAACACCTTGCCCTTGCGACGCAGACCCGCCGTGTCGATCAACTCGAAGTGCTGGCCATTGCGCTCGAACGGCACCGAGATGGCGTCACGCGTGGTGCCAGGCATGTCGAATGCCACCAGGCGCTCTTCGCCCAGCCAAGTGTTGATCAGCGTGGATTTGCCTACGTTGGGCCGCCCGGCCACCGCCAGCTTGATCGGCTTGTTGGCATCGTCCTCGTCCGTCTCGTCGTCGGGATCAGGGAGGTTCAGCGGCGCGAGGGCAAGCTCGACCAAGTCGCGCATGCCCTGCCCGTGCGCGGCAGACACGCCGTGCACATCGCCAAAGCCGAGTTCGTAGAAATCCACGAGCTTGGTGCCGTCGTGCATGCCTTCGGCCTTGTTGGCCGCCAGCACGCAGGGCTTGCCGAGCCGGCGCAGTTCATTGGCGATGTCGTGGTCTTGCGCAGAGAGGCCCTCTCGGGCATCCACCACGAAGATCACCACGTCGGCCTCGGCCACGGCCTGCCGCGTCTGCTTGGCCATTTCCTTGTAGATGCCGCTGCCCGCGTCGGGCTCGAAGCCGCCAGTGTCGATCACGATGAACTCGTGCTTGCCCAGGCGGCCATTGCCGTAATGGCGGTCGCGCGTGAGTCCGGCAAAGTCAGCGACGATGGCGTCGCGGGTCTGGGTCAGGCGATTGAACAGCGTCGACTTGCCGACGTTGGGACGCCCGACCAGGGCCACGACCGGCTTCATGGCCGGCCTTTCGATGGCGCGGTTTTCATGGTCGGGCCTTGCGAGTGAGAAAAGAAGAAATTATTCAGGGCGATAGCCAAACACGCCACCCTTGGCAGTCACGACCACAACCGTATTGCCGGCCATGACCGGCGCGACGGTGATGGCGGAGCCATCGGGCGTGACGCGATTGAGCAGTGCGCCGTCTTCGCGCGAAACGAAATGCAGGGAGCCGGTGTTCTCGCCAATGACGAGCGAACGGCCCACGGCCAGCGGCGATGTCAGGTCACGGTTCTTGAAGCGGGTCGATGCCCAGGCGCGTTCGCCGTCGGCACGGCGCCAGGCCACGACGCTGCCGTCGGTCTCGGTTCCGTAGACGAAGCTTTGGTCGCCGCCGACGCCATCCGCGCCCGAGGCCGGCTTGCTCCACACCAGCGCACCGCGCTGGGTTTCGACACAACCGACGCTGGCGTAGTACGCACGCGCGCAGACCGAGTCACCGACGCGGCTCACGCTGCCGGTCAGGTCGACCAGGCGTTCCACGTCGTTCGTGCCACGCGGCGCGGCGATGGGCGATTCCCAGCGCGAGGTGCCGTTGGCCGGGTTGATACCCACCAAGCGGCCACCGATGCCTGCCACGAGCGTGTCGCCCACGGCGATCAGCACGCCCGACTTGCGCAGCACGAGGTTTTCACCGGCGCGTTGCTGGATCCAGAGGCGACGACCGCTTTGGCCGTCCCAGGCGCTGATGCTGCGGTCGGCGGTCTGCACGAACACGCGGCGGCCAGCGACCAGCGGCGCAGTAAAGGCCTGCGCCGACAGCTTCTGCTTCCACAGGACCTTGCCGTTTTGGATGGCGACCAGCTCGTTGCCCGTGGTGACCACCGCGGCCATCGAGCCGTCGCTGCCGACGCCTGCGGCCAGCGGTGCACCAGCGTTGGCGCGCCAGGTTTCGCGACCGGCACGGGCGTCGATGGCAACCACGGTGCCGTCGCTGCCTGCCACGGTCACCGTGTCGCCGCTGACATCGGTGGTGAGCGGAAAGCCGACTTCGGAAATCTTCACCGTCCAGGCTTGGCGCACGCCGATCAGGGACGGGTTGGCGGGAAGCTCGGCCGGCTTCGGCTTGCTGGTGCCGGAACAGGCAGCCAGAAGTGCTACCAAAACAATAGCTGATCCCGCACGCAAGGCGGTCGATTCAGGCATGAAACGCTTGAAATTCATGATGCGGTCAGGGAGTTTTGGAGGCTGCGGGAGTGACAGTAACGACCGGTGCCAGGCTCTTCGGGTCGACACCGACCGCGTTGAGCTTGATCTCGATCAGGCGGCGATAGTCGGAGGCAGCGCCAAGGCCGGTCCAGGCCTTGCGGTATTCAAGCTGGGCTTCGTCGCGCTTGCCTTGGGCCAGGTAGATGTCGCCCTTGCGATCAGCCACCAGCGGTTCGAATTCCGTGGGCACCTTGCCGTCGAGTTGCTTGAGGGCTTCGTCGTACGACTTGCTGTCGAGCAGTTCAGCCGCAAGCCTCAACTTGGCAATCGCCTGGTAGCCCGGGTCGATGGCGCTCTGTGCCACCCAGCCCAGCGCAGCGCGCGATTCTTCGACCTTGCCCTTTTCGTACAACGTCTTGGCGACCAGCAGGCCGGCCTGCTGTGCGTAGGTCGTGCCGGCAAAGCGCTCCTTCATGTCACCCAGTACACGCTGGATGCGCTCGACGTCGCCGGACTGCGTGCTGCGCTCGACCTCGTCGTAGAGCGCCGCGGCCTGTGCAGCCTTGTTGCGCTGGAAGTATTGCCAGCCGTTCCAGGCCACGAAGGCACCGGCGACGAGCAGCACGACCCAGGTGATCAGGGTGCCGTAGGTATTCCAGAAATGCTTGAGCTGGTCGAGCTGTTCCTGTTCTTCGAGGTCGAGATGGGTTGCCATGCGCAGTCAGATGTTGGGAGCCGGCGATTGTAGGGTGGCGGCCCAGGTGGCCACTTCAGCAAGCGTTCGGGAAGTTTGCGCGCCGCTTCCGTCGCGCAGCGCCTTGAGAGTCACTTCACCGCGTGCAAGTTCATCTGCGCCGAAGATCAGGGCGTAGGTGGCGCCGCTGGCGTCGGCTTTTTTCAGTTGAGCCTTCAGGCTGCTGAGACCATCGGCTGTGGCTGCGTGCATCTGCACGCTGACACCGGCTTCACGCAATTGCTGGAGGATGCTCAATACCGTGGGCATTGACGCGGAGTCCGGCACCACTGCGTAAGCATCCGGCGCAGGGGCAGCGACCGCAGCGCCCTGCTCTTTCAGCAGGTCGAGCACGCGTTCAACACCAAGCGCCCAGCCGACGGCTGGTGCGGGCTTGCCGCCGATCTGCGCAATCAGGTCGTCGTAGCGGCCACCAGCGCAGACGGTGCCCTGCGAGCCAAGCCGATCCGTCACGAACTCAAAGACGGTGAGGTTGTAGTAGTCCAGCCCGCGCACGAGACGTGGGTTGATCGTGTAGGCGATGCCGTTGGCCTTGAGGATGGCTTGCACCCCCTCGAAGTGCGCAAGCGACTCCGCACCGAGAAAATCGATCAGCTTCGGCGCCGACTCGACCACGTCTTTCATCGCCGGGTTCTTGGTGTCAAGAATACGCAGCGGGTTGCTGTGCAGACGGCGCTTGCCATCCTCGTCGAGCTTGTCGGCGTGTTTCTCAAAGTGGGCGATGAGTTGGGCGCGGTGTTGTGCGCGCTCAGCCGGCTGCCCAAGACTGTTGAGTTCAAGGCGAACATCGTTCAGACCAATAGCCTTCCAGAGTGCGCTCGCCAACAGGATCAGCTCTGCGTCGACGTCGGGGCCCGCAAAGCCAAGCGCCTCGGCACCGATCTGATGGAACTGACGGAATCGGCCACGCTGCACGTTCTCCCGACGGAACATCGGGCCTGTGTACCAAAGCCGCTTGGGGCCCTCATACAGCATGTTGTGCTCGATCACCGCGCGCACGAGGCCCGCAGTGTTTTCGGGGCGCATCGTCAGATACTCGAACTTGCCGTTCTTGTCGGCGCGATCCTCGAAGGAGTACATCTCCTTTTCGACGATGTCCGTGACTTCACCGATGCCACGAACGAAAAGCGCCGTGCGCTCCAGGATCGGAGTACGGACGTTGCGGTACGCATAGCGCCCCATCAGGTCGCGCACGGTGGCTTCGAGCCACTCCCAACGCGCCGATTCGGGCGGCAATATGTCGTTCATGCCTTTGACGGCATTCAATTTTTCAGCCATGAGTCTGCGGAGGTGTCAGGCAGCGACGGCGTGTTCGCCGCCGAAGCGCTTTTCGATGTAGGTTTCGACGAGTTGATGGAACTCGTTGGCGATATTGTCGCCGCGCAGCGTGAGGGCCTTTTCGCCGTCGATGAAGACCGGCGCGGCGGGCGCTTCGCCCGTGCCGGGAAGGCTGATGCCGATGTCGGCGTGCTTGCTCTCGCCAGGGCCGTTGACGATGCAGCCCATGACGGCCACCTTCATCGTCTCGACGCCCGGATATTTCTTGCGCCAGACCGGCATCTGCATGCGCAGGTAGTCGTCGATCTGCTTGGCCAGTTCCTGGAAGGTCGTGCTCGTGGTGCGGCCGCAGCCCGGGCAGGCCGTGACGCTCGGCACGAAGATGCGCAGGCCCAGGGCCTGGAGGATCTCGGAAGCGATCACCACTTCCTGTGTGCGCGATTCACCCGGCTGCGGCGTGAGCGACACGCGGATCGTGTCGCCAATGCCCTCTTGCAGCAGGATCGACAGCGCCGTGGCCGAAGCCACCGTGCCCTTGGTGCCCATGCCCGCTTCGGTCAGGCCCAGGTGCAGCGGATAGTCGCAGCGCTTGGCAAGCTCGCGGTACACCGAGATCAGGTCTTGCACGCCGCTCACCTTGCAAGACAGGATGACCTGGTTGCCGGCCATGCCCATCGACTCCGCCAGCTTGGCGGACTCGATGGCCGAGGTGATCAGCGCCTCGTACATCACCTGCTTGGCGTCCCATGGCTCGGCACGCTGGCTGTTGATGTCCATCAGGCTGGCAAGCAGTTCCTGGTCGAGGCTGCCCCAGTTCACGCCGATGCGCACCGGCTTGTTCCAGCGCATCGCGGCATCGATCATCTGGCCGAACTGGCGATCGTGCTTGTCGCCCTTGCCGACGTTGCCGGGGTTGATGCGGTACTTGCTCAGCGCCTCGGCGCAGGCCGGATAGTCAGTCAGCAGGCGGTGGCCGTTGTAGTGGAAGTCGCCGATCAGCGGCACGTCGATGCCCATGCGATCGAGCTGCTCGCGGATGTAGGGCACCTGCGCCGCCGCTTCGGGCGTGTTGACGGTGATGCGCACCATCTCCGAACCGGCAATGGCCAGTTCCTTGATCTGGATGGCCGTGCCGATGGCGTCGACCGTGTCGGTGTTCGTCATCGACTGCACGCGCACAGGCGCATCGCCGCCGACAGTGACGACACGCGGGCCCCAGGCCACGCTGGCCTGGCGCGAACGGCGCGCCTTGGGCGCCGCCGATTCAATAGGTTGGGGAGTGCAGTCGGTCACGATGTCACCTCGAAACGCGCCACGCCGCCACCGCGGGTGACAGGCTTCAGATCGTAGGCTTTTCCGCGCACCTGCACATCGACAGCCGACGCGCGGCCGACAACGACAGACAGCGGCAGCGTGCCCGAGAGCCCGACCGTTTCGCCGGCCTTCAGGCTGCGGCGCAGCAACTGCTTGCCGCCGGCTTCGGTCACGGTGATCCAGCATTCTTCGCGTGCGACGAAAACAAGCTGCTGGCTGCTGCTCTCGGCAGGGGCCACGGACGCGGCCAAGGCGGGTGCCGGCGTCATCGCAGCATTGGCGTTGGCCGTCGCAGCAGGGGTATCGCCTGCAGGCGCGCTCGGCGCCACGGCCTGCGCGGGACCGGTCTCGGCAACCACGCCGGGAGCACCGGAAGGCTGGCCATTTGCGGAAGGCTCGGTCGTCGAGCCCGCATCGGACTCACCACGCGCGGTCAGGCGCGACACGGAAGCACCGATCTGATCGAACACCGACTGCGGCAGCCAGAACAGCGCACCCGCGCCCACCAACAGCAGCACCACGACCGTCAACAGTGCGCGCGACGGCAGCCCGCTGGAGCGGCCGCTGCTGTTCCAGCGCGGCGTTCCCGAAGTGATGTTCGTCTTGATCGTGCGATCGGCCACAGCCAGCGACACCTTGTGCGTGCTGGGCAGCTTCGCGAGCACCGGCGCGGGGTCGATGCGCAGTGCGCGACAGACGCTGCTGGCCAGTGCGCGGGCGAAGACCGGATCGGGCAGCGAGGCAATGTCGTCCGCCTCGAGCGCCAGGAGCTTTTGCGGCGGCACCTTCAGCGCGGCCGCCACCATCTCGATGTGCAGGCCATGGGCCTCGCGTGCCTCGCGAAGCATGTCGCCGGCCGTCTTGTGCGTGATGTCGCCTTCCTCGAGCGGCTGCGCCGCGGAAGTGCCGAACTCCGAAACCCGATCAGTCATTGAAATTCCCGCGCTCGTACGCTGATGCCTCCCGCGACTGGGGGAAACGTCGCTGTAGTTGGCCTCCCAACTGTGCAACGGCCTCGCGGTTGTTGAGCTTTCGCTCGATCTTGATGCCGAGCCAGAGCGTCTCGGCACTGGCCGAGGGGCTGTTGTTGACACGGCGGATGTAGAACTGCGCGCGAGACCATTCTTCGCGCTGCGCGAGCACCGAGGCCAGGTTGAAGCCGACCACCGGGTTGCCGGCGTCGATCTCGTAGGCCTGCATCAGGCTGCGCTCTGCCTGCGGGCGCAAGCCGGCCTTGAGCTCGCACACGCCCTGCGTCATCAGCGTCTTGGCGCGGTCGGTGTAGCTGGGCACCGCGAGTGCTTCAGTGAACTGCTGCGCCGCGTCGCCATAGCGGTTCTGCTGGCACAGCAGCCAACCGTAGTTATGGCGGATGTTGGGGTCGCGCGGATTGATGGCGATGGCACGGCGGAAGCTGTCTTCGGCCATGCCGGCATCTTCGAGCCGCATGTAGACCAGGCCGCGCAGGTTGTAGGCGTCGGCGTAGTTCGGGTCGGCGACCAGTGCCTGCTTGATCTCGTCGAGGGCCACGGTGGTCTGGCCGTTCTGGAAATAGCCGGAGGCGAGCTCCATGCGCAGGCGCGCACGGCGCTGCCGGCTGGTCTCGTCAGACTCGGTCACGATCTCCGTGCCCTTGCCCGAACTGCTGTCGGCCAGACTGGTGGTGGTGGTCCGCGTGTTGACGCAGCCCGCGAGCAGAAACGCCACGGCGACGCCGGCAAAGCTTGCGGCCAGCATTCGCTGCGCGCTTGCGGTCGTCATCGGAAAGGCCATGCTCATTGCGTCAATGCTCCTGGGGGGGCGGTCTTGCGGACCGGATGCAAAACAATGGGACGCTCGGTGGTCGCACGGCGCTGGGCCATGCGCTCGGCCGCGCGGGTGCGGTCCTTGACGTCGCCGGCGAGCTGCCCGCAGGCGGCATCGATGTCGTCGCCGCGCGTCTTGCGCACGGTCGTCACGAGGCCGGCTTCGCTCAGCGTCTTGGCGAATGCCAGCACGCGCGGTTGCGGTGAGCGCAGCAAGCCCGAGGCCGGAAACGGATTGAACGGGATCAGGTTGAACTTGCACGACACGCCATGCGTGCGCACCAGCTCGACCAGTTGCTTCGCATGCTCGGGCTGGTCGTTCACGCCGTCGAGCATGCAGTACTCGAAGGTGATGAAGTCGCGCGGTGCGTGCGCCAGATAGCGCTTGCAAGCTTCGAGCAGTTCGGCAATCGGGTACTTGCGATTGAGCGGCACGAGGTCGTCGCGCAGCGCATCGTTGGGCGCATGCAGCGACACGGCCATGGCCACCGGACAATCGGTGCCCAGACGGTCGATCATGGGCACGACGCCGGAAGTCGACACGGTGACCCGGCGGCGCGACAGGCCGTAGGCGTTGTCGTCGAGCATGGTGCGCAATGCAGGCACCAGCGCCGAGTAGTTCTGCAGCGGCTCGCCCATGCCCATCATCACCACGTTGGAGATGACGCGCTCGGTACGCTTGAGGTGCTTGCGAAGGAAATGTTCGGCAAACCACAGCTGGGCGACGATTTCGCCCGTGCTGAGGTTGCGGCTGAAGCCCTGATGCCCGGTCGAGCAAAAGCGGCAACCGACCGCACAGCCGGCCTGAGACGACACGCACAAGGTGCCGCGGTCGTCTTCAGGAATGAATACGGCTTCGACGGCATTGCCATCGCCTACGTCGAACAGCCACTTGATCGTGCCGTCCTTGGATTCGTGCTGCGTGAGAACCGGCAAGGCCTCGACGCGCGCGGTGGTGGCGAGTTTCTCGCGCAGCGACTTGGCCAGATCGGTCATCTGGGTGAAGTCGCTCGCGCCACGCTGGTGAATCCAGCGAAACAGTTGCGTGGCGCGAAATTTCTTCTCGCCGAGTTTTTCGCAGAACGCGGCCAGCCCCTCGAGATCGAATTCGAGCAGGTTGGCCGTGGTCATGGAATCAGTCGGCAAACAGCTTCAGCGTGCGTAGACGTTGAGGCCGGCGAAGAAGAACGAGATTTCGTTCGCGGCGGTTTCAGCGGCGTCCGAGCCGTGCACGGCGTTGGCGTCGATGCTGTCGGCGAAGTCGGCGCGAATGGTGCCGGCGGCGGCCTTCTTCGGATCGGTGGCGCCCATCAGGTCACGGTTCTTGAGGATGGCGTTTTCGCCTTCGAGCACTTGCACGAACACGGGGCCCGAGATCATGAACTCGACCAGGTCCTTGAAGAAGGGACGCTCCTTGTGCACCGAGTAGAACTGTTCGGCTTCGTTGCGCGACAGGTGCACCAGCTTGGCGGCGATGATCTTGAGGCCGGCAGCCTCGAAGCGGGAAACGATCTTGCCGATGACGTTCTTGGCGACGGCGTCGGGCTTGATGATGGAGAGGGTACGTTCGATAGCCATTGAAATGCTTTCTGAGCTTTGATTTTGAAGTGTTTTGTCACAACTGCAACGAGTTTGTTGCGTCGCATATCGACAAAGCCTTTGATTTTAACCGGCGCAGCCCCCGGGATTGGTGAAAACCCCGCGAAAGGCCGCGCTGTAACGGCTGGCTTTCAGCGCCCGCGACGGCGTCCGCCGCCTTGGCCACCCTGGCCGCCGAAGCCACCACCACCGCCGCCGCTACGACGGCCGCCTGGGCCGCCGCGCTGCTCCTTGCGCTGGCGCGAGAAGCTGTCGGCACCGATGTAGCCCAGCGAGGTCTTCATCGGATCGGGCTGGTTGGCACCGCTCGGCTGACTGCCGTCACCCTGCTGACGATTACCCCCGCCTTGCTGGCGATTGCCGCCACCGTTGCCACGACGCGCCTGTCCTTGCGGAGGCCCGCCATTGCCGCCTCCGCGATTGGCACGGCCACCACGGTCGCCGCGCGGCGGGCGACCATCGCCCAATGGACTCGGAATTGGCGCCTCGCGCCCCTCGTCGCGCGAATCACGCATCTCGCGCGGCTGCCCGCCACCCGGCTGACCGCCGTTGCGGCCGCCACGGCGCTTCTTGTTGCGGCCGTTGCGGCCACCACCTTCGGGACCACCCGGGCCACGCTGCGGCGGCCCCTCAGGGCGTGCAGCCGCACCGCCGGAAGCCTGGAACAGCGCACGGATGTCGCGCTCGTCGAGCTCCATCCAGGCACCGCGCTTCAGGCCACGCGGCAGCACCATCGCGCCATAGCGGATACGGATCAGCCGGCTGACCGCATGGCCCACCGACTCGAACAGCCGGCGCACTTCGCGGTTGCGGCCTTCGGAAATGGTCACGCGGTACCAGCAATTCGAGCCTTCGCCACCGCCCTCTTCGATCGTGCCGAACTGGGCCATGCCGTCTTCGAGGCGAACGCCTTCCAGCAGCTTTTTCTTCTCTTCGCTGCTGAGCGCACCCAGCACCCGCACCGCGTATTCACGCTCCAGGCCGAAGCGCGGATGCATGAGCTGGTTGGCCAGATCGCCGGAGCTGCTGAACAGCAGCAGGCCTTCGGTGTTCAGGTCGAGCCGGCCGACCGATTGCCACTTGCCCTGCTGCAGGCGCGGCAGTTTGCGGAACACGGTGGGCCGGTTCTGCGGATCGTCGTGCGTCACCACTTCGCCCACGGGCTTGTGATACGCGATCACGCGCGGCGGTGGCGGTGCGATCCGGTAGCGGATCGGCTTGCCGTTGATCTTGACCTGGTCGCCGTACTGGATTCGCTGGCCGATGTGCGCCGGCTCGTTGTTGACCGAGATGCGGCCCTGGAGGATCAACGCCTCCATTTCGAGTCGCGAGCCGAGACCCGCCTGCGCAAGCACCTTGTGCAGCTTGGGCGAGTCGGCTTCGGGGAGCAGCACGCGCTTGAGCGGCGGCACCTCGGGGCTTTCTTCGTCGGCGTCGAACTGACCCGAAATGACATCGGCAAAGCGGATCGGCTCGGGCGGGAGCGCATTGCGCTGCTCGCGGTCGGCGGCGCGGCGTGCGCGGTCGAGGTCGTCCTCTTCCTCGTCTGGCTCTTCTTCGTCCTCGTCGTCGCCATCGCCCTGATCGTCCCGGCTGTAGCGATCGCTATCTTCCGCACGGGGCGCCTGGCGCGCCGCTTCGACGGGCGCGGGGGCGTGAACCACCTCAGGCGTTTCGTCGACGACGACCGGGGCCGCGGCAACCGCCACGAGCTCGATCACTTCGGGAGCCTCGGCGATTGGCGCAGCCTCCGACGCAACCACGGCTCCGTCGGCAACGGATTGCTCCACCGGTTTCTTCTTGCGCGGGGCACGCGGCTTCTTGGGCTCTTCCGCCTCCACCGGCGCAACGGCTTCAGGCGCTACCGATTCGATAGCGCCATCCGCAGCCTTCTTGGACGTGACCGCCCTTTTCTTCTTCTTGACTTCGGGCTCGACCGGCAGCATTGCCGCGTCGTCGGTGTCGGATGGGCTCATGAGGTTTTTCCGGGAGAAACTGCGTGGGGATCGACCTCGTCCGTGGACGCGGTGTCGGGTTTTGGCTCTGGCTCCGTCTGGAACTCTGGCTCTGAAGCGGGCTCGGCTTCCGGTGCCGGATCGGGCTGCGCAAGGGGTTCGGCAGACGACTCAGCACCAGAAGGGGCCTCGGCGGCGTCGGGCGCTGCGGCGTTTTCGGCAACCTGCGCCTGCGCGGCTTCGATGACTTCGGGCGCGGCCTCGACAACCACCGCGGGCGCATCCCCCGGCTCTTTGTCTTCCTGCGCCACAGGAGGCTGCTCTTCTTCAGTCGCAATGTCCATGGGCAGGTCGGCCTGCTCGCCCGACGCCCGCTCGAGCGCATCGACCAGGGCGGCCTGCTGCGCCGGTGTTTCGATCAACGGAAGCTGGTCGAGCGACGCAAGGCCCAGGTCGTCGAGAAACTGCCGCGTGGTGGCATAGAGCCCCGGCCGGCCGACCGTTTCACGGTGGCCGATGACTTCGACCCAGCCGCGATCCTCAAGCTGCTTGAGGATCAGCGAATTGATCGTGACGCCACGGATGTCCTCCATGTCGCCGCGCGTGGCCGGCTGACGGTAGGCAATGATGGCCAACGTCTCGAGCGCGGCGCGCGTGTAGCGCGGTGGCTTCTCGGGGTGCAGGCGATCGAGGTGGTCGCGCATCTCGGGCCGGCTCTGGAAGCGCCAGCCGCTGCCGACGCTCACAAGCTCCAGGCCGCGTTGCGCCCAGTCTTCCTGCAGTTCTAGCAACAGCACCTTGATGGTGTCCACGCCCAGCTCGTCGTCAAAAAGCACGCGCATGTCGCGCACCGGCAGCGGCTGGCTCGAACAGATCAAGGCGGTTTCAAGAATGCGCTTGGCATCCGCCGTATTCATGGTTCGCGTTATCCGGGAAAAGGCGTCTGGTGGACGCTGGCTCACAAGGATGAAAGGAGGAGGCGCTGCCGGCACTTGGCGAATGCAACGCGGGGCCGGCATCGAGGGCCGGCGAGGCCCTCGGGCCGTCAGGCGCGATTGTAGTCCAGCCCCCAGGACTGCAAAGCCTGGGCAAGGTCGGGCGGCGGCGGCGAGCGGAACTCCATCGGCGCTTGCGTGACGGGATGCACGAAGGCCAGCCTGAAGGCATGGAGCGCCTGGCGTGCCATGCCGACAGCCGGTGCGCCGCCATAAAGCGCGTCGCCGACCAGCGGATGGCCGATGGACGCCATGTGCACGCGGATCTGATGCGTACGACCGGTTTCGAGCGTGCAACGCACCGCGCAGCCATCGGCATGGCTGTCCAGGCGCTCGATCAGCGTGCGCGCGGTCTTGCCCGGATGGCGCTCCAGGTCGACCACGGCCATGCGCAGCCGGTTGCGCGGATCACGGCCGATGGGCGCATCGACCTGCCGGGCGGCGGCGCCGACCCACGGCTTGTGCCCCATCGCCAGATACTGCCGCTTGACCTCGCGCGCGGCGATCAGCGCCACCATGGCATCCATGGCGGCCCGCGTCCGCGCCACGACCATCAGCCCGCTGGTGTCGCGATCGAGCCGATGCACGATGCCGGCGCGCGGCAGCAACACGGCCTTCGGGTCCAGCGCCAGCAGGCCGTTCAGCAGCGTGCCGCTCCAGTGACCCGGCGCCGGATGCACGACCAGCCCGGCCGGCTTGTCGATGATGCGCAGGTGCTCGTCTTCGTGCACCGTGACAAGGTCCATCGCCTCGGGACGAAAGGCCTGGCTCTGGGGCGTAGGCCGCAATTCGATGCGGCCGGCCTGCCCTGCCTTCACGGTGGCCGAGACCTTGGTGAGCGTGCGCCCTTGCAACTCCACCGCGCCGGCCTCGATCAATTGCTGCAGGTAGCTTCGGGAAAACTCGGGCACCAGCGCGGCGAGCGCGCGGTCCAGCCGCTGGCCGTGCTGGGCCGGGTCCACGACGAAGGGTCGCAGCTCGCTGGGCTCGATCGGGTCGGCGCCTTCCTCGTGTTCGGACGCCTCCACGATCTCAGGGGTATTGCCCGAAGGGCCGGTCGATATAATTGAGGGCAACTGTTTCACGAAAGCCGTATGTGATGTTTCGCGCCAAATTATCGGTCCCCACCTGGATCGCGCTCGGCTTAGCGGCTGTGCTTGCAGCCGGCTGCTCTTCCACCAAGGAAGACAAGACCGCCGGCTGGAGTCCCAACCGCATCTATTCCGAAGCCAAGGACGAGTCCGGATCGGGCGCCTACGACAAGGCCGTGCCGCTCTACGAAAAGCTCGAAGGCCGTGCAGCCGGCACGCCGCTCGCACAGCAGGCCCAGCTGGAAAAGGCTTACGCCCAGTACAAGTCGGGCGAAAAGGCGAACGCCATCGCCACCATCGACCGTTTCATGAAGTTGCACCCGGCCAGCCCGGCCCTGGACTACGCGCTCTACCTCAAGGGCGTGATCAACTTCAATGACGACCTCGGCATGTTCGCATTCCTGACGCGCCAGGATCTGTCCGAGCGCGACCAGAAGGCCGCCAAGGAATCGTTCGAGTCCTTCAAGGACCTCGTGACGCGCTTCCCCGATTCGCGCTATGCGCCCGATTCGCGCCAGCGCATGAACTACATCGTGAACTCGCTGGCTCAGTACGAAGTTCACGTGGCCCGCTACTACTACTCGCGCGGCGCCTACCTGGCCGCCATCAACCGCGCGCAGATCGCGCTGGCTGACTACCGCGAAGTGCCGGCGCTCGAAGAAGCCCTGTACATCATGGTCAAATCGTACGACGCCCTGGGCATGAAGGAACTGCGCGACGACGCGCAACGCGTGCTGACCAAGAACTACCCGCAGAGCACGTACCTCGCGAACGGCTTCCGCGGCAAGGACGATCCTTGGTGGAAGGTCTGGTAAGACGAGCTTTCCGGCTCTTCGCTACCCACTCATCCTCGCGTCCCGACGCGTAACGCCAAAGCCTCCCAACGGGAGGCTTTGGTGCTTTTGCGGCTAGCTCTTGAGCGCCTCCAGCGCTGCATTGAAGTCCGACTCGCTGTCCAGACGGCGCATTGGCGGCAGCGCCGCCAGCAACCGGCGCCCATAGCCCATCGCGACCAGGCGCGTATCGCAGATCGCCAGCACGCCACTGTCGGTCTCGCGTCGAATCAACCGCCCTGCCCCCTGCTTCAACGCCACGGCCGCCTCGGGCAGCGAATAGTCGCTGAAAGAGCTGCGCCCCTGGGCTTCGAGGCGCTGCGAGCGCGCCTCGACCAGCGGATCGTTCGGCGGCGGGAACGGCAGCTTGTCGATCACCACCAGTTGCAAGGCGTCGCCCGGCGCATCGAAACCTTCCCAGAACGAAGCCGACGCCACCAGTACACAGCCCGCCCGCCCCGCGCTTGCGCCTTCACGAAAACGATCCATGAGCACACGCTTGGGCAGCTCGCCCTGCACCAGCACTTCGGGCCTCGCCTCCGCTTCGAGCAATTCGAACCGCTGCTTCATCGCATCGCCGATGGTGCGCAAGGCGCGCAGCGTGGTCGTCAGCACTAGTGTCCGACCGCCCAGTTCGGCGGCGCCATGCGCGGCCAGTTCGGCGACGCGCTGGCTGTGCGCCGGATCGTTGGGTTTCGGAAAAGCACGCGGCACATAGAGCGAAGCCTGCGAGGCGTAGTCGAACGGGCTCTGCACACGCAGCACCTCTGCATCGTGCAGGCCGCAGGGCTCGGTGAACCAGCGCAAGGTGGGTTCGTCGCCCAGCGTGGCCGAAGTAAAAACCCAGGCGCGACCGCCATCCTCCTGCACCGGCTCATCGCGCTCTATCTCTTCGCCATAGGCGTCGACCTCGGCCTCGACCTGCGTCTCGGCGATCTTGAGCACGCGCTTGCGCATGGCCTCGGCGATGTCGAGCGGCGACTCGATCAGCCGCAGTTGCGAACCCACATCGACCCAGCGCACCGAGTCGACCTCGCAGGGCAGTGCGAAACGCGCCGTGCGCTTCGCGAGTTGCCGCGCCCGCTCGTGCAGCCGCACGAAATCGGGGGAAATTTCACTGACGGTATCGAGCCCTTCGGCCGCCAGCTCGAAAGAGTGCTGCAGGTCATCGAGCGACTGTTGCCAGGCATCGGGATCGATCCCTTCCGGCGAAGGCCCCAGCCAGCGCAGCTTGGCACCGGGCCACTGCTTGCCGACCACCAGCCGCAACTCGCGCGCGGCGCGCTCGACCCCAGCAACCAGTTGCTGCCAGTCGACCAGCCCCCGCGCATGCTGCAAGCCGGCGCCGAGCATGTCGCGCGCAAAGTCGAGCGCCTGCCCGCTGCCGAGCTGTGCGCCGAGGAACTGCACGCCGGTTTCGTTGAGCTGATGGGCCTCGTCGAACACCACCACACTCACGGTCGGCAGTAGCTCCGCCATGCCGGTCTCGCGCACCGCGAGGTCGGCAAAGAACAGGTGGTGGTTGATGACCACGATGTCGGCCGCCAGCGCCTCGCGCCGGGCCAGATTGACGTGGCAAGGCTTGAACTGCGGGCATTGCGCGCCCAGGCAGTTCTCGCGCGTCGATGTGATCAACGGAATCAGCGGCGAGCGCTCATCGAGCCCCGGCAGCTCGGCCAGGTCGCCCGTGCGCGTGGCCTTCGACCATTGCTCGATCTTGGCCAGCGTACGCAGGCTGCCGCGCTCCGGCAGCGATGCGTCATGGCGCGCCGTGTCCAGGCGGTGCAGGCACAAGTAACTGCCGCGCCCCTTGAGCAGCGCCGTGCGCACCGGCAAGCCGAAAGCCTCGACCAGCCTGGGCAGGTCACGGCCGAACAACTGGTCTTGCAGCGTCTTGGTGGCGGTCGACAGCAGCACTCGCTCGCCGCTCAACAAGGCCGGCACGAGGTACGAAAAAGTCTTGCCCACGCCGGTGCCCGCTTCGACCACCAGCACGCCGCCCTGGTCGATGGTGCGGGCGACCGCCATTGCCATTTCGGTCTGGCCCGAACGTTCGCGGAATTGATCGGCGGCGCGCGACAGCACGCCGTCGAGCGCGAAGGCGTCGCGCACCTTGTCTTCGAGGCTTTCGGTCACGCAGGTTCTCTCGGGTCGAGCAAGTTTTCGACGCGCGTGATCTGGTCGCGCAACGCAAGGCGGCGCTTTTTCAGGCGCCGCAGCAAAAGCTCGTCTTGTGGCGACGCCTCGGCCAAGCGGTCGATGGTGGCATCGAGATCGGCATGCTCGATGCGCAGCTCGATCAGTTGGCGGGAAAGGGAATGAAGATTGGAGTCCAACGGTGGGGAGCGAACGCGGGGTTTTCGCGGCGCATGTTCATTCGATAATACGTCCTGACTCGAATCTTCGAGAAGACAGAAAAACGCGCCTCAGGCGCACACGCCTCATGACTCAAGGCTTTCGACTCGCAGCGGCCACGGGACTCCACAAGGGTGACCGCCCCTACCAGCAAGACCAGGTGCTGATGATGAGCCACCCCCGCATACCCGGCTGCGTGCTGGGTGTCGTGGCCGATGGCATGGGCGGACGCAGCGGCGGACGCAAGGCGTCCGACCAGGTGCTGATGACGGCGCGCCAGCTCTTCACGCGCTACCAGCCCGGCCGCGACAACCCCGAGGCCATGCTCAAGCAGATGCTGGAAGACTCGCACACGGTGATCAAGCTCACCGCCATTTCGAGCGAACAGGAACCGCACAGCACGCTGGCCGCCTTCCTGATGAACCCGAAGGGCGATTGCGCGTGGATTCATGCGGGCGATTCACGCATCTACCACTTCCACGACGGCCAGCTCATCAAGCGCACGCGCGACCATTCGTATGTGCAGGCGCTGATCGATCGCGGCCAGATCAGTGAAGCCGAGGCCAACATCCACCCGCAGGGCAACATCCTGCTCGGCTGCCTGGGCATGACGACCACGCCGCCGCCCGTCGATCCGCACTACATTCCCAAGCTGGAATCGGGCGACGTGTTGATGGCGTGCAGCGACGGGCTCTGGCACTACTTCAGCCCCGAGGAACTGGCGAGCGTGCTCTATGCACAGCCACCGCGCGATGCGGTTGAAATCCTGGTGGGAGAAGCGCGCCGCCGGGCTCGTGGCACCGGCGACAACATCTCGATTGCCGTCCTGAAGCTCGACGCGCTCCCGGCTGCGGCCTGACCGGCCTGCTGCGCCTTCAGCGCGCAGGCGACGAAGCGGCCGGTGCCGGTGGCAACGGCGCACCGCGCGGCTTGGTGCGGTTGGCGTTCTGCCGCTCGCGGCTGGCCCGGTGTTCCTCCGCGCGCTTTTGCTTGCTCTCGTACTGCTGCACGGCAGTCGGCGCCTCGGCGCGGCGTTGCGCGGCCTTGGCCTGCTCGTCGGCATTCGCCTTTTGCTTGGACTCGAACTGGCGCTGGCGCTCGGCATCCGTCCCGGCCGCATTGGCCCGGCTGGTCGCATGGTCGGCGGCCCGCTGCTCGCGCTCTTTCTGGTTCTGGACCGACTGGTCCCGCTTCTCGGGCGAATCTTCCGAACGCGGCGTGCTCGCCTTCTGGTCGAGCTTCTGCAGCTCGGCGGCGCCGCTGCGCTGTCGCTGGATGTCGTTGATGGCGGTTTCCTGCCGCTTGATGTTGGCGGTTTCCGTGCGCCGACGGTCACGGCTCTCGCGCAGGCAGTCTTCGACCGCGAACTTCTTGTAGCAAGCAACCCGCTCCTGCACGAAACGCTGTTCGATGGCCGCCCGCTCGGCAGACAGCCTGCGGCGTTCGGCTTCGAGGTCGGCACTGCCCGAAGCCGCATTGGACTGCGCCCAGAGCGGAAGGCTGGCCAGTGTCATCAGCAGGGCAAGAGCGATTTTTTTCATGTGAGTCGGGTGTCGACGATGCGTCGTTCGAGGGCAAGAAACTCGCTCGACTGCATTTCAGTGAGCCGGGAAACCGTGCGCGGAAACTCGTGCGCCAGCGGGCCCTCGGTGTACAACGCCTCCGGCGGAACCTCGGCCGACATGATGAGCTTCACGCGGCGGTCGTACAAGACGTCGATCAGCCAGGTGAAACGACGTGCTTCAGAGGCCATGCGCACCGGCATGTGCGGCACGTCGGACAGCAGCACCGTGTGGAACTGGCTGGCAATCTCAAGGTAGTCGTTCTGCGAGCGCGGCCCGCCGCACAGCGTCTTGAAGTCGAACCAGACCACGCCGCCGGCCTTGCGCCGGGCACGGATCTCGCGCTGCTCGATGTGCAGCACCGGGTTTTCGTCGGCCGTTTCGGCCAGCTTGTCGAAGGCCTTGCGCATTTCCTTTTCGGACGCCGCATCGTTGGGCGTGAGGTACATGCGCAGTTGCTCGAGCGTGCGGCGCCGGTAGTCGGTGCCGTTGTCCACGCTCAGCACTTCGAGCTTTTCATTGAGCAACGCAATCGCGGGCAGGATGCGGTCGCGATGCAGCCCGCCGGGATACAGGTCGTCGGGCTTGAAATTGGAGGTGGTGACAAAGCCCACGCCGTTCTCGAACAGCGACACCAGCAGCCGATGAAGAATCATCGCGTCCGTGATGTCCGCCACGTGGAACTCGTCGAAGCAGATCAGCTTGTAGCGCTTGGAAATGCGCAGCCCCAGCTCGTCGAGCGGGTTGACGGTGCCCTGCAGCTCGCGCAGTTCGCGGTGCACTTCGCGCATGAACTCGTGAAAGTGCAGGCGCGTCTTGCGCCGCAGCGGCACGGCGTTGAAGAACAGGTCCATCAGGAAGCTCTTGCCCCGCCCGACGCCACCGTACATGTAGACGCCGCGCGGCAGCTCGGGCCGGTTGATGAACTTCTTCAGCGCATTGGAGCGCTGGGCCTTGTACTCGGCCCATTCGTTGGCGCAGCGATCCAGCGCCTCCACGGCACGCAGTTGCGCGGGATCGCTGTGGAACCCGCGCGCAGCGAGTTCCGCCTCGTAGGCCTGTTTGACGCTGGTCAAGAGATCAGAAGTTCAGCGTGCGCTTGTCGACCGCCAGAGCCGCTTCCTTCGTGGCTTCCGACAGCGACGGATGGGCGTGGCAGATGCGCGCGATGTCTTCGGCGCTGGCCTTGAATTCCATCGCCACCACGGCTTCGGAGATCAGTTCGCTGACCTGCGGGCCCACCATGTGCACGCCCAGGATCTCGTCGGTCGCGGCATCGGCCAGGAACTTGACCATGCCGGTCGTGTCGCCCAGCGCGCGTGCGCGGCCGTTCGCCAGGAACGGGAAGGTGCCGGCCTTGTAGGCACGGCCTTCGGCCTTGAGCTGCTGCTCGGTCTGGCCGACCCACGCGATTTCGGGGTGCGTGTAGATCACCCAGGGAATCGTGTTGAAGTTGACATGACCGTGCTGGCCGGCAATGCGCTCGGCCACGGCAACGCCCTCTTCCTCGGCCTTGTGCGCCAGCATCGGGCCGCGCACCACGTCGCCGATGGCCCACACGTTCGGCAGGTTGGTCTTGCAGTCGCCGTCGACGGTGATGGCACCGCGTTCGTCGAGCGCCAGGCCCACGGCATCGGCCGCCAGGCCGATGGTGTTGGGCACGCGGCCGATCGACACGATCAGCTTGTCGACGTCCAGCACCTGGGCCTCGCCCTTGGCGTTGGTCCAGGCGATCGAGACGCCCTTCTTGCCCGACTTGATCTCGCCGACCTTCACGCCCAGTTCGATCTTCAGGCCTTGCTTGTCGAAAGCCTTCTTGGCTTCCTTGGCGATCTGCTCGTCCACCGCGCCCAGGAACGTGGGCAGCGCTTCGAGCACCATCACTTCGGAGCCGAGGCGGCGCCACACCGAACCCATTTCGAGGCCGATCACGCCCGAGCCGATCAGCGCGAGCTTCTTGGGCACGGTGCCGATGCGCAGTGCACCGTCGTTCGAGAGGATGTTTTCTTCGTCGAAGGCCGCACCCGGCAGCGCGCGGGCATTGGAGCCCGTGGCCACGATGATGTGCTTGCCGACGATGGTTTCTTCGGCGGCGCCAGCCACCTTGATCTCGTAGCCGCCTTCAGCGGCCTTCACGAACGAGCCACGGCCGTGGAACGACGTGATCTTGTTCTTCTTGAACAGGTAGGTGATGCCGTCGTTGTTCTGCTTCACGACCTGGTCCTTGCGGGCCAGCATCTTGGCAGTGTCGATCGACAGGCCCGACACGTTGATGCCGTGGTCCGCAAAGCCGTGGCCAGCATGCTCGAAGTGCTCCGACGATTGCAGCAGCGCCTTCGAGGGAATGCAGCCGACGTTGGTGCAGGTGCCGCCGAGTGCGGGGCCGCCCTTGGCGTTCTTCCACTCGTCGATACAGGCCACGTTGAAGCCCAGTTGCGCCGCACGGATCGCGGCGATGTAACCGCCGGGGCCGCCGCCGATGACGATGACGTCGAATTGTTTGGTGGTCATTTGATTCCCGAAAATTTAGTGATGAATGCCCCGCACCATCTCGATGTGCGGTATTCCGTCTTCGTCGTAGGGCTCGCCCACTTTGGTGAAGCCTGCCGACTCATACAACTTCTGCAGGTACGCCTGCGCGCCGATCCGCAGCGCTGCGTTCGGCCAGAACCCGTTCGCATGCAGGAGGCCCCTTTTCAGGAGCTCCTGCCCGATGCCCTGGCCGCGCCAGGCGGAGCCCGTCAGCACGCGTCCGATCGAGGCTTCCTCGTACGACACGCCCGGCGGCAGGAGCCGCAGGTACGCGGCCAATTGCGGCCGACCCTGCTGTGCATCGTCCATTGCGAAGAGGTGGTGGGCCTGCGTGTCCTTGCCGTCCGGATCGAGGTACACGCAGCGCTGCTCCACGACAAAGACCTCGCTGCGCGCCGACAGAATCGCGTAGAGCTCCGACGCCGTCAAAGCGTCGAAAGGCTTGCAATACCACTCCATCGGCAGCGCGCGTGGATCAGATGTCGAACAGCAGGCGCGACGGATCTTCCAGCGCTTCCTTCATGGCGACCAGGCCCAGCACGGCTTCGCGGCCGTCGATGATGCGGTGGTCGTAGCTCATGGCCAGGTAGTTCATCGGGCGGATGACGATCTGGCCGTTTTCCACCACGGCGCGGTCCTTGGTGGCGTGCACGCCGAGGATGGCCGACTGGGGCGGGTTGATGATCGGCGTCGAGAGCATCGAGCCGAAGGTGCCGCCGTTCGAGATCGAGAACGTGCCACCGGTCATGTCTTCGATGCCCAGCTTGCCGTCTTGCGCCTTCTTGCCGAACTCGGCGATCTTCTTCTCGATGTCGGCAAAGCTCATCTGGTCGGCATTGCGCAGGATCGGCACCACCAGGCCACGGGGCGAGCCGACAGCGATGCCGATGTCGAAGTAGCCGTGGTACAGGATGTCGTTGCCGTCGACCGATGCGTTGATCACCGGGTACTTCTTGAGCGCGTGCACCGCGGCCTTCACGAAGAAGCTCATGAAGCCGAGCTTGACGCCGTGTTCCTTGGTGAACGCGTCCTGGAACTTCTTGCGCAGGTCCATGACCGGGGCCATGTTCACTTCGTTGAAGGTCGTGAGGATGGCGTTGGTCGATTGCGATTGCAGCAGGCGCTCGGCGATGCGGGCGCGCAGGCGGCTCATCGGCACGCGCTGTTCCGGGCGCTCGCCCAGATCCGGCGCGCCAGTCGATGCGGCAACTTGCGGCAGCGCGGGCTTGGCAGCCGGCACGGCAACCGTGGCGGCAGGCTTGGCACCCGAAGCGACCGCGCCGAGCACGTCGCCCTTGGTGACGCGGCCGTCCTTGCCGGTGCCGGCAACGTCGCTGGTCTTCAGGTTGTTGTCAGCCAGCAGCTTGGCGGCGGCAGGCATGGCCACGTCGGCCTTCGAACCGCCGGTGGCGGCTGCGGCGGCTGCCGGAGCAGCAGCAGCCGGTGCGGCAGCGGGGGCTGCTGCTGCCGGTGCGGCGGCCGAAGCCTTGCCTTCGGTGTCGATTTTGGCGATCAGCTGATCGGCCACCACGGTGGCGCCATCAGGCTGCACGATCTCGGCCAGCACGCCGGCCGAAGGGGCCGGCACTTCGAGCACGACCTTGTCGGTCTCGATCTCGATCAGGATTTCATCGACGGCGACGGCATCGCCGGCCTTCTTCTTCCAGGTGAGCATGGTGGCTTCGGCCACGGATTCGGAAAGCTGGGGGACTTTGACTTCTACGATAGACATTTGGAGTGAGCTCCGTTTTGTTCTTGAAGGTGTTCGTGTGAAAAGGGACGGGTTTTACTTGGTCAGCACGAAGCCCTTGAGCTTGCCAAATGCGCCATCGACGAGCGCCTTCTGCTGTTCCTGATGCAGGTGCGAGTAGCCCACCGCCGGCGATGCCGAAGCGGCACGGCCGGAATAGCCGAGCTTCTGGCCTTCCTGCATGTTCTCGTGGATGTAGTGCTGCACGAAGAACCAGGCGCCCTGGTTCTGCGGTTCGTCCTGGCACCACACCACGTCGACGAGGTTCGGGTACTTCTTGATCTCGGCGGCAAACGCCTTGTGCGGGAACGGATAGAGCTGCTCGACGCGGATGATCGCCACGTCGTCGGTACCTTGCTCTTCGCGCTTCTTGGCCAGGTCGTAGTAGACCTTGCCCGAACAGGCGACCAGGCGCTTGACCTTCTCGGCCTTCAGGCCCTTGCTGTCCGGAATGACCGTCTGGAAGCTGCCCTTGGTGAACTCGGCCAGCGGCGAGGTCGCGTCCTTGTTGCGCAGCAGCGACTTGGGCGTGAGGATGATCAGCGGCTTGCGCAGGTTGCGCACCATCTGGCGACGCAGCACGTGGAAGATCTGGCTGGCCGTGGTCGGCTGCACCACTTGCATGTTCGTGTCGGCACTCAGTTGCATGAAGCGCTCCAGGCGTGCCGAGCTGTGCTCGGGGCCCTGGCCTTCGTAGCCGTGCGGCAGCATCATGGTCAGGCCGTTGACGCGGCCCCACTTCACTTCGCCCGAGGCGATGAACTGGTCGATCACCACTTGTGCGCCGTTCACGAAGTCGCCGAACTGCGCTTCCCAGATGACCAGCGTGTTCGGGTCGTTCGAGGCGTAGCCGTATTCGAACGCGAGCACGGCTTCTTCCGACAGGATCGAGTCGATGACGACGAACGGCGCCTGGTTTTCAGCGACGTTCTGCAGCGGCGTGTAGGTGCCGGTGTCGAACTTCTCACGGTTCTGGTCGTGCAGCACGGCGTGGCGGTGCGTGAACGTGCCGCGGCCGGAGTCTTCGCCCGACAGGCGAACCGGGTAGCCGCTGGCCACCAGCGAGGCGAAGGCCATGTGCTCGCCCATGCCCCAGTCGACGTTCACGTCGCCGCGGCCCATGGCGGCGCGATCGTCCAGCACCTTCTTCACGAGCGGGTGCACCGTGAAGCCTTGGGGCGGGGTGGTGATCTTCTCCGCTAGGCGCTTCCACTCGGTGGAGGGAATGGCGGTGTCGCCGGCGTCGGTCCACTTCTTGTTGAGGTACGGGCTCCAGTCGACGGCGTACTTGCTCTTGAAGTTGGTGAGCACGGGGTCGACCGTGTTCTTGCCTTCGTCGAAAGCCGCGCGCTGCGCCTTCACCATGTCGTCGCCGAGCGTGTCGCCCAGGCCTTGAGCAGCCAGCTTGTCGGCGTACAGCTTGCGCGTGCCGGGGTGCTGGGCGATCTTCTTGTACATCAGCGGCTGGGTGAGCGAAGGCGTGTCCTGCTCGTTGTGGCCCAGCTTGCGGAAGCAGATGATGTCGACGACCACGTCCTTCTGGAATTCCATGCGGAAGTCCAGCGCGAGCTGGGTGGCGAGCACCACGGCTTCGGGGTCGTCACCGTTCACGTGCAACACCGGTGCCTCGATCATCTTGACGATGTCGGTGCAATACAGCGTCGAGCGGCTGTCGCGCGGGTCGCTGGTGGTGAAGCCGATCTGGTTGTTGATGACGATGTGCACCGTGCCGCCGGTGGAGTAGCCACGGGTTTCGGCCAGCGCCAGCGTTTCCATCACGACGCCCTGGCCTGCGAAGGCGGCGTCGCCGTGCACGATCACGGGCAGCACCTGCTTGCCCAGCGGGTCGGCGCGGCGGTCCATGCGGGCGCGCACCGAGCCTTCGACCACGGGGTTCACGATTTCAAGGTGCGAGGGGTTGAACGCAAGGCTCAGGTGCACCGGGCCGCCGGGGGTGGTCACGTCCGAGCTGAAGCCCTGGTGGTACTTCACGTCGCCGCTGGGCAGTTCTTCGGGGGCGGTGTGGTCGAACTCGGCGAACAGGTCGGCCGGCATCTTGCCGAGCGAGTTGACCAGCACGTTCAGGCGGCCGCGGTGGGCCATGCCGATCACGATTTCCTGCACGCCGTTGATGCCGGCCTGGTTGATCAGTTCGTCCATCGCGACGATGAAGCTTTCGCCGCCTTCGAGCGAGAAGCGCTTCTGGCCGACGTACTTGGTGTGCAGGAAGCGCTCGAGGCCTTCGGCTGCGGTCAGGCGGTTGAGCACGTGCTTCTTCTGCTCTGCGCTGAGCTTCGGATTGGTGCGGGCGCCTTCGAGCCGCAGTTGCCACCAGCGCTTGTGGTTCTGGTCGGTGGTGTACATGTACTCGGCACCCATCGTGCCGCAGTACGTTTCGCGCAAGGCGTTGAGCAGATCGCGCAAGGACATGGTGTCCTTGCCGAAGAATGTGTTGCTGGTGTTGAACACCGTCTCGAGGTCGGCATCGGTGAAGCCGTAGAACGAGGGTTCGAGTTCCGGAATGGCGGGACGCTCGGCGCGCTTGAGCGGGTCGAGGTCGGCCCAGCGGGCGCCGACATTGCGGTAGGCGGCAATCAGCTGCTGGACGGCGGTGCGCTTGCGGCCGAGTTCGGAATCGGCGCCGCTGGCCTGCACCACCTTGGTCGTGCCCTGCTTCGCGCGTTCGGCGAAAGCATTGATGACCGGCAGGTGGGGGACGTCGCGGGTGTTGCTGCCGTCGGCAGCGGGCACGTTCTGCAGGGCGTCAAAATACGAACGCCAGTTGTCAGGCACGCTGCCGGGGTTGGAGAGGTAGTTTTCGTACATCTCTTCGACATAGGGCGCATTGCCGCCGAAGAGGTATGTGTTGCCTTGATAGGCGGTGTACGCCGATGGCGTCGATGAATCGCTCATGATCCGCTGACCTTCGCTTCCCTGAGGGAAGCACTAGCTGGTTTAAGAAACCTTCCGCGACACGGCTGAACCGGTTGGCGGATGCGACTGTGGCTGGGGAAGGGCCTGAGTACCTTGGCATTGTGCCACGTCAACCATATGACGATCAGGTGGGGCTTCGCAACCCCTTCCCCGCTAACTCAGACCGAAGAAAGTAACTGTTTGATCTGCTGCAGCGTGGCCGGATCGTCGATGGTGGTCAGATCGCCCGGATCGCGCTGCTCGCAAACCGCCTGGATGGCACGCCGCAGCAATTTGCCGCTGCGGGTCTTGGGCAGGCCGCTGACGAAGCGTACGCGGGCCGGCCGCGCCAGCGCACCGAGCTGATCGGCCACCACTTTCATGATCTCGCCTTCGAGCTTGAGGGCCTCGTCGGCGTCGGCCACGGCGCGGCCGTCCTTGGGCACGACGAAGGCCATCGCGACCTGGCCCTTGAGCGCATCGGCCACGCCGACCACCGCCACTTCGGCCACGTTGGCATGGCCTGAAATGCTCTCTTCGATCTCGCGCGTGCCGAGCCGGTGGCCCGCGACGTTGATCACGTCGTCGGTGCGGCCCAGGATGTAGAAGTAGCCGTCCGCGTCGCGGATGCCCCAGTCGAAGGTCGAATAGACCATCTTGCCGGGCACGCTCTTCCAGTAGGTGTTGACGAAGCGCGCGTCGTCTTTCCACACGGTCTGCATGAAGCCCGGCGGGGTCGGGCCCTCGACCACGACGACGCCCTTTTCATTCGGGGCGGTCAGTTCCTCGCCGGTCGATTCATGCAGGATCTTGATGCGGTAGCCGTACATCGGAATACCCGGACTGCCGAACTTGCTGGGCTTGGCTTCCACGCCGTTGGCAATGGTGATCATCGGCCAGCCCGATTCGGTCTGCCAGTAGTTGTCGATGATCGGAACGCCCAAGCCTTCGCTGATCCAGCGCGCGGTCGGCTCGTCCAGCGGCTCGCCGGCCAGGAACAGCGCGCGCAGGCTCGACAGGTCGTACTTCTTCAGCAACGCCGGGTCTTGCTTCTTGAGCACGCGCACCGCGGTAGGCGCGCTGAACATCACCGTCACCTTGTACTTCTCGACCAGCCGCCACCAGATGCCGCCGTCGGGCTGTTGGTCGATGCCCTGCGTGGGCAGGCCTTCGTACAGGATGGTCGCCATGCCGGCGATCAGCGGGCCATAGACGATGTAGCTGTGGCCCACGACCCAGCCGATGTCGCTGGTCGAGAAATAGGTTTCGCCGGGCCGGCCGTCGAAGATGTGCTTCATGCTCGCGGCCAGCGCCACGGCATAGCCGCCCACGTCGCGCTGCACGCCCTTGGGCTTGCCCGTCGTGCCGCTCGTGTAGATGGTGTAGCTGATGTCGGTGGAGGCCAGCCACGTGCAAGGCACTTCGGCGTCGAGGTGTTTGTGCCGCAACTCGCCTGCCAGATGGTCGCGTCCCGCTACCAACTCCATAGCAGCGAGCCCACGATCGGTCAGCAGCACCGCCGATGGCTTGTACTTCGACAGCCGGATCGCCTCGTCGAGCAGCGGCTTGTACGCAATGACCTTGCCGCCGCGCGAACCCGCGTCGGCACTCACGATCACCTTCGGTTCGGCATCCTCGATGCGGGTGGCCAGCGAGCCGCTGGCGAAACCGCCGAACACCACGCAGTGGATCGCGCCGATGCGCGCACAGGCCAGCATCGCGAAGGCGGCCTCCGGGATCATCGGCATATAGATCAGCACGCGGTCGCCCTTGCCCACCCCGAGTTCGATCAGGCTGGCGGCCGTGCGCTGCACTTCGGCGTGCAGTTCCTTGAAGCTGTAGCTCTTCTCGACGCCGGTTTCGGTGGAAACGAAGATCAGCGCCGGCTGGTCGCCCCGTTCGGCCAGATGCCGGTCGACCGCGTTGTGGCACAGGTTGGTGGTGCCGCCGACGAACCAGCGCGCAAACGGCGGCTGGCTGGCATCGAGGATCTGTTGCGCGGGCGTACCCCAATCGATCAGCTTCGCTTGTTCGGCCCAGAAGGCCTCGGGCGCGTCCACGGACTGGCGATAGAACTCTTCATAGCGGCTCATCTGGATCTGTCTCCTGTTCTGTATGTATTCCGTTCCGGCGGCATCGCCAAAACTGAATTCATAATTATGGAGACCGATCTTGCAGCAAGCTGACGACCGGAACAACCCGGCCCAGCCCCACTGCTCAGGCGCGGATTCGACTCAGCGGATCAGGGCTTGCAGGTCGCGGAACGCCGGGTGCTCGGCGGTGCGCAGCCACTCGAAGCCGACCATTTCCGTGGTCACCAGTTCGGCGCCGGCGCCGGCGAGCCGGTCGAAAGCGGCATCGCGGTTGCGCTCGGTGCGCGAGCTGCAGGCGTCGGTGACGACCCAGACTTCGAACTCGTCTTCGAGCAGATCAAGGGCCGTCTGCAGCAGGCAGACATGCGCTTCGCAGCCGGCGATCACGATGGTGTTGCGCTCTTCCGCTGCGGCGGCAGGCTTTTGCAGATGCTTGGGCAAGCTGCGGGCATTGCCTTGCGGCACGGCCTTCGCCGGGGCGCGCAGCCATTCGCCGAGTCCTTCTTCCACGCCGCTGAAATGCATCTTGGCCAGGGTTTTCTTGCAGAGCGCGCGGATGTCCGGCAAGTTCTCGCCGAGCTTGGACGGGTTCTGCTCGGTGCCCCAGGTCGGCACGTCGACCCATTGCGCCATCGTTGCGAGGCGCACGGCGTTCTTCGCAACAGCCTCGTTCTCGAAGACCGCCGGCATCAGCCGAGCCTGGTAGTCGACCAGCACGAGTTGGGATTGCGAGGCGTCGAGCAGCATGAACCGTTTCTTTCAGGTGATGTTTGGATTGGGCTGAACCGTACCACTGAAAAGATCGGGTTGGCCGGGGTCGGCGGCATCGTGCGCATCTTCTTGCGCGCCCGGGAAGACGCTGCACCGCAGCACCAGTTGCGAGAGATAGGCCTTGAAGAGCGCGTCTGCCGACTGCCTGAACATGCGAATGCGCCCCGTGTGCTGCATCAGCAGCAGGCCGACGCCATGTGCAAAAAGCGCCGTGTTCTCCTGGAGCGCACTCGCGGCGTCAAGGCCCAGAGCCAGCAGCGCGTCTTCGCAGGGGCGCAGCGCGTCATAGAGGTGGTCGTTGAGTTCGTGGTCCAGCTCGCTGGTCAGCCCGCGGGGCCGCATGCCATGTACCAGATAGAAACCGAGGTCGAGGTCGCGCGAGTTGGCCGCGTAGAAATCGAACCAGGCCTGTGCCCTGACGGCCAGGGTCCTGTCGGGCCGTTGTTTGGAGACCCGCGCCTCGGCCACGGCCGCCCGCAGGCGCAGGAGTGATTCGTCGAGCAAGGCGGCGTAGATCGCCTCCTTGCTGTCGAAGTAGGAATAGATGGCGCCCGGTGTATAGCCGGCCCTTTTCGCGATTTCACGAATGCTCGCGCCCTCGATGCCGGCTTCCGCGAACACCGCACGGGCCGCATCGAGCACCAGCGCGCGGCGCGCATCGGTGAGCGTCTGGCGGCGCAGGAGCTTGGCTTGCATCGGCGGACTATAGCTGCGGCCCGGTCGTCAGTTCACTATTTTTCACATTGATTGAAAAATTGAACGATGTTCAAATAATTGATCAAGCCCCAGAAAAAAGCGAATTCACCGGAGACAACACGATGAACGCCCCACTCCCCACCGCCACCCTGATGTCCGGCGCCGACTACCGCGAGTCGCTGCGCCGCTACCGCCCCACCGTGTTCGTGGACGGCCGCCGCGTCGACAGCGTGGCGGACGAGGCCGCCTTCCAGCCCGGCATCAATGCGATCGCCCTCACCTACGACTACGCGCTCAAGAAGCAATACGAGCCGCTGATGACCGCCGTGCAGCACACCAGCGGCAAGCGGGTGAACCGGCTCTCGCACATCAACACCAGCGCCGGCGACCTGCTCAACAAGCTGGAGGCCGTGCGGCTGGTCTGCCAGGAAACCGGCTGCGCCCAGCGCTACCTGACGCACGACGCGCTCAACGCCATCGCCCAGGTGTCGGCCCGCATCGACGATGCACACGGCAGCACCGAGCACACCGCCCGTTTCCATGAATACCTGCACCGCATCCAGGACGAAGACCTGACCCTCGGCGTCGCCATGACCGACGCCAAGGGCGACCGCAGCCGCCGGCCGCACGAGCAAGCCAATGTCGACAGCTACCTGCACGTGGTGGAGCGCAACGCGCGCGGCATCGTCATCTCGGGCACCAAGGCCATCGTGACCGGCGCGCCCTACGTGCACGAATTGCTGGTCATGCCCTGCCGCAACATGGGCAAGGAAGACGCCGACTTCGCCGTCTGCTGCGCCGTGCCGCTCGATGCGCCCGGCCTCACCATCGTCGCGCGACCGGCCGGCCGCCCTGGCGAAAAGCTCGAACACGGCGATGCCCTGTTCAGCCGCAAGTACGGCCAGAGCACAGGCGCGTGCATGTTCGACAAGGTGTTCGTGCCATGGGAGCGCGTGTTCTACGCGGGCGAATGGGAACACTCAGGCCACCTGACCTACAGCTACGCCACCCACCACCGCCACAGTTGCATCGGCGCCCGCGCCGGCTTCGGCGACCTGCTGATCGGCGCCGGCGCGCTGATGTGCGAGGCCAACGGCTTCGATCCGGGCAAGGAAAGCCACCTGCGCGAGCAGATGGTCGAACTCATCAGCATCACCGAGAGCTTCTTTGCGTGCGGCGTAGCGGCCAGCGTCTACGGCAAGGCCGACGAGCACTGCGAGGTGTTCATGCCAGACCCGGTGTTCAGCAACATCGGCAAGCTGCTGCTGGCCACCAAGATTTATGACATGCACCGCATCGCCCACTACGTGAGCGGCGGCCTGATCGTCACCCTGCCCGGCCCCGACGAAGACCACAACCCCGAGACCGCCGCCCGTCTGTCGGACGTGCTGCGCGCCAACCCGGCGATTCCCTACGAGCAGCGCATCGAGACCGCCCGCTTCATCGAAGACCTGACGGCCGGCTACCAGGGCGGCTGGTACAGCGTGATCAGCCTGCATGGCGGCGGCTCGCCGGCCGCAATGAAGCAGGAGATCTGGCGCAACTACCCGGTCGGCTCCAAGGTCGAGCTGGTCGAACGCATCCTGGAGCGCGGCATCGCGGCCGATGGCTCGCCCGCCGCAGCGCCGCACGACCCGGCACGCGCCATCACGAAGAACCGGCAGCCCGGCAAGTGCTGCGACACCGGCTGCACGACGCCCGGGCAGCCGGTGATGGTCGACCTGCCGGTATCGCTGCGCACCTAAACTGCGCCGGATGAAGATCTTCTCGAAACGGCTTGGCCTTGTCGTGCTGGGTCTTGGCGCTGCATGGCTTGCCTTAGGCTGCGGCGGCGTGCGCAAGACCACTGTGCCGATGGCGACCAGCTTCGAGAAAAGCAGTTGCATGCGCGACGCCGACACGCTGCTGGTGATGCTGCCCGGCGCGCATTCGACGCCTGACGAATTCAAGCGCGAAGGCTTCATCGAGGCCCTGCGCGACAACCGGGTCGCGGCGGACGTGATGCTGGTCGACGCGCACCTCGGCTACTACAACGACAAGACCATCCTCGAGCGCCTGAGCGCGGACGTGATGGCGCCGGCGCGCAGCCAGGGCTATCGCAAGATCTGGATCGTCGGCATCTCGGTCGGCGGCTTCGGCGGGCTGCTCTACGCGCAGACGCACCCCGGCGAGCTCGCGGGGCTGGTGGCGCTCGCGCCCTACCTCGGCGAACGCACGCTGAGCACTGACATCGCCAACGCCGGCGGCATCGCTTCGTGGAAAGGTCCGCTGGTCGATCCGGCCGAAGGCGCTCCACGCACACCGAACGAAACACAACTGTGGCAATGGCTGCGCGGCTATGTCGGCTTCACGCAGACGGCCGCCGCCCGGCCACCGCTCTACCTGGGCTATGGCGCCGACGACCGCTTTGCCTTCAGCCATCGGCTGCTCGCAGCCGCACTTCCTGTGGAGCGCGTCTTCACGACCGAAGGCGGCCACGACTGGCCGGAATGGAAACGCTTGTGGCGCCGCATGCTTCCGACGCTGCCGCTGCAGAGCTGCCCCACCTGAAGCGAAGAGAAAAAACCCGGCTCAGTTCGGCCGCAGGCGCAGCAACTTGCCATCCGCCTCGTCGGTGAGCACGTAGAGCAGCCCGTCGGGCCCCTGCTTCACATCGCGGATGCGCGCCCTGCCCTCGGCCAGCAGCTTGTGTTCGGCCACCACCTTGCCGCCCTTCAGCTCGATGCGGTCAAGATAACCGAACTTGAGCGAGCCCACGAACAGGTTGCCCTTCCAGGCCGGCCCGTAGCGATCGCTGGTCAGGAATGCCATGCCAGACGGCGCAATCGACGGCACCCAGTAATGCAGCGGCTGCTCCATGCCCTCTTTGGCCGTGATGCCGTCGCCGATCTTGCCGCCGCCGTAGTTCTCGCCATAGGTGATGACGGGCCAGCCGTAGTTGCGACCGGGCAGCGGAATGTTGATCTCGTCGCCGCCTTGCGGGCCGTGCTCGGCCATCCAGAAACGGCCATCGGGCGCGAGCGTGGCGCCCTGGCTGTTGCGATGTCCGTAGCTCCAGATTTCGGGCAACGCGCCGGGCTTGCCGACGAAGGGGTTGTCCTTCGGCACCGAGCCGTCCTTGGCGACGCGCACGATCTTGCCCAGGTGGTTGTCCAGCTTCTGAGCGTCTTCCTTGCGGCTGAAGCGATCGCCGAGCGTCAGGAACAAGGTGCCGTCGCGCGCCTCGACGATGCGGCAGCCGAAGTGATTGCGGCTGGCCACCTTGGGTTGCTGGCTGAAGATGACCTTCAAATCTTCAAGCTTGGTGCCGTCGGCCGAGAGATTGGCGCGGGCCAGCGCGGTGCTGTTGGTCGATCCGCTGGCGTCGGGCTCGGAGAAGCAGAAGTACAGCGTCCGATTCTTCTCAAAGCCGGAATCGGCCAGCACGTCGAGCAAGCCGCCCTGCCCGCCCGCCGCAATGGCCGGCAAGCCCGTGATGGGCGCACCGATCTTGCCGTCGGCGCCAACCAGCCTCAGGCGCCCTGGCCGCTCGGTGACCACGAAACGCCCGCCCGGCAGAAAGGTCAGGCCCCATGGGTTCTCCAGGCCGGAAGCCACGGTTTCGGGACGCACCTGCGCCATGACACTGACACAAAACCCCAAACCGGCAACAAGGGCGAGGCGGCGCGCGAGGCCAAAAGATGCCTGAATTTGCAAGTTCATGACTTTTCCGGGTAGTTGGCGCGATCTTGGCGGGATATAGCGACCGAATCCAGAGCAATCGCCAGTTCACACAAGACCGGAAGGCCCATTCGGCGCCAATCACTTATGGGCCATAAACGTCCACCGTTACATTTTTTCTTCCGCGCGATTCAGAATTCTCAAGTAAATCAATGACTTACATATGCAATCGCTAATTCAGTTTAAATTGACATAACCGCGCGTCATCAATATCCTACGCGCCATGCGTTTTTTCGTCCTACCCGCGTCTCTCCTGTTTGCCGTCGCTGCTCATGCAGCCCCTCAACAGGACCGATCAGATGACGAGATGGCCCGCGTACTTGCCGACAAGGGTCTTGTCGGTCAGTTCCAGCAGGTCCGTCAAACCGTCGCAGAACGAACCTCCGATCTGGTGGTCACGGCCATCGGCTTCCTCGGAGTCCCCTATCGCCGCGGCGGCAATTCGGCGGAAGCCGGCTTCGACTGCAGCGGCTTCGTTCGCGCCATGTACAACCAGACGGTGGGCCACATGCTCCCGCGCCGCGCCGAAGAGCAAGCCGCCGCCACCGAGAAGATCGATCGCAGCCAGCTCAAGCCCGGCGACCTCGTGTTCTTCAACACCATGCGCCGCGCCTTCAGCCATGTCGGCATCTATGTCGGCGAAGGCAAGTTCATCCACTCGCCCCGCTCCGGCGCCCAGGTCCGCGTGGAAGACATGAACGGCAGCTACTGGCAACGCCGCTTCGACGGCGCCCGCCGTGTGCTCAGCGGGCCGACAGACGAAGTCAAGGCTGCAGCAGTCGCCAACACCGGCAACTGAGCGCTTCAAGCCCGGACGAAAAAAATCCCGCCGCGGCGGGATTTTTTGTGGGCGCTCGACAAGCGCCCTGTTCACTCACAAAGGGATCAGCCCTTCTTCGCCGGCGGCAGATCCGTGCAAGTACCGTGCGCCACTTCCGCTGCCATGCCGATGCTTTCGCCCAGCGTCGGGTGCGGATGGATGGTCTTGCCGATGTCGATCTCGTCCGCGCCCATTTCGATGGCCAGCGCGATCTCGCCGATCATGTCGCCGGCATGTGTGCCGACGATGCCGCCGCCGAGGATGCGATGCGTCTCGGCATCGAACAGCAGCTTGGTGAAGCCCTCGTCGCGGCCATTGGCGATGGCGCGGCCCGAAGCGGTCCACGGGAAGTGGCCCTTCTTGATCTTGATGCCTTCGGCCTTGGCCTGGTCTTCCGTGAGGCCCACCCACGCCACCTCGGGGTCGGTGTAGGCCACGCTCGGGATCACGCGGGCGTTGAAAGCGGCGCTTGAGAGCTCCTTGTCGCCCTTCTGCTCTCCGGCGATCACCTCGGCTGCCACATGCGCCTCGTGCACCGCCTTGTGCGCCAGCATGGGCTGGCCCACGATGTCGCCGATGGCGAAGATGTGCGGCACGTTGGTGCGCATCTGGATGTCGACCGGAATGAAGCCGCGGTCGCTCACCGCGACGCCGGCCTTCTCGGCTCCGATCTTCTTGCCATTGGGGCTGCGGCCCACGGCCTGCAGCACGAGGTCGTACACCTGCGGCTCCTTCGGTGCGTTCTCGCCCTCGAAGGTGACCTTGATGCCTTCCTTCGTGGCTTCGGCGCCGACCGTCTTGGTCTTCAACATGATGTTGTCGAAGCGCGGTGCGTTCATCTTCTGCCAGACCTTGACGAGGTCGCGGTCGGCGCCCTGCATCAGGCCGTCGAGCATTTCGACCACGTCCAGGCGCGCGCCGAGCGTCGAATACACCGTGCCCATTTCGAGGCCGATGATGCCGCCGCCCAGGATCAGCATGCGCTTGGGGTCGGTGCCCATTTCGAGCGCGCCGGTGGAATCCACGATGCGCGGATCCTTCGGCATGAATGGCAGGCTGACCGACTGCGAGCCGGCCGCGATGATCGCGTTGCGGAACTTGACGGTCTGCTTCTTGCCGTTCGTGTCCCAGCTCGTGCCGGAGGTCTCTTCGACTTCCAGGTGGTACGGGTCGATGAAGTTGCCGACGCCGCGCAGCACCGTCACCTTGCGCATCTTGGCCATGGCCGTGAGGCCGCCGGTGAGCTTGCCCACCACCTTGTTCTTGTGGCCGAGCAGCTTGGCGCGATCGACCGTGGGCGCGGCGAAGCTCACGCCCAGGTCGGCGAAGTGCTTGACCTCATCCATGACCGATGCCACGTGCAGCAGCGCCTTCGAGGGGATGCAGCCGACGTTCAGGCACACGCCGCCGAGCGTGGCGTAGCGTTCGATCAGCACGACCTTGAGGCCCAGGTCGGCCGCGCGGAAGGCGGCCGAGTAGCCGCCGGGGCCGGCACCGAGCACGATCACGTCGCACTCGACATCGACCTTGCCGCCGTAGGTGGACGCTACGGGCGCTGCAACAGGGGCCGATGCCGGAGCAGCAGCCTTGGGTGCAGGAGCCGCTGCGGCAGGCGCAGGCGCTGCAGCAGCACCGTCCACCTCCAGCGTCAGCACGACCGAGCCTTGCTTGACCTTGTCGCCCACCTTGACCGCCAGCGCCTTCACCACGCCGGCCGCCGACGATGGAATCTCCATCGAGGCCTTGTCCGATTCGACCGTGATCAGCGACTGCTCGGCCTTGACCGTGTCGCCGACATTGACCAGCACCTCGATCACCGCGACTTCGTCGAAGTCGCCGATGTCGGGCACCTTGATTTGTTGTTCGCTCATTTGGACACTTTCAGTTTGAGTGTGAGAACGTCGACCGGTGGGGCCGAATTGCGATCGAATTCGCAGGCGGCGGCGATCCCCGCCTCCGCCACGTCGCGCGCGCTGCGCGACTTGATGTCATAGGCCGCGTGCATGCCGCCGAGCGCAAAGCTGCGTCCCGAGCCGATGGCCCAGAACTGCTTGAACTCGAACACCTCGCGGTAGCTGTAGATGCCGTAGATGCCGCTCTGGTTGGCCATCAGCATCGTGAACTGGCTCGACTCGTAGGGCTCGTGCTCGTCTTCCTTGGTCTGCATGAAGAACGAGTCCTTCAGCACCGGATGCAGCATCGTGAAGGTGCGAAAGATCTCGTGCTTGCTGCCGAACAGCAGCTTCTCGCGCTCCTGTGCGGCCAGCGCGTGCTGCAGCACCAGGAAGTGCGCCGCGGCGCCGGCCATGGCAAACAGGCTGGTGCCCGCCGCATCCTCGACGGTGAAGATCTTCTGGTTCGCTTCGGCGTTGTGCGACAGGCGCGTGTCGCCGAAGGTCACCAGAGAATCGGCTGCCATCGTGACCTGGCCACCCTTTCGGACGGCCACTACGGTGGTCATAGCAGGATTCGACGGTAGTCCGCGAGCACCTGGCCCAGGTAGGCGTTGAAACGCGCTGCCAGGGCGCCGTCGATCACGCGGTGGTCATACGACAGCGACAGCGGCAGCGTCAGGCGCGGCACGAACTGCTTGCCGTCCCACACCGGCTTCATCTGGCCCTTGGAGAGGCCGAGGATGGCCACTTCAGGTGCATTGATGATGGGCGTGAAGTGCGTGCCGCCGATGCCGCCGAGCGAGCTGATCGAGAAGCAGCCGCCCTGCATGTCGGCCGAACCGAGCTTGCCGTCGCGCGCCTTCTTGGCGAGTTCGCCCATCTCGGCGCTGATCTGCAGGATGCCTTTTTTGTCGGCATCTTTCAGCACCGGCACCACGAGCCCGTTGGGCGTGTCCGCGGCGAAGCCGATGTTGTAGTACTGCTTGTAGACGAGCTGGTCGCCGTCCAGGCTGGCGTTGAAATCCGGGAATTTCTTCAGCGCAGCAACCACCGCCTTGATCACGAAGGCCAGCATCGTGACCTTGATGCCCGACTTCTCGTTCTCCTTGTTGGTGGAGACGCGGAAGGCCTCGAGCTCGGTGATGTCGGCTTCGTCGTTGTTGGTGACGTGCGGAATCATCACCCAGTTGCGATGCAGGTTCGCGCCGCTGAGCTTCTTGATGCGCGACAGGTCCTTGCGCTCGACCGCGCCGAACTTCGTGAAGTCGACCTTGGGCCATGGGATGAGACCCAGCGCCGCACCGTCTGCACTGCCACCGCCGGCCGGCGCCTTGGCCGCCGAGGCCTTGGTGCTGACCTGGCCGCTCATCACGGCCTTGGTGAAGCTCTGGACGTCTTCCTGCGTGATACGGCCCTTGGGGCCCGAGCCCTTGATTTCTTCGAGCGGCACGCCGAGTTCGCGCGCGAACTTGCGCACCGAAGGCGACGCATGCGGCAGGCTGCCGGTCGGCGCCGTGGTGGGTTCGTGCGGGGCGGCGGCTGCGGCCGGTGCCGGCGAGGCAACCGGCGCAGGTGCGCTGGCCGTCGCGATCGCCGGTGCGGCGGCTGCTGCGGCGGCTTGCGCCGGCGCAGGCGCTGCGGCAACCGCAACGCCTTCGAGCACGGCGATCAGGTCACCGATGTTGACCGTGTCGCCGACCTTGACCTTGAGCTCCTTGAGCACGCCGGCAGCCGACGACGGGATTTCCATCGAGGCCTTGTCCGACTCCACCGTGATCAGCGACTGCTCGGCCGCGACGGTGTCGCCGACCTTCACGAGCAACTCGATGACGGCCACGTCCTTGAAGTCGCCGATGTCCGGCACCTTGATCTCGACCGGGCCCGATGCGGCCTGCGCTGCTGCCGCTGGCGCAGGCGCCGCAGCCACCGGTGCAGGGGCTGCAGCGGCGGGTGCCGCAGCAGGAGCCGGAGCCGCGGCAGCCGCGCCTTCAGCTTCGAGCACGAGCACCACCGAGCCCTCCTTCACCTTGCCGCCGATCTCGACCTTGATTTCCTTGACCACACCGGCGGTCGACGATGGAATTTCCATCGACGCCTTGTCCGATTCCACGGTAATGAGCGACTGCTCGGCCTTGACCGTGTCGCCCACCTTCACCAGCACCTCGATCACCGCGACTTCATCGAAATCGCCGATGTCCGGCACCTTGACTTCCACTGCTGCCATATCGTTTGTCTCCCGCCGTGAGGCGCCGTTTCGTTCGTTAATTGTTGAGGGTCAGGCGTAGAGCGGATTGACCTTGTCGATGTTGATGCCGTACTTCTTGATCGCTTCAACCACCTTGGCCACCGGCACGGTGCCATCTTCGCTCAGCGCCTTGAGTGCGGCCACCACGATGTAGTGACGATTGATTTCAAAGTGCTCGCGCAGCTTGTTGCGGAAGTCGCTGCGGCCGAAGCCGTCGGTGCCCAGCACCTTGTAGGTACGGCCCTTCGGGATGAAGGGGCGGACCTGTTCCGCGTAGGCCTTCATGTAGTCGGTCGATGCGACCACCGGGCCGGCCGAGGACGCAAGCTGCTCGGCCACGAAGGGCACGCGCGGCGTCTGGTCGGGGTGCAGCAGGTTCCAGCGGTCGGCATCCTGGCCGTCACGCGTCAGCTCGTTGAAGCTCGGGCAGCTCCACACGGAAGCCGACACGCCCCAGTCCTTCTCGAGCAACTCTTGCGCCGCGAAGCTTTCGCGCAGGATGGTGCCGCTGCCCAGCAGTTGCACGGTCGGCGCCTTGGCCTTCAGTGCAGGACCCTGCTTGACCAGGTACATGCCCTTGATGATCTGCTCTTCGGTGCCGGGCTGCAGGCCGGGCATCGCGTAGTTCTCGTTCAGCAGCGTGATGTAGTAGTAGACGTTGTCCTGCTTTTCGACCATGCGCTTGAGGCCATGGTGCAGGATCACGCCCACTTCGTGCGCGAAGGTCGGGTCGTAGCTCACGCAGTTCGGGATGGTGTTGGCCAGGATGTGGCTGTGACCGTCTTCGTGCTGCAGGCCTTCGCCGTTGAGCGTGGTGCGTCCCGAAGTGCCACCCAGCAGGAAGCCGCGGGCCTGCATGTCGCCGGCCGCCCAGGCCAGGTCGCCGATGCGCTGGAAACCGAACATCGAGTAGTACACGTAGAACGGCACCATGATGCGGTTGTTCGTGCTGTACGACGTGGCCGCAGCAATCCAGCTCGACATGCCGCCGGCCTCGTTGATGCCTTCCTGCAGGATCTGGCCGGCCTTGTCTTCCTTGTAGTACATGACCTGGTCTTTGTCGACCGGGGTGTACTGCTGGCCATGCGGGTTGTAGATGCCGATCTGGCGGAACAACCCTTCCATGCCGAAGGTGCGGGCTTCGTCCACGAGGATGGGGACGACGCGCGGGCCGAGTGCCTTGTCGCGCAGCAACTGCGTGAGGAAGCGCACATAGGCTTGCGTGGTCGAGATCTCGCGGCCTTCGGCCGTGGGCTCCATCACCGACTTGAAGGTGTCGAGCGAAGGCACCGTGAAGCTCTCGTCGGCCTTGGTACGGCGATGCGGCAGGTAACCGCCGAGGGCCTTGCGGCGCTCGTGCAGGTACTTCATTTCAGGCGTGTCGTCGGCCGGCTTGTAGAACGGCAGTTCGGCGATCTTGCTGTCGGGAATCGGGATGTTGAAGCGATCGCGGAAGGTCATGATGTCCTCGTCGCTGAGCTTCTTCGTCTGGTGGACGTTGTTCTTGCCCTCGCCGATCTTGCCCATGCCGAAGCCCTTGACGGTCTTCACGAGCAGCACCGTGGGCTGGCCCTGGTGGTTGTGAGCGGCGTGGAAGGCGGCGTACACCTTCTGCGAGTCGTGGCCGCCGCGCTGCAGCGCCCAGACTTCGTCGTCGGTCATGTGCTCGACCATCTTCAGCGTGCGCGGGTCACGGCCGAAGAAGTTCTTGCGGACGTAAGCGCCATCGTTGGCCTTGAAGGACTGGTAGTCGCCGTCGTTGCACTCCATCATGATCTTGCGCAGCGCGCCGTCATGGTCCTTCTCGAGCAGGGCGTCCCAGCCCTTGCCCCAGATCAGCTTGACGACATTCCAGCCGGCACCGCGGAACTCGCCTTCGAGTTCCTGGATGATCTTGCCGTTGCCGCGCACCGGGCCGTCCAGGCGCTGCAGGTTGCAGTTGATGACGAAGACCAGGTTGTCGAGGTTCTCGCGCGCGGCCAGGCCGATGGCGCCCAGCGATTCGACTTCGTCCATTTCACCGTCGCCGCAGAACACCCATACCTTGCGGTTCTCGGTGTTGGCGATGCCGCGGGCGTGCAGGTACTTGAGGAAGCGCGCCTGGTAGATGGCCATGAGCGGGCCCAGGCCCATCGACACCGTGGGGAACTGCCAGAACTCGGGCATCAGCTTGGGATGCGGGTAGCTCGACAGACCCTTGCCGTCCACTTCCTGGCGGAAGTTGAGCAGTTGCTCTTCGGTCAGGCGGCCTTCGAGGTAGGCGCGGGCATAGATGCCGGGCGACACGTGGCCCTGGATGTACAGCAGGTCGCCGCCGTGGTTTTCGCTCTCGGCGTGCCAGAAGTGATTGAAGCCGGCGCCGAACATGCTGGCCAGCGAAGCGAAGGAGCCGATGTGGCCGCCCAGGTCACCGCCTTCGGCCGGGTGGTGGCGGTTGGCCTTGACCACCATCGCCATGGCGTTCCAGCGCATGTAGGCGCGCAGTCGCTGTTCGATTTCGAGGTTGCCGGGGCTGCGGGCTTCCATCGAGGGTTCGATGGTGTTGACGTAGCCGGTATTGGCCGAGAACGGCATGTCCACGCTGTTCTGGCGGGCGTGCTCGAGCAGTTGCTCTAGAAGGAAGTGCGCCCGCTCGGGGCCCTCGCTCTGGATGACGGAAGACAGTGCATCCATCCATTCACGGGTCTCCTGGGCGTCCGCGTCATTCGCGGCCGAGCCGAACAGGTTCTCGGGATTTGCCGACATGCTTGTCTCTCCTTTTAGGGCTGTGGCTGTAATTTAGTGCGCTATGCAGCGAACGCGCGGGAGTTTCCCATAGAAATCTCAGAATTTCAAATGGCGCCCGATGATTTCTTAATATGAAATTTCAAAGATCAAGAGGAAGCGCGTGAATGCAACCGCGCCACGAGCAGTGACACCGCGCCTTTTCGACGCTTCGCAGGGGGCATCCCCTAAACTCGGCCCATGCCCTTTTCTTCTCCGCTGGCGGTTGCCCGCAGTGCCGTGAATGCCTCGCCGCTGTCCTGGTGGCGCCGCTGGTGGCGCCGGCAGACGCCGGTGCTGCAGGACGCCGTTGCCATGCTGGCGCCGATGGCGGCCGTGCTTCTCTTTCTCGCAGCGATCGTCTCGGCCTTCTGGTATCTACGCACCGAGGAAGTCGAGCGCGAGCAGGAGTCGGTGCGCCGCGATGTCGAATACGCGCAGCAGCGCATGCGGCTGCGCTTGCTGGAGCGGCAAGAACAACTGATGCGCATCGCGCGCGATGCCTCCAACCGCGAGATCGACCCGATCGAGTTCACGAGCCGGGCCGAGTCGCTGGTCAGCCAGTTCCCCGAGTTGCAGACGATCACCTGGGTCGACGACCGCCGCCGCTTCAAGGCGGGCTACGCGGCGCCCAGCGTTCACCCCGCCCAACAGCATCTGATCGGTGACGTGCTGCGTCCCGGCGACATCGAAAGCAACTACGCCCTGGCGCGCGAGCTGCGCCAGCCGGTGTATTCGCAACCCGTGGCCGGTGGCGATCCGCCCGCGATGCTGCAACTGCACATCCCGCTGTTCGACCAGGGCCTCTTCGCGGGCGTGGTACTCGGCGAGTTTTCGGTCGATGGCCTGCTGCGCTATGGCATGCCCTCAGAGGTACAGGCGCGCTATGCCGTTTCGCTGCTCGACGCCAAGGGCAACGTGATCGCCGGCAACACGGCCAACCTGAAGGACAGCGGCACGCGCCTGCTGCCTTGGACCGAACGGACCAACGAATACGAAGTGCCGGTGTCCCCGGTCGGCAATGCGCTGGTGCTGCGGGCGCAGGCCTACCGCACCTCGCAGGGCGTGGTGGGCAACGGCCTGTTCTGGCTGGTCTGCGCACTGAGCGTGCTCACGAGCTGGATGCTGATCGGCACCTGGCGCCACACCCGACGACGACTGCAGGCGCAGCAACGGCTGGTGGCCGAAACCAACTTCCGCCGCGCCATGGAAAACTCCATGCTGACCGGCATGCGCGTGCTCGACCTGCAAGGCCGCATCACCTACGTGAATGCCGCCTTCTGCGCGATGACGGGATGGAGCGAAGCCGAACTGGTCGGCCAATCGCCACCCTTCCCCTATTGGCTGGAGTCCGACCGCGAGGTGATGAACGAGCGCCTCGAAGAAGAGCTGCACGGGCGCGCCCTGCCCGGCGGCTTCCAGGTGCGCGTGAAGCGCAAGAACGGCAGCGTGTTCAACGCGCGGCTCTATGTGTCGCCTTTGATCGACGCACGCGGCCACCAGACCGGCTGGATGACGTCGATGACCGACATCACCGAGCCCACGCGCATCCGCGAACAGCTCTCGGCGTCCTACGAGCGCTTCACCACGGTGCTCGAAGCGCTGGACGCAGCCGTGTCGGTCGCGCCCATCGGCAGCGAAGAGCTGCTGTTCGCCAACAAGCTGTACCGCCTGTGGTTCGGCTCCGACACCGTGGGCCACCTGGGCATGGTGGCGCAAGCGGGTGTGCCGGCGTCGAACGCGCATGACGAAGGCCTGGACGACGTCGACCCCTACGCCGGCCTGCCGATCGACACGCTCACCGCAGCGCAGACCGCCAATAACGAAATCTTCGTGCCGCACCTGGGCAAGTGGCTCGAAGTGCGTTCGCGCTACCTGACCTGGGTGGACGGCCGGCTCGCGCAACTGGTGATTGCCACCGACATCACGCCGCGCCGTGACGCCGAAGAACAGGCCGCCGCGCAGGCCGATCGCGCGCAGGCCGCAAGCCGCCTCATCACCATGGGCGAAATGGCGTCGAGCGTGGCGCACGAACTCAACCAGCCGCTGACCGCCATCACCAACTACTGCAACGGGATGATGTCGCGCATCAAGGGCCAGACGATCGACAACGACGCGCTGCTCGCCGCGCTGGAGAAAACGTCGAAGCAGGCCCAGCGCGCGGGCCAGATCATCCAGCGCATCCGCTCCTTCGTGAAGCGCAGCGAACCCAATCGCACGCCCGCCGACGTGGCGACCATGGTGAGCGAAGCGGTCGAACTTGCCGGCATCGAACTGCGCCGCCGCAATGTGCGGCTGAACCACTATGTGGCCGCACGGCTGCCAGTGGTGCGCGTCGACCCGATCCTCATCGAGCAGGTGATGGTCAATTTGCTGAAGAACGCGGCCGAGTCCATCGACATCGCCGACCGGCCGCTGGCGCGCCGCAGCGTCGAACTCCGTGTGTTGCCGAAGGTTATCGAAGGCCACAACGCCATCGAATTTTCGGTGCAGGACACCGGCAAGGGCCTGGCACCGGAAGTGATGGACCGGCTCTACGAGGCCTTCTTTTCCACCAAACCGGAAGGCATGGGCATCGGGCTGAATCTGTGCCGCACCATCGTCGAGTCGCACCGCGGCCGGATGCAGGCAGAGAACATCTACAATGGCCCGGATGTGATCGGATGCCGTTTTTCCTTCTGGATTCCGGTGTTGGACGCTATCAGTTCCGTAGCTAGCGACGAGGCAAAGGTACCTGCATGAGTTTGATTCCGAAGAAGGGCACGGTCTACGTCGTCGACGATGACGAAGCCGTACGCGATTCGCTGCAATGGCTGCTCGAAGGCAAGGACTACAGAGTCCGCTGTTTCGATTCCGCCGAATCCTTTCTCTCCCGATACGATCCGCGCGAAGTCGCCTGCTTGATCGTCGACATCCGCATGGCCGGCATGACCGGCCTCGAATTGCAGGATCGGCTGATCGAGCGGCGCTCCCCGCTGCCGATCGTGGTCATCACCGGTCACGGCGACGTGCCGATGGCGGTCGACAGCATGAAGAAGGGTGCGATGGATTTCATCCAGAAGCCCTTCAACGACGAAGAGCTCGTCACGCTGGTCGAGCGCATGCTCGAACATGCGCGCGGCGCCTTCACCCAGCACCAGCAGTCGGCCAGCCGCGACGCGCTGCTGTCCAAGCTCACGGGCCGCGAGGCACAGGTGCTCGAACGCATCGTCGCCGGCCGGCTGAACAAGCAGATTGCCGACGACCTCGGCATCAGCATCAAGACGGTGGAGGCGCACCGCGCCAACATCATGGAAAAGCTCAACGCCAACACCGTGGCCGATCTGCTCAAGATCGCCCTCGGACAGGCCGCACCGGCCGCCAAAGCCTAGAAGCTGTCCGACCGATAGCAATGGATGTCCCCCACGCCTGCGCAAGCGGGCGTTTTTACTTGGAAATTCAAAACCGATGACCGCCCAACTGATCGACGGCAACGCCCTCGCAAAAACCATCCGTGCCGAGGTCGCCGGCCGCACCGCCGCGCTGAAGGCCAGTGGCGTGAACCCGGCCCTCTCCATCATCCTCGTGGGCGACGACCCGGCCAGCCAGGTCTACACCAAGCACAAGGTCAACGACAGCACCGAAACCGGCCTGCAGGCCACGCTGGAGCGCTACCCCGCCGACATGAGCGAGGCCGACCTGCTCGCCCGCGTCCGCGCCCTCAACGACGATCCCAAGGTGCACGGCATCCTGGTGCAACTGCCGCTGCCCAGGCACATGGACAGCCAGAAGGTCATCGAGACGATCTCGCCCGCGAAAGACGTCGACGGCTTCCACGTTGCCAGCGCCGGCGCCCTGATGACCGGCGCGCCCGGCTTCTGGCCCTGCACGCCGCACGGCTGCATGAAGATGCTCGAATCCATCGGCTACGACCTGCGCGGCAAGCATGCCGTGGTCATCGGCCGCAGCAACATCGTCGGCAAGCCGATGGCCATGATGCTGCTGGCCAAGAGCGCGACTGTCACCATCTGCCACAGCGCCACGCAAGACCTGGGCGCCATCACGCGTCAGGCCGATGTGGTCGTGGCGGCCGTGGGCAAGCTCAACCTGCTGACCGCCGACATGGTGAAGCCCGGTGCGGTCGTCATCGACGTGGGCATGAACCGCAAGGCGGACGGCAAGCTGGCCGGCGACGTCGATTTCGAGGGCGTGAAGGAAGTGGCCAGCTGGATCACGCCCGTGCCGGGGGGCGTCGGCCCCATGACCCGCGCCATGCTGCTGGTCAACACCCTTGAAGCCGCGGAACGCGCCGCCAAGTAATTTCCATGGCCATGACGAACAACCCCCTCCTCGACTTCACCGATCTCCCGCTGTTCGACCGCATCAAGCCGGAGCACGTCGCGCCCGCCGTCGATGTGCTGCTTGCCGAAGCCGAGACCGCGCTGCAAACCGTCACGGCGCCGGAGCTTCCGGCCGACTGGAATACGATTTCCAAGGTGCTCGAAGTGGCGTCCGAACGCTTCGGCCGCGCCTGGAGCGCCGTGGGCCATCTCAACGCCGTGGCCGACACGCCCGAGTTGCGCGCCGCCTACAACGAAGCCATGCCTCGCGTGACCGCCTTCTGGACCGGCCTGGGCTCCGACGAGCGGCTGTACGCCAAGTACAAGGCCATCGACGTCGCCACCCTCAATGCCGAGCAGCGCCAGGCGCATCGCAATGCCGTGCGCAACTTCGTGCTGGGCGGCGCCGAACTGCAGGGTGAAGCCAAGAAGCGCTTTGCCGACATCCAGGAACGCCAAGCCGAACTGAGCCAGAAATTCAGCGAAAACGCGCTCGACGCCACCGACGCCTTCGCCTACTACGCCAAGCTGGGCGAACTCGAAGGTGTGCCTGAAGACGTGGTGAGCGCCGCGCGCGCGGCCGCCGATGCCGAAGGCAAGGAAGGCTACAAGCTCACGCTCAAGATGCCGTGCTACCTGCCGGTGATGCAGTTCGCCAGGGGCAGCGCGCTGCGCGAAACGCTCTACCGCGCCTATGTCACGCGTGCCAGCGAATTCGGCGATGCCGCCTTCGACAACACCGCGCTGATCACCGAGATCCTTGCGCTGCGCGAAGAAGAAGCCAAGCTGCTCGGCTACAAGAATTTCGGCGAGTTGTCGGTCGTGCCGAAGATGGCCGAATCGCCCGAGCAGGTCGTCAAGTTCCTGCGCGATCTCGCGACCAAGGCCAAGCCCTATGGCGAGCGCGACCTGGCCGACCTGCGCGCCTTTGCCTCCGAGCAATTGAGCATCACCGATCCGCAGCCCTGGGACTGGAGCTACATCGGCGAGAAGCTCAAGGAAGCGCGCTACGCCTTCAGCGAGCAGGAGGTGAAGCAGTACTTCCCCGCGCCCAAGGTCATGGCCGGCCTGTTCAAGATCGTCGAGACGCTGTTCGAGGTGTCGATCCGCCGCGACAACGCGCCCACGTGGCATCCGAGCGTCGAGTTCTATCGCATCGAACGTGGCGGCCAGAAGGTCGGCCAGTTCTACCTCGACCCCTCCGCCCGCGCCGCCAAGCGCGGTGGCGCCTGGATGGACGACGTGCGTGCCCGCTGGCTGCGCCCCGACAACGGCGTGCTGCAAACGCCGGTGGCGCAGTTGGTCTGCAACTTCGCCAGCGGCGTGGACGGCAAGCCGCCGCTGCTCACGCACGACGACGTGACCACCCTCTTCCACGAGTTCGGCCACGGCCTGCACCACATGCTCACGCAGGTGAACGAGCGCGACGTCTCGGGCATCAGCGGCGTCGAGTGGGACGCGGTCGAGCTGCCGAGCCAGTTCATGGAAAACTTCTGCTGGGAGTGGGACGTGCTCAGCCACATGACGGCCCATGTCGACACCGGCGTGCCGCTGCCGCGCGCGCTGTTCGACAAGATGACCGCCGCCAAGAACTTCCAGAGCGGCCTGCAGACGCTGCGCCAGATCGAGTTCTCGCTGTTCGACATGCTGCTGCACACCGAGTACCACGCGGCCGCCGCCAAGCCGGGCGACGTGATGGCCCTGCTCGGCAAGGTCCGCGCCGAGGTGGCCGTGATGCCCTCGCCGCCGTTCAGCCGCACACCGAATACGTTCAGCCATATTTTCTCGGGCGGCTATGCGGCCGGCTACTACAGCTACAAGTGGGCCGAGGTGCTGAGCGCCGACGCCTACGCGGCCTTCGAGGAAACCGTGGGCGCCGACGGCGAGCCGAACATCGAGACCGGCCGCAAGTACCGCCAGGCCATCCTGGAAGCCGGCGGCAGCCGCAGCGCGATGGATTCGTTCAAGGCCTTCCGCGGCCGCGAGCCCCAGCTTGATGCGCTGCTGCGACACCAGGGCATGGCGCAGGCCCAGCCCGCTTGATGCGGCGCTGAAGCTTGCGATACTCGGGCGATGCATCCGACCACTTACAAATTCTCACTGCATCGCCTGACCGGCCTCGCCCTTGTGCTCGTTGCCGCGGGCGCGATGGCACAGCCGGTCTATCGCCAGGTCGACAAGAACGGCAAGGTCACCTTTTCTGACCGCGCACCCTCGGCCAGCGCCGAGCAGGGCGCAGGCTCGCAAGGCGGCCCCGCCACGTCGACCAGTACAGGGCTCCCATACGAACTGCGCCAGGTGGCGCAGCGCTATCCGGTCACCCTGTACAGCAGTGACGACTGCGCGCCCTGCGGCGAGGCACGCACGCTGCTCACCACCCGTGGCATTCCCTTCGAGGAACGCACGATCAAGAGCAATGAAGAGATCGAGGCGCTGCAACGCCTGAGCGGCCAGACGTCATTGCCGCTGCTCACGATCGGATCGCAGCAACTCAAGGGCTACGCGGATGCCGACTGGTCGAAGTACCTCGACGCGGCCGGCTACCCCAAGAGCAACAGCCTCCCTGCGGGCTACCGCAATGCGCCGGCCCGTCCGTTGATCGCCCAACAGGCGGCGCCTGCTCCGCGCGCTGCGGCAGCGCCGGCGGCACAACCCGCGCCACCGCCCGCATCGAGCGAGCCGAGCCCCAGCAACCCGGCCGGCATCAAGTTCTGATCGGAGGGCGGGTTCGCTGCCTCAGGCGAACTGCATCGTCTTCACGCCCGTGGCCGTGCCCAGCAGGCACACGCTGGCCTTCTGGTGCGCGAAGACGCCGACCGTCACCACGCCCGGCCACTGGCTTACTTCGGACTCGAAGGCGAGCGGATCGCTGATCCGCAGGCCGGTCACGTCGATGATGTGCTGGCCGTTGTCGGTCACCAGCGGCAAGCCGTCTTTCTCGCGCACCTGTGCAATGCCGCCCATGCTCGCGAACTGGCGCATCACGCGCTGCACGGCCATCGGGATCACCTCGACCGGCAGCGGGAAGGCGCCCAGCGTTTCGACCAGCTTGGACGCATCGGCAATGCAGACGAACTGGCGCGACTGGGCCGCGACGATCTTCTCGCGCGTGAGCGCCGCGCCGCCGCCCTTCACCATGAAGCCCCGGTGATCGATTTCGTCGGCGCCGTCGATGTAGACGGCCAGCTCTTCCACCTCGTTGCTGTCGAACACCGGAATGCCCAGCGCACGCAGCCGCTCGGTCGACGCCACCGAGCTGGAGACGGCGCCCTTGATCTGGTCCTTGATCGTGGCCAGCGCATCGATGAACTTGTTGACCGTCGAGCCGGTGCCGACCCCGACGATCTCGCCCTTGACCACGTAGGCCAGCGCGGCAAGGCCGACCTGGGTCTTGAGTTCGTCCTGGGACAGCGCGGCGGAGGCTGCGGGCGCGGAAGATGGGGAGGCGGGTGCGGTCATCGCGGAGAATCCTTGGCTCATTGAAGTCGAGAATTATCCGATGCCCTTGCTGATGCCCTCTTCGCTCTACGGCCTGGCCCGCCCCTTCCTCTTTGGTTTCGACCCCGAACATGCCCACGAACTGACGCTCGACGGACTGGCACGCACCCAGAACACGCCGCTGGCCTGCGCCTATTCAGCCCCGCGCGTGAACGACCCGATCCAGCTCGCCGGGCTGACTTTTCCGAATCGCGTGGGCCTGGCGGCCGGGCTCGACAAGAACGCCCGCTGCATCGACGCCTTCTCGGCCATGGGCTTCGGTTTTGTCGAAGTCGGCACGGTGACGCCGAAAGCGCAGCCCGGCAACCCCAAGCCGCGCATGTTCCGCCTGCCGCAGCGCGATGCGTTGATCAACCGGCTTGGCTTCAACAACGAAGGGCTCGATGCCTTCCTTGCGAATGTGCAGAAGGCGCGCTTTCGCAAGGCCGGCGGCGGCGCGAAGGCGCCGATGCTGCTGGGCCTGAACATCGGCAAGAACGCCGCCACACCGATCGAGCGCGCGGTGGACGACTACCTGGCCTGCCTCGACGGCGTGTACCCGCATGCCGACTACGTGACGATCAATATTTCGAGCCCCAACACGGCCAACCTGCGATCGCTGCAAAGCGACGAGGCGCTCGATGCATTGCTGGGTGCGGTGGCCGAGCGGCGCGAAGTGCTGGCCTCGCGCCACAACAAGCGTTCGCCGCTGTTCGTGAAGATCGCGCCCGATCTGGACGAAGCCCAGGTCGCGGTCATTGCCGCCACCCTGCAGCGCCACGGCATGGACGGCGTGATCGCCACCAACACCACGCTCGCGCGCGATGCGGTGGCCGGCCTGCCGCATGCAGAGGAAGCGGGCGGCCTGTCAGGCGCACCGGTGCGCGAAGCGAGCAACCGGGTCATCGCGCAATTGCGTGCGGCGCTGGGGAAGGATTTCCCGATCATCGGGGTTGGCGGCATCCTGAGTGCGGCCGATGCCAGGTCGAAGATTGCCGCTGGCGCGGACGTGGTGCAGATCTACACGGGGCTGATCTACCGCGGCCCGGGGCTGGTCCGCGAAGCGGCTCAGGCACTGCTGCGGGAACGCAGCAAGGCCTGAGGCTTTTTCGTCGTCTTCTTCAGCGCATGCGCCAGAGGATGGGCGCAATGACGGCCGCCCAGCGCAGCAGGCGCTTCGGGCGGATCACGACAACCGCAGCGGCGGCAACGACACCGGTTGCCACCGGATGCGCCTTCGCGATTCGCAGCGCGGCGGCAGCGGCCGTCTCGTTGGGCGGAGGCCCATCGGCTGCGGCACTCGCGGGTTGCGTCTCGCGCCCGCCCTGCAGCGTCGCAATGCGCTCGCGCTGACGGTCCATGCGTGCCAACAGCTCTTCGCGCGTGGCGGGCCGCGCGGGGCGCGGCTCGTCTTCGTGCTGCTCCGGGTCCTTGCCCAGCCCGAAACGGTCCTGCACCCAGGCCCAGTCGCGTTCGAACTCATGGCGCGTCGGGATGAAGCTGCTGGATGCGTTGCGAAACGTCAGCAGCAAACCGACGGCGGCCACCAACCAGAGCAGGATCCACACACCCGCCACGGACCAAGCGGCAGTGATGCGGTATGGCGTATCCCAAAAATGGACCACCACCGCCATCGACAGCAGGGCCACGGTGACGGTGGTCAACCCCAGCACGGCGACCACGAACACGAGCATCAGCTTCAGGCGCTGCTTCTCGTCTTCCCAGGTCATGCGCAGCAACTGCACCCGGTCTTCGGCCGCCAGAGCGCCTTCGGCGGCGGCAATGCGCAGCCGCCGAATCCGGGCGTCGAGCCCGAACAATGACAGCAGCCTCATGGGCTGACTCCGTCAGTGTGCTGACGAACCGGTCGAATGCTGCTGTGCGCGATCAGGTGATCAGCGGCGGCCAAGCAGCAGGCCCACCAGCACGCCGACGGCCAGTGCGGCACCGGCGATCTGCCATGGTTCGTCGTGAGCGTAGGCGTTGGTGGCGGTGGCCGCGTCGCGCGCCTTCTTGGCTGCGAGCTTGCTTTTCTCGGCAGCAAGCTCGCGCGCGATGGCGAGCTTGGTGTCGATGCGCTGGCGCAGCGCCTTGATGTGGGGAACCGAATCCAGATCCTTGCTGGCCAGCACGCCGCGCACGTCGCTTGCGATGTCTTCGGCTGCTGCTTCAAGATTTTGGGATGCACTCATTGGAATCTTTCCTCCGTGATGACACCGGCACCGCGCCGGCGGCTTCACGCCAGCAAATGGCGTGCTGTCATGTTACAGGCTCAAAAGACCCTCATGCACGACAGATGTGCTGAGTTGTGCCCTCTTCTATCGCGCCGCATGGCGGCGCAATGCGGCCTTCAGGCGCGGACCTCGGCCAGCAAGTGGGCCACATGGCGGCCGATGGCAAGGCTGCTCGTGAGCCCCGGCGATTCGATGCCGAAGAGGTTCACCAGCCCCGGCACGCCATGCGCTTCGGGGCCGTCGATCACGAAGTCGGCCGCCGGCTCGCCGGGGCCTGAAATCTTGGGGCGCATGCCCGCATAGCCCGGGATCAGAGCGCCATCGGGCAAGGCGGGCCAGTACTTGCGCACCTCGGCATAGAAGCCGTCGCCGCGTGCGGGGTCCACCACCAAGTCGTCGGCCGAAGCAACCCACTGCACGTCGGGTCCGAACTTGGCTTGACCACCCAAGTCGACCGTCAGGTGCACACCCAGGCCACCCGGCTCGGGCACGGGGTAGATGAGGCGACCGAACGGCGCCTTGCCCGACAGGGTGAAGTAGTTGCCCTTGGCGAAATACTCGGTAGGAACAGCCGTGGGTGGCAAGCCTTCGAAACGTCGAGCCAGCGCGGGCGCTCCGAGCCCCGCAGCGTTGACCACACTGCGGCAGCGCAGCTTCGTGCCATCTTCCGCGATCAGGATGATCGCTTCGTCGCCGCATTCCGCGCGGGTGATGGGCGACTTCAAGGCCAGCATGCCACCCGCGTTTTCCAGATCACCCAGCAGGCTCAGCATGAGCGCATGGCTGTCGACGATGCCGGTGCTTGGCGAGTGAAGCGCCGCCACGCAATGCAGTTGCGGCTCCATCGCGATCGCCTGTTCGGCTGTGATCTGCACCAGGTCATCGACGCCATTCGCAGCAGCCTTCGCCCGGATGGCTTCGAGCTGGCCGGCCTGCTCGGCCGAAGTCGCCACGATGAGCTTGCCGCAACGCTGGTGCGGCACGCCGCGCTCCGCCGCATAGGCGTACAGCAGTTGCTTGCCCTCCACGCACAGCCTCGCCTTGAGCGAGCCTTGCGGGTAGTAGATGCCCGCGTGAATCACTTCGCTGTTGCGCGAACTGGTCCCGGTGCCAATCGCACCTTCGGTTTCGAGCACCAGCACTTCCCGGCCGTCGAGCGCCAACGCGCGCGCCACGGCCAGCCCCACCACACCACCGCCGATGACGGCGCAATCGATTTCATCCATCGTGCGAGCTTATCGCGGCTCGCGCGCCGAAATCACGATACGGAGGGTGGCGGCTCGGGATCGGTGGGCTCGTCGGGCGTCGGGCTTGGTCCCTCATCAGGCTCGACGGGCAGGTTCGGCGTGACGGGGGTCGGAAGGTCGGGGTGGGTCGCCATGGTCGCTCTCCTTTTCCCGCTGTTCTAGGCTGCTGCAGCATCGCTTGCGCAAGCATCGGACTGGAGTTGCCGTCGGCGCGTGCCGACAGTTCAATCCATGCGCGCTTCCCGGATCGCGTGACGGTTGCGACGACCTGCTCAGGACAAAGCAATTTCCGACAGCCCCAGCCATCGACCAAACAAAAAAAAGCGACCTGGATAATCCAGGTCGCTTTTTAGAAATGTGGTGGGCGGTGGAGGTTTCGAACCTCCGACCCCAGCAGTGTGAATGCTGTGCTCTACCCCTGAGCTAACCGCCCTTGACGCTGCTGTTTGACTGCAGCGTCTTGAAAACGTATCGCGCTGTGCGAAGCCTCAGATTATGCCACAGCTTTTCAAGCGTTTTGGCGAAATACGGTTTTGCCGTTGCTGGATTTATCGAGCTGCGCCAGCACGGCATCGTGCGCGGTCAGCTCATGCTCGGCCGCCATGATCACCGGCAGCTCGAACTGCGTCAGGTCGATGGCGACCACGGGGGTGCCCTGCACCGGCTCGTTCGAGGCCACGTCGATCAGCAGCGCGTCCTGGCCGCGTGTGAGGTTGATGTAGACGTCGGCCAGCAACTGCGCATCGAGCTTGGCGCCGTGGAAGGTGCGGTTCGAGCGGTCGACACCGAAGCGGTCGCACAGCGCATCGAGCGAGTTGCGCTTGCCCGGGTAGACCAGCTTCGCCATGGCCAGCGTGTCGGTCACTTCGCTGACGAAGGTGCGCAGCGGCGGCAGGCCGGCGCGCTCGAATTCCTTGTTGAGGAAGCCAACGTCGAAGGCCGCGTTGTGAATGATCAGCTCGGCCCCGCGCAGGTACTCGATGATGTCGTTGCCCAGCGTTGCAAACTTCGGCTTGTCGCGCAGGAAATCGGTCGTCAGGCCGTGCACCTTGAGCGCGTCTTCATGGCTCTCGCGCTCGGGGTTGAAGTAGATGTGCAGGTCGTTGCCGGTGAGCTTGCGGGCGAACAGCTCGACGCAGCCGAGTTCGATCACCCGGTCGCCGTTTTCAGCGGACAGGCCGGTGGTTTCGGTATCAAGGACGATCTGGCGCGACATACAGTGGCTCTTTCAATGGTTCTCTTTGGCGTGGTTGATCGAGTACTTCGGAATCTCGATCGTCACATTCTCCTGCGCCAGGATCGATTGGCAACTCAGGCGCGATTGCGGCTCCAGGCCCCAGGCGCGGTCGAGCAGGTCTTCTTCGCCCTCTTCCGCTTCGTTGAGCGAGTTGAAACCCTCGCGCACGATCACGTGGCAAGTGGTACAGGCACAGCTCATCTCGCAGGCGTGCTCGATGTTGATGTGGTTGTCGAGCAGCGCCTCGCAGATCGAGGTACCGGCGGGCGCGGTGATCTCGGCGCCTTGCGGGCAGTACTCGGGATGCGGATAGATCTTGATCGTGGGCATGTTGTTGTTCTAGAGAGATTCGACCTTGCGGCCGGCAAGTGCGCGCGCAATGCCCGCGTTCATGCGCTGGGCGGCAAAGGCCTCGGTGTCGTTGGCCAGTGCCTTGGTCACGGCCTCGATGGTGGCGGCTTCATTGCCCTTGATGGCTTCGCGCAATTGCGCCATCGATGCATCGATCACGGCACGCTCACTGTCGTCCAGCAGATCGCCATCGGCGTTCAGCGCGCTTTGCGTGGCGAGCAGCATGCGATCGGCATCGACACGCGCTTCCACCAGCGCGCGGGCCTGAATGTCCTGCTGCGCGGTGGAGAAACTCTCCTGCAGCATGGTCGCGATCTGGTCGTCCGAGAGGCCATATGAAGGCTTGACCGCGACGCTGGCTTCGACACCACTGCCCTGCTCCTTCGCGCTGACACTCAGCAGGCCATCCGCATCGACAGTGAAGGTCACGCGGATGCGCGCCGCGCCGGCGGCCATCGGCGGAATGCCGCGCAGCGTGAAGCGCGCAAGGCTGCGGCAATCGGCCACCAGGTCGCGCTCGCCCTGCACCACGTGCAGTGCAAGAGCGGTCTGGCCGTCCTGGTAGGTGGTGAAGTCCTGAGCCATCGCGGTCGGAATGGTCTGGTTGCGCGGCACGATGCGCTCGACCAGGCCACCCATGGTTTCGATGCCGAGCGACAGTGGGATCACGTCGAGCAGCAGCAGCTCGCCCGCGCCGTTGTTGCCAGCCAGTTGATTGGCCTGGATCGCCGCGCCGAGCGCCACGACTTCGTCGGGGTTCAGGTTGACCAGCGGTTCGCGACCGAAGAAATCGGCGACGGCACGGCGGATCTGCAGCATGCGGGTGGAACCGCCAACCAGCACGATGCCTTGCAGGTCATCAGGCTTGAGCTTCGCGTCGCGCAATGCCTTGCGCACGGCGGCGATGGTTCGGTCGGTGAGCGGCCTCGTTGCCGCATCGAAGTGTTCGCGGGTCAGATCGAGCGAAGCCGTCGTGCCTGCGACTTCCGCGCGAAACGCCACCGACTCCGAATCAGTCAACGCCTCTTTCGCGGCGCGTGCGGCCACCAGCATGGCGGCCTTGTCGTTGTCGCTGTGGGTTTGCAGGCCGGTCTGGCCCAGCACGAAATCTGCGAGCGCGTGGTCGTAGTCGTCGCCGCCGAGCGCCGAATCGCCGCCCGTGGCAATCACTTCGAACACACCTTGCGTGAGCCGCAGGATCGAGATGTCGAAGGTGCCGCCGCCCAGGTCATAGACCGCGTAGACGCCTTCGCTCGCGTTGTCCAGACCGTAGGCGATGGCCGCAGCCGTGGGTTCGCTGATCAGGCGCAGCACGTTGAGACCGGCGAGCTGCGCGGCGTCCTTGGTGGCTTGGCGCTGGCCTTCGTCGAAGTAGGCGGGCACGGTGATGACCGCGCCATAGAGTTCGTCGTCGAAGGTGTCTTCGGCACGAAAACGCAACGTAGCGAGGATCTCGGCGCTAATCTCGACCGGCGATTTTTCACCCGCCTTGGTCTGCACCTTCACCATGCCGCCGTCGCTGCCATCGATGCGGTAGGACATGGCTTCGCGGTTCGCGATGTCGGCAATTCCGCGGCCCATGAGCCGCTTGACGGAAGTGATGGTGTTGGCCGGGTCCTGCGCACGCGCAGCGACCGCATCGAAGCCGATCTGGCGACGGTCGCCGTCGAGGTAGCGCACAGCCGAAGGCAGCAACACGCGGCCCAGGTCGTCGGGCAAGCATTCGGCCACGCCATTGCGCACCGCAGCCACCAACGAATGCGTGGTGCCCAGGTCAATGCCCACGGCAATGCGGCGCTGATGCGGATCGGGCGCCTGGCCGGGTTCGGAAATCTGAAGAAGAGCCATAGGGCTTATTGTCCCAACTGATCGAATTTGGCTTCGACGTCCTGGCCGAAACGCTCAATGAACATGAGGGCTCTCACCTGCTGCGCGGCGCCGGGGTAATCGCCTTTTTCGTCGATCAACCAGTCGAGCGATGAAAGCGCTCGCGCGCGGCTTGCTTCGACCTCTGCATGCAACTTGTCGAGCGCGGCGGTGCTGTCGATGTCGTCGAGCGCCTCGCGCCATTCCATTTGCTGCATGAGGAATGCGGATGGCATCGCCGTGTTGTTCTCTGCATTCAGCGGCGCACCATGAAGCTCGCAGATGTAGCTCGCGCGGCGGATCGGGTCCTTGAGCCTCTGGTAAGCCTCGTTGATGCGCACCGACCATTGCATGGCCACGCGCTGGGCTGCGGCGCCCTGTGCGGCAAAACGGTCTGGATGGGCCTCGCGCTGCAGCTCTTTCCAGCGCGCATCGAGCGCGGCGCGGTCCTGCGCGAAAGTGGCAGGAACGGCGAACAGTTGAAAGTCGGTGTCGTTGAGGTTCATGGCAAGAAAAAACCGCCAGCACATGACATGGTGGCGGCTGTGGTCGCAGTCAGCGACGGCGCATCAGATGCGAAAGCTTTCCCCGCAACCACAACGGTCGCGTTCGTTCGGGTTGATGAACTTGAAGCCCTCGTTCAGGCCTTCGCGCACGAAGTCGAGCTGCGTGCCATCGATGTAGGCCAGGCTCTTCGGGTCGACGAGTACCTTCACGCCATGGTCTTCGAACACCACGTCTTCAGGCGTGAACTCGTCCACGTACTCGAGCTTGTAGGCCAGGCCCGAGCAGCCCGTGGTCTTCACACCCAGCCGCACACCCACGCCCTTGCCTCGTTTGCCGAGGTAGCGGGTAACGTGCCGTGCAGCGGCTTCGGTCAGCGTGACGGCCATGTCAGTGAACAGCTTCGGCTTCGGCCGCTTTGACGCCGTGCTTGGCCTTGTAGTCGCTCACTGCTGCCTTGATGGCGTCTTCGGCCAGGATGGAGCAGTGAATCTTGACGGGCGGCAGAGCCAGCTCTTCGGCGATCTGCGCGTTCTTGAGCGCAGCCGCTTCGTCGAGCGTCTTGCCCTTGACCCATTCGGTCACGAGCGACGAAGAAGCAATGGCGGAGCCACAGCCGTAGGTCTTGAAGCGTGCGTCTTCGATCACGCCGGTTTCCGGGTTGACCTTGATCTGCAGCTTCATGACGTCGCCGCAGGCCGGCGCGCCGACCATGCCGGTGCCTACCGTGTCGTCGCCCTTTTCGAAGGAGCCGACGTTGCGTGGATTTTCGTAGTGGTCGATGACCTTGGATGAATATGCCATGGTGTACCTCTCAAACTTTGTTCAATCGTGGAGCGCTGGGCGGACCTGCTTCAGTGGGCCGACCACTGGATCGTGCTGATGTCGACGCCGTCCTGGAACATCTCCCACAGGGGGCTCAGCTCGCGCAGCTTCGCGACGTTGTGCTTGATGGTCGAAATGGCGTAGTCGATTTCTTCTTCGGTCGTGAAGCGGCCGATGGTCATGCGAAGGCTGCTGTGGGCCAACTCGTCGCTGCGGCCCAGGGCACGCAGAACATAGCTGGGTTCCAGGCTGGCCGAGGTGCAGGCCGAACCCGACGACACCGCCAGGCCCTTGATGCCCATGATCAGCGACTCGCCTTCGACATAGTTGAAGCTCATGTTCAGGTTGTGCGGCACACGATGCTCGAGGTCGCCGTTGATGAACACCTGTTCGACATCCTTCAGGCCGTCGAGCAGACGCTTTTGCAGGCGAGCCGCATGAGCGATGTCGTCCTTCATCTCAAGCTTGGCGATGCGATAGGCCTCGCCCATGCCGACGATCTGGTGCGTGGGCAGCGTGCCCGAACGCATGCCGCGCTCATGGCCACCGCCGTGCATTTGCGCTTCTAGGCGAATGCGCGGCTTGCGGCGCACGTACAGCGCGCCGATGCCCTTGGGGCCGTAGGTCTTGTGCGAGGCGAGGCTCATCAGGTCGATGGGCAGCTTCGTGATGTCGATGTCGACCTTGCCGGTGGCTTGCGCCGAATCGACGTGAAAGATCACGCCCTTTTCGCGGCAGATATTGCCCAGCGCGACCACGTCCTGGATCACGCCGATTTCGTTGTTCACGAAGAGCACGCTGGCCAGGATGGTGTCAGGGCGGATCGCTGCCTTGAACTTCTCGATGTCGACGAGACCGTTTTCCTCGACGTCGAGGTAAGTGACCTCGAAGCCCTGGCGTTCGAGTTCACGCATGGTGTCGAGCACGGCCTTGTGCTCGGTCTTCAGGGTGATCAGGTGCTTGCCCTTGCCCTTGTAGAACTGGGCAGCGCCCTTGAGCGCGAGGTTGATCGACTCGGTCGCACCCGATGTCCACACGATTTCGCGGGGATCGGCATTGATCAGGTCGGCCACCTGGGCACGCGCCTTCTCGACCGCCTCTTCCGCCTCCCAGCCCCAGGCGTGGCTGCGCGACGCCGGGTTGCCGAAGTGTTCGCGCAACCAGGGAATCATGGCGTCGACCACACGCGGGTCAACCGGCGTGGTCGCGCCGTAATCGAGGTAGATCGGGAAATGAGGAGTTACGTCCATGGCTGGCTCGTGCTGGCGTGGGGGGTTATTTTTTAATCTGGGCTGCTCGTGACAGCGCCCGAAGGCGCTATCGAAACTCAGGACTTGGCAAATACGTTGCCGAGGGCAAACACCGAATTCGGCGCATTCACGCGAATCGGCTTGACCACCGGCTGTGCCGAGATCGCACGCTTGACGACCGGCTTGTTCTCGATCTGCACGCCCTTGGCGATCTGATCGTCGACCAGCTTCTGCAGCGTGACGGAATCAAGGAACTCGACCATGCGCTGATTCAGCGAGGCCCACAGTTCGTGCGTCATGCAGCGACCGGCTTCGCCGAGGCAGTTTTCCTTGCCACCGCATTGCGTCGCGTCGATGGGCTCATCAACAGAGACGATGATGTCGGCCACGGTGATGTCCGCCGCCTTGCGGCCGAGGCTGTAGCCGCCGCCGGGGCCACGGGTCGATTCGACCAGTTCGTGACGACGCAGCTTGCCGAACAGTTGCTCGAGGTACGACAGCGAAATCTGCTGCCGCTGGCTGATCGCAGCCAGCGTGACCGGACCGGTGTTCTGACGCAACGCCAGATCGATCATTGCTGTGACCGCAAAACGGCCTTTGGTAGTGAGACGCATCGCAAGCTCCTTCAAGTGCTTACCGTTGAAATGACACCGCGGCCCTGGGCTGCGGTGACTTCGTCTCCGCCCTGCCCGACCCCTGACACTGGTGAACCAGCCGGTAGGAGTCGGTCCTTCATCGCGAAGTTCTTTTTTGTTCTTGAGTATTTCGGTCAAGTATAGCAGAAGCCCTTCAAGTCTGCTGGGGTAAACCCCAGCGGCTGCCGCTTGAAGAACGCGAACCTCTGACCTACTGCGGCAAAACCGCGATGTTGTCGCTTCCGGAGCCGCCAAAAGCCTGCTCCCGCAGCAGCGCCAACTGGTCGCGCACCCGTGCTGCCTTCTCGAATTCAAGATTGCGGGCGTGCTCGAGCATGAGCTTTTCGAGTCGCTTGATTTCCCGGGCGATGTCTTTCTCGCTCATGTCCTCGACCTTGGCGCGTTCCAGGTCGAGCTTGGCCATTTCCTTGCCCGTCTTCTCGCTGTAGACACCGTCGATCAGGTCGCGCACCTGTTTGACGATGCTGCGCGGCGTGATGCCGTTGGCCTCGTTGTGCGCGATCTGCTTCGTGCGGCGGCGCTCGGTTTCCCCGATCGCCTTCTTCATCGACTCGGTCATCTTGTCCGCATAGAGGATGGCCTTGCCATTCAGATTGCGGGCCGCTCGCCCGATGGTCTGGATCAGCGAGCGCTCGGCACGCAGGAAGCCTTCCTTGTCCGCATCGAGGATCGCCACCAGCGACACCTCGGGAATGTCCAGCCCCTCGCGCAGCAGGTTAATGCCCACCAGCACGTCGAACGTGCCCAGGCGCAGGTCCCGCAGGATTTCCACCCGCTCGACCGTGTCGACGTCGCTGTGCAGATAGCGCACCTTCACGCCGTTGTCGCCCAAGTAATCGGTCAGTTGCTCGGCCATGCGCTTGGTCAGTGTGGTGATCAGCACCCGCTCGCCCTTGTCGACACGGATGCGGATCTCCCCCAGCACATCGTCCACCTGATGGGTGGCGGGCCGCACTTCGACCTCCGGGTCGATCAGGCCGGTCGGCCGCACCAGTTGCTCGACGACATTGCCGGAATGGTCCTTCTCGTACTGCGCCGGCGTGGCCGAAACAAAGATGCACTGACGCATCCGCGCCTCGAACTCCTCGAACTTGAGCGGCCGGTTGTCCATCGCGCTCGGCAGGCGAAAGCCGTACTCGACCAGCGTGGTCTTGCGCGCCCGGTCGCCGCTGTACATGGCGTTGAGCTGGCCGATCATCTGATGGCTCTCGTCGAGGAACATCAGCGCGTCCTTCGGCAAGTAGTCGGTCAGCGTGGCGGGTGGCTCACCGGGCGCAGCGCCCGACAGGTGGCGCGTGTAGTTCTCGATGCCTTTGCAATGGCCGATCTCGGCGAGCATTTCAAGGTCGAAGCGGCTGCGCTGCTCCAGCCGTTGCGCCTCGACCAGCTTGCCTGCGCCCACCAGTTCCTTGAGCCGCTCGGCCAGCTCGATCTTGATGGTTTCCACGGCTGCCAGCACCTTGTCGCGCGGCGTGACGTAGTGGCTCGACGGGTACACCGTGAAGCGCGGCACCTTCTGCCGGATGCGCCCGGTCAGCGGGTCGAACAGCTGCAGCGACTCGATCTCGTCATCGAACAGCTCGAATCGGATCGCCAGTTCGCTGTGCTCAGCCGGAAACACGTCGATGGTGTCGCCACGCACGCGGAAAGTGCCCCGCGCGAAGTCCTGTTCATTGCGCGTGTACTGCATGCGGATCAGCCGCGAGATCAGGTCACGCTGGCCGACCTTGTCGCCCACGCGGGCAATCAGCCGCATCTCCATGTAGTCCTCGGGCGTGCCGATGCCGTAGATGGCGCTCACCGTGGCCACGATCACCGTATCGCGCCGCTCCAGCACGCTCTTGGTGGCCGACAGCCGCATCTGCTCGATGTGCTCGTTGATCGACGAGTCCTTCTCGATGAACAAGTCGCGCTGCGGCACGTAGGCTTCGGGCTGGTAGTAGTCGTAGTAGCTCACGAAGTACTCGACCGCGTTCTTCGGGAAAAACTCGCGAAACTCGCTGTAGAGCTGCGCCGCCAGCGTCTTGTTGGGCGCGAACACGATGGCCGGGCGACCCAGCCGCGCGATCACATTGGCCATGGTGAAGGTCTTGCCCGAGCCCGTCACGCCCAGCAGCGTCTGGAACACCTCGCCGTCGATCACGCCCTCGACCAGCCCGTCGATCGCCTTGGGCTGGTCCCCGGCCGGCGGATAGGGCTGGAACAGCTCGAAAGGCGAGTCGGGGTAGCGGATGAATTCGCCCTGTTTCGCCGGCCCGATCGGGTCCAGTTTCTTCAGGTCTGCTATGGCTTCGTTGTTCTCTGGCATGGCTGTTCCCGACAGGTGGCGATGGCGCCGGTAAAATTCAAGGCAACCGGAAAGCGTAGCGCAAGTCCGGTTGCCAGCGAAGCTTTCATCCCAAAGGACCTTTCCATGTCTATGTTCACCGCGGTCGAAATGGCACCGCGCGACCCGATCCTCGGCCTCAACGAGCAATTTGCAGCCGATACCAACCCCAACAAGGTCAATCTCGGCGTCGGCGTTTATTACGACGACAACGGCAAGCTGCCCCTGCTCCAGTGCGTGCAGGCGGCCGAACAGAACATGATGAAGGCCCCATCGGCCCGCGGCTACCTGCCGATCGACGGCATCGTGGCCTACGACAACGCCGTCAAGGGCCTGGTTTTCGGCGTCGACAGCGAACCCGTGCAATCGGGCCGCGTGGCCACCATCCAGGGCATCGGCGGCACCGGCGGCCTGAAGGTCGGCGCCGACTTCCTGAAAAAGATCAACCCCAACGCCAAGGTGCTGATCAGCGACCCGAGCTGGGAAAACCACCGCGCACTGTTCACCAACGCGGGCTTCGAGGTCGAAAGCTACCCCTACTACGACGCGGCCAAGCGCGGCGTCAACTTCGACGGCATGCTGGCCGCCCTGAACGCGGCGCCGGCCGGCACCATCGTCGTGCTGCACGCCTGCTGCCACAACCCGACCGGCTACGACATCACCGCTGCCCAATGGGACCAAGTCGTCGCCGTGGTCAAGGCCAAGGGCCTCGTGCCCTTCCTCGACATGGCCTACCAGGGCTTTGGCTACGGCCTGAAGGAAGACGGCGCGGCCGTCGGCAAGTTCGTCGATGCAGGCCTGACCTTCTTCGTATCGACCTCTTTCTCGAAGAGCTTCAGCCTGTACGGCGAGCGCGTCGGCGCCCTGTCGGTGCTGTGCGAAAACAAGGAAGAAGCCGGCCGCGTGCTGTCGCAGCTCAAGATCGCCATTCGCACCAACTACAGCAACCCGCCGATCCACGGTGGCGCCGTGGTGGCAGCGGTGCTCGGCAACCCCGAACTGCGCGCCCTCTGGGAAAAGGAACTCGGCGAGATGCGCGTGCGCATCAAGGCGATGCGCCAGAAGCTGGTCGACGGCCTCAAGGCCGCCGGCGTGAAGGAAGACATGAGCTTCATCACCACCCAGATCGGCATGTTCAGCTACTCGGGCCTGAGCAAGGACCAGATGGTTCGCCTGCGCAATGAATTCGGCGTGTACGGCACCGACACCGGCCGCATGTGCGTGGCCGCGCTCAACAGCAAGAACATCGACTACGTCTGCGCGTCGATTGCCAAAGTCATCTAGGTGACAGCAAAGTGTGAGGGAATCGTCCCGGCGACGATTCCTTCACGCTATGCAGCAGAAGGACCCTCGCGGCGGGGTCGATGTAGGGGTTAGGCCCCCTGCACCGCAGCGAATGCGCTGATATATTGCACCGCAACATTCCACTCCAAGACCAGCGATGCTTTATCAACTCTACGAAGCCCAGCGTTCCCTGATGGAGCCGTTCTCGGACTTCGCACAAGCGGCCTCCAAACTCTACGGCCAGGGCGCCGTGTGGGGCCAGTTGCCGATGGCACAGCGCATGGCCGCAGGCTACGACCTGCTCTATCGCCTGGGCAAGGACTACGAGAAGCCTGAGTTCAACATCAAGTCGGTCAAGGTCGACGGCGAAGACGTCGTGATCCAGGAAGCCGTCGAACTCGACAAGCCGTTCTGCGAGCTGCGCCGCTTCAAGCGCTTCACCGACGAACCGCACATCCTCAAGACGCTCAAGAGCCAGCCCGTGGTGCTGATCGTGGCGCCCCTGTCGGGCCACTACGCCACGCTGCTGCGCGACACCGTGCGCACCATGCTGCAAGACCACAAGGTCTACATCACCGACTGGAAGAACGCGCGCCTGGTGCCGATGTCCGAAGGCGAATTCCGCCTCGACGACTACATCAACTACGTGCAGGAGTTCATCCGCCTGCTGCAGTCCGAATACGGCAACTGCCACGTGGTCAGCGTGTGCCAGCCCACCGTGCCGGTGCTGGCCGCCGTGTCGCTCATGGCCAGCCGCAAGGAGCCGCTGCCGCTCACGCTGACGATGATGGGCGGCCCCATCGACGCCCGCAAGTCGCCCACAGCGGTCAACAACCTCGCGATGAACAAGAGCTACGAGTGGTTCGAGAACAACGTGATCTACCGCGTGCCGCAAGGCTTCCCCGGTGAAGGCCGCCGCGTGTACCCCGGCTTCCTGCAGCACACCGGCTTCGTGGCCATGAACCCCGACCGCCACGCCACCAGCCACTACGACTACTTCAAGGACCTCATCAAGGGCGATGACGCCAGCGCCGAGGCCCACCGCAAGTTCTATGACGAGTACAACGCCGTGCTCGACATGGACGCCGATTACTACCTCGACACGATCCGCACCGTGTTCCAGCAGTTCGAGCTGGTCAACGGTACCTGGGACGTCAAGAGTCCCGATGGCCAGATCGAGCGCGTGCGTCCGCAGGACATCCGCACGGCCGCGCTGCTGACCGTCGAAGGCGAACTCGACGACATCTCGGGCTCGGGCCAGACCGAAGCCGCGCACAGCCTGTGCACCGGCGTTGCCGACTCCAAGCGCGAGCACTACGAAGTCAAGGGCGCAGGCCACTACGGCATCTTCAGCGGCCGCCGCTGGCGCGACCTGGTCTACCCGAAGCTGGTGAAGTTCATCGCCGCGAACGACCAGCCCCAAAGCCGCGCCAGCGCGCGCGATGGCCTGGCCGCCGAAGACACGGTCAAGCCGGCCCGCAAGACGGCAGCCGTTGCTGCAAGAAAGAGCACCGCCGCGCCAAAGGCCAAGGCAGCCACCGTCGTTGCGGCCGCTCCCGCCAAGAAAGCCGTGGCGCGCAAGAAGCCCGCCACCCGCGCCGCGCGCTGAAACGCGCGCACGCCAACCTCCAGTGAACGGGCTCGCCGCACGCATCAACAACGCACTGCCTCAAACGCAGTGCACACGGTGCGGCTACCCGGATTGCGCAGGCTATGCGCAGGCCGTGGCCGATGGCGAAGCCGGCATCAACCAGTGCCCGCCGGGCGGCGCCGAAGGCATCGAGCGGCTCGCGCTGCTCACGGGCCAGGCGCTCTTGCCGCTCGATCCCCAGTTCGGCACCGAAGGCCCGCGCGCCATGGCTGTCATCGACGAAGCCTGGTGCATTGGCTGCACGCTCTGCCTCGATGCCTGCCCGACCGATGCCATCGTCGGCATCAACAAGCGCATGCACACCGTGATCGAGGCGCACTGCACCGGTTGCGAGCTGTGCATTCCGGTCTGCCCCGTCGATTGCATTTCGCTCGAAGTCGAGACGCCCGGCCGCAGCGGCTGGCAGGCATGGTCGCAAACGCAGGCCGAAGCGGCGCTGCAACGCTACAAGCTTCACGGCGCACATCGCAAGGCGGCCGCCAGCGAAGAGACAAAGGCGCCTGAAGCCGCGCCCCCGCAAGACGCCGACACGCGCAAGCGCTCCATCGTCGAAGCAGCGCTGGCGCGCGCCCGCGCCGCCTCCCAACGCCCACCCGCCGCCAAGCCATGACAACCGACACCCTGCTCATCTACGTGGTCGCTTCGCTCGCGCTGGCCGTGATTCCTGGGCCGACGATGCTGCTGGCCCTGTCCAACGGCATCGACGGCGGCATGCGCCGCGCAAGCTGGGGCATTGCAGGCGCATCGCTCGGCAGCGTCACGCTGATCGCGGTCGTCGCGCTCGGGCTGGGCTCGCTGCTCGCCGCGTCGGAACTGCTCTTCAACGCGATCCGCGTGGCCGGTGTCGCCTACCTCGTCTGGCTGGGCTTCAAGCTCTGGCGCAGCGATGCAACCGACCTGAGCACCGCGCTGGCCAAGTCGAGCATCGAGATTCGCCCGCACGGCCGCATCGCGCTGCTGCGCAGCCTGATGGTGGCTTTGTCGAACCCGAAGACGGTGCTGTTCTTCGCGGCCTTCCTGCCGCAGTTCATCGACATCACGAAGCCGCAGGGCCCGCAGTACCTGCTGCTCGGGGCGATCTTCGTGGTGCTCGACACCTGCGTGATGCTGGCCTACGCTGCCGCCGGCACTCAGGCCGTGCGCTGGCTGTCGCGCCGCGGCCTCAAGGCGCTGAACCGCAGTTGCGCCGTCGGCATGTGGCTGCTGGCGGCAACGCTGGCGTTCTGGCGCCGACCGGGCACCTGAGCGGGGTTCGCCCCCTTCAGCTCCTCTTCGTTCGCTTGAAGAGCAGCAACAACACCCCCGCCAGCACCACGCCCACCGCGTACCACTCGAAGCGCGTGACGGCCTCGTCGGCAATCCACACGCCCAGCAGCATCGCGATCACCGGATTGACGAAGGTGTAGCTCGCCGCCAGTGCGGCCGGCGCTTGCGCGAGCAGCACCATGTACGCGTTGAACGCGATCAGCGAGCCGAACACCACCAGGTAGACCCACGCCGCCACCGCCACGGGTTGCGGCGGCCAGGTCATCGTTTCGCCCGACACGGCGGCCAGCCCCATCAGCACCATGCCGCCGCACAGCATCTCGCTCGCGAAGCCCATGGCACCGGGCGCCAATGGCAGGCTGCGCTGGCTCAACACGCTGCCGAGCGACCAGCAGACGCACGCCACGCAAATTGCGACCAGCCCTTCCGGCGAAGACTTGAAGCCACTGCCCTGCGTGAGCATCAGCACGCCGACAAGCCCGACTGCAATGCCCGCAGCTTCAAGCCGCGTCGGCTTCACGCCCCAGATCAGGTTCAGCAGCGCGATCAGCAACGGAATGACGGCAATGAAAGCCACCACCAGCCCCGAGCCGATCGACACCTCGGCATTGGCCGTACCGCCCATGCCGCCGCCGAGCATCAGCGCCCCGACGATCAAGGCATTGCGCCACTGCACCAGCGTCGGCCACGGCGCGCCGCGCCAGCGCATCCACACCGCGAGCAGCACGCCCGCAAAGAGAAAGCGCGAGCCCATCTGCAGGAACGGCGGAAAGCTGATCAGCGCGTACTTGATGCCCAGGTAGGTCGAGCCCCAGACCACCCAGGTGGCGGCGAGGCAAAGCCACAGCAGGGGTGTCAGCCCACGGCGTGCAAAGGCGGGCCCGGTATGGGCGGGGGACGCGAGTGTCGACATGTCGAGGGTGTCTCTTCTTGGTATTGAATGCCGCTCATGGTATGAAAGCCGCCCACCATCTGCCATGCAGATTTCATGGTTCTGCCCGCACCACACCGTCGATTTAAAGGACTTGCATGGACTTCGCCTTGAACCCCACGCTGGATGCCCACGACACCCGCATCCTGGCCGAACTGCAGAACGATGCGCGCCTGACCATGGCCGAACTCGGCCGCCGCGTGCACCTGAGCCAGCCGGCCGTGACCGAGCGCGTGAAGAAGCTCGAAGCAGCAGGCGTCATCACCGGCTACCGCGCCACGGTCGACCTCACGCGGCTGGGCTACGGCATCCGCGCGATCATCCGCGTCGGCCGTGCCGACTACGACCGCGTGGTCGCGCTGGTGCAGGAAACGCCCGAGTGCATCAATGCCTACAACGTGACCGGTGAAGACAGCTGGATTCTCGAGATCGCGGTGATCGACGTGAGCCACCTCGATGCGGTGGTCACCAAGTTCTGCATCCTCACGGAGACGGCGACCTCGATCATCCTGAACCCGGCGCGCGAGCATCTGCCGATGCTGCCACCTCAGCGTGCGGACGTGAAACCACCGATCAGGAAAGTGCTCAACGCGTAGCAGCGAGCGCGTTGAAAGCCGTCACCACCTCGGGCGGTGCCTGCACCATCTCGATCAGCACGCCCTCGCCCGCGATCGGAAATTCTTCGTTCGCCTTCGGATGCAGAAAGCAGATGTCGAAGCCGGCCGCGCCCTTGCGGATGCCGCCGGGCGCAAAGCGAACACCCTGCGCGGTGAGCCACTCGACGGCCTTGGGCAGGTCGTCGATCCACAGCCCCACGTGGTTGAGCGGCGTGGTGTGCACCGCAGGCTTCTTCTCCGGGTCCAGCGGCTGCATCAGGTCGACCTCGACCTTGAACGGCCCGATGCCCATCGAACAGATGTCCTCGTCGACGTTCTCGCGCTCGCTCTTGAAGGTGCCCGTGACTTCGAGCCCCAGCATGTCGACCCACAGCTTCTGCAGCCGCAGCTTGTCGGGCCCGCCGATGGCGATCTGCTGGATGCCCAGCACCTTGAAGGGACGCGCGGAAGCCGCGCTCGTCATGCGCAGACCTCGACTTTTTCAGTGGTCGTGGTGCGGCGCGACTGCAGGCCCAGCTTGCGCAGCAATTGCACGTCGGCCTCCACATCAGGGTTGCCGGTGACCAGCAGCTTGTCGCCATAGAAGATCGAATTCGCACCGGCCATGAAGCACAGCGCCTGTACCGCATCGCCCATCTGCTGGCGCCCCGCCGACAGCCGCACGCGCGCCGTCGGCATCGTGATGCGCGCGACCGCGATCATGCGCACGAAGTCAAACGGATCGACCGGCTCCGAATCGGCCAGCGGCGTGCCCGGCACGCGCACCAGGCTGTTGATCGGCACCGACTCCGGGTACGGATTCAGGTTGGCCAGTTGAGCGATCAACCCCGCGCGGTGCACCGGTGCCTCGCCCATGCCGACGATGCCGCCGCAGCACACGCTGATGCCCGCGCTGCGCACATGGGCCAGCGTGTCGAGCCGGTCCTGGTAGGTGCGCGTATCGACCACGTCGGTGTAGTACTCGGGCGCGGTGTCGAGGTTGTGGTTGTAGTAGTCCAGGCCAGCAGCTTTGAGCTGGTGTGCATGGTGCGGCTCCAACATGCCCAGCGTGGCGCAGGTCTGCATGCCGAGGCCCTTCACCGCCTCGACCAGCACGGCCACCTTCTCGACGTCGCGGTCCTTGGGTGCCCGCCAAGCGGCGCCCATGCAGAAGCGCGTGGCGCCGGCGTCCTTGGCCGCCTGCGCGGCACGCACCACCTCGTCGACCTCCATGAGTTTCTGCGCCTTCACGCCGGTGTCGAACTCGGCCGACTGCGGGCAGTAGCCGCAGTTCTCGGGGCAGCCACCGGTCTTGACCGACAGCAGCGTGGCCAGCTCGATGTCGCCTTCGGGAAAGTGCTGGCGGTGCACCGTCTGCGCCTCGAACAGCAGGTCCATCAGCGGCTTGTCGAGCAGCGCCTGGATCGCCTCGATCGACCAGGGGCCTTGCGGCGTTGCGACGGCCTTCGCGGGCCGGTGCAGCGTGATCGTCTGTTGCAGGTCGTTGGCACCCATCAGTTGAACTCCAGAATGATTTGATCGACGGCGAGCGATTCGCCCTTGGTGGCGGAGACCTTGCCGACCACGCCGTCCTGCGTGGCGAACAGCACGTTCTCCATCTTCATCGCCTCGATGACGGCCAGCTTCTCGCCGGCCTGCACCTGCTGCCCCGGCTGCACCGACACCTCGACCAGAAGGCCCGGCATCGGCGACATCAGGAACTTGCTCAGGTCCGGCGGTGCCTTGTAGGGCATCAGGTCGAGCAGGCGCGCGCCCAGCGGCGACAGCACCATCGTCTCGATCTGCGTGCCGTCGTGCGACACACGCAGCGCCAGCGGGTTCTTGCCCGCGCCGCGCTCGACCTGCGCGGTGAAGGGCTTGTCATTGACGATGCCCTGCACGCGGATCGCGCCCAGCGCGAAGCTGCTGTCGATCTTGTAGCTCTTGTCGCCCACGGCCACCGCGCTCGCGCCGGTCTTGCCCTGGAAGTCGGACACCGACACCGGATGGTGCACATGCTTGCCTTCCGGCCCCAGCTCCACCACCACGAACTGCTCGCCCACCTTCACGCCGTGGCCTTCGAGCTGACCGCTGATGCCCGAGGCGCGCGCGCGATAACGGCGATGCACATACGCGGCGAGTGCGATGAGGAACGAGGGATCGGCATGCGGCACGTCTTCCGCATGGAAGCCCTTGCCGTAGTGCTCGGCGATGAAGCCGGTGTTGAAGTCACCCGCCACGAATTTCGGATGCGCCAGCAGCGCCGCCTGGAACGGGATGTTGCTGCTGACACCACGAATCACGAAACCGTTGAGCGCCTCGCGCATGCGGGCAATCGCATGCTGGCGGTCCTTGCCGTGCACGATGAGCTTGGCAATCATCGAGTCGTAGTACATCGGGATTTCGCCGCCGTCGTACACGCCGGTGTCCACGCGCACGCCTTGCAGATGCTCGGTGTCGCTTGCGAACATGGTCTCTGCCGGCGGCTGGAACTTCACCAGCCGGCCGGTCGACGGCAGGAAGTTGCGGAACGGGTCTTCTGCATTGATGCGGCACTCGATGGCCCAACCGTCGCGCTTCACTTCGGCTTGCGTCAGCGGCAGCTTCTCGCCGGCCGCCACGCGGATCATCAACTCGACCAGATCGAGCCCCGTGATGCACTCGGTGACCGGATGCTCCACCTGCAGGCGCGTGTTCATTTCCAGGAAGTAGAAGCTCTGGTCCTTGCCGACCACGAACTCCACCGTGCCCGCGCTCTGGTAGTTGACGGCCTTGGCCAGTTGCACCGCCTGCTCGCCCATCGCCTTGCGCGTGGCGTCGCTGATGAAGGGCGAAGGCGCTTCCTCGATCACCTTCTGATGGCGCCGCTGGATCGAGCATTCACGCTCGTTCAGGTAGATCACATTGCCATGCGAATCGCCCAGCACCTGGATCTCGATGTGGCGCGGCTCCTCGACAAATTTCTCGATGAACACGCGGTCATCGCCGAAGCTGTTGCGCGCCTCGTTGCGGCACGAGGTGAAGCCCTCGAAGGCTTCCTTGTCGTTGAAGGCCACGCGCAGGCCCTTGCCGCCGCCGCCGGCCGAAGCCTTGATCATCACCGGGTAGCCGATGTCCTTGGCGATCTCGACGGCACGCTCGGCCGTCTCGATGGCGTCGTTCCAGCCGGGGATGGTGTTGACCTTGGCTTCGTTCGCGAGCTTCTTCGAGGCGATCTTGTCGCCCATCGCCGCGATCGAATAGTGCTTCGGCCCGATGAAGGCAATGCCCTCTTCCTCGACCTTGCGCGCGAAGGCTTCGTTCTCCGAGAGGAAACCGTAGCCCGGATGCACGGCCTCGGCGCCGGTCTGCTTGCAGGCCGCGATGATGCGGTCGGCCTGCAGATAGCTCTCGCGGCTGGGCGCGGCGCCGATGTGCACGGCCTCGTCGGCCAGCTCGACGTGGCGGGCTTCCTTGTCGGCGTCGGAGTAGACGGCGACGGTGAGGATGCCCATCTTCTTGGCGGTCTGGATGACGCGGCAGGCGATTTCGCCGCGATTGGCGATCAGGATCTTCTTGAACATGTTCTTCTTCTCCGTACCGCTCACAGTGGGATGTTCCCGTGCTTGCGCCACGGGTTCTCGAGCTTCTTCTCGCGCAGCATCACCAGCGAGCGGCAGATGCGCTTGCGCGTCTCGTGCGGCAGGATCACGTCGTCGATGTAGCCGCGTGCACTCGCCACGTACGGGTTCGCAAAGCGCGCCTTGTATTCGGCTTCGCGGGCGGCCAGCTTCTCGGGATCGTTCTTGTCTTCACGGAAGATGATTTCCACCGCGCCCTTCGCGCCCATCACCGCGATCTCGGCACGCGGCCAGGCGAGGTTGACGTCGCCGCGCAGATGCTTGGACGCCATCACGTCGTACGCGCCGCCGTAGGCCTTGCGCGTGATGACGGTGATCTTCGGCACCGTGCACTCCGCGTACGCGTAGAGCAGCTTGGCACCGTGCTTGATGATGCCGCCGTACTCCTGCCCCGTGCCGGGCATGAAGCCGGGCACGTCGACAAAGGTGATGACGGGGATGTTGAACGCATCGCAAAAGCGCACGAAGCGTGCGGCCTTGATGCTGCTCTTGATGTCCAGGCAACCCGCCAGCACCAGCGGCTGGTTGGCCACGATGCCGACCGTCTGGCCTTCCATGCGCGCGAAGCCGATCACGATGTTCTTCGCGTAGTCGGGCTGCAGCTCGAAGAAGTCGCCGTCGTCCACCACCTTGAGGATCAGTTCCTTGATGTCGTAGGGCTTGTTCGGGTTGTCCGGCACCAGCGTGTCGAGCGAGTAGTCGGGCCGGTCGGCCGGGTCGCCCTGGCCGTTGTTGCCCAGTCGCACCGGCGGTTTTTCGCGGTTGTTGAGCGGCAGGTAGTTGTACAGGCGGCGCAGCATCATCAGCGCCTCGACGTCGTTCTCGAACGCCATGTCGGCCACGCCGCTGCGCGTGGTGTGGGTGATGGCGCCACCGAGTTCTTCGGCGGTCACGCTCTCGTGCGTCACGGTCTTCACCACGTCGGGGCCGGTCACGAACATGTAGCTGCTGTCCTTCACCATGAAGATGAAGTCGGTCATGGCCGGCGAGTACACCGCACCGCCCGCGCAAGGCCCCATCACCATGCTGATCTGCGGCACCACGCCCGAGGCCATCACGTTGCGCTGGAACACGTCGGCATAGCCGCCCAGCGAGGCCACGCCTTCCTGGATGCGCGCGCCGCCCGAGTCGTTCAGGCCGATGACCGGTGCGCCGACCTTCATGGCCTGGTCCATCACCTTGCAGATCTTCTCGGCATGCGCTTCGCTGAGCGCGCCGCCGAAGACGGTGAAGTCCTGGCTGAACACGAACACCAGGCGGCCGTTGATCATCCCGTAGCCGGTGACCACGCCGTCGCCGGGGATCTTCTGCTCGGCCATGCCGAAGTCGACCGAGCGGTGCTCGACGAACATGTCCCACTCTTCAAAGGTGTTGTCGTCGAGCAGCAGCTCGATGCGCTCGCGCGCCGTGAGCTTGCCCTTGGCGTGCTGCGCGTCGATGCGCTTCTGTCCGCCGCCGAGACGCGCCTTGGCGCGGCGCTGTTCGAGTTGTTCAATCAGTTCTTGCATGGTGTGGTTCCGAAGCTGTGTTCCTGAATTGCGATGCTTTGTCTTGTGTTTCTTGTGGCCTCACGGCCTGGCCGTGATGGCCGCTGCGGCGAGCAGGCTGCGTGCCGCCGTGGAGGCAGGCAGCGTGCCCTGTGCCACCTGTTGCGTGAGCTGGGGCAGCAGCTCGCGCACTTGCGCATGCTGCCTGAAGGCCTGCTTGAGCCCCGCGTCGATGCGCTCCCACATCCACGCGGTCGCCTGCTTCTCGCGGCGCTGCGCGAGCTTGCCGTTGGCCGTCTGCAGTTGCCTGAACTGCAGCACGGCCTCCCAGAAAGCATCGACGCCGGTGCCGGCCAGCGCGCTGAGCTGTAGCACCCTGGGCAGCCAGAAGCGAACTTCCTTGCCGCTGTGGGCGTCATGCACCGCATGCGCGTGGTCCGGGTTGCCCTGATGGCCGAACAGGCGCAGTGCCGAAGTGATCTGCGCCTGCGCACGCGTGGCAGCATCTTTGTCGATGTCGGCCTTGTTGATGACCACGAGGTCGGCCAGTTCCATCACGCCCTTCTTGATCGCCTGCAGGTCGTCGCCGGCATTGGGCAACTGCATCAGCACGAACATGTCGGTCATGCCGGCGACTGCCGTTTCGCTCTGGCCCACGCCTACGGTCTCGACGATCACGATGTCGTAGCCGGCGGCCTCGCACACCAGCATGGCTTCGCGCGTTTTCTCGGCCACGCCGCCGAGCGTGCCGCTCGACGGGCTGGGCCGGATGTAGGCGCGCTCGTGCACCGAGAGCCGTTCCATGCGCGTCTTGTCGCCGAGGATGGAGCCGCCCGAGAGGGTGGACGACGGGTCGATGGTCAGCACCGCCACGCGATGCCCCTTGCCGATCAGCAGCAGCCCCAGCGTTTCAATGAAGGTCGATTTGCCAACGCCCGGCACGCCCGAGATGCCGAGCCGAAACGACTGGCCGGTGCGCGGCAGCAGGGCAGTGAGCAGCTCGTCGGCCTGGGCGCGATGGTCGGTGCGGGTGGATTCGAGCAGCGTGATCGCCTTGGCGATGGCACGGCGCTGCGCCATGCCGGGCGAATCGGTGACGGCGCTTTCCAGCCCCTGCACGGTGTTCAGCACGCGGCCTCCGACGCCACGCGCCAGCGGTAGTGCAGGTCCACGTCCTCTTCGCCTTCGAGCACGAAACCGTGGCGCAGATAGAAGCGGTTGGCGTCGCTGCGCACGAGCGCGGTGAGCTTGATGTCGAGTTGCTTCTCGCGCGCCTGCGCCTTGGCCCAGCGCATCGCCCATTCGCCGATGCCGCGCCCCTGGAAGCCGGTGCGCAGGTACAGATGGTCCAGGCGCAGCGCATCCGCGTCCTCGGGCTTGAGCGTGATGAAGCCGACGCGCTGCTCGCCGTCGAGCACGATGTGATGCATGTACGGCACCACGAAGCCGGCCGACAGGCGTTCGCGCGAGCGCGTGAGGTCGAAGCGGCCGACGCGCTCCAGGCTCGGGCGCATCGCATCGATGCGCACGGCCAGCATGTCCTCGAAATCGCCGGAATCCACCGGCTGCAGCGACAGCCGCGACAAGAGATCGCTCACGTCGGTGCTTTTCTTCAGGCCGCGACCGCCGCGCGAATCTGCTCCAGCACGTCCTTGGCGCTGGCCGGAATGGGCGTGCCCGGTCCGTAGATGCCCTTGACGCCGGCCTCGTACAGAAAGTCGTAGTCCTGCCGCGGGATCACGCCGCCGACGAACACAATGATGTCGTCCGCGCCCTGCTTCTTCAGCTCGTTGATGATGGCGGGCACCAGCGTCTTGTGGCCGGCTGCGAGGGTGCTCACGCCGACGGCATGCACGTCGTTTTCAATCGCCTGTCGCGCGCACTCTTCGGGCGTCTGGAACAGCGGCCCCATGTCCACGTCGAAGCCCAGGTCAGCGAATGCGGTTGCGACGACCTTGGCGCCTCGGTCGTGCCCGTCCTGCCCCAGCTTGGAAATCATCACGCGTGGACGACGGCCCTGCTCTTCGGCAAAGGCGTTGATCTCGGTCTTGAGAGCTTCCCAGCCTTCGGCCGAGTCGTAGGCGGCTGCGTACACACCGGTCACCTTTTGCGTGTCGGCGCGATGGCGGCCGAATGATTTTTCGAGTGCGTCGGAAATCTCGCCCACCGTGGCGCGCAGGCGCACCGCGTCGATGCTCAGCGCGAGCAGGTTGCCGGTGTTGTTCTCGGCGGCTTCGGTCAGCGCGTCGAGCGCGGCCTGCACCTTGGCCGTGTCGCGCGAGGCGCGAATGCTCTGCAGCCGCGCCACCTGCTGATCGCGCACCATCACGTTGTCGATGGACAGGCTGTCGATCGCGTCCTCGTTCTTGAGCTTGTACTTGTTGACGCCGACGATCACGTCCTTGCCCGAGTCGATGCGCGCCTGCTTCTCTGCAGCGGCCGCTTCGATCTTGAGCTTGGCCCAGCCGCTGTCGACGGCCTTGGTCATGCCGCCCATGGCCTCGACCTCTTCGATGATGGCCCAGGCCGCATCGGCCATGTCCTGCGTGAGCTTTTCCATCATGTAGCTGCCGGCCCAGGGATCGACCACGTTCGTGATGTGCGTCTCTTCCTGGATGATGAGCTGCGTGTTGCGCGCAATGCGCGAGCTGAACTCGGTGGGCAGCGCGATCGCTTCGTCGAGCGCGTTGGTGTGCAGCGATTGCGTGCCGCCGAACACCGCAGCCATCGCCTCGATGGTGGTGCGCACGATGTTGTTGTACGGGTCCTGCTCGGTGAGCGACCAACCCGAGGTCTGGCAGTGGGTGCGCAGCATCAGGCTCTTGGGGTTCTTGGGGTTGAACTCCTTCATGATGCGGCACCACAAGAGGCGCGCGGCGCGCATCTTGGCCACTTCAAGATAGAAGTTCATGCCGATGGCCCAGAAGAAGCTCAGGCGCCCGGCGAAGCCGTCGACGTCCAGGCCCTTGGCGAGCGCGGTCTTCACGTATTCCTTGCCGTCGGCCAGCGTGAACGCGAGTTCGAGCGCCTGGTTCGCGCCGGCTTCCTGCATGTGATAGCCGCTGATCGAGATCGAGTTGAACTTGGGCATGTGCTGCGCCGTGTACTCGATGATGTCGCCGATGATCCGCATGCTCGGCCCCGGCGGAAAGATGTACGTGTTGCGGACCATGAACTCCTTGAGGATGTCGTTCTGGATGGTTCCGCTCAACTGGTCCTTTGCCACGCCCTGCTCTTCGGCCGCGACCACATAGCCCGCGAGCACCGGCAGCACGGCACCGTTCATCGTCATCGACACGCTCACCTTGTCGAGCGGGATCTGGTCGAACAGGATCTTCATGTCCTCGACCGAATCGATGGCCACGCCGGCCTTGCCGACGTCGCCGGTCACGCGGGGGTGGTCGCTGTCGTAGCCGCGATGGGTGGCCAGGTCGAAGGCCACGCTCACGCCCTGCCCGCCGGCGGCCAGTGCCTTGCGGTAGAAGGCGTTCGATTCTTCGGCGGTCGAAAAACCCGCGTACTGGCGGATGGTCCAGGGGCGCACCGCGTACATGGTGGCCTGCGGGCCGCGCAGGTAGGGCTCGAAGCCGGGCAGCGTGTCGGTGTACTTCAGGCCCTGCAGGTCGGCCGCCGTGTACAGCGGCTTGACGCTGATGCCGTCGGGCGTGATCCAGTTCAGCGCGTTCACGTCGCCGCCGGGGGCGGACTTGGCAGCGGACTTGGCCCAAGCCTCGAGGTCGGCGGGCTTGAAGGTGGGTTCGGGAGTGCTGCTCATGAAAGGCGCCGCTTTGCTGTTGTCTGTCTGGTGTTCGCAGATTCGCTCGCACGGATTTGCAAGCCGGCCGCGAGTCTAACCCATCCGTAATTATTAATTCAAACACTGTTTTTGAAGTACAGTGCGGCCCATGTCCGCTGTCACACTCACCCCCCGCGCCCTCTATGAAGAGGTGGCCGAGCTGCTGCGCCAGCGGATTTTCCGCCGCGAGCTGGAGCCCGGGAGCTGGATCGACGAACTCAAGCTCGCCGAGGAATACGGCATCAGCCGCACGCCCCTGCGCGAGGCGCTGAAGGTGCTGGCGGCCGAAGGCCTGGTCACGATGAAAGTGCGCCGCGGCGCCTATGTGACCGAGGTGTCCGAGCAGGACCTGGCCGACGTCTACCACCTGCTCTCGCTGCTGGAGAGCGACGCGGCCGGCGTGGTGGCCGAGCGCGCCACCGATGCGCAGCGCGCCGAGCTGAAGGCGCTGCATGCCGAGCTTGAAGCGGCCGCCGCCCCCGGCAAGGAAGACCGCGAGCACTTCTTCGCGCTCAACGAGCGTTTTCACATGCGGCTGCTGGCCATCGCCGACAACAAGTGGCGCGACCAGATGGTGGCCGACCTGCGCAAGGTGATGAAGCTCAATCGCCACAACTCGCTGCTGAAGGCCGGCCGCATTGCCGAATCGCTGGCGGAACACCGTTCCGTGATGGCCGCCATCGAGACGCGCGACGCCGCCACGGCCATGGCGCGCATGCGCGAGCATTTCAGGAACGGCCTGGAAGCAGCGGTCTAGCCGCGCCTTCAGCCGGTTCAGCCGGTGCTGGCCGTCCCGGCCTCGGCCGCGATGCGTTGGGCCGCGACCAGCAGGTGGGGCGCCACGCGCGTCAGCATCATCTCCCGGGGCAGCAGGTAGGCCGGGCCGCCGCAGCTCACCGCATAGCGCTCGCCGCGCGGCCCCTCCAGGGCAAAGCCCAGGGAGTGAATGTGCGGGTGCCACTCGCCGAACGAGCTGCAGTAGCCCTCGCGGGCGTACTCCTCGAGCCCGGCCATCAGCCGTGGCTGCATCACCGGCCAGTTCTCGCCGCTTTCGAGGCGGATGTCTTCTAGCAGCGCCGCCTGCTCGGCGGCAGGCAATGCCGCGAGGTAGGCGCGACCGCCGGCCGAGGTGGCGATGGCCAGTCGCGTGCCGACCTCGATGCGCGAACTGATCACCGCCAGGCGGGGCCGCAGCGAATCGATGACGAGCACGTCCAGCTCGTCGCGCACGCCAAGGTGCACGCTGGCCCCCGCGAATTCGGCCAGTTCCGCCAGATGCGGACGGGCCATCGTCCGCAGGTCGAAATGCCGCAGGTAGCGGCTGCTCATGTCGAGCAGCGCCGGCCCCAGGCTGAAACGCTCGCTGTCTTGCGACTGGCGCAAATAGCCCGCGCCCACCAGTGTCGACGTGAGACGCGACACGGTGGCCTTGGGAATGCCCGTCGTGTCGGCCAATTCCCGGTTGCCCAGCGATGTGCCGGCCATGCCGATCACCTTGAGTAATGCCAAGCCACGTGCCAGCGCGCTCACTTCTTCCTTGCTGCCAACAGCTTCGCTCATATGCATGCAGAACCTTTTTTTGTGTTTCCCTGACGCTCTTTATTCTTCAGCAAAAAGTGGCAGAACAGTCACACTTGTTAGTGAAATGTTTCAAAACACCGTTCTATAAAAAGAAGTCGGAATGCCCGGCGAATGGGCTCCTGCAGCCCTTCGTATGGCGCGCGCGTCCCCACGAAACACGCGTAGGCGCGTCCCGGTCATTCAGGAAGAGGTGTGTGCCGGCTGTGCCGACGCGCGATCAGACGGCCGGTTCGGCGGCCTGAGCCACGGGCTCGTGCGCGAGCGCCATCACCTCGTGCGGCGGGCGCGTCTTGAGCTTGTGATCGCTCCAGACCTGGCGCCAGCGGCGTGCGCCCGGCAGGCCGCTGCGCAGGCCCAGCATGTGCCGCGCAATCGACCACCAGTTGGTGCCGTGTTCGGCGGCATCGCGCACCATGTAGTCGCACATCAGCGACTCGACTTCTTCGCGCGTGAGCGACTGCGGCGCGGCGCCGAAGAACTCGGTGTCCCATTCGGCCAGCCACCAGGGGTTGTGGTACGCCTCGCGCCCGACCATCACACCGTCGAGCAGCCGCAGGTGCTCGTGCACCTGTGCGTTGACCGAGATGCCGCCGTTGATGGAAAAATTCAGCGCCGGAAAGTCATGCTTGAGCCGATGCACCAGCGCGTAGCGCAACGGCGGAATCTCGCGGTTCTGCTTCGGGCTCAGGCCCTGCAGCCACGCATTGCGCGCATGCACGATGAAGGTGTTGCAACCCGCCTCGCTGACCGTGCCGACGAAGTCGCGCACGAACTCGTAGCTCTCGATCTTGTCGATGCCGATGCGGTGCTTGACCGTGATGGGCACGTCCGTCACATCGACCATCGCCTTCACGCAATCGGCCACCAGTTGCGGCTCGTTCATCAGGCAGGCGCCGAAGGCACCGCGCTGCACGCGCTCGCTGGGGCAGCCGCAGTTCAGGTTGATTTCGTCGTAGCCCCACTCTTCGCCGAGCTTGGCGCAATGGGCCAGGTCGTTCGGCTCGCTGCCGCCGAGTTGCAGCGCCACGGGGTGTTCTTCGGCATGAAAGCGAAGGTGACGGGGCACGTCGCCGTGGATCAGCGCACCCGTGGTCACCATCTCGGTGTAGAGCAGCGCATGACGCGACAACAGGCGATGGAAGTATCGGCAATGACGGTCTGTCCAGTCCATCATGGGTGCAACAGACATACGCATTGCCGTGGTCGCGCGGGCTTTCTGAGGAAAATCAAGCACCGGCGCGGATTTAGAAGAGATAGCGTTTGTCGTCATTCGGTGTCATTCAGCGCTGTTTTTTCGGTCCCGGTGGTACATTGCTTGCCACAAATTTGGCATGTACCACAGGAAGCTCCCTGGGGAACCATCACGAAGCGCAAGCGCGCAGACGGAAGCGTAGCGCACATGGCCCGCATCCGAATCAAGGAAGGCGGGGTCGTCGTCCACAGCGAGACAGAAACTTTCGACCGAGAGCCAGTTGCCCGGCTCTGGATGAAGAACCCGGAAGCCGAACTGGCCTAGCTTGGCGCGCTGACGAAGCTCAAAGCAGCTGATCCCACCTTCGCCGAGACGATCCAGAAATATGTCGCTGAGCACCTTAAGGCCATCGGCAAGACCACGGCCCAAGTGCTCAACGCGGTGGCGGCCACCAGCCTTGCAAAGCGGCGTGGCTCGACGATCACCAGCGCCGACTGGGTGCAGTTCGCCAACGACCTTGGCGTCAAACCACAAACGGCCGACAACTACTTCTCTCATGTCTCAGCGGTCTACCAATTGGCTCGGCCTACCTGGGGTTATCAGTTCGACTCCTAGGTGATCCACGATGCGCGCAAGCTATGCCGAGCGCTCGGCCTGACGTCGAGATCCAGGCAACGCGACAGGCGCCCCCCCTCGATGAACTCGACAAGCTCACGACGCTATTCGGCAACTGACGCAAGGGCTCGATCCCCGTGCAGCGGATCGTCTGCTACGCGATCTTCAGCACGCGCAGACAGGACGAGATCACCCACCAAACTTCGAGGTGCCGCAGCACAGGCTAAATGCCGGCGCTTGAAGCGCGGCGCGGCGACGTTCGAGCTGCACCTTGCTCTGGGTCAGCCGCTGTTGACTCCACAGACGCCGGTGAAGGTTTCAGGATGGAAGCAGGAGATCGACAACACAGACTGGCTGTCGATAAAGGTGCAACACGCGATAAGTCCAGATGGAGGCTTCACAACGCATGCTGAATTCAAAATCAGAGCAACCGATGTAGAGCAGTTCCAGTTGCTTGATGAGGGATCGTCGCCGTAACGTCAACTAAGTTGAATTGATTCGCCGAAAAGTCAAATTAACTCTCGGACCACAGGGCTGAGATAACTTTTCTATTCCATGCTTCCAGTTCCGCTGGGTGGCGCCCTTCATGACCAACAGGCTTCCGGAGACAAGTTCAAGCCGAATTGATTTTATATCGAGAATCTTGTGCTTCATTACAAAAATGCGCGTTTCTCCAAAACTGAAAGACGCAATTGTGGGGGCGGGACCAAGCTCAGGTTCGTCATCGCTGTGGAAGCCCATGCTATCCCTATGATCTCTATAAAAGTTCAACAGCACGCTGTTGAACTTTTCATCGGCAGCGCCTTGAACGATGGCGCGAAGCTGTAAAAGGGTATCTGTCCAAGGAAGAGGCTCCAAGTTGATTCCGGAGTAGGAATAGCGGCTCCCCGCATCGCCGAACCATGCGATTAGACGCGGCTGCAAATGCTTTCTTCCCCAAACAGTAACTTCCTCCTGCCGCCACGGGGTCTCTTCAATTAATTCTTTGAGTATTTTTTCTTTTTGCATCGGCGCGCCGAAATCCCGACCAAAGTAAACATCCGCGTCTGGAATGTCCACATGTCTCAACCGCACCTCGTCGTCAAAAAGATCAAACGTCATCTTTTTTTTAGGATGCGCCAGCTGAGTTGGCCCCGGAGCTTGGGCCAAGCAGCAAACCTCTCTTTATAGTCATCAAGGACGTCCGCGCGCTCAGTGTAGCTGGGCGTAAACGTCACATTGGTCGCGCTGCCGACCAGATCGATACAACCTGCTTTTTGCCACTGCGCATCAAAGTAGTCGTTGAAATCTCCGTGACCATTGTCGTCATAGAAAAACAACGCGCCGGGCTTGGCTTCTCGGAATAGCGTTTGCCAGAAATTTGTCACCACGCCATTTTTGTCAAGCGCATATACCTCGGAGACAAAATAGCTTAGCGTGAACACATCAGCCTCAAGGAAGCGCTTTTGCGCACTCCATGAAGCAGGATCTGTAACATCCAATGGTTGGAAGTTCGCATTCAAAGCGACCGAAGCCTGCAACTTATCATCAAGCTCCGTCCACGTGTCTGCCCAAGCCTGCTCCTTGTCAAGCAGATAGACGACCAGTTTTTTCACAGGTTCCGAGGCAGCGTGGTCACTCAAATACTTAAGAACTGCAATTACATCACTTCCCGGTCCCCCACCGATACATGTGAGTCGTGCGCTCTCCGTCTGAAAAACCTTGCCCGCATGGCTACGTAACAACGTCAGCAACTGCACCAAATAGTCCCCGTGTGTTGCTACATACCTGTAAACATAGGCAAATCGTGTGGCGGGGTCGCGGTAACTGATTGGGACCCTTTTTTGATCAGTCAGGAGGCCATAGCTGGAACTCAGGTAGTCGAACTGCTGCTTGATGATCGCATCTGTTTGCGCTCCATGGACCGCAACCGATTCTTTATACAGCGTGTCCAGTGCAATCTTCACAAGTTCAAAAAGGGTCATGAGGTCTCCGTAATTTTGTGTATCTCCATCTTACAGATTTTCAGACAGAGTGGCGGAGCGCTTGCCGCAAAGCGCAGATTAAGCCCCGGCGTAGCTCCAACCGGAATATGCCGATTTGGCTTATCGATCGCTGAACGACGCATGCGGAGTTGCGCCAACCTCCGCGACATTCAACCAGTCCTCGTTAAACTAAATTCGAAGCAGAGCCCAAAGGATCTGCAACCACAATTTACGTAGGCTACCCGACCTTCTGTTTCGCGAGCAAAGAAAGGATCCTCCGAGCTGCGGCCCGATCTTCTTCGTCGGCATGGTTGTAGTTGTCGACCAGCGCCCGTTCTCCTCTGAGCTGAGCGAAGTGCCGTCGTTCGTCGGGGTACGTTGACGCGTCAACACGTACAGCGGGTCGACACCACGTCTGCCGATGGAATGAAGCTTCCTGCGCCGTAATCGGCGTGAAGTCACCCGGCCAAGGCACTTTCGGCGTCGCTGATCCGCGCCACACAGATCCGGCAAAAGCACAACAACGAGTTTCGGATCGTGCCTTGGCGCGAGCCTGCGGGTGCGGCCACAAGCGAGCACGGCACGGGACAGTGCGTCGCCGACCCGAGGCGCGACGGCCCGAGCTTTGGCAAGTCCGCGGTGACGCGCTACGACGAACCCGCCGGCACCGTTATCGCAGGCAGCACCACCGGGCAGGGAGCGTTTGCAGTGGCAGATCCGCGAACGGTATCCAGCGCGCCAAGGGCGACGACTACCTGACTGCCGGGCACTATGGTGTGATCCGATCCCGTGGACCGAGCCCGCTGGGGCCGTCGCCCGGTATCACCACGCCCACGGCAGCCGAAAAGCTGGTCTGCCGGATTCATGAGTGCGACGGCACCGAGCACCGCCCTTCACCACTTTCGAGCTGGCCGCGCTTCAATCGCTGGTCGAGCCCGAGGAGCATTTCGAACTCGAAGGCCTAAGCGACCAGGCATGGCGCGAGCGCATCGGCAACGCAGTGCCGCCGGCAGCTGCTAACGCCATCGCTGAAGAGATGGCCCGCGCCGTGATGCTCGCGTGGAGCGGTGAGACCTTCGCGCTCGGGAGCACGCCGATCTGGGTGCGTAATGTTGCCGTAGCCCTCAGCGTAACCGGTGGCGCGGCATAAAGACAATCTTCTTGCTGATGGCCCAGTCCGGCGCTCGCTCGGTGATTCCGCTGGAGTGAGTGCAGCGCGACTTCTTCAGTCATCTAGAGGTGAAAAAGCTCGCGGCGAAATGCATAACCGGCGAAATCAAGCTGCCCTTGGTGCGCACCGACCCCAGCAGTCAGAAGTCACTCAAAGGCGTCGAGACTCAAGACCTTGCCAGGTATCTTGATGACCTGCCAGCAGGCGGCGCGCAAAAAATTGGAGCAGCTTGCTGCCAGATGACAAGCGGCCCGCACATGCGGGCCGTTTGCTTTTTCAATCGACTTTGCCAAAACTCATGAACCACGCCCAATAACCACGGTCACTCGATGGAGGTGTTAGTCGTACTTTTCCAGTCCCCAGGGGCCCTCGTCCGCGTCCAGCTCGTTGCCTACGCGCTGAATCAAATCATCGGGATATCGCCCGGCAAATTCCTCGCTCAGCTCTTCAGCCATATCGACATCCGGCCAGCTATATCCAGACTCGGACTCCGGATCGTAAAAGGCAAAGTCAATCAGTGGTGTGTACTTCGAGCGAGCCCAACTGCGCATCGAATCGACGGCGTCATCCTCATCGATGATCCTGAAGGCGCGCTCTTCGATGAATGCCCCAAGACCCGGCTTCTTAAGCGCGACCTCTCGCAAGGTGTCCCACGCGGACCAACTTGCTGACTCGACATGCTTGTGCAACAAGGCCCAGTTTTTGAATCCCAGGCCGATGGCAACCTTGTCTTGGTGAAAGATCAAACCGTTGTCATCGGGATCAGTTTTCTGATTAATTTTGGCGAATCGCTTCGCGAAGTCCAGAAACTCCTGCTTCGACAGATAGTCGAGAAAAGAGAACCTAATAGAAGGCATCGTGTATCTCCGGTTAAGAGCGCAGTCAAAAGGGGCACGGCCCGCAGTTCCCACGCGCTCGCAGAGCTACGCGAAAAATTGAAATTAGGAGATGCTTTCGCTTTGCCAGTGCGGGCCGGCCGGCTCTCTCTAGGGAGCACGCCGTGATTTTACGCCCGCTGTGCTTCAGCGCAATAGTGTGAGCAACGCGCTGTCCAGGCCTTCCGACCGCACACGCCGGCGCATGCCGGCAGTCACGATCTCGTGGTCCCACATTAGTGCCACACTGCCAAATCAATTCTCTCTAAATTATTGATTTGAAACGGTTTTCCCCGCTCACCCCATCCAATCCACCACCGGGGCAACGGAAAGTATTTTTTCTTTTAAATTCAATAACTTAGCGCTATCACTCATACACTTAAAACCCCTCGTGTACCCTCCAGACCGTCCGAAGCAGCTTCCGTCCGGCAACTGGCGCGCGCTAGCCGCAAGGGCGTCTATGCGAGCGATACCTTTCACACGAAGGAAGTGCTGAGGGCTCCTCGGCGCTCCAAGGCTTTTACCCTCCATGCACCGAAGACAAAGCTGAAGGACCTCACGCGCGAGCAACTCATCCAGTTCGGCAAAGATCTCGCCAAGGAGGGCACCGACCCTGTCGCCAACAGCATGGACATCGGCCACATCAAGCCGGTAGTTTCTTACGCGGCTGCGATTCAAGGGATCCGCAGCAATGCGCGCCATCGACTTCCGATGCCGGTCACGCGCCCCCGGCGCGTGCAGGGCTCCTCAGCAAGCTCACCGCACTTCCCGCCAAGGCAGCCAGTGCCGCCACCGCCAAGCCCCAGTGCACGGCGCTGTGCGCCGGCAGCAGCCCGAACATCAAGCTCATCATCAGGCTGCCGAGCGTCAACCCCGTGAGTCGGGCGGTGCCTTGCGCGCCACCGGCCGCTCCGCTGCGTTCTGCGGGTGCCGAGAGCAGCATGTTCTGGTTGTTCGGCGTCTGGAAGAAGCCGAAGCCCAGGCCGGCGAGGCCGGTGAACAACGCGATCGGCAAGGTCGCGTCGCCATGCAACGGCCACAGCGCACACAGGGCCAGGCCACTCGCGAAACACGCGCTTCCGACCGCGCACAGCCAGGCGCTCGGCACGCGCCGAGCCAGGCGTGCCGACAGCGGTGCGGCCAGCATCACCGCCAAAGGCCACGGGGTCATCAAGAGGCCGGCGGTCACCGCGCTCTGGCCGAGTTCGTGCTGGATGTAGAACGGCAGCGCCACAAGGCTGGCCATCTGGCCGGTGAAGCAGCACACCGAGGCAATGACCGAGAGCCGAAATGAATGCACGCGCAGCAGGTCGAGCGGGATCAACGGCGCCGCCTTCGGCATTTCGCGCCGCACCAGCAAGACCATGCAAACGACCGACAAGACGAGCAAGCCGCCGCCCTGCAACGGATGCGCCACCAGCCGCTCACTCCCGAGCACGAAGGCGGCGAACATGACCGCGTTGAGCGCGATGCTCCACACGTCGATGTGGCGCATCGAGCGCGCCGGGCTCGGCAACCCAGCACAGGCGGCGAGCACGAGAAGGCCGATCGGCAGGTTCACCGCAAAGAGCCACGGCCAACTCGCCGCGGAGAGTATGAAAGCGCCAAGGGTGGGCCCCGCTGCGGAAGCCGCCGCGACGGCGAGCGCATTCCAGGCGATCGAGCGCGCCAGCAATCGACGCGGATAGGTGAAGCGCAAGAGCGCCAACCCAAGGGGCATCACGGCTGCACTGCCCAGGCCCTGAAGGCACCTCGCGGCCACGAGCCATGGCAGCGATGGAGCCAACGCGCACAACACAGACGCCGCGGTGAACAGCGCGACGCCACCGGCGAACACGCGCCGGTACCCGAACCGCTCGCCGACAGCGGAAGCCGGCAACAGGAACATGACCACGGCCAGTTGGTAGGCGGTGATGATCCAGACGGCATCGGCAGGTGCCGCCTGCAGTTGCCGGGCAATGCCTGGCAACGCGATGTTGGCGATGGCGCCGTCGAGCACCACCAGCACGCCTGCGCCAAGGATCGCGGCGACGGCTGCGAAGCGCCGCGGCAGAGGCAGGCCATCCGCGTTCGCCTCCTGGGCTTCGGCGGTGCGAGGCAGGGTGAAAGAAGAGTTCGGTCGAAGCGTAGATGACAGCATGTTGGGGCAACCGGAAGAGCACGCTCTATTGCGCCAGGCCAGCTTAGGACTGCGCGAATGGCTTGCACAGCGCGTGGCGCGCAGCTTGTCCCTGCACGTGGCGCCTGTCGAAACCATGGCAGCCGTGATAGCTTCGGGCATGCCGACAGAAGCCGACCTGAACCTGCTGTTTGCGTTGAGCGCACTTCTTTCCGAGGGCAGCGTCGCGAAGGCCGCCGAGCGCCTGGGCTTGAGCGAATCGGCCATGAGCCGGGCGCTCGCGCGATTGCGGGAATCGACCGGGGATCAACTGCTCGTGCGAGCCGGTCGCGCGATGGTGCTCACGCCGCATGCAGTGGCACTGCGCGACCGTGTCAGGGAGCTGGTGCAGGAGTCACGCGCGGTGCTTCAGTCCGCTGGCGCGAACATGGACCCTCGCACGCTCCGGCAACTGTTCACCATACGGGCCAACGACGGCTTCATCGAAGGCTTCGCGCATCAGCTCGTGGCTTGCGCCGCGCACGAAGCGCCCGGCGTTCGCCTGCGCTTCGCGCCCAAGCCGGACAAGGACGTTCGCCCTCTGCGCGAGGGATTGATCGATCTGGACGTCGGCGTTCTCGGCGAGTCGGGCCCCGAGGTGCGCGTTCAGGCGCTCTTTCGCGACCGCTTCGTCGGCGCGGTGCGCGAGGGCCATCCCCTGCTCGCCGGGCCCGAGATCACGGCCGAACGCTACGCCGCCTGCAGCCACGTGGTCACTTCACGCCACGGCCGGACCGAGGGGCCGGTGGACGACGCGCTCGCTGCCATGGGGCTGGTGCGCAATGCCGCCGTCGTGGTGCCCAGCTTCAGCACTGCCTTGTCGATAGCGGCCGCGACCGACCTGGTGGCGCTGATACCGTCGTCGTACTTCGAGCACCTGAGGGCACGGGGCACGCTGCGCTCGTTTCCGCTGCCGATACCCACGGAGCAGATCACCGTGTCGCAGATGTGGCATCCGCGTCTTGATCGGGACCCCGCGCACCGGTGGCTGCGCGGGTTGGTACTGAAGATTTGCCGGCCGTTGAATGAGCAAACAGGAGCGCCGTGATTGCATTCAAGCGTCGACCTTGAAGCTCTGCTTCGCAGGGCGGATTCAACCGCGCTCTTGACGCTCGACGCCTGAGGTCTCTCGCTACGGCGCCAACTTCGGGACCATCGCCGCCGACACGGCCAGATGCAAGCAAAGGGAGGTCTCCCCAGGCTGCGAGCTCAGCGTGAGCGTGCACCCGAGCGCGGCGGCGCGCGCGCGCATGTTCGTCAATCCTTTTCCGGCGAACCTGGCGTCTGCATCGAAGCCGCGGCCGTTGTCAGACAGTCTGATCTCGATGGCCTCACCCGTCACACCGTCCGCACTGTCCGCGCCGTCAAGGGGCACCAGGTGCGCGGTCAGGCTGGCCCGCGTCGCGGCCGCGTGCGCCATCATGTTCGCGAACGCTTCGAACAACAGCATCTGCAGCTGGTGGGATTCGCGTGAACTCCAACCGGTCATCATCGGCAGCCGGCTGACATTCCAGTGCAGATCGATGCCGGCCGCCTGCAGGCGCGGTCCCAGCCGGTAGCGCACGCTGCCCAGCGTAGAGGCCACATCGCCCTCATCGGCATGCATGGCGTCCACGGTGAGCTTGAGTTGATCCACCGCGTCGCGCAGGTGCAGCGTGACGTCCTCGCGCGCCGCCCCTGGCTGCTGGGCCATCCGCAGCAGCCCCACGAGTTGCCCGCCAAGACCATCATGCAGGTCCTGCACCAGGCGCTGGCGTTCCTCGAGAGCGCCGCGTGCCTTCTCTCCTTCCCGTTCGCGCGCGAAGGAGGCTTCCAGAGCGGTGTTGCGCTCGGCGAGTTCAGCCTCCAGCGTGAGGTTCATTTCCGCCATCGCCCGGGTGTCCTTGCGCATGCGCTCGGCGATGACCCAGGCCAGCGAAATGGCAAAGCCGACCCAGGCGAAGCGTATCCACGGCACCATCTCATAGGCTTGGGGCGAGGTGCGCATGACCCAGATGTCGCGCGCAGCGCACAACACGATCAACAGCACGGCCAGGCCCAGCACTCGGTGTTCCAGCACGGCGCTGCGCCACGCCACGCGCAACACCACGACCATCATCGCCAGTGCAGCCGCAAGGTTCAGCCCCTGCCACAGCGGCATCAGCCACAGCCAAGGCACAGCAATGCCGAGCCCGGCCACCACCGGAGCCAGCCAGGCCATCAGACCGAAGAGGCGTGCCAGACGGGTGTCGTCGCGCCCCACCACGGCCAGAGCAAAGCGACATATCAGCGGCACAGCGGCCTGGAACGCCGCCAGCGGCAGCACGCCCCACCAGGGCCAGGGCAACGGCGCATGCGTGAACAGCACGCGTGCCGTCTGCACCGACCAGAGCAACTCACCCAGACCGTAGTAGAGGTAGATCGATTCGCGCTGGCGCAGCCACACCAGCAGCGACAGCGCCCCCAGCACGCCGCTCACGATGGTGATGAAGCGCCCACCGCTGATCTGCCAGAACAAGGCGCGCTCGTACAGCGGGTGTATCTCGTCCTCCCGTCCCGCCACCACCGGCGAGAGCCCGCCCTGCCTTGCAGCCTGCGCCGCGATGACGATCTCCACGCGCAGCGGCGACGCTGAGCCCGAGGCCGGCACCACGAAGTATTGCGGTGCGAAGGAGGCATCGTCGTAGGGCCCCGGCGGGAAGGCGCCGAACCGCGTCAGTTCCTGGCCATTCACCGACACACGAAAACTGTTGCCCACGCGCGGCACGAACAGCGCCACAGGCGTGGTGGGGTCGGCCGCCGGTATCTCGAACGAAAACCGCGCCTCGCCATCGACCGCACCTTGCCGCTGGTCCCAGTGATAGGGCAGCGTGACGGTCTGCGGCTCCTGGGTCTCGGCAGGCGCCTGGCCGCGCAGGGCCAGCGTGAGCTGCGCCTGCTCCACAAGCATCACGGCCCGCGCCGGAGCGCTCCACCCCAGTCCCATGACCGCGAGCATCAACAGCAGCAAGCGCCATCCGAGCGCTTCATTTCGTAAACCCATGACGCGGCCACTGTAACTGCATTTACTTACAAGACCTCCGCCGCGAATCAATCAGTGCCGCAAGTTCCCTCGAGTTGGCGAAGCCGCGCAACCCACGCATTCGCGAGCCACATGCAAGGCTCCGGCTTTCTCACGCGCCCCTTGTCACCCGCTGCCGGTCGGCCATGTAGTTGCCGGCGTCACGCCGAAGCAGCGGCGAAACCACCGCGAGAAATGGGCCTGGTCGGTGAAGCCGCACTGCGCCGCCACATCGGCCTGCGCACAGCCTTCGCGCAGGAGCACCTTGGCCCGGCCGATGCGTGCGAGCCGCGCATAGTGGGCCGGCGTCATGCCGACGGCCATGCGGAACAGGCGATGAAAGTGCTCGCGCGACACACCCAGCCGCAACGCCAGCGCGCCGGGGTCGATGCGGCAGGCGTCTTCCAGTTCCAGGGCGCTGCAGACCGCTTCGACGCGGGCATCGCCCATGCGGCGCTCGACGGCCATCAGTTCGCTGCCGGTCTGGGCGTGAATGATCTGCGCCAGCAGGCGGCCGACCTGCTCGCCATCCTGCGACAGCGCGGCGTCGCCCAGCGCATCGGCCGCGGCCTTGTCCTGCCAGACCCCGCGATGCAGCACGCCGCGCCGGTCTTCAGGCCAGCCGAAGCGCGCCGCGACCCACGCATGCGGCACATACAGCATCACCATGCGAAAGCCTTGCGGGCTGACGCCGGCGGTGTGCAACGCGAACGGCGCCATCACGACCAGATCGCCCGCTTGCGCCACCTGCCGTTCGCCACTGCAGGTGAATTCGCAATGGCCTTCGAGGATGGCGCCCACGCTCCACTCCGCATGCCAGTGCAGCTCGAAGCGCGCCTTGGGGTCGGCCGAGAACATCGCCTCGACCTGCGCGCCACCTTCCATCGGCAGGCCGATGACGTGCGAGGCGATGGTGGCGGGTGGATTCATCCCGCCGAGCGTAGCGCCCGCAACAGCATCACGCCGCAAGGGCGCCGCGAACAGTCAGGCCCATCCAGCCTGCGCTGGCCTGCGTCGCCTGCACGTCGCCGAGCAAGGCCAGTTCCTCGACCGGGTGATCGTGAAACTGCAGCGTCGCGCTGCCACCCATCCAGCCCGATTCGACGCGGTCCACGATGTCGGCGCGCAGATAGCGCGGGGTTGCGGGAACATCAGGCCGCGTCAGGTCAGGCCAGCCGATGGCACCGATGGTCGGCGCGGAAAGAAAGCCCAGGCGTTCGGCCTTCTCACCAGTCAGCGTGACCGTCGCATCGACCAGCCGCCGCTCCTTGACGCTGAGGCTCGCGCCGAGCCGGCTCCCCGCAGCCACAGGCGCGGCGGCGGGATGCACCAGCGGCAGGCTGCGCGTCAGCCAGGTCTGGCCGATCTTCTTGGGCCAGCCCTGCAGCCAGCCGCGCAGCAGCGAGATGTCCTGGTCGACGTAGATCAAGGGGCAGAAGAAGCGCGCGTCGCCGCCCTGCCCGGCCTCGACCTCCAGCACCACGATGGTCTCGCGGTACTGCGCATAGACCGGGTCGAGCAGTTCCTGCCCGTCGTTGCCGCAGGACTGCCAGTCCGCGAAATGAACGCAGCCGCGTCCGGTCGGCCGGCCCGCTTCCGGCGGCACCAGCGCACCGCCGCGCGCGGCATCGAATTCAAAGGCGACATTGACGAGCCAGCCGGCGTAGTGCCAGGGCGGCGCCTGCACCAGTGCGCTGCGGCCGGAAGAAGTGAAAGGCGGAGTGAAAGAAGACGGCATCGGATGTTGGCGAGTACAAGACCGTCGCACGATAGGCCTGCCGTCCGGGCCCGTCTTGTACGCCAGTGATCCCGCTATGCCTGCGGCACCATCGCGTGATCGAGCGCATCCGTCAGTTGATCGACCGTGTAGGGCTTGCGCAGCCACGCGGTTCCGCGCATGGCCGTGGCCGGCTGTGCCTGCCCCGTCACGAAGATCACCGGCACGTTGTGCTCACTCAGCAGCTTCTCCGCGAAGTCATGGCCCGACAGCGCGGGCAGGCCGATGTCCACCATCACCACATCGAACGCGCCGTCGAAAAAACGCGCCATCGCGGCCTCGGCGCTTTTCACGCCGGTCGCCCAGTGCCCCAGGGCTTCGAGCAGTTTCAAGGTTGTGGCGAGCGTGTCCACATCGTCCTCCACGAGCAGCACCCGCAGCTTTTGTAGTTGTTGTTGTCGTTCTGGCGATGGAAGCGGTTCGGTTGTCATTGAAATGCATTTTTCCAGACAAACCGTTGCCGTGCGCCGATCACGCCGAACCGGCCCAGGGATCTACGGCAGATGGCGGCGTTGTCTGACTCGACGGCCCGTCCCCAAAGGGACAATGCCTTCCTCGGCCGAGACAAGCCGAAGACAACAACAAGCCCCCTGGCCTTGCATGATGACCCGCATCTACCTGATAGAAGACAACCCCCTGATCGCAGCAACGGTGACCGACGGGCTGCAGGCATTTTCCGAATGCGATGTGGTCGGCGTCGCCACCACTTCCGACGAGGCCATCCACTGGCTCGGTGCCAACCCCCAGGCATGGGATGCGGCGGTGATCGACGTCTTCCTCGCCAAAGGCAACGGACTGACCGTGGCGAACTACCTCAAGCAACACAAGTCGCCGGCCCAGCGCACGGTGGTGCTGATGAACTACGCCAGCTCCGAGGTGCGCGAAGGCGCGCAATCCGCGGGCGTGGACGCGGTCTTCGACAAGTCGCTGCAGCTCGAAGCCTTCTACGATTTCTGCAGGGCGCTGAACATCTCGCCCAGCCGCTGAGTGGCCTACGTCGATGCTGCCGATGCGTCGGCCGCCCTGACCGCGTCGGCCAGCAACGCCAGTCCTTCCTCGAACACCTTGTCGGGAATGGTCAGCGGGAACAGAAAGCGCACGACGTTGCCATGCACACCGCAGGTCAGCAGCAGCAAGCCGCGCTGCAGGCCGGCCGCATGCACGCGCTTCGTGAAATCGGCATCAGGTTCACCACTCTGCGGATCGCGAAACTCCACCGCAACCATCGCGCCGAGCCCGCGCACTTCGCAGATGCGCGGCACCTCGGCCTGCAATGAATGCAGTCGCGCGGTCAGCCGCTCGCCCAGCATGCGGGCACGCGCCACCAGCCCTTCGTCTTCGATGACGCGCATCGTCTCCAGCGCGGCCGCCACCGCAAGCGGGTTGCCTGCATAGGTGCCGCCGATGCTGCCGACCAGCGCGGCGTCCATCACCTCGGCGCGGCCCGTCAGCGCCGACAGCGGAAAGCCACCCGCGAGGCTCTTGGCCATCGTCACCAGATCGGCTTCGACACCGTAGTGCTCCAGCGCGAACAGCTTGCCCGTGCGGCCGAAGCCGGTCTGTATTTCATCGACGATCAGCAGGATGCCGTGCCGGTCGCACACCGCGCGCAGGTGCTCCAGCAGCTTCGGCGGTGCGACATAGAAGCCGCCCTCGCCCTGCACCAGTTCGATGACGATGGCCGCCACGCGCTGCGGATCGACATCGGTCTTGAACAGCCGCTCCAGCGCCGCGATGCTGTCTTCCACCGTCACGCCCAGCGGCGCGGCAGGAAACGGCACATGCCACACATCCGAAGGCATCGGACCGAACCCCGCCTTGTACGGCGCAACCTTGCCGGTGAGCGCCATGCCCATGAAAGTGCGGCCATGAAAGGCACCCGAGAAGGCGACGACACCGCTGCGGCCGGTGGCGACACGCGCCACCTTCATCGCGTTCTCGATGGCTTCGGCACCGGTCGTGAACAGCGCGCTTTTCTTGGCGAAGTCGCCCGGCACCAGCCGGTTGAGCTGCTCGCACACCGCCACGTATTCCTCGTAGGGCGTGACGTGAAAGCAGGTGTGATGAAAGTCGTCGAGCTGCGCGCGCACGGCCGCCACGATGCGCGGATGCCGATGGCCGGTCGCGAGCGTGGCGATGCCGCTTGCAAAATCGACGAAGCGCTGGCCCTCCACGTCCCACAGTTCGGCGTTGTCGGCGCGCGCGGTGAAGTGCGGTGTGAGCGTGCCGATGCCTTGCGCGCAGGCGGCGTTCTTGCGGGCCTGGAGGCTCGCGTTGGTCGTGACTTGGGTGAGCATGAAAGGATCGAAGGTAGAGAAGAAAAATCAGTCGCCGACGAGGTGCATCAGGTGTTCGGCCAGCGCGCGGAAGGCGGGCATCGAGGTCGGCAGGTGCGCATTCGCGGCCAATGGATGCGAGGCGAAACGCGCGACCACCATCTGCGCCACCGGATCGATGTGCAGCGCCTGTCCGTGAATGCCCTGCGCGGTGAAGCTGCCGTGCGCGTCATGCGCCACCCACCACATGTTGCGATAGCTCCAGCCGGCCAGCCGCGTATAGCCCGCGAGCGCGAAGCGGGCCGGGTCGGCGCCCCGGCGAATGTCGGCCACCACGGCCTCGGGCACGATCTGCGTGCCGTTGAAAAAACCGCCGAGCCGCATCATCTCGCCCAGCCGCGCGAGGTCGCGCAGGCCGGTGCACAAGCCGCCGCCCGCAAAGTCTGCGCCCTGCCCATCGACGGCGAAGGCCGCGTCCTGCTCGGCACCCAGTCGCGACCAGATGCGCTCGCCGAGCACCTGTGCGAGCGGCTGCCCTGCGGCGCGGCTGATGAGCCAGCCCAGCACGTCGGTGTTCACGGTGCGATAGGCAAAGGCCTCGCCGTGCGCGCCCTGCCCTTGTTGCACCGTCTGCAGGAACTGCCGGTAACCCTCGGCACCCGCATAGCCTGCGGGACGCGGCAGCAGTTCGCCGGCACGCGCGTGCTTCCACACGCCGGCGTCGGGATCGGCGTAGCCCTCCGAATAGTCGATGGCCGTCGTCATGTCCATCACCTGTCGCACCGTCGCGTCGCCGAATGCACTCGTCGCCAGCTCGGGGATGTAGTGCGTGACCACGGCGTGCTCGTCCAGCATGCCTTCGGCCGCCAGCATCGCGCCGACCGTGCCGACGACGGACTTGGTGACCGACATCGCCATGTGCTGGCCCTGTTCGTCGAGCGCGCCGAAGTAGCGCTCGTAGACGATGCGTCCGCGGTGCAGTACCACCGCGCCATCGGCATGGATGGCATCCAGCGCGCTGCGCCAGTCGGTGCGCGATCCATCGGCCGGCAGGGTGAAGCTCACCGCATCCAGCTCGGGGCGCTCGGCACGTGGCAGCACCGACACCGGGCCGATGCCGCGCGACACGTTGCGGGTCGGCTGCAGTTCGCGCAGGTGCGAGAAGGCCCAGCGGCTTTCCGGGAACTGGAAGATCGATCGATCGCGTGGCCGTTGCGTGGCGGTGCCCGCCGTGGGGAAACCATCGCGCCAGCCATCGGCCAGCGCGGCATTCAGTGCAGTCGTTTCGTTGAGGTTCATGGTGTTGGGGCCGCTCATTCGCCAAGCGCATCCAGGTCGCCCATCACGCGGCGCTCCAGGATGTCGCTGGCACGGCTCAGGTGGGCGTGCATGTGCTTTGCAGCAACTTCGAGCTTGTTCTCCTCGACCGCATCGAGGATCTGCAAATGCTCGCGGCAAGACTTGCGCAGCAGGTCGATGTTCACCAGCGGGTAGTCGGACAGATCGGAAATTCGGCGCAGCCGGTTCTGCTGCTTCACCGCATCGAGGATGAAGCGGTTGCCCGAAGCGCTGGCCAGCAGTTCATGGAACAGCGCATTGGCCTCGAAGAACTCCATCCACGAATGGCGCGATGCATGGGTCAGTAGTGCCTGCTGTTGTTCGCGGCAGGCCAGCAGCCTTTCGTGCTCGACCTTGAAGCCGGGCTCACGCAAGGCCGCGCATTCGACCGTGAGGCGAAAGCGATAGCTCTCGCGCTCGCTCTCGACCGAATCCAGCGTTTCGGTGAACTCCCAGCGCTGGTAGTGGCGCCCGCGCAGCACGCCGTCCTGCAGCAGCGTGGTCATCACGTTTCGCAACAAGGCACGCGGCACGGCGTAGGTCTGCGCGAGTTCAAGCTCGTTGACGCGCGTGGGCAGCTTGCCGGCGAGGCGGTCGCGCAGCAGCCGGTAGTAGAGCGTTTTCTCCTCGTCCTCGGGCATCTCGCGCCGGGCCTGCCCCAGTGCCTCGCGGTCGGCGACCAGCGTGTAGCCGCGGTTGGGCACATGCGCCAGCAGCTCGCGCTCATGCAGAAAGCGCAGCGCGGCGCGCACCGGCGTGCGCGAAATGCCGAGCCGGCCCGCGAGGTCGGACTCGGTCATGTGGCGGCCGTTTTCGTAGCCACCGGCAAGTGCCTGGTCGAGGATGTAGCGGCTCACGCGCTGCGTGAGCGGCGGGATCGACTTGTCCATCTGCTGGGCCATCCATGGTTCTCCCAAAACGCGGGCTGGACGCCGATCATCGCGGCTCTTTTGTATTTTTGGCCTTAAAAAACCATGTACATCTCGCGTCAAAAATACAATTTGAGTTTCAAGATCGGCCCCACGCCGACCCGAGAGACGGGTCGTTTCCACCGGAGAAAACAACTCGTGGCCCAAGCCGACACCCTCTCTTCTTCCCCTGCCCGCAGCGCCGGCGCAGCGAACACGCCCGGCACGCTCGACGCGTTCTGGATGCCCTTCACCCCCAACCGCAAGTTCAAGCAATCCCCGCGCCTGATCGTCGGCAGCGAGGGCCTGTACTACGACCTGGCCGACGGCCGCCGCGTGCTCGACGCCATCGCCGGCCTGTGGTGCGTGAACGCCGGGCACCGCAACCCGCGCATCAGCGCGGCGCTGAAGGCGCAGATCGACGTGCTCGACTACGCCTCGAATTTCCAGATCGGCCACCCCGCCGCCTTCGAGCTGGCCCAGCGCCTCACGCAGCTCGCGCCGGCGGGCATGAACCATGTGTTCTTCACCAACTCGGGCTCGGAGTCGGTCGACACCGCGTTGAAGATCGCGCTGGCCTACCACCGGGCGCGCGGCGACGCGGGCCGCTACCGGCTGATCGGGCGCGAACGCTCGTACCACGGCGTGGGCTTCGGCGGCATCTCGGTGGGCGGCATCGGGCGCCAGCGCAGCACCTTCGGGCCGCTGCTCAACGGCGTCGACCACCTGCCGCACACACTCGACCTGGCGCGCAATGCCTTCTCGCGCGGCGAGCCCGAACACGGCATTGACAAGGCCGACGCGCTCGAAGCCATGCTCGCGCTGCACGACGCCTCGACCGTGGCCGCGGTGATCGTCGAGCCGGTCGCGGGTTCGACGGGCGTGCTGCCGCCGCCGCGCGGGTATCTCAAGCGCCTGCGCGAAATCTGCGACAGGCACGGCGTGCTGCTGATCTTCGACGAGGTCATCACCGGCTTCGGGCGCCTGGGCACCAACTTCGCGGCCGACCTGTTCGGCGTGGTGCCAGACATCATCACCACCGCCAAGGGCCTGACCAACGGCGCGGTGCCCATGGGCGCGGTGCTGACGCGCGACACGGTGCACGACGCCTTCATGCACGGCAGCGTGAGCGCGGTCGAGCTGTCGCACGGCTACACCTACTCGGGCCACCCGCTGGCTTGCGCGGCCGCCATGGCCACGCTCGACGCCTACACCGAAGACGGCCTGATCGCCCAGGCCGCCGAGCTGTCGCCGTACTTCGAAGACGGCCTGCACGCGCTGCGCGGCCTGCCGGGCGTGATCGACATCCGCAACGTGGGCCTGCTCGCGGGCATCGAGCTGCAAGCGTGGGCCTCAGGCCCCGGCACGCATGCGCAGGCCGTGGCGCAGCACTGCCTGGAAAGCGGCGTGCTGGTGCGCTCGGTGGGCGACACCATCGCGCTGTCGCCGCCGTTCACCATCGAACGCCGGCACATCGACCAGATCATCGACAGCCTGCGCGCCGCCATCGCGCAGACTGCACAGGCAACGGACGTGGCGGCCTGAACGCACGGCACGCCACACCGCAAAGACAAGGAGACAAAGACATGGACATCGAATCGTTCCCCCTCTATGACATCGAAGGCGATGCGCGCCAGTGCGGCCAGCAATACGGCCGAGCCGCCGGCGACCGCATCGACCTGAGCCTGCGCACCTACCGCCTGGCCTTCGAGCGCGTGGGCCTCAGTTGGGACCGCACGCGCGCACTGGCACGCCGCTTCATGCCCGTCATCGAGGCCTTCGACGCCGGTATGCTGCGCGAGATCGAGGGCGTGGCCGAAGGCGCGGGCGTGCCGGCCGAAGACATCGTGGCGCTGAACGCGCGCAGCGAAATGCTCTATGCCTTCCAGCAGCTCGAAGCCACCGAGCCGCCCGACGGCTGCACCGGCGTGGTGGTCATGCCGTCCGCCGCGCGCGACGGCAAGCTCATTCATGCGCAGAACTGGGACTGGCGCGTCGAGAGCCTGGAGCTGGGCGTGGTGCTGCGCATCCAGCCGGCCAAGGGCCCTGCGATGCTGACCTTTGCCGAAGCGGGCACGCTGGCACGCGCCGGGCTCAACAGTGCCGGCATCGCCGTCACGGGCAACTTCATCAAGGCCGATGGCGACGGCAAGCAGCAAGGCGTGCCACTGGCGCTGATCCGCCGCGGCATCCTGCAGTCGGAGCTGTACGCCAACGCGCTGGGCGTGGTGTGCCGCAGCGCGCGCTCGATCTCCAACAACATGATCGTCACGCACGCCGAGGGCGAGGCCGTGAGCCTGGAGACCTGCCCCGACCAGGTGTTCTGGCAGCAGCCCGAAGGCGGCATCCTGGTGCACGCCAACCACTTCAAGACACCGGCGGCACTGGCACGCGTGGTGGACCGCAGCCTGGAAACCACGCCCGACTCGCTCTACCGCGACCGCCGCGTGACCGAGGCGCTGCTCAAGCGCGCGGGCGACCTCACCGAGCAGGACGTGCTCGATGCGCTGCAAGACCGTTTCGGCGCACCGCGCGCCGTGTGCCGCAGCCCGAGCGCCGGCCCTGGCGGCGCATCGTCGGCCACCGTGGCAACCATCGTGATGGACCCGGCGGCACGAAAGATGCGCATTGCACCGGCGCCCTTCAAGGCTCACCGCTTCACCGAGTATTCCCTCTGATCCGCCCAGCTTTCGCCAGGAGTGTTGCCATGACCGTGCCCATGCCCCCTTCCCGCCCTCCCGCTGCGGCCCTCGCCGCGCTGCTGGCCCTCGGCCTTGCCGCCGGCGCGGCCTGCGCCCAACCCGGCACTGGCGCCGGCCAGACGATGCGGATACAGATCAACTCCGACATCCGCTCCACCGACCCCGGCGGCAACCGCGACGACAACACCGACAACGTGCTCATCCACGTGGGCGAAGGCCTGGTCGCGCTGCGCGAAGACACCTCCGTCGGCCCGATGCTGGCCAGCAAGATCGACACCTCCGCCGACGGCCTGACCTACACCTTCACGCTGCGCGACGGCGTGAAGTTCCAGAACGGCGCCACGCTCACCGCCGACGACGTGGTGTGGAGCTGGCAGCGCTACCTGCGCCCCACGGGCGGCTGGCGCTGTCTTCCCGAATTCGACGGCAAGGGCATGACCAAGCTGCTGTCGGTGGAAGCACCCAACCCGAAAACGGTGGTGTTCAAGCTCGAACGCGCGAGCGCCCTCTTCCTCACCATGATGGCCCGCCCCGATTGCGGCGGCTCCGCCATCCTGCACCGCAGCTCGGTCGGCGCCGACGGCCAGTGGAAGGAGCCCGTGGGCACCGGCCCCTACAAGATCAAGGAATGGAAGCGCGGCCAGTACATCGAGCTGACCCGCTTCGACGGCTACACCTCGCGCGCCGAGCCGCGCGACGGCCTCACCGGCGGCAAGAAGGCCGAGATCGAAAACCTGCGCTTCGTCGTCATCCCCGATTCGGCCGCCGCCAAGGCCGCGCTCTACAGCGGCGGCATCGACGCCTTCATCAGCCCCAGCCCGTCGGACGTGGTCGAGATGCGCGGGCGCAGCGACGTCGTGGTCGACACCACGCCGGTGATGACCATGGTCGCGCTGCTGCTGCAGACCAACGACCCGGTGCTGAAAGACGTGCGCATTCGCCGCGCGCTGGCACTGGCACTGGACACCCCGGAAATCGCGAAGTCGGTGACCGAGGGCCTGTCGGCCGTCAACAACTCGGCGGTGCCTTCGTCCAGCCCCTTCTACGACGCGGTGCAGGCCACCGGCTTCAAGCGCGACCTGACTGCCGCCAAGAAGCTGCTGGCGGAAGCCGGCTACCGTGGCCAGCCGATCCGCATGATCGCCAACAAGCGCTACGAGGCGCTGTACTCGGCCGCCGTGCTGGTGCAGGCGATGGCGTCCGAGGCCGGCATCAACATCGAGCTGGAAGTGCTCGACTGGGCCACCCAGCTCGACCGCTACACCAAGGGCCAGTACCAGAGCATGGCCTTCATTTATTCGGCGCGCATCGACCCCTCGCTCAACTACGAGATGGTGACGGGCGACAAGGCCACGCAGCCGCGCAAGGTGTGGGACACGCCCTATGCGCAGACCCGCCTGGCCGAGTCGATGGTCTCGCGCGACAAGGCGCGGCGCCAGGTGCTGTTCGATGAAATGCACAAGCAGATGCTGCAGGACGTGCCGATGATCGTACTGTTCAACGCCAGCGACGCCACGGCCATGCGCAAGAGCGTGACGGGCTTCAAGGGCTGGGCCCCGGCCAAGCCGAGGTTCTGGAACGTCCGGCTCGACGCGCGCTCCTGAACGAGGCGCCGCCTTCATGCTCGCCTACCTCCTGCGCCGGATCGCGATGACGATCCCGACGCTGCTGCTGGTGTCGATCGCGGTCTTCACGCTCATGCGGCTGATTCCGGGCGACCCGGTGCAGCTCATGCTCGGCGAAGGCGCCGACCCCGCGCAGCTCGAACTCATGCGCCACCAGATGGGGCTCGACCAGCCCCTGGTCACCCAGTACTTCGTGTGGCTGCGCCATGCGCTGGCGGGTGACCTCGGCGTGTCCACCACCAATGGCCTTGCGGTGCTGCCGCTGATCTGGGAGCGCTTTCATGTGAGCGCCGTCATCGTGCTCACCGCCGTGGCGCTGGCCTCGCTGATCGCGGTGCCGGCGGGCCTGATCGCCGCCTGGCGCAAGGACCGGCCGACCGACCTGGCCATCATCGGCGCGGCCACGCTGATGCTCTCGGTGCCGAGCTTCTGGCTCGGCCTGTTGCTGCTGATGTTCTTCGGCCAGTACCTGCACTGGCTGCCGGTGGTGGGCTACGTGCCCATGTCGGAAGACTTCTCGCAGGGTGTGCTGTATGTGATCTTGCCGATCGTCACGCTGGTGCTGGTCGAGACCGGCGTGCTCACGCGCATGTCGCGCGCCAGCACCATCGAGATCTTGCGGTTGGAGTACGTGACGCACGCGCGCGCCAAGGGCGTGCCCGAGTCGCAGGTGCTGCGGCGCCATGTGCTGCCCAACGCCTTCAACCCCACGCTCACCATGATCGGGCTGATCCTCGGTCACCTGCTGAGCGGCATCGCGGTGCTGGAGACCGTGTTCACGCTGCCCGGCCTCGGCCGCCTGATGATCGATTCGATCTTCGCGCGCGACTACCCGGTGCTGCAGGGCTGCCTGCTGTTCACGGCCTGCATCTACGTCTTCATCAACCTGATCGTGGACATGTGCTATCCCCTCTTCGATCCACGGGTGTCGGTGCAGTGATGATGATGAAGAAGCTCAAGACCCATACCCTCATCGGCGGCGTGCTCATCGGCGTGTTGCTGGTCCTGGCGGTGGTGGCCGCGCTGTGGACACCCTACAACCCGCTGGGCATCGACCTGCGCAGCAAGCTGCAGGCGCCGTCGATGGCGCACTGGCTGGGCACCGACGAGTTCGGCCGCGACGTGGCCAGCCGCGCCATGCGCGCCGCATCGACCAGTTGCCTGGTCGCGCTGCTCACGGTGACGCTGGCCACCGCCATCGGCCTCGTGGTCGGCGTGGTCGCGGGCTTCGTGCGCGGCTGGACCGACCGCGTGCTGATGGCCTTCAACGACACGCTGCTGGCCTTTCCGGGCCTGCTGCTGGCATTGGGCGTGATGGTGATCGTCGGCGCCAACCAGTGGGGCATCGTGCTGGCGCTGAGCATGGCCTATGCACCCTCGGTGGTGCGCGTGGTGCGCGGCACCGTGCTGTCGCTGCGCGAGCGCGAGTACGTCGAGGCCTCGCGCATGATCGGCAACGGCGAGATCTACACCATGTGGCGCCACATCCTGCCCAACTGCGTGGCACCCGTCGCAGTGCTGGCAACCAGCATGTTCGGCTGGGTGCTGCTGTCCGAAAGCGCATTGAGCTTTCTCGGCCTGGGCGTGCCACCGCCGGCGCCTACCTGGGGCAACATGCTGGCGAGCGCGCGCCCCTACATGGCCTCGGCCGTGTGGCTGTGCGTGGTGCCGGGCCTGTGCATCGCGCTCACGCTGCTGGGCATCAACCTGCTGGGCGAATCGCTGCGCGACCGGCTCGATCCGCGGACGGAGAAGTCATGAGCCCATCGAAATCCGTCCAGCCCGTGCTCTCGGTGCGGCAACTGAAGATCGACCTGCACGGCGGCGCCCAGACGCTGGTGCATGAGCTTTCGTTCGATGTGCACCCCGGCGAATTCCTTGCCGTGGTGGGCGAATCGGGCAGCGGCAAGACCATGGCCGCGCGCGCCATCCTGCAACTGCTGCCGCCCGGCATTGCGCAGACCGGCGGGCAGATCGTGTTCGACGGCGAAGACCTGAGCACGCGCGACGTGAAGGCCATGCGCCCGATCCGCGGGCCGGGCATCGGCATGGTGTTCCAGGAGCCGATGGTGTCGCTCAACCCGGTGCACCGCATCGGCGAGCAGATGGCCGAGGGCCTGCGCATGCACACCAAGCTGTCGGCGGGCGAGATTCGCACCCGCTGCCTCGACATGCTGCGCCGCGTGCAGATTGCCGACCCCGAGCGCTGCATGAGCGCCTACCCGCACGAGTTCTCGGGCGGCATGCGCCAACGCATCATGCTGGCCAGCGTGATGCTGCTCAAGCCCCGCCTGCTGATCGCCGACGAGCCGACCACCGCGCTCGACACGCTGAGCCAGCGCGAAGTGCTCGACCTGATGGTCGGCCTCGCGAAGGACCAGGGCACTGCCGTGCTGCTGATCACGCACAACCTCGGCCTTGTGGGGCGCTATGCGCAGCGCGCCATCGTGCTGGAGAAAGGCCGCCTGGTGGAAACCGGCGACGTGCCCGCGATCCTCGTGGCGCCGAAGCAGCCGTACACGCGCAAGCTGGTCGACGCGCTGCCGCGCCGCCAGGCCGCGAAGGCGCAAGCCACCGCAACGCAGCAGCAGCAACCGCTGGTGCAGGTGCGCGGCCTGTGCGTGAGCTACCCCGGCGCGCGCGCTGGCTTCTTCAAGCGACAGCCGCCGGTGCGCGTGATCGACACGCTCGACCTCGACATTCATCCGGGCGAGATGGTCGCGCTGGTGGGCGGCAGCGGCTCGGGCAAGACCACGCTGGGCCGCGCCATCCTGCGGCTCGCGCCGTCGCACAGCGGGCAGATCCTGTTTCGCGGCGAAGACGTGCGCACCGCCGACCGCGCGGCGCTGCATCGCTTCAGGCTGGCCTGCCAGCTCGTGTTCCAGGACCCGTTCTCTTCGCTCGATCCACGCATGCGCGTGCAGGACATCGTGGCCGAGCCGCTGCGCCATCTGCCGTCGCTCGATGCGGCGGCGCGCGTGCGGCGCGTGAAAGAGACGCTGGACGAAGTGGGCCTGGATGGCCTCGGCGCACGCTACCCGCACGAGCTGTCGGGCGGCCAGCGCCAGCGCGTGGCGATTGCGCGCGCGCTGGTGCGCCGGCCCGCCTTCGTGGTGGCCGACGAGCCCGTGTCCGCGCTCGACATGACCATCCAGGCGCAGGTGCTGCGGCTGTTCCAGAGCCTGCAGGCACACCACGGCTTTGCCTGCCTCTTCATCAGCCACGACCTGGCGGCCGTCGAGCAGATCGCCGACCGCGTGGTCGTGATGGAGCGCGGCCGCATCGTGGAGCAAGGCGCGCGCGACGCGGTGTTCGACGACCCGCGCCATGCGTACACGCAGGCGCTGCTCGCGGCCACGCCGAGGCCTCTGGCTTCCCTCGACATCACACCTGCACCAGCAGCCGTTCCCGAGAAAGTTTTCGCGTGACCTCTTCTTCGTCTTCTTCGCCCTACTCCTGGCGGAACCCGAGCGCGCCGCCACCGCTCGATCCGCAGATCATCGAATTCATGCGCCTCATGGGCGCCGACGGCGCGCGCTACCCGAAGCGCCACACCATTCCGATCGCCGAAGGCCGCGCGAATGCCGAGAAGGTGCGCGCGCCCTGGACAGAAGGCGGCCCGGTGATGGCGCACACGGTCGAGCAGGCGGTGCCGACACGCCACGGCGACGTGCGCATCCGCGTGCACTTCCCCCAGACGCGCACGCTGCAAGGCGCGCTGGTCTACATCCACGGCGGCGGCTTCGTACTGTTCAGCCTCGACACGCACGACCGCGTGATGCGCGAGTACGCGGGCCGCGCAGGCATTGCGGTCATCGGCATCGACTACACGCGCGCACCCGAGGCGCAGTTTCCGCAGCCGCACGACGAATGCGTGGACGTGATGCGCTGGCTGCGGGCCAACGCGCAGACCTTCGACATCGACCCTTCGCAGCTCTTCATCGGCGGCGACTCGGCCGGCGCGAACCTCTCGGTCGGCGCCTGCCTCGTATTGCGCGACGCAGGCGATGCGCTGCCGCTGGGCATGCTGCTGAACTACGGCGCCTTCAGCACCGAGCTGTACCGCGAATCGGCGGTGCGCTACGGCGCGGGTGAGTACGGCCTCTCGCTGCACATGATGGTGTGGTTCTACGGGCTGTACCTGCGCAAGCCCGAGGACTTTCGCGATCCGCGCGTGGCCAGCCTCACCGCCCGGCTCGAAGGCTTGCCGCCGGCGTGCATGGCGATCACCGAATGCGATCCGCTGCACGACGACAACATGCTGATGGCCGCGCAACTGCGCGCCGCCGGTGTCGAGGTGACGGACACGCTCTACCCCGGCACCATCCACGGCTTTCTGGAAGCCGTGTCCATCGCCGACGTGGCGGGCCGCGCCTTCGACGATGCGGTGCGCTGGATGCGAGCGCTGGCCGCGCGCTGAGTTGGCCATGTACACGCCCAAGCCGTACATCGAGGACGACCTCGCGACGCTGCACGCCGGCATCCGCGCGTGGAGCTTCGGCACGCTGATCACCGTGGGCCCGTCGGGTGTCAATGCCACGCACCTGCCTTTTCTGCTCGATGCGCAGGAGGATGGCCACGGCCTGCTGACCACGCACCTTGCGAAGAAGAACGCGCAGTACGACGACCTGCGCGCGGGCGCCGAGGCGCTGGCGATCTTCCAGGGGCCGCATGCCTTCATCACGCCCAGTTGGTACGTGAAGCAGAGCACCTTCCCGACCTGGAACTACACCGCCATCCATGCGCGCGGCACGCCGCGCGTGATCGAAGAGCGCATGGCCGTGCATGCCGTGCTGCGCCGCACCGTCGCGCTGTACGACACGCCGCTGGGCGGCAACTGGGACTTCGATGCGATGCCCTTCGATTTCGTGGCGCCGCGCCTGGACATGATCGCGGCGGTGGAGATTCCGGTGCGCGTGCTGGAGGGCAAGTACAAGCTCAACCAGGACCGGTCGGAAGAAGACCGGCTGGGCGTGATCGCCGCGCTGGAGCGGCTGGGCGATCCGCAGGGCGTGGCGGTGGCCGGGCTGATGAAACAGCGGATGGCCGTGTCCGCGGGCGGTTGAGTCACGGCGGCACAATTGTCCGCGTGCCGCTCTTCAAACACAGCCTTTGGGCCAACCTCGTTCTTGCCTTTGCCCTCGCGGCGCCTGTTGCGCGCGCAGCCGACCCGATCCTTCTTGTCACCTCGCCCGCCGCCTTGCAGGCCGCAGAGAAATCGGGCGCCGGCTTCGCCCACTGGGTCGGTGGTGCCGCCGCTTCCAAAGACGGCATCACGAGCAACCAGGCGCTGACGGGTTCACCGTCGTGGTCGTCCATCACCGATCCGCTGCGCGAGAGCATCGCTGGCATCCAGCGGCGCGACAAGCAGGCGGGCGTCGGCATCTCGCGCTATCCGCACCGGCTGTTCGACACACGCTGGCTGGCGAGTCCGAATGCTTTTTTCGAGCTGGTCGGCGTGGTCAACCGCATGGACCGACGGCCCTTTCAAAACGGCGCCTGCGGCGAGACGCGGCTGGTGTACCGCCTCGCCTACCGCACGGCCGCCATGCAGTCGCGCCTGCCGATGACCGTCAACGTCGAACTGCGTGGCGATGCGCCTGATGCCGACGGCAGTTGCGCCAGCAGTGCGCGGCGCTGGCAGCCGCCGCAGCCCGCGACGACGAACGACGAAGCGCTCGGCCGCTGGCTGGTGTCGTCCGACGGCCCGCTCGCGCCGCAGCGCCTGGCGCGCGCGCGCATCGCGCAGGTCACCACCAACCTGCAAAGCGTGCGTTGGCCTTCCGCCGTGCGGCCCGACCTCGGCGGCCATGCCGAGTACATGCTGCGCGCCTTCCGCTGGAATGCAGGTACGCAGCGCTTCGACATCGGCCCGCTGGAAAACACGCCCGACGTCGCGCGCCTGAAAGCCGATGCGCCCTTGCGCAAGGAACTGTTGCAGTGGCTGCAGCAGCCCGCCAACCTGCGCGCGCTGGACGAGGCCACGCTGCAGATCCCCGAGAAATTTCTCGCGACCGAAGCCGTCTCGGTTGCGCCGCGCGGGCAGGAGCGGCTGGCGAACCGGCCCTTTGCACAGGTCTTCCCGACCAGCGAATGGCGGGCGGTGCCAGACAGCCGCACGCTGCAATCACCACAAGCCGTGCTGCGCCGCCTCGACGACCTGAGCTGCGCGGGCTGCCACCAGAGCCGCGCGGTCGCGGGCTTTCATTTGCTTGGCGTGGACCGGCGCGGCGCATCGCGCACCTTCACGACGGGCAACGCACTCGCGGTGCCGCACTCGCCGCATCTGCAAGACGAACTGCTGCGTCGTGGCACCTACGTGAACGCTGCGTTGTCGACACCCAAGCCCGACCCGTTCCGCCCGCTTGCCGAACCCGGCAGCACGAACGCCGCACACGAAAGAGCCACAGTCGGCGCGAGCTGCGAGCCCACCCGCATCACGCAATCCGCCAACCCATGGCTGGACCGTGCCGAGAAACTGCCGCGCACCGCCTGCGAGGGCGTGTTCTCGGTGTGCGAGAAAACCTCGGTCGGCTTTCCCGGTGGCATGTGCTCGGGCCCCTGCGATCCGCTCGACAGGAACGGCACCTGCGGCGGCATCGCAATCCTCAGCGACTTCAACCAGTGCCTGGCCGCGAACAAGCCTTTCGGCGAGTGCCTCGCCAGACACACGCGCCCCGGCAACCTGCGCAGTTGCTCGGCGCAGCAGCCCTGCCGCGACGACTACATCTGCGCGCAGGCTGAAGGCCAACCCGAAGGGCGCGGCGCCTGCATTCCGCCCTACTTCCTGTTCCAGATGCGGGTGGACGGCCACTCCTGACCATCGCTCACTCGTCCGCTCAAGAGATCAGGCGGCCGGATCGAGCACCAGTTGCGTCTGCGTGACGACGGCGCAGAGCTTGCCCTGTTCATTCGTGATCGAGGTCTGCCAGACCATCGTGGTGCGCCCGCGATGCAGCGCCACGCAGGTGCCCGTCACCGTGCTGCCCAGCCGTGCGCCGGCAATGAACTTGGTGCTCGAATCGGTGGTCGTCGTGCGCTTGCCGCCCGACAGGTTGACGACGGTGCCGACCGCGCCCAGCGTATCGGCAAACGCCATCGAGGCACCGCCGTGCAGGATGCCGCCGGCGGTACAGAGGTCTTTTCGCACCTCCATCTGCGCCACCACGCGGTCGGGCTCCAGCACCGTGATGCGGATGCCCATCAGGTCGGGAAAGAGTCCGGCAAACAGCTTCTGGATGTCTGCGATATCGGTCATCGATGTCTCCTTGGATCTTCTTTGGGGGTTCGACAGACTAGCGGAAAGGCTGCAGAAGCACATGCATCGTCCACATCGGCCGAGCCTCTCTTAGTATTCCGTGCACAACATGAAGAACTGAGAGGCCCCGGTGGAGATCTTCGAAAACGTCCTTCTCATGCTGGTCGCGGCGTGCCTGCTGCTGCAGCTCTCGCGCCGCCTCGCGCTGCCCTATCCGTCGCTGCTGGCACTGGCCGGCGTCGGGCTCGGCGCGATGCCCTGGGTGCCGCACATCCATTTCGATCCGCAACTGGCGCTCGCGCTCTTCATTGCACCAGCGCTCCTCGACTCGGCCTTCGACACCTCGCCGCGCGAGCTGCGGCGCAACTGGATGCCGCTGGTCTCGCTGGTGCTGGTGGCCGTGCTGCTGACCACCGCCGTGGTGGCTTGGGCCGGCTGGGCCTTTGCAGGGCTGCCGATTGCCGCGGCCATCACGCTCGGCGCCATCGTCGCGCCACCCGATGCGGTGGCCGCGGCGGCGGTGATGCAGCAGTTCCGCATTCCACGGCGCACGCTGTCGCTCATCAACGGCGAGAGCCTGCTCAACGACGCTGTGGCGCTGCTGGTGTTCGGCGTGGCGGTGTCGGCGGCGGGCGCCGCGCACCAGCCCATTGCCAGCTCGCTGCCGATGCTGCTGGTGGCGGTGCCGGGCGGCGCGGTGGTCGGCGTGCTGCTCGGCAAGGTCTCGCTGCACTTCGTGAGCCCGCTCTTCAGGGGCACGCGCTCGGCCATCATCCTGCAGTTCGTGATGACCTTTGCCGCGTGGATCGTGGCCGAGCGGCTGCGCCTGTCGCCGATCATCTCGGTGGTCGCCTTCGGCATGACGCTGGGCCGCTACGCACCGAGCCGCAATGCGCCACGGGACCGCGTGCAGTCGTATGCGGTGTGGGGTGCGGTGGTGTTCACGCTCAACGTGCTGGCGTTCTTTCTGATGGGGCTGCAGGCGCGCGGCATTCTCGACCGGCTCTCCGGCCCCGCGCTCACGCACGCGCTGCAGTTCGCGGGCCTCGTGCTCGCGCTGGTCATCGGCGTGCGGGTGGTGTGGGTGCTGTTCTACGGGGCGGTGATGCGCATGGTGAAGCACCGGCTGGGCCTCAAGCCCAAGGGCGTGTCGATTCCGTCCAGGCGCATCGGCCTGCTCGTCGGCTGGTCGGGCATGCGCGGCCTGGTCACCATGGCCACGGCCTTTGCGCTGCCGGCGGATTTTCCGGGGCGCGACCTCATCGTGCTGAGCGCGTTCGCCGTCGTGCTCGGCACGCTGGTGATCCAGGGCTTCACCATCGGGCCGCTCATCAAGGCGCTGAAGATCGAACCCGACGCATCGCAGGACAAGGAAGTCTCGCTCGCGCGCACCGCGATGATGGATGCGGCGCTCCTTGCATTGAAGGCTGAACGCGGCGCCGAGGCCGATGCCGTGCGCGACGAATACCGCGCCGCGCGAACCATCGCCGCCGACGAAAGCCAGCCGCAGGCCACGACCGCGCACGACCGCCTGCGCGCCACGGCCATCCGCGCACAGCGTCAGGCGCTCGATGCGCTGCGAGAAAGCGGGCAGATCGAGGACGACACCTACCACCGGCTCGAGGAGGAGATGGACTGGGCGGAGTTGAATGCGATTCCTGCGGACGATGTGCGGCTGCAGAGCGTGTAGCGCTTGCTCCCTCTCTTGCTCCTTCCCCTTCCGGGGGAAGGTTGGGATGGGGGCACGACGGCGTTCAATTCATCGCGGCGCCTGATCGAACGCTGCTTGCCCCCACCCCTGCCCTCCCCCGGAAGGGGAGGGAGAAAAACCGGGCATCAGGCCTCGTCCTCGTACCACCGGTCCTTCACCACCGGCTCGAGGAGGAGATGGCCGACCGCGAAAAATACCCAATTCAGGGGATACCTCAAGACACCGCCGTTAACAATAATTGACATTTAGAAGCCTCCTGCGCGCCCGTCGGCAGGGGGCTTCTTTTTGTCGAGTCATACAACCATAAAGAGGGGTCAAGATGCGTTTCAGTCAAGCAAGTTCGGTCGCGCGAATCGCCGCCGTGGCCGGTGTGGCCATGTTGGTGGCATCGTGCGGCGGGGGTGGAGGTGGTGGTTTTCTGCCGGTGGTCGCACCCCCCCCCCCGCCCGTCGTGAACCATTCCATCGGCGGCACGGTCACCGGCCTTACCGGCCACCTGGTGCTGCAAAACAATGCCGGCGACGACCTCAAGCTGTCGGCCGATGGCAAGTTCACCTTTGCAACGACCCTGGTCGAGGGTTCGGACTACAAGGTCAGCGTCCGTACGCAACCCCTGTGGCAGTTCTGCACCGTCACCAAGAACACTGGCAAGGCCTCGGCCGACGTGAGCGACGTGACGGTGGCCTGCTCGGCCGCGGCGGCCAAGGTCGAGACGTTCGCCGGCGACGGCACCCAGGGCGCCGTCAACGGCAAGGGTACGGCTGCATCGTTCTTGCTGCCTTCCGGCATCGCCTTCACAAAGGATGGTGGTCTGCTCATCGGTGACTGGGGAAACAGTTTCGTGCGCAAGATTTCGCCCGAGGCCGACGTCACTACGTTTGCCGGCGACGGCCCCAACCCGCCGTTCGCAGACCCCACCAACCTCACCGTGGATGCGAACGACACCGTCTTCGTCGCGGACGCCCAAAGCCATCGAATCTTCAAGATCACGCCGACGGGCGATGTGACCACGGTGGCGGGCATCAATGGCACGAACACCACGACCGATGGCAACGGAACCGCCGCCACCTTCAACGCGCCCGTGTCGGTGGCCGTGGATGCTGCCGGCAATCTGTACGTTCTGGAGTATGAAGGCGGCGTCGTTCGCAAGATCGACCCGGCCCTCAATGTCACCACGCTGGCCGGCAGCAGCCCGCCGGGCTTTGCCGACGGCACGGGAAACGCCGCGAAATTCGGGCGCGGCTACAACATTGCCATCGATGCGTCAGGCAACCTCTACGTCGCCGACTCCGAGAACCATCGAATTCGCAAGATCACCCCCGCCGGGGTGGTCACGACACTTGCAGGGACGGGGACGCCCGGCGCCACCGATGGCCCCGGCAACTCCGCGACTTTCTCCGATCCCCGCGGCGTCACTGTCGATGCGGACGGCAATGTCTACGTGGCCGATTTCGGGAACAGCCTGTTGCGCAGGATCACACCGGCAGGGTTGGTCTCCACGCTCGCCGGCCAAAAGGGTACTAGGGGTGGGCAAGACGGCATCGGCGCGGCTGCCACGTTCAATCGGCCGCAAGGGCTCACGATCAACGCGGCGGGCACGCTGTATGTCGCCGACACCTACGGCCAGTTGATCCGCAAGGTCACGCCGGTTCAGGCGCCCTGAGGCGCGCTGCGGCGACGTGCGCCGAGCGCGTCGCCGCGTGTCAGGCCCCTGCCCTCACCCTGGCCCTCCCCCAAAGGGAGAGGGGACAAGACCGCAGGCCTCGGGCCGACCCGCCCTCACTCCCCCTCGTACCACCTGTCCTTCGCCAGCATCACGCGATGGTGCCCGTGCCCCGACGGCATCATCGGAAAGCAGTTCTCCTGCGCCGCCACCTGCACGTCGAGAAAGAACGGGCCCTTGCTCGCCAGGCACTCGGCCAGCGCCTCTTCCAGCTCGGCCGGGTCCGACACGCGCCGCGCGCCCCAGCCGAAGGCCTTGGCCAGCGCCACGAAATCGGGCAGCGCCTCGTTCCAGCTGTGGCTCAGGCGGTTGCCGTGGTTCAGCTCCTGCCACTGGCGCACCATGCCCATGTAGCCGTTGTTGCACAGCACCAGCTTCACCGGCACGCGATGCTGCACGGCAGTCGACAGCTCCTGGATGTTCATGAGCACCGACGCATCGCCGCTCACGCAGACGGTCAGTGCCTCCGGGTGTCCGATCTGCGCGCCGATGGCGGCGGGCAACCCATAGCCCATGGTGCCGGCGCCGCCCGATGTGAGCCAGTGGCGCGGGCTGTCGAAGCGCAGGTACTGCGCGGCCCACATCTGGTGCTGGCCGACGTCGGTCGACACGATCGCATCGCGCCCGCCGATGGCACGTTGCAGCGACGACATCAATTGCTGCGGCAGGATCGAATCGGCGCGCGGCGTGAAGGCCAGGCAGTCTTCGGCGCGCCAGCGTTCGATGCGCTCCCACCACGGTGCAAGCCGTTCGGGCGCAAAGCCCTCGGCCGGCAGCATGGCCAGCAAGGCGTCGACGATGGCGCCGCAATCGCCGACCATCGGCACGTCGACGTGCACCACCTTGTTGATGCTGCCGGGGTCGATGTCGATGTGGATCTTGCGTGCGTGCGGGCAGAACTCGTCGAGCTTGCCGGTCACGCGGTCGTCGAAGCGCGCGCCGATGCACACCACCAGGTCGGCCTCGTGCATCGCAAGGTTGGCTTCCAGCATGCCGTGCATGCCCAGCATGCCGATGAACTTCGGATCAGACGCGGGGAAGGCGCCGAGCCCCATCAGCGTGAGCGTGCACGGGGCATGCAGGCGATGCACGAGCTGGGTGAAGGCCTCGCAGGCGGTCGGGCCCGAGTTGATCAAGCCGCCACCGCCGTAGAGCACCGGCCGGCGTGCCGTCGAGAGCAGGTCGGCCGCGCGCTGCAGCATCGCCTTCGGCGGCAGCGGCGCCCTGCCCGTGCGCAAGGGACGCAGCGGCGCGGGTTCTGCGCCGTGGCTCAGGCGCTGCAGTTGGATGTCCTTCGGCACATCGAGCAGCACTGGACCCGGCCGGCCCGAACTGGCGATTTCCAATGCGCGGCGCACCAGTGCCGGCACGTCGTCGGCCGCGCGCACCTGCCGGTTCCACTTGGTCACGGGGCGCGACATGCCGAGCGCGTCGCTCTCCTGAAAGGCCTGCGTGCCGATGACCGCGGTCGCCACCTGGCCGCTGATGCACAGCACCGGTATCGAATCGCTCATCGCATCGAGCAGCCCGGTGATGGTGTTGCCCACGCCCGGCCCCGAGGTGACCAGCACCACGCCCACACGCCCAGTGCTGCGCGCATAGCCTTCGGCCGCATGCACCGCTGCCTGTTCGTGCCGCACCAGCACGTGGCGCAGCCGGGGTTCACCGTGCAGTGCGTCGTACAGCGGCAGCGCGGCGCCGCCGGGGTAGCCGAAGATGGTGTCGACGCCGCATTCAACCAGCGTGTCGAGCAGGGCCTCGGCCCCGTTGCGCACGCGCGGTGCGGTCTCGGGGTGGAGGGACAGGGAAGGCGTGAGGGGAAGGTCGAGCAGTCGCATGCCGTCAATTCTTCCGGTTTGAGCGCAAAATATGCTTCTTTCTTTTGGCTCTTTGGACCTGATTAATGAAGAACAATCGGCAAACCGGTGGCGACAACGAAGGATCTTTCGACAAGATCGACCTGGCGATCCTGCGGGTGCTGTTGCTCGACTCCCGCAAGACGCTGCAGGAGATCGGCAACGAGGTCGGCCTGTCGCCCACGAGTTGCTGGACGCGCATCAAGAAGCTCGAAGCCTCGGGGGTGATCAAGCGCTACACGGTCGACGTGGACCCGGCCAAGCTGGGCTATCACGACTCGGTGATCGTGCAGGTCACGCTGGAGAGCCACACGGACGAAACGCTGTACGACTTCGGGCGGGTGCTGGCGACGATTCCGGAGATTCAGGAGGCGTACCTGGTGTCCGGGGACTACGACTACTACATCCGCATAGCGGTGCGGGACACGCGGGACTACGAGCGGCTGTTGCGCGAGAAGCTCTACAAGATTCCCGGCATTCGGCATAGCAAGTCGCACTTTGTCTTGCGGGTGCTGAAGGAGAGCAGCGTGCCGGTTATTTGATTTCTTTGTGTTGCGCTTTTTGCGCTGCTGTTCTTTCGGGGCGCGTGCGAATGACACCAGGAGCTCCCCTCCGCGAATGTCCCCCGGGGCGCTGCGCGCCCCTCCTCCTTTATTTCGCTGCGGGGAGCACCTGGTGTCATTCGCACTGGGGCACGCTGCTGGTGAATCACTGATCAACAACTGCTCTGTCCAACGCTCACGTCGATACGGGGCTCTTTTTCGCGAAATAAAGGAGGAGCGAAGCGGGGGACATTCGCGAAAAAGAGCACCGTGTCGGCGTGAGCGTCGCCCTGAACGGCAGCGCCAAAAACGAACAACGCGACGAACAAAAGAACAAGTCTTCATCCAGCAGTGCGAACATCGCCCTGAACTGAAACCTCCCCCAAAGGATCTTCGGATGTTCGACTTCTTCAAGAAAAAACCACCAGCTACCGAACCGCCCCCAGAGTCGAAGGCTCCACAGCCACTGGCCGCCCGCAAAGGACACATCGGCGGCATCGAGGCGCTGACGCTCGACGACACCATGTACTTCTTCGGCTTCGACTTTCGCAGCGACCTCGTCGTGTCGCCGCTGATTCCCGATGCGGCCCTCATGGCACGCTTTGCCGCCGAGCACATGGAACAACGCGACGGCGTGCACGACGAAGCCTACTGGCGCGAACTCGTGGGCTACGCCGTCGAAGGCTCGGAACTGTGCAGCGACGAAACCAGCCGCAGTTTCGACAGCCAGGCGCTGGCCACGACCATTGCCTGCCTCGGCCGCGTGCGCCGCGAAGGCACGCCCGAACCGGGCTTTGCCATCGAATACCACCTGCGCTACCTGCTGGGCGCCGCCGGTGGCTGGGAAGTGCCGGAAGAAGCCGGCGATGAAGATGCCGACGCGTGGATCAGCCTCATCGCCGGTGAAGCGCCTGTGCCCGAGGGCGTGTCGCTGTCCGATGTGGCGGCGCGGTTGCAGAAGCACCTGAACGCGCTGGTCGATGCCGCACCGGGCAACTGGGCAACGCTGTTCGCTGCACTGAAAGCCTGATGCCGCCCGCGCGAACCGGCGCGGGCTCACTGCCGTATCAGTTCGGCCCGCCGCTTCTTCGCTGCGGCCGCTTTCACGAAATGCGCGTCGATTCCCAATCGTCGGGAATCGACGCTTGGGGGCAAGCAAGCCGAACACCATACTGCGCGTCGCCCAGACACCGATGCTCCGATGACAACCTGGCAATCCGGCAGCGTCATCGAAGATCTTTCGTCCCCCTGGCCCCTCGCTCATGGACACACTCGACTTCCTGCTGGGCGATTACTCGCTCTCCATCCTCTGCATCCTCGCGGGTGTCGCATTCCTTGCCGGGGCCTTCGATGCCATTGCCGGCGGCGGCGGACTGGTGACGGTTCCTGCGCTTGTCATTGCGGGCCTCGACCCGGTTTCCGCCATTGCGACGAGCAAGCTGCAAGCGACGCTCGGCGCGGTGTCCTCGACAACGAAATTCGCGCGGGCCGGCTTGATCGAGTGGAAGCGGATCTGGCCGGCGGCCATCCTCGCCTGCCTGGGTTCTATCGCCGGGGCGTTGGTGGTCAGCTCGGTTCCCCAGCAACTGGTCAAGACCGGCCTGCCTTTTCTCTTGATTGCCATGGCGCTCTATTTCGCCTTGTCACCCAAGATGACCGACGACGATGCCGCGCAGAGAATTTCCATGGCCGCCTTTTGCGTGACCGCGGCGGTCGTGATCGGTTTCTACGACGGCGCGTTCGGCCCCGGCACCGGCTCGTTCTTCATGATCGCCTTCGTCCTCCTGCTGGGCTATGGCGTCGTCCGCGCGACGGCCCACACGAAGCTGCTGAACCTTGCGTCGATCCTGGGTTCGCTTTCCATCTATGTCCTTCAAGGCCTCGTGCATTGGCGCATCGGCATCGTGATGGGGTTGGGCGCTTTCATCGGTGCGCAAGTGGGCTCGGGGCTGGCCATTCGGGCTGGCGCAAAACTCATCCGGCCATTGCTCATGGTGGTCTGCTGCGCAATTGCCATCAAGCTGATGGTTGATCCGGCACATCCCGTCTATCGCTGGATTGCAAGCAATACCTGAGAACGCCGACGACTCTGTTACCCAGACTCAGAAATTGATTAATTGGGCTCAGAAGCGAATTTGGAAATCCTGCAAAACGTAAATTTCTATATTCAATTCTTGTCGTTTTCCAGAGCGCAGAATGCGGGCCGCATCTCAATTGAAGCCCGCCTTCTTTTGAAGTTGCAATTCTTCAGCCCTCTCTGGAAATCCTCATGTACGTTGTCATGGGCGCCGGCCTCATCGGCGCTTCTGTTGCCTACTTTCTTTCGCGCGCGGGTGCGCCAGTCACCGTACTCGAGGCTGGTCGCCCGGCAGGCGGCACCAGCGCTTCCACATTCGCCTGGATCAATTCCCACAACAAGAAACCACGGGCCTATCACGACCTGAATGTGGCCGGCATGCATGCGCATGCGCGCCTGCGCGAGCAATTCGATCAGGCGCCCTGGTGGCATGGCGGCGGCAGCATCGAGTGGGAGAGCGGCGACGCCGACGCCTACCGCGACAAGGTCGCGCTCCTGCACGAATGGGGCTATGCCGCGCAATGGATCGACCATGCACAGGTTCGTGAGTTGGAACCGGACATCGATACACAAGCCATCGGTGATGCGCCAGTCGCGTTCTTCCCCGACGATGGCTGGATCGATCCACCGGTGTATTGCCAGTCCCTGCTCACGGCTGCCCGGTCCAATGGCGCCCGGCTGCTGACCGATACGCGCGTGTCGGCATTGCGCCGCCAGGGCTCACGCATCACGGGCGTGACGACGGAACGGGGCGACGTCATCGACGCCGATGTCATCATCAACTGCACAGGGCGTTGGGCGGATCAGCCGGCCCTTGCACAAGCGCAGCGCATCCCATTGGCGCCGTCGGCCGGGCTGATGGTCTTCACGCCCTCCCTGGCCCACGCCGTAAAGCGCGTCATTTTTTCGCCCAAGGTACACATTCGCCCGGACGGCGCAGGCCGCCTGCTGATTTGCCGCAACGACCTGGAGCTGCCCACGAACGCCCGGCCCGCCGACTACCTGCCCGACGCGCAGCGCCTGCTGCAAGCGGCCACCGAGGTCTTGCCGCTGCTGCGAAACGTCGAGGCCGAGGCATTGCGCGTCGGCATTCGTGCCCTGCCCTCGGACGGATTCCCCGCCGTAGGCCCTGCGGCCGGCGTAGAGGGCTACTACAGCGTGGTGACCCACAGCGGCGCAACGCTGGCGCCCTACCTGGGTGAAGCAGCTGCCGACGAAATCCTCCACGGAACACAACACCCCGAGCTGGCCCCCTTCAGGGCCAGCCGGTTTTCTCTTTGACCACCTGGTTTGAAACTCTAGAAAGAAAAGACATGGCAAGACTTCCACTCGTGGAGCGCTCCGAGCTCGACCGCGAAGGCCAACAGGCCTACGACGATGAAATCGCCCGCGTGGGCCGCGTGACCAACATGAAGGGCACCATCCTGCGTTCCCTGCCCGCGCACCGGGCCTATCACGGCTCCTACCTGATCAAGGCCGAGCTGATCGCGCTGCTCGGCAAGCGCGCCTTCAATGTCTACGCGCATGCGATTTCGTCGGCCTCCGACTGCCTGCTCTGCTCGACCTTCTTTCGCCAGGCGCTCAGGGCCGAAGGCATTGCGCCAGGCGAGTTCGTGCCCACCGAAATCGAACAGTTGCTGATCGACCTGGGCAGCACCATCGGCGCCAATCGTGCGCACCAGTTGGACGAAGAAATGTGGCGCCGCATCAAGGCCAACTTCGATGCGTCGGCCATCGTCAACCTGATCGGCTTCGGCGGCACCATGGTGGCGACCAACATCTTCAACAGCCTGCTGGAAGTCGATATCGATGACTACCTTTGACCCCGAACGAACAGGAGCCACGATGACTGAACGCAAGAAGACCTACTACGGCGTGAGTGTCGGCATCCTGATGGTCAAAACCACTTTTCGCCGCTACCTGGGCGATATCGGCCACGCCGGAACCTGGCCCTTCCCCGTGCAATACCGCATCGTCGAAGAAGCCCTGCCGGCGAAGATGACCGAGCTGCACAGCGCCAGCCTGCTGGAGCCCTTCAAGCGCGCCGCGCGTGAGCTGGTCGAAGCCGGTGTCGACGGCATCACCACCACCTGCGGCTTTCTCTCCATTTACCAGCAGGAGCTGGCCGACTACTGCGGCGTGCCGGTGGCCACCAGCAGCCTGCTGCAAGTGCCCATGGTCCAGCGGCTGATTGCCTCCAACCGGCAGGTCGGCATCCTCACCTACAACAGCGATGCGCTCAGTGGCCCTTACCTCTCGGCCGTTGGTATCGCAGCCGACACGCCGGTGTATGGCATGCCCCAGAGTTCCGAATTCGTGCGCTCGATCAAGGAGGGCGACGACCGCGTGCCTTATGCGACCTTGCGCGAAGAGGTGCTGGCACTGGCCGGCAGGATGATTCAGGAAAATCCCCGCATCGGCGCCATCGTTTCCGAGTGCACCAACCTTGCCCCCTTCACCGCGGACATTCAGGAGCGCTTCGGCGTGCCGGTCTATGACACGGTGTCCCTGGTCAACTGGTTCCACGCCGGACTGCGTCCGCGCCGCTATCCAGCGGAGTGAGTGACAAGAAAGAGCACAAAAAAAGGCTTGCCGCGGCAAGCCTTTTTTTGGTCAATGTCCGGCGATTACCAGGACGGAATCACCGTGCCATTGAACCTCGTGATGATCATCTGCTTGATGTGATCGGACTCGAAGATCTTGATGAAGCGGGCGATACGCGGATCGTCCTTGCGGTCAGCGCGTGCCGCCCAGATGATGGTCCACAGGGAGCCCTTGTCTTCCAGCAGCAATGCATCCTTGGGATTGAGCCCCGCCAGCACGCCCTTGTTGAGGCCGACCACGCCCGCATCGATGTCGCCCAGTGCGCGCGGCACCTGCGTCTCACTGAGCGGCACGATCTTCAGCTTCTTGGGGTTCTCCGCGATGTCGAGCAGGCCGGCATTGCTGCCAGCTTCAGGCTTGAGCTTGATCAACCCAGCCTTTTGCAGCAACACCAGGGCGCGGGCTTCATTGGCCGGATCGTTGGGAATGGCAACCGTTGCCCCCTGCGGCAGCTTGTCCAGTGACTTGTACTTGGCCGAATACACACCCGCCGGCGCGATGTAGCTGGGCTTGATCAGCACGATCTTGTTGCCGCGCAACTCGTTCTGCCTCTGCATGTAGGGCACATGCTGGAAGTTGTTCACGTCGACATCCCCGGCCTGCGTGGCCTCGTTGATTTGCGTGGGTTCGGTGAACTCAACGATCTTGACGGGAAAGCCCTGTGCATTCGCGAGCTTGGCTGCTTCCTGCAGGAATTCGCTGTACGGGCCCGGAGATGCGCCGACACGCAGCGGGGCGTCTGCGGCATGGGAAAGTGCCGCTGGAAGTGAAAGAACAAGGAGGGTGCCGAGCAGCACCTTGGAGGCAGAGCGAAAGATATCCACGAAAAGCTTTCTATTTCAGGAAGAAGAGCGTGGAGTTTATTGACGCGATTTATTCAGCAAGAACGCATTTCGAATTCCCATATTCGATTTCTGCGGAATGAATAAATGCCAAACGACCACCATTGTTATCAACGAACATTGACCACCGGAATTAAGTTAACAAATGCAATGGATATGAAATTCAATCCCTATGAATCGGGGAAATGAATTACTTCCAACTTTTTGTTGACGCTCTCAGAGCCGTATCAGCTCGACCCGCCGGTTCTTCGCGCGCCCGGCCTCGTTGTCGTTCGACGCCACCGGCTCGGCCGCTCCTGCGCCACGGGTCGTGAAGCGGCGCGGGTCCACCCCGGCCTTTACCAGCACCGCGATCACCGCCAGCGCGCGGCGCTTCGACAGGTCGTCGTTGTGCTTGCCCTCCCCTTGCGCATCGGTGTGCCCCACCACCGACAGCTTGAGCGGCGGGTTGTTGCGCATCAGCTTGGTCATCTCGTCCAGCGTGGGTTGCGACTCGGGCCGGATCACGTCCTTGTCCAGGTCGAACAAGATGCCGTAGAGGTTGATGCGCCCCGTCTCGGCCAAGCTCTTCTGCATGGCCGAGGCGTCGACGAACACGATCTTGTCGCCCTCCATCGCCTTGGCTTCCACCACGCGCACGAAGGCGTGGTTGCCGACCTCGGCGTTGTGCTCGGCCAGCGCGATGCTGGCGTACACCGTGCCGGTGGGGCCGGTCTTCTTCGCGAGCAGATAACGGCCGCTCACCGAGAAGTAGTTGCGGATGTAGTCGCCGCGGCTGCCCAGGCGCGGCCACTCCGGGTCATCGAAGGCCAGCGCAAAGTCGTAGGGCGAGGTGGTGTCCACGCTGTCGGGCCGCTTCTTGTAGCAAGAGGCGTTGGCCGTGCCGCAGGTAAAAAGAATCTCGAACCCCTTGGCCTTCAAACTGGACTCGTAGTTGCGCTGCACTTCGAGCAGCGAGCGGTCACCCGGCAGCTTGTAGTGATACAGCGAAATCTTGCCTTCGAGCTTCAGCAGATCGGGCTTGCCGCCACCCCAGTTCTGGAACGGCTCCTTGATGAGGCCGACCTCGTCATAGGCCATGACTTTGGTGCCGTCGAGCACCGAGCCTTCGTAGCGGCCGACAAGGGGATGGTCTTTCTCGGGCGGCGCGGCGGCAGAAGCAGAAACGAAGGCGGCCAGCGAAAGCCATGCCATGACAGCGAAGGAGGCAAGCTGTTTCATCTGCACATCCGAAAAGAGCGGCGACACCTTGATGCTAGAGAGTGCGCATGCTGCTGTGCATTCGACGGACGGCCTATGCCGCCCGATGGCTTTGCGCTGCATTCGCGCGCGGTCCACAATCCGCCCCCCCCGTTCAGGAGAAACGCACGCATGCACCAAGGCACGATTCACGGATTCGCACACGACCGCTTCGCAGGCGCAAGAGAAGCCTTCGAAGCCAACTTCGCCAACGGTGAAGAAGAAGAAGAACTCGGCGCCTCGTTCTGCGCCACGGTGAACGGCGAAACGGTGGTCGACCTCTGGAGCGGCTTCGCCGACGAGGCAAAAACCCGGCCGTGGGAGCGCGACACCCTCGTCAACGTCTACTCCGTCACCAAGACCATGACCGCGCTCACGGCGCTGCTGCTGGCCGACCGCGGCGTGCTCGACATCGCGGCGCCCGTTGCGAAGTACTGGCCCGAGTTCGCGGCCAACGGCAAGGCGGGCATCACCGTCGCGCAGTTGCTGAGCCATTCCGCGGGCCTCTCCGGCTGGCGCCCTGCGTGCAGCGGCGAAGACTTCTACGACTGGGACAAGGTGACCTCGATGCTCGCCGCCCAGGCGCCGCTGTGGGAGCCGGGCACGGCCTCGGGCTATCACATCTACACCTTCGGCTTTCTCGTCGGCGAGGTGGTGCGCCGCGTCACCGGCAAGAGCCTGGGCACCGTGTTCCGCGAAGAAATCGCACAGCCGCTGGGCGCGGATTTCTGGATCGGCCTGCCCGCATCGGAAGACCACCGCGTGGCGGACCTCGTGGGCTTTGAAGTGACGCGCAACACGGCCGAGCTGCAGCTCAGCGACATCCAGCGGGTGACCTTCATCGACACGCAGACCGATGTGCCATCGACGCGCACGCGCGCCTGGCGCGGTGCCGAGATTCCGGCGGTGAACGGGCATGGCAATGCACGCTCCATCGCCGAGATTCATGCGCTGCTTGCCAACGGCGGCGTGGCGAAGGGCAAGCGGATCATGTCCGAGGCCGGCTGCCGCAAGGCGCTGCAACAGCAGATCGAAGGGCCCGACCTCGCGATGCGCGGCATGCAGGTGCGCTTCGGCCTGGGCTTTGGTTTGCCCAGCCCGATCCTGTCGCTCTCGCTGCCGAATGCGAACTCGCTTTTCTGGTCGGGCGGTGGTGGATCGTTCGCGCTCATCGACATGGATGCGCGCACGAGCTTCGCCTATGCGATGAACAAGATGCAGCGCGGCATGGTTGGCGACGAGCGTTCGTTTCGCATCATTCGCGCGATGTGGCGGGCACTGGGAATCGGGCCAAACGCTGCTGCATCGCGCTGAACGAACCGGTTGCGCGATGCGGTCTCTGCTCGCGCCGCCGTTGATGCGCGGGATTGCGCCGTCTGTCAGGCCGCCTGCAATGGCGAAGCGGAAACCCGCGCGATCCGAGACTTACTAGCGCATTCAGTTTCCCCGCCCGCGCCGCCCTTCTCTAAAGTAAATGCCCCTGTCGCTCGACGACCCACTGTAGTGGGCAAGGAAGGCATCACACACAACACGCTTTGAAGGATGAACCGCTTCGCCTCGCGGCGGCTATCGGTGCCATGTGCACTCGATGGAAAACGCGGGGCACAAAAGGCGACGGCCGGGATGTGTCAGCACCCCAGCCGTCTAACCACATGACGTGCAAACCTTTTCAGAAAGAGCACTACAAATGGCTAAACGAATTATGGTTGGGCGTCGCACGCCGGCATCCCGCGGCAACTCGACCGACAACACGGACGGGCCCAGCGCGGCGGACCTTCTCGAGAACAAGCTGGCGCAGTTGAAGTCGCTGACGTGGTGCTGCTATGGCGGTGGCATCGATTGGCACCACGGCGCAGGGCCGACGCATCTGGATAACGTGTTCTGGCTCGTGGCGGATCTGGTGGATGAGGCGGGGGAGTTGTTTCAGCAGTGCGAAGGCGAGCGAGGTGCGCGAACTTGATGCGGGCGTGCTCCAACAGGCCACAGCCTGTGGCAGCATGCGGCGGCGGACTCAATCCGCCGCCCGCCGCAAAGCAAAAGCGCCCCCAAAAACGAGGCGTTGGCAATCCATTATTTTTTGAGGGAGCACACATGACGATTACTTCTGGTGTTTGCAAAGCGTTCATTGGCGGGCTCTGCTTACTGGCTGGAATGGCTGTCTTTTCCCAACCGCGACCTCCGCAAAGTTCTTCTGATTTAAGTTACAGAATCGTAAGAACTCCTTTACCTGTCGCCGCCTATAGAAACATCAGTGCTGCCGAATTCAGATTGATGGTCCGCAAGGCTTTTCAGGCATCAGGGTTTTCTTTCATCTCCGTAGACGAACAAAAGAACAAATCGACAATCAATCGATTCAGCCTGATTGTCGATCCGAAAATAAAATTCAAGCCAACGATTCTTGTATCTACCGATGAGTCGCTTGACAGCAGAAGAAGATGCAATCCATGTTTTCTGAGATTTACCGAAGTTGCCAACGCATCAGAAATCGGGGAGCTTCCCTGGATGACGCAATACGACCTGAATGCGCTTCTCATACAAGCAATCGACAAAGCCTACTCGAACATTGAATCCAGCGGGCGCACTTATCAGGACCCTTCATTCAGCTTCAGCTACAAGCCACAATGGGCAGGCGAGCAAAACCTGTTTGGCAACTCCTACATCGGCATCAGCTTGCCCGATCTCAAGGAGCGCATCATCAATGCGTATCGAAAGGCCGGATTTATTTCAATTGAAAAAGAAACCAATCCAAAGGCATCTGAACTCGATATGACTTTCAATTTCCCGATAGATCCGGCCAAGGACGGCGGTGCGGTTTATGAGCTGATTGTTCGCAGCCAATTTGACGAAAACGGGCACTGCTACCCGTGTGAGGTCATCGAACGGTACAACCCATATCAGCGACTTCCGCCGGCGGGTTTATCTGGAGTCCTCGACCGCGCGACCCTTGAATCGAGATTTTCAGCAGCCAGGACTGCGGCATACGAAAGCATCCGAATTGACCTCGAACGCTATTTGAGGCCTCGTTCCAAATTCACGGTGCCAAGCAAACCGGCGCCCCTTGGATCGCCTCCCCTTCCGCCCACTCCAGTGATCGTGACATGACAACCCGGGCACAGCCTGTGTCCGGAAATGCAAGCGTCGCAGCGACGCGGCAAGAGCACTGGCTTATCTTTATCAATGTGTTCGTGGCTCTATCGGCCGGGGCGCTGGCGTCGTTGTCCGCGCCCATGATGCTGGCAGTTCTCTATATTGATATTTGGTTGTTTGCCAATCCCCATATTGTTGCAACCTATTCACGTATTCGCGCAACATCGTCAGGCGTTCGAACCCACTGGGTTTTGATTTTTGTTGCACCGATCTTAATAGCGATAGGCCTCACGATTATTGCTCTTGCATATGAGGCAACCGGGCTGCTGGCCCTCTATTTTGTGCTTCAGGCATTCCATGTGACTCGCCAGAGTTATGGAATAGCAAGACGCTACGATCGTCGATTGCAGGCGCCCTATCAATGGCTGCCTTACTTTCTAATCTATATATTTCCCATGTGGGGATATTTGCATCGCAGCGCACAAGCGCCCAATAGCTTTCTGGGATATCCAATCTGGCTGCCTCCCATCCCGCAAGAGCTGGTTTTTTCAATCGAAGCTGTGGCGATCATTGGTGCGTCGTGCTGGTTTGCGCGTCTGTGGTACTACAAAGATACCGAACGGGCGAATGGCATATTTAACAGCTTCATATTCTCGCATCTGCTAATTTCTGTAGTCAGCTATATCTGGATTAGTGACATCACTCTTGGCTGGCTGGTAGTGAACGTTTGGCACAACATCCAGTACCTGATATTTGTCTACCGCCAACAAGATCGCAATATCAAGACCGGCAACACGGGCATCGAATCAGAGAGCACTTCGGCGCATCGAAAGCCATTGATTGAAGTTCTGAAGCGCCCAACAGTATTTTTTCTGACGTGCGCGATATTTGGAGCCGCTTTTTATGTCCTTGCCGACAAGGCCGGCCACAATCTTCTTTGGCTGGGATTTCCGACCGTCCTTATTGCGCACCTCATTTTGAATTTTCACCATTATTTGGCGGACGGCTTCATATGGAAGCGTCGCCGTGTTGGCAGGCCCAAGAATGAGGTGCTGAGAGCAAACTGAGTTGGGGGCCTGAACCAGTCGGCGCGCAGCAGTACCGACGGGAGCCAGTTGTAGTTTGGGTTGTCTGGCAGTCGATACCCAGGCCCCTCAATGACGCACACCTACGGACCGCTTCGACAGCGGCATCAAGCCTTCTCGGATGCCAAGCCGCCAGCCCTGCCTTTGGACTTGCGAAACAGGATGACAAGCCCGGAGATCAGGAAGTAGACAGCCCCCACCGCCGCATACCCAGCAAACGTCTGCACCACAGGCGCCGCACTCCCCTGCTGCGCCACAAAAAATCCCCCAGCCAGCGCCGACTGCGCCCCGCTCAACATCATCACCCACTGCCCTCGATCGCCTTTGCGCCGGCGAATGGCAGTCGCCAATTGAAGCAGCCCCGCAACGATCGCCCACAGCCCGAAGATCACCAGAATGATCTGCAGCTTGAGCCCCAGCGAAACCGCCACGGCCACAGTGACCAGCGCGCTCATCCAGACGTTCAGAACCTGCGTGGGGTTGGCCTTTGCGCCGCCCGTCATCCGGGCGTCCATCCAGTTGGCCAGCGCATCCCAAGCGGGGTAGACGATCAGCAGCCCGCTCGCGACGATGGGTGACCCCTTGGCGACGGTGAAGGCGAGCGCGACCCATGCGAAGGAAAAGGCGGCGCGAGTGAAGTAGAGCTTGCGCAGCCACGCGGCTCGCTGAAGAAGAAGTAGCAGTTGGGGCTGGTTGGTGTCTGGCATGGCAGTGACGGCGAAGGCCGCGAGATGGGAAAAGGGCAGAAGGAAAAAAGTTGTCGCCCCTCAAGCGAGGCGCATGCAAACAATTCTGTTTCTGCAGCACCAGGTGCGGTATCGGTCGAATGACCGACAGAGGCCCAAAAAAGCGACTGTGCGATGCTGTGCCTTTGCCTCTTCGCCCTCTCATGTCCGACGACACAACCATCGCCGTTTTCGACGCGGTCCGCGCGCTCGCTTTCATCGGCGACCTGAGCATGGGCCAGCCGACCGACCATTCGCTGCGCACCGCGTGGCTCGCCGAAATGATCGCGACGCAAGCCCGATGCGCCCCCTCGCAGGTCGAGGCCGCCCGGCACGTCGCGCTGCTGCGCTGGTCGGGTTGCACGGCCAATGCGCAGGAGTTCGCGGATTTTCTGGATGACGACGTGCAGGGCCGGCAAGCCCTTCTTGCTTCGCAGAAGCCGCGAGCGAAGCAGCAACAACAGCAACAACAGCAACAACAGCAACAACCTCGCAGCGCGCCCATCCCCAACGCGATGCTCGCCATGGCCAGCATCCATTGCGAGATCGCCGGCGACATCGCGAACACGCTGGGCTTGAGCCCCGATACCGAAGCGGCGCTGCGCGCGATCTTCGAGACCTACGACGGCGGCGGCGTGCCCGGTCTTCTGCAAGGCAGCGACGTACCGCTCGCAACCTACGTCGTGGCGCTGGCGAGCGACCTCGAAATCTTCAGCCGCCTGTACGGGCTCGACGAAGCGCTCACGCTGGCGCGCGGACGCGCCGACAGCGTGTACCCTGGCGCTCTTGTCGATGCCAGCGCGCCGTGGGTCTCGACGTGGATGAAAGCGCTGGATTCCGCCACCCCGCCGTGGACCGACGTGGCCGACCAGCCCGCCTCGATGCTTCAACGCGTCGGGTTGGAGTTGGTGGGCGACGTGATCGATCTCAAGCTGCCCTGGATGACGGGTTATTCGCGCCGCGTGGCCCAACTGGCGCGCGATTGCAGCGCGCGTGTCGGCATGGACGAGGCCGTGTGCCACCGCACGTACAAGGCCGGGTTGATCCACGGCATCGGGCGGGCGTCGGTGCCCAACGCGATCTGGAATGCGCCCGAGCCGCTGCCGGCCTCGTCACTCGAACGCCTGCGGCTGGTGCCGTACTGGACCTCCCGCGCCGCCGGGCAGATTGGCGGGCTCGCGGCCGAAGCGGAAATCGCATCCTTCGCCTTCGAGCGGCGCGATGGCTCCGGTTATTTCCGTGGCCGGTCCGGCACGGCGATGCCGCTGGAGGGGCAGATCGTCGCCGCGGCCGAGCGATGGGTTTCCCTTCGCACCCGCCGGCCGTGGCGCGCGGAGTTCACCGAGGCAGAGGCGCTCGACTGCATGAAGCAAGACGTCGAAGCGGGCCGCTTCGACCAGAACGTGGTCGATGCATTGCTCGCCAGCGCGATGTCGCATGCGCCTTCGAAGCCTGTGACGCCGAAGGCGGGCGAGCAGGCGCTGTCAGAGCGCGAACTGGAGGTTCTGCGCTGCATCAGCAAGGGCGAGAACACCAAGGAAGTCGCTCGTGCACTGGGCATCAGTCCGCGCACGGTGCGAACGCATGTCGAGCGCGTGTTCCTCAAGCTCGAATGCTCGACCCGCGCGGCCGCGACGTTGAAGGCGGCGACCCGAGGGCTCATCTGACAAGGCGGTTCTGATCGCCATGTCGATCGCGCAGTAGTTCGTCGGCGCACATGGTGAACGGGCACCGCCGCCACGCCACTGGCATCGCAGCCATTGCCGGCGTAAGCTAATTGCCCGGTCGGCCAGCCAAGGTGAGCCCGCTCCCAAGCGGCAACCGCTGCGCCGAATTGTGCGAAAGGACCTCCCATGCTGTTGTCCGACTCGTCTGTAACGACCATGCTTCCCGTCAGGGACATGGACCGTGCCCGTGCTTTCTACGAGGGCCGCCTGGGCTTGAAACCCGGTGGCTTGCGGCCTGACGGAAAGTTCGTCTACGTGGTGGGCGGCAGCACCCTGTCGCTGTTTCCCAAACCCGAAGGAACCAAGGCCGACCACACGGCGATCAGCTTCCAGGTCGAGGACATTGCCGCCAGCGTCGAGATGCTCAAGCAGGCCGGCGTGGTGTTCGAAGACTACGACTTTCCCGAGCTCAAGACCATCGACCACGTTTGCGTGCTCGGCTCGGAAAAGGCGGCCTGGTTCAAGGACACCGAAGGCAACTACCTCTGCATCCACGAAGACATTGCGTAGAAGGCAAGCGCTGGCGCCAGTGCCGGCTCAGCGCGACGCAAGGCTTTCCATGTAGGCGCAAAGCATGTCGGCCAGCGAGTCCGCCCAGGCCTCGATCTCGGCGTCGGTTCGCGGGCTCTCCGAAAAGTCTTTGCCCACTGTGCTGAGCGTTCTCACGATGAGGTCGCCCGCCATTTCACGCGTGGCATCGGAGGCCGCTGGCAGGGCTTGCGTCATGAACACGCGCACAGATTCGTCGCCGGCGGCGCGCACTTCCTGTGCCTCGGGTGCGTCGCGGTAGAACGGCGCGGAGTCACCGAGCGCGGTTCGCACTTCCGCTTCTTCGCACTCGGAGCGGATGAAGGCGTGCGTGAGCATGCGCAGGCGCTCGAGTGCGGGCCGTTGCGTGTCCCCGAGGATGCCGCGCATCAACTCCGTGGTCTGCTGCCACTCGTCGCTCTGCAGGCGAAACAGGATCGACGCCTTGTTCGGGAAATATTGATAGACCGACCCGACGCTCACGCCGGCCCTCTCGGCCACGCGCGTGGTCGTGAAGCGGTTCACGCCTTCCTTCGCCAAAACCTGAATAGCTGCCTGAAGAATGGCCTGAAGAAGGTCGGCCGAGCGCGCCTGCCTGGGCTTTCTGCGAGAGGAGATGGAGGCATTGGGGCGGTCGGGCATGGGAGGGTTTCGCAACGCGAATAGCAAACATGAAGGGTTCTTCATATTATTTTGCATCTGCTTTTCAAACGAAAGAACCCTGTGACAACGACCTTGACCACTGCCCCCTTGGGCCCCTTGCTGGACCGACTGTTCCTGCAGGCCGCCGCTGTAACCAGCCCTGCCCTGGCCAGCATCAGCCGCGAGGAACGCGAACGGCTGATGCACAGCAAGACCGAATACCTCGACCTCTACAGCCGCATGAAAGATATGTGGCTGCCGGTGTCGCGCGAAACCGGCGTGCTGCTGTACCAACTGGCGCGCAGCACCAACGCGCGCAGCATCATCGAGTTCGGCACCTCCTTCGGCCTGTCGACCCTGTACATGGCCGCGGCGCTGCGTGACAACGGCGGCGGCCGTCTGATCGGCAGCGAGTTCGAGCCGTCGAAGATCGCCAAGGCCCGCGAGCATCTGGCCGAGGGCGGCGTGAGCGACCTGGTCGAGATCCGCGAAGGCGATGCACTGAAGACGCTGGCAAGCGGCCTGCCAGAGTCCATCGACCTGCTGCTGCTCGATGGCGCAAAGGCGCTCTACCCCGACGTGCTGGCACTGGTCGAAAGCCGCCTGCGGCCGGGCGCACTGATCGTGGCGGACAACGCCGACCACAGCCCGGAGTACCTGGCACGCGTGCGCTCGCCCGACGGCGGATACCTGTCGGTGCCGTTCGCCGGCGATGTTGAACTGTCCATGCGCTTGGGCTGAGGAAGGCTCTGCACCATGCATGTCTTTGTCACTGGCGCCACCGGTTGGGTCGGCTCCGTCGTGGTTCAGGAATTGATCGACGCGGGCCATGCGGTCACCGGGCTTGCGCGCTCCGAGCACAAGGCTGTCGCGCTTGCGGCAACGGGTGCGAAGGTTCTGCGCGCCACGCTGGATGACCTCCCGGCTCTGCGTGATGCGGCCGCTGCGGCAGACGCTGTCATCCACACCGCGTTCAATCACGACTTCTCCAGATTCGTGGAGAACTGCGAACAAGACCGCCGCGCAATCGACACCCTCGCAGGGGCACTGGAAGGCTCCGAGCGCCCACTGCTCGTGACCTCGGGTCTGCTCGGGCTGCCGCGCGGCGCAACGGAATCAGACCTGCCCGATGCGGCGTCGCCGCGCAAGTCCGAACCCACCGCGCGTGCGTGGGCCGAACGCGGTGTGCGTGCGGCGACAGTGCGGCTCGCACCGTCTGTTCACGGCCTGGGCGACCACGGCTTCGCGCCGATCCTTGTTCGCCTGGCTCGGGAGAAAGGCGTATCGGCATTTCTTGGCGAAGGCCGGAACTGCTGGTCTGGGGTGTATCGGCAGGATGCGGCGCGGGTCTATCGCCTGGCACTCGAGAAAGGGGTGACCGAATCGGTTTATCACGCGGTAGCTGATGAGCGTGTGGAGTTCAAGGCCATCGCCGAGGTCATCGGTCGTCGCCTGGGGCTACCGACCGGCTCGCGTGAACGCGAGCACTTTGGGTGGTTCGCTGGCATGGCTGGGGCGGAGATGTCGGTATCGAGTGCACGCACGCATGACGTGCTTGGTTGGGAGCCGCAGGGGCCGAGCCTGCTTGTGGATCTAGATCAGGCTGGGTACTGCGGATAGGCGCGGTGCGGGTGCGGAACCCAACGTCTTCGCGACGCGCCAGTGCCGTCTCGGTGACAACTCGCACGTCGACCGGCTGAGTGGCCAGCCACACTGCACTGACGCAGATCAACGCAGTCAGCCTGAAGCTCGCGGACCCGAAAGGCGGCTACGCGGCGGAAACGGACTGCGGCTGGCCGAAGCTAGACCTCCGCATTCGGCCATTTGCAGCCGATCGCAATCGACTGCTTTACGGCGAGTTGGCGAGGGGGCCGCCGCACGATCATCGGCATTGAGCTAGACAATGGCTAAATCCGACGTCTGCGACAACAGGCTGCGCGGTATGCAAGTGCAGTCGGCTCAAGCGATAAAGGTTTGGTACTTTGCTAGCAATCGATCCGACTCTAGCTTCAATAGGTTTGCGACCATAGTGGAGTAGGGTTCGCCAGCTTGCGCATAGAAGTCCAAGGACCAAAACTGTTCAAAGGCTTGGTCTCGCTGCTTGCTGGCAAACGGCTCCGGCATCTGAATCGCGCCGTCGAGCATCTGCTCTATGAATACGATTTGAGCGTACACCTTGCGCATGAGCGAGGTGCGCTCTTCGACTAGGCCTTGGCGGTTCAGCCCGAAGACGCGGTAGGTGTAGTAACCGTGTGGATCGTGTCCGCCGGCAACAAGCTTTGGCCCGATCAGGCTCAGAGCCCTCTCCTCAAGCCACTCTAGGTGATCGGCAGGATCTTGGCTGGTTGGGTCGATAAGGGCGGCGTTCTCTGCGTCATGGTCGTCAGTCTCACAATGGGCGTACGCCGTTCCCAAGATGGGGAACAGGTCGCCTTTTCCCAACTTGAAAAGCCAACCTGGATCCTCGCTGAAGCGATCGTGATCCAGTTGTTCGACGTCGTGATACCGCTGACGGTTGCAATCAATGCAACTTGCCAGGAGATTGGCCCAGCTTGCGGCGAGCCACCAGTATCCAAGGTGTCCGGGGCAATCAGCAACTCTGCCCTTCGGGCGGAAGTGCTCGACGTCAGTTGGCTGCACCGCTCTGATGCTGGACTCACAGTAGGCACATTTACCGTGGAATAGCTCGTTGAGCGCGTATGCCACATCGGGACTTTTGTACGCCTTAAAGTCGAACTCTTCGTCGGGCGTGTCTCGGAAATGCACCTGCGCCTTCGCACGTTCAGTCGCGGCAGGACTATCAGCTGCAGCAAGTGACGCCGGCTCGGGGACGTCCGATCTGCATACATACCTCATTGCAAGCGCTCCGACCTCAATCGGCGAAGGCGGTCGACTATGCTCACCACCATATCTTCGCGCACCTGAGCTCGGTCGACTGATTGAACCGCGTTCGACTCTTCGGAAAAGCGCTTCAGCGCTTCGTTGAAGACCTGCTCAAACGGAGAGTCACCAATCCACCGAAATGACTGGAGGGCCTCGAACTTTCGCACGTTGTCAGCGCCGCCGTCTCTAGGTGACAGTGCAAGGCGGTGAAGGGAGTCCTCGACCTCAGGATCTGCAGTGCTCGCCAAGCCAAAATAGTCCGACGTCAGGAGCTGCTCCGCACGCAAGCCACGCACATCAGGCAACCCTTTAAGAACCTGAATTTCGTGCTCAGAGTTGCGGATCAACACCTGTACTTCACCATCGCGCATGCCCCTGAGGCATAGCGGATCATGCGTGGTCACAATGAACTGTACGAGAGGCATGGCATGGCGGAGGGCAGTCATCACTCGCAGCTTCCAGCGGGGGTGAAGATGAGTTTCGATCTCATCGATGAGTACCAAACCGCGGGCGCTCTCAAGATTCCCCCAGACGTCGATCATCTTGCGCATGACGTCTAGCACCATCGCCATCAACGATCGGTACCCGTCACTAAGGCGCTCCAACGGAGTATCGCGACCGTGAGCTTTCACGAAAAGTCGCCCTTCCTCGTCACGGCCAATGTTGTCTCTCTCTTGGAGTGCCAAGATCTCTCGCATCGCCCTGGCAAGCGCATAGAACTCATTGTCGGAGAGATCCTGAAGCCACCGCCCTGGATGTTGAAGCTTAGCGAAGGGATCGAAAAGGGACTTCAGCTGAGAGGTCGACTGTTTGCGAACACCGTCTTTTCCAAAGAATCGACGAGAGCCGAACGCGAACAGGACTATCGGTAGCTCGCGATCTGCAACGATTTGCTTGCTCAGCGGATCGATGTGCATCGTCAGCGATTCGCCAGTGTCGAATTCGAGCATGACTCGCGGCGTGACTGTGTCATTGAGTTGCCATCCCGTTACTTCGCGCGGTACGTAGTCGTCCACATTGATGCCAATTCGGGCACGCATCGTGGAGTTCATCAGGGCCAACGCGATTGCCTGAAGTGTTGAACTCTTCCCAGTGGAGTTCTCACCCAGCAGCATCATGCAAGGCGCATTGGTAGGAGCGCTCGGATCTACCGGCGGCAGCTCCAGGTTCAAAGCGTGTACACCCTTGAAGTTCTCAATTCGAATGCTTCGAATTTGAGCTGTTGAAGGTCGATCCACTCCCGACCACATCTGCGCAACGCTGTCCGAAACAGGCGGCGCGCCGTATTCCTGTGGAGCCTGCTTTTCTCGCCTTGCCACTCTAAGTACCGATTCCCACGACTGCTCGTCTGCGGCTATGGCAACCTGAATCACGTCCTCGGCGAGCGAGCGGAACAGTGGCTTGGCGGTGCCGGCCTCCGACGCCGCCGCGGTAAAGAGATCAAAGAACAGAATCCGCGTGGCTCCGACGAACTCTGCGTCCTCTTCCATGGCCATCTGGAAGTGCTTGAACGCACTCGCGTTCCTGCGCCCTTGTTCAAGAGCTTCGAGACACTCTTTGAACTTATTCGATCGAGCGACGACCAAGCCCTCCCGATCCAGGGAAAGCACCCGAATGGTGGTGCGACCCACCTCATTTCGTCCCTCCACAGTGCCGTCCATCCAGAATCGCAGGTACTTGCGAGGGTCCGAACTGCACGGGTTAATGAGCAGAGATCGTTCGCTTTCTTCGGCCTCGTTCCAAGTGCAACGGAGCTGAGCCCGGGGCCCGTCTACTGGATAGATATTCGACTTGGAGCGATCGCACCTCATGCACGCCAGGAATAGGTTGTCCCAGTCATAAGCGAGCCAACCATAGTGATCTGGGCTTTCTGCACTCCGCTCGAAGCCTGCAGCGTTGGCGCGCGGTCTGTGATGGTGCACATCCATCGGTTGGAGGCTGCCCGCAGCCGTCTCACAGTAGGCGCATTTCGATAAGAACACCTCGGATAGGGACCGCCGCACGGCGTCGGCAGCCCAAATCTTCTGGTTGAACGCTAGACGCCGCTGAACACGTTCTTGAGTGGGAAGCCGATAGTGCTTGGCGATCTCTTCCTTTGCGACGCGAACGTCGTCGCCATACAAAGACGCAGGAATGTCCTGTCGCCGGCTCACTTTCCTCATCGCACACCTCCCTTGTTCGCACACTAATCCACTCGTAAGCACCCTGAACGGGTCAACCGAACGTTCGCGGTCGATTAGATCGGTCGTCCGGAAATTCGTCCAATCCTACAACGCCTGACATTGAACTCGACAGTGCGAGTAGCAGGTTTCTGGCGGCTCATTTTCCGGACCGAAGGGCTGCTGTGGGCCCAAATGCGACGGTCAAGCGTCGTGACCTAAGTACCAAAATCAATCCGAAAACCGACTTTGACACCCGGAATTCAGAAGGTAATTCCCGTCAATTCCGGCTCAAAGTCCCACCCGACTCGGCCGCATTCACCAAGCCCCTTCTACAAACTCCCCGCAATCCACTCCCTCACCCACCGATGCCCCGCATCCCGATGCCGCCGCTCGTGCCACAGCATCGCCATCTCATACCCCGGCACCTCCAGCGGTGCCTCCACCACCCGCAGCCCCGGTGCGCCGCGCGCCAGCCGCTCGGGCAGCATCGCCACCATGTCGGTCTCGGCCAGCACCGACATCATGAAAAGAAAGTGCGGCACCGACAGCGCCACGCGCCGCGCCAAGCCCTTCTGCGCCAGCACCTCGTCGGTGGGCCCGGCGAAGCCACCACCACCCGGTGACACCACCACATGCTCCAGCGCGCAGAACTGCGCGAGCGTGGGCCGGCGCTTCAGCCGTGGATGCCCTGCCCTCCCCGCCAGCACGTAGCGTTCGTTGAACAGCACGCGCCGGTGCAGCCCGGGCGGCGCGCCCACGCTGGTGTGAAAGAACAGGTCGATCTCCCCCTGCTCCAGTTGTCGCGCCATGCGCGACGGCACTGCCTCCACCACAGCCAGCCGCGTGTTCGGTGCCGCCGCGCGCAGGCCGGCGAGTGCCGGCAACAGGATCGCCGACTCGGCATAGTCGGCCGCAGCCACGCGCCATGTGGTGGTCGCCTCTGCCGGGTCGAAAGGCTTGGTGGGCGCCACCGCGCGGCCCAATGACTCCAGCGCTTCACGCAGCGGCTCGCGCAGTTCGTCGGCGCGCGCGGTGGGTCGCATGCCGCGTTGCGCGGGCACCAGCAGCGGGTCGTTGAACATCTCGCGCAGCTTGGCGAGCTGCACGCTCACCGAAGGCTGCGACAGGTTCAGGCGCTCGGCCGCGCGGGTCACGTTGCGCTCGGCCAGCAGCACGTCGAGGGTGATGAGCAGGTTGAGGTCGATGCGGCTGAAATTGTTCATGGCAATGGCTGGAATTCAAACTATTCATTTCCAATATATCGCCATCTTTTCTAACCTGCGTGCATGTTCTTCATTCCACAGGTTCAGCCGTCATGAAAGTCCTCCTCGTCCACGCCCACCCCGAAGCCCGGTCGCTCAACGGATCGCTGAAAAACTTCATGGTGGAACGCCTCACGCAATCGGGGCACGAAGTGCGCGTGTCCGATCTCTACGCCATGCAATGGAAGGCGCCGTTGGCCGTCGACGACTTTGCGCACGTGGAGCCCGGCGCGCACTTCGATCCGGTCATGGATTCACAGCGCGCCTTCGAAGCCGGCACGCAGCCCGACGACATTGCGGCCGAGCAGGCCAAGCTGCTGTGGGCCGACGCGGTGATCTTCCAGTTTCCGCTCTGGTGGTATTCGATGCCCGCCATCCTCAAGGGCTGGGTCGAGCGCGTGTATGCCTATGGCTTTGCCTACGGCGTGGGCGAGCATTCCGACACGCACTGGGGCGACCGCTTCGGCCAAGGCGTGATGGCGGGCAAGCGCGCGATGCTGGTGGTCACCACCGGCGGTTGGGCGCCGCATTACAGCCCGCGCGGCATCAACGGGCCGATGGACGACCTGCTGTTTCCCATTCACCACGGCATCCTCTACTACCCGGGCTTCGAGGTGCTGCCGCCGTTCGTGGTCTACCGCACGGGCAAGGTCGACGATGCGGCCTATGGGCGCATCACCGAAGACCTCGGCGGCCGGCTCGATGCGCTGTGGACGACGGCGCCGATCGCGTTCCGCCCGCAGAACGCTGGCGACTACGAGATTCCCGCCCTCACTCTGCGGCCCGATGTGGCACCGGGCCGCTCGGGGTTCGCGGCGCACGTTGTGGTTGCTGCCACCGATTGATCGATCAGGGCAGCACGGGGTTGGCCGTCGCGTTCGCAATGGCTGCGTCGGCATCCACGCGCAGCATGAAGCGCCTGGCCACGAGGTCGTTGGCCGCGCTGGTCACGGCGGCGACGTAGCCGGCCTGGTCGGTGTAGCGCTCCTGCAGCGACAGCCGAGGGTCGGTTGTGCCCGCGCGCAGCGCTGCAGTCTTCACGAACGGAAAGTACGAACCGAAGAGCCCCGCCTGGTCGATGGTGCCGGGCTTGTTGGTGGCGTTCCAGCCGGTGTTGGTGCCCACGGGCACGGCCACGTCGATGCTGCGGATGCCGGCGATGTCGTTGCCGTCCGCATCCACCTGCGGCACCAGGATCGCGTAGTCGCGGCCCAGGTACGCGGGCGGCACCTGCGTGGCGATGCCGCTCTCGTCCTGCGGTCGGTAGTTGGGACCCCAGTCGAGCAGCGAATAGGTGTTGACCAGGCCCGTGTAGCTAGCGCCCGGAATGGCCGGAAACTTGACCTGCGCCGGCCGCACCAGCGTGGCGTCCGCGAGCTTGGGCACCTGGTTGTCGGGCGGCGTGGTGCCCTGCACGACCCATTCTTCAAGCCGTTGGTACAGGGCGCGCACGACCGGGATCACGCTGGTGTTCGCATTGGTCATGTAGAGCGCGCCTGCGTTGGTGCCTGGCATCGACGGCAGGCCCAGCAGGTGATGCGTGCTCGCGTAGTAGTAGATGCGCGCGTTGCCCGGCTGCACCAGGTCGGCGGTGCCCCACGCGTCGGTCAGCAGCGGCGAGCCCTGCAGGGTCCAGAACTCCGTGCCGCTGAAGCCGATGAAGAGCTTGGGGCAGGTGCCGCCGGCCTCGCAGCGCGAAAGGATGCCGCCGCGCCGCTGGGCCACGTCGTCCACGTAGTCCTTCGAGAGGCCGCGCGTGCCGGCCTGCCCGAAGGCCGTGTGGTCGGTGCGCACGCCGCCGCCGCCACCGGGAATCGAAAAGCGCATGTTGATGTTGGTCTGCCGCGCCGCGATCTGCGCGAACACGCCGTCGAACACCTTCTGGCCCGCGCGGTCTTCATTGAAGCCCAGGTGCACGAAGGTCTTCATGAAGTTGCCGCACTGCGAGACGCCCGAGGCGATGGTGTTGCGGATCGCCGCGGCCACCGGGTTGGCCGTGCCCGCGGCGTCCCTCGCATCGCGGTGGAAGAAGGTGATCATGTCGCGCAGCGCCGCCAGGCCCAGGCCCATGACCTTCGGGTCTTTCGCGATGTAGACCAGCTCGTACATGTACGCCGGGTCCCATGCGGCCTTGAGGCACACATTGGCTTCGTCGGGCGTGCCGGGGAACGGCGAGCCAGCGCCGCACTTCGCAAACTTCCACTCGCTCGCGGGAATGAGCTGGCGTGCGTCGCCCTCGTTGATGCGGCGCGTGAGCACATAGCCGGGCTTGGTGTTGTCCAGGCTCGCGGTCGCATAGGCCTGCATGGCGGCGTTGAAGGGGCCGCCGGGCAGCGGCAGCGAATCGTTGGTTGCCGCGGTGGGCAGCAGCTCGGCGCGGTAGGTGCCGGTGATGGTGCTACCGTCTGCGTTCTTCGCGACCGGCACATTGAGCGTGAGCTTGCCCGCCGCGGCCGGCACGTCGCCCTGCCACGCGGCCGTGAGGAACACATAACCGCGCGAGGCGAAGTACGGATCGAGGTTGACGATGTTGCCGCGGTTCGGCGCGTCATAACGCAGCACGCCACTGGCCTTGCTCATGTCCTTGGGCTTGAAGAGCACGAAGTCGGAGCTGTACTCGACCTTGCCGTTGGCGTTGAGCGGCGCGAGCTGCAGGTCTTGAATGATCGCGTTGCGCGCGTCCTTCGGATCGACCTCGCCGGTGAAGATGCCGCTGATCTTTTCGTAGGCGCCCACGGTGCCGAAGGTGCCGGGCACGTGTTCGGTCTTCGATATGGCGAGCTTGAATTTCGGCGCGGTGGCGGCCAGGGGTGCCGCCGTGGGAGGCGCGACGGTCGATGGCGGCAGCACGAAGCCCCCGCCCCCGCCGCTTCCACCGCAGGCGCTCAGAAGAATAAGGGCGGCCGAAGCCACCGTGGCAGCCGCAAGGCTCCAGCGTTTCATGGTTTGTCTCCTTCGTTATGGTGTTCTTTGCGCGGCGCCGATCCCCGCTACGGCGATGGCGCTATTCGGCTTCGATGCCGGCGGCCTTCACGATGCGGCCCCACTTCTGCGACTCGGCGGTCTGGAACTTCGCCAGTTCTTCGGGCGAGGTGGTGAACACCTCGGTGCCGGTGGGTTCGTAGAAGGCGGTCTTCGCGGCTTCGCTCTTCGCGGCCTTCACCAGCAGCTCGTTGAGCCGCTTGACCACGGCCGGTGGCGTCTTCGCGGGCGCGTAGGCTGCGAACCAGTAGCCCATTTCGTAGCCCTTCACGCCTGCTTCTGAAATGGTGGGCACGTCGGGTGCCAGCGGCGAACGGGCCGCGCTGGAAATGCCCAGCGCGCGCAGCTTGCCGCCCTTGACCTGCGGCAGGCCGGTGGTGGTGTCGGTGATCATCATGTTGATCTGGTTGCCCAGCAGGTCGGTCACCGCGAGCGTGTTGCTCTTGTAGGGCACGTGCAGCAGCTTGATGTCGGCCACCTGCTGCAGCAACTCGCCGGCCATGCGGCTCGAACTGCTGCCGCTGCCGAAGCTGTACTTGCCCGGGTCCTTCTTCGCGAGTGCAATGAACTCGGCCACGCTCTTCGCGGGGAAGGACGGGTTGACCACCATGATCTGCCCGCCCTTGCCGAGCGCGGCGATGGGTGCGTAGTCTTTCACCGGGTCGTAGGGCAGCTTCTTGAACAGGTGCTCGTTGGCCGCGTGCGTGGTGTTGGTGGTGATCAGCACCGTGTAGCCATCGGCAGGTGCCTTGGCCACGCTCTGCGAGGCGATGAAGCCGCTGGCGCCGGCCTTGTTGTCGATGATGACGGCCTGCTTGGTCTCGGTCGCGATCTGGTTGCCGAGCGCGCGCGCGATCTGGTCGGTGGCGGTGCCGGCCGCGAAGGGCACGACGAAGGTGATGGCTTTTTCGGGGAAGGCCTGTGCGTGGCCGAGCAGTGGCGCAAGGGCCAGTGCGGTGGTCAGCACGGTGAGGGGAAATCGTTTCATTGTTTTGTCTCCGGATGGATGGGTAAGGAAAAAAAGGGATGCCGCCGCTACGGCCCTGCCAGCAACGGCTGGAGCGCGCGCGGTATCTGGATCGGCATGTCGAGCAGCAGGAAAGACAACGCCTTGCCGTGCGCATCGAGGTTCAGCGCGTCGTTGACGCCGCCATCGAGCACCGCGTCGAGCACGAAGTTCATCGCATCCAGTTTCGGCAGCACGAAGCGCTGCACCTGCGAGGGCCTGCGATGCCTGAACTGTTCGGCCACACGCTCGGGCGTGAGCTGTTCAAGCAGCAAGGGGTAGAGGTCGGCGTGCCATGCGATGACGCTGATGTTCGAGCGATCGCCCTTGTCGCCGGTGCGGCCGTGAGCGGCGCGGTAGAGCGGCACCTCGATCGTGTCTGTCGTGTTCGTGGTGTCGTTCATGCCAGCGCCTTTGCATCGAGCAGTTCAAAACGCACCGGCACCGCCTCGCGCGGCAACAGGCAAGACAGCGTGTTGAGCCGAGGCGTGAGCGCGGTGCGCACACCGCCGCCGCCTGCGGGCCCGCAGGTGTAGAGCGCCATGACTTCGCGCGCCAGCCGCTCGGCCTGCGCGCGATCGGCATGCGTGGCGGCGACGCGCAGGCGCACGTCGCGCAGGCCGGCATCTGGCAGGCTCGCGAGCGCGCGGCCGGCGTCGTCGCCGAGGATGCTCAGGGCGCCGATGAGGTCGACGCGCAAGGTCAAGCCATCGAGGCGCTTGCGCAGCACATCGGCCGCAAGCCGCGCGCGCGACTCGGCGCGAGGGCCGGCGTAGGAGATTTCCCCCTCGGCCAGCCAGCCGCCTTCATGGCACACATTGACCTTGTAGCGGCCCGGCCGCTCGTGCCCGCGCACGCCCGACAGTTCGACGCGGTCGACACCGGGCAGCGCACGCACCTCGGCATCACCGATGTTCGCGACCACGTCGGGCGTCAGGTAGGCGGCGGGGTCGTGCACTTCGTAGAGCAGTTGCTCCTTCACCGTGGCCTCGCTCACGAGCCCGCCGGTGCCGTCGGACTTGCCGATGACACAACCCCCATCGGCATCGATCTCTGCAATAGGGAAACCCACCGCCTCCAGGCCCGGCACGTCCTTGTAGCCCGGGTCCGCAAAGTAGCCGCCGCATACCTGCGCGCCGCATTCGAGCAAGTGGCCCGCCATGGTGGCGCGGCCCAGCCGGTCCCAGTCGTCGGCGCGCCAGCCGAAGTGCGACATGGCCGGCCCCACGGTGAGCGACGGGTCGGCCACGCGGCCGCACACCACGATCTGCGCGCCTGCATCGAGCGCGGCGGCAATCGGCTCGGCGCCGATGTACGCATTGGCGCTGACCACGCGCAGGCCATCCATCTGCGCGCCCAGTGCCTCGCGCAGCAAAGCGCGGTGCTCGGGGCCGGAAAGATCATCGCCCTCCACCACCGCGATGCGCGGCGCGCCGGCGCCCAGCTCGCGCGCCATGCGGGCGATGTGCCGGGCGGCGGCGCGCGGGTTGGCGGCGCCGAAGTTGCTGACGATGCGGATGCCGTGCGCCAGGCAGCGCGCGAGCACGGGCCGCAGCATGGCGTCGAGCAGCGGCTCGTAGCCGGCCTCGGGATTGTCGCGGCGGCGCAGTTGCGCCAGTGCCAGCGTGCGTTCGGCCAGCGTCTCGAAGATCAGGAAGGCGCGCTGCTCTTTCGGGCCGTTTTGCAGCCGCGCGATGAGCGTGTCGACCACCGGGCCCGCCGCATCGGTGCGGTCGCCCGAGAAGCCGGCGGCGCATCCGATCAACAGCCTGGGCGATTCATTGGGATTCATTGCCGTGCACTGTAGGCAGGCGCCTGTCATCCGTAAAATCGAAAATCCGGATTGATTGATCTGCTTTTCAAATAACGAAGGCCCGTTGATGAGAAAGACGCCCGACCTCTCCACGCGGCAACTGCGCGCCTTTCTTGCGCTGGTGGAGCACCGCAACTTCACGCGGGCGGCGCAGGCCAGCCACCTGTCGCAACCCGCCTTCAGCGCGCTGATTCGCACGCTCGAAGACGCGGTGGGCACGCGCCTGTTCGACCGCGACACGCGCAGCGTGCAGCTCACGCCCGAAGGCCGGCTGTTCGAAGGCTCGGCGCGGCGGCTGCTCGACGACATGGGCAGCGCGATGGGCGACCTGGCCGACCATGTGGAGCGGCGCAAGGGCCGGGTGCACGTGGCCGCCCTGCCCTCGCTCGCGGCCGGCTGGTTGCCGACCGTGTTCGCGGAATTCATGCAGGCCTGGCCGGGCATCCGCATCGACCTGGACGATGCGCTGTCCGACGCCTGCATTGCGCTCGTGCGCAGCGGCCAGGCCGACTTTGCGCTGGCGGCCTCGGGCGCGGGTGCGGCGGCCGACAGCGACCTGCGCGCGCGCAAGCTCTGCACCGACCGCTTTCACCTGGTGTGCCGCGCCGACCATCCGCTGGCGCACGAGCCGCGCCTGACGCTGAAGAAGATCGCGCCGTGGCCCTTCATCCAGATGGCGCGCAACAGCAGCGTGCGGCAGGCGCTCGATGTGGCGGTGCATCCGCAGCGGCTCAACGCGGTGTTCGAGGTGGAGCATCTGGCCACTGTCATGGGACTGGTCGAAGCGGGCCTGGGCATCAGCGTGGTGCCGGCGCTCACGCTGTTCCACTTTCGCCGCGACACGTTGGCCACGCGCCCGTTGCCGCTGCCCGCGCTCACGCGCACGGTGTACCTGGTGCAGCGCCGCGAAGGCAGTCTTTCAGTGGCCGCGCAAACGCTGCACGACCTCATCGTCGAGCGGCTGGGCACGCTGAAGCTCGACTGAAGCACGCGGCCTGTTCAGGTCCGCCGCAATAATGTCCCGTGCCCCCCGATGGCACGGAGACAACGAACAAGAATGGCGGAGACAGACCATGCAGCATGAAGAACAGATCGCCTTGATCCGGCGCGCGCTCGCGCTGATCGAGACCCATGGCAGCGAACGCGGCGAGCCCGGCATCAGCCCGGTGTCGCGCTACCTCGACCCCGAGCGCCACGAACGCGAGGTGGAACGCATCTTTCGCCGCTACCCGCTGGCGCTGTGCCCTTCGGCATCGCTTGCGAAGGCCGGCGACTCTTTTGCCATCGACGTGGCCGGCCTGCCGCTGGTGCTGGTGCGCGGGCAGGACGGCAAGCTCAACGGCTTCGTCAACGCTTGCCGCCATCGCGGTGCGCGGCTGAAGACGCCGGGCCTGTCGAATCAGCGCGCCCTCATCTGCCCGTACCACAGCTGGACCTACGGGCTCGACGGCACGCTGCGCGGCCGGCCCTCGGGCGAAGACTTTCCGCATGCGCCCGCATCGGGCTGCAGCCTGGCGCGCGTGCCGGTGGCCGAGGCATTGGGCTTTGTGTGGGCCATTCCACGCGTGCTGGCCGAGGGTGAAAGCGCCACGCTCGACATCGACACCTGGCTGGGCCGCTTCGGCTGCGACCTGCGCTCATGGGGCTACGACAGTTGGGTGCCGTTTCATGAGCACGCCTTCGACAACGCGGCCAACTGGAAGATTCCGTTCGAGGCCAATCTGGAGACCTATCACTTCCAGTACGCGCACCGCAACAGCATTGCGGCGCTGTTCTACGACAACCTGCTGATGGCCGACCACGACCGGCAGCACCAGCGCCTGTTTCTGCCCAAGCGCAGCATCGAAGCGTTGCGCGCGCAGCCGCAGCACGACTGGCAGGTGGGGCCGCACTCGAACATCATTTACTACTTCTTTCCGGCGACCTTCATCCTGCATGAAGGCGACCACGCCAACGCGTTCACGGTGCTGCCCGAATCGCCGGGCCGCTCGCGCGTGATCGCGAGCACGCTGATTCCGGAACTGCCGAAAACGGAGAAGTCGATCAACTACTGGCGCAAGAACGTCGCGTCGTTCTGGGGTGCGCTCGACGAAGACTTTGCGCTCGGTGTGTCGTCGCAATCGACGCTGGCCAGCGGCGCGCAGTCTTCGCTGTACTTCGGCGCCACCGAGTGGTGCTCGGCGAAGTTTCATGCGGATGTGGAGGCGGCGCTCGCATAGAGCGCGCCCACCCACATCGCGCGGATCAGGCCGTTGCGTTGCCTTCGGCCGCCGTCGCAGCAGCGGCGGCCTCTGCCATCGCGGCTCGCGCCGTCGGGTTCGGCGTGGGCTCGCCGATCTTGCGCAGCGTGTTGCGGTCGGTGTGGCGAAAGGGCTCTGGCTTGCCGCGAACGCTCATCAGCGTTTCCTGCTCGTACGACCAACTGCCGTCGTCATGGATCGTCACGGCGATGTTGTAGCTGAGCGTCTTGAACGCATGCTCCAGGAAGGGGTTCGACAGGATGCCGTTGGTCTCGGCGCCGCGAATCGCTTCAAGCTTGAAAGACTTCGCATCGGGCTGCGCATGCCCCATGGCCATGGCGGTCTGGCCGCGCGGGATCGACAGCGTCTGGATCAGCGTGCCCGTGGCGGCCTCCCACAGCCAGTAGCCGACCTGGTCGTGAAAGCTCTCGACCTCGTCCGGCTTCACGATGCGCACGTGATAGCGCAGCCCGTAGAAGATTTGCGGCCCGTTGGTCTGTGCATCGATGGGCTGGAACTCGGCGTGCTCGATGTAGACCGAGGTTTCGGGGCCCTCGGCCTTGGGGGCGACGTCCTTGCCGGCGGCGCTGGTCCAGATACCGGCCAGGCCGGTCAGCGGGCCCAGGTTGTTCAGCGTGTAGGGGTCGGGCTCGGCTTCCGTGTAGATGTCTTCGGGATATTCACTCATGGGGGTCCTCCTGGAATTCTGGCGCCCGAAGTATCACCGGTCGAGGCGTATGCCGACCTTGGCGATGATCGCGCCCCACTTGCGGCCTTCGCTGTCGATGAAGGTCTTGAACTCTTCCGGCGAACTGCCGCCCGGCACCAGCCCCTGGTTGGCCAGCAGCTCGCGCACGGCCGGCTCCTGCAGCACCGTGTTGACGTCGGCATTGATGCGCTGCACCACCTCGGGCGGCGTGCCGCTGGCGGTGAAGAAGCCGTTCCATGCCAGCGACTCGAAGCCGGGGTAGCCCGACTCGGCCACGGTGGGCAGGTCTTTCATCAGCTCGGAGCGCGTGGCGCTGGTGACGGCGATGAGCTTCACGCGCTGGCCCTGGATCAACGGCAGCAGCGCGGGCGCAACCGTGAACAGCGCCTGCGTATCGCCCGCCGCCACCGACAGCCCCGCGGGCGGCGAGCCCGAATAGGGAACGTGCACCGCCTCGATGCCCGCCACGCTGCGAAGCAGCTCCATCGTGAGGTGCGACGAGCTGCCCGCCCCCACCGAGGCATAGCTGAACCGGTGGCCCTGTTTCTTCGCCCAGGCCACGAACTCGGGCAGCGTGTTCGCCGGATTGCTGGCCTGCACCGCCAGCACATTGGGCTGCGAGGTCGTGAGCACGATCGGTATGAGGTCGCGTGCCGGCGCGTAGGGCATGCGCGCGTACATGTAGGGGCCGAAGGCAATCGGCCCGTTGAAGCCGATGCCCAGCGTGTAGCCGTCGTGCGGCGCCCTGGCCACCGCCTCCATGCCGATCAAGCCGCCGGCGCCGGCCTTGGTCTCGATCACCACGGGCTGCTTCCACATCACGCGCAACCGGTCGGCCAGCGTGCGCGCGATCACGTCGAGCGAGCTGCCGGCCGGCGCGGGCACGATCACGCGCACGGGTTTCGACGGCCACGCCTGCGCGCTCGCGCCGGCGGCAAGCAGGCTGGCGAGCAGGAAGGTGGCGAGCTTGTTCTTCTTCACTTCGGTCTTTCGGTGGGCACGGGTGGGGTTCGCGCAAAGTTTTATCACCGTTCTTACACCTCCCGCGGCGCGGGCCCGGTCAGGTGGTGGTTCGCCCCGGCCGGGCCGCCCCTGCGCAAGCTCGGTGTTCGTTGCAAACTGAAGCACTACATCGAAATGGCCGCGCTGTCCGAGGCAATCCCCAATGAGACCGCGCAGGCATGAAATGAATCCGAAAGGCTTCCAGAGCCATTCCGATGGGGTCATGGCTTTAACCACTTCGGGAACATGCCGATTTCGCGGGGACTTCAAACCGTCGCGACATCGCGGCAAGATGCGCTTCCGCCGATTCTTGCGTCACCCCGATCCGCTGAAGGAGCTTGCCCATGTTCGCCACGCCCGAACGCACCATCAAGACCCCCGGCCCCGACCACCCGATCGCCATTGCGCGCAATCCGCTGCGCGTGGTGGTGTCGGTCGACGGCATCGTCATCGCCGACACGCGCGACGCGCTGACACTGCGCGAAGCGCACTTCGGAACCGTGCACTACATCCCCCGCAAGGACGTGAAGATGTCCCTGCTGGAACGCACGTCGCATGCAACCTATTGCCCCTACAAGGGCGAGTGCAACTACTACAGCATTCCGGCCGGCGGCGAACGCTCGGTGAATGCGGTGTGGACCTACGAGTCGCCTTACGGTCCGGTCGCGCAGATCAAGGACCACGTGGCCTTCTATCCCGATCGCGTAGGACCGATCGAAGAGCGCGTGCACTAGCAGCCGAAGAAAGCTTCGGCGACACCGGTCCAGCACAGGCGGCTGGACTCACCATGTGGAGAATGGCATCGGCAACCATCCTCCACATCCATGAACATTCGACTCGCACTCTACGAACTGGCCCAGGCCCATCGACTGACGCAGCCGCGGATGCATGCGCTGTTCGCGCTCGCGGAACTCGATGCGCCGCCGCCGCACCTGGCCCAGCGTTTCTGGCGCACGGTCGCGCTGCTTGCCGCCGGGCTCGGCGGCTTCGGCCTGGTGATGTGGGTGGCGGCCAACTGGGGCGCGCTGGGCCGCACCGGGCAGTTCGCACTGCTGCAGGGTTGGGTGCTGCTGACCGCGCTGGCGGCCTGGCGTAGCGCGGCACTGCGAACACCGATGGGCCTGCTGTGCCTGCTGGGCACGGGTGCACTGTTTGCCTACTACGGCCAGACCTACCAGACCGGTGCCGATGCGTGGCAGTTGTTCGCGCTGTGGGCCGTGCTCACCCTGCCGCTGTGCCTGGGCGTGCGTAGCGACGTGCTGTGGTTTCCGTGGGTAATCGTGGCTTGCAGCGCGATCAGCCTCTGGGCCTATACGCACACAGGGCACCGCTGGCGAACCGGCAATCAGGACCTGCCGATTCATCTGGCGAGCTGGGCGTTGGGCGCACTGCTCGTGGTTGCGCTGAGCCCATGGGCGCAACGCTGGGTCGGAACGGCGCAATGGTCGCGCCGGCTGGCCTTGCTGGTCATGGCCGTGACCGTGACGCTGGCCGCGCTGGCGGGCCTGTTCTTTCGCTCCGAAGGCGGGCCCCACTACGTTCTGGGCTTTGCGCTGATGGGTGGCGCCACAGGCCTGCTGATGCAGCAGCGCTGGTTCGACATCGTGGGCCTGAGCGTCGCGGTGCTGTGCGTCGACACCCTGCTGGTCGCCGGCCTCGTGCGCATTCTTTTCCACAGCAGCAGTGGCAGTGACATCGGCCGGCTGCTGCTGACCGGGCTCGCGGCCGCGGGGATATTGGCGGTGTCGGTGGGCTGGGTCATGCGACGGCAGACCGCCGTGCTGGCGGCCGCGCAGCAAGACGGAGCCGCCGCATGACCGCAGCACCATCCCCACTCATGCAACGCGCGATCGACGATGGCCTGCTGCCGCCAGACGCGCAATGGCCCAAGGACGATTCGCGCCCCTGGCCGGTGCTGCTGCTGACCGCGCTCGGCGCCTGGCTGGCCGTGCTGCCGCTGCTGGGCGCCGTGGCCCTGACCTTCGGCAGCGCGCTGCTGAAACAAGGCCCTGCCCTGTACATCTTCGGCCTCATCCTGCTGGCGGCCAGCGTGCTCATCCTGCGCCAGCGCGGCCTGGCGCTGTTCGTCGAACAGTTGTGCCTGCCAGCCATGGTGCTGGGCCTGTGCTGCCTGGGATGGGCGCTGTTCCGCGACAACACGGTCTTTGCCGCTGCGCTGGGCATGTGCGCCGTCAGCCTGGTGCTGGCCTGGCTCACGCCCTTGCACTGGCTGCGCGCTCTGCTGGGCCTGATGCTGGGCGTGTTCCTGATCGTCGCCGCCATGGCCTGGCCGAACGGCAACAAGGCCTTCTGGGATCTGGTGTGGCTCGAGCGCTTCCGCTGGACGTGGTGGCTCTACGCCCATATCGGCCTGGCCGTGTGGCTGCTGGTGCTGTACCTGCTGCCGCGGCTGGCGAGCGCGCGCACCGCCAGCCTGCTGACCAGCCTGGCCGATGGCTGGTGCGTGCAGCTCTTGCTGACGCTGGTGCTGCTGTCGGGTGCCACCTTCATGCTGGGTGGCATGGTCCCGGGCGCCGACATGGGGCAGGAACTGGTCGGCGTCAACGCCGTATCGGGCATGGGCGCCAAGCTGCAGATCCTGGTGTCGGTGCTGTGCGCGGTGGGTGCGGCCGTGCTGCTGGGCCGTTGCTGGCCGGCGCTGCGGCAGATGCCCGTGCTCGGCCTTGGCGTGGCTGTGTTGCTGGCGGTGCTGTGCGGCTTCGTGCCGAACCTCGGCGCGGTCTGCCTCTGCGCTGCGGCACTGGCCGTCACGCGGCGCTGGCGGCTCGCCGCGCTGGGTTGCGCGGCGGCGCTGTGGATCGTGGGCAGCTTCTACTACCAGCTCACGTGGCCGCTGGCGGACAAGGCACTGCTGCTGGTCGCGATCGGTGCCGCGCTGGGCGCGCTGGCCTGGTTGGCGTCGCGCAGCAATGCGTCATCCGCCGATGCAGCCGGCGCTGCGCCCATCGCGCCCGTCACCGGCGTCTGGTGGAAGAACAAGCAGCTCGCGGGCATCGTGCTGGCAGGCGTGGCCACACTGGTGGTGGCCAACATCGCGATCTTCCAGAAAGAGAACACCATCCGCAACGGCCAGCCCGTGTTCGTTCGACTGGCGCCGGTCGATCCGCGCTCGCTCATGCAGGGCGACTACATGCAACTGAACTTCGCGCTGCCCGACCGCTTGCGCTGGGGCGACCACGACAACGGCGACCAGCGGCCCACCGTGCTGGTGCGGCCCAATCCGGCCGTGCCGTCAACCTATACGCTGCATGTGCCCGCTGCCGGTGAGCAGAAGGAGGCCGCCGACCTCGAAGTACCGCTCAGCGCGAAAAACGGCGGCTGGGTCTTCGTGACCGATGCATGGTTCTTCAAGGAAGGCGATGCGGAACGCTTCACGCATGCGCGCTACGGCGAGTTCCGCATCCTGCCCAACGGCTCGGCCCTGCTGGTGGGCATGGCGGATGAGCAGTTGCGGCCGATTCGCTAGCGCTGCGCGCCGCGCCGCAGCCTCAATCGAGCAGCACGCCGCCCAGCACCGTGCTGACGATGCTCTCGAGCGCCTTGTCGTAGTGCGCGGCGCTCATCTTCTTCACCTGCAGCACCGCGTTCACGATGGGCTCGTAGTCGGCATAGAACTGGGTCGAGGCCCAGAGCAGAAACAGAAAGTGCTGCGGGTCGATCTGGCGGATCTTCTTGGCGGCCATCCAGGCCTCGAAGACCTCGATGCTCGCGGCCGTGCTCCTGGCGATGTGCGCGCGGTCCGCCGCTGACAGGAAGGCACCGCCGCGCACCACTTCGTTGGCGAAGAGCCGCGCCTCCAGCGGGTTCTTGCGGCCCAGCTTCAGCTTGGCTTCGACATACGCGCGCAATGCCACGGCGGGCTCGGTCTCGACCTTGAGGATGCGCAGCGCGCTGTCCCACTCTTCCAGCAGCGGCGCGAAGGTGGCGCTGTACAGCTCTTCCTTGGTCGCGTAGTAGTAGTAGACGTTGGCCTTGGGCAGGCCCGCGACGGTGGCGATCTCGGCGATGCGTGCGCCGTCGAAGCCCTTGGCCGCGAACACCTCGCTGGCCGCTTTCAGGATCTTGCGTTTGTTGCCCGCCCTGATCTCTCTGTCCGCGGTGGTTTCCGGCGTCGTGGATGGTGCAGGTTTGGTGTCGCGCATGGGCAATGGTGTCACTTTTTACCGGGAACAAATTCTAGGGGGCGCCTTGCGGGCAGCGGGAAATCACCTAGCAAAAATTTCTGACCAACTCGTCAGTTTATTCTTTAGAATTTCCTGACGAACTGGTCAGTTTTTAGCGTTTGAATGTACTCCATGCCCCAAACCCTGCGCACCGCCCTGCAAGAAACACTGACGGACTGGCCCGCCGATCTGCCCGATGCATGGCGTGCAGTTCTCGCTGACGTGCAGCTTGATTTCGATGGCGTCGATGCAGCCCTGGCGCTGGAAGCCTGGGAGCCCATCTTCCCGGCGCGCAAGGCCCGTCGCCTGCCCGGCATGCCCGCCGGCGCGCACATGCTCAAGGCCTTCGACAGCGTGGCGCCTTCGCAGGTGCGTTGCGTGGTGCTGGGGCAAGACCCGTATCCATCGATCGACATTGCCACCGGCCGCGCCTTCGAGGTCGGCAACGTGGCCGAGTGGCGCGAACTCGACAAGATGTTCACCAGGAGCATCCGCGCCTGGGTGCAGATGGTGGCCGAGGCGCGCACCGGCGATGCCCGCTATGGCGGCGCCTTCGCCAACTGGCCGCACACGTTGCAGGCGCTCGAATCGGGCGCGCTGCCCTTCGAATCGCCCGCGACCTTGAGCGACCGCTGGTGCGAACAAGGCGTGCTGCTGCTCAACACCTCCTTCACGCTCAGCCGTTTCCAAGTCGGCATCGACCCGCACCAGTCCCACGGCCATCTGGTGCTGTGGAAGCCACTGATCGATGCAGTGCTCAACCACCTGCTGGAGCGTGACGAGCCATTGGTCTTCATGGGCTTCGGTGCCTCCGCCGCGCAGGCCCTGCAATCGGCCGGCGTGGTCGAGGGCCGCCGCCGCAACGTCGCCTGCATCCTGCGCGAACACCCCGCCAGCGCCGACGCGGTGCTCGCTCTGCCCAACCCCTTTGCACTGTGCAACGCCTATCTCGCGGAGATGGGCGGCGCTCCCCTGAACTGGTGACTTCTTTCATGAACGACGCGAACGACTACGACTACATCATCGTGGGCGCGGGCTCCGCAGGCTGCGCCCTCGCCGCACGGCTCAGCGCCCGCCCCGCCACGCGCGTGCTGCTGCTCGAAGCGGGTGGCAAGGACTCCAACCCGCTGTTCCGCCTGCCGATGCTGATGGGCAAGCTGTTCCAGTCCGGCATCTACAACTGGCACTTCCACACCGAGCCCGAGCCCAACCTCAACGGCCGCAAGCTCTACTGGCCGCGCGGCAAGGTGCTGGGCGGCACGTCGACCATCAACGGAATGATCTATGTGCGCGGCGGCAAGCAGGACTACGACGGCTGGGCCGCCATGGGCAACCCCGGCTGGTCGTACAAGGACGTGCTGCCGGCCTTCAAGCGCTCCGAAGGCCACATCCAGCGCGAAGGCGTGTTCCACAACACCCAGGGCGAGCTGACGGTGTGCCGCGCGCGCGGCTGGAATGCCTTGCTCGACGTGTTCTGCGAAGCGGGCAAGCAGGCCGGCTACCCGCTGAACGACGACTTCAACGGCCCCACCCAACTGGGCTTCGGGCGCTACGACTTCACCATCAAGAAGGGCAAGCGCTGGTCCACGTCGTTCGCCTTTTTGCGGCCGGCGCTCAAGCGCAGCAACCTCAAGGTCGTCACGCGCGCCCTCACGCACAAGGTGATCGTCGAGAAGTCGAAGGCCGTGGGCGTGGCGTACGAAGTCCAGGGCCAGATGCGCACCGTGCGCGCCCGCAAGGAAGTGATTCTTTGCGCCGGTGTCGTCGGCTCGCCGCATCTGCTGATGCTGTCCGGCATCGGCCCGCGTGCCGAACTGGAGACGCACGACATTCCGGTGCTCAAAGCCCTGCCCGGCGTGGGCGGCAACCTGCAGGACCACGTGGACTGCGTCATGGCCTACGAATGCAAGCAGCCCGTCACGCTCTACAAGGACCTGCGCTTCGACAAGATCGCGTTCTCGGTCGTGCAGGGCATGCTGTTCGGCGAAGGCATCACCACCACCTTTCCCTACGAGGCCGGCGCCTTCATCAAGACCTCGCCCGAGCTTGCGAACCCCGATGTGCAACTGCACTTCATGCCCGCGCTGGAAAAAACAGCCAACCTGTATTTTCCGAACCCGTTCAAGAAGACCAGCATCGAGGCCAAGCACGGCTTCACGCTGCGCGTGGGGCCGGTCAACCCCGACAGCAAGGGCCGCATTCGCCTGCGCTCGGGTCGCCCGACCGACGCACCGCTGATCCAGCCCAACTACCTGGACACCGACTTCGACCGCAAGACCATGGTCAATGCGATCCGCGCGACGCGCCAGGTCATCGACCAACCCGCGTTCGATGCCTACCGCGGCAAGGAGATCGCACCCGGCCCTGAAAAGCAGAGCGATGAAGAGCTGATGGCCTGGCTGCGCGCCACCGCCATGACGACCTTCCACCCGGTCGGCACCTGCAAGATGGGCAACGACGACATGGCGGTGGTCGACCATCGCCTGAAGGTGCACGGCATCGCCAACCTGCGCGTGGCCGACGCTTCGATCATGCCGGTCATCTCCAGCGGCAACACCAATGCACCGGCCATCATGATCGGCGAGAAGTGCGCCGAATTCATCCTGGCCGGCCAGTAGATCCACAGGACAGAAAGAGCACTTGATGATCATCGAACACCGCCTCTATACCTTCCGCCCCGGCACCATCGACCAGTGGCGCGAGAAGTACGAACGCGAGGGCCTGCCGGTGCAGAAACGGCACCTGAACAAGTTCGTGGGCCTCTATGTTTCGGAAATCGGCCGCCTGCACACCACGGTGCTGATCTGGGCCTACGACAGCCTTGCCGACCGCGAGGCCCGGCGCGCCGCGATGTATGCCGACCCCGACTGGCAGTCCTTCATCAAGAGCGTGTGGGCGCTGGACGCCATCCAGAGCCAGGACGTGATGATCATGAATCCCGCACCCAGCTCGCCCACGCCCTGAGTTCCTTGTCTCCCCGCAAGTTCGCCCGTTCTTCAACCCCAGAGATATCCGCATGACAACCAACGCCACCTCTCGCGCCGCCAACCCACGCCGGCAGATTCTGAAAGCTGCAGCCAGCCTGAGCGGTGTGGCCATGGCCAGCGCGCTCTTTCCGTTGATCGCCAACGCCAAGGGCGGGCTGATCGCGCTGGTGCACACGCAGGCCGCGGGCGATGCCAGCGCGGTCGACGCGATGATTGCGCGCCTGAAGCTGCTGGGCAAGGAAACGGGCATGCAGACCCGCGCGATCTACGCCAAGGACCCGTCGACCTACGAGACCATCTTCCGCACGCTGGGCGATGCCGGCGCGGCCGTCATCGTGTCGACCTTCAACGAGGTCACCGAGCCCTTCAAGGCGCTCGCGCCCAAGTACCCGAAGACGCAGTGGCTGCAACTGTTCGGCGACGAGATGAAGCCGGCCATCGCGAACGTGACGACCGTCTCGTATGACTACTACCTGGGCACCTACCTGGCCGGCATCTTTGCGGGGCGCATGTCGACCACCGGCAAGATCGGCTTCATCGGCGGCATGTCGATCCCGCCGCTGAATGCGGACTTCAACGCCTTCAAGGCCGGCGTGCTGTCGGTGCGCAAGGGCGCCACCGTCACGGTGGCCTTCGCGGGCTCGTTCCAGGACCCGGTGAAGGGCCGAGAGATCGCCACGCAGATGTACAACAGCGGCATCGACTTCATCCAGACCGATGCCGCCGCCACCGACGCGGGCATCATCGCTGCCGCCAACGACAAGCCCGGCCGCCTCGTGAGCTGCCTCGACCCGGCGCAGTATCCGCAGGGCACCAAGTCGCTGATCTCCATCGTCAGCCTGCACTTCGGCAAGTCGCTGTACGACGAAGCCTCGCGCATCATGAAGGCTGGCAAGGGCGGCTCGCACCTGCACACCGGCCTGGGCACCGGCGTCGTCGCGCTCGAACTCTCGCCGCTGTTCCAGAAGGACGGCGACAAGGCGGTCGCGGCCAAGGCCGAAGCGACGATGGCCGAGATCCGCACCGCGCAGGCGGCCATCCTCAGCGGCGCGCTGAAGGTGCCGTTCAACACCGTCCTTTGATTCTTCCGGCTGCAGCATGAACAGAAGTTCCTTGAACGGCGCGGCCGCCCCACCGGGCGCCGCGCTGGTCCTCGATGGCGTCACGGTGCAGTACGACACCGTGAAGGCGCTGTCGGATGTTTCCATCGCCTTCGAGCAAGGACTGATTCATGCGGTCGTCGGCCAGAACGGTGCGGGCAAGACCACCTTTGCGCGCGTCTGCTCGGGGCTGGTGAAGCCCACGCACGGGCGCGTGCGCATCGGTGACCACGAGATTCGCACCGGCCATGTGAGCGCGGCGCGCGCAGCCGGCGTGGAGCTGGTGCACCAGAGCTTTGCCCTGCCGGCCTCGTTCACGGTGGCGCAGGCTATGGAGTTCGGCTCGAGCCGGCATCGCGGCCTGTTCACTTCGCGCCAGCTCGAAAAGCGCTGGCAGTCGCACCTGGACGGACTGGGCCTTGCGGTCAGTCCGCGCGAGGTCATTCGCAACCTGCCGATCGAGACGCAGCAAGGCATCGAGATCGCGCGGGCACTGGTGACCGATGCCAGGGTGCTCATCCTCGACGAGCCGACGGCCGTGCTCGCACCCGCCGGTGTAGAGACGCTGTTCGAGCGCATCCGCATATTGAAGAAGCGCGGCGTGACCGTCGTGCTCATCCTGCACAAGATCCGCGAAATGATGGCCATTGCCGACACCGTGAGCGTGCTGCGGCGCGGAGAACATGTCATGGGCCCGGTGCCGTGCGCCTCGATCGGCGCGGCCGACCTGAGCCAGTGGATCATGGGCGACGCCAAGGCACCGTTGCCAGCAGGCAGCGAACCCGTCACCCGAAAGCCCAATCTCGCCGCACCGACCGTCATGCGCATGCACGACCTGTCGACCCGACCCGATGCCGAAGGCGCCGCGCTGGCCCATGTGAGCCTGGACATCCGCGCCGGAGAAATCATCGGCATCGCGGGCGTCGAAGGCAACGGGCAACGCACCCTGGTGCGCGCCATCGCCGCATTGGCGGAAACCGCCAGCGGCACCCTCTCCTTCGACGGCAAGGACCTGACGCACAGCGACCTGGCCACGCGCCGCGCGGCCGGCCTTCGCATCATTCCTTTCGAGCGCAACGTGGAAGGCCTCTCGCTGAACAGCAGCCTGTGGGAAAACTGGGCCATGGGCCGCCTGCTGAAAGACGGCCTGCTGTCCTTCGTGCGGCCGAAGAAGCTGCAGGCCGAGTGCGACTCGGCGCTCACGCAGTGGGACGTGCGCTACGCCACCTGCAGCCAGCCCGCGGGCTCGCTCTCGGGCGGCAATGCGCAGAAGGTGATTTTCGCGCGCGAGGTGGACGACAGCGCCCGCCTCATCATCGCGGCCCAACCCACGCGCGGCCTGGACATCGGCGCCACCGCCTATGTGTGGAAGGCATTGCGCCAGGCACGCGACCGGGGCGCCGCGATCATCCTGATTTCTTCCGACCTCGACGAACTCTTCGACATCAGCGACCGCGTGCTGGTGATGCTGCGCGGGCAGGTCGTCGGCGAGTACAGCGCGCCCTACGACCTGCGCCAGGTCGGCCAGGCGATGGTGGGAGCGCACGCATGACGTCGAACGCCTTGTCTTTGGCGCGCATGCTGCCTGTGCTGCGCGTGCTGCTCTTCGTGTGCTTCGCGCTGCTGCTGTGCGCGCTCGCATTCTTCTGCGCGGGGCTGCCGGTCGGCGAGCTGTTCACCGGCATCCTCGAAGGCGCGTTCCTGCGCGACGGTGCGCTGCACCAGGGCCTGCGCTGGGCCATGCCGCTGTTCATCACCGCGACGGGCGTGGCCATCGCGTTCCGCGCGGGCTTCTTCAACATCGGCGCGCAGGGGCAGTTCTACATCGGCTCGATCTTCGCGGCGTTCACGGCCGAATGGCTGTCGGGCGCACCGGCGTGGATCGTCGTGTCGTGCTGCCTGCTCGCGGGCATGCTGGGTGGCGCGCTGTGGGCCATGTGGCCGGGGCTGCTGCGCCTGCGCTCGGGCACCGACGAAGTCATCACCACGCTGATGGGCAACTTCCTCGCGGGCCTGCTGCTGGTGTACGTGACCTCCGGTCCACTGAAAGACCCGACGGGCTCGGGGCAGCAGGCCTCCAGCCGCCCGATTGCGGATGCGTACCGCATCTCCGATTCGCTGGGCGTGTCGCCGCTCATCATCATCCTGACGCTGCTGGTGTTCGTGCTGTCGTGGCTGCTGGCCAACCGCACGGCGCTGGGCATCGTGGCCAACCTGGCCGGGCGCAATCCGACCATGGTGGCGTGGCAAGGCGCGCGTGTCGGGCGGATCGGCCTGTTCAGCTTTCTCGTGAGCGGTGCGCTGGCCGGGCTGGCCGGCGGCATCGAGCTGCTGGGGCCCAACGGCCGATTGGCAAGCGGCTTCCTGCCCGCGCACGGTTTCACCGCCATCCTGATCGCGCTGGTGGCGCAGTTGTCCATCGTGGGCACCGCCGTCTCCGCGCTCTTCTTCGGCGCGCTGGCGTCGGCCGCGCTGTACCTGCCGGTGATGGTCGGCATGCCGGCAGCGGCCATCGAGGTGATCAACGCCACCATCGCCCTCTTCATCACGTCCCGCGCCAAGTGGCTGGACAAGCTCCTGACCCGAAAGCCGGCATGACAGACACCCTGGTTTCCATCCTCATTTCGGGCACGCCGCTGATCTACGTCACGCTGGCGGGGGTGCTGGCCCAGCGCGCGGGCGTCTGGAACCTGGGCCTCGAAGGGCTGATGATCATTGGCAGTTGCGCGCTGATCGTGGGCATCGTGCAGACCGAATCCTTCGTGCAGGCCATGCTGATCGCCTGCGCGCTGTGCGTGGCGGCCTCGGCACTGCTGTGGTACGTGGTCGAGAAGCTCAAGGCCAACCCGATCATCGCGGGCCTGGGCCTGACCGGGCTGGGCCTTGGCGGCACCTCGCTGGCCATCCAGGCGCTGTACGACAGCGAAGCCACGGTAACGGCGCCCTTCGGCATTCCCAAGCTCAACAGCCTGTTCGACGCCGACCTCGGTCCGCTGGGCAGCCTGTCGGTGTTCGTGCTGTTCATGCCCGTTGCCGTCTGGCTGGTGTGGCTGCTGCTGGAACGCACGCGCCTGGGCTTGCAGATGTCGGCTTCGGGCGAGCATCCGTTCGCGGCGCGCAGCGTGGGCGTGAACCCCAGCCGCATGCGCCTGCTGGCACTGGCGCTCGGCGGCATCCTGTGCGCCATGGGCGGCGCCGAGCTGGCCGGCGGCAGCCTGCAGATCTTTTCGCAGAACATGACGGCCGGCCGCGGCTTCATGGCTTTTGCGGCCGTGATCTTCGGCGCCGGCAGTGCGCTCGGCGCGACAGCGGCGGCGCTGTTCTTCGCCATCGTCTCGGCGCTGGGCATTCGCGCGCAGCTGATCTACGGCGGCGCAATCTCCAACGACCTGCTGCAGGCCCTGCCCTACATCGCCACGGTCTTCGGCGTGTGGCTCAGCACCAAGCTGCGCGGCGGTCTCGGCTCGATCCGGGGCACGGCGGAAATGCGCGACTGAGCGGCACGCATGAGGAGCAGCAACGCATGACCACAGAACCGAAGTCCATCCTGTTCCAGGGCGCGGAAGTCCTGACCATGGCGAAGCCGCATGGCGAGCGCCCCATGCGCGCCGATGTGCTGCTGCAGGGCGGCAAGATCGCGGCCATCGGCAAAGGCCTTGCGGCCCCGGAGTCATGCGAAGTCATCGCGGCGCACGGCAAGCTGCTGATGCCCGGCCTCGTCAACGCGCACACCCATTCGAGCGAGACCTTCTTCAAGGGCCGCTACGAGCAGATGCCGCTGGAAACCTGGCTGCTGTACGCCTACACATACATCTCGGGCGCGCCGATCCCGGACCGCCTGCTCTACCTGCGCACGCTGCTGCTGGCGATGCAGTCGCTGAAGAATGGCGTGACCACGCTGTGCGACGATTTCTTCGACCCGATGGCGCACAGCACCGAGCGGCTCGGCATCGTCTTCCAGGCGTACCGCGACGCCGGCATTCGCGTGAACGTGTCCAGTGCCGTGCTCAACACGCCGGTGCTCGATTCCACGCCCTTCGGCCGCGAGGTGTTTCCGGAACACCTGCGCAACCAACTCAGCTTCGGCGCGCCGACCACGGCCGCCGACTACACCGCCTATTGCCAGGAAGCCTTCAGGCAATTTCACGGACAGGCCGATGGCCGCCTGCGCTTTGCCATCACGCCGTCGGCGCCGCAGCGCTGCACCACCGACATGCTGCAGGCCTGTCACGCGCTGGCCGTGCAGCACGGCGTGCCACTGCACACCCACCTGCTCGAAACCAAGGTGCAGGCCGTGGCCGGCCAGATGTTCTACGGCAAGACGCTGCTGGCCCACATGCGCGACATCGGTGTGCTGGACCGCCACACCACGCTGGCCCATGCCATCTGGATCACCGACGAGGACATCGCGCAGATGGGCCGTGCCGGTTGCTCGGTGGTGCACAACCCGTTGAGCAACCTCAAGCTGGGCTCGGGCCTGGCGCCCATCCGCAAACTGCTGGACGCGGGCGTGGCGATCGGGCTGGGCACCGATGGCCTGTCGTCCAACGACAGTGTCCGCGTGTTCGACCTGATCCGCTTCGCCGCGCTGATGCACAACACCGGCGGCACGCCACCCACGCAATGGCTGAGCGCCATCGAGACGCTGCGCATGGCCACGCTGAACGGCGCCCGCACCGCGATGCTCGACGATGTGACCGGTTCGCTCGAAGTCGGCAAGGCCGCCGACCTCGTGATGCTGGATTTGGACAACGACAACTTCCGGCCGAAGAACGACATCGTCAAGCAGTTGGCCTATTGCGAGAACGGCAGCTCGATCGAACTCGTGATGGTGGCGGGCCGCATCGTCTTTCGCGATGGCCAACTCGCCACGGTGCGCGAGAAGGATGTATGGAGCGAACTGAACCAGCTCCTTCCCGCGTACCTGGAAGAACACGGCCGATGGGAAGTTGCCAACCGGGTGTTCGAGCCTTACTTTTCTGAAGTCATCCGGCGCTGCAAGGCGACCGATATCGGCCTGCAGCGCTAGACAGGCGTCACACCGGCGCCTTCGGCCCGACGCCCGGCGGGACCCGCGCCGGCAACGGAATATCCAGCTTGCGGCAGGGCTGCCGCTGGGTCGCCTTGCAGTCCGGCAAGGCATTGGCATGCGCGTACTTCACATGGCCCAGGACAATGCTCGAGGGCCGGTTCCTGTCATGCCACACGGTATAGGTCGAAGGCGTCTTGCTGCTTCCGAACACCCAGTAGCCAGTCTGCGACGGTGTGTCGATCGTCAGGCGAATGCTGGAGCCCGCGCGAAAGACGTGTGCGAACTTCTGGATCTCCAGTCGCATCTGCGCGGGTTCTTTCGGCACCAGCGGCTTCATGGCCGCTTCGGTGAAATCACCCCAGGGCCGCAACACGCTCGACTTCGCACCGTCCAGTTGCCGCTTTGAAGCGCGCAGCCAGCCGCGCTGCACGAACATCTCCATGCCATCAGGCCGGATCTCCGACACGGTGACCTGCAGATCGGCGTCGTTGGTGGTCGAACTCAGCCAGAGATCGACCGAGCCTTCACCGTAGAAGCTCAGGCTCTCCGGAAGCGCCGCTGTCGTGAAGGTGAGTTGCCCGCCGGGCGTGGTCACCGGCTTCCAGCCTTCCTCGTAGGGGTTGTTGACCGCCGGGCTTTCGACCGGGTACTGGTAGTCGCTGGACGGCACCGGGCTGTCTTCGGTCGGTACGTCGTCCATGGTGCCGCCGGGCTTGAGCCACAGCCGCATCGGCGTCGCCTTGACCGGCAGGCGCTCGAAGGTCGCCACGGCCGTGGGTGTCAGGTCTGGATACTCCCCGGCGCCCTCTGACATCTGCAGCTCCTGCAGCAGATGCACATGCGGCTCGCGCTCGAAACCGTTGGCTTCTCCTTTGAGGAAGTGCGCATAGAAGCGCTTCTGCACATCGAAGATGTAGGCACTCGACTCGCTCGTGTCGTGCGTGCCGTTGGAGCTGATCAACCACATCTTCTCGGGTGCGATGGTTTCCTCGTAGTACCCCATGCGGGGCCCCACTTGTTCGTCCTGCCACGCTTGGGTGCCGAGCGTCGGAATGTCGATGTTGCGGGTGACCAGCATGGCGCTCTTCTTCGCATAGCGCGCGCCGTAGTACGGGTCGTTGTCGAGCCATGTGTTCAGGTCGAGGTCCGGCCGCTTGATCTTCTCGATGTTCTCGGCCACCGTTCTCTCGCATTCCGTGTCGCCATCGAGCGTCCTGGCCATCGTCGCCGCATCCTTCCAGAGGTCTGGGAAACGCGACCACCACAGCGACGGAAAACCGATGTTCTGGATGCCGCCCGGGTAGGCCAGGTCGCGGTATGGGTCGGTCACGTTCTTTCCCGGGGCGATGGCCACAAGCCCCGCTGGCCGCTGTGCCGCCACCCAGAGCTGGTTGAAGCCTGGATAGGAGTAGCCCACCATGCCGACCTTGCCGGTAGACCACGGCTGCTTCGCAGCCCATTCGACCGCGAATGCGCCGGCAGCGCCGATCGTGGCATCGAACAACTGGTCTTCGCCGCTCGAACAGCCCGTGCCGGGCAGGTTGAGGCCCATCACCGCATAGCCCTCGGGCACCCAGCGCTTGGCCTCGCCCGACTGCGACCCCGAGGTATAGCCGTCGTATTCGATCAACACCGGAAAGGCCCCCGTCGCGCGCGGAAGCATCACGCTGTAGCGCATGCGGTTGCCGTCGGGCAGCGTGATGTAGCCCCATTTGCGAAGCGCCCCTTCGCCCCCTCCTTCGGGGGGCGGGGCAGGCGGAGTGCCGCCGCCCCCGATGGCTGGAAAGAACGAAACGCCGGACGAACCACCACCGCAAGCGCTGAGCACGGCCGCAAGAACCACCGACGAAGCGATCGCCAGCCAGCGCCTTCGACAACCAGAAATCTTCATGAATCCGTCTCCATTGAGTGTTGTGTGCCGATGCCCCGACGAGGCATCGGCGCGCAATCTAGCGGCAATGAAAACGGCTGTCGAAATTCATGAAGGGTTGATTAAGGGCGCATGAAGATGGCTTGCTTTTTGCGGGCTGAAGTTGCTCTTTCAAGGGCGCGAGGAGACCAGCTACAGTCGGCCACAAGGACACCCATGCGAGCAATGCATCAAGAAGAAAACCGTCGGTATTCGAGCGACGCACGGATCGCGAACCGTTGCCGCCAATCGCTTCGCGTCAAGGTTTCGCTATGACCCGAAATCGCTGGATCATTGCAGCGCTCGTGTCGGCTGGCGCCACGCTCCTGGCACTCGTCTTCAAAGACGAACTTGCTGCAAGCACCGCCGGAATCATTGCCCTTGTCGTGCTGCTCGCGCCCGCAGCGGTCTGCTTGTACCTGCTCGTGCATGTACTGGGTGAAGGCGCTGTGCTCCTGCTGCTTCTGGGCGCATTCAAGGTGGTGACCTTGGGGCAGGTTCGCATCGGATTCCCCGGCGCAGGCCTGCAGTTCTCCTGGTACGGTTTTTCGCGTGCCGATGACGGTTCGTTGGTGGCCTCCGAGGACGCGATGGCGCTCATCGGCATTGCGACTTACGTGGCCGCGGGCTTGGCCGGGTACTTCATCTTTTGCGGCTGAGCCGCAGTTTCACGAAGCTGCCAAGGTCACGCAACGGCCCGAAGCCGGCACCGTGCCGATCAAAACCCCAGCTTCGTCAATGACCAGGCCACCGTGCCGAGCTGCGCCACGTTGAGCATCATCCCCACGATGTGAAGCCGGCGGAACTGGAAGATCGAGCTGTCGGCCTCGGGAATCGTGTGACGCAAGAAGTCCATGCGCGGGATGATGAGCCAGCGTCGCAGCGCGAACGCCAAGGCCGCGATCAACGCCATGCCGACGGCGAAGACGAACCTGCCGGACCACACATAGCAAAGCGCCGCCGCGCTCCCGGTCAGCATCACGGCGAGGTAGTAGACGTTGAACAGGCCACGGATGAAGCGCGAGTCCAGCGGGGTGTCGTGCTTGAGCACGAGCAACGGCAGCGAGCCCATCATGAAGAAGCCCATCCAGACGAGCAGGATGACCGTTGCAGCAAGAGAAATGACGATGGGAAGCATCTGAACCCTCCGCAGTCGCGAGACACATGGCCCCGGGGCACCAGACCCGGGCCGTCCACCATTCGTGGCCGCATTCTGCTTGCTCCGGCGGATGTTCGCCATAGGTCTCCGCCCTAGCAACTACCCTCTCTTGTGGGCCTTCAATCGCTCACGTCGACACCCCAGGTCAAGGGGTCCAGCCGAAGGTAGAAGTCGAGGCGCCCGTCGTCCAATGCCTGCGCCCCAAAAGTCTCGGACAGGAGCGCCCTGGCGATCAGCGCGTCCTCGGGCCCTTTCCAGCTCTCTCGCGCATTCGCAAGAAAAAGCGAGAAGTCGACATGCCGGTCCGCCGTGCCCAGTCGGCCGAGATCGATCAGCCCCGTGCAGCGCAGCGTCACCGGATCGACCATGAAGTTCGGCATGCATGCATCGCCGTGGCACACGACCAGATCGCGCGCTTCCTGCGCCAGCCGTTCGGGCAACTGCACGCGCAAGGCATCGAGCAGGACTGGTGGCGGAATATCCTGCTGATCAGGGTCAAGAAATTCAGGGTTGACCGCGCCCCTAGCGACCACGTCCGCAGCGCGGTCGAACATCGCGCCGAGCCTGCGCTCGAACGGGCAGCCCGCAGCCGGAACCTCGTGCAATGCCTTCAGCCGTTGCGCCATCGAGGGCCACGCCTTGAGCAGTTCGGCCGCGCTCAATTCGCTGGCCGGCACGCCCGCGACGACGCTCGTGACGAGGCAAGCACCGTGTTCCGATGAACGCCAGTCGAGCACCGTGGCCGAACCGATGTTGAACGGCGCCAGCCATTCGGTGCGGCGGCGCTCTTCTTCAAGCGACGCCGCACCCTCGCCCATCGACACCTTGGCGAATGCCGCGCCGTCGCTGCGCCGGTAGACGGTGTCGCCGGATTCGCCCGATGGCGCGGCAATCCATTGCTTGCCCACTGGCAGCAGCGGAAGAAGATGTTCAGGGTTCATGGGCTTTCTGTTCGCAGGCGCATCGGGTTGAGTTCGCGCAGGTTCTGGGTAGAGTGCGGCTCTGCGGAATCTATACGCCCTCGTTCACCCACACCATCGATCACCCTCATGAAATTCGGCTACACCATCGTCTACGTCCCCGACGTGGCCCAGTCCCTCCAGTTCTTCGAGCAGGCCTTTGGTTTCCAGAGAAAGTTCCTGCATGAATCGGGCACCTATGGCGAGCTGCTCACGGGAGACACCACGCTCTCTTTTGCCTCACACGAGCTGGCCGCATCGAACTTTCCGCAAGGGCATGTGGCCGCATCGGAGTCGGCCAAGCCGCTGGGCATCGAACTCGGCTTTGTCACCGACGACGTGAAGGCTGCGCATGCGCGCGCTGTTGCGGCCGGCGCATCGGAACTCACGCCGCCGACCGCCAAGCCGTGGGGGCAGGTGGTCTCGTACGTTCGTTGCCCCGATGGCACGCTGGTCGAGCTGTGCTCCCCCATCGGCGGTTGAGCCGGCGCATCCGCACACGCGCGCCGCGTTGATCGAGGCCGCCGAAATTCACAGGGAGTAGAACCATGTCGCATCCTGTCTTTCTGAGCAGTTCGACCTTGCCCCGCATGCCACAGGGCAGCCTGAACGAATGGCGCGACTTCTTCGGCCACGGCGGCGAGCTGGAGGCCAATGCCTTCTTTCCGCTGTTCTGGCGCGCGCTCTTCAGCGAAGGCGACATCCGGCATGCGCGCTTCATCGATGAGTACGACATCGACGATGAAGCCTGCGCCATCGAGCGCGAAGAATGCCTGGCGGACTTCGGCGCGGATGCGACGTACCCGTACCTCGTGACCGACAAGCCCTCGGCCCTCGCAAGGCTGGCGAGCCGGCGCGAGAAGATCGTCGCGGCCGTCGGCGAACGCTACCGGCCGATCTACGAAGGCTTCGAGGCGCTGATCGCAGAGGGCTTTGCCGACCACATCCTGCTGCGCACCGTCGGCCTGCCCGATGCGGCCGATGCCGAACAGTGGCTGCGCGCCGACCTCGCCGCGCTGGAGAAGCTGGACGGGAAAGGCGCGCTCGCCGACCTCGCGACCGACCTCAGCCGGCATGACGCGGACCCAGTGTGGCTCCTGTCCGGAATCGGTACATCGGACACATGGTCGTGGCCCACACCGGCGCTGAACACGCTCTTCTCGCGCCCGCAGAAAAAGCCACGCAAGCAACCCGCCGAGCAGCACGACAGTGCCCCGACCCGGCCACGGAAAAGCAAGCCCAGCGGCTGGCTGGATTCCGCACTCGAATGGCTGGCTGCCGTGGTGGCAGCAGGCGCCGCATTGGGCGCCTATGTGTTCACCCAATCCGGCTGGCTGGCGGTGCTGGCGTTTCTCTGCGTCGCGGTCGCGCTGGGCTTCGCCATTGCCAGGGTGCGCAGCAGCCCCAGCGCCTGACGCGCCCTCTGCCGGCCAGGGCTACGGGGAACCCTGCTTCTCGCAAACCCGCAGCAGGCAGTCACGGGCCGCATGCCGCCCTATCATGGCGGCGCCCATCGCTCCCCCGCCACGTGACCGACCTCGAACACGAAAGCCTGCCGGACATGCCCTTCCACACCATCGTGGAACAGATGGTCGCGGGCATCTACGTGATCCAGGACGATTGCTTCGTCTACTGCAACGCCACCTGGGCGGGCATCGCGGGCTACACGGTGCAGGAGGCGACCGGCATGTCGCTGGCGCAGATCGTGCCGCCCGACTTTCTGGAAGTGGTGCGCTCGCGCATCCGCGCCCGCCTTTCGGGCGACCCGCCGAGCATGCACTTCATCACGCGCGGGCTCCATCGCGACGGGCGCGTGCGCTTTGTCGAAGTGCACGGCTCGCGCATCCTCTACCGTGGCCGGCCCGCGGTGATGGGCGTGGGCGTCGACGTGACCGACCGCGTGCACAACGAGGAAGAACTCAAGCGCTCGCGCGAACAGCTCCAGGCGTTGGCGGCCTACACCGCCAACAAGCTCGAAGAGCAGCGCCTCGCGATGGCGCGCGACATCCATGACATGCTCGGCGGCATGCTCACGTCGATCAAGATGGATGCCACACGCATCCAGCGCCGCGCCGAAAACCCCGAGCTGCAATCGCTCACGCAGGGCCTGATCGCGCTGACGCAGCAGACCATCGACACGGTCAAGCAGATTTCCGAAGCACTGCGGCCGAGCGCGCTCGACCACCTCGACCTGTCGGTCGCATTGGCCAACGAGCTGCATGCGTTCACGCGCCGCTCTGGCGTGCAGCATGTGCTGGACACCGACGCGAAGACCTTGCGCCTGCTGCCTCGTCACACGACGGCGGTGTACCGCATCTTCCAGGAGGGCCTGACCAATGTTTCGCGCCACTCGAAGGCGCGCAACGTCGGCGTGACGCTGCGCGTGGAAGACCTGCAACTGCGGCTGGAACTGCACGACGACGGCTGCGGCTTCGACCCCGCCGCGCCCGGCGGCAGCGCACTCGGCCTGCTGAGCATGCGCGAGCGGGCACGCGAGATCGGCGGCGAGCTGCAGATCCACTCGGCGCCGGGCCAGGGCACGCGCCTGAGCCTGCGTGCGCCGCTGCATTGAGGAGGAACGCCACGGTGATCGACATCCTCATGGTCGACGACCACACGATCTTTCGTTCGGGCCTGCAGCGCCTGCTGCTCGACGAGAGCGACATCCGCACCACCGGCGAGGCGGCCAACGGCTCCGAAGCGCTGGAGCAGGTGCGGCACCGCCGCTTCGACGTGGTGCTGCTCGACATCAACATGGAAGGCCGCAACGGCCTCGAGGTGCTGGCCTCGATCCGCGCGGCGCAGCCTGCGCTGCCGGTGCTGATGCTGTCGATGTACGCCGAGGAGCAGTACGCGCTGGTCGCCATCCAGGCCGGTGCGCGCGGCTACATCGCCAAGGACGCGGAGCCGGCCGAACTGGTACTTGCCATACGGCGCGTTGCATCGGGCGGCCAGTACCTGAGCGCGCGTGCCGCGCCATTGGTGAGCGGCCAGCTCGAAGGCCGCGACGAGCGCCCCGCGCACCAGCGGCTGACGGTGCGCGAACACCAGATCATGCTGATGATGCTCAAGGGCATCTCGCTCACGGTGATCGGCGAAGAGATGCTCATCAGCGTGAAGACCGTGAGCACGCACCGCACCAACATCCTTGAAAAACTCGGCGTGGCGAGCACGGCCGAGCTGGTGCTCTACGCCGTGCGCCACGGAATCATCCAGTAGCGCGACGGCGCGACGGCGCGACAGCACTTCAGCGCGGTCCGCTGCGCAGCGGGTCGACCGACTCCGGCAGGTTGTTGAAGTCGATCTGCTGCGAAAGAAAGTCGCGCTGCTGCGGCGACAGCAGCGTGTAGCGCGGCCAGAAGAACAGGTAGTCGTCGGGCGACATGTACGACTGGTTGTCGAAGATCATCCGCTTGTTGCACAGCAGGCAGATGAAGTTGGTCCAGCCGGTCCACGGCGTCTTGCCGTCGAACAGCCGCGTGGGTGCACCATAGCGCGCAAAGCTGGCCGTGTAGTCGATGAACTTGTCCGACAGCGCCTTGCGGCTGTTCGCGTTCGCCGGGCTCCAGGCAAAGCGCATGAAGTTCGGCTCGTCGGTCACGAAGTTGCCGAACAGCGCGGCCACGTCGATCGCGTGGAAGGCGCCGAAGGTGTCTTTCCAGGGCTGCGGCGTGTCGTCCCAGTTGTAGTTGTAGCGGTAGATGTCGCCGTTCTGCAGCCGCAGCACGCGGATGACGTTGTCGATCACGTTGTCCAGCGCATAGGTCAACGCCTCGTGCGTCTGCGTGTAGATCGGGCGGAACTCGGGCTTGATGAGCTGGTTGAAGGTCACGCTGCCGGGCGGTGCGTAGTTGGCCAGGTTCCAGAACTCCTGCTGCGTGGGCTGGCCCATGCCGAACAGGAAGGCGAAGTACGAGCCTTCGTCGTGCGTCGATCCGATCATGATCGGCATCTTGTTGTAGTTGCCCAGCAGCAGGCCCGGCAGGCCGGCGGCGCGGATCACCGTGCCGTCGGTGAAGTGGCCGGGCACCACGGGGCTGGGCGTGAACTTCATGATCTGCGCCGCGCTGGCGTTGCGCAGCAGCGCGGCGATGTCGGCCTGGCTCATGGTCGCGCGCTGCGCGGTGGCCTGTGCCGTGGTCGATGCGCGGCCGGTGTCGACCAGCAGGCTGTCGATCAGCGACTCGGCCGCCAGCGTGCCCACCACCGGCGGATACGCATTGGGAATGCCCGACATGCACACCGCGCGCTGGAACTTGCCTTCGGCCAACGGCGACTGCAGCAGGCCCCAGGTGTTGATGCAACCGGCCGACTGGCCCGCCACCGTCACTTGCCCGGGGTTGCCGCCGAAGGCGCGGGCGTTGGCCTTCACCCAATCGAGCGCGCGCACGAGGTCGAGCGTGGTGAAGTTGCCCGAGTCGTCCAGCGCGTTACCGGTCTTCATGGCCGGGTGGTTGAGCCAGCCCAGCATGCCCATGCGGTACTGCACCGTCACCACCACCATGTTGGCCTTCTGCGCGAGGTAGGCGCCGTCGTAGGTCGGGTCGCGCGCCGTGCCCTTGGTGTTGCTGCCGCCGTGGATCCAGAAAAACACCGGCAGGTTGTCGGCGCTGGAGTTGGGGCGCCACACGTTCAGGTAAAGGCAATCCTCGCTGCCCACGGGCTGGCCGAAGGTCGCGGGGTCGGGCTCGCCGAAGGGGTTGCCGACCTGCGCGCACATGCCGGCCAGCGTGGTGGCGGCGCGCGATCCGCTCCACGGCACCGGCGGCTGCGGCGCGCGCCATCGCAGGTTGCCGACCGGCGGCTGCGCAAAGGGAATGCCCAGGAAGGCCTGCGTGTTGTTGCTGGCGGCCTTGCCGTAGATCTGGCCGGCATCGAGCGTGCGCGTGAGGCTCTGGTTGTAGGCGGCGAGCGCGGGAATCGAAAGGACCGCAAGCGCGCCAATGGCCCATTGGGCAGCGATGCGGACGAGGCGTAACCAATACCGACGGTTCATGTTGTTGTCTCCTCGGGGTGGATGCGACCGGCTCTGACGGCCGGGGTCATCGTCCGATTCTGCGGACCGCAAGGCGCCGGTGGTCTCGGTGTCATCGACGGGGCCCGGGAAGAATTCTCCGATTGACTTCGGGGCCGCAAAGGAACATGAACTCCGGTGCGCGGCTACAGTCACAGGTGATCAAGAAGCCCAAGGAATACATGCGAACCCTCGCCGCGAGCGCCCTCTTCCTGCTTGTCGCCGGCATGCACACCGGCAGCGCATCCGCGCAGTCGCTGAGCTGCGGCGGCACGCTTTCCAGCGTCGGGGACTCCAAGTTCTCGGTGACGCAACGCTGCGGCGAGCCGCTGTCCAAGGAGTTCGTCTGCGTGCCGCGCCCGCAGGTGATCTGGGTGCCCTCGAACTACCCCGGCGCACCGGCCCAGCAGATCGTCACGCAGCAGTGCGTGCCGATGGAAGACTGGGTCTACAACCGCGGCCAGGGCAACTTCCTGGGCATCGTGCGCTTCTACAACGGCGCGGTTGAATCGGTACGTGACGGCGAGAGGGTGCGCTAGGGAAATGCCGGTCCATTGCCGCCGACTATGATCATCGCGACTCAATTTTTCACGCGCGCGAGATGACCACACAGCCACCCGAAACTGTCTTTTCCAACATCTTCGCGTCGAACGCCTGGGGATCGAAAGAGAGCGTGTCCGGCGCGGGTTCCGAACTCACGAACACCGCGCAGATCATCCGGGAACTGCCGCATCTGCTGCGCGAACTTCAGGTCCGCACATTGCTCGACTTGCCGTGTGGAGACTTCAACTGGATGCAGCATGTCGATCTGGCGGGCATCGACTACACCGGCGCCGACATCGTCGAAGAACTCGTGCAGCGGAACACGGAGCGCTTTGCAAGGCCGGGGCGCCGCTTCAGCAAACTGAACCTGCTGGCCGACGACCTGCCGACCGTCGACCTCATCCTCTGCCGCGATTGCCTGTTTCATTTTTCGCACGCCGACACCTTTCATGCCCTGCATGCCGTGGTCGCCAGCCGGTCGAAGTGGTTCCTGACCACCACCTTCACCTATCGCTCATTGCCGCGCAACCAGGACATTCCGACCGGCGGCTGGACACCGATCAATCTCGAAATGGCGCCGTTCAATCTGCCGCCGCCCCGGCGCCTGATCGTGGAAGGCAACGTCACCGAGGCCATCCTTTATCCCTCGGCGAGCGGCCCCCTGCAGTTTCCGCAAAGCGATCGATGCCTGGGCCTGTGGCTGGTGGACGATGTTCGTGAAATGCTGCTGAAGCACGGCCGCTAGGCAAGGGCGCGGCAGCCCGAAGCGCTACCATGGCCCGCGTCGAAAGGAGGTTCCCTTGGCCCGACCCGACCCTCGCAACAAGTCGCGCTACTGGCATGCACCCGCCGTGCCGGGCATGGACATGCTCCATGCCGACTTCACGACGCACAGCTACGCGCCCCATGTCCACGATTCCTTCGTGGTCGCGGCCACCGAGATCGGCGGCTCGGAGTTCACCAGCCGGGGCCGCACGGACACCGCCCACCGGCAGGCGCTGCTGGTCTTCAACCCCACCGAGCCGCATTCGGGCCACATGGGCGGCAGCGAGCGCTGGCGCTACCGGGCCTTCTACCTGGGCGAGGCGGGCATGCATGGCGTGCTGTCGTCGCTGGGCATCGACCAGCCCCGGTACTTCCGCTCGAATGTCTTTCATGACCCGGACCTGATCGCCGGCTTCCTGGAGCTGCACCGCGCCCTCGACGGCGAGCAGGACGCCCTGCGCCATCGCGAACTGCTGGTGGGCAGCTTCGGCGACCTGTTCCAGAGGCACGGGCAGGCGGCGCAGCGCATTCCCCGCGCGCCATCGGATGCGCGCCTGCTGGCCCCGGTGCTCGAACTGATGCACGACTGCCATGCGGAGCGCCTGACGCTGGAGCAGATGGGCGCGGTCGCCAACCTCACGCCATTCCAGTTGATCGGCGCGTTCAAGCGATCCATCGGCCTGACGCCGCACACCTGCCTGACCCAGTTGCGCCTGCGCGCGGCCTTGCGGCGGCTGCAGGCGGGCCAGTCGGTGGTCGATGCGGCGCTCGCTTCGGGCTTCTATGACCAGAGCGCGCTCAACAAGCACTTCAAGCGCACCTTCGGCATGACGCCGCTGCAGTACGTGGCCGCGCGCGCGTCGTGAGCACGGGTCAATACAGGTCGTTGCGCACCCCTTGCGCGTAGTGCGCATCGACCTGTTCGATCTGCGCCTCGTCCATGTGGGCCTGCGCGTCGCCGAGCCTGGCCAGCTCGGCCATCATCTTGCCGACCGAGGGCAGTGCATTGCGGTCGATGCGCGCGTCGTCTTGCCAGAGCCTGGCGCGGTTGATGGCCTTACCGCAATGCAGCAGCACTTCGTCGATCAACACCACGGTCGCGGTCTTGGGCACGCGGTCACCTTCCCTGAGTTCGGCCAGCAACCCGGGGTCGGTCGAGATCCGGCCCCGGCCGTTGATGCGCATGAAGATCTCCAGCCCGGGAAAGAGAAACACCATGCCCAGGCGCTCGTCGCTTTCCAGGTTGCGCAAGGACTCGATCCGGTTGTTGCCGGGCCAGTCGGCATAGGCCACGGTGTTTTCGTCGAGCACGTGCACAAAGCCCGGCGGCCCGCCGCGCGGTGAGGCGTCGAGCCCGCGCGCGCTGCCCGTGGCCAGGCAGAAGAAGGTGGCCGCCTTCAGGTACGCCTCGTGAAACCCGACCAGGCGGTCGAGCACGGCCTTCTGGATTTTTTCCGCTGGCGGATCGTAGAGCGCGTTGAGGTCCGGCGGCACTGGCGCGCCGTCGCCCTGCTGCCCGTGTCGAGGTTGCTGGCTGCCGCTCATCTGTCGATCTCCTGGGGGGTCTTCATGGTCATGCCGATGAAGATAGGGCCGATTCGCTGGCGGCTATAAAGCAGACCAGCCAACCAATATCATGATTCCGCCATGACTGCCCTGAACCTGGACATGCCTGAAAGGGACCAAGCGGACGGCCCCGTTCTTTTCGTCGTGACCGGAAGCAGCGACGAAGAGCATTCGGCCGAACCGCACCGCCACGCCCGCGGGCAGTTGTTCGGCTCGCTGCGCGGCCTGCTGACGGTGGTGCTCGACGAAGGCGTGTGGGTCGTTCCCGCCATCCACGCCGTCTGGCTGCCGCCGAATCACCTGCACGCCGGCAGGACACACGGCCCCTTCAACGGATGGAGCGCCTATGTGGCCGAGCATGCGTGCGAAAGCCTGCCCAAGCGCCCGTGCACGCTGCGCACCTCCGGCCTGCTGCGCGAGGCGGCGCTGCGGGCGAGCACCTGGCCGCCCGGTCCGCTCGACGAGCCCAGGGCACGCGTTGCCGAAGTCATCCTGGATGAAATCCGCACCCTGCCCGTCGAAGCGCTCGGCCTGCCTTCGCCACGCGATCCGCGCCTGCAGAAGATCGCCAAGGCGCTGCTGGCCGACCCGGCCGATGACCGCGACCTCGAAAGCTGGGCGCTCTGGGCCTCGATGAGTTCACGCACCCTGAGCCGCCGCTTCGTGGCGGAGACCGGATTCAACTTCACGGCCTGGCGCCAGCGCGCCCGCCTGATGCGATCGCTCGAGATGCTGGCGGCGGGCATGCCCGTCACCGCGATTGCGCTAGACCTCGGCTATTCCACGGCCAGCGCGTTCATCGGTCTGTTCAGGCGCATGTTCGGTGAAACGCCGGCCGCGTACCGGTCGCATCTGACGCCACCGGCCTGAGCCGACGCCGGCACAAGCAGGCATCAACGAAGAACGTCAGGCCGATCCGATCTGCGCGTGTATCTCCTTGATCATCGCGTCCTTCTCCCGGTTGTAGACCTCCGGATTCACCGGATCGATGGTGTGCGCACGGTCCTTGGCTTCCTCGTACTTCCTGCGCAGGTCAGGCCGTCGTTCGAGAATTTCCATGAACGCCAGGGAGTCTGTGTGCACCGGGTCACCCCGATGGCAGATGTGGATGTTGATGTTGAACCCGCGCCCGTCGTGCTGAACGCATCCGCAGACATAGGGCTTCTCGTCCTTGTCGACCCACACGGCACGCCGGTGAAACCCCAGCGCCTCGAACTCGGCTTGCTCGGCGCGCAGGTCTTGCCTGCCCGTGATGGCGGCAATGTCCACCATGGGTTTTCCGCGCAGGCCGCGAATGGCCGTGCTGCCGATGTGCACGAGTTCCACGCCTGCCAGGCGCTCCTGAACATATTGCCGCACCTGCGCGAACACATCGGCGTACGCGGGGTCGTACGGCAGGATGTTGCGCTGCGACAGGCTCTCGTCAAAGGTGTCGATCTTCATGTGGCCTCCATCTTCATCGTCAATTCTGACCAATAGCATCGCGCGTCGTCCTGCCAAGCTGGCCCCCATCAGCAAGGCAACCCATGACACGACTCTTCTGCCAGGACCATCCCGACACCCTGCGGCTCGACGCCACCGTTCTCAGGACACGGCCCGGCGCCGTTCTTCTTTCTCAGCATCCGTTCTATCCCGGGGGCGGCGGGCAACTGCCGGACCAGGGCATCGTCAGGTGGCACGGTGGCGAGGCATCGGTCACCGGGTTCAGCGAAGAAGGCGGCGCCATCTGGGCCCTGCTTCCTGAAGGCATCGAGGTCACGGGCGAAGTTCAGGCCGAAGTCGATCCGCGGTTCCGGCAGCTCATGCGGGAGCTTCACACCGACCTGCATGTGTTGAACGCGCTTGTCTTCAGGGACTTCGACGGCGCACTGGTCACCGGCGTGCAGATGAACGCGGACGGCACGGCCCGCATCGACTTCGACCTGCCCGATGCGGACAACGACCGCCTTCGGGCGCTGGAGCCCGAACTGAACGACGTGATCGCGCAAGACCTGGCGGTGCAGGCGCACCACCTGTCCCTGACGGCCGCGCACGCAGAAAAAGGCCTGCTGCGCTCGCGCTCGGTGACACCGCCGCCGTCGTCCGAAGGCCTCATCCGCATCATCGAGATCGTGGGCCTCGACCGGCAGGCCTGCGGCGGAACGCACCTGGCCTCGACGGGTGCGTCCCGGCCGGTGAAGATCCTCAAGATCGAGAACAAGGGCCGCTACAACCGACGCATGCGCATCGGGCTGCAAGGCGTGTAGGCGATGCGCAAGACCCTGCTCCAAACCCTCTGGGCGAACCCCGTCTGGCTGCTGTGGGTGCCGCCCGCCTTCTGGGCCGGCAACCTCGTGCTGGGCCGCGCCCTCGGGCCGGTGTTTCCGCCGGTGTCGCTCGCGGTCGGCCGCTGGGTGGTGGCGCTGGTGGCGCTCGCGCCCTTTGTCTGGCTGCAGGCCTGGCAAGAGCGGGAAGTTCTCAAGCGGCACTGGCTGCTCATTGCGGCCTGCGGCGCCTTCGGCATCGCCGGCTACAACGCGCTGGGGTATCTGGCGCTGCAAACGGTTCCGGCCGCGAGCGTGGCGTTTCTCAACTCGACGCTGCCGCTCATGGTGCCGCTGGCCGCGCTGGTGCTCGGCGTCGAACGCATCACATGGAAGGCGCTCGCGGGCATCGCGATCTCGTTCGCCGGCGTGAGCTGGATCGTGGCGCGCGGCGATCTCGCCAGCCTGCTGGCGCTGCGGCTGGGCGGCGGCGAACTGCTCGTGCTGCTGGCCGTCTTCAACTACGCCGTGTACTCGGTGCTGCTGCGGCGCAAGCCGGCCGCGCTGAGCCCGCTGGTGTTCCTGGCCGCGACCATGGCGGCGGGGCTGCTGGTGCTGATGCCGTTCTGGGTCTTCGAGCTGGCGCGCGGCGCGCACATTCCCACGGACATGGCCTCGGTCGGGGCCGTCGTCTACATCGGGCTCTTCGCATCCCTGTTCGCGTTCATCCTCTGGAACCGCTGCGTCGCGATGCTGGGAGCGACGGTGACCGGCGTGTCGTTCCACCTCGTTGCGCTGTTCACCGCGCTGCTGGCCTTCGTTGTGCTGCACGAAGCGGTGCGCAGCTTCCATGTGGTGGGCATCGCGCTGATCCTGCTCGGCTTTCTGGTCACGACGCTGCGGCTGGGCGAACGGGCGGTGCCCGCGCCCGGGCCGTCGCGGCCCTGAGCGCATCGGTTGCCCGCGCATGGACACGGTCGAACTCCTGCGCACGCTGGTCGCCTTCGACACGACCTCGCACCGCTCGAACCTCGAGCTGATCCGCTGGGTGGCCGGCTACCTGCGAGCACACGGCATCGAAGCCCGGCTGGTGCACAGCGACGACGGTGCCAAGGCCAATCTGCTCGCGACCATCGGCCCGCAGGTGTCGGGCGGCATCGTGCTGTCCGGCCATACCGACGTGGTGCCGGTCGACGGGCAGGACTGGCACTCCGATCCCTTCACGCTGACCGAACGCGATGGGCGCTTTCACGGGCGGGGGGCAGCCGACATGAAGGGCTTCATCGCCGCCTGCCTTTGCGCAGTGCCCGTCTGGTGCGGACTGGCGCTGAAGCGGCCCATTCACATCGCGCTGTCTTACGACGAGGAAGTCGGATGCCTCGGCGTTCCCCGCCTCATCGCCGACATGCGCGCGCACATCCCGATGCCCGCGCTGGCCGTCATCGGCGAGCCGACGCAGATGCGCATCGGCCTGGCCCATCGCGGCTTCTACGGCCACAGGACCACCTTTCGGGGGCGGCCCGCGCACTCCGGCGATCCGGCGCTGGGCATCAGCGCGATCGAGCCTGCGGCCTTGCTGATCGCACGGCTGGGCGACCTCGGCCGCACGCTCGCCACACGCGGCCAGCACACCACGTTCAACGTGGGCCGCGTCGATGGCGGAACGGCCATCAACATCGTCCCCGGGTGCTGCGAGGTGCTGTGGGAGTTCCGCCCCACGAACGAGGCCGGCACACGGCGCGTCCGGCGCGAGATCGAACGGATGCTGGCTGCGGTGCCGCCCGACGTGACGGTCGAGACAGCCCAGCTCGCCGGCGTGCCGGCGCTCGCGGCCAGCGACGACGAACTGGCCGCGAACATCGCCCGCACGCTGGGTGCGCTCTGGCCACCGGGCGAGCTTCCGTTCGGCACCGAGGCGGGCTTCTTCCAGCAGGCCGGCATTCCCGCACTGGTCTGCGGGCCGGGCTCGATTGCACAGGCCCATCAGCCCGATGAGTGGATCGCCGCCAGCGAACTCGACGCTGTAGACCGGTTCCTGCGCGGCGTCGGTACATGGGCGAGCGGGCCGGACGGCGCGGCAGCGACCTGAGCGCCTCAGGGCGGCAGCACCAGCGGCCCGCAGTTCTCGTCGGTCACGAACACCGACACCAGCTTCGCGTGCCGCACCGGGTCGGGGTTCTCGGCAAACAGATGCAGCGTGCCCGGCGGCTCGAAGAAGGTCTCGCCCGTCTTGTAGTCGCCCGCGGGGCCACCGGCCAGTTGCGAGCGCACCATGCCTTCGAGCATGAGGACAGTCACCGAGCCGGGGTGCCTGTGGGCCCCCGAGTAAGCCAGCGGCGGAAAGTCGACGATGGCCGTGGTCACCGATTTGCCGGGCACATGCGGCAGCGATTCGCACGACAGCACCTTGACCGAGACCGATGGCCGCGCCGCCGCGCCGGAGCCGGCCGGCACCGGGGGCGATGCGAACATCGGCCGGCTCACCGCACTGCACACGTCGTCGATCCATTGCACCGCCGACTGCTTGCCTGCATGCGGCATCAGCGCCCAGCCTGCGGCGGCCACGGCCAGCAAGGCGAACACGGGGGCCGCGTGGCGGCGCGCAAACGGCGTGGCGTTCATCGCGCGGCTCCTTGCGGCAGACGCCACGCCGCGTTCCAGCCGAGTTCGCGCTTCGCCTTCTCGCTGCTGACCTCGGCGTTGTCTTCGGTGATGTTGAAGATGCCGCCCGGCGGGTGCCGCAGCGCCAGCAACGCCGCCTGGGCGGCCGCCTCCACATGCACCGGGATCGCGCCCTTCGACACGGCCGTCGACGTGCCCGGCCCGTAAAGCTGGCCGTAGCGCAGCACGGTGCCCGTCATGCCCTGCGCGCCCAGCACGCTGCGCTCCAGCGAGGCCACGGCATCGGCATTGAGGCGACGCGGGCTTTCCGGGTCATGGTCGAGCGGCATGTCTTCGGTGAAAGGCCCGGGCCCCGGGGCATAGACCCACGCGATGCTCTGCGCGACCAGCCGCCGCGCACCCGCAGCCTGTGCCGCAGCCACGAGATTGCGCGTGCCCTCGATGCGCAGTCGCGCATTGCGAACCACGGCCTCGGCCATCAGCTTCGGGTCGAGGTCCTTCGGCAGATCAGTGAGCTGGTGGATCACGCCCCAGGGCGCGATGCGCTTGAGCGCAGCCTCCAGCGCCGCCGCATCGAATACATCGACAACGACCGCGTGCGCGCCCTTCGCTTCCAGTGCGCCGGCGCGGTCGGCGCGCCGCGTGCTGCCGTAGACGGTGTAGCCCGCCTCGACCAGCAGCGCGACCAGCACCGACCCCACCGCGCCGGTGGCACCGGCCACGAATATCTTCTCGCTCATTGCATGTCCTTCTTCCAGGCTGTTCATGGAAGCAAGCTTAGGTCTACGATGCACCATCAGAAAGATCCAAGATTCGATCAAATGACTGGGCCATGACGAGCAAGAAGAAATCGACCGACGGCATTCCGAAGCTGGACCGCGCAAGGCAGACACCGCTGTCCCGGCAGGTCTACGAGCGCTTCAGGAGCGCCATCGAACAAGGCACGCTGCACCCGGGCGACCGCGTGGCGTCGGCGCGCAGCCTGGCCAGCGAACTGGGCGTGGCCCGTGGGACCGTCGAGGCGGCCTACAACCAGTTGGCGGGCGAAGGCTATCTGCTGTCGCGGGGACAGGCGGGCACGGTGGTGTCGCCTTCGCTGCCGCAGCATCGGCCTGCACGGCGCGGGCCACGGCGTGCTGATTCACCCACGGATGCGCTCGCGCCAGCAGCCGCGCCGCTGCCCTTGCAGCTCGGCATTCCGGCGCTCGATGCCTTTCCGCGCAAGCTGTGGGCCCGCCTGGCAGCCCGTCGCGTTCGGGCCACCGCCGCCGCCGACATGTTCTATGGCGAGCCGGCCGGCCACCCGCCGTTGCGCGAGGCCATCGCCGCCTACCTGCTGGTGTCGCGCGGCGTGTCGTGCCATCCCTCGCAGGTGTTCGTGACGGGCGGGTATCGCGCGTCGCTCGCGCTCGTCTCTCGCACGCTGCTGAAGAAGGACGACCGCGTGTGGATTGAAGACCCGGGCTTTCCGCCGACGCAGGATGTGCTGCACGCCGCCGGCCATCGCGCGGTGCGCGTGCCGGTGGACGACGAAGGCATGGTCGTCGCGCGCGGCTTGCGCCGGGCGCCGAAGGCCCGCATGGCGATCGTCACGCCGTCGCACCAGGCGCCGCTCGGCGTGTCGATGACGCTGGCGCGCCGGCTGCAGTTGCTCGAATGGGCCTCGCGGGCGAATGCGTGGATCGTCGAGGACGACTACGACGGCGAGTACCGCTACGCCGGCTCGCCGCTGCCGGCGCTCAAGAGCCTCGACGGGCAAGACCGCGTGCTGTATGCGGGCAGCTTCTCGAAGGTGCTCTATCCGGGCTTGTCGTTGGGCTACCTGGTCGTGCCCGAATCGTTGCGCGCGCGCTTTGAAGAGGCTGCGCGAACATGGTCGAACGGATGCCCGCAGATCACGCAGGCGGTTGCCGCCGACTTCCTGCGCGAAGGCCATTTCTCGCGCCACCTGAAGAAGATGCGGCTGCTCTACGCGCGGCGCCGGGCCATGCTGGTGGCCGCATTGCTGAAGGCTTTCGGCGATGCGGTGCGCATCGACCTGCAGAACGGCGGCATGCATTTGATCGCGCGCTTCGATGGACGCAGCGAGAGCGACATGGAACTGGCCGCGCGCGCGCAAAAGGCCGGGCTGAATTGCCAGCCGCTGTCGGAACGCGGCACCGCTGGGGTTTGCGGCGAAGGGCTGCTGATGGGCTTCACCAACGTGGCTTCCAGCGCGCAGGCGCAGCAGTTGGCGACCAGGCTGCGCGCGGCGCTGGCTTGACGGGCCTCAGGCCCCGTCGTCTTCTGCTTCTCCTGCCGCGCTCCGGTCCTTGATGCGCGTGACCTGCGAGAGCACGGCATCCGCCGATGTCATGTCGGGCCGCTGGCCCTTGTAGACCGGCTGCTCGAACTTGCCGCCCGCATAGCGATACAGATAGCGCACCTCGACCAGCGTGCCCACCGGCGGCAGCGCTTCGTTGGGCGGCACCGTCACGTTGCCCAGGTCGACCATCGCACCGGCTTCGTCGCGCAGGCCCACGGCCACCGAGCGCTGCGCGTTGACGCGGATCACTTCGCAGGTCGCGCTGTGGTTGAACTTGAACTTCAGGCTGGTGGTGCTGCGCCCCGCGCTGAACGGCGCGGCGAGCGCCTTGAGCACGTAGCCTTCGCCGTGCGCGGCCAGCAGTGCCGCGGCGCGGGCGCGCTTGCCTTCGGCCGTGAGTTCCAGATCGAGCACCACCATCCACGGCACGAGCCCGGCGATCTTCTGCAGGTGCCCGAAGCGCTCGATGAAAGGCGCGGCACGCAAGTCTTGCCCATCGAGTTCGAGCAGGTCGAAGGCCTTGAAGACATCGCCCACATGCTCGCCCGGAATCACGGTGCGGCCCGCCGGCACGTCGGACGTGCCGACCCATGCCTGCGGAATATCGACGAACAGGCCGCGCCGGTTGGTACCGCGCACCGCCTCGCCTTCGATCAGCAGGATGCGGTTTTCGCCATCGGCCTTTTCCTGCAGGCCCCAACCCGCATCGTCGAAGTAGCGCGCGGCCTGTTCTTCGAGGATCAGCGTGGGCAGTTGCGGCAGCTCGCCGCTCATGCGGCCGGCCAGATCCGTCGCGGTGTAGAGCGCGCCTGATTGATCCGGCGTGTAGCCTTTAGTCGTCTTTTCCTTCACGACCTTGTCGTAGATCTTCAATGCAGCCTCGAAGGCAACGGGGCTGCTGGTCTTGGTGCCCGTGGCGAGCGTGCCGCCACGGCGGCCGTTGCCGTAGTCGACAACCCAGCCCTCGTCCTTGGGGCGCAGATGCACCTGGTAGACCTTGTCCGAGCCCTGGCCCGTGAAGTAGAGAAAGCTCGATTGGGGGAGATGTTCCGTGGTCGCCATGTGGGTGTCTGCCTCGTTGCGGATCTGCCTGCAGGCCGCGATGCTACACACGCCCCGTTCGACGCACGCGCCCGCTAAGATGCGCAGCGGCAACAAGCACGAACAAGATCCAACCGAAGGCAGGGAGGCCTCCGCGTGAAGCGCATTCGCTCCGAGAAATTGATCCGCACGAAGCCGGGCGCGCAAGGCCCCATCGGCTTCAGCACCGTGGAACTGTTCGCCCTGCCGCAAGCGCCGGGCCACGTGGTGCACGTGAGCACGAGCCGCGACGGCGTGCAATGGAAGGAAACGGTCTACACGCCGTCACCGCTGCCGCTGGAGGCCGCCAATGCCGCGTTCGAGCAGGCCGTGGCGGCGCAGATCGCGCAGGGCTACGCCATCGAAGGCAGTGTTCTTCCTCTTGCGCCAGTACCGGCTGTTTCTTCGGCAACCCCTCATCCGGGCGATGCGGTGCTGCTGGCCAGCATCCATCCCGACGCCTGGCGCGTGTTGCCGCCCGTGCGCCAGAGCCGCGTGGTGTGGCGCATCGGCGAACGCCGGCTGGCCGATGCCGTGCCCCGGCTCATCGAATGCATCGAGACCGGTGAACCGCTGCTCGACTACTGCATCGCATGGGCCATCGGCCGCTGCGGCGATGCCGGCGCCTTCGAGGCGATGCGCGAACTCTCGCAACGTGCGCGCACGCCGATGGTCGAACGCGCGGCACGCTGGGCGGCGCTGAACCTCTGGCCTGAAGAACAACGCGCGACGGAAAGCTCCCGCATCGTCGACGACTGGCCTGCTTCGTTGCGCCGTGCATGGACCGGTTTGCAGGCGGCGCCGGCCGAACAGGCCCTGCCGCTGGTCCAGCAGTTGCTGGCAGACCCCGCGCACTGGAACGGATTGAAGTACGACAACTGGATCGAACAGTTGTTCGAGCTGTCGCTGCTCGAAGGCCCCACTGCAAACGGGCCGGCACGCACCGCCGTGCTCGAAATTTCCCACTCCCTGCCACTGGCCGCGCGAACCTTCCGCGCATGGCGCCGGCTCTACAAAGGCGCGGAGTTCGCCGGCGACTACACGCTGCTGGGCCTGCTGCACCAGCGCCTTGAAACACAACGCGCCGCGTTCCGCTCCGGCGGCCGATGGGCGCAGGCCAACGGCCGCTATGTGGAGATCGCCAAGGAAATCGTGCGCCCCGACAGCCGGCTCGCCTACAGCCATCGCACGCGCGACTACCTTCGCCGCCGCACATGGCGCAGCCTGCGCCGGCTGGCATTGACCGGCGCGGCCGACGAACCCGACTGGTTGAAGCTGGCGATGGGCGTGCTGCTCGCCGCCGACGATGCCGACGCCGGCGCGCCCGGCGAGCAACGCGAATCGCGCTGGACCGAGGAACCCCGCAGTTGGTACACCGGCCCCTACAGCCGCTGGCTGGTGCTGATGCAACTGCTGCACCGCCACGACGCCGAATGGGAAGCCCAGCGCGATGGCCTTCAGTGGCGCCGCAGCACGCCGCTGCCCGAGCAGCGCACCCGCCGCACCGAAGCCTGGCCCGAGCGCTGGGACCGCCACCCACAAGCCCTGCTGCAACTGATGCAGCAAGGCCGTTGCGCGGCGGTCCACGCTTTTGCCGCACTCGCGCTGCAAGACAACAAGCCCTTCTGCGAAGCGCTGGAGGTGCCCACGGTCTGGCACCTGCTGGCCAGTACCTGGGCCGACACCGCACGCTTCGCGCTCGTCATCGCGCGCCAGCGCATCACGGCCGGCACGCCTGCCCTGCCCTGGCTGCCCGCGCTGCTGGGCTCGCCGCTGGCTGAAGCGCGCACCTATGCGCTCGAATGCATCGCGCAAGACCCGGGCCTGTACAGCCAGCAGGTCGAACTGCTGCGGATGATGCTGACTTCCGCCGATGCCGAAGTGCGCCGCGCATCGCGCCTGCTGCTGCAGGCCGCCGCACCGAACCTCTCGACGCTCGACGCGCTGTGCGTCGAACTGCTGGCGTGGCTGTCGGCCTGCGATGCCGCACAAGCGGAACTCGACGCCATCTGCGAGAACCTGCAATGGGCGCTGCAAGGCCTGCTGCGCGATGCCGCGGCCAAGGCCCCGCTGCCGCAGCTGCTCGCGCTGTTCGACCATGCCAGCGCCGACGTGGTCGCCACCGCCGCCGAATGGCTGCTGCTGCATCCGGCCTCGGTGCAGGGCTTGCCGCTGGAGGTGCTCACGCGGCTGCTTCAGTCCGACGACGCGCGTCTGCGCGGCGCCGGTGTGCGCCTTTTCACCGCCCTGCCCGACGCCACGCTGGTCAGCCAGCCTGAACTGTTCGCGGCCTTCTGCAGCAGCCCGATGCCCAGCGTGCGCAACGCCGTGGCACCCAAGCTCGCGCAGTTGCTGCCGCAGCATCCGGCCTTTGGCGCCGCGCTGATGCCGCTGCTGCGCGACGAGCTGTTCCGTGCCGAATCGGCGGAAGGCGTTTTCGACTTCCTGCTGCAATGGCTGTGCGGCCCGCTGGCCGACCACACCCGCGCCGGTGAGCCTGCCGTCACGCTGCGGTTGCTCGAAGCGCGCAGCAAGGGCGCGCAGCGGCTGGGCGGCTGGCTGCTGCCGCAGCAGGCGCCCGACAGCTTCGACGTGCTGCAGACCGCGAGCCTTGGCCTGGTCGACACCGCCGCCGCGCGCCGCTGGGCCATGGACCAACTGGCAGCCCGTCCGCAGCGCACGCTGGCCCAGCTCGGCGATGCGCTGCGCATCTTCGACAGCCGCTGGGACGATGCGCGCGAATGGGCCCGCACCTGGTTCGGCACAAACGGCAGCGCCACCGAATGGACGCCGCCGCTGCTGGTGCGCCTGTGCGACCACAAGGACGCGGGCGCCCAGCGCCTGGGCCGCGAACTGCTCACCACTCATTTCGACGTGACCGACGTCACCACCTACATGCTGCAACTGAGCCAGCACCCGTCGCCCGGCATGCAGTTGTTCGTCACCAACTGGCTGGCCTCCGCGGCGAGCCAGAAGGCCGACGTGCTGGCGCGGCTGGAGCCGTACTTTCTCAGCGTGCTGTCGCAGGCCAACCGCGGCCGGCTGGCGAAGGCGCGGGTCATGCAGTTCCTGGCCGCACAGGCAGCGCATTCGGAAGACATCGCACGCATCGTCGCGCGCGTGTTCGCCCGGCAGGCCGTGACCGGCGCCATCACCGAGCGCGCCCAGTACGTGGCCGGGCTGTGCAGCATCCAGGCGTTGTTTCCCGCACTCGACAACCCCTTGCAGACCACGCCCGTGCGCAGCATCGCGCCACGCCGCGCCTTGCCTGCCCTGCCCACCTTGTCGTCGGGAGGGCCCGCCGCATGAGGTTCCAGTACCGTTATTTCGGCCACTCGGGCGTGCAGCACACGGCCAGCAGCACGGCGCTGCAGTTCGCGCCCGACACGCTGCGCGCGCCGGTTCATTTCGTGGCCGAGGTCAATCGCCACCTGCCGTTTCGCGAAGGCATGTCCGCGCTGCACGACGTGGTGGTGGGCGACCTGCGCTTCCAGCCGCGCGACAAGAGCGCGTACCTCGAATGGCTGGCCGGGCAGGAAGGCGACCTGCTCGCGCAGTACATGGCGCGCAGCGACGAACTGAAGGCGCAGATGGCGCCGATCCGCACCGAGCTGGACGAACTGCGCAAGCGCAAGCAGGAAGTGCTCAAGCCCTTCATGGGTGCGCAGAAGCGCTACTTCGACCACATCTACAAGGTCAACCGCGAAGCCTGGTTCGTGCTCGATCCGGTGATCACGGTGCACCCCGACCGCGTGTTCTTCGAGTGCTTCAGCCAGGACGAGTCGAGCTACGGCATGTTCTCGTGCAGTCACGAAATCTTCGACCGCGTGAGCGACCACGCCTTCGGCACCACCAACGTCGACTATTCCGAGACGCTCTACGACGAGTTCCAGAAGATCCGCGACTACAAGTCCACGCGACTGGCCATCGACCCCGGCGGCTTCCAGGTGCAAAGCGGCAACGACCCGGCCTTTCACGAACCGAAGATCGACGTGCCCGACAGCTGGGTGCGCGGCTTCCTGCAGGTCAGCAGCGCGATGCTGCTGCCGGCGCAGCGGCTGCAACTGCATCCGATGGACATCCACAACATCTGCCTGGTGCTGCGCCGTCGCAAGGAACGCGTGGGGCCGCGCTCGCTGCGATTCATCCTGCGGCCGGGGCAGCCGGTGCGCATTCTGTTCGAGCCCTGGGGGCATGAGCTGGTGTGCCCGCGCTCGACGCACAGCGCCACGTCGGACATCGACATCCGCGTCTGGGGCCGGCGCCGCCTGCTGCAACTGGAGCGGCTGGTGCCGGTGGCGCAGGGCTTCACGGTGCACCTGCTGGGCACCGGCATGCCCAGCTTCTGGGTCGCGCAGTTGCCGGGCATGGAGTTCACGCTCGGCCTGTCGGGCTGGACCGCCAACGACTGGGCGAGCAACGGCCACTTCGAGCTGCTGCAGCCGCGCCACACGGTCGACCAGGACAGCCTGCTGCGCGTGTTCGCGGCGCTCGGCGAACGCTGGCGCGCCACCACCGCCGAGCTGGCCGCGGCCACCGGCCTGTCGAGCCTGACCGTGGATGCGGCGCTCGGCAGCTATGTGCAGGCCGGCCGCGTGGTGTACGACCTGGCGCACGGCGTGTGGCGGCTGCGCGAGTTGAGCCGCGAGCCGCTGCCCATGGACAAGCTGCGCTATTCGAGCCCGCAGGAAGAAGCCGCGGCCGAACTGGTGAAGGCACGCCGCGTCAGCAATGTGAAGACGCAGACGCGGCCCGACGGCGCCCTGACGCTGAGCGGCAAGTGCAAGGGCGCGACCGGCCAGCGCGAATACCTCGTGAGCCTGCAGCTCAATGCCGAGCATCGCGTCGACAACGGCGACTGCCAGTGCGATCACTTCTTTCGCCACCACATGCGCCAGGGGCCGTGCGAGCACATGCTCGCGCTGCGCCTGTCGGCCGCGCCGGCGCTGACTGCCGCGCTCTCGAACACTCCCACACAGACGACTGATCCGGAAAGGACCGCACGCATCGACTGATACACTGCTTTTTGCGAACGGAGCGGGAAGGCTCTTGCAATCCGGGTGGCGTATCGCCACCCTCGCACACAGCACTTCCCAAGCGTCACTGGACGTCTCTTCACTGTGCCGTAGGTGCACGGTGGCGCGATGACAGTGCGGCTTCCTCGAAGCTCATCGGCGCCACCGTGCACCTACGGCGTCGAGTGGAGCCCTCCAGTCCCGAGGCTCTTCGACGAGATTCCCGCCCCGTTCGCAATTTTTCTTCTTCAGCAGTGCATCGGCCGATGGCGTCACGCCAAGACCATGCAGCCTCCCGCCTCTTCTTCTTCCGTTCCCGATTCGGCGCTGACACGCGAGCAGCTCTACGAGCGCCTGCGCGGCAGCTCCAAGCAGGAAGTCATCCTCGAGGAAATGCAGCGCCTGGGCTTCTGGCCGCAGGACACGGCGCAGCCCACGGTCGAGTCGCAACTCATCCGCCGCGAAAGCGAACTGCAGACCGCGCTGGGCAAGCTCGGCGAAGAACTGCGCGGCATCTCCGACCGCGACAAGGCCCTGAAGATGATGCGCAAGGAGCGCATGGCCAAGGCCCGCGAACGCCGCGAGGAAACCCGCCAGCGTCTGGCGCAAGGCCGCCACGCCCGCGCCCTTGCATGGCACGAACGGCACCAGCGCGAACTGCTCTACGTGGGCGATGGCGTCTCGGGCGGCCTGAACGAAGCGCAGAGCGACAGCCAGGCGCTGGCCCGCAATGCCCTGCCCGCGCTGAACCACGCGGGCGATCTCGCCACCGCAATGGGCATCGACCTGGGCGAGCTGCGCTTTCTGGCCTGGCACCGCGAGGTGGCGAGCGTGAGCCACTACCAACGCTTCACCATCGCCAAGAAGAGCGGTGGCGAACGCCACATTTCGGCGCCGATGCCGCGCCTGAAGCGCGCGCAGTACTGGGTGCTCGACAACATCCTGGCGAAGATGCCGGTGCACGAGGCGGTGCACGGTTTTCTGCCGGGCCGCTCGATCCTCACGAACGCGGCGCCGCACGTGGGGCAGGACGTGGTGATCAACCTCGACCTGAAAGACTTCTTTCCCTCCATCGGCATGCGTCGCGTGCGCGGCGTGTTCCGCCAGCTCGGCTATTCGTCGCAGGTCGCGAGCCTGCTGGCGCTGGTCTGCACCGAAGCGCCGACCGACGAAGTGCACCTCGACGGCCAGCGCTACTTCGTTGCCCGTGGCGAGCGCGTGCTGCCGCAAGGCGCCCCTACCAGCCCGATGCTGACCAACCTGCTGTGCCGCCGGCTCGATGCGCGGCTTGCCGCGAGCGCGGCCAAGCTGGGTTTTCGCTACACGCGCTATGCGGACGACCTGAGCTTTTCAGCCGACGCGCAACACAGCCGCGACACCGGCAAGCTGCTGTGGCGCGTGAAGCAGATCGTGGCCAGCGAAGGCCTCACGGTGCACCCCGACAAGCTGCAGGTGATGCGCAAGCACCAGCAGCAGCACGTGACCGGCATCGTCGTCAACGACAAGCTCTCGCTCGACCGCGACACGCTGCGGCGCTTTCGCGCGGTGCTGCACCAGGCCGAACGACATGGCCCGCAGGGCCTGCAGTGGAACGGCAACAGCGACGTGATCGACGCGCTGCGTGGGTACGCCAACTTCATCACGATGACGGACGCGGCGCGCGGCGCGCCTTACCTGCAGCGTGTTCGCGCGCTGGCGGCCAAGCACAAGGGCGGCGCGGTGACGATGCCTGTGGCGCAGGATGCATCTCGGCAACAGCCGCAACGGCATCTGGCACCGGGGCAATTCCGCAAGCAGGCCGCTGCAGGCCAGGCACCCTGGCCCGCGTGGTGGCAACCAGCGCAAGCCTCCGCGCCCGTTCTGGAGAAAACAGCCGAGCAACTGGCTGCAGAGAAAAAAGCCAAGCGCGACGCGGAACGTGCACAGGCAGCCGCTGCTGCTGCGGCTGCAGCCCCCGCACCGCGTGCGGTTGCAGCGCCTGCCGCCGCCGCCGCACAGCCGCAAGTCGAACCGGCGGCCCCCGCTCGTGCCCCCGAATCCCCGTTCATCGTCTGGGCCAGCATCATCCTGCAGGGCTTCTATGTGCTGACGTCGATCTTCACCGGCCGCAGCCCCTTGGTGTGGCTGCTGGTGGGCGCCGTGGTGATCGGTAACATCATCCAGCGCCGGTCGGGCTGGATGCGTTTCATCATCGTGCTGATTGCGGCGTCGGGCCTTCTGGGTATCGTGCGCAGCCTGAGCCGGTAACGCGGCGGCCACGCTCGGCCGCGCACCCGACAAGAAGTTCACATGGGCACTCCAACCGAAGCATCGACGCCGACGCCGCATCGCCGACGCGGCCGGAAGGCGGGGCTCATCGTCGCGACGGCCGTCCTGCTCGTCGTTGCGGGAGGCTTCGCGCTCACGGCGGCGATCGGCATGAAAAACCCGGTGTTCCTCGTCCGATTCCTGTTCGCCCCGAGGTCCGAGGTGGAAGTGCTCTACGACACCCGGATGATCGCGGCTTCATCGCAACCCCGGCCCATTCCCGAGCATCTGCAGGCCCTCCCGAAGACCGTGCCGTGGAGAGGCAAGAACGAGGACATGCTGAGCGTGTTGCAGGAGACCCGGACGAATGCGCTGCTGGTCATGTGCCACGGAACACTGGTGAACGAGTGGTATCGCACGCCCGACAAGAAGACGTCTCGCACGTCCTCATGGTCTGTCGCCAAGTCCGTCGTGAGCCTTCTCATCGGGCAGCTTGTCGACGAGGGCAAGCTGTCGGAAGACACCAAGCTCGTGGCCGTGCTTCCGGAATTCGCTGCTGGCGGAAAGTTCGACGACATCACGGTCAGGGACCTGCTCGACATGAAGAGCGGCATCGACATGGCCGAGGACTACTCGGAGTACAAGCCCTTCACCGGCGTCGCCGGCATGCAGTTGACGACCGATCTCCCCGGCTATCTGATGAAGAATCGCGCGCTCGCATTCGCACCGGGCGCGCGGTCGGAATATCGAAGCATCGACGCGCAGTACCTGTCGATGATCGTGGCGCGCTTAGAAGGCGAGCCCTTGGCGAAAGTGCTGGAACATCGCCTGTGGCAGCCGCTCGGCGCACAGGACGCCGCGACGTGGAACCTCGATCACACCGACGGACTTGAAAGAGGGTTCGGCAACCTGAATGCAACGCCGCGCGATTTCGCCAAGCTCGGCCTGTTGGTACTTGCCGATGGCAAGGTTGGCGACCGGACGCTGATCTCACCGGCATGGTTGGCCCGGATCGCCACACCGGTGGCCGAAGCAGAGCCGGGCTGGATGTACGCCGCGCAATGGTGGCACCCACCCGGCTACGAAAAGAACGGCGACTACACCGCAATCGGCGTCTACGGCCAGTATGTCTATGTCAACCCGAGGCACCACGCCGTCATCGCGAAGCTCAGCGACTATGGTGCGCAGCAGGACGAGGCGGAGTTGATCGACGTGTTTCGGGCGGTGGTCGACGGGTGCAAATGATTGGTTTCGGATTCGGGTTCATTCGAGGCGGGTGCGAATGACACCAGGTGCTCCCCTCCGCGAATGTCCCCCGCTTCGCTCCTCCTTTATTTCGCTGCGGGGAGCACCTGGTGTCATTCGCACATGGGCACGCTGCTGGTGAATCGCTGATCAACCACTGCTCTGAGCGCTCACGTCGATACGGGGCTCTTTTTCGCGAAATAAAGGAGGAGCGAAGCGGGGGACATTCGCGAAAAAGAGCACCGTGTCGGCGGGAGCGTCGCCCTGAACAACAGCGTGAAACTCAGCGAACCACGCTCCGCAGCATCAGATCAAGATTCTGCACAGCCGCCCCCGAAGCCCCCTTGCCCAGGTTGTCGAACACGGCAGTCAGCAGCACCTGCCCATGCTGTGCATTGGCAAACACGGAAAGGCGCAACTGGTTGGTGCCGTTCAGCGCTTCGGGACTCAGATGCTCAGCCGCCTCGGCTTCTGCCAGCCCCATCAACTCCACATGCGGCTGGCCCGCGTAGTGCTGCTGCAGACATTGATGCAACTGCTCTGCACTGGTACCAGCAGGCAGCATGCGCAGTTGCAGGGGAATGGTGAGCACGATCCCCTGACGGAACGATCCATACGCAGGCAGGAAGAACGGACGCGCCGACAGCCCCGCATACCGCTCGATCTCGGGCGTGTGCTTGTGCGCCAGGCGCAGGCCATAGACCTGGAAGGCCGGCGCATTGGCACCGGGCGCTTCGTGTTCCTCCACACGAGCCCGCCCGCCACCGGAGTACCCCGACACTGCGTGAATCGCAATCGGGTGGTCCGCAGGCAGCAACCCGGCCTTCACCAGCGGGCGCAGCAGCGCAATCGCGCCTGTGGGGTAGCAGCCAGGGTTCGTCACCCGGTGAGCGTTGGCAATGCGCTCGGCCTGGCCGTCGCCCATCTCGGGGAAACCGTAGACCCACCCCGCATCGGTGCGATGAGCAGAGCTTGCGTCGATCACGCGCACCGCGGGGTTGGTGATGGAGGCCGCCGCTTCGCGCGCGGGCCCGTCGGGCAGGCACAGCACGGCGATGTCGCAGGCGTTGATGGCTTCGGCCCGACGCTGCGGGTTCTTGCGCTCGTCCACCGGCAAGGTCAACAGGCGCAGGTCGGTACGGCCGTTCAGGCGCTCATGGATCTGCAGGCCGGTGGTGCCCTGGTCGCCATCGATGAAAACAAGCGGTGCGCTCATGCGGGGTGCTCCTGGTCGTGCGTTGAAACGGAAGGCAATCGAAGAAGAGCCTGATATTGCGATGCGCCCTAGAATTTGAAAAGTTGAATTTCATAACCTTCAGCGTCAGAATTTCTGAACCACATGCGCGAACTGAACCTGGATCGATTGCGGACCCTCGTCACCATTGCCGAGCTGGGTTCCTTTGCCGAAGCCGCCCGCGTGCTGCACTTGGCAGCGCCCACGGTGAGCCTGCACGTGGCCGACCTGGAAGCCCAGGTGGGCGCCCCGCTGCTGCTGCGCAAGCGCGGCGAGGTGCGCACCACCGGCGTGGGCGAGGCGCTGGTGCAGCGCGCCCAACGCCTGCTGGCGGACGCCGATGAAACGCTGGCCGTGGTGCAGCGCCAGGTGCAAGGCCTAGCCGGCCGCGTGCGGCTGGGCGCCTCCACCGGGGCCATCGCCCACCTGCTGCCGCAGGCGCTGGAGGTGCTGGGCCGCCAGCACCCGGGCATCGACGTGCAGGTGGCGGTACTGACCTCGCAGGACACCATGGCCCGCCTGGCCGGCGGCACGCTGGACGTGGGGCTGGTGGCCTTGCCGCAGTCGCCCGCAGTCGGCGTGCGGGTGGTGCCCTGGCGCCGCGATCCGGTCATGGCCTTCGTGCCGGCCCAGTGGCAGTCGCCCGCGCGGGCCACGCCGCACTGGCTGGCGCGCCAGCCGCTCATCCTCAACGACAAGGGCACCAGCCTCTCGCGACTGACCAGCGAATGGTTCGCGCTGGCGGGCGAGCAGCCCACGGCGCGCATCCAGCTCAACTACAACGACGCCATCAAGAGCCTGGTGGCCGCCGGCTACGGCGCCACGCTGCTGCCGCACGAGGCACTGGATGCCGCGCAAACGAACCCGCGCGTGCGCATGCTGGCGCTGCGCCCCGCGCTGTGGCGACCGCTGGCCATTGCCCACCATGCGGGCGCCATCGAGAAAGCCACGCAGCATGTGCTGGACGTGCTGTGGCAGCAGCGCCAGGCGTGAATCCGCGTGAACCTGCATCGATGCAGGCGCGTGCACCAAAACACCACACCACGCTTCACAGCACGCGGCATCCCCGCTACAGTCGACGCCTCGACAAACAACCCAGACCGGAGGTGCGCGATGGAAAACACTGCAATTCATGCCCCCACTCCTCTACGGTTTGTCGTGCATCCTCGGCACTGACTGCTGACGCACTCCCTGCGTAGCGCGCGCCCCTGACGGGCGCTCCCGGTCCGAGCCTCGCGGCCACTTCGCCGCCGCGACAAACCGCCACCGATTCCAACGTTGCCGCCCGCACGACCTCGTGCTGGCCGCGATCCGTTCATTTCCGAATCAAGGCTCACCATGCTTGAACAACGTGCCGCGCATTCGCGGCATTGCGCAACCACTGTTTTCGATCCCCCGTGCGCGTCCGAGGCGCAGTGGGACAACTTCCTGGGCTACTGGCGCCTTCGCAATGGCGAAGACTTTCCCGGCGACCCCACGGTCAGCGACGCCGATACGCGGCTCAACGTGCTGCGGCCCACGCCCTTGCACGTCGTGCACCGCGTGATGGCCACCGACGAACACGGCCGCTTCATCGGCAGCGTGAGCATGAGCACGCGCCGGGAGGGCACGCCCGATTGGGAAGCTCTCTCGCCTTTCGTCGAGGCCTGGGGCGGCGTGCTGCGCCCCCATCGGCGGCAAGGCGTTGCGAGCACGCTGCTGCGCGCGCTGCTGACGCTGATGGAAACGCAGGCCAAGACCACGGCAACCCTCAGGGCACACCAGCCCGAAGGGCACGCCTTCCTGCGGGCCATCGGTGCGGCCGAGAAGCACCGCGCCATCGAGAACCGCCTGCCTTTCGACGGTCTCGACTGGGACGCGCTGGACCGATGGCAGGCGCAGGCTCTTGCCGCGAGCCCCGGCCTGCGCACCGAGGTCCACGTGGGCCGCGTCCCGATCGAGCGTCTTCAGGCGCTGATGGAGCCCCTGTCAGCGCTGCTCGAAGATGCCCCGACCACCGCACTCGCCCGGGGCCCGATGCGCTATGAGCTGGAGGGATTTCTCGCGTGGTATGCCGATCTCGATCTTCGCGGCGGCGAGCACTTCCTCGTGCTCCTGCTCGATGGCGACGAGCTGGCCGCCGTGTGCGACGCCAGCTGGAATCCGCGCCTTCCCGACCGCATGTGGCAGGCCCTCACGGCGGTCGCCCGTCCCTGGCGCGGCAAGGGCCTGGCCAAGGCCGTGAAGGCCGCCATGCTGCGGCTCGTGCACGAACGCCATCCGCAGGTCGCCATGGCCATCACCAACAACGCAGAGGTCAACGCCCCCATGCTCGCAATCAACCACCAATTGGGCTTTGTCCCCTACAGGCATGATGGGGTCTACCAGATCGGCACGGAAAGCCTGAGGGCCTACCTCTCGAGCCGCCTGCTGGCTTCACGGGAACAGGAGGCCCACCAATGAAAGCACCCCAGAGACTGCAGGCGCTGATCGACGAAGGCCTGATCGACAGCGTGGTGCGCCAGCTCATGAGCGGCAAGGAAGCGATGGTCTACGTCGTGCGCTGCGGCGAAGAAACGCGCTGCGCCAAGGTCTACAAGGAAGCCGACAAGCGCAGCTTTCGCCAGGCCGTCGACTACACCGAGAACCGCCGCGTCAAGAACACGCGCGAGGCGCGCGCCATGGCCAAGGGCACGCGCTTCGGCCGCAAGGTGACCGAGGCCATCTGGCAAAGCGCCGAGGTCGATGCGCTCTACCGCCTGGCCGCCGCCGGCGTGCGCGTGCCGACGCCGCACAACTTCCTTGAAGGCGTGCTGCTGATGGACCTGGTGACCGACGCCAACGGCGATGCCGCGCCGCGCCTGAACGACGTGGTCTTCACGCCCGAAGACGCAGTGCGGCACCACGCCAGCCTGCTGAAGGAAGTGATGCGCATGCTGGGCGCCGGCGTCGTGCACGGCGACTTGTCGGAGTTCAACGTGTTGCTGGCCGAAGACGGCCCGGTCATCATCGACCTGCCGCAGGCCGTGGACGCCGCCGGCAACAACCACGCCAAACGCATGCTGCTGCGCGATGTCGAGAACCTGCGCAACTTCTTCGGCCAGTTCGCGCCCGCACTGCTGAAGACGCACTACGGCGACGAGATCTGGCAGTTGTACGAACGCGGCCTGCTGCGCCCCGAAACGGAACTCACGGGCAGCTTCGTGCGCGAGACCGGCCCGGTCGACCTGAGCAACGTGCTGCGCGAAGTGGACGACGCGCGCATGGAAGAAGCGGCGCGGCTGGTGCGCATGCAGACGCCGCGACAATAGGCGGGCCTCCAACGCCCGTCCGATGAACGCCTCTGCCCTGCCGAACCCCAGCCCGCAACCACAGCCCGGGCGCCAGCCGCTCTCCACCGCCGTTCGACGGATCGCGAAGGCAGCCGCCTTCGTGGCGCTGGGCTTCGGCTCGGCGCATGCGGCCGCCGCCGCGATCCGCCTCGACGACGACCGTGGCACCACGCTCGAATTGCAGGCACCTGCCAAACGCATCGTGTCGCTGATGCCCTCGCTCACCGAGACCGTCTGCGCGCTCGATGCCTGCGACCGGCTGGTGGGCATCGACCGCCATGCCAACTGGCCGGCCTCGGTGAAGGGCCTGCCGCAGGTGGGCGGCATCGACGACGCGAACATCGAGCGCATCGTCGCGCTCAGGCCCGACCTGGTGCTGCTGCGTCCGCGCAGCCGCGCCGCCGAACCGCTGGAACGCCTGGGCATCAAGGTGCTGGCGCTCGACGCCAAGACCCATGCCGACATGCGCCGCGTGATGGAAACCGTGGCCCGCGCCACCGGCCGCCCCGGCGCCGGCGAAGCCTTCTGGCGCAAGCTCGATGCCGGGCTCGACGCGGCCCGTGCGCGCGTGCCCGCCAGCTGGCAGGGACGGCGCGTGTACTTCGAGGTGCACGGCGGCGTCGCTGCAGCGAGCGAAAGCTCCTTCATCGGCGAAACCCTGGCCCGCCTCGGCCTTGCCAACGCCGTGCCCGGCACGCTCGGGCCCTTCCCGAAGATGAGCCCCGAATTCGTGGTGCGCGCCGACCCGGATGTGCTGATGGTCTCGGCGCTCGGCGAAATCTCGGCCATGGCCGCGCGGCCCGGCTGGTCGGCCATGTCCGCCATCAAGCGCGGCCGGGTCTGCAGCTTTGCCTCGGCGCGCTTCGATCTGATGATGCGGCCCGGCCCACGGCTGGACGAGGCGGCCGATGCCATCGTGGGCTGCCTGGCGTCGCTGGGCGACCCGAAGCCTTGACCACGTTCCGCCCACGGCGCAACCCCTGACGTACCATTCCCGAACCTTGAAACCCGCCTCCGCCCCTCTCGCGCCTGTCGCCCTCGTCGACACCGACGAGGCCATCGCGCGGGACGTCGCCGCCGTCGGGCGCATCAGCGCGGTGCCCACGCTGCTCAAGATCATCTGCCAGAACACCGGCATGGGCTTTGCCGCCGTGGCCCGCGTGACCGACGGCACCTGGACCGCCTGCGCGGTGGAAGACACCATCCAGTTCGGCCTGAAGCCCGGCGGCCAGCTCAAGGTGGAGTCCACGCTGTGCAAGGAATCGCGCGCCGCCCGCCTGCCGGTGGTGATCGACCACGCCAGCACCGACCCGGTGTACTTCAACCACCACACGCCGCGCACGTACAACATCGAGAGCTATATCTCGGTGCCCATCATCCACACCAACGGCGAGTACTTCGGCAACCTGTGCGCCATCGACCCCCGGCCCGCCGCGGTGTCGGACCCGCGTGTCGTGGCGATGTTCACCGCCTTCGCCGACCTGATCGCGCGCCAGCTCGAAAACGAAGACCGGCAGGAGCGCACCGAATCGGCCCTGCAGTCCGAACGCGCCACGGCCGAGCTGCGCGAGCAGTTCATCGCGGTGCTCGGGCATGACCTGCGCAATCCGCTGTCTTCGGTGGGCGCGGCGGCCGAACTGCTGATCCGCCGCCAGGCGGAGCCCGACCTCGTCAAGCTCGGCACGCGGCTCAAGTCGAGCACCCGCCGCATGTCGGGGCTGATCGACGACGTGCTCGACTTCGCGCGCGTGCGGCTGGGCTCGGGCATGGGCCTGGTGTTGCGCGAGGTCGACTTCCTGGCCTCGGGGCTCAAGGATGTGATCGACGAAGTGCGGGCCGCCAACCCGACGCTGGACATTCGCGATGAACTCTCGATCAACGGCGTGGTGCGCTGCGACCCGGGGCGCGTGCAGCAAGTGCTGTCGAACCTGCTCGGCAATGCCGTGGCGCATGGCGGGCAAGACGTGCCCATCGTCGTGCGCGCCGCTGTCGCGGGCGACTGGCTGAATCTCTCGGTGTCCAACGGCGGCACGCCGATTTCCCCCGACGACCTGCCGAAGATCTTCCTGCCTTACTGGCGGCCCGAGAACAGCAAGCCGGGTGGTGGGCTGGGACTTGGCCTGTACATCTGCGCGGAAATCGTCGCTGCCCACGGCGGCACGCTGGAAGTCACTTCGTCCGTGGCCGACGGCACCTGTTTCGTGGCGACCCTGCCGGTCGCCTGACCTCACATCCATTCACAGCAGGCAATGAACAAGACTGGCATGGCGCTCGTCCCCGCCACGGACTTCACGCGCGACGAACTCACCGCGCTTTGGAACCAGGCCTACGAGGGTTACTTCGTTCCCATCTCCTTCGACAGGCAACGCTTCGAGCGGCACCTGCGGCGCGGCGAAGTCGACCTGGCGCTGTCCCGCGTTGCCGTGGTCGACGGCGTGGCCTGCGGCATTTCGCTGGCCGGCCGCAGGCAGGGGCGCGCCTATCTCGCGGGCTTCGGCATCGCGAGCACGCACCGGCGGCAAGGGCTGGCCAGGCAACTCATCGAAGCGCAGATCGGCGCCTTTTCGGCGGCGCGCATCGACCAGGCCTTTCTCGAAGTCATCGAACAGAACCCGGCCCGCGTGCTCTACCGGCAGGCCGGCTTCGAGGAGGCACGAACGCTCGACGTTCTTGAATGGGCCCTTGAAGCACGCGCAGCCGCCATCGAAGGCACGCTCGACGCAGCGGAACTCGCAGCCATTCACGACGCCTGCAGCGCACTGTCGCGCCCCACATGGCGACGCGAACTGCCGACCGTGCGCGATGCCATCGCCAACGAAGGCGCGATCACGCTCGGCATGCGGCGCGGCACGGAGGTCGTCGGCTATGCCGTCATGGCGCCGACCGGCGACGCCCAGGGCACGCTGTTCGACGCAGCCGCCATCGACGAAGCCGCTGCCCACGGCCTGCTCGACGCACTGGCCATCGCACGCGCCGGCACCCGCTGGCGGCTGGTCGACGAGCCCGTGCACAGCCCCCTTTCCAACGCAGTGATCGCGCGCGGCGCGACCACTGTCATCCGTCAGATCGAAATGGCGTTGCCCCTCCAATCAGGCAACAACGCCCCGTCCCCCACATGAAGCATCGCAAGCAAACCTCGTCCACGCCTTTCGTCCGGGTGGGCCCCAGCGGCGTCCACGGCCTCGGCGCCTTCGCCACGCGCGACCTGCCGCCCGAAGCCTTTCTCGGCCTTTATGAAGGCCGCCGTTACTCGAAGCAGGAAATCGCCACCAAGGTCTGGGACGACCAGCTCACCTACCTGTTCACGCTGACGAACCAGGAAACCATCGACGGCGCCAAGGGCGGCAACGCCACCCGCCACCTCAACCATTCGTGCGAGCCGAATTGCGAGGCCGTCGAGGAATACGACGATGCGGGCGAGTTGGTGCTCAAGTTCCAGACGCTGGTTTCGGTGGATGCGGGCGACGAGCTGTTCATCGACTATTCGCTGACGGCGGACGACGGCTCGCCGCCATCGAAGTACCCCTGCCACTGCGGCTCGCCGAACTGCCGAGGGACGATGCTGGCGCCTGAAGACGCGGCGGCGGAAAAAGACGGCTCGGCGGCGGCGCCTTCAGACCAGGCCACGCCTTTCAGCACGCTCGTGTCGTAAGGCAGCCGTCGTCAGGACGGCTCGCTCTTCAGGCTGCGCAGTTGAGTCTCGGCGCGGTCCAGCTCCAGGCGCAGCGCCTTGATTTCCTGTTCCAGCTTGTCGATGCGGGCTGCCTTGCTCTGGGTGGGCGGCGGCGCATTGCAACGCGCCTGCAACGCGCTCAATGCATCGGCCAGTTCCCGCCGGCGCAGCATCTGGCCCCTGGAGCGGGCCAGATCCATGTCGCTCTCGAGCGCCGCTTCCTGCGCCTTGCAATCGCCAGCAGCGTCCACCGGCGGCGCGGATTGCGCGAAGGCGGGCATTGCCAGCAGGGTCAATGCAAGGGCCAGGAAGCAGGGTTTCAGACGCATGCCGTACGGTACTCGAACTCACCGGCAGAAAAGTCCTTCAGCCCTTCAGGCCTTCAGGCTGCAGCAGTTGTTCTTGCGATGCACTTGATCTCGAGCAGCCAGTCGGCGCTGCCCAGGCGCGACACCTCGACCAGCGTCTGCGAGATCTGAGGCTCGCCGCCGAACATTCCCGCGCGCAAGGCGAACAGGCCATCGGCATCGGCAAGGAAGCCCTCGATGTCGGTCACGAAAAGCGTTTCGTCCACGATGTCGTCCATGGTCGCGCCGAAGGATTCGAGTACCGTGCGGACGTTGCTGTAGGCCTGCCGCAGTTGCGCGGCCGTGTCGCCGGCACCGATGGTCCGGCCCTCGCCGTCCACGCTCACCTGACCGGACAGGTAGATGGTGTCGCCCACCTGCACACCGTCGGCAATGATTTTCCTGAACGCGCCTTCGCGCACCACGCGCCTTGTTGCTGCCATGTCGTTTCCTTGGGTTGGTTCGGCGGCAGTATCGAAGGGAAGGCGCGCACCGCTTAGCCCTACGGCAGATGAGCTTTTGGCGCGAAGGCCGATCGATGCGCCCGAAGACGCGCGGTCGATGCCTGTGCTTCAACTCGCCCGGTCGGCGACCAGGTAGCCCGCCTGCCAGCGTTCGGCCAACTGCTGCGCGCGGTGCAGCGGAATGCGCGCCGCCTCGAAGTCCACCACGCACGCCACATCGGCGGCTTCGGGCCGTGCGGGGTTTTCGCTGGTGCGGCCGTCGGTCAGCAGCCACAGCCAGCGTTGCCGGGCCTCGCTGCGAACCAGCAGTTGCTCGGCACGCTCCACGCCCAGCGCGAGCGGCGTGCCGCCACCGGCGCCGATGGGCGCGATCCAGTCGTCGTTCCAGGCGCTTGCGCGGCGCGGCGACAGGCGCAGTTCGACCACGTCGCCGGCAAAGCACAGCAACGCGACGTGGTCGCGGCGCTGATACGCCTCTTGCATCAGCGCGAGCAGCAGGCCTTTGGCACGCGCGAGGTTGCCGTCGTTGCGCATCGAGGCCGAGCAATCGAGCAGGAAGCAGTGCAGCGCACCGCTGCGCGCCTGTTGCGGCCGGTGCCGCAGATGCTCCGCGCGCAAAGCGTCCGCGCCACGGGCGACCAGCGTGCGCGGCCAGTCGAAGGCCGTGCCTTTGGCTGCAGCGCCATGCCAGGCGTCCCTTTGCGTGCCCTGCCTCCGGTCACCCTGGCGTGCGCCAGCGGGTGCGGCGTCCCGGAGGCTCAGGCTTTTTTTGGGGCGGCCTGCGAAGGCGTCTGCGACGGAATCAGCGGCCGCAGCGGCTTCACGCGTTCGATGCCGACGGGCTCGGGCGGCATGGCGCCCCAGTCCTGTTCGCCGGCGCTGCCGTTGCCTGTCGCTTGGTGGTTCGGTGCGTTGCCGGTGGCTTGCGAAGAAGGCGCTGGTGCCGGCGCGACAGCAGCGTGCGTACCGGCCGCTTCGGGCTTGCGACGATGCAGCAACACCGCCTCGGCCACGCGCTGCACGTGGTCGGTCGTGATGGCTGTTGTGCCGTCCCATGCGGCCAGCGCACGGGCCGAACGCAGCATCACGAGGTCGGCACGCAATCCATCCACGCCCGCTTCGATGCACAGCGCGCCGACCGCCTCGTGCACCGCATCGCCATAAGGCAAGGCTGATGCATCGGCCACGACGGCGCGCGCACGGACCAGCGCAGCCGCAAGCTCGGCTTCGGCCGACGCATGCGTCGCGCGAAAGCCCTGCGGGTCAACGTCGAACGCAAGCCGCGCGCGCACGATGGCCTGCCGCTCGGCCGCATTCTCGATATTGCGCAGATGCACGCACAGCCCGAAGCGGTCCAGCAGTTGCGGGCGCAAGGTGCCCTCTTCCGGGTTCATGGTGCCGACCAGCACGAAGCGCGCGGCATGCCGGTGCGAGATGCCGTCGCGCTCGACCACGTTGACGCCGCTCGCCGCCGCATCGAGCAGCGAGTCGATCAGCGCATCGGGCAGCAGGTTGATTTCGTCCACATAGAGCACGCCGCCATGCGCGCGCGCCAGCAGGCCGGGCGCGAACTTCAGTTCATGGCCTGCCAGTGCGTGGCCGAGGTCGAGCGTGCCCACGAGGCTTTCGAGGCTGGCGCCCAGCGGCAGCGTGACGAAGGGCGCGCCGGGCAGCAGCTCGGCCAATGCACGCGCTGCAGTGGTCTTGGCCGTGCCGCGCGGACCTTCGATCAGCACGCCGCCAAGACCGGGATCGACCGCCGCCAGCAGCAGCGCCTGACGCAACTGCGGCTGGCCGGCAATCGCGGCGAAGGGAAAAGGCACCGGCATGGGCGCGGCAGTGGTCATCGGGTCGATCCTTCCATCTGCTGCTCGTGATCGAGCAGCAGGTTTTCAAGCTGTTCTTTGTACGCGCCGGGCGACTGCCACAGGCCGCGCTGCATGGCTTCGAGCAGGCGGCTGAGCATGTCGTGCAGCGCGCGCGGATTGTGCGCGTTCACGAAGTCGCGGGTGCCGGCATCGAGCACGTAGGCGTCGGCCACCATCGCGTATTGGTGGTCGCCAACCACGCGCGCGGTGGCGTCGAAGCCGAAGAGGTAATCGACAGTCGCCGCCATCTCGAAGGCGCCCTTGTAGCCGTGGCGCTTGACGCCATCGATCCACTTCGGATTGACCACCCGCGAGCGGATCACGCGGCTGATTTCTTCCTTCAGCGTGCGCACGCGCGGTGCCTGCGGGTTGCCGTGGTCGCCGTGGTACATGGCCGGCTGCTGGCCGCTCAGGTGGCGCACGGCAGCGGCCATGCCGCCCTGGAACTGGTAGTAGTCGTTGGAGTCGAGCAGGTCGTGCTCGCGGCTGTCCTGGTTCTGCATGACGACGTTCATGGTGCGCAGGCGGCGCACCAGCGCATCGGCGGCTGGAACGCCGTCGCTGCCCTGCCCGTAGGCATGGGCGCTGCCGCCGACGTAGGCCTTGGAGAGGTCGTCGTCAGTCTGCCAGTCGCCGTGGTCGAACAGCGGCTGCAGGCCCGAGCCGTAGCTGCCCGGTGCCGAGCCGAACACGCGCCAGCCGGCCTGCAGGCGCGCGGCCTCGGGCGTCTGGCCTTGCGCTTCGAGCGCGGCGGCTTCGCGCAGGATGCGGGCGCGGATCGGGTTGCGCTCGGCGTCTTCGTCTTCCTGCGATGCGACGGCCTGTACGGCCGCGTCGAACATCTGCACCGCATTGGGAAAGGCATCGCGAAAGAAGCCCGAGATGCGCAGCGTGACGTCGATGCGCGGACGCCCGAGCCCGACGGTCGGCAGCACCTCGAAATCGACCACGCGCTGGCTGCCCGGCGCCCACTTGGGCCGCACACCGATCAACGCGAAGGCCTGCGCCAGATCGTCGCCGCCGGTGCGCATGGTGGCCGTGCCCCAGACCGACAGGCCCATCGCCACCGGGTAGTCGCCATGCTCCTGCATGTGGCGTTCGACCAGTTGCGCGGCGGACTTGAGGCCGAGCATCCAGGCCGTGGGCGTGGGGATGGCGCGGGTATCGACCGCGTAGAAGTTGCGGCCGGTCGGCAGCACGTCGGGGCGGCCGCGCGAGGGCGATCCGCTCGGGCCGGATGGCACGAAGCGGCCTTGCAGGGCACGGGAGAGTTGCAGCAGTTCTTGCGCGCCGCAGGCATCGAGCGCTGGTGCGAGGGTCTGTTCGATGCGCGCCATGACTGCAGCGGTCTGCGGCATGCCGGCGGGAATGCCTTCTTCGAGCAGACGTTGCGCCAGCAGCTCCAACCGCTCGCGCGTGTCGCCCTGATGCCGCCACGGATCGCTGCTGACCGATTGCAGCAGCGCGGGGCGCGCGCCCTGCCACGGCTTGGCGGCGTCGATGTCGAGCGGGTCGAAGCTGTCACCCGGCAGCAGGTCACGCGCCAGCGCGCCCAGCAACCCGGCATTCGCACCCGCGCCATCCGCCGCCGGATAGCGCGCGAGCGCCAGCAGCGTGTCGCGCCGCAAGCGCTCTTGCGGCGAGGCGCCGAACACATGCAAGCCGTCGCGGATCTGCGTTTCCTTCAGCTCGCACAGGTAGGCATCGACACGCGCCAGCACGGCATCGTCTTCGGCGCCGGGCATGTCCAATTCATCGACCAGATGCTGTGCCCGCACGGCCGCGAGGATCTGCGCGCGCAGCACCTTGGCGCGCCGCGCGTCGACCAGCAGCGCGTCGTAGTACTCATCGACCTGGCGTTCCAGATCCTGCATCGGGCCATGGTTTTCGGCCCGCGTGAGCGGCGGCATCAGGTGGTCGATGATCACCGCCTGCGTGCGGCGCTTGGCCTGCGCGCCTTCGCCCGGATCGTTGACGATGAAGGGATAAACGTTGGGCAACGGCCCGAGGATCGCATCGGGCCAGCAGGTCTGCGAAAGCGCGATGCTCTTGCCCGGCAGCCATTCGAGGTTGCCGTGCTTGCCCACATGCACCACCGCATCGATGGCGAAGGCATCGCGCAGCCAGAAGTAGAAGGCCAGGTAGCTGTGCGGCGGCACCAGCTCGGCGTCGTGGTAGCTCGCGTAGTCGGCGGCACCGAGCGTGCCCAGTGCGCGCGCCGGCTGGATGCCGACGAACACGCGGCCCAGCCGCAGCCCGGCGATCATGAAGCGGCCCTGCCTGACCATCGGGTCTTGCTCGGGCGCGCCCCAGCGAGCATCGATGGCGGCGGCCATGCCCTCGGGCAAGGCCGCGAGGCGGGTGCGGTAGTCGGCCAGCGCGTAGCTTTGCCACGCAGGGCGTGCGGCCCACTGCGCCGGATCGTTGGCGATGCCCTCCTGCAGCCTCTGCATCAACGCATCGCCATCGGCCGGCAATGCATCGGGCTCGCCGAGCGCATAGCCTTCGTCCTGCATGGCCTGCAGGATCGCGATGACCGAAGCCGGCGTATCGAGCCCCACGCCGCTGCCGATGCGCCCTTCGCTGCCGGGGTAGTTCGCCAGGATCAGCGCGACGCGCTTGTCGGCCGCAGCAACGCGGCGAAGGCGACACCAACGCCGCGCCAGCTCGGCCACGAAGGCAATGCGATCGGGCTCGGGCTGGTAGTTCACCACTTCGGTCTGCGTGAGTTCGCAGCGATGCGACAGGCCCTTGAAGCTCACGGCGCGCGTGATGATGCGGCCGTCCATCTCGGGCAAGGCGATCTGCATGGCGATGTCGCGCGGGCGCAAACCCTGGCTGTCGGCCAGCCAGTCTTCGCGGTTGCCGCCGCTCACGATCACCTGCAGCACCGGCGCGTCGCCGGCCAGTGCGATGGCCTCGCCTTCGTCGTTCTGCGCGCCCTGCCCCAGCGCGGCGAAGGCGGTGGTGTTGAGCACGAGCTGCACGTCATGCTCGCTGCACAGGCCGCGGAATGCGGACATGCACAGCGGGTCTTTCAGCGAATCGAGCGCGACGGGCAGCGGGTTCAGCCCTTCGGCGCTCAGCGCGGCCGCGAGCGCATCGAAGGCGACGGTGTTGCCCGACAGCAGGTGCGAGCGATAGAACACCAGCGCCACCACCGGCGCGCCCGCATGCCAGTCGGCGCGCAGGTCGTCGATGCCGGCCACCGAATGGGCCGCGTCGATGAGGCCGCGCGGCACATGCAGCGCCACCTGCGGCAGGCTGCGCGGCGGCAATGGCGCTTCGCCGTGCTTGAGGCCATGGAAAGCCACCGCGCGCAAGAACTGCATCGCATTGCCCGCGCCGCCGCTGCGCATGTACTGCCAGAGCTGGCGGCTCACTTCGCGCGGCGCGGTGCCGCGCGCGAGCAGGTCTTCGTCCTCCTGCAGGTCGCCCGAGAACATCGCGAGCTGCTGGCCCTTGCGCTTGGCCAGCTTCTCGAGCTGCTGCAAGCCATAGGCCCATGCCGACTCGGCCCCCAGGTGATCGACCACCACCACGCGCGCATGCTGCAGCACCTCGTCGACATACAGGTCGAGCGAGGCCGGCTGGCGCAGGTGCATGAGGTTGGCCAGCCGCAGCGACGGATAGCCGGGGTCGGTGGACGCCAGCGCCGTGCGCGCGGCGGCGAGCAGCGCGAGCGTGGTGTCGGCTGAGCTGAGCACCACGATGTCGCCCGGCGTCTGGTCGAGCCGGGTGACGACGCTGTCGTCTTCGACGAAGCGTCCGGGCTGGGTGCTCAGCAGGTGCATCGGGTCAGGCCGGAACGGCCGTCACGCCCTCCAGCGCCTGGCGCAGCACTGCCGCATCGAGGTCTTCGCCGATGAACACCAGGCGCGTGCGCTGCGCCTCGTCATCGCGCCAGCGGCGGTCGAAGTGGTGGTCGAAGCGGCGGCCCACGCCCTGCACCAAGAGGCGCATCGGCTTGCCGGGAATCGCGACGAAGCCCTTCACACGGTAGATGGCGTGCTGTTCGACCAGCTTGCCGAGCACGGAGAGAAGACTGTCGCGGTCCACTGCAGGCAGCTCGATCACGAGCGAGTCGAACTCGTCGTGGTCATGGTCTTCCTCGTGGTCGTGGTGGCTTTCGCGCAGATGGATGGTGGCTTCGGCCGCACGGCCCTGGCCCAGCAGCAGCGCCAGCGGCAGCTTGCCTTCGGTCGCTGCGACGATCTTCACTTCGGGCGGCAGCTCTTCGCGCACAAGGGCTTCGACACGGATGCGCGCGGCGTCGTCCATCAGGTCGGTCTTGTTGAGCACCACGAGGTCGGCGGCCGAGAGCTGGTCTTCGAACAGCTCGTGCAGCGGCGATTCATGGTCGAGGGTGGGATCGGCGCGGCGGGCTTCGTCCACCGCTTCGGGGTTCGCTGCGAACTGGCCCGCATCGGCAGCGGGCCCATCGACCACGGTGACCACCGAATCGACGGTGAAGATGTTGGCAATGTCCGGCCACTGGAAGGCCTGCACCAGCGGCTTGGGCAGCGCCAGACCCGAGGTCTCGATGATCACGGCATCGATGTCGCCGCGGCGCTCGGCCAGTTGCAGCATCACGGGCAAAAATTCTTCCTGCACGGTGCAGCAGACGCAGCCGTTGGCCAGCTCGTACAGCGCGCCTTCGCGCTCGTTGCCTTCATCGTCGCAGCCGATGCCGCAGCCACGAAGAATCTCGCCGTCGATGCCGAGTTCGCCGAACTCGTTGACGATCACCGCGATGCGGCGGCCTTCGGCGTTGCCGAGGATGTGGCGCAGCAGCGTGGTCTTGCCGCTGCCGAGGAAGCCCGTGACGATGGTGACGGGGATCTTGGCGTTGCTTGGGGTCATGGAATGGATTCTTTCAGGCGCCGATGGCCAGGAGACGGAAGAGCGGGAACCACGGGCCCGGCGGCCCGCCAGCGATCAGCACGAACGCGATCGCCGCAAGGCGATCGGGGTGCCCGCGAGAAAGTGAAGGTGGGCCCGGATCAGACGCTGCTGTACAAGCGGCGTTCGACAAAAGCCGTGCCCTGCAGGCGACGCCAGGCCTTGGCTGCCGCCAGCACACCCAGGTCGACCAGCGGCTCGACCAGCACGATGGTCATGTAGGCAGCGCCGAAGCTGGCGATCTGGCCGATGTTCTCAAGGCCGGTGCCGCGACCGTAGAGCGCCCAGAAGCCGACCCAGACCACGATGCCGCCCTGGTAGGCCACCGACAGCTTGAAAGCCTGCTGGTAGCTCAGGTCCACATAGGCCACGTCCCTGGGAATGATCCGCTGCGCCAGCGCGGCCGTCGCGAACAGGGGCACCAGCAAGGTGGTGACGTTCATGCCGTACTGCGGCAAGTCTTGCGGCTCGAAGAACAGGCTCTGGATCAGCAAGCCGCCCGCCAGGCCGATGGACGCGGGCGCCAGCCCGAACACCAGCAGCAGCGTCGTGCCAAGGATCAGGTGCACCTCTGACACACCCACGGGGTGATGCGGCAGCACTTCGAAGAAGCAGAACACCAGCGCCACGGCAATGGCCGAGCGCAACACCAGGGCGGCCGGGCCGTCTTTCATCAAGGTGTCGAAGGCCACCTTGCCCGTGTAGGCGAGCGCAGCCGCCGCGGTCGCGTAGCTGAGGAATATCTTGGATCCGTCGACGAGACCTGGTTCGATGTGCATCTGGCACCTCCTGAATTGCACCGCAGTGCGAAAGTTGATTGTTAGTTGATGGGCTTGCTCGCGCAAGCCCCGTCGGGAACGCCAGGGCGCGCGCCGCGCTCCCGCAACGAGGGTTTGCGCCGCAACCGGCGCCAGCCGATCACCACGCCGCTGGCCGAGGCCACGGCGCCGATGATCGACAGCAGCCACACCACGATGTCCCAGGCCGGCCGGTACTGGATGAGCCAGGGAAAGTCGAGGCTGTGCGCCGCATTGAAGAGCCAGCGGCGCAAGCGCGAATTGCTGTCGTTGCTGCCGGCCACCTGCCCGCTGGAAGGGTCGATGTAGATCCAGCTGCGCGCGGCGTCGTCGAATTCGAGGCGCCACACCGGCAGCACGCGCTCACGGTGGTGGCCGTACCAGTGGAAGTCTTCGCGCGTCTGCAGCGTCGCCTGCGTCACGGAGGCACCGGGGCGCAGGCGGGCGGCGGCGCGCACGATGTCGTCGCGGCCGATGGTGGCCGGGGCACCCGTTGCGGCGTCGACCACGCGCACACGTGCCTGCGCATCACGCAGTTGCAGCAACGGCCGGCCGTCGAACCACATGAGCAATGCCTCGCGCGGAGCAGCGGCGCCCTCGCCTGCCGGCAGCGACGCCGGCGGCCAGGGGAACGGTGACGACCCCGCGCCGGTGTAGCGCGCCATCGCCGCCGCATCGCCCGGACCGCGCTGGAACCAGCCGTTCGGGTTCATCGACAGCCAGCCGCTGATGATCCAGGTGAGCACGAAGAAACCGCCGATCAGCCCGGCGATGTGGTGCCAGGCCATCCACCCCTTGTAGGGCGTGACGGCGCCATTGCGAAAACGCCGTCGCAGGCGAACCCGCAGGATGCCGATGACGATGCCCGTCACCGCCGAGACGATGCAGGCCGCCGACAGCCACACGACCACCTCGTGCCACAGCGGCGGGTCGGCGCGCAGCGGCGTGAAGTAGATCCAGTGCGGCACCGAGCCCAGCCAGTTCCAGAAGCGCTCCGAACGCGTGGTGTCGCGCACCACTTCGCCGTTGCGCGAGGACACGTACAGCTCGGTGCCGGCCGCGTCGCCGACTTCGATGCGATGCAGCGGACGCAGCGGGTTCAGCCCTTGCGGCACGGTCCACTGGTCGCGCTCCAGCGTCTCGGCCCAATGCGCGCCGGGTTGGCCCGAGAAGCCACGGGCGATGACCTCGGCCTGCGCCGCATCGACCGCGCCGAGCGCATGGCCATTGCGCGCCGAGATGGTGTGCCTCCCACCGCGTGCATCGGTGATGCGCCAGACGAGTTCAGGCGCACTGCCGCCCTGCACTTCCAGCACCATGCGGCGCGGCGGTTGCACACGCGCGGCCGGGGGCAGCACTTCCAGCGCGGCGGATGGCGACACCACCGCCTGCTCGAAGCGCAAGGGCCCGAGGCCTGCCAGCCGTTCTTCGTCGGTGAGCGTGGGGTAGCCCACGTACATCATCACCACGCCCGAGACGAACCACATGACGAACAGCAGGCAGCCGCCGATGCCCAGCCACCGGTGCGTCCAGTAGAGGCAGTGGCGAAGCCGGGGCCAGGCGCGGCGCCATGCGGAGGTCATGCTCTTGCTCAGAAGTTGACCAGCGCCGACAGCTCGAACGAACGCGGCCGGCCCAGCAGCCACTGGTTGCCGCCGTTCGAGAACGACAACGGGTACTTGCGATTGCTCAGGTTGTAGGCGCGCAGCGCGAGCTTCGTCGACGGGTTCACCTGCCAGCTCACGCCGCCGTCGGCCACGGTGTAGGCGCCGATCTTGCGCGAGTTGGCCGTGTCGACCTGCCGCGAGCCCACGTAGCGCACGCCGAAGTCGGCTTCCCATTGCGGCAGGAAGCGCCAGTTCAGCCAGAGGTTTGCCGCCGATTCCGGTACGCCGGACGGCGTGTTGCCCGCGCGCGAGACCAGCGACTTGCCGACCACTTCGTTGAAGTCGTCATAACGCGCGCGCAGCCGGGCCACGTTGGCTTCGAGCCGCAGCGTCGAGGTCAGCGCCAGGTCGAGCGTGGCCTCGATGCCTTCGGACGACTGCTTGCCGATCTGCTGGGTCTTGCTCGGGTCGCTGGCGTCACGCGACAGCAGCTTGGTCTTTTCGATGCGGTAGGCGGCCACGGTCCAGGCGCCACGGCCCTCGGCCAGTTGGCGCTTGTAGCCCACCTCGACCTGCCGGCCGGTGCTCAGGTCGAACGGCACCTGCGTGGCCGAGGTGCTGATCAGCGAAGTCAGCGGATCGGCCGCGCGCGCCACCTGGGCATAGAACGACTGCGAGGCGTCGGGCGTGTACACCACGCCGAGGCGGCCGGTGGCGTACTCGAAGGTCTTGTCCAGCCGGCTCGACGGGTTCTGCTGGTCGACGCGCGACACCTTCGCGTGGTCCCAGCGCAGGCTGCCCACCACCGACCACTGTTCGTTGAAGGCCAGCTTGTCTTCGGTGAAGAAGGCGTAGGTGCTGGTCTTGGTCTTGTAGCGCGGCAGGTAGGCCACGGGCGACGCGTAGTAGCCGGGCTGGAACACGAAGGGGTTGACCACCGAGCGGCCGCCATAGGGCGTGTCGCTCGAACCCAGGAAGTCGATGCGGTTCATGTCGAAGCCCACCAGCACCTGGTTGGCCATGCCGAACAGCGAGTGCCGGAAGGTGGCGTCGGTGCGGTTGCCGATCTGCTCCTGGTCGTGGCCGATCTCCAGGTAGTCGCCACGCAAGACCTGGCGGGTGGTGGCGTTGAAGGTGTAGGTCTCGCTGTTGCGCCAGTGGCGCTTGCTCTCCAACCGGTAGAGCTGGTTGCGCACGGTGACCGCATCGTTCGGCGTCCACTGGGCGTCGAGCCGGGTCCACTTGTCGCGGTACTTCAGCTCCGCGTCGTCCGGGTTGTAGTTCTGGCGCAGCGTCTGGTCGTTCAGGCGCCCGTCGATCAGTGGCACGCCGTAGTAGCGCTGCGGCGACTGGCGACCCTCGTCGTGCGACAGCGTGAACTGCAGTTGCGGCGACACGTCCAGCCGCACGGCCGCGCCCACGGCCAGGCTCTCGGCCTCGCCGCGCGCCATGAAGCCGTTGGTCTTGCGATGGCTGATGTCGAAGCGGTACGAGAGCTTGTCGTTGATCGCACCGCCGCTGCCGAAGGCGACCTGTCGCGTGGCGTCGGAGCCGTACGCCACGAGCGCTTCGTTCTGGATCGGGCCGCGCGTGGGCTTCTTGGGCACGACGTTGATCGCGCCGCCGATGGCGCCTTCGCCGAACATCACCGAGGCCGCGCCGCGCAGCACCTCGATGCGGTCGACCGACCAGGTGTCGAACGGAAAGGTGACGGTGCCCGCGCCCGCGTACAGGCGCGTGCCGTCGAACAGTTGCATCACCGAACCGTGGCCCGAAAAGCCGCGCGCCGCCATCGACGTGCCGCCGTTGCCGGGGGCGGGCGAACCGGTGATGCCGGTGGCGCGGGTGGCCGCGTCGATCACCGAGACATCGCCGCGCGCGCGGATGGTGTCGCCGCTCAGCACTTCGATGCTGGCCGGCGTCTCCAGCGGCGTCAGGCCGAGGCGGCTGCCGGTGTGCGCGGGTTCGTCGATGGCCAGCGGCGTGTGCCGGCTGGCCTCGACCTGCACGGGGGTCAGGCTGTTACCGCCCGTGCCCGCCGTTTCTCCGCCCGTCTGCGCAAAGGCAGCAACCGGCCCGAAAGCCAGGCCCAGCCCCAGTGAAAGACCCGAAAGACGCGCCCATGGCAGTGGCGCGCCCGTGCGATCGCGCGCTGGCGATGCTTGACCCATTTGAATTCCCCTCCGACCTGCGTCCCCGCAGGCTCCTGACCGATCGAGGACGCGGGAAGAGCTGAGAACGGGCGGTGCCGGTGCACGCGAAGGCGGCGCAAACGGCAGGCCCGGACACGCACTCCCGCAGCGTCCGAAGGCGGTTGCGAAGGCCGGTATCCGGGCTCGCGGAGTGCTTCGATGCGCAAGAAAAAATGCGCACCGGAGCCGAAACCCTCGCCTTCCCACGCCGAAGCGCAGTGGCTGCACATGCCGAAAAAGAGGCACATGCGTGAGGGTTTCCAGATCCGCTGACCGTTGCGGGGGCAGCGCAGGAATGGCCGTGTCAGTGACGACGCGACGCACCTGCTTCCCGTTTAACCCCGAGACCCATGAATGGCATGCGGGGCACCTTCGAACCGTGGTGACCGGTGCAGTTAAGAAAAATTAACACACCGGAACCGCGGAATTATAGGTTTCGGACTGTTTCCAAGGTCCGCCGCCGGGGGCTCAGCGCGTTTTGCCGTCCGGCCCGAACAGCCGCCGCATCACCGCCACGCCCGCCACCAGCGCGTTCGAATAGGTGGCATAGGGCTCGAGAGCGGCTTCCAGCGGCATGTAGACGTGGGTGGTTTCGCCGGGCGTGTCGTCCACCGCTTCCATCAGGACCCAATAGAACTCGCCCTCCTCCAGTTCGTGGACGGTGAGTGCGATGTTTCTGGCGGAGGGCATGGCAAATGCAGGTGGAATCTCACTGTTGAATGAGCGAGCAACACACGCGGTTGACAGTTGCCGGACTTCTCCTACAGCGCTTGTGTGCAACGCGACCTAATGTTGTAGCCAGGGTCCTCATGGAAACCAGGAGGCAGCATGAAGCAGTTCATTCTTGAAACCCGCATGCGATCGAGCGTCGGCGGCGCTTTCTATCCGACCGGCTACTCGATGGTGATGTTCCCCAGCGCGGAAGACGCTGACCGCATCGGCCACCGCCTGATCGAAAAAGGCATGAGCGGCGACGAGGTCTATCTGCTTCCCGCGGAGACGGTGCTGGCCGAGATCACGCCGACCGTGAAGACCCACAGCGATCCCCTGCCCTCGCCCGGCACCGACGCGGCCACGGTACGCGAGTTCACCAAGCTGGCGCGCGACGGCCACACGGGCCTGCTGGTCAAGACCAAGGACGGCGCCACGGCCGAGCGGCTGATGGAACTGGTGCGAACCGTGCCCTATTCCATCGCCCAGCGTTATCGGCTGCTGGTCATCGAAGACCTCTGACTCTGAATCCGGGCCTCTGGGCCGGCGTGGGTCGTCAAGCCGCGTGGGCCGGCATGGCCATCGACACGGCCCGCTGCACCACGTCACGGGCCATCGCCTGGGCCAGTTCATGCTCGCCGAGGAAGACGGTGACGGAAGTGTCCTGCGTCAGCAACTGGGCTTCCTGCTCGTTGTGACTGCGGATCACGGTCTGGATCGTCGGGTTGAGCGTGCGCGCGGTCTCGATCATCTGGCGCACGTTCAGCGTGTCGGGCGTGGCGACCACGAGCACGCGGGCCCGCGCAACATGCGCCTGGATCAGCACCGCCGGATCGGCCGCGTCGCCCCACACCGCCGCAATGCCGCCTTCGCGCAGCTTTTCGACCAGCTCACGGTTCTGTTCGGCCACCACATAGGGAATGTCGTGCGCCTCGAGTTCGGCCGCGATGCGGCGCCCGACGCGGCCATAGCCGACCAGCACCACCTGCCGCGACAGGTACTTGGCCTCGGTGGTCATGGGCAGCTCGGCCAGCGGATCGTCGCGCGATTCAAGTCCACGCGCGAATGACGAATGCGCGTGCAGCCATTTCTGCATGGGCGCGATCAGGCTGAACCACAGCGGGTTGGTCGCGATGGAAATGAGTGCGCCCGCCAGCACCAGGCTTTGCCCCTCCACCGGCAACACGCCGAGCGACACGCCCAGGCCGGCCAGGATGAACGAGAACTCGCCGATCTGCGCCAGGCTCGCGCTCACCGTGAGCGCGGTGCCCAGCGGGTAGCGAAACACCAGCACCAGCGCGCAGGCCGCGATCGACTTGCCCAGCACGATCACCAGCACCACCGCCAGCACCTGCAGCGGCCGCTCGATCAGCACCGAGGGGTCGAACAGCATGCCGACCGACACGAAGAACAGCACGGCAAAAGCGTCGCGCAGCGGCAGCGACTCTTGCGCGGCGCGGTGGCTGAACTCCGACTCGCGCATCACCATGCCGGCGAAGAAGGCACCGAGCGCGAACGACACGCCGAACAGCGCCGCCGAGGCAAAGGCGATGCTCACTGCCGCAGCCACCACGCACAGCGTGAACAGCTCGCGCGAGCCGGTGCGCGTGACCTGCCAGAGGATCCAGGGGAAAACCCGCCGCCCGACCACCAGCATCAGCGCGACGAAGCCGCCGACCTGCAGCAGCGTGAGCCCGAGCGTCTGCCACAGCGGGGCCACCGCTTCGCCCGGCGCCGCGCCGTGGCCGCCCAGCGTGCTGGCCAGCGGCGGCATCAGCACGAGCACCAGCACCATCGCCAGGTCTTCGACCACGAGCCAGCCGACGGCGATGCGGCCGGTGAATGAATCCAGGATGCCCAGGCTTTCGAGCGCGCGCAGCAGCACGACGGTGCTTGCCACCGAGAGCGCGAGGCCGAACACCAGTGCCTCGCCCCAGGTCCAGCCCCACCACAGGGCGAGCGCTCCGCCGAGCAGCGTGGCGACCGCGATCTGCGCCAGCGCGCCGGGCAGCGCGATCTTGCGCACCGCCAGCAGGTCGTCGAGAGAAAAATGAAGGCCGACGCCGAACATGAGCAGCATCACGCCGATTTCGGCAAGCTGTGCGGCGATCTCGGCATCGGCCACGAAGCCCGGTGTGAAGGGGCCGATGATCACGCCCGCCAACAGGTAGCCCACCAGCGCCGGCAACCGCAACTTGGCTGCGAAGAAGCCGAACACGAGCGCCAGCCCGAGGCCAGCGGCGATCGTGTTGATGAGGGAAACGCTGTGGGGCATCGCCGCATTTTGCAGGAACGATGCCTACCCCTTCGTGTCAGCCGGCCATCCTTGTGATGTCGCCTTGTGCTGTGTTACTGGGCGCTTGGGGTCGGGGTCATTCGGGTTCATTCGGGGCGCGTGCGAATGACACCAGGAGCTCCCCTCCGCGAATGTCCCCCGCTTCGCTCCTCCTTTATTTCGCTGCGGGGAGCACCTGGTGTCATTCGCACAGGACGCGCTGCTGGTTTGCACCGATCAACCAGTGCTCTGAGCGCTCACGTCGATACGGGGCTCTTTTTCGCGAAATAAAGGAGGAGCGAAGCGGGGGACATTCGCGAAAAAGAGCACCGTGTCGGCGGGAGCGCAGCCCTGAACAGCAGCGCTCCCAAACGAACAGCGGTAGTCCTAACCGGCCATCTTCCCGGCGCGAGCCCCCTCAAGCACCTCAGGCTCCTGCGCCTCAATCCAGGTCTCGTTGTTGAGCCCCGCATGCAGCCGGTTCTCGTCCAGCTCGTTGGTCCACTTGGCGACCACGATGGTGGCCACGCCGTTGCCGATCAGGTTGGTCAACGCGCGCGCCTCCGACATGAAGCGGTCGATACCCAGGATCAGCGCCAGCCCCGCCACCGGCACATGCCCCACCGCAGAGAGCGTGGCCGCCAGCACGATGAAGCCGCTGCCCGTGACACCTGCCGCGCCCTTCGAGGTCAGCAGCAACACCGCCAGCAGCGTGATCTCCTGCACCAGCGTCATCGGCGTGTTGGTGGCCTGCGCGATGAACACCGCCGCCATCGTCAAATAGATCGAAGTGCCGTCGAGGTTGAACGAATAGCCCGTCGGAATCACCAGACCCACGCAGGTCTTGTTCGCGCCCAGGTTCTCCATCTTCTCCATCATGCGCGGCAGCACCGATTCGCTCGACGACGTGCCCAGCACGATCAGCAGCTCTTCCTTGATGTACTTGATGAACTTCCAGATGCTGAAGCCGTGAAAGCGCGCAATGAGCCCCAGCACCACGAAGATGAACAACAGGCAGGTCAGGTAGAACGTGCCCATCAGCTTGCCCAGCGAGAACAGGCTGCCCACGCCGTACTTGCCGATGGTGAAAGCCATCGCGCCGAAGGCACCGATGGGCGCCAGCTTCATGATGTAGTTGACGATGCCGAAGAGCACGTGCGAGCCCTTCTCGATCACGTCGAACACCAGCGTGCCGCGGCCGCCGAACTTGTGCAGCGCAAAGCCGAACAGCACCGCGATCAACAGCACCTGCAGGATCTCGCCCTTGGCGAAGGCATCGACCAGCGTGTTGGGAATGATGTTCAGGATGAAGTCGACCGTGCCCGTCATCTTGCCGGGGCCGGTGTACGAGGCCAGCGCCTTGGTGTCCAGCGTGGCCGGGTCGATGTTCATGCCCGCGCCGGGCTTGAGCACATTGACCAGCACCAGCCCGACCACCAGCGCGATGCTGCTGACGACCTCGAAGTACAGCAGCGCAAGACCGCCGGTCTTGCCCACCTTCTTCATGTCCTCCATGCCCGCGATGCCGACCACGACGGTGCAGAAGATGATCGGCGCAATGATCATCTTGATCAGCTTGATGAAGCCGTCGCCCAGCGGCTTCATGGCCTCCCCGATCGCGGGATAGAAGTGGCCCAGCAGCACGCCGATGATCACCGCGGTGATCACCTGCACGTAGAGGGATCGGTACAGAGGGAGCTTTTTGGCGGATGTACTTGTTGTGTTTTCCATGGTGCCTCCGAAGGGTTCGGAACTTTAGGATGCGACCGGCCGACTTTTCATTGGTAGAAGCCACATCCGCGAACAAAAAAACCCGCCGAGGCGGGTTTTTTAATCAGGTGCAGGTCAGCATGCTCAGTGCATGTGAAGGCCGCCGTTGACCGAGAAGTCGGCCCCCGTCGAGTAGCCGCCTTCGTCGGTCGCCAGCCACGCGATGATCGAAGCAATCTCGCTCGGCTCGCCCAGTCGCTTGACCGGGATGGTGGCCACGATCTTGTCGAGCACTTCCTGGCGGATGGCCTTGACCATGTCGGTGCCGATGTAGCCCGGGCTCACGGTGTTGACCGTCACGCCCTTGGCCGCCAGCTCCTGCGCCAGCGCCATCGTGAAGCCGTGCATGCCGGCCTTGGCCGCCGAGTAGTTGGTCTGGCCCGCCTGGCCCTTGGCGCCGTTGACCGAGCTGATGTTGATGATGCGGCCCCAACCCTTTTCCACCATGTCGCCCACCACCTGCTTGGTGACGTTGAACATGCTGTTGAGGTTGGTCTCGATCACCGCGCTCCAGTCCTCGGGCGTCATCTTGAGGAACATGCGGTCGCGCGTGATGCCGGCGTTGTTGACCAGCACGTCGATCGGGCCATGCGCTGCCTTGGCGGCGGAAAAGGCCTCGACGGTGGATTGCCAGTCGCCGACATTGCCGACGGAGGCGTGGAACTCGAAGCCTTCGGCTTTCTGTTCGGCGAGCCACTTGGCATGGTCGCGTGTAGGACCGCAACCGGCGATCACGGTGAACCCGTCGTTGTGCAGACGTTGGCAGATGGCTGTTCCGATGCCACCCATGCCTCCGGTGACATATGCAACTTTCTTGCTCATGAAATTTCCTTGATGTGTACTTGGCAAAAGCCTGAACGGCCGCCTTCACTCTAGCCATTTTCACGCCATCGAACTCTGAGGAAAACACTGAGCCAAGCTTGCAACCAGCTGTCACGAAGACGTGGCGCGGCGCTCGCCTCTATGCTTTGGCCTGTACGCACTTGCACAGACCTCACCACCAAGGAGTTCAAAAGTATGAATTTCGGGATCATCGTATTTCCCGATGTCGAGGAACTCGACTTCGTCGGCCCCTGGGAAATGCTCACCATGTGGAGCAAGCTGGCGGCGGGGCCCGCCAACTGCCTGATCGTCGCCGAGAAGCGCGAGCCGGTGGTCTGTGCCAAGGGCTTGTCCATCAACCCGCACGTGTCTTTCGCCGACTGCCCGCCGCTCGACTACCTGCTGGTGCCGGGTGGCATGGGCACGCGCCGCGAGGTGGACAACCCCGAGATGGTGCGCTTTTTGGCCGCGCAAGCGCCGGGCTGCAAGGCGCTGCTGTCGGTGTGCACCGGCGCCTTCGTGCTGCATGCGGCCGGCCTGCTCTCTGGCAAGACCGCGACCACGCATTGGGGATCGCTCGACCGCCTGCGCGCGCTGCGCGACGTGAAGGTGGTCGAGCAGCGCTTCGTGCAGGACGGCGATGTCTGGACATCGGCCGGCGTGTCGGCCGGCACCGACCTGATGCTGGCCTTCATTGCCCACACCGCCGGCGAGGAAGCCGCCGCCAAGGTGCAGTTGCAGGCCGAGTACTACCCGGCGGACACGATCTACGGCAGCACGGCCAGCCATGAACGGGCGCCGGCCTATCTGCGGCGGCCCGTCAAGCGCCCCGGAACGCCATGAGCGCTGCTGCGCCCAACCTCGAACCGCTTGCCGTGCTCGCTGCCCGCGTCGGCGCCACGCTGCGCGAGCGGCGCCAGACGGTGGCGGTCGCCGAATCGTCGGCCGGCGGCCTCGTGTCGGCGGCGCTGCTGGCCATACCGGGCGCGTCGGCGTTCTTCCTGGGCGGCGCGGTCGTCTATTCGCGGCGCGCCGGCAAGGCGCTGCTGGGGCTTACGCGTGAGGACATGGGGGACATGCGCGGCGAAACCGAGCCCTATGCCCGCTTCATCGCCGCCAGGATGCGCGACAGCCATCGCGCGACATGGGGCATCTGCGAAAGCGGCGCGGCCGGACCGTCGGGCAGCCCGTATGGCGATGCGCCAGGGCATGTATGCGTGGCCGTCGCCGGTGCGATCACAGTCAGCCGGACGATCGAGACGGGCGATACAGACCGCCCGGCGAACATGGAAGTGTTCGCACGGCAGTTGCTCAGGCTGTTCGACGAAACGCTGCAGGCCCCCGAGGCAGCGACAGCCAGCATCAACCAGCCTTAGCGCGCCCTGCCGTCTTCTTTGCGCTCTCGGCGCGCGGGGCATTGGCACCTGCCGAGGCAGCGCCCGCGCTGTTCACCTGATCGACCCACAGCAGGGTGTCGACATACGCCATGAACCGGTTCAGGTACTCGGGCGACAGGTCGCGCATCAGCGTGAGCGACCGGTGCACGAGGTGGTGCGAGTTGAGCGGGCCGGCGTTCTCCGGCACCTTGGCCAGCGACTGCGTCACCCGTCGCTCGGCGCTGAGCCTTGACCACGTGTTCCTGAAATACCTGAGCGTCTTCTGTTCGCCGGAGGGCGTGAGGCTGGCCACCGCATCGCCGGGCGCCGGGCCGTCCCCGTGGGCCGACACGCGGCCGATGTGATCGACGAGTTCCGCGAGCGCGCCGCGTTGAGGCTGTGCGTCCTGCCGCGCTGCGGCTGCCTGCGGTGCCACGGAACCATCAACGCCCTCAGCCCTTGCGATGCCTTCACCATAGGCCACGAGCAACCGGGCCAGCTTGTCATCCAGGATGCGCCGCGCATCGCCTTGCTGATCGGACGTGCGCCGGGCCAGCGCCTCGATGAAACGAAAGCGCACAGGGTCGACGCGGTGATCGCCACGCGCGCGCCATGCATCAAGCATCGCGCCGGGGTCCATGGTCTCAGCCATGGATGCCGTGCCGGTTGCGCCTGCGTCGTCGTTACTCACGGGGCTTCTGTGCTGCGCTCGACGGCCGGGGCGTCGGCGCCATTTCCACGCGCCGGTTGCGGGACCGGCCATCGGCATCCGCATTCGACGCCACCGCCTGCTCGGCGCCGAAGGCTGCAGCGAATATCGAGGACGACGGCAGGCCTTCTTCAATCAACGCCCGCGTCACCGTCAGCGCGCGCTGGGCCGACAGCTCCCAGTTGTCGGCGAACTGGCGGTTGCCGCCGCGCACCTGCCGGTCATCGGTGAAGCCGCTGACCATCAGGATCTCGTCGCGAGACTGGAGGTACGCGGTCAGCGGCGCGGACAGGCTCTTGAGCAACTGGCGGCCTTCAGGTTGCAGCTCCGCAGAGTTGAGAGCAAACAGCACGTTGCCGCTGATGCCGATGCGCCCGTTGTTCAGCGTCACCCGGCCCGCAGCGAGCGGCCCTGCCAGGGCCTGCTCCAGCGTCTGCAGCCGCTTCGCCTCGATCTGTCGTTGCTTGACCTCGGCTTCGAGCTTGTTCGCCAGTTCGAGCTGCATGCCGATCACGCACACCAGGATCAGCACGAAGGCGCCCAGCAGCCCCGCCATCAGGTCGCCGAAGACGGCCCACACGGGAACCGTCGGCTCGACGCCTGCGTCGATGTCCTCGGTCATCACGCTTCGCTGCCCGCCGCGATCCGCCGGCTGGCCAGTTGCTGCAGGTCTTCCACGATCTGCTTTTGCGACATGATGCTCAGGTCGATCACTTCCCTCGCCTGCGCCACGTAGTAGGCCAACTGCTCGTCACTGCGCGCAATCGACTTGCCCAGCGTGCCTTCGATGCGTTGCAGATGCGCCCCCAGCTTGTCGTTGGATTCGGTGAAGAGCTGCACGGCGAAACCGAAGGCCTCGCCCAGGCTCGCCACCTCGACGGCGCTGCCGGTGATCTGCGCGGCGACCTCGGCCATCTTTCCGGTTTCCGCATCGACCTTGTCGGTGAAGCGCGTGCCCACGCGGTCCAGCAGGTCCGCCGATGCGGCAACCAGTGCGTCGATGGCCGTGCGCTGTTCGGTGGAGGCATGGTTCACCGCATTGAGCAGCGTCTCCAGCGTGCCGAGGATGCGGCTGCGCTCTTCCAGCATCGTGTTGTCGCGCGCCATGCTGTCGGTCAGCTTCTGGCGCAGCTCGCCGATCACTTCGGCCGCAGCGCGCGGCGCTTCCGACGCAGCCTGCATGAGCTGGCCGATTTCAGCGATGGTGCTCTTGGCGCTGGCTTCCGTCTGGGTGGAAATCTCGCGGGCGGTTTCGGCGAGCGTCCTGCAGATTTCCTGCTGCTGGTTCTCGCTGCGAACGCCGGCCTGCTGCCACTCCTGCTGCAGCGACGTGGCCATGGCTTCGAGCGTCTGGGTCCAGGCGGCGAGCCGCTCCTGGTCACGCGATGCCATCTCCGTCTGCAGGTCGGTGTGAGCCTGGCTCACCGTTTGAAGCAGCGACACCGAGCGCTGCTCGAAGTCGGTTTGCTTTCCGCGCAGCTCGGCGATCATTTCCGCCGCGGCGCGTGGCGCCTCCGAGGCGGTCTGCATGAGCTGGCTGATTTCGGCGATCGTGCTCTTCGCGTGTGCGTCCGCCTGGGCGGAGATCTGGCTGGCGGTCTCGGCGAGCGTCCTGCAGATTTCCTGCTGCTGGTTCTCGCCGCGCATGCCGGCCTGCTGCCATTCTTGCTGCAGCGACGTGGCCATGGCTTCGAGCGTCTGGGTCCAGGCGGCGAGCCGTTGCTGGTCACGCGACGCCATTTCCGTCTGCAGGTCGGTGTGGGCCTGGCCCACCGTCTGCAGCAGCGACACCGAGCGCTGCTCGAAGTCGGCCTGCTTGCCGCGCAGCTCGGCGATCACTTCGGCTGCGGCGCGCGGCGCTTCCGACGCGGCGCTCACGAGCTGGCCGATCTCGGCGATCGTGTTTTTCGCATGCGCTTCGGTCTGGACGGTGATTTCCCGGGCGGTTTCCGCGAGCGTCCTGCAGATTTCCTGCTGCTGGCTTTCGTTGCGCGCGCCGGCCTGTTGCCATTCCTGCTGCAGCGACACCGCCATCGCTTCGAGCGACTGGGTCCAGACCGCGAGCCGCTGCTGGTCGCGCGACGCCATCTGCGTCTGCAGGTCGGTGTGGGCCTGCCCGACCGTGTGCAGCAGCGACGCCGAGTGCTGCTCGAAAGTGGCCGAAGCGGCCGTCAGGGCACGGTGCGTGTCGCCCGACAGGGTCTGGCTCGCGCGCTCGTGCTGCGCCAGCGCCTCGCGCCAGTTGTCCGACATGCTGCCGACCGTGGCTTCGAGACGGGCGGAGACGTTGTCCACCAGCGAGGCCGAGCGTTGCTCGAAGGTCTCGGCGAACTGGCCGAGCGAGTTGCGCAGGTCTTTGGACACTTCCTCGCTCGCGCGCTGATGCCCATCGAGCGCGCTCTTCCAGATGTCGGCCACGGTGGCGGTGCTGGCTTCGAAGCGGCTCGACAGGCCGTCCAGTTGCCGCTGCACGCTGTGCCCGACGGTGTCGTGCAGCGCGGCGGTTTCACGTGCGATGCCGGCCATGGTGGCTTCGACGACCGGCTGGATGGTCGCGCCGGCGATGCGCGCGCCTTCGGTCAGGCTCTGCTTGAGCGAATGATCGACGGAGGTGGCCAGGCTGGCGTAGGCGGCCTCGGCCTTGCCGTGGAAGTTGTCCTGGCTGGAGATCAGGCGCTCGTTCAGCGCATGGTTCTGCTGCGCCATCGCTTCCATCATGAGCTGCAGCCGGTCGACCAGCGCCGGCATCGCCTGGCCCTGTGCCTGCAGCAGCTTGAAGGACTCTTCGCGCTGGTGCGCCAGCGAGAAGACGCGCAAGGTGGTCGCGATCCGTGTGTCGAGCAACTGCGCGGTCTGCAGCCTGTCGCGGCGGCACAGGGCGGACACGAGGCCGAGCATGGCGGACGCGGCCACACCGGCCAGCGAGGTGCCGAACGCCACGCCCAGGCCCTTGACCGGGGCCGCCAGCGAAGCGCGCATGGCCTGCAGGTCCGTCGCATGTTCCAGCGCCGAGCCGGTGCCGTTCAGCGTGACCACCATGCCGAGGAAGGTGCCCAGCATCCCGAGCAGCACCAGCAGCCCTGCGAGGTACGGCGTCAGGGCCGGGCCGGGCAGGCCGACGCGCTCACCTTCGACGCGCAGGCGCACCGCGTTGCGCAGCGAAGGATGCAACTGGTCGAGCCATTGGCCCAGGCTCGCCGGAGGCTGGGGCATGTCGGTCACGGCATGCGACAGGGTGCCAGTGGCCTGCTGGAAGCGGTGCAGTTCCAGCGCACCCATCAGGTAGAACGCGCCGATGAGCAGCGTGATCAACAGCGCCAGCGGGTTGGAGCCGATGTACCCGACGGCGACCCAGCACACGGCGGCCAAGCCTACGAAGAATGCGGCGTAGTGAAGAAATCTTTTCATGGGGGTCTGGTTAACTGGTGCGCAGGGCTTCGAGCAGCCCTTCGACCGGTTGCAATCGGATATCGAGTTCAGCGAGCAGCACGTCTTGCATGTGTTTGCAAAAAACGTTCAGCCACTCGGTGGACGGGGCTTCGCTGTCGGGTTCGGCCGGCGCTTGTGTGTCGTCCGGCGCCGGCTGGGCGGCCTGGCGCAGGCGCTCGAAATGCGTTCCAAGCAGCACGGGCACGGTCGCCAGCAAGCGGCGCTCCTGGGCCGCCAGCGCCTGTTCCATGACCACATCGACGGCGGCGAGCCGGGCCATGGCGGGCGATCTGACCGCCAATGTGGCCCGCACGCGCGCGCGCAACGGGGCAATGCGCGTTTCCATGGCCTGCTGCCGGGTGAGGTAGCGTCGGCGATAGGGGGCGAAAGCGGGTGCGGCGTCCACGGGCGTGTCGCCGGCAGGTGCGGCGGCCGCAAGCGGGTTGCCCCGCTTCTTGACGACCGTGGGTGCGCTGTCTTCGGCGATGGCCTGTGTCAATGCAGCGCGCACGCGGGTGAATTCGGTTTCTTCGGCGCTGCCGGACGCACGCGCGCTGGACTGCACGGCCGCCGGACTGCCGTCCAGCGCCGCGGACAGCGAGATGGCGTCGGTCCAGCCGAACCATTGGCTCAATCGGTCCGCAGTGCCTTGTCTGGATTCGCGGACGTCGATGTCGGTCAGTCGAGAAAGGAGGCGAACGAGCGTCGAGCCGTGAAAAACTGTGCGCTGTGAAGCTTGCGCCATACCGCCCGAACGAAAAACTCGGCAGTCTACACTGGAGAAACGCGGCCGAGCCTCACCCCCGCCCAGCAGAGGTAACCTTGCGTGACATCCTGCCAGGCACCGGCACCCGCCTCGATGGCGGCAGCGTCGGCGCCTCCCCGGATCAGTCCGCCTGCACCCCCGCCGCGCGGATCACCTTGCCCCATTTGTCGATCTCTGCCGCGAGGTGCGTGCGCAGCGCCTCGGGCGTGACCTTGTCCATCGGCGCGGCCTCGGTGCTCAGTTCGGCAAAGCGCTTCTTGACCATGTCGTCCTGCAGCGCGGCGCGCAAGGCAATGTTCAGCTTCTCGATCACGGCCGGCGGCGTGCCCTTGGGCGCGTAGATGCCGTGCCACACCTTCACGTCAAAGCCTTTCAGGCCCTGCTCGTCGAGCGTCGGAATATTCGGCATGCTCGACAGCCGCTTGGGCGTGGTCACCCCGAACACCTTCACGCGGTTGCCGTCCTTGATGACCGGCGCGGTCTGCGTGGTCTGGTCGCACAGCAGATCGACCTGCCCGCCCATGAGGTCGTTGAGCGCGGGGCCGGCGCCCTTGTAGGGAATGGTCGTGAGCTGCACGCCGATCTGATGCATGAACAGCAGGCCGCAAAGCTGCGACACCGCGCCTGTGCCGGCGTTGGCGAGCGTGACCTTGTCCTTGTTCGCCTTCACGTAGGCCAGCAGCTCCTGGAAGTTGTTGGCCGGAAAGTCCTTGCGCGAGAGCAGCGTCATCGGCACGTCCATCACCTGGCCGACGTATTCGAAGTCTTTCAGCGGGTCGTAGTTGAGCTTCTTGTAGAGCGCCGGCGCGGTGGCCATGCCCATGTGGTGGATCAGGATGGTGTAGCCGTTGGGCGCCGCCTTGGCCACGCGCGTGGGCGCGATGGTGCCGCCCGCGCCCACCGTGTTCTCGACGATCACGGTCTGCCCGAGCGACTTGCCCATGGGAATGGCAAGCATGCGCGCCACCACGTCGGTCGGGCCGCCGGCCGAGTACGGCACGACCATGACGATGGGCTTGTCGGGCCAGGCTGCCTCGGCCATTGCGGGCGATTGGCCGGCCAGCAGGCATGCGCCCAGCGATGCCGCGAGCAGGCTGCGGACCTTCCAGTTCTTCTTCGTTGCTGTCACTTCGTTGTCTCCTTTGGTTATTGGGAATCTGCTGCCGCCGCGGCTCAGGGCGGGGCCTGTGCGTCGAGTGCCAACAGGCGTTGCGCCAGCCGCACCACGGGCGCGTCGACCATGCGGCCGTCGAGGCTGACCACGCCGCCGCCTGCGGCCTGAGTAGCGTCGATCACGCGGCGGGCCCATGCCAGCTCTTCAGCACTGGGGCCGAGCGCGGCGTGCGCGGGTGCGACCTGATCGGGGTGAATGCACAGCTTGGCTCCGAAGCCGCCGCGCCGGGCACGCGCAACATCGGCAGCAAGGCGTTGCGCATTGCGCCAGTCGGGCGTCACGCCATCGATGGGTGCGGGCAGGCCCGCCCGACGCGAGGCCAGCAACAGCGCCAGGCGCACGGGCACCAGCTCGGCTTCGTCCGTATCGCAGGCGAGCCCCAGGTCGGCCTGGAAGTCGAGGTTGCCGAAGGCGAGCCGCAGCACTTGCGGGCCTGCGGCCAGTTCGTTGATCGCCTCAAGACCGGCGGCCGATTCGATCAATGGCACGAGCACGCCCTGCGGGCCGACGGCCTGTGCCAGTTGCCGCAGATCGGCAACCTGTTCGGCCTTCGGCAGCACGACGCCGGCGATGAGCCCCTGCGCCACCAACTCGCCGACCGCCGCACGGTCGTCGTCGTGCCACGGCGTACCGCTTGCGTTGATACGCACCAGCAGGCGCTTGCGGTCCGCCCCGGGCAGCGCGGCGAACGAAGCGGCCAGCCCCGCACGAGCGGTCGCCTTGCGCTCGGGCGCCACGGCATCTTCAAGATCGACGATCACGCCGCCCGCCCCCGTCGCCAGCGCACGGGCGTGGCGCTCGGGCCGGTCGGCCGGCACGAAAAGGAAGGTGCGCGCCAGTGCCAAAGGCGTACTGATCACCCCGCTCACACCGCCCTCGCCTCGCGCAGCGCCGCAATGTCCGCATCGCTGCGCCCGAGGCCGCGCAGGATCGCTTCGGTGTGCTCGCCGACCGCCGGCACCGGGTCCATGCGGTAGTCGAAGGCACTCTGCCGCCCCGCCGGCAACAGGGCCGGAATATCGCCCGCCGGCGAACCCACCTGCCGCCAGCGCTCGCGCGCCTGCAGCTGCGGATGCGCCCAGAGGCCGGCCATGTCGTTCATGCGCGCGTTGGCGATCTGCGCTGCATCGAGGCGTTCGAGCACCTGCGCGGTGCTCAGCGCGCCGAAGGTCTCGACGATCACCGCGCGCAAGGCTTCGCGGTTCTCGTTGCGCCGCGCGTTGCTGTCGAAGCGCACATCGGTCGCCAGTCCGGCCTGCAGCAAGACCTTCTCGCAGAACGCGCGCCACTCGCGCTCGTTCTGCAGGCCCAGCATCACCGTGCCGCCATCGCCTGCGGGGAACGGCCCGTACGGATAGATCGTCGCGTGCGATGCGGCGCTGCGCGGCGGCGGCGGCGCGCCGTCGTAGGCGTAGTACATCGGGTAGCCCATCCACTCGGCGAGCGATTCGAGCATCGACACGTCGATGTGCGAGCCCTTGCCGGTCTTGCCGCGCTGGAGCAGCGCCGCCAGGATGCCGGTGTACGCATACATGCCGGCCGCGATGTCGGCGATGGAGTTGCCCGACTTGCACGGATCGTCGGGCGTGCCCGTGACCGACAGAAAGCCCGCCTCGCTCTGGATCAGCAGGTCGTAGGCCTTCTTGTCGCGGTACGGCCCGTCTTCGCCATAGCCCGAGATGTCGCAGACGATGAGCTTCGGATGTTTAACCTGCAGCGCCGCTGCGCCGAGCCCCATGCGCGCCGCCGCGCCCGGTGCGAGGTTTTGCACCAGCACGTCGGCATCGGCCACCAGCTCTTGCAGCACGGCCAGCGCGGCGGGCTGCTTCAGGTCGAGCGTGATGCTTTCCTTGGAGCGGTTCACCCACACGAAGTGCGAGGCCTCGCCAAGCACGCGTCCGTCGTAGGCCCGTGCGAAGTCGCCGTCGCCGGGCCGCTCCACCTTGATGACGCGGGCGCCGAGGTCGGCCAGTTGCCGGGTGCAGAACGGTGCCGCGATCGCATGTTCGAGCGACACGACGGTGATGCCATCCAGAGGTCTTGTCATGTGTCTTTCCTCCTTCTTGTTTTCAGGCCAGCACGGCCGTGGCCTGCATCGTGAGCCAGCCATCGGCGTCTTCGCCCCAGAGGCTGAAGGTCTTGCCGTCATTGCTGCCTTCGGCCGGCTTGCCATGCACGCGGAACGGCGCGATGTCGAAGGTCGGGCGCACGGCGCGGAACTCGAAGCGCGCCAGTTGCGCGCCCGGCACGTTGCGGCGCAGCAGGTCGACCAGCAAGGTCGCGATCAGCGGGCCGTGCACGATCAGGCCCGGATAGCCCTCGACCTGCGTCACGTAGCGGCGGTCGTAGTGGATGCGGTGGCCGTTGAAGGTCAGCGCCGAGTAGCGGAACAGCAGCACGTCGTCGGGGACGATGTCGCGGCTGAAGGTGGCGTCCTTCGGTGCCGGCGTCGGTGGTGGTGCTTTCTCGCCGGGTTCGGCGGCGGCGCGGTACACGATGTCGTGTTCCTCGGTCAGCGCCAGGCCGCGTTCGTTGCGCACCTCATGGCGCACGAGCACGAACACCAGCTCGCCGCTGCGGCCGGCCTTGTGGGTGACCGACACGATGGTCGACGTGCGCTCGATCTTGTCGCCCACCTGCAGCGGATTGCCCGGCTCCCAGTTCAGGCGCCCGCCGGCCCACATGCGGCGCGGCAGCGGCACGGGCGGCAGGAAGCCACCGCGCTTGGCATGGCCGTCCTCGCCGATCTCGGACTGACGGTGGTGCGGAAGAAAGTACAGCCAGTGCCACAGCGCGGGCAGATGCGTGCCGGCCACGGGCAATGGGTCGTCGCGGTCGAGCGTGGCCGAGAACGCACGCACGGGCGTGGCGTTGATGTCGTCGGTCAGCGTTTCGCTGCGGCCCTGCCAGGCCTGCAGCTTTGCCAGTGCTTCGCCGTCGATCAGCGGGGAGGATTTTTCAGGGTGGGTATTGCTCATGGCTTCTTCAATCGACCGCAGCGCCGGAGGCCTTGACGATGCGTGCCCACTTGGCCAGGTCGTCCTGCAGCAGTTTCGAAAATTGATCGGGCGAGGTGGGCGGCGCGATCTCGACGCCCTGCTGCTCGAGCTTGTCGCGCAGGTCCTTCGCGGCGAGTGCCTTGCGCGTGGCTTCCTGCAGCGTGGCCAGCACATCGGCCGGCACGCCTGCGGGCGCGAACAGGCCGATCCACAGCGTGCCGTTGTAGCCCGGCACCGCCTCGGCAATGGTGGGCACGTCGGGCAGCACCGGCGAGCGCCTGTCGCCGCTCACCGCCAGCGCGCGTAACTTGCCGGCCTTGATGTGCGCGAGCGCCGAAGGCAGGCTCGCGAACACGATCGGCAACTGCCCGCCCAGCACGTCGTTGAGCGCAGGCGCCACGCCCTTGTAGGGCACGTGCTGCAGCGAGATGCCGGCCATGCTGTTGAGCATTTCACCCAGCAGATGGTTGAGCGTGCCGTTGCCGGCCGAGGCGTACTGGTAGTTGGCGCCCTTCTGCCGCGCGAGCTTCAGGAATTCGCTGAAGTCTTTCGCCGGAAACGACGGGTTGACCAGCAGCACGTTGGGCACCGCGCCGATCAGGCCGACCGGCTTGAAGTCCTTCACCGGGTCGAAGCCCGGGTTCTTGTAGAGCGCCGGGTTGATCGCCTGGCTGCTGCTGATCGTCATGAGCAGCGTGTAGCCGTCCTTCGGCCCCTTGGCGACGAGCTGCGTGCCGATGTTGCCGCCGGCACCGGGCCGGTTGTCGACCACCACGCTCGCGTTATTCAGCACCTCGCCCAGCTTCTGGCCGACGAGGCGCCCGACGATGTCGTTGGTGCCGCCGGCCGCCTGCGGCACCACGAGCGTGACGGGGCGCGAGGGGTATGGCTCGGCGCTCGCCGGGCCCGCGTGGACCAGAGTGGCTGCGGCGACAAAAGCCAGCAGTGCGAATGCGCGAAAGCGCTTGTTGGCAGAGCAGCGGACTTTGAAGCCGTTGCTTGCTGGTTCGTGTTGTGTCTCCATGCCCGCATGGTCGTGCGCCCTCCCCGCGCGCGCAATCTGCGATTTCAAAAGCCAGTCTTTTGAAATCCCGAAGGCTTGGCTACCATCGCCCGATGCTTTTCGACCTCACCGACCTGCGGCTGTTCGTGGCCACCGCCGAGCTGGGCAACCTCACCCGCGCGGCCGAGCGGCAGCACCTGTCGCTGGCGGCGGCCAGCGCGCGCATCAAGGCGCTCGAAACCCAGGCAGGCCTGCAATTGCTGCAGCGCGAGGCACGCGGCGTGCGCCTGCTGCCACCGGGCGAAGCCTTCCTGCACCACGCGCGGCTGGTGCTGCGCCAGACCGAGCAACTGCGCGCCGACCTGCTCGAATACGGCGGCGGCCTGCGTGGCCACCTGCGCGTGTTCGCCAACACCACGGCCGTGACCGACTTCCTGCCCGAGATCCTGCCGGGCTTTCTGGCGCGCAACCCGCGCATCAACGTCGACCTTCAGGAAAAACCGAATGCTCAGATCCCGCGCGGCGTGCTCGACGGCCGCGCCGACATCGGCATCGTGGCCGGCCGCGTCGACACGCTCGGGCTGGAGGCCATTCACTTCAGCACCGACCGGCTGGTGCTCGTGACGTCGAGCCAGCACCGCTTCGCGAAGCGCCGCGAGATTTCATTCGTGGAAACGCTGGACGAAGACGCCATCGGCATGCAGCAAGGCAGCACGCTGCAGGCCTTCCTGGCGCAGATCACCGACAACCTCGGCAAGCGGCAGAAGCTGCGCATCCAGCTCGGCAGCTTCGATGCCATGTGCCGGATGATCGGCAGCGGCGTGGGCATTGGCGTGGTGCCCGAGTCGGCCGCGCGGCGCAACCAGGAAAGCATGCAACTCGCGCTGATCGAACTCAGCGACGCGTGGTGCGTGCGGGAGCGCTATCTGCTTGTGCGGGACCGGGCGGCGCTGCCGATCTATGCGCAGGCGCTGGTCGAGACGCTGTGCCGGCACTACGCGGGACAGCAGACCGAATCGGCCTGAGCGCCGCCGCGAGGCTGGAAAAACAGCCACTTGCAGCCGGATTGTGAACAAGTCCGTGCCGTCCCCATTTTCCGTGGACAACTTTGGGGGTAACTCAGGAGGAGCCTTGTAAAAGCAATTTAACTCGTTGTTTTACAAGGATATTCCTTAGTTTGCTCAAAATTTGAGCAGTGAACAAGATTGGCCGCCTCCGGGGTGCCGATTAGTCCCAAATGGCTCGAAAGTCGGGTTCGGCTCGGTTTTTTTGAACACAAAAGACTCCATAGAACTTCGACTTGCCGGCGAAGCCCGGGAAAACCCGCTTCATCCCCATTTTCAGTGCACAACTTTGGGGATAACTCATGCGAAGCCTTGTAAAGAGTTTCCAAGTCGTTGTTTTATAAAGGGAATAGTCAGAATGCCTAAATTTTGAGCGGTGAACAAGATGGCCGAGCACCGACAAATGAGGCTTGCATTGCGGGCTATCGGCCGTCGCGGTACGCGAAGACCTGCACCGGGTCCAGGCCCAAGCCGTTGTCGCTCTTACTGCGGTGCAGTGCGCCCCTCAGTTGCAGCCCTCGTTCATTGCTGCGCTGATTGATGCGGCACCGCGAGACCTCGGATTCCCGACCAGTACGCTTCCAGGACGTCGGCATCGACCACGGGCCGCACATGGGTTGCATAGAGCGCGTCGTTCCCGTCTTTTCGCGGGCCCGAAATCCAGTAGTGGTCCCCGGTCTCGACGTCGAAGTAGTTGGACTTGAAGCCAATTCCCTTGAGGCTTCGAAATGCTTTCTGCCCGTAATACAGCGTTGCACCTGACTTGGAGAAGGTGACACGGCCGATTCGAGCCGGCCCCGTCAGGCCACCCGCTTTCGATTCGATGTACATGATCCGGTCCTTCATCCTCATCCCCTTCGGTGCGACTGCGCCTGCTCGGCGCTCAGGTGTATTCAGTAAGGCGGTGCCTTGCGCGCCCGTTGCTCCCGCGCAGCTTCAGTCCACCACGCAAGGTCTTCCGCAAACCGGCCGAACGACCGCTCAAGCGATTCGCCCGCCGGCCCCGTCGGCTTTGCGTTCGCATCCAGCGTCTGCGAAATCGGCCCGACCGCCAGCGTGCTCGACACAACGACCATGCCCATCTCCGACAGGATCGAATGCCACACGGTGCCCGAGCGGACGCCGGAAAAGCGGCCCGCCGAATAGCTCGCGATGGCTGCCGGCCGCCAGAACCACTCTTCGAGGAAATGGTCGGTCAGGTTCTTCAGGCCCGGCTGCGGCCCCCAGTTGTATTCCCCGGTGACGAAGATGAAGGCGTCGGCCGTGCGGATCTTTTCGGCCAGGGCTTCCATGGCCGCAGGCGCCGTGCCCTTGGGGTATTCCTTGTACATGCGGTCGAGCATGGGCAGGTCGACCTCTTTCGCATCGATCAGCTCTGCATCGTCGCCACGCGCCCGGATGCCCGAGACGATGTAGTCCGCCAGCCGCACGCCCATGCGGTCGGAACGGTACGAACCATAGAAGACCAGGATCCTGTCGCTCATGGTTGCAGGCCTCGCGCTCAGGTGGGTGTTTCCAACTTGTCTTGCGTCCGGGTCGCGAAGTCGCCGGCGTCGTGGCGCTCGTGCAGTTGGCTGCTCGGCTGGCCCCATGCGCGATTGACCATGCGGCCGCGCTGCACCGCCGGGCGCTGCGCGATCTCGTCGGTCCAACGCAGCACGTTCTTGTATTCGCTCACCTGCAGGAATTCGCCCGACTCGTACAGCTGCCCCTTGGCGAGCGTGCCGTACCAAGGCCAGACGGCGATGTCGGCGATGGTGTAGTCGTTGCCTGCCAGGTAGCGGCTCTCGGCCAGCCGTCGGTCGAGCACGTCGAGCTGGCGCTTGACCTCCATGGCGAAGCGGTCGATGGCGTATTCGATCTTCGTCGGCGCATAGGCATAGAAGTGCCCGAAGCCGCCACCCAGGTACGGCGCGCTGCCCATCTGCCAGAACAGCCACGACAGGCATTCGGCGCGGGCCGCCCGTTCGGTCGGCAGAAAGGCACCGCCGAACTTTTCGGCCAGGTACTGCAGGATCGCGCCGGACTCGAACACGCGAATGGGTGTGTCGCCGCTGCGGTCCATCAGCGCGGGAATCTTGGAGTTCGGGTTCACCGCCACGAAGCCGCTGCCGAACTGGTCGCCTTCGCTGATGCGGATCAGCCATGCGTCGTACTCGGCGCCGGTATGGCCCAGCGCCAGCAGTTCTTCCAGCATCACCGTCACTTTCACACCATTGGGCGTCGCCAGCGAATAGAGTTGCAGCGGGTGCCGCCCCACCGGCAGGTCCTTCTCGTGCGTGGCGCCGGCAATCGGGCGATTGATGTTCGCGAAGCGGCCACCGCTTTCCTTGTTCCAGGACCAGACGGTGGGCGGCGTGTAGGCCGTGGTGCCATTCATGCGATGTGTTCCCGAGGAGTTGGACGGACGATGATCATTCTCTACGACTGCGCAACCGCACCCAGCCCGCGGCGCGCGCGCATCCTGCTGGCCGAAAAGGGCATTGCCCACGAGACCATGCAGGTAGACCTCGCTCGTGGTGAGCAAATGGGCGACGCCTACCGCGCGATCAATCCGCAATGCACGGTGCCGGCACTGCGCATCGATGATGAAGACGGGTTGCTGCTGACCGACAACGCCGCCATCGCGGCATGGCTGGAGGCCCGCTATCCGCAGCCACCACTGATGGGCAGCACGCCACGGGAAAAAGCCGAGATCGCCAGTTGGAACTGGCGCATCGAATTCGAAGGCCTGCTGGCCATCGCCGAGACGCTGCGCAACGGCTCGCCCGCCATGGCCGACCGGGCGCTGCCCGGGCCGGTGAACTACGCCCAGATACCCGAGCTGGCGCAGCGCGGACTGGCGCGGGTGAATCACTTCTTCGAGACGCTGAACGAACGGCTGGCCGGCCGCGACTTCATCGCTGCCGACCGGTTCAGCATTGCCGACATCACCGCAGTGGTGGCGGTGGACTTTGCCCGCGTGGTGCGGGTCAAGCCCGGGGAGCAGCATCCTGACTTGCTGCGTTGGCGCGCGGCCATGGCACTACGGCCGTCGATGTCGCGCTGAGCGGCAACGACGACGGGGCGCCAGGCCCCCTGCCGATCAGCGTTCGATGGTCAGTGCCACGCCCATGCCGCCGCCGATGCACAGCGAGGCAATGCCCTTCTTGGCGTTCTGGCGTTGCATTTCATGCAGCAGCGTCACCAGGATGCGGCAGCCCGACGCGCCGATGGGGTGGCCGATGGCGATGGCGCCGCCGTTCACGTTCACCTTGTTCACGTCCCAGCCCATTTCGCGGTTCACGGCGCAGGCCTGTGCGGCAAAGGCTTCGTTGATTTCGAGCAGGTCGAGGTCGGCGGCCTTCCAGCCGGCGCGCTGCAGTGCCTTGGTCGAGGCGGGCACCGGGCCCATGCCCATGATGGCGGGGTCGAGGCCGGCGGTGGCGTAACTGGCGATGCGGCCCAGGGGCTTCAGGCCCAGCGCGGCGGCCTTCTTGGCCGTCATCACCATCACGGCGGCTGCCCCGTCGTTCAGGCCCGAGGCATTGCCCGCGGTCACGCCGCCGGCCTTGTCGAAAGCGGGGCGCAGGCCGGCCAGCACTTCGGCGCTGGTCTTGCGGTTGATGAACTCGTCCTGGTTGAAGACGATGGGGTCGCCCTTCTTCTGCGGAATGCTCACGCCGACGATTTCGTCCTTGAACTTGCCGGCGTCCTGCGCGGCGGCGGCCTTGGTCTGGCTGCCCAGCGCCAGTTCGTCTTGCGCGGCACGGTCGATGCCGAACTTCTTGGCCACGTTCTCGGCGGTGATGCCCATGTGGTACTGGTTGTAGACGTCCCACAGGCCGTCCACGATCATGGTGTCGACCAGCTTCCAGTCGCCCATGCGCTGGCCGTTGCGCGAGTTGGGCAGCACGTGCGGTGCGGCGCTCATGTTTTCCTGGCCGCCGGCGATGACGATCTCGCTGTCGCCCGTGGCCACGGCCTGCGCCGCCAGCATCACGGCCTTCAGGCCCGAGCCGCACACGGCGTTGATGGTGAGCGCCGGCGTTTCCTTGGTGCCGCCGCCCTTGAGCCATGCCTGGCGCGCGGGGTTCTGGCCGGCACCGGCCGCCAGCACCTGGCCCATGATGGCCTCACCCACCTGGTCGGCCGTGAGGTTGGCACGCGCAATCACTTCCTTGATGACGATGGCGCCCAGCTCCGTGGCCGAGATGCCCGCGAGCGAGCCGCCGAATTTGCCGACCGCCGTGCGCGCTGCCGAAACGATGACGATGTCTTCCATGAGGTTCTCCGTTGAGGTGATTTGAAATCTGAGGATGAGGGGTCAGGCCCGTGCCTTGACGTATCGGCCCGGTGCCGGCTCGCTCGCCTGGTAGTCCTTGCCCTTGCCGTAGGCCTTGGGCGCCGGTACCTGCTTGCCCGCGTGGCCCTTGAGCCATTGTGCCCAGTCGGTCCACCAGCTGCCGGGGTGCTCCTGCGCGCCCGTGAGCCACTCGGCCTGCGTTTTCGGCAGCTTGCCGTCTTCGCGAATCCAGTGGCTGCGCTTGTTCTTCGCTGGCGGATTGATCACGCCGGCAATGTGGCCCGATGCGCCCATGACGAAGCGCTTCTTGCCCGGCAGCAACTGCGTCGACGCATACGCGCCGCCGATGGGCACGATGTGGTCTTCGCGCGAGCCGTAGATGTAGGCCGGAATGTCGATCTTGCCCAAGTCGATTTTTTCGCCGCACACCGTGAGCGCATTCGGCTTCGCGAGCTTGTTCTCAAGGTAGGTGTTGCGCAGGTACCAGGCATAGAAAGGGCCCGGCAGGTTGGTGGCGTCGCTGTTCCAGTACAGCAGGTCGAAGGGCGGCGGGGTCTCGCCCTTGAGGTAGTTGCCGACCACGTAGTTCCACACGAGGTCGTTCGGCCGCAGAAAACTGAAGGTCGAGGCCAGGTCGCCGCCGGGCAGCAGCCCGCCCTTGCCGAGCTGCATTTCGCGGTAGGCCACCATGGTCTCGTCCACGAAGATGTCGAGGATGCCGGTGTCGCTGAAGTCGAGAAAGGTGGTCAGCAGCGTGACCGACGCGGCCGGTTTCTCGCCGCGCGCCGCGAGCACGGCCAGCGCGGTGCTCAGGATGGTGCCGCCCACGCAGAAGCCCAGCGTGTTGATCTGCTTGCTGCCGCTGATTTCCTGCGCGACGTGGATCGCCTTGATGGCGGCGTTCTCGATGTACTCGTCCCACGTGGCCTTGTCGAGCGACTCGTCGGGGTTGCGCCAGCTCACCACGAACACACGGTGGCCTTGCTCATTGGCATAGCGGATCAGCGAGTTCTCGGGCTGCAGGTCGAGGATGTAGAACTTGTTGATGCAAGGCGGCACCAGCAGGAACGGCCGTTCGTACACCTTGGCGGTGAGCGGCTTGTATTCGAGCAACTGGAACAGCTCGTTCTCGAACACCACGGCGCCCTCGGTGGTGGCCACGTTGCGCCCCACTTCGAAGGCGCTTTCGTCGGTCATGCTGAGGTGGCCCTGCTTGACGTCGTTCAGCAGATTCTGGATGCCCTTGGCGATGCTCTCGCCCTGGCTGTCTATGGCCTTCTTTTGCGCTTCGGCATTGAAGGCGAGCGAGTTGCTGGGCGACGACGCCGCCATCCATTGCTCGACCGCGAAGCGCATGCGCGCCTTGGTTTTTTCGTCGGCGTCGATGGATTCGGCCATGCTGAGCATGGTGCGGCCGTTGAGCAGGTACACGGCGGCAGAGAAAGCCGCCAGCGGGTTGCTGCCCCAGGCTTCGCTGGCAAAGCGCTTGTCGCCCTCGGGCTTTGCGTGCAGACCGTTGCGCCAGAGTTCGGCGGCTTCCGTCACGTACTGCTGCTGGATGGCCTGCAGCTTTTCGGGGGCTATGGAGAACTTGGGCAGCTCGGGCATCTTGGCCGACTGCGGCATCTGCGGCATTTGCCACAGCGGACTGCCGCCGACGTTGAAGGCCGAGCCTCCTTGCGTGGCGGACTGCTGGAAAGATTCCAGCGCCTGGGTCCATCCCTGCGAAAGTGCCTTCTGGAAGGGCGCGAATGCATCCGCCCCCGTCGCTTGTTGCTTCATCATGTCTCCTGGTCCTCGCCTGAGTCGAATCCGGATGGGTGCGTGTTTTGAGTATCCTGCATTCGCACGGCACCGACAACGCCGCTCTTTCCCCTTACCGACTGAAACCTGTTTTGTTCATCCATCTGATCGTCATCGGCTGGCTCTACGTTGTCGTGATGATGGCGGTGGCCGAAGCCACCAACACCACCGGCACCGTGCTGGGCGCCATCTTCACATTTCTTTTGTACGGTTTGGCGCCGGTGGCACTGGTGGTTTACCTGATGGGCGCGCCGGCCCGCCGTCGCGCGATCAAGCAGCGTGAGGCCCAGGCACAGGAAGACGCGCGCCGTGCCGCCGCTGCCAAGGCGGCAGCGGCCGTTGCAGCAAGCTCAAGCCTTCCAGACCAGGGCGGCGAAGCGCCCGCTGATGCCGTCGCGCCGGTGCGAAAAGAAACGTGACGGGTTGGTGACGGTGCACCAGCCGTCGCTGCCATCGTTGCCGTAGACCGCGTCGACGCCCGCCGCGCGCAGCCGTTGGCGGGCCAGCGCGGGCAGGTCGGCCAGCCATTTGCCGGGTGCAGGCGCGGACCGGAAGCAGGCTGCGGCTTCGGGCGCGTGGGCCTCGAAAGCGGCCTTGACCTCGGGGCCGACCTCGAAAGCCTTCGGGCCGATGCAGGGTCCGAGCCACGCTATGACTTTGCTAGCGCCATGCGTTGAACCAGCTTCCGATTCGGGCATGAAGCTTCTGGCGGTCTGTTCGAGCACGCCACCGGCAAGGCCGCGCCAGCCGGCGTGCGCGGCAGCCACCCGCTCGCCGGCCTCGTCGGTGAAAAGCACGGGCAGGCAATCGGCCACCATGATCGTGCAGGCCAGGCCGATGGCCGTTGCGGTGCAGGCATCGGCCGCCGTGCCGTCGCGCACGATGTCCTGATCGGCGTCGAGCGCCACGACGCCGGTGCCGTGCACTTGTTGCAGAAAGACCGGCCGCGCGCCGATGGCCTGCCGCAGGCGATCGCGGTTCGTGGCCACATCCGCCGCCAGGTCACCCACGTGATCGCCGAGGTTCAGGCTTTCGTAGCGCCCCTGCGAAACACCACCATCCCGCGTGGTGCACACGGCCCGCACGTTCGACGGCGCGGGCCATTCCGGCACGAGCCAGTGCGCGTGCATGGGGGCGGCGCTCAATCAGGCTTCCGCGTCGGGCGCCTGCGAAGGCTGCGCGCGCTGGAAGGCGTCCAGCGCCATGCAGGCCTCGAAGGCGGCCATGCTGCGCGGCAGGCCGCTGAAGTCGCAGTCGAAGCGGCGGCCGTTGAAGACCTGCGGCACCAGGCAGCAGTCGGCCAGGGTCGGCGTGTTGCCGTAGCAGAAGGTGCTGCCGGGGTACTGCTCGAGCTGGCGCTCGAAGGCCAGCATGCCGTCGCGCACCCAGTGGCGATACCAGGCGTTCTTGGCTTCGTCGTCGAGCTTCAGGTCCTTCACGAGGTACTTGAGCACGCGCAGGTTGTTGAGCGGGTGGATCTCGCAGGCAATGGATTGCGCCAGTGCGCGCACATGGGCGCGGCCCACGGGGTCGCTGGGCAGCAGCGGCGGCTCGGGGTGCGTTTCGTCGAGGTATTCGATGATGGCCATCGACTGCGAGAAGCGCTCGCCCTCGTCTTCGAGCAACGGCACGAGCTTGTCGGCCGAGAGGGCGGCGTACGGGCCGGTGCGATGGTCGCCGCGCGCGATATGCACGGGAACGTAGTCGAAATCGAGGCCCTTCAACTGAAGGGCGATGCGCACGCGGAACGAGGAGGAGGAGCGGAAATAGTTATGCAGCTTCATGATTTCCCAAGCATAGCGCCCGTCATGAGCGCGCGACAGCCGGCAGCACGCAACGCAGGTCGTGCAGCCCGGCTTTCGGGGTGGTGGTAACGCGCCATTCTTCAAGGATGCGCAGGGCCGCCGCTTCCTCCCGGGAAGCGATGCCGATGCGCCAGGGGCCTGTCTCGCCTGGGGCTTCGCCGGGCGGGTGGTCGTGTCCCTCGCCGTAGGGACGGCCTTCGGAGCAGGCCTTGCAAAGAATCTGCATGCTGGTGCTCCAGTTCTCGGCGCTGCCGCCGGCTGCCTCGAAGCGCTTGATCAACACGTCGATGTCTGCGCTTGTCGCATCCTCGATCAAGACCTCGTAGGTCGCGTAATCGGAAGGGGCAATCAGCTCCAGCGCATCGAACACCGGCACCTCGCGCTCGCCGCGCAGGCGGTAGCCGTTGGCCGCGCCGTCGTGCAGCACGAGGTCGCCGTAGCGGTGTCCGCTGGCGGGCGTCGGCACATTGCGCAGGATGGCCCGCGCCGGGTCGATGCGGTCCGACCAGACGACCTCGCTGGCTTCGTCGCCATGCACGCGGATCGGCGTCAGGCCGATGAAGAAGTCGACCGGCCCGTCGCCATCGGGCACGCCGATGCCGTAGCGCTGCCACGCGCGCCGTGCCGTGGCCCAGTCGCCCAGCGCCGTGGCGGCGATGCCGAGGTTCCACAGCGCGCCTTCGTTGCCGGGATCGCGGCGCACCGCTTCTGCATTGGCAGCCAGCGAGGCGGCCCAGTCGCCGCGGTACTTGTGGATCAGGCCGGCATTGAACCAGGGCACAGCCCACTGCGGATGGGCCTGGCCGGCCTGCAGATAGGCGTGCAGCGCGCCGTCCTGGTCGCCGTCTTCGTCGCGCTGGCGACCGAGTTCGTTGAGGGCGGTGGCTTTGCCGGCTTTGCCGAGTCGAAGGGGCATGGTGAAAGGGAGAAAGGAACGAAGAACGGCGCGGGGCGTCTATTGTGGTCCGCCCGCCGATCCCGGTGGGCCGCCAAGGCAACCCCGCCCTGCCTCTGGCACACTGCCGGTCTCCCCCACAGGTTTCGCTGACAAAGGACACGTCGCAATGGCTTCCGAGTTTGTTTTCGCCCCGCCCGCCACGGTTTCGATTCCGGTGGTCGGCCAGCCCGCCCGCTTTCCCGTGCACCGCATCTACTGCGTGGGCCGCAACTACGAAGATCACGCCAAGGAAATGGGTTTCACCGGCCGCGAGCCGCCCTTCTTCTTCATGAAGCCCGCCGACGCGGTGGTGGTGGTCGATGCGGGCCAGACCGGCACCATGGCCTACCCCACGCTCACCAAGAACCTGCATCACGAGATCGAACTCGTGGTCGCCATCGGCACCGGCGGTAAAAACATCAAGGCGGCCGATGCGCACAAGCACATCTACGGCTACGCCGTCGGCCTGGACATGACGCGCCGCGACCTGCAGAACGACATGAAAAAGCAGGGCCGCCCCTGGGACATCGGCAAGAGCTTCGAGCAGAGCGCGCCCATCGGCCCGATCGTGCCCGTGGCACAGGCCGGTGATGCCGAAAAGGCAGAAATCTCCGTGCAGGTCAACGGTACCGACCGCCAGCGCAGCAACGTGAGCAAGCTGATCTGGAACGTGGCCGAAACCATCGAGCACCTCTCGGCCGCCTGGGAACTGCAACCCGGCGACCTGATCTTCACCGGCACGCCCGAAGGCGTGGCCGCCGTGGTGGCCGGCGACACCCTGGTGGGTGAAGTGGCGGGCCTGCCGAAGCTGACCGTCAAGGTCGTCTGAAGAACGAAGACACGAAGACGGCCACATGCTCCTGCGCGTACCCATCAAGCATTGCAAGAACTGCGGCACCGCGGTGGTCTACCGCATTCCGGACGACGGCGACACCAAGCCGCGCGCCGTCTGCCCGGCCTGCCACACGATCCACTACGAGAACCCGCTGAACGTGGTGGGCACCATCCCCGTGCTGGGCGACAAGGTGCTGCTGTGCAAGCGCAACATCGAGCCGCGCTGGGGCAAGTGGACGCTGCCCGCCGGCTTCATGGAGCTGGAAGAATCGACCGCCCAGGGCGCCGCCCGCGAGACGACGGAAGAGGCCGGTGCCAATTTCGAGATGGAAGGCCTGTTCGCGGTGATCAGCGTGGTGCGCGTGGGCCAGGTCCACCTGTTCTACCGCGCCCGCCTGCTCGACGACCGCTTCGATCCGGGCCACGAGACCATCGAGGCCCGGCTCTTCGCCGAGGAAGAAATTCCCTGGGACGAGATCGCCTTTCGCACCGTGCGCGAAGCACTGGAGCGTTTCTTCGAAGACCGGCGGCGCGGCAATTTCGACCGCGTGCACGAACTCAGCATCGTTTGAAATCACACATGAACAAGACACTTCGCGCCACCCTCCTGTGCGGCGCCGGCCTGGGCTTTGCGCTGGCGGCATCCGCGGCCAAGGCGGACACGGTGGGCGAAGTCGACACCGCCTTCAAGCTCATCGGCCCCGACCACAAGATCGTGATCGAAGCCTATGACGACCCCAAGGTCAGCGGCGTGACCTGCTATGTCTCGCGTGCCAAGACCGGCGGCATTGCCGGCGCCTTCGGCGTGGCCGAGGACAAGGCCGAAGCTTCCATCGCCTGCCGCCAGGTCGGCCCGGTCAGCATCACGCAGCCGCTGCCCAAACGCGAAGAGGTCTACAGCGAACGGCTGTCGGTGCTCTTCAAGCGCCTGCGCGTGGTGCGCATGGTCGATCCCAAGCGCAACACGCTGGTCTACCTGACCTACTCCGACCTGCTGATCGACGGCTCGCCCAAGAACAGCGTGACGGCGGTGCCCATCGATCGCGGCACGCCGATCCCGCTCAAGTAGCGGCGGCCCTCAATGGCCCTTCGCGCCAGGTTCTTCTCAAAGGGTCGGCGCACGAGTTTGCTAGCATCGTCCGGTCGGCGCGCCCTGCGGGCCGAACCGAAGGAACCCTCCTCAACGAATCCGTTCCAACACAGCGCCATGCACCTTCAGACTTTTGTTTTCCGTTCCGCTGCCGCAGCGCTGATGGCCGCGAGCCTCGCAGCCTGCACAACGGTCGATCTCACGCCCCAACGCACCGGCCCCGGCGTCGCGCCACCGGTGCAGCGCCAGGCGCTGTTCATCCGGCCCGCGAGTGGCAACGTCATCTCGCGCTTCGACGGCGTGAGCAACAAGGGCATCGACATCGCCGGCAACCTGGGCGATGCGGTCGTCGCCTCGGCCGATGGCCGCGTGGTGTACGTGGGTGGCGAGCTGCCCGCCTACGGCAACATGGTGATCGTCAAGCACAACGAGACCTACCTCACGGCCTACGCCCACCTGAGCGCCATCCTCGTGAAGGAAAACGCGGTGGTGCGCCAGGGCGAGAAAATCGCCGAGATGGGCAAGAGCAACGCTGATCGCGTGAAGCTGCGCTTCGAGATCCGCAAGAACGGCAACGCCGTCAATCCGGAGCCCTATCTCAACGGGCTGCTGCAGCAGTAGGCTTCCCTACTCTCCCCTCATAAAAAAAGCCCCCTTTCGGGGGCTTTTTCAATGCATCAGTTCTGAGCCCTCACCACGATGTCGCGCCAGTTCGCGTCATAGGTGCTGACGAACATGTTCCGGTAGACGACCGGACCCGATGCGGCCGGAAGGTTGAAGGTCTTCGATGCGGTGCCCGCGCTGGCTGGCGCCAGGTCGACCCGGTCCGTCGCGCTGGCGGTCGGGCCCGTGGTCAGGTTCAGGAAGAACTCGGCCGCAAAGCCGGGGTTCAGGCCCGTCGCGCTGATCGTGAAATCGCTGCCACCGCTGTACGAAGACAGGGCCGGCGTGGTCGTGAAAGCCGGGAAGGCGACGGCCGAAGTCTCCGCCAGCGTGAGCGGCCGGCCATGGAAGCGGTGCTTGTAGATGATGTCGAAGCCGCCGCGCTGCGCGACCGTCACGCCGTCGCTCAGGTACGCCGTGAAGGTGTACTCGGGGCTTGCCGGAATCGCCGCGATGTCGCTGTCCGACATGGCCACGAAGCCGGGCGGAAGGTTGTTGCTGCTGCAGTTCGACGTCAGGTAGAAGAAGTTGTTGTTGCTGGAGCCCTGCAGCGGCCAGTAGCCGCCAAGCGACGGTCGCATGTGACGCAGGCCGCCCGAAGGAAGCCCCGGCCCGGTGACGACCACCGAAGCGATGTTGCCGCTGTTGTTGGTGTTCGTGTCCTGGATCAGGAACTGGAATGCGGAACTCACGCAGCCCGTCGCGTTGTCCTTGATGGCCTGCACATGCGGGTTGAGGTCCAGCACGCGCCCGTCGCCGCGCAGGCGCCAGGTGCCGTCGGTGCCCTTCACGATCTGCATGCCCTGGTTGTTGCTGAAGGCCACGCCGTTCTTGTCCTTGTGCGTGAATTCGACAAAGGCGCGCGGGCTCTGGTTGTTGGCGTCGATGGTGTAGTTGATCTTCTGGATCACCACGTCCGCGAAGCTGGCGCCGACGAGGTTCACGTCCGCCACCGATTCATTGACGAAGTCGGTCGCGGTCATGTCGGAAGAACGGAAGTCGTAGGCGCCGGTGACGGGATCGGTGCTGGTCAGCAACGGCGTCAGGTCGCCCGGCGACGCCAGGCCGTTCGCGAACTTGCCCGTGAAGTCCGACAGCACCTTGCGGATCAGCGTGATGTCGTCCGCCGCTGTGGCCATGCCAGCGCCGCTCATCGGCGTGGTCGCGGTTTCGGCCGCGGCCTTCACGGCCAGGTCGTCCACCAGTTGCTGCTGCGTCACGATGTTGGTGATGGTCGCCACGTTGGTCGCCGGGTCCACGCTCACGCGCAGCACGTCGAGCGCCTTGTCCAGCGCGCTCGACAACGGCGTGAAGGCGGTGCGCAGCAGGTCGATGCTCGCGTCCACGCCCATGGCCAGCAGCACCGGCAGCAGCTTGGCTTTCAGGCCTTCGGACTCGGCCTTCAGCTGGTCCGCCGTCAGCGAGCCGAAGTCGCCGCCGTCGAAGTACTTGTCGGCCAGCCGGCCCGCGATGTTGGCCACCACGAGGTCGGTCAGCGGCGTGATGTTGATGGTGCCGTTGGCATCGGCGGACGTGGCCGCCGAATGGATCACCGTGCGCTGGCCGCCCACCGTGCCTTCGGCGCGAAAGACGAAGGGCCCGGTCATGCCGGTCACGTCGACCTTGTAGCTGCCGTCGGTCGACAGCGGCACTGTCTTGGTGGCGCCCTTCGCGTCCTTCACGGTCACGCTGCCCGACAGCGGCAGGCCGGCGGCCGCCGTGCCCGAGAAGCCCTGGGCCACGGCCGGCGGATCGCTCGCCGGCGGCGGGGTGTTGCCACCGCCGACGGGAAAGCCGGCGAACCCGCCACCGCCGCCACCCCCGCCCCCACCGCAGGCGACGAGCGAGATCAGGAGCGCCACGGCGCATGCGCAGCGCGTCGTCCTGTAGAACTGGGTTGAAGCAGCCGGGGTCGTGGAATTTGTTTTCATGGAGGGTTCTGGATGAAAGGGGTCAAACAAAAGAATCAACTCGTCACACGAGCGTTGCGATTCTTCGATGACCCCCTCCTGCCCACCATCCTCTGTTTTATGGATGCCGCTGCGCCGCTTGTTGTGAATGCATGGCCTCAGGAGCCATTCATCAGGCGTTCATGATCCCTTCAGCTTGCGCCCCGGGTGCGGCCCTAAGCTTTGCGCCACCGAGGCCGGGCACCTTTTGCAGCCCGCCCTCGAAACGGAGGAGAAGAATTTTGCGTCTGCTTGCTTGGGGCGGTATGTTGGCCTTGTTGTGCCTTGCCGGTTGCGAGACCAATCGCCACAGCCGGGATCGTGACTACGAGTACTACGGCGCCCCGCCCTCGCGCCCCTACTACGACTCCGACCGGGAACCACCTGCCCGCGACAGGCCGCGGCTGAGCGACATGCAGCAACGTGCCTACGACAACTGCATCGTGCTGCCCACGCACCTCGACCGCGCCAGGTGCCGTGCGACGGTCATGTCGACCGTTCGTTAGGGTTTGCTCTAGAGCAGGCTCTCGGGCACCAGCGGTGCCAGCAGCTCCAGCTTCCAGCGCGCCCAGAAATGCGTTTCGGGCTCGGTGTGCAGGATGGTGTCGGCCGCATCCCCCGAAGCCGGGCTCACCCATTCGATGGCACCGCTCGGCCCCAACTGCAACTGGTAGGCACCGTCCAGCCGGATGAAGCCGATCAGGCTGGTGAGTTGCTGTGCAATCTGCGGGCTGAAGATGAAGAGGCCGATCTCGGTGTTGTGCAGCATCGAGCGCGGGTCGAAATTCATCGAGCCGATGAACACGATCTTGCGGTCGATCACGGCCGACTTGCCGTGCAGCCGCCCGCTGGCCGAGCCGTACATGCCGAAGCGCTTGGTCTGCTCCACCCGCTTGGGGCTGAGCTCGTACAGCTCCACGCCCAGCCGCAGCATCTGGGCGCGGTAGCGGCGATAGCCGATGTGCACCAGCGATTCGTCGGTGGCGGCCAGCGAGTTGGTCACGATGCTGTAGCTCACGCCGTTGCCGCGCACGAGGCGGATCGTCTCCATGCCGCCGCGCCCGGGAATCAGGTAGGGCGTGGTCTGCATGATCTCGTTCTCGGCGCCGCGCAGGTAGCGCTGCAGGTTGTAGAGCACGCTGTCCTTCGACTCGTCAGCCGGCAGGCCGCGGCCCTCTTCCGTGGGCGCGAGCGCCTTGTCGGGCGGATCGGCATACGCCTCGGCGCGCGCCCAGATGAGCTTGAGCACGCCCGCATCCAGGTCCTTGGCGAGCGGGTTGTTGCCCAGCAGGTCGGTGGAGCCAGGCTCCTCGGGATGCAGTTCCGCCGGCCCGGTGGTCAGCCGGTCGAAACGCTCGCGCAGCTGCTGCGGTGTTTCGTTGCCCGAGGCCACCAGTGACTCGATCGGGTAGACGTACGGGCTGTTCCAGTACATGTCGAACAGCGACGACAGCCTGGGCACCACCGCGCCCGCCACCAGCGTGTCGATGTCGATGAAGTTCGAGCCGCCGTCGCGCAGGAAGTACTCGTTGGCCATGTTCCGCCCGCCCATCACCGCCACCGTGTTGTCCACCACGTACAGCTTGTTGTGCATGCGGCGGTGGATGCGATCGAAGTCCAGGAAGGACGCGGCCAGCCGCGTGCCGAAGCGGTCGCGCCCCGCGGGGAACGGGTTGAACAGCCGCACCTCGACATTCGGATGCGAAGCGAAGCTGGTGAACAGCGGATCGGCGCCGGCGGTGTAGAGGTCGTCCACCAGCAGCCGCACGCGCACGCCCCGGTCGGCCGCGTCGGCCAGCGCTCGCAACAGATAGCGCCCGGTCTCGTCGTTCTGCACGAGGTAGTACTGCACGTCGATGGAGCGCTGCGCGCGGCGTGCCAGTTCGATGCGCGCATGCAGCGAGAACTGCGGCATCGGCAGCAGTCGGAAGCCGCTGAGCGGTTCGCCGGGCGGCGCGGCGGCCTGCACGAGACGGCCTAGCGTTGTGTCGGCGCCGTTCGTGATCGCCGTGGAGGGCTTGCGCTGCACGTCGGTGGGCAAGCCTGCGCAGCCGGCAAGGAACAGCGCGGCGATGCCGGCGAGCAGCCACGCGAGCCACCGGGCGCGCGAGGTGTCAGCAGCCCGGCGGGGAAAGTGCATGGGAGAAAGAACGGAACGTGGGGTTGAAAAGGCTCGCGGTTTCTACCACGCGGCCGGCCCGCCTGCCACGTCAGCTTGTTTCGGGCGCGAGCGCCAGCAGCGTGTCTTCGAGGTAGTACTGCAGCGAGTCCGCATTGGCCACGGCAAGGTCCGGCCGCAGGCGCGCGAGCCGCTGGCAGCACTCGACGCCGTATTCGTGGTCCAGCGAGTCGCTGTAGCCGTGCGAGATCTCGTGTGCGAGGGTTCCGGCGCGTGAGTCCTTGCCGGACTCGGCCTCCTGGAAAAACGGGGGACACACCGCCAGCAGGTCATTGCGGCCTTGCTCGCTCGACTTCCTGAAGAACGCGATCACGTCGGGCTTCGGCCCCTGCGCCACGACATAGATCACGAAGTTCTTGCAGAGCGACTGCCCCTTGACCCCGCCGATCAGCCGCGTCACCTGCGTTGCGCGCTCGGGCGTGTAGGTACCGAACCATCTTCTGTAGTTCGCGTCGTCCCGGACATCGATGCGGGCCATCATCCGCTGGAGCAGCCGCAGCATGGCGGCCAGCACGACCTCGCGCTGGCCGTCGCTGCCCTTCTCAACCCTCGCCTGTCCATAGACGGCGCGGCCCATCACGCAGTAGACCGGCTCGTCGTAGTAGGCGTCGCCCATGCACAACGGCGCCGTGCAATGCGGAGGGATGGCGGCGTTGACCGCCTGCGCCGCAGGAAACAGGTGGCTGGTGTCCACCGGAGACAAGCGGTGGCTGCCGCTCTCCAGCGCGACGGGAATCGCCGCCATCTTGCAAGGCGCAAGGTCTTCGGGCAGCGCGCCGACCACGCCCCTGAATGTCTGTTCGCGCAGCGAGACGCGGTAGACGCCGTCGGCCGCGAGCGCGTAGTTTTCGGCAACGTTCACCACGGCCCGCACCGTCTCGCCGGGCGCCAGGCTGATGAGGCTGGTTTGCGGATCGAAGCTGTACTTGGCCTGGGCGCCCCGGTAGCCTGCGGGCCCCAGCCCCTGTGCCTCGACCACCAGCCCGGCGGGGCACAAGGGGTCGAAGGGGGTCATCCAATACAGAAAGTGAACCGTGTCCGAGCCCGTGTTGGTCAGCGAAAAGGCAAGGCTCGTCGAAAGCGCGGCATCGGCCGCGTCCGCATTCACGCGCAGTTCCAGCATGTGCAGGTCTCCTCGTTTTCTTTTTCTGCCCCACGGCGCGGCGCGCCGGCGGCGGGCGGATTACAGCAGCGTCTACGGCGGGCATGACTGGGATATGTCTGCATAGCCACACATGCGGCTTTCAGCGAAGCGGCTGCGGCCGCCGCCGTGAACTCAGTGCTTGTGCACCGTCCCCCACTGCCGCACGAAATGGTCGGCGCGCAGCGTGGCGCGTTCGAGCGCTGCGTCCCACGACAACTGCTGCGTGATCACCAGCGCGCAGCGCGGAATGCCGCTCAGGCTCAGCTCGGCGATGCCGGCGTAAGTGCCGCTCGGCGTTCGCTTGAGCTCGATCCAACACTTCCAGCCTGCTGGTACTGCGATGTCGAGCCTTGCGGTGTCCATGGTGGAGTCACCGTAAACCTTTTATTTGCAAAAATCAATTATTTGAAAACTTGAGTATTAGTTTCCATCGATTCATGCCGCAATCTGCCGCCCCACCGGCAGCCGCAACAACGCCTGCCGCAGCGTGGTATCCACCCGCCGCAGCGACAGGCCATGCCGCACCGCCACCTCCTGGCGCGTCAGCTCATGCACGCGCAGCGCCACCAGAATGTCTTGATGCCGGTTCGGCAGCCCCCGCATCGCGCGCTCGACCGCCTTCAGGTCGGAACGCGCTTCGGCGATCAGCTCCGGGCCGGGTGCCTGGTCGACGAGGTGTTCGAGCGTGTCTTGCGCATCGCCGGCGTACTGCCAGGGGCGGTCGGCACGCACGCGGTCCATCGCGGCGTTGCAGGCCACGCGATAGATGTAGGCCACCGGGCTCTGCACGGCGTCCGCATAAGCTGCATCGCCCAGCCGCAGCCAGGCGTCGTGCAGGCCTTCGGTGGCCGCATCGACGCAGCCCAGGTGCCGCGCGAGCCGCCGGTGCAACTGCGCGTAGTTCGCCACCAGCAGCGCCTGGAAATCCGGCGGTGCAGCGGCAACGGCGGCGGCAGCAGCCGTTCCCCCTGCGGCATCGCCGCAGGGCACACAAGACAACGACATCATGGCGGCGATGTCGTCGGCTAGCGTCCGCGCGGCAGGCCGCGGCGCTCGTTCTCGCTCAGGCGCGCAATCTGCGCGTCGGTCAACGCACCGTGTCCCACCATCTGGATGAAGCCTGACGGGTCGTAGCTCGCCTGCTCGGCCGGCTTGCGCCTGACTTCACCGGCACCCGGCGCACCACCCGCGGGCTCGTCGCCGAAGCCCAGCACGCGCACCGTGAACACCGACGGCAAGGCCTGCCGCTGCGCCGCGCGATCGCGTTGCATCGCGTCCTGCGCCGCCGCCGAAGCCTGCGAGGCGGCCGCGCTGGCGTTGGTCAGCGCACCGACGTTCACCGCCGCCACGGTCGGTATGCCCGTCGATGTGCCCTTGACCACGATGTTGTCGGCGTTCGCCACCTGCAGCGCCGCGAGGTTGACGTTGCCCGACACGCGAATGCCCGCCTCGCCCGCGTCGATGGTGCCCAGCGGCGCGATCAGGTCGATGTCGCCGGCCGGCACTTCCGGAATCGGCGCCAGCGTCGCGATGCCGGCCCCGGTGCTCGGCACCTGCGACGACAGCGTGACGTTGCCCCAGGCGTCGTACACGCGCTTGGGCGGCGTGTAGACCACCGTGGTCTTCGAGCCGCGTCCGGCGTTGATGTCGCCCTCGGCCGACCAGCCCAGGATGCCGCCGCCGAAGGTGGTCATGATGCGGCTCTGGCCCAGCAGGATGCTGCCTCGCGAGTAGATCGCGATGTCGCCCGCGCCCTGCGTCAGCACGCCCGAACTGGCTGGTGGTGCCGCCCCCTCGACGCCGTAGACCTGGCGTCCGCCCGGCGTCAGCATCTGGATGTCGCCGCCGAACAGCGTGCGCACGAAGCCGCTTCGCGCGAAGGTGTAGGAGATGTTGTCGACGAGATTCGTCCGCATGCCGCGGAACATCGTGATGTCACCGCGGTAGTCGATGCGCTTGCCGTCCGCGCCCGCCTCGGGGAACAGCGCGGCGATGGCGTTGCGCCCGCGCAGGTAGCTGCCGAAGCGCGCGCCGTTCGCATCGTTGTACTCGCGCCCGCCGGCCTGAAGCTCGGCGAAATAGACCTTGCGCGCAAAGATGCGCTGCTGCGCGGCCGGCAACGCATCGAAGAAGGCCTGCGCCTCGGCAGTCGTGCCATGGAAGCCGAACCCGTTGTCCTTGTCGGCCAGCCACTCGCGCAACTCGGCCTCGTAGGTCTTCACGACCTTGCCCGGCTGGTCGGCCAGCGGCGTGCCGCGCTGCGCGCGGTTGTCCGCATCCAGATAGCGCGCCAGAAAGCCGCTGTAGTCGGCGCCCTGCGCGCCCACGCCAGCCAGCATCGCGATGCTCGCGCCCGGCCGGTGGTCGCCCGGCACCACCGGGCCCAGGCTGTTCACGCCCGCGCGGTCTTCCATCTGGATGTGGCGGCCCGCGGTGACCTCCAGCGTGCCGGGGCCGACGACGCTGAAGTTGCCGTAGAGGATGTCGCGCCCGGCCGAGACCACCGACACGTCGCCCGGGTCGTTGTGCGCAATCAGGTTGCCCGAGGTCACGTAGGTGGCCTCGAAGCCGGTGCCCGTGCTCGGCCCCTGGCCGATGGGCGTGCCGCTGCCGACGATGTCGCGCCCGGCCATCATCCACACCGGCTGCGCGGCCTCGTAGTAGGTCTGGCCGGCACGCGTCGGGTCGTTGGACTGGAACTCGTTGATGCGGCCTGTCGCCACGCCCACCAGGTCGCCGTTCACCGCATAGAAGCGCACGGGTTCGCTGCCGTGCGCGCTGCCCGCCGACACGGTGTTGGCCCCGAGCGCGAACAGCGGCCGTCCGCTCTCGACACGGTTGCCGACGCGGGACAGGTTGCCCACCTTGGTGCCGTCCGCCAGCGTGCCCTGGAAGGCCGGATGGAAAGGCGTGGCCATGGCGCTTTCCGCCGCACCCGACGGGCTGACGGTGAAGCCGTTGCCGTAGATCGAGTCGCGGGCAAGAAACTCCAGCAGGCTGTTGGCCGACGGTGCGAGCACCAGCGCGCCGGTCGAGCCGGTCGAACTCGACGTGACCGCGCTGCCGTAGTAGAGGCTGCCGCTGGCCGCGACCGCGCTCAGGATCGACGGGTAGACGTGCGCCATGTCGGTCGGCAGAGCGCCCGCATTGGGCATCTGCGGCGTCAGGTCGCCGCCGGCCGAGAACAGGCGAATGGCGGTGTTCGGCGTCCACAGCGTGAACCAGCTCTCGCCACTGCCCGCGCCGGCGGCGCTGGTGAAGGGCGTGGCGTTGCGCGCAACGGCGCGGCCCGCGTCGTTGGCACCCGTCACGACCAGGTCGCCGCGCGTGCCCAGGTTGAAGCTCGCATCGCCCGGCACCAGCAGGACGCCGCCCTGCGTCACCGCGCGCCCGGGCGAGAACGGGTCCAGAGCCCGGGTGTCTCGCTCGGACAGCAGGCCCGGGTACGGCGCATAGCGCAAGGACTGGGTGCCGAGCGCGCCAGCCTGCAACTGCACGTTGCCACGCAGGTTGACGATGCTGCCGTTGAGCACCGAACTGCTCTGGATGTCATCGAGCGGATCGAGCGCGAAGGGGTTGAGTGCGCCGCCAACGCGCAGGCTCAGGTCGCCGCCACCCGTGAGCGCCAGGCTGCCGTCGGCCAGCACGCGACCGGTGCTGCCCACCGCCAGCACCAGGCCCTCGCTGCGCCGGTTGTCGGTGCCGGTGCGCACAGCCGCGCCGCGCTGCGACACGACGCCCGCGTTGCCGCCCACGTCCACGCGCAGGTCGCCGCCGCCCAGCGTGCCGAAACCGGTGAAGCCGGCCAGCGTGTCGGTCGTGCCGTGCGTGACGTAGCTGCCGAAGTTGATCCACCATGCCGTCGGCTGGTCGCTGCCCGCGCCGAACGTGCCGCCGCTGCCCTGGCGCCACAGCCAATTGGCTGTTTCGGGCGTGGTCATGCCCCCGTCCGCCGGATTGGGGCGATTGACGCCGCTCAAGCTGATGGCCTGCATCAGGTCGCCGGTCAGGTTGCCGCCGGCCTGCAGCGTCAGGTTGCCACCGCCGGCCGGGTACCAGGCGCGCGCCAGGCTCTCCGGGCCGCCATCGACGAGCTTCTCGTAGCCCGCGTTGCCATCCGCCAGCACCGTGCCCTTGCTGCCCACGGCGCGTGGCAGGTTGTACGGGTCGCCAGCCCGCGTGGCCTGCGAAGACGCACCGGCCGTGTACACGCCATACAGCGAGTTCATCGACAGGTTGCCCGCTGCTCGCAGGTCGAGGTCGGCGGCGCCGGTGCGCAGCACGCTGAAGCGTGTGCTGCCGGGCAGGTGCTCGTATTCGACGACCGCGCTGGAGGCGCAATGCAATGGCGAGGTGGAGCAGTAGTAGGCGGCACTCTGATTGGGGTCGCCGGTGGCTTCGCGCAGCCACTCGTCGCTGATGGGCTGGCCCGCCACGACCTCGGGCATTCCGATTTCATCGGCCGCGGCCTGTGTCCAGGTGTAGGCGGAAATCGGCTTGCAGTAATCCGGGAAGTCCGCGCAGAAAGCTGCCACGGTCTTGAAGCGCCCCTCGGTGAGCTGCGCGACGACCTCGTCGGTGATCTTCTCGCCCAGGGTGACACCCACGTCGTCGGCGGCGTACTGCGTCCACGCGAACGAGCCCTTGAACGGCAGCGCTTTGGCAAACAGGCCGTAGTGCGTGTCAGCCATGCGCAGGTCGCCCGCCACCGGGTGCTGCTGCAGCGTGCGCCCATCGGCCGCGCCGAGGTCGGCGCCGGCCGCAAGTTGAAGCGACCACGACTGCGATCCCTCGGGCAGCATCCTGGCCGCGCCCCACAGCCGCCCTTCGCCCGCGGGCCGCAGCTCGACCGACTTGGCGTCGCCGGGCAGCTTGATGTTGGTCGCCGAGGGCAGCAGCGCGCCGACCGGCAAGGGCGTGTTGCCGTTCATCACGTAGCGCGTGCCGGCACCCGGCAGCACCACGCCCTTGGGCCAGACCAGCGCCGCCAGCGTGGCGTTGGACGGCAGGCGCATGCCCGCGTCGAAGCGCGTGCCCTGCGGCAGCGTCACGGCCTCGCCGACGATGCTGCCGACCGCGTGAATGACCTTGCCCGAGGCATCGCGCACATTGGCCGCGAGCACCGTGCCCGCGGGCACCAGCATCGACACCGCCAGTTCGCTCGGCACGGGAATCACCGTGCCCGCGCTGAAGACGCGCGACTGCACCGGCAGGTCGAAGTTCAGCGCGCCGCCGCCCTCGAACACCGTGCCGTCGCCCAGCACCACGCCGGCGCGCGGGATCACCGTGTCGGCGCCAAGGAAGTTGACGCCCGCCAGCAGCAGCCAGCCCTTGTCGTCCGGCGTGGGCGGCGGCGGCGCGAAGCCGTCGTTGATGCTGCCGAAGATGTCGAGGTTGCCGGCCGCGCGAATGCGCAGCATGCCGACTTCGCCCGAGCCGTAGACACCGGTTTTCTGCGTGTGCGGGTTCAGGCTCGCGTAGCGGTAGCCCGACAGGTCCAGGTCGCCCGACACCACGATGTCGCCGCCCGGATTGGTCGTGGCATTGCTCACGATCTCCACGCCGGGGCGCAAGTGGAAGGCATCGGCATAGGCCGGGTTGCGCAGGCCGGCCAGCTTGCCGTTCACCAGGCTCGCGCGGGCCAGCGCGGCATCGATGAACAGCGTGTTGGCGGCGTGCGTGCCGTCGAGCCAGGCCTGGTCGATCTGCTGGTAGGGGCGGCCGCTTGCGGCCGGCGTGGCGATCAGCGGTGCGTTGTCGTAGCGCTGCATGGCGTTGACCGCGATGGAACGCGCGCTGCGGATGTCGAGCGCGCCGCGCGCGTCGATGGCACTGTCGCCATAGACCGCCGCGTCGGGCGTGTTCGGCAGGCCGTTGGCCCCGATGCGCGGTGCCGACAGCTCGAGCGTGCCGCGCGCGCGGCCGTCGTTCTGGCCCGGCTGCGTGCCCACGGTCGCGCCCGTGCCGTGGCGCAGGTCGATGCGCGCGCCGTCGGCCAGCGTCAGCACGCCGGCCTGCGTGCTCAGGTCGACGATGGCGCGGTTGGGCGAATCGATGATCTTGCCGTAGCTGTCCACGCGCAGCACCGTGCCGTGGGCGTCGAGCATGGCCGAGCCGGACACCGTCAGTGCGTTCTTCGCGGCCAGGTAGATGCGGCCCACGCGCTCGCCGCTGGCGTCGATGGTGCCGTTCACCGTGAGGCTGCCGTTGTCGACGGACACGTTCACTTCGCCGGCCTTCAGGCCGTCGCCGATGGTGAGATCGCCCTGCTTGAGCTGGAAGGTGCGCGTGCCGAACACGCCGCCTGCGTTCAGGCGCTGGTTGAGCGCCGCGAACTGCGTGTCGAGCGAGCCCGCGTCGCCCAGCCGCTGCGCGCGGATCTCCACGCCGCCCGCCAGGTAAGGCACCCGCGTGCCGCCTGCGTCGTAATGGCCGCTGCTGTTGCCGCGCAGCGTGCCCTGCAGGTCGACCACGCCGGCCTGCTCGCCCAGCGCCACCACCTTGAGCGTGCCGGCACGGTTGTTCTCGGCCGACAGGTCGATCACCGAGCCCGCAGCCTGCCGCACGTTGCCGTGCAGGCTCTCCAGCGTGAGGTCGCCGCCCCAGCCGTACTTGCGCACGTCGTTGAAATCGATCTTGCGGCCGGCCAGGTCGAGCTGCGCGCGCCCGGTCAGCGTGAGGTCGTTGTCGGCGGTGATCACCAGCTTGCCGCTGGGCAGCGCCACCGTGCTGTCGATGCGCACGTCGCGGCCCGCGAGCCGCAGTTCGGCGCCCAGCGCGGCGTCGGCCACCGGCATGGCCGCGGGGGCGATGCTGGTCACGCGCAGGTCGCCGCCCGCCGTGATGCGGTTGACCGAACCGGCCGCGCCCGTCAGCAGCGGTGTATCGATGGCGAGGTTGCCGCCGCTGTAGGCGTAGCCCTTGCCGGCTTCATACACGCCCTGCGACTGGTAGACCGAGAGGCTGCCCTTGTTGTTGGCCGTGATGCGGTCGCTGGCTGTGAGCCGCACGTCGGCGAAGCCCAGCGCCAGCCGTGCGTCGTCGCTGGTGCCCGTGGGCTGCGCGCCCGGGCCGTAGCCGAATTCGATGCGCGCGGCCTCGATGGCCAGCGTGCCGCTGCCCGTGCCCGCGCCGCCCGCGACCACCGTCGCAGGCGCCTGCGGCGCACCCTGCCAGATCAGGTGGCCGGTGCGGATGGTGGCCACGTCGTTCGCACCGCCCGCGCCGTAGATGGCTGGCGTGCCCAGCACCAGCCGCGCCAGCGTGGACTTGCCGGTCGCCGGGTCGATGGTGTCGAGCGAACTGGTGCCGAAGAAGCGCAGGCCGCCGCTCGCGTTGAGCTCCAGCGTCTCCAGCGCCGGGGCGCCGTACTTCGTGTCGCCGCGCAGCAGGCGCTGGAGCACGGTCTGGTTCAGCACCAGGCCGGACGACAGCGTGTGGCGCGCGGCGGCATCCGCCAGCACCGCGCTGTCGCCGACGTTGATGCCCTGCACCGCCAGCCGCAGGTGGCGCGTGCCGTAGCGCACCGTGTCGTCGAGCACAAAACGGTCGGGCGTGGACAGCGCGATGGTGCCTTCGGAGTACAGCTCCGTCTGGCCACCGCAGGGCGATACGGTGCAGACGCCCACCTGCAGGCTGCGGTTGCCCAGCCTGTCGACGCTGGGCGGCACCGGCAGCATGCTGAGCACGCCGTTGGACACGGCCACCAGGTTGCCGGCCGAGCCGCCATAGATGAAGCCGTTCGCCGAGTCGTAGGCGGCACGGCCCTTGCCGATCGTGTTGATGGCCGAGCCCTGCTCGATCACGAGGTGGCTGGGGAATTCGGTGTTGGTGGAATCCGCCAGCAGGAACACCTCCGGTGCCGACAGCACCGCGCCGTGCCGCAGTGCCAGCTCGTTCGTGCCGGTGTTGAAGCGCACGATGTTGCCGCCCTGGCCATAGGCCACGTACTGCAGCCCGCCGAGCATGAGCCGCGATGCGCCCATGGCATTGAGCGCGTCGGCGCTCAGCGTCACGCCGTCGAAGCCGGGCGTTGCCGCCGTGCCCGGCACGATTTCGATCTTGGCGTGAGTGCCCGAACCCGCGAACACGGCCACCGCGCCGCCATAGCCGCCTTCGGCCGGATTGAAGCGGCCGGTGCCGTCGAAGCGCAATGCATCGGCACCGACGCCGGAGTCCGGCGTGAAGCGCAGCAGCAGCGTGCGCACGTCCGCCGGCGCCATCGCGCGCGGCACGCCCTGCCGCGCGGCATCGCTCAGGATGAATTTGTTGTAGCTGGTCTCGTCGTACTGCGAATAGGTGCGCAGCACGGACGCCGGCGTGAGGATGGCCTGGCGGAACAGCGTGTCGCCGATGGCCGTGCGGGCCACGCCCAGTTGTGCGGCAGCCGTCCACGAGCCGTTGCGCATCAGGCTGGCGGCCGTGGCCGCACCCTGCGCACCGGCGCTGCCGTTGAGCTCGACGCGGAACGCGCCGGGCAGCAAGGCATAGGTCGACGGCAGCAGCGTGTAAGTGCCGGCGGGCAGCCCCGGCACACCCTGCCCCAGCGTGATCTGCTGGCCGACCACCGGGTCGACCGCGCCGCGCTCGTTGGCAACGGGCGCCTGGGGCGCCTGCACGCCGGGCACGATCGCGTAGACCGGATTGGTTGCCAGGCCCGGCAGGCTGAAACTGCCGTTGGCCGCGTTGCGCACCAGCGGGTTGTAGCGCGCGTCGGTCGAGCCGCCGCGCCCGCCGATGAAGCCGGTGCCCGTGAGTTCGCCGCCGCCCGACAGGTCCAGCACCGCGCCGGCCTGCACGTTGGCGCTCGCGCCGCTCAACGTGAGGCCGACCGCCAGCACCTGGCCGCTCGAGTTGGCGCCACCCACGCCGACCAGCGCGACCTTCGCGCCGTCGTAGAGGTAGTTGATGCCGTCGACCGTGCCGCCGTAGGGCATCCGCAAACCGTTGCCGCTGACCGAGGTCAGGCTGCCCGGCAGGAAGTCGATGCGCTTCGTGTTCTCGTCGCCGATGCGCAGGCTGCCCAGCGGCGCGCGCAGCACGCCGGCCTGCTCGATCACCCCGGCACCGATCAGCAGGCCGCCGAAGACCGCATACGGCACCTGCGGCGCGGCCCGGCCATGGCTTTCGATGCGCAGCACGCGGTCGGTCGCGTAGCCACCAGCACGGGGCAGCGCACCCGCGTAGATCGCGGCCGAGATGCCGGTGGCCGGATAGATCTGCGCGGCCTGCAGCGTGAGGTCGCCCGGGGTCGACAGGATGGTCGTGGGCATGCCGTTCACCGTGGGCGGCTGGTCCGACAGAAAACGCAGGTCGCCTTCGCTGCGCAGCGTGGTCTGGCCGAAGCCGCGCCGCTCGACCTTCAGGCCGGGCGCGGGGTTCGGGCCACCGGCCTGCGGCGACATGGCGATGCTGCCATTGACGCCGGCCATCGAGACCAGCGAGCGCACGTCGATGAGCCCGGCGCGCACTTCCAGTTGCGCCTTCGAGGGCAGCCACTCGCCGGTGCCGGCGGGGCCGTAGCGGCCCCGGGTGCTGTCCTGCGAAGAGAGCTGCGTGATGCCGGCCAGCCGCACGTACGGGGCTTCCAGCGTCACGCGCGCGTCGTCGCGCGCGTTGTTGGCCAGCATGAGCGGGCCGTAGATCGACAGGCTCTGGCCGAGCCGCAGGTTGACGTCGTCCTCCAGGCTGACGCCGCCCGCGGAGAGCAGCGCGAGCGTGTCGAAGCCGCCCTTCGCGACGGTGTCCACGCCCAGCCGGCCATGGCCGTAGACCAGTGCCGCATCGGCCGCGCCGGGCGCCAGGCCCGACGGCAGGTCCGACGCGCCCTGCAGCCCGCCGACCACCAGGTCGCGAAAGCCGCGCACCGCGTTCTCGGCCAGCGTGTATTGCGCCGGGCCGGAACTCGTGCGCACCTCGGGCGATTGCAGCGCCACCTGCAGCGTGCCGCCGGCCGCGCCCGCGCCGCCCGAACGTGCCCGCAGCTCGCCATCGAGGTACAGGCCATTGTTCGACGCCAGCGTGATGCGTCCGCCGCGGCTTGCGACCTCGACCGCACCGGCGCCCGTCAGGTCGAGCACGGCCGACGCGCCCGATGCATCGAGCAGCGCGCCCTGGCGCACGACCACGAAGCCGTTGGCCGCGCTGCCGGAGCCGTTCGTCTCGTCGATCTCGCCGCCGACGACGATGCTGCCGCCGTCGCGCACGTTGCCGTAGCGCCGGCCCCGCACGTCGAGCGCGGTCGCGGCCGTGGCCGACACGTCGATCACGGCCCGCTCGCCGATCCAGATCGAGCGGTTGTGCGCCACGTCCACGGCGCGTTCGGCCTCCGGCTTCGCGAGGTCCACGCTCTTGAGCGAGATGCTGCCGCCACGCGCCAGCAGCCGCCCCTGCAGCGTGAGCTGGCCGGCGCTGGCGACCTGGATCGACTGCCCCGCATCGACCGCGATCTGCGCGTCGTGCCCGATCACGAGGGCCACCTTCGGCAGATCGGCCGCGAGCGTCTGCGCGGTGCCCGCCTGCAGGCTCAGGCTCGCGCCCGCGCGCTGCTTGAGCACGCCCTTGGTGGCGTCTTCGGTGTACAGCGGCGGCGTCCACAACTGCAGCGCCTCGCGGGCATCGGTGCCGGTCGCGATGTCCTTCGCGTCGGGAGCCGTGCGCAACACCGGCATCGTCACATCGATGCGCGTGCCGTCGGCCACCACGAGACCACCGTCGCCGATGAGTTCGTAGCGGCTGAAGCCCTTGTCGAAGAAGCTGCCGGCCAGCATGAGCGTGCCGGCTTCGATGGCAGCCGCCTCGTCGCTGCCCACGCGGATGCGGGTGCTCTCCAGGTTCAGCGTGCCGCCGCCCGACGTTCCCCAGCCGCGCAGTGCGCCATCGATGGCCAGCATGCCATTGCGTTCGCCCGATCCGGCATTGGCCTGCAGCCGGACATCGCCGCCCTTGCCGCCCTGCTGCGACTTGCCGTCGGCCAGCAAGGCCGCGCCGGACGACACGTCGATGACGCTGCCTTCGGCCAGCCGCACGTCGCCGATGCTGCGGATCGACACGCTGCCGCCGTTGCGCCAGGCCATGTCGCCGGTGGCGACCGGATCGAGCAGCAGATTGCTCCAGAGACCGCGCGCATCGAGCACCGCGCCCGCGGCCACCGTGACGCCCGGACGCACGCCCTTGGGCGTCAAGGCATAGGTGGTGTCGTTGATGTAGTTGGTGCTGGCCTGCGCGAGCACGTCGCCCAGCCGGATGCTGCCGCCATGCGCCGTCAGCCCCGCGTGCACATCGACCTTCGGGCCGTAGAGCGCGATGTCGCCGCCGTTGCCGAGCTTGAGCGCCGAGTCGACCGTGATCGAGTCCGTGGCCGCGATGCGCAGCGCGCCCAGCGAGAAGCCGTTGAGCAATGCGGTGTCGAGGTACAGCGTGTCCCGGCGCGCGGCCGGCAGGGCCGTCGCGAGATCGAGCCCGCTGGCGATGCCCCCGGCTGCATCCGCGCCGGTGCCCAGCACCACGTCCTTCACGCCCGCGGCTTCGAGCCGGCGATGAATCAGGCCGGTGCTCTTGTCGTAGAGGCCGGCATAGCTGCCCACCACCAGTTGCGCGCCGCGCGCGGCCGCGTTCTGCGACTGGTTGTAGCTGTCGAGCGCGGCTTGCGGCGCCTGTGTCTGGCGCACGCCCTGGAAGGTGTTGCCCGCGATGTCGCCTTCGATCACCGCGCTGCGCGTGCCCACCACCAGCAAGCCGGCGTCGCGGCCCACCGTGTAGCCGCTTTCCAGTTTTCTCTGCGGCCCGATCAGCGGGTTGTAGAAGTACCCCGTGGCACTCTTGCCCCAGCGCTGGTGCTCGTCCTCGAAGCCCTTGTACACACCGGTGTAGCGCAGGTCGCCCGGCGCCTTGTTCACCTCGTACAGCCGCCCGTCGGCGCCCTTGAGCCAGGTCTGGTTGAGAAAGCCGCCCTGCACGTTGATCGTGCCGCCCGAGAGATTGATGTTCGAGCCGGCCTGCGTCACGACCTCGTTGCCGCCGAAGTTCACCATGCCGCCCTGCGCCATCCACTCGCCGACCGAGTGCGCCTGCGTGCCCAGGTAGCCCGAGACTTCGAGCAGGCCGCCGGCCGTGTACCAACGGTCGCTGGTGTAGCCGTTGGTGCCCTTGGGCACGAGCACAAGGCTGCGACGGTCGATCCACACGTCGTTGCTGTTCAGGGACTTGCCATCGCGGTTGATGGGCGCGTCGCGCTGCTCGTTGCCCTGTACGTTGACCTTGACGTTGTTGCTCTCCATGGCCAGGCTCACGCCCACGGCACCGGAGACGTCGATCTTCGCGCGATCGCGCACCAGGCTGCGTTTGGCCGCGTTGACCATCACCTGCCCGCCGGTCGCCAGCGTCAGTGAATCGCCCTCGAAGTCGACCGTGCCGCCGCTGGTGACTTCCACGCGCGAACGATCGCGCCTATCGTTGCCCGCGCTGGCAATGCTGCCGTCCACATCCACCGCCGGCGCCATGAGGCTGCTGCGCTGGCTGTCGAGCGCCGACGCGGCGCCGGTGTCCAGCAACACTGCCGTGGTGCTGCCCGCGCCCAGCGTCACCGCCCCCTGCGTGCCCACCGCATTGAGATGCACGGTGCCGCGCGCATGAACTGACGTGCTGGAAAGCACGACGCCTTCTTGCCGCACCTCGCGACCGGCGAGCGTGATGTCGCCCGTGGTCGCCGCGATCAACCCGGTGTTGGCGACCTTGCCGGCGGTGCTGTCGGCCTTCAGGGTCACGGCCACTTCGTTGCCGCGCGTGGTCGAGGCCTGGTTGCCGTCGGTGCCCATGCCCCTGCGGATGGTGAAGCTGTCGCCCGCCGCCAGCAGGGTCTGGCCGTTGGGCGTGGTGATGGCTCCGGCATTGCGCACCTCGGCGCCCATCAGCAGCACATAGCCGCCACCCTGCGTGACGCTGGCGGGCACGGCGGTGTCGATGCGCGCACCGGCCTGCACCTCGACCTTGCCCAGCGCGTCCTTGAAGTTGGGGGTGTTGCCGCTCGCGTAGATGCCGTTGGCCTTGAAGCCCGCCTCGTCGATGCTGGTGGCCGCGGCCACCAGGTTGCGCGTGTCGACCTGACTGGTGCCGCTGAACACGATGCCGTTGCGGTTGGCCACCATCACCGTGCCGTCGGCCTTGATGCGACCCTGGATCTGGCTCGGCCGCGCCTGCGGGTCGTTCACCTTGTTGAGCACCGCCCAGTCCTTCTGCTGCGCGAAGGCCACCGTGGTGTTCTTGCCGACGTTGAAGGTCTCCCAGTTCAGGATCGCCCTGTCGGCCGTCTGCTCGACGGTGACCACGGTGCGGCCGTCGACGTTCTTCTGCGAATCGGCGCCCAGCGGACGCGCGTTGAGCCAGCCGGCCGTCAGCGAATTGGTGTCGACCTTCAGGCCGCCTTCGGCCAGGCCGTCGGGCACCGAGGGATCGTTCTGCGCGGCCGCGCGCGCGGCGGCCTGTGCCGCCTGCTGCGCCGCGATGCCGCGTGCCGCCAGGTTCAGGTTGCTGATCGACTGCCTGAGCTGTTCATTGGCGCGCTGCTGCTGGCCGGCCGGACTCGCGAGGCTGGATGCGGGCAGCCCGTTGGGCAGCATGCCGGTGGCCGTCGCCGTGGCCTGCGCGGCGCCCTTGGCGTTGAACCAGGCCGGGCTGAAGGCGCGCTGCTGCGCGTGCGCCGGCGCCGTGGCCGCGCCGGCCGCCAATGCCAGCGCCATCGCTTGCGCCAGTGGCGAAATCCGGAAGCTCATCGCATGCACGACAGCGCCCTGCTTGCGCTTGCCGTGTCCCTCGTGTGTGTTCATCTGTCGCCCAGTAATGAATGGAATGCACCGGCACTGAATCTGTGCCGCTTACTGGAGAGACCGGGGACCGCAAACAAAACCGCTAACTTTTTCAATCCTGACCGTGCACGGGGGCCAATCAAGCTGTCACAAACATCAGCTAAGCAGCAGCACGCCGCCGGGCAGCGCGCGCGCATCGAGGTCGTACGAACGCTGGATCTGCACCAGCACCGTGTCGAGCGCCGCAATGGAAAAACGGCCGCTGACCTCGCGGTCTTTGAGGCGCTTGGCCAGCAGCACCACGCGGCCCGGCCGGTAGCGGTTGATTTCTTCGACCACGCGCGCCAGCGGCGTCTGCCGGAACACCAGCACGCCGGTGCGCCATGCCGACACGTCCGCCGGCTGGATGGCCGCGACCTTGCCGAGCGAGTCGGCGTTGTAGACCAGTTGCTGCCCCGCCTCCACCACGCGCACGCCCGCTGCATGCGCCACGCGCACGCGGCCTTCGATGCAGGTCACGCAGGCGCTGCCGTCGAGATAGCGCACCTCGAAGCGCCCGGCGTCGGCCTCGCTGCGGCCCGCGCCCGCGACCACACTGAAGGCCTGCCGCGTGGAAGACATGTCGACCGCCGCTTCGCCCGCGATCAGGTCGATGCCGACCGTGCGGCCCTCGACGGCCTGGCGCTGCACGCTGGTCTGCGTGTTCAACGTCAGGTCGATGCCCTCGGCCAGCACCACCGAACGCTGCTCGCCGGTGGCCGTGCGGAAGTCGGCGTTCCATTCGCTCACCGGCGCCCACAGGCCGAGCGGCGGATACATCGCGGCAATGCCGGCCACGCCCGCCGCACTGGCAGCCGCGCCGAGAAAAGCGCGGCGCGCGACCAGCGGCCGACGCCCCGCCTGCCGATGGCTCGACAGCAGCGCCGGGTTGTTCGCCATCATCTGGCCGATGGCCGGATCGAGCGCCTTCCACAGCCGCTTCGCTTCGGCGAAGGCCGATGAATGCAGCGGGCTGCTGTCCTGCCAGCGGCGAAAGCCCTCGATGTCGCGCTGCCTGGCTTCGCCGGACGTGAGCCGGCGCAGCCATGCCTGCGCTTCGCGCCGGACCTGATCCGCGTTGTCGGGCTCGCCGTTGTGTGTCATATCCATGAGACTGTTCTGGGCGCTGGGAACCGCACTTTATTTTTCATGCGGTGTGGACGTTGACGTCGATGCTGACGTGGGCATGGCGGGCGGACGGCCCATGCGGGCGGCGCAGTAATCGTGCGCGTCCTTGAGTTCCTTCTCGACCGTGCGCAGCGAAATGCCGAGCCGCGCCGCCACCTCGCGCTGCGGCAGATGTTCCCAGCGCACCATCACCAATATCTGCCGGCGCCGTGCCGGCATGCGCTCGATCAGCGCGGCCAGCGCGGCCATCTCGGAGCGGTCTTCCGCGATCTGCGCGGGGCCGGGTGCCGGGTCGTGTGCCTCTTCGAGCACCGCGTCGATTTCCTCGGCGGTGGCCAGCCGGCCCTGCCGGCTCGACTGGTCGTAGGCCAGGTTGACGGCCACGCGCAGCAGGTACGAAGCCGGGTCGCGCACGCCGTCGATGTCGTCGCGGCTTTCCAGACGCAGCCAGGTGTCCTGCAGCGCATCGCTCGCCTGGTCGGCGTTGCCGAGCCGGCGCGCAAGGCGCTGCTTCAGGTCGTCATAGCGCGCGACAAGAAAGTTGCGCAGCGCGGGCAGCGCGTTCTCGGGCATCGCGGGCGGCTCAGTGCCGCGCCGCCGGGCATTCGAGCCCCGGCGTCTGCGAGCGCGGAAGAATCAGCATCGTGAGCGGCTGCGCCATGTCGGGCGGCGGTGGCTGTTCGATGCGGATCTGCCGCAGGGTGTCGAGGATCGCGCCGTCGCGCGTGCGGTCGCCGCTGGTGTGCAGCAGGAAGGCGTTGGCGATGCGGCCGGTGCCGTCGATCACGAAGCGCATGGCGGTGCGGTAGCTGCCGGGCGCGGTGCGCGGGTTGCCGCAGAAGGCTTCCCAGATGCGGGTCTGGACGAGGCCGTCGTAGCTGCCGTGCACGGGCGTTGCGGATGCGGTGTCGGGCATCGCGCGGGCCGCGGGCTGCGCGGCATCGTTCGCTGCGGGCTTGAGCACGAAGACGGCGCTCGACCCGATGCTGGTGTAGTCGGCGACGAGGCCGGTGCCCTGCAGCAGCGTGTGCAAGGCCTCGGTCGGCGTGGCCGATGCCTGCACCGGCGACGAGCTGCGCCCGGCCACCAGCGCCGCGTCGAAGAACACCGGCAGCCCCGTCGCAAGGCCGTACTGCTCCAGCGCAGTTGCCAACGGCTGCCGCGCGATGTCGAAGCGGATGCGCTCGTCGGCGCGATCGCCATGCGGCGCCGCCACACCGGTCTGCGCCCGCACATCCAGGGCGGCCAGCGTCATGCAGCCCGCCAGTGCGAGTGCGACGGCGGGCGCAGCGAAGCCGCGTGCCAATGGGAAAGTGAAGGGAGGTTCATGCCGCATGAGATCGTCGATACGCCCGGCGAAGGCCGCCGCCCGGCGGGGGCATGTTCAAGCGGATGCTAGTGACGATTCGTGACGCTCGAATGACTTCGGGATGGCCCCGGTGCGCCGCGCCATCGCGTCGAAGCGCTGCAAATGAAAAAACCGCCGGATGGCGGTTTCTTGAGGCAGACGGCTTGCGCCGTCGCTGGATCAGCGTCAGGGCACCAGGACGATCTTGCCCCGCAGGCCACCCTGCATCAGCATCGCGTGCGCCTGGGCGACGTCCGCGAGCGGCAGCCTGCGCGACACAGGTATCTCGCGCCCCTTCTCCACCAGCCCGTGCGCAAAGCGCTCCAGGCGCGGCCCGTCGAACTGGACGATCACCGGCGCGAAGCGCTCCGCCGCATCCGCAGGCGGCGTGACGAATGGCAGGACCACAGAGCCGAAGCGGCCGGTTGGCGACAGGTGGGCGAACAGTTGCTCGGCCGCTGCGCCGCCGACGGTATCGGCGATGTGGTCGAAAGGACCAGCCTCTTTCAAAGCCGCCGCGTCGGAAAGATCGATGACCGCTTCCACCGGAAGATCGGCAACGGTATCTCTGCTGTTCGCGCGCACGCCCGCATAGACGATGGCGCCCGCATCGAGCGCGGCGAACACCGCTGCGCGGCCCACCGATCCGCCTGCGCCGGTCACCAGTACCTTTTCGCCGGCCTGTGGCTTGACGCCCTGCTCGATGAGTTGAACGCCGGTCAGCACGCCCGTGGGCAAGGCGGCGGCCCCTGCCAGATCGATGCCGTCCGGCAGCTTGGCGAACGCGTTGGCCTTGGCGACCGCCCATTGCGCGTAGGCGCCTGTCACCAGCAGGCCGATCACGCGATCACCGGGCGCGAATGCGGAAACGTCCGAGCCGACTGCCTCCACGACGCCTGACACATCGCTGCCCAGACAGGCCGGAAAGGTCAGCGGCACGTATTCCTGCACGTAGCCTTCCCGCAGGTGAATGTCGAACGGATTGACGGCAGCCCCTGCCACCCGCACGCGAATTTCGCCCGGGCCGGGAGGGCGGATTTCAATTTCTTCGATGCGGAGTTGCTCCGCACCTCCATAGCCATGGATCACTACAGCAGTCGAAGACTGTGACTGTGCCGGCGTTATTGTTTTCATGATTGCATCCCTTCTTTCGGTTGTGGTTGACGGTACGTTTTTTGATATCGCTGGATTGAAGATATGGCTGCGCGCAGCCCGCAGGACTACTCGTCCAGAAGAATGCGAAAGATCCGCTGCACGACCTTGGTGGTGGCCGTCTTGCTCATCGACGGGTTGCAGAGCGCGCGAACATCGAGGCCATCGAACAGCGCCGTCATGACTGCGATGCGCGCATCGAGTTCTGATCTGGGCAGCTTCTTCAGCGCGGGCAATTGCAGGAAGAGTTCGCGCATCTTGCTGCGCAGGACCTTGTCGGCCTGCTGGATCGCGGCGGCAATCACGGGGTTGCGCGATGCCTCGGCAAAGATTTCCAGGCCAAGGCCGCCGAGTCCTTCGTTCCGCTCCACGGACATGCCCGTCTTGACCTGGGCCGCCACCGCTTCCACCACCCCGACGGATTGGCTGGCTTGCGCCATCCGGCTCACCAGCTCGAGCGTCTCATGCAGGTACTGCTCGACGATGCCCGTGACGATCGCTTCCTTGTTCTCGAAGTAGTGATAGATGTGGCCGATGCTCATGCCCGAAGCCTGCGAGACGCGCTGAATGCTGGTGCCGTGAAAACCGTGTTCCCGGAAGCAGGCGTTGGCTGCATTCAGGACCTGCTGGCGACGTGCTTCGCTTCGTTCGGGTCTTGAGGTTTCGGGTGAAGTGCTCGTGGCTTTGATCTTTGATTGCATGGCATGCCTTGTTCGTTCCGGCATCCATTGCAGGGGCTGCGTACGGATCGGGATTTCGTCGACGGGGCGAATTAGAACACCCATTCTAGAATGATCATTCTATTTTTCGGCGCGGCTTTCCCCTTCGGAAAATGCGGCAAATCAGAGAGGCATCCTGGCGCCGGCTTCACGCGTGCTTTGCGCCCGCCCCCAACTGCTCCCGTTGAAAAGCGCCAGGCAGTTCCGTACCCTTCATCCAGAATGGATCGACATTGGTATTGGCATCGACAGATGCCTTCGGCGGTCCGTTCGCCGATGCGATGAGCTACGCCCCGGTCAGCAGTTCTTTTTCAAACCAGTGGTGCGCATAGGGCTCGGAATTGAATGCGGGCACCTCGCGGTAGCCCAATCGCCGGTACAGCGCAATCGCTTCGCGCAACGTGCGATTCGTCTCCAGGCGGATCACACGAACGCCGGACTTGTGCGCGTGGCTTTCCGCTTCTGCAAGCAACCTCGCGCCGACGCCGAGCCCTCGCGCTTCCGAAGAAATCCACATCCTCTTCAGCTCGGCAGGTTCATTGCCATGAAGTTTCAGCGCGACGCAACCGACCGGCCGGTCGCGCAATCGGGCAACGATCAATGCGCCTCGCGGTGCCATCAAATCAGCAGTCGAGGCCGACAGGCTGAGCGCGGGGTCGAAGCCGGTTTCAAAGCGCTCGGCAAGTTCGGCGAAGTACTGCGCAAAGCACCAGCGAGCATCCTCGCTCGAGGGATCAGTGATCTCGAATCGCACGAAGGACGCGCTCAACAATCTTTCCACTTCGGCCATCGCGGCGACCAGCGCGGTGCGCTGACGCTCACGCAGCGGCGCCAGCATGTCGGCCGCAACGGTGTCGGATCGGCGATCCAGCTCCGCCCTTTCCTTCAGGCCGGCCTTCGTGAGTTCGGCGCGCCGGACCCGGCGATCACCCGGATGGGCCTGCACGGTGAGCAAGCCTTGTTTCTGCAAGGAAGCCAGGGTTCGGCTCAGGTAACCGGAGTCGAGGGACAGACGGGTTCGCAGAGCGCGCAGTTCCGCACCCTCTTCGCCTATTTCCCAAAGCAATCGCGATTCGCCCATCGGACGGGCAAGCCCCAGAAACCGTTCGTCCATCGCGCCGATGGTCTGCGCCACGGTGCGATTGAAGCGACGGATTTGATCGATGTGGGGTGACCGCATGATTTCTGACTCTAGTCAGAGATTAATGAAGCGTCAAGCTGTGAGACGCCTTGCAGGCCCGCCGATGCGCGGTCGAATCCGGCTCCAGATGGAACCGACGAAAACGGTCACCCGCGCGTGAACCCGACCACCGCATCCCGCGGTCGTCGAATGACTGTCTTCGGTGCCGACGGCCGCTGAAGCACGAAGCACGATTGCTCCGCCAGTGCATAAAACTCTTCGGTCCATGGCGCCGCGCCGAGCCTGCCAAGAAGCGCCGCCATCAACGACTCGTTGAGCCGGTCGTGCACGCGGCGAGCAAGGTAGGAGTCGGTGTTCTCCTGCGGCAAGACCGGGCCGGCTTCACCAAACGACCATTTGCTGTCTTGCCTTGTCACATGCACCGACCGCTCGACCACGGCGGTGTCCACGAGGCGCCGATGGGTGAAGAGCGCGCCGGGCTGAAAGACCGTCGTCGAATCATGGGCGCTCCAATGGATCGAGGTCAGGCCGTGATTCTTCGTGAGGCAGGCGCACAGCGCGTCGTATCCGCTGCACAGGAAGCTGTTGTTCCACAGCACGGTCCACTCGGAGTTCGTCGGAAGAACCAGGAAGTGGGTCGGCACGTTGGCAAATTCGGCCACCGCTCCAAACGCCTCGTCCAGATCGGCGTACCGGGACCAGGCCGTCGCCAGCGTCTCGCCGCCAACGAAGCGGGTGACTTCCGCCTCTACCGCCGCCGCGACCTGACGGACTGTTCCATGCACCAGGTCCAATGACTGGGTGGTCGGCCACCATCGCTCAAGGGTTTGGCTGCGCAACATTGTTCAGGGTGGAAAAGGATGGAACACCGCAACTGCCGATGTCGCCAGCAAACCACCGGAAGTAGTTCGTCTTTTTGTCCACACTGGCTCGTACAAAGAGAAAGCCGAATTCTGCATTGCACTGCGCATCGACAGGAATCCCGGCGGCTCTCAGCGCCTCGATTTCCTCGCTGGCGCTCATGTCACCCGGCAGCTTCAAGCTGACGATCGCGCTGTGGAATGCCTTTGTTCCCATTTGCTTTTCCCCTTTTCACAGGGAGGCAAGTGGACATCGAAACCGCACCGGATTGCCATACCCGATTCAGTCTAGGTCGATCGGTGAATCCGGCCATCCGCAGGCGGCCAGAGCGTGATCCGCCAGAGAGCGCTGCGCAAGGCGGTGGCGGCGGAGCAAGCATGCTGACCTCAAGCAAGGCCTCATTCGCACAGCTTGATCCAGCGTTCGAGTCGACGCACCACGCCCAGCGTGTTGAGTCGGCCGATCGAGCCTTCCATGTCCTCCGTGCCTTCGCTTTGGCACAGCAGCACCACCTCTTCGCGCACGTCGCCGGTGCCGAAGAAACCTTCGCGATCGAGTTGCTCCATCGCGGCGATGCAGGCCTCGAAGAGCCCGGCATACAAGACGTCGAATTCAACGTTGCAGGGCAAGTCGTCGCGATGGCAAAGCAGGATCATGCGGTAGGCGATGTCGAAAAATTCGCCGCCCTCCGTGTAGGGCCACTCGGCGGAGCACCAGACTTCGCTTTCATCGTCCATCTCGCCCGGTGCGCCCAAAGCGAGATTGCTGGCGGCGTGAACGATGGTCATTGCGCCGTCATCGCTGCCGAGCGCGAAGAGACGGATCGTCTCGTCGGGGTGCGCCGCGCGGATGGCCTGGAAGGCGCGGCGAGCGCCTTCGCGAATCTCGGCGGTGAGCAGGGGAAAGTCGATGCGGTCGGGGTCGTGCGTGCCTTGGCTCACCCGCCTGTAGCCCTGGGCCTCGATCTCGCCGCCGCGCTGCGCGAGGGCATCTTTCGCGGCCTGCGGACTGGCGAACTCGGTGACCATGCTGCGCCCCATGGTCTTCGCCTTGCCGTGCGCGGACCACAGCGAACTGCCGAATTGGCGCAGTTCGTGGAAGTCGGTGGGCACCTCGTTGTCGAAGCGGTAGAACAGTGACCAGGTCATGGGCGCAAGACTCCTTCTTCTGGCGGACTGTAGCCGGTTGAATTGCCCGAGCGCCGCTGCCTCCATGGTCATTCCTGCAGCCACATCGGCGTTGCCGACAAGCGGACATCCTTCTTGTGACTTCGCCGCGTCGCCGCTGGCAGCCCACTACTGCCGGAACGAACCCTTCATCCCGACCATTTGCTTGAGGTTCTTGAGCTTTCGAGGCGCGCGCTCGGTCCACAGAATTTCCGCGCCATCACCCAGCTTCTCGTAGATTGGAAGAACACTCGTGATACCCACCAACTTCCATTGGACAGGCACGCCATCCGGGCCACCCTTGTATGGTTTCGCGTTCTCGCGAGCAACCGTTATGCCCTTTTCGTAGGCATCGTCAAGGGTTCGGGCGCGGACAAGAATCGTGTTCTCCCACGACAGGAATCGTGCTTCGTTGTCGTCTTTCCTGTCGTCATTCAGCTCCACAAAGCGAAGCAGGTAAGACACCACATACCAGCCGACAGGAGAGTGGTTTTTGTCGTTTTTCATGCAAGTAAAAAAGTGTGCATCCATCTGCGCAGATGTGGCCGACTGCAGTCAGACGACTGCCGACGCGAAGCTGGTTTAACCCCGGGCCAAAAAGCTACGAGCACCTGCACTCCGTCGGCCCTGTGCCGCGCATGCCGGCCGTTTGCTCCCAGCGGTAGATGTTGACCATTGACCCCTTCTTCCCCAACGTGGCGCAGTGCTCGATACAACCTTGCTCAGCCGATGGCAGCAAATTGACGCAATACATGATGGCCGCAACCAACGCCATGAAAGCGCCAAAGCCGAATGCGACCTGGAGACCGATTGGGATCGAGTGCTTGGTGTTCATGATTGTCGACGTTTGAATTGAGCGGCCAACGAAACCGATCTTCAACTGCGCAGAGGCTGCCAGCGCGGTGGCGCCCAGGGCGCAGGCCACAAGGACCGAACGAAGGCGATGGATCATCATCGTGCTTCTGTTTCTTGTAGATGAATCGGCTCAGCCGCCGGAAGCAGAGCGATGGCGGCGAGCAAGCCACAGCACCGAAGCCAGCATCAGCACAAGCCCGCTGACAGCCTCGGACCAGATGGTGATGTTCGTTGCGAGCGTGTGCTCGGAGCAAAGGGCCAGCGTGTAGTGCGCAAGGCCGTCGAGGCCCAGGGCCCCGTAGGCGCCAACCAGAACAACGCCCAATGCATGAAGACCGAGCCGGGCGACAAGCAAGCCGGCAACGCCCAGGCTGGTGATGGCCAGCCAGGCGAGGTACACACTCTCCCGGGTCAGCCAGGCCGGCATGTTGGGATAGAAGGCGATGAACTCGGCGTTATGGGCAAAGTGCGCCAGGCTGGCGACGAAATACACCGCGGCGAGCACCCAAATGTGCATGGGGAAAAGTGGTCTCTTGTGCATGGCGTTCATTGTGTGGCAAGCGAAAAATCGGCTGCGTGCCCTTCGCGGGACAAGGCAAACACCTCGCGCAATCGCTGGTGCGCGGCGCCATCCCACGCAATGGGCTGCTGGTTCTTCGCACGCAGATAGTGGTGGGTGAACACCGCCAGGTAGGCCTGCAGCGTCTGCTCGGCCACATGCTCGCCCGCCAGGCGCATGCACAGCGCGGCCACCTCGCTGGTGCAGAAGTGGTCATCGCGGCCGGAGTTGCGCAGCTTGTACTGCGATGTCTGTTCCGGCTCCAGGCTCAGCACCGGCAGCGCGTCCAGGTACGGGCTTCGGCTGAACATCTTGCGTGCCTCGGCCCAGGTTCCGTCCAGCAGGATGAACAGCGGGCGTTTTCCGGTCTCGCCATGAACGGGCCCGGGCTCGGGCGACTGGACGCTGCGCACCACCCGCCCGGGCGCCGCGTACTGCCCCGGAAACACCACATAGGGCTGCCACTGCGGATCGCCCAGCAGCGCCAGAAGCGCGGGATCGGTTTCGGTACGCGCCCAGCCGAAGGCGAAGGTATCGGCCACCACGTCGGCAATCAGCCAGCCCGTGTTGCTCGGCTTGAGCGGCTCGATGTCGGCCATGAGCAGGCACACGCCTGCACGCGTGTCCACCGACGGGCGCAGGCTGCACATGCAGTGGGTGGGCAGGAGCCGGCAGCCCCCGCAGCGCTCGCGCTTGAAGCCGCCACGGGCAAGAAAAGGCTTGGCACTGCGCGCCAATCGGGCGGCGCGCAGGAGGGAAACGGCGTGGGGCATGGTGAAGATTCTCGGGCATGCCTTCACCGCGACAGGATGCCGGGCCGGCCCAAGACATAATTGTGTCCTGATGAAACAATCCTGCGTTGCCCCTAGCCGTCGTACCACGCTGGGCAGCCAAGGCTGTGGGTGGGTTGCCCGATGGATCGTCGCGAAGCTGTGGCTGGTGTTGTCGCTGTTCGCCTTGCCTTGCGCGCACGCCGATGACTTGCCGGCAACGCGCGATGGCGCCGTCCATTTCACGCAGGCCGAATTGCTGTCCGTTCCCGGCGTGGGCTATTCCCCCGCCCCGCGGCTTGCCCAAGACGCCGGGCTGCCGGCCGACGGATGGAAGCTGGTCAGCCTCCCGCACACGGCCCCGCGCGAACTGGTGCCCACATCGTCGGGCGCCGTGCAAACCGTCTCCGACTGGTACCGCCTCGACCTGAGCAAGCTGCCGCCATCGACACAGCAGCGCCTTCTCTACCTTCCGCGCTGGAAGACGCTGGGCCACATCGCGGTGTACGGCGACGGCGTCCTGCTCTACCAGTCGCATGGCAGCCCCGTGCACAACGGCTTCAACCGTCCGCTGCTGCTGCCGTTGAACGCGACGGCCAACACGCCTGCGCCGACGACCGTGCTGATTCGCGTCAACCGCCTGCGCAGCAGCGGGAGCGGATTCTCGACCTTGTGGGTGGGCGACCAGGGTTCGTTGAACTGGCGCTACCAGATTCGCCAGTTGCTGCAGGTGCAGTTGCCGTTCATGGGCAGCGCCGCGTTCCTGGCGGTCGGCCTTTTCGCGTTCGCGGTGTGGCTGGGCAAGAAGCGCGAGTCGCTCTACCTGCTGTTCTTCGCCATCTCGGCCGCCGCCTTCCTGCGGATGCTTCACTACTTCGTGAGCGGCGAGTACCTCCCGCTCTCGGACGAATGGTTCGAATGGATCACCGTGGCGTCCATGCTCTGGCTGATCATCCTCATCCACCTGTTCCTGCAACGCCTGCACAAGCAGCCCTCGGCCTGGTTGACCTATTTTTCGCTGGGCCTGACGCTGGTCTGCAACATCGCGACGCTGCCGCATGTGTCGGCGTCGATCACCAGCCTCTACCTGTTCACGCCGCTGCTCAACCTGGTGGTGTTGCCCATCGCGGTGCTGATCTTCGCGGTGAACCTGCGCAAGGCGCTGCGCGCGAAATTTCCCGAAGGCCGGCTGGTGGCGGGCTGGGCCGTGCTGACCGTCGCGTTCACCTCCTATGACGGGCTGCTGCAGAACAACCTTGTCAGCGCGGAGAGCGTGTACACCTCGCCCTACGTCATCATCGGCCTGTTCTTCATCTTTTCGTACATCATGTTCCAGCGCTACACCGACGCATTCGCCGAAGTGGGCCGCCTGAACACCGGGCTGGCCCAGCGCCTGCAGGAGCGCGAAGCCGAACTGGAGCAAAGCTACCAGCGGCTGCGCGTCATCGAAAACCAGCACATGCTCAGCGCCGAGCGCCGCCGCCTCATGCAGGACATGCACGACGGCCTGGGCTCGTCGCTGACCAGCGCCATCCGCTCCGTGGAGCGAGGCGCCATGAACGACGCCGAAATCTCCGGCGTGCTCAAGGGCTGCATGGACGACCTGAAGCTGGCGATCGATTCCATGGAAAGCGTGGACGCCGATCTGCTCCTGCTGCTGGCAACCTTGCGCTTTCGGCTGGCGCCGCGCATCGAGAGCGCCGGCGTTGCGCTGCGCTGGGACGTGCAGACCGTGCCCGAGCTGCCCTGGCTGGACCCGAGCAGCGCGCTGCACATCCTGCGGATCATGCAGGAGTGCATCGCCAACGTGCTGCGCCACACGCGGGCCACCATCATCACCTTCAGCACCGCGACGGATGGCGAGGGCGTGCGCGTGGTGATCGAAGACAACGGCACGGGCTTCGCCGTGGACGAGGCCCTGCACCGCAATGGCCGGGGGCTGCGCAACCAGCAGCAGCGCGCGCTGGCGATCGGCGGCACCGTGAGCTGGGAATCGGGCGGCACCGGCACCCGCTTCACGCTCTGGCTGCCGCTTCAGATCGGGGTCGAAGCCGACAAGGCCATGGGCGCCTTGCAAGCCCGGGGCTGATCGCACCGCGTCCATGGACTCCCTGATCGCCGCTTCCGCACGCGCCCTGGCTGCCGGCGATGCACTCGGCGCCCTCAAGCGGGTTGCCCTGCGCGACGATCCACCGGCACTGGCCCTGCGCGGCATCGCCATGGCCCAGCTCGGCGAGCATCCGCGTGCGCGCGAACTGCTGCGGCGCGCGGCCCGCGGTTTCGGTGCCCACGAGGAACTGGCACGCGCGCGCTGCGTCGTCGCCGAAGCCGAAGTGGCGCTGGCCATGCGCGACATCGGCGGCTCGCCGCGCGCACTGGTGGCGGCCGCGGCCACGCTCGAAGCACATGGCGACCGCGCCAACGCGCTGCAGGCACGGCTCATCGCGGCGCGCAAGCTCCTGCTGATCGGCCGCCTCGACGAAGCCACGGCCGCATTGGCACAGCTCGATGTGCGTGGCCTGCCGCCATCGCTCGCCGCAGTGGCCGAACTGGCGGCGGCAGAACTCTCGCTGCGCTCCCTGCACGTTGACGCGGCACGCCAATCACTCGCCCGCGCACACGAGGCAGCCGACCGCGCGCGCGTGCCGGCACTCGTGGCCGAGGTGGCGGAAGCGCAAGCCGCGCTCGGTCGCCCCGCCGCCCGGCGCCTTCTCGCCGATGGCGAACAGCCGCTGCGCCTCGACGAAGTCGCAGTGCTGCTGGCCTCGAACACACTGGTGGTCGACGCCTGCCGTCGCGGCGTGGGCACCGGCGACACATGGCGGCCGTTGGCACGACGGCCGGTGCTGTTCGCGCTGGCTCGCGCACTCGCCGAGGCCTGGCCCGGCGACATCGACCGCGAAGCCCTGATCGCCTGCGCCTTCCGCACCCGCCACCCCGACGAAACGCATCGGGCCCGCCTGCGGGTCGAAATCGGCCGGCTGCGCGCGCTCATCAAGCCGCTCGCGCAAATCGAGGCCACTGCGCAGGGCTTCGTGCTCAAGCCGCTCGGCGAGCGCGATGTGGTCGTGCTGGCGCCTCCCATCGACGGCGACCAGGGCGCGCTGGTGGCGCTGCTCTCCGACGGCGCGGCCTGGTCGACCTCGGCCCTGGCGTTGGCCCTTGGCGCCAGCCAGCGCACCGTGCAGCGCGCGCTGGCCGAGCTGGAAGCCGCCGGGCGCGTGCGCGCCATCGGACGGGCGCGGGCGCAGCGCTGGCTGGCGCCGCCGCTGGCCGGATTCACGACGATCTTGTTACTCCCCTCCGCGCTGCCGATTGAATAGAGTTGTGCCCAAGGCGCCGATCCGAGGCGCACCACCAGGAGCCGACGATGACCAGCAAGACAGCCAGCAAGAACCGTGTCGAGGCCACCGTGCAAGCGGCCGAGATCGTGCGCGAATACGGCCCCTTCGCCGATGCCGCCAACGTGGGCGGCGTGACCCACGACGGCCAGCGCGTCTGGGCCGCCATCGGTGCCCAGCTCATCGCCTTCGATCCTGAAAGCGGCGAGACCACGCGCACGCTGGACCACGCGGCCGACGCCGGCACCGCCTTCGACGGCACGCACCTGTACCAGATCGCCGAGCAGCGCATCGACAAGATCGACCCGGTCACCGGCAACGTGCTCGCCTCGATTCCCGCGCCCGGCCACGGGACCGATTCAGGCCTCACCTGGGCCGAAGGCAGCCTGTGGGTGGGGCAGTACCGCGACCGCAAGATCCACCAGATCGATCCGGCCACCGGCGCGGTCTTGCGCACCATCGAGTCCAACCGCTTCGTCACCGGAGTGACCTGGGTCGACGGCGAGCTGTGGCACGCCACCTGGGAAGGCGACGAAAGCGAGTTGCGCCGCATCGACCCCGAAAGCGGCACCGTGCTCGAGCGGCTCGAAATGCCGCGCGGCATCAACGTAAGCGGCCTCGAATCCGACGGCGCCGGCCTCTTCTACTGCGGCGGTGGAGGCAGCGGAAAAGTCCGCGCCGTGCGGCGCCCGAAGGCCACCAGGACCTGATCCCCAACCAGCGCGCAAGCTGACGACGCACCCGCGCTGACAACCCCCTTCCGGTCGACCGACCGAAGACGAGCGCGCCGACCGCCAGGCAGGCGGAGCCGCGCATGGACAACCCTCGCACAGCCCATCGGGCCAAGGAGAAATTCATGAACACCGCCACTGCCGAAACAGGCATCCTGAAGAACCACCCCGTCGTGTCGAAAGACAAGTGGCTTGCCCAGCGCAAGGCACTGCTGTCGCGCGAAAAGGAACTGACGCACCTGCGCGACCAGATCGCCCGCGAGCGCCGCGCCTTGCCGTGGACGCGCGTCGAGAAGAACTACGTCTTCGACACACCCGAGGGCCGGCGCGCGCTGGCCGACCTTTTCGAAGGCCGCCGCCAGTTGCTGGTGCAGCACTTCATGCTCGGCCCCGATTGGGAGCAAGGCTGCCCGAGCTGCTCGTTCATGTCCGACCACCTCGAAGGCATGAACGTGCACCTGGCGCACCGCGACATCACACTGCTGGTCGTCTCGCGCGCGCCGCTGGCCGAGATCGAGCGCTTTCGCGAGCGCATGGGCTGGCAGTTCAAGTGGGTGTCGGCGCACGACAGCGACTTCAACTACGACTTCGCCGTCAGCTTCAAGCCGCAGGAATGGGCCGAGGGCAAGGGCGAGGTTCTCTACAACTACAGCGTGCGGCCCTTCCCCGCGCAGGAAGCGCCCGGCATCAGCGTGTTCTACAAGGACGACGCGGGCGAGGTCTTCCACACCTACTCGACCTACGAGCGCGGCGTGGAAGTGATGATGGGCACCTACAACCTGGTCGACCTCACGCCCAAGGGGCGCGACGAGCACAACCCGCTCTACCCCATGGACTGGGTGCGGCACCACGACCGCTACGAGCCGGCGCCCATCGCGTCAAAGCCCGAGGCCGGTTCGTGCTGCCACGCGTCCGACTGAACGCATCATGGCCAACCTCTGGCCGTGGCTGGTGGTCGCAGGGGTCGGCGCCCTTCACGGGCTGAACCCCGCCACCGGCTGGATGTGGGCCGCCGCCTGGGGCGTTCGCTCGCACGACCGGGCGCAAGCGCTGCGCGCGCTGTGGCCGATCGCTGTCGGGCACGCCGCATCGATCGCGCTGGTAGCCGGCGCCGTGGCCCTCGGCCTGTCGATGGACCGGCTTGTGCTGCAGGTGCTGGCGGGCGGGCTGTTCGTCGTTGCGGTGATGGTTCACCTGTGGGGACGCACGGCGCGGCGTGTGCACGCACCGGCGGGACATGCCGGGCTGGCGCTGTGGTCCTTCATGATGGCCACCGCGCACGGCGCCGGGCTGATGCTCGTGCCGGCGCTGGTGCCGCTGTGCATGGGAGACGCATCGGCGCGGGAGATCACCGCATCGGGCTCGCTGATGCTGGCGCTCGCGGCGGTCGGGGTTCACACGGCGGCGATGCTGGCCGTCACCGGGCTGGTTGCGACGGGGGTTTGTCGCGGCTTCGACACGGGCGGGCGCTGGCTCAAGCGGTTGCGCAACGCCGTCCTTGTTCGGGCAACGTCGGATCTTCGAAGCCAGGGGCGCGGTGCGCAAAAGCAGCCGGGCCTGCAGGGGCCTGAGCGCAACTGACGGATCTCGACGACGGGTGCGATTCACTGCACCTGTCATCGCACTTGTCATTGGACTTTAGTCCAATGCGCAGCGCAGCCGGACTGCCTAGGATCGCGGCCTCACTCCGTCCCACAGGCTGCGCCATGCCCACGCTCTTGCTTTCATCCAGCCACGCCCGTGCGCTGTTCTCCGTGTTGGGCAATGCCTGTACCTTCTTGCTCCACTCGATCGCAAGAGCGGGCCTGATGGCTCTGTTCGTCCTTGTGGGCGCCGTGCTCGCGGGCTGCGGTGGCAGCGGCAGTGGCGGTGCCGGCCTCCCGTTCTTGCCTGTCGCGCCACCGGAGACACCGCCAACGCCTCCCGTCGCCACCTACCCTGTCAGCGGCACTGTCGCGGGGCTGAAGGGCAGCGGACTGGTGCTGCAAAACAATGCGGGCGACGACTTGCCCGTCGCAGCCAACGGCGTTGTCCGCTTCGCCGTTCCCATGGCCAGCAGCGCAAGGTATGCAGTGACGGTGAAGGCCCAGCCGACGAATCCCGCCCAGACCTGCACCGTCAACAACGGCAGCGGCACCGTGGTGGACGTGGCGATTGCCGATGTCGCCGTGGTGTGTTCGGTCAACAGCTACAAGGTCGGTGGCACCGTCACGGGCCTGCAGGGTGGCGGACTCGTCTTGCAGAACAACGCCGCGGACGACCTCGCCATTCCGGCCGACGGCACCTTTGAATTCGCCGCGCCCGTCGCCAGCGGAGCCGGCTACGCGGTGACGGTGAAGACACAGCCCACGGCGCCTTCGCAGACCTGCACCGTCAACAATGCCGGCGCCACGGTGGGCGATGCCGATATGAAAACCGTGAAGGTCATCTGCACGACCAACAGCTACACCGTCAGCGGCACGATCAGCGGATTGAGGGGGCGCGGTCTGGTGCTGCAGAACAACGCGGGCGATGACCTCGCCTTGTCCTATTCGCTCAACGGCACTTTCAGCTTCGCCACGCCGGTGGCCAGCGGAGCAGGTTATGCGGTGACCGTGAAAACCCAACCCCGGTTCCTGAGCCAGACATGCACGGTCGTCAATGGCAGTGGGACGGTGGGGGCCGCGGCCGTCACTTCGGTGGTCGTGCATTGCCCGGTATCCGCCCCGAACCTGGCGCGCTTTGCCTACGCGGTAAATCAGGGGGGCGATACCGTTTCGGCCTACACCGTCGACGCCGCCACGGGCGCCTTGAGCCCGATGGCCGTGCCGACGGTGGCGACAGGGGTCTCCCCGATCTCCGTCACCGTGGACCCCAAGGGCCGGTTTGCCTATGTGGCAAATCTCAACTCCAGCACTGTCTCGGCCTACACCATCGATACCGGCACCGGCGCCCTGAGCCCGATGGCCGTCCCGATGGTGGCGACAGGGCTCTCCCCGGTCTCCGTCGCCGTGGACCCCGCGAGCAGGTTTACCTACGTGGTGAATCAGCTTTCCAACACCGTGTCGGCCTACACCATCGATGCCCTCACTGGTGCCCTGAGCCCGGTGGCCGGGCCGACTGTGGCGACAGGGATCTCCCCGTTCTCCGTCACCGTGGACCCCAGGGGTCAGTTTGCCTACGTGGCGAACGTCAACTCCGCCACTGTGTCGGCCTACACCATCGATGCCGTCACTGGCGCCCTGAGCCCGGTGGCCGGACCGACTGTGACCACAGGGCTCCGCCCCGCCTCCGTCACCGTGGACCCCACGGGTCGGTTCGTCTACGTAACGAATCTCGACTCCAGCACTGTGTCGGCCTACGTCATCGATGCCGCCACGGGCGCCCTGAATCCGATGGCCGGGCCGGCGGTGGCGACAGAAAACGCCCCTTCCGCCGTCACCGTGGACCCCACTGGCCGGTTTGCCTATGTGGCAAATTGGTATTCCAACACCGTGTCGGCATACACCATCGATGCCGTCACGGGCGCCCTGAGTCCGATGACCCCGCCGACGGTGGCGACAGAAAGCATCCCTTCCGCCGTCACCGTAGACCCCTCGGGCCGGTTTGCCTATGTGGCGAATATCAATTCCCAGTCCCTGTCGGCTTACACCATCGATGCCGCCACGGGCGCCCTGAGTCCGATGACCCCACCGACGGTGGCGGCAGGGCTCTTCTCAAGGAGCATTGCGCTTTCAAGGTAGTCGTGCTGGCCTGAAGTCCAGGCCAGGTCAGTGCCGCTACGCAGCCGCCTCGATCGCCGCAGCCACACGCTCCGGAAGAATCGCCGTCAACGCAAAGTCGATCAGATGGAGCCAGGTCGCTTCAAGCTCCATGATGTTGTAGTGGTCCGAGTCGGGAATCGTCTGCACGCTGACGGGCGTCGGCCATGCGGCAATGAGTTTTTCGGAACGCTCGTGCGGCACGACATCGTCTTGCGCGGCCAGCAGCACCTGGGTGATGGCTGCGACTTCCGCGCTGTGCGTGAGCGAGTCGAATCGGTTGCGCAGCAGCAGCGACAACGGCACCAGCGGAAAGCGTCGCTTCGCCACCTCCAGCAAGGTGTCGTAGGGCGTGACCAGTTGCAGGCTCGCGAAGTTCTGCCGCGCCACCAGTTGAATGGCCACGCCGGTTCCCAGGCTGCGGCCCACGACGTGCAGGCGCGCATGCGGGAAGGCCCGGCGCAGGTGGTTGGCGAACTGCACCGCGTCTTCGACGGACGCGATCTCCGAAGGATTCCCTTGCGAATCGGCCACGCCCCGGTAGTTGATCGCGGCAAAGCCAAAGCCCTGCGGAAGCCAGTGCAGCATCTGCGCGGTGGCGCGCACGTCTTCGCTGCGGCCCGCGAAGTAGATGAACAGGTCTTGCAGCGCATCTTCGCCATCGGGGTGGTAGACGTACCCACGGACCATGCCGCCGGGCACGATGTGGGAATAGGTCGAGAAGTCGTCGGACAGATGAACAACGGGCATCTTTCGCGCGTTGAACAAGATGTCGCCCTGGCGCGTGGCCAGCAGGGTCCAGTACGCCGCGAGGCTTCCGATGGCAGCCGCGGATGCCGACAGGGCAATGCGGAAGACTTTGTTGGATGACAAGGTGGTGGGCTCCGGGGTCGAGGGAATGGGATGGGATCGGATGAATGGCGCCTAGTTTCGCCTCGTTCTTCCGTGCGAACGCCCGTGACCCTGATGGCGCCTGCAACACGGCCGCTTTTCCCACACGCGGTGCCGCCCTCTTCCTACTTCGTCCTCAGCAACGCGACATGTCCGCCCGCGCGCAGATCGGCACGAAGATGCGCGTGCTGCCGCGCTGCACCAGCAAGGCCGCGGAGCCGTCCGCCACGTCCAGTTCCTGCACCAGCGCCTCGGCGCTGTCGATGGGCTGGCCGTTGAGCGCGATGATCAGGTCGCCCGGCTGCACGCCCGCGCGCGAGGCGGCCGCGTTCACGCGTTGCACCAGCAAGCCGCCCTCCACGCGCAGGAACTGCCGCTCGGCAGGCGCCAGCGGCCGCACCGCGAAACCCAGCCGCGACGGCGCCGATGCCGCATCGGCGGCAACCGCCTGCAGGCGCGGCGTGTCGAAGCCCTCCACCTTCACTTCAAGCACCTGCTCCGCGCGCTCGCGCCACACCATCAGGCGGATGGTCTCCCCCGGCGCCTGGTCGGCGATGAAGCCCAGCGCATCGGCAGCCTGCACCACCTCGCGGCCCTGCACAGAAAGAATCACGTCGCCCGACTTCAGGCCGCCCCGGTCGGCCGCGCCGCGCGGCTCGACGTAGTTGACCAGCGCACCGGCCGGTCGCGGCAGGCGGAAGGTGTCGGCCAGCGCCTGCCCCACCTCCTGCACGGACACGCCGATGCGCCCGCGCGTGACGGTGCCGCTCGACAGCAACTGGTCCTTGATGCGCATGGCCGCGTCGATGGGAATGGCGAACGACAGGCCCTGGTAGCCACCGCTGCGGCTGTAGATGCGCGAGTTGATGCCGATGACTTCGCCGCGCAGGTTGAACAGCGGCCCGCCCGAGTTGCCGGGGTTGATGGGCACGTCGGTCTGCAAGAACTGCATGTATTCGGCGCCCGGCAGCAGCCGCCCCTTGGCGCTGACGATGCCGGCCGTGACCGAGTTGCCGAAGCCGTAGGGCGAGCCGATGGCCACCACGCCGTCGCCGGGCTCGACGCTGGCCGGCTCGCCGATGCGCACGGTCGGCAGGCCGCTCGCGTCGATCTTGAGCAGCGCCACGTCGGCCACCGCATCGAGCCCGATCAGCCGCGCCTTGAACTCGCGCCGGTCGGGCAGCTTGACGTTGATCTGCGTGCCGCGCGCCACCACGTGCGCGTTGGTCAGGATGAGCCCGTCGGCGCTCACGATGAAGCCGGTGCCCAGGCTGCTTTCGTCCATGCCGCCCTGCTGCGGCAGCGTGCCCGGCGCGGGCACCAGCCAGCGGTCGCTGTAGCGGCGCACCGGCACCGAGGGCCGCTCCACGCCGATGTGAACCACGGCCGGGCCATAGGTCTTGACCAGTTGCGCAAGCCCCGAAGCCGGCCACGGCATCGCGGCCTGCAGCGACAGGCAGGGCATCAGGCCGGCGAAGGCCAACGCCGCTGCCACGCCGGCACGGCGCCAGCCACCGGCGCGCGACGTCCTCATGCGCGACACCGTTCAGGTGTTGGTGACGAAGCTCAGCGTGAGCTGCAACACCATCGGCTGGCGCATGTCGCGCGGCGGCGCTTCGGCCAGCGGCTGCGCGGTGAGCAGCGCGCGCAGGTCGGCGTCGGCCTGCGCATTGCCCAGCGAGTCGAAGGCCACGCGCTCGACCTTGCCGTTGGCGGCCACCCACACGCGCACCACCACCGGCGCGGGCGGCACGGACTGGCCTTCCTTCAGCATGCGCTCCTGCATCCAGGCGTGCAGGCGCACCACGGTTTCGTTGGCCGGGTCGCTCAGCGACGACTGCAACTGGTTGCCCGCGAGGTTGGCGTAGCTGACCCAGTGCTGCGGCACCTGCTGCTGCGTTTGCGCCGGAGCAGCGATGGGCACGGTGGCGCTCGCAAGGCCCAGTCCGAGCCAGCCCAGTGCCAGGCGCAGGCGGCCCCAGCGGGGCCGCGTTGTGGGAGAAGCGTTCATGGGTCTTTCGAAAAAATGAAATGTGAGGTCAGCCGCAGAGCACACCGACCGACAGGGTCGACGCCCTGGCCGCCGGCGATTGCATCGGGCTCAACTGGGGACTGTCGCTCTCGGTGAAGGCGATGCCGTGACTGTCCAGGAACTGCCGCACCTGCGACGCGGGCACCGCGCGCACCTGGGTCGCGCCGCCCTTCACGCCGGCCGCCGATGCCGCGCGGCTCAGGGTGGTCATGCCCGAGGCATGCGGCGCGGCGGCCACGCGCTCCACCACCACGCCGAGCAGCAGGCCGTCGGCGCCCAGCACCGCGCTGCCGCTGGCGCCCGGCTGCACGCCCGACAGCAGTTGCAGGCCTTCGGCGCCGGGCACGGTCATCGCGTTGCTGAGCAGGGCCGCGCGGTCGGGCAGGCGCTGCAGCACGGCATAGGCCTCGGCGAACACGCCGATGCTGCGGCCGGGCGCGGCATCGGTGCGCGAGAGCGTGGCGCTCAGGTAGGGCTTGAGCGTGGTGCGCAGCACCGCGAGGTCAAGCTCGGGGCTGGCCGCGATCACCGTGGCCTGCGCCACCTGCGCGCCCTTGACGGCAAAGAGCGTGCGGCAGTCCGACACCGCATGCCGCGCGGTCAGCACGTCGCCGGCTTCGTTGAGGAAGACGCCGCTGGCGTTGGTGTCCGGCGGCGATGCCGGGTTGGCAACGGCCGCCGCCATGGAGAAAAGAAGACGCGCTGACAACAGCAGACGAAGGCAGGCGGATGAAGGTGCGGAAGGCATGAAGGCACAAAGGCGGTCGCGAAGGCGCTGCATCTAAGACGAAGCGCGACACGCGCGACTGCCGTTTGTCACAAAAGCTTCATGTAAAGACCTTTCCGCCCCTCATCCTCCGCCCTTCGCCTTCACTGCCCCAGCAGGCGCCGCTCCTGCGGCGTCAGCTTCGCCTTCTGCGCATCGCCCAGCGGCCCGCGGCCCAGCACCTGCACGGGGCTGTTCAAGTCGTAGCCCACCTTGGTGGCCACCGCGCCGTGCGGCTCGGGCGCCGCTGCGCCCTCGCCCGCGCCCTCGTTGCCGAAGCCCAGCACGCGCACCGTGAACACCGACGGCAGGCTCTGGCGCGCCGCCGCGCGATCGCGCTGCATCGCATCCTGTGCCGCCGCCGTGGCCTGCGAGGCGGCGGCGCTGGCGTTGGTCAGCGCACCGACGTTCACCGATGCCACCACCGGCAGCCCGGCCGACTCGCCCTTCACCTGGATGTTGGCCGCGTTCACCACCTGCAGCGCAGCGAGGTTGACGCTGCCCGACACGCGGATGCCCGCCTCGCCGGCGTCGATGGTGCCCAGCGGCGCGATCAGGTCCATGTCGCCCGCCGGCACTTCCGGAATGGGCGCGAGCGTTGCCAGCCCGGCCCCCGAGCTGGGCACCTGCGACGACAGCTTCACGTTGCCCACGTTGTCGTACACGCGCTTGGGCGGCGTGTAGACCAGCGTGGTCTTGGAGCCGCGCCCGGCGTTGATGTCGCCCTTCTCGGACCAGGCCAGCACGTCGCCGCCGAAGGTGGTCATGACCCGCGACAGGCCCAGCAGCAGGCTGCCTTCGCTGAACAACTGGATGTTGCCCATGCCCTGCGTGATCACGCCCGCGCTGCCCGGCGGCACCGCGCCCTGAACGCCCACCACGATCTGCCCGCCCGGCGCCAGCATCTGGATGTCGCCGCCGAAATCGGTGTGCACGCCCGAGGGGCCGTACATGATGATGTCGCCCTTGCGCACGATCTCCTGGCCGGCGGCGTCGAGGTCGGGGAACAGCGTGGCGATCATGCCGCGCCCACGCAGGTAGCTGCCGTAGCGCGGGCCGTTCACGTCGTTGTATTCGCGGCCACCGGCGCGCAGCTCGGCAAAGTACACGCTGCGCAAGAACACGCGCTGCTGCTCCGGCGCCAGCGTCTTGAAGTACGCCTGCGCACTGCCCGGGTCCTTCGCGTCCTTGCTGGTGGCGGCGAAGCCGTAGCGCTCGGCCAGCCATGCGGCCAGCTCGACTTCGTAGGTCTTCACCACGCGGTCCGGCTGGCTGGCCAGCGACTCGCCGGGGCCCGATGCGGCGCGCTTGGCGGGGTCGAGATAACGCTCGGCGATGGCCGAGAAGTCCAGCTCGCCGGCACCCATGCCGGCCATCATCGAAATGCTGGCGCCGGGGCGGGTGTCGCCCTCGGCCAGCGCGCCCTTGCTCACCACGCTGGCGCGGTCGTCCTGCGTGATGTGGCGGCCGGCCGAAATCTCCAGCGCACCGGGGCCCGCGACCCGCACGTTCGCATAGAGGATGTCGCGTCCGGCCTGGATCAGCGAGACGTCGCGCGGGTCGTTGTTGACGATCAGCGCGTCGGTGCCGACGATGTCGCGCCCGGCGCGGATGCGCGCCGGCGCGGCCGAGCGGTTCCAGGTATCGACGGTCGGGAGGCCGGCAGCCGTCACTTTCCGGGCCGTGCCGCTGGCCAGCCCGAGGATGTCGCCCTTGACCGCATAGAACAGCGATGGCGGCGCATCGGCCGCGTGCAGCGCACGGCTGCCCAGCGTGTCCGGCCCGAAGGCGAACAGCGGGAAGTTGTCGACCGCCCCGTAGTTCGGCACGGCGGGCGACCCGATCATCGAGCCTTCCGAACTGGTGTTGTAGACCACCGGCCGCTGGAGATTGTCGTAGCCCACGAACGCGGGCGCCAACGGCGTCGGCAGCGGCGTGACCGCGCCCGACATGCCGACCGGGTAGCCACCGCCGAACAGCGAGTTGCCCGCCAGGAACTCGAGCGCGCCCGAAGGCGACGGCGCGAGCACCAGCGCGCGGCCGGGAGCCTCCACGGCCGGCGCGGCCGAGAAGCCGAAGTACAGGCTGCCCGAGGCCGCCGTCGCGCGCAGGATCGACGGGTAGACCGTGACGTTGTCGCTCATGTTGATGCTGCCCCCGTACCTGCCGCCAGGCTGCAAGTTGGCGAGGTCGGTGCCGGGCGTGAGATTACCGCCGGCGCTGAACAGGTTGATCGCGGTGCGGTCGGTCCACAGCGTGAACCAGCTCTGGCCGATGCCGTAGTCCTGGCCGCCGAACCTGAAGGCCGAGCTGTTCGGCACCCGCGCGCGGCCCGCGTCGACCACGCTCGTGAGCACCAGGTCGCCCGGCGTGTCCAGGTACATCGCCGAATCGCCCGGCACGAGCACGATGCCCGCATTGGCGATGCCGATGGTCGAGGTGAACGGGTCGATGGAGCGCGTGTCCATCGCATCGCCTTCCTGGCCCGGAAGCGAACGCTCGGCCTTGCGGTACCTCAGCTCGATGCCGCCGATGGCGGTGGCGGACACGGCGGTCGTGCCACGCAGGTTGACCAGCGCGCCGTTGAGGTCCTGGTACTGCGCGTTGGAGCCAGAGCTCGCGTACTGCGCCGCGGCAAGGTTCGGATTGATCACGCCGCCGACGCGCAGTTGCAAGTCGCCGCCGCCGGTGAGCGTCATCTGGCCGTTCGCGTCGACGCGGCCGGTGCTGCCGACTGCCGCCACGATGGCTTCGCTGCGCTGCCAGATCTGGCCGTTGCCCAGCCGCGTGGTCAGGCCGGCGTCGCCGCCCGCGCGCAACGTCAGGTTGCCGCCGCCCAGCGTGCCCATGCCGGTGAAGCCCACCAGGTAGGGCTCGGGGCTGCTGTCGGCACTGAACTGCTGGGCGGCCGGCAGCGCATACGCGCCGAAATTGATCCACCAGGCCGTCGCGATGCGGTCGCTGCCGGCCAGGGCCGTGCCCGAGCCCTGTCGCCACAGCCAGCTGCCCACCGCGGCGCTCGGCACCTGCGCGCGCTCGCCCGAGAAATTGCCCCAGACATCGCCGGTGACGTTGCCACCCACCGCGATGTCGAGATTGCCGCCGTGCTCGGGGTACCAGGCCTGGTAGGCCGCGAGCGCGGCGCCGTAGTCCGCCGTCTGCGGGCCGATCACCGAGCCGCCGACGGCGTTGCCGCGCGGCAGGTTGAAGGGGTCCAGGCCGTTGGCGTCGAGCAGCGGCGCGGAGCGCGTGCCGGCCGTGTAGACGCCGAAGGGCGACTCCATGACGAGGTTGCCGGCCGCTGCCAGGCCCAGGTCGCCGGTGCCGGTGCGCAGCACGCTGAACATCGGCGACAACGGCGTGTACTTGGTGACATCCTTGACGGGGTTGATGACGTCCGTGCAGATGCCCGGCCCCCACTCGCAGACGGTGACGTATTCCGGAGCGACCGGCGTTCCCTCGATGAAGCTCGCGTCCCAGTCAACGGCTTTGGGGCCCCAGAGATGGGAAATGCGCAGCGGGTCGATCACGCAGGTGCCCGCACCACCCCAGTCGCAGTAGCCCGCCTCGAAATCCAGCGGGTCCATCGGCGTTCCCTCGTCGTGGCCCCACATCGGCCCGTTCGGACCCCACACGAAGCCGCTGCCGCCCGGCGTGAGCCTGACGTCGTACATCGCGTGGCTGTCGGCCAGGATGAGCGAGCCATGCTTTGCGGGATCGACCGCGCGGCGGTCTGCCGAGTCCAGGTCGGCGCCGGCCGTGAGTTGCAGGCTCCAGCTGCTGGCGCCCTGCCCCAGCATCGGTGCCACGGCCCAGTTGCGCCCCTGTACGCCGTCGATCACGGGCCGCAGGTTGACGGCTTCGTCGTTCGGCAACTGGACATCGGTCATCGACGGAATCAGCGCGCCGCGCGCCAGTGCGATGGTGCCGTCGGCCTTCATCGCGACCGGCATGCGCACGCCCTTGGGCCACACCAGCGCCTGCACGCTGGCGTCGCCGCCCAGGGAGGTGCCGGCGCCCAGCTTCATGCCGCTGTCGAGCACCACGGCCTCGCCCAGTACCGTGCCGGCCTTCAGGCGGATGGTGCGGCCGTCGGCGTAGTAGACGTTGGCGCGCAGCACCGTGCCGGCAGGCAGCGTGTAGGCCGCACCCAGCGTCACGGTCACCGGCAGCACCGTGCCGGCGGGCAGCACCATGGCTTCGGCGGGCACGTCGTAGTTCAGCAGCGCGTCCTTGGGGAATACGGTGCCCTTGTCGAGCACCACGCCGTCGATCGGCACGACGATGTCGCCGCCGTCGGGCGTGAACGGAATGCCGAACTTCGAGCGCTGCTCGGTCAGGTACCAGCCCTTGTCGTCGGGCGTGGCCGGCGGCGGCGCAAAGCCGTCGTTGATGCTGCCGTAGATGTTGAGGTTGCCGCCCGCGCGGACCACCAGCACGCCGGGCTCGCCGAAGCCGCGCCGCGCCGGGTCGTTGCGGTTGGCGCCGGGGCCGTAGCGGTAGGCCGAGAGGTCGATGTCGCCGACCACGCTCAGGTCGCCGTCGGCCGTCTTGCTGACGATCTCCACGCCGGGGCGCAGGTGGTAGCTGCCCAGGCCCGCCAGGCGCGCCGACAGCGATGTGTTGGCCAGCGCCTTGTCGATGAAGGCGCTGTTGTCCGGGTCGACGACGTCGTCGAAGAACTTCTGCGTGATGAGCTGCGGCGTGCGGCCAGTCACGTCGGGCGCCAAGGCGTACGGCAGGTCGCTGTAGGTACGGAAGGCGTTGACCGCGATGCTCTTGGCGCCCTGGATCGCGGGCGTGCCGTTGACGGTGACCGCCACGTCGTCGTCGCCGCGACGTGGTGCGTTCAGCGACAGCGTGCCGCGTGGCGCGCCGTCGTTGCCCTGCTGCGCGCTCACGCCGGTGCCCGCGCGCAGGTCGATGTTCGCGCCGCTGCCCAGCGTCAATGTGCCGCGGATGGTGCTGAGGTCGACGATGGCCCGGTTCGGGCTGTCGATGATCTTGCCGTAGCTGTCCACGCGCAGGCCCGTGCCGTGCGCATCGAGCGTGCCGTTCACCGTGAGGTCGCCCTTCGCCGCCAGGCGGATCGAGCCGACCTGGAAGCCGCTGGCGTCGATGCGGCCGTTCACCGTGAGGCTGCCGCCGTCCACCGTCACCTCGACCTGGCGCGCCTTCACTTCGTCGCCGATGGCGAGGTCGCCCTGCTTGATCTGGAAGCGCCGCGCGCCGGTCACGCCGCCTTCGTTCAGGCGCTTGTTGAGGCCCGCGAAGTCGGCCACGCTCTGGCCGCGCACATTGATCTCGGCCGCGTCGTAGGGCACGACCGTGCCACCCGCGTCATAAGTGCCGCTGGCGCTGCCGAGAATCCGGCCGCCCAGCTCGACGCGGCCCGCGCCGGCGCCCAGCGCCGTGGCCTGCATCGTGCCGCCGCGGTTGTACGTGGCCGACAGGTCGATCACCGAACCCGCCGCCTGCGTGATGTTGCCCGCCGTGCTCGACACCTCCAGGTCGCCGCCGCGGCTGTAGCGCGTCTGCTCGAAGAACTTCACCGCCTGGCCCGACAGGTCGATGCGCGAATTGGCGGTCAAGCTCACATCGCCGGTGGCCGTGAGCTGCAGCTTGCCCGAGGGCAGGCCGACCGTGCCGTCGATGGTGATGTTGCGGCCCGCGAGCGCCAGTTGCGCGCCCAGCGCCGCGTTGCCGGCCGGCTGCCCGCCGCCCACCGGAGCGCTCACGACGATGTCGCCGCCCGCCGTGATGCGGTTGTTCGAGCCGGCCTCGCCGGTGAGCAACGGCGCGCGCAGGTTCAACTGGCCGCCGCTGTAGTCGTAGCCCTTGCCGTCCACGTACTCGCCCTGCCGGTGGTACACGTCCAGCGTGCCCTTGTCGTTGGCGGTGATGCGCTCGCTCGCATTCAGGTTGACTACGGCGAAGCCCAGCGCCAGCCGGTCCGCCGAGAAGCCGGCGTTGGGCTGCGTGTTGGGGCCGTGGCCCAGCACGATGCGCGAGGCCGACACATCGAGCGTGCCATTGCCCAGCAGGCTGCCGATGGCACCGCCCGGCGCGTTCGGGCCGGGGAAGACCTCGCCGCTGCCAGGCGGGCGCGGCGTCAGTCCGGTCCAGATGAATTCGCCGGTGGTGATCTTCGCTGTGTCGCCCGCGCCGCCGTAGCCGTAGATGGCCGGCGTGCCCAGCACCAGCCGCTCGATGGACGACACGCCGGTCACGGGGTCGAGCGTGTCCAGCGACACCCCGCCGTAGATGTTGACCGACTCGCGCGCGTTCAGCACCAGCGTCTCGACCGCCGGCACGCCCTCGCCCTTGTTGCCGGCCAGCAGGTTCGCCAGGATGCCCTGGTTCAGCGACAGGCCCAACGGCAGTTGCTGGTTCGCAGCCGCCTGCTGCAGCGCCGCTTCGCTGCCCAGGTTGACCGAGGACACGGCCAGCACCAGGTTCTTGGCGCCGTAGCGCACGTTGTCGGCCAACGTGAACGAGCGGTTGGTGGCCACGGCCAGCGTGCCCTGGCCGTACAGCGTGGTGTGGCCGGTGCAGGCGCCGCTCGGGCATTCGCCGATCTGGATGGTGACGGGCGTGGCCTCGCTGACGGGAGGCATCAGGTTGATCCAGCCGTTCGACAGTCCCACCACCGCGGTGCGGCCCGCCGAGAACACCACGCCGTCGGTGGAGTCGTAGGCCGGCGCGCCCGCGCCGAGCGTGTTCAGCGATGCGCCCTGCTCCACCTGGATGCCCTCGCCGTAGCCGCCGGCCACGAGGAAGATTTCCGCGCCGCGCAAGGTCGCGCCGCTGCGCACGACGATGTGGCCGGTATTCGACTTGAAGGTCGCGAAGTTGTCCGCGTAGCCCAGGTCGATCCTGCCGCCCACGATCATCCGTGGCGCGCCGAAGGCGTTCAGCTGGCCGGCCTGCACCGACGCGCCTGCGAACCCGGCCGTGCGCCCGGCGCCAGGCGCCGTCACCTCGATGCCCGTGGCGTTCACCCAGAGCGTGCCGCCGAAGCCCGCGCTGCCGGCCGCCGGATTGAACAGCGCCTTGCCGTCGAACTGCAGCATCGACACGCCGTCCTTCGGCTTGGAATAGAAGTAGTCGAGCTGCAGGTTGCGGGCGTCGGCCGCGATCTCGCCGCGCACGCCGCCACGGCGCGCCGCATCGGCCGTCACGAAGGCGTCGTAGCCCATGGTGTTGTAGGTGGCGTTCTGCTTCACCGCCGCCGCCGGCGTGATGACGAGCTGGCTGCCCAACGAAGACTTCACCGCCGTGTTGGCGATGCCCAGGTGCCCGCTCGCCACATGCGAGCCGTTGCCCACCGGCAGCGGCGCGGTCGGCAGCGCGCTTTCGGCGCCCAGTTCCACGCGGAAGGCACCGGGCAGCAGCGCGTAGGTGGAAGGCATCAGCGTGTAGGTGCCGGCCTTGAGCCCGGCCACGTCGGCATCGAGCGTGATCTGCCGGCCGATGGCCGGCTCCGATGCGCCCGCGTCCGGCGACACCGGCGCGTAACTGCCCTTGAAGCCCGGCACGATGGCGTAGACGCCGTTGCCCGCCTTGCTGAAGGTGTTGGCGGGGTTGGCATTGGCCAGCGGCGTGCGCAGCACGTCGACCGAGCCGCCGCGGCCGGTGATGAAGCCGGCGCCCGTGAGTTCGCCGCCGCCCGACAGGTCGAGCAACGCGCCCGCTTGCCCGACCACGCTGTCGCCCGTCAGCAAGATGCCGCTGGTGCCGATGGCGCGCTTGTCGATGGGCTTGCCCGCGTAGCTGTAGCCGATGCCGTCGGTCGTGCCGCCGTAGGGCATGAGCAGGCCGGCGCCGCTGACCGAGGTGATGCTGCCCGGCAGCAACTCGAGCAGGCTGGCGCGCGCCTCGTAGGTGCTGCGGCCGTCCTGCCCCAGGATCAGGTTGCCCAGCGGGGCGCGCACGATGCCGCCCTGGCGCACCGTGTCGCCGCCGAGCGCCAGGATGCCGAAGGCCGACTGCGGCATGGCCACCTCGCCTTCGACCTGCCGGCGGATGTCCAGCACGCGGCCCTTGTCGTAGCCCGCGACGATCTGCGCATTGACGCCGGTGGCCGGGTAGATCTGCGCGGCGGTGATTGTCAGGTCGCCCTTCGTGGCCAGCTCGGTCGTGGTCGCGCCGAGCAGGCCGAGCGTCGGCGTGCCGCCCAGCATGCGCAGGTCGCCCCGGCTGGTCATGTTCACCTTGTCGAAGCCGCGGCGGTCGACCACCAGCGCGGGCCCGGTCTTCATGGCGATCTCGCCATGCGCGCCAAAGCCCACGCGGTCGCGGATGTCGATCTGGTCGGCCTCGGCCGTGAACACCGCATCGCTCTTGCGGGTCGATGCGCCCTGGCGCCAGGTGGTGGCGTAGAGCACTTCGCCGTCCTGCTTGGGCGCGTTGGTCGTGCCGGCCAGCCGCAGGTAGGAGGACGCGAGCCGCACTTGCGAATCGGCCGCCGCACCGTCGGCCAGCGCGAAGCTGCCGGCGTAGATGCGCATGCTCTGCGCGGTCGACAGGTCGGCGTTGCCGTCGAAGCTCAGCAGGCCGTTGACCAGCAGCGACAGGTTGCCGAAGCCGCCTGCCTGCACCTGGTCGACACTCAGCCGGCCCTTGCCGTAGGCCAGTGCCGCGTCGATCTGCCCCGGCTTGAGCGTCGCGGGCAATCCGCTGGGCTGCTGTGTCTGCGACAGCACCAGTTCGCGCGGTTGCCGGACCTCGTTGTCGACGGGGTTGAGCTTCGAGAACACCGGCGTCTCGAGCGCCACCGCCAGCGTGCCGCCTGCGGCGTTGGCGCCGCCCGCGCGGGCGCGCAGCGTGCCGTCGAGGTAGAGGCTGTGCGCCGACTTGAGCACGATGCTGCCGCCGTCGCTGGCGACATCGAGCGCCTGCCAGCGGCCATCGGCGGGCACATCGATCGTCGTGCTGCTGCCCGAGGCATCGAGCACCGCGCCGGGCCGGATCACCAGCGCCAGATCGAGCGCCTTGGCCGCGCCCTTGGCTTCCCAGTCGAGCGCGCCGCCGATGGAAATGGTGCCGCCCTTGCGCACCGTGCCGTAGCGCCGGCCGCTCGCATCCACGCCGGTCTGCGCGCGTGCCGCCACGTCGAGCACCGCGCCCTCGCCGATCCACACCGAGCGGTTGTGCGCCTGCAGCGACGTGCTGTTCGGCATCGTGAATTCGGGCGCCTCGATGTCGATGGCGATGCTGCCGCCCCAGGCGTTGAGCCGGCCATCGACCACGAAGCTGCTCTTGCCGCCACCGAGCAGGCGGATCGAACGGCCCGGATCGACCGTCACCACCGAGCCCGCGCCGATGACGACGTCGCCGCCTTCGTTGACGCGGCGCTGCGCGCGCAGCACGAGGTCGGCGCCCTGGCGCTGCACCACCTGCCGGTTGGGCACGTCCTGCTGCAGCAGCGGCGGGGTCCAGAGTTGCAGCGCGACGCCGCCTTCGTTGCCCGCCGATGTGTCGGGTGCGATGCGATAGACCGGCATTGCCACGTCGAGCTGCGCGCCCGGTGTCACCGACAGTCCCTTGTGGCCGTTGAGGTCGTAGCTGGCAAAGCCAGACTGCAGGCGCGATGCATCGAGCACCAGCACCGACGTGTCGGCCACATCCGCAATGAACGGGTCCGGCCCGATGGCCAACGCGTTGCCCGTCTCGATCTTCAGCGTGCCGCCGCCGCTCACGCCGTGCCCGCGGATCTCGCCGCCCAGCGACAGCAGACCCTTGGCATCGGTGGGCGTGCCGGCCGAATCGGCCACCAGCGCCACGCTGCCGCCCTTGCCGCCCTTCTGCTTGCCCTTGGCCAGCAGCGCCGCGCCGGAAGACACGTCGATCAGGCTGCCGGTCTCGATCATCACGTCGTGCGTCGATTCGATGCGCACCGTGCCGCCGTCGAGGGCCGCGAGCACGGCCGTGTCTTCGGGAGACGTGCCCACGTCGACGCGTCGCCCGCGCAGGTCGAGCGTGGCGCCGTCGCGCAGCGTGACCGACGACGCGTTCTTCTTTGCCAGCGCGCGCGGCGGGGTACCGTCCACGGGCGAGACGAAGATGTTGCCAGCCTCCAGCTTGCCGCCGCGCGCCGTGATGTTGGCGCCGATGTCGATGAACGCGCCGAGCAGGCTCACCTGGCCGCCGTCGGCGAGCGTCAGGGCCTTCTCGACCTTGATGGTGCCGAGCGTGCCGATGTCCACCACCGACAGGTGCTGCGCATTCAGGTGCACGCTGTCCAGCCACAGCGTGCCGATGCGGTCGGCGGCCAGCGCGTCGGCCGCGGCCATCTGCTGCATTGCCTGTGCGATGTCACCGAAACGCACGTCGGTGTCGAACAGGTCCACGCGGCCCAGCGCCGAGTAGCGGCCCACAGCCAGTGCGCCGCCGCGTGCCACCGCCGTCTGTGCCTGCCTGTAGCCGTCTTCGACGGCATCGCGTGCCCGCGTCTGCCGCGCGCCGTTGAACACGTCGCCCGCGATGTCGCCTTCGAGCACCGCCGTGGACGCGCTCACCACCAGCCGGCCCGCATCGCGCCCGACCGTGTAGCCGTTTTCCAGCAGGCGCTGCGGCCCGATCAGCGGGTTGTAGAAGTACTCGGTGTTCTTCTTGCCCCAGCGCGCGTGCTCCGACTCGAAGCCCTTGTAGACGCCCTCGAACACCATGTCCGACGGCGCCTTGTCCAGGCTGTACAGCCGGCCGTCGCTGCCCTTGAGCCAGGTCTGGTTGATGAAGCCGGTCTGCACGTTCAGCGTGCCGCCCGACAGGTTGACGCTGGAGCCCGCCTGCGTGACCACTTCCTTGCCGCCCAGCACCACGGTGCCGCCCTGCGCGGCCCATTCGCCGATGCCATGGCCCTGGTTGCCCAGGTAGCCGCCGACTTCGAGCAGGCCGCCCGCCGCATACCAGCGCTCGCCTTCGTAGCCACCCACGCCGGGCGCCACGCGCACCAGCTTGCGCCGGTCGATCCACACGTCGCTGTTGAAGAGCTTGCCGCTCTCGCGATTCAAGGGCGAGTCGCGCAGCTCGTTGCCCTGCACGTTGACCTTGACGTTGTTCGATTCCATCGCCACGTTCACGCCCACCGCGCCGGACACGTCGAGCCGCGCCTTGTCGGCCACGAAGCCGCGGCGCGCTGCGCTGGCGGCGATCTGCCCGCCGGTGGCGAGCGTGAGCGATTCGCCCTCGAAGCGGATGTCGCCGCCCGAGACGATCTCGATGCGCGACTGGTCGCGGCGGTCCGACAGCTTCGAGAGGTTGTCGAACAGGCCCGCCGGCGCGAGCGCGCGCAGTGCGTCCTGCGCGGCCGAGTCTTTCAAAAGCGCATCGCGCTGGCTGTCGAGCGCGCTGGCCTTGCCGTCGTCCTCGATCAGCACGGCCGTGACGGCGCCCTTGCCCACCGCCACGCTGCCGAGCGTGTCGGCGGCCGAGTTCAGCAGGTGCACCGTGCCGCGCGCGTTGACGGTGGTGCTGGCCACGGCCACGCCGTCCTGCCGCACCTCGCGGCCCGCGAGCGTGATGTCGCCTTCGCGCGCGGTGATCAAGCCGGTGTTGCTCACCTTGCCCGCGGTGCTGCCGGGCTCGAACTGCGGCGCCACTTCATTGCCGCGCGTGGTCGAGAAGGTGTTGCCCTCGGTGCCCACGCCCTTGCGGATCACGAAGCTGTCGCCCGCCGCCATCTGCGTCTGGCCCTTGCGGGTGGCGATCTCGCCCGCGTTCGACACCTCCTTGCCGAGCAGCAGCACATAGCCGCCGCCCTGCGTGACGGAGCCGGGCTCCTTCGTGGTGATTCGTGCGCCCGCCTGCACTTCGACCTTGCCCAGGTCTTCCTTCAGCGTGGTGAAGCTCGGCGCGTTGCCGTTGGAATAGATGCCGCCGGTGGTGAACTGCGAGTCCTTGATGTTCGCCGCAGCCGCCACCAGGTTGCGCGTGTCGACCTGGCTGCTGCCGCTGAACACCACGCCGTTGCGGTTGGCGATGAGCACCGTGCCGTCGCCCTTGATCTGCCCCTGGATCTGCGACGGGCGCGCGGCCGGATCGTTCACGCGGTTGAGCACCGCCCAGTCGGCCTGCTGCCTGAATTCGACCGTGGTGTTGCGCCCGACGTTGAAGGTCTCCCAGTTCAGGATGGCCTTGTCGCCGGTCTGCTGCACCGTCACCGTGGTGCGGCCCGCGGCCGTGCCGGCCGTCGGCGCGTTCGCGTTGTGCCAGCCGGCCGTGAGGCTGTTGGTGTCGACCTTCAGGCCGCCTTCGACCAGGCCGTCGGGCACGTCGGTGCCGTTGTTCTGCGCGGCCAGCCGTGCCGCGGCTTGCGCGGCCTGCTGCGCGGCAATCGCCTGCGCCGCGAGGTTCAGGTTGCCGATGGAGCGTTGCAGTTGTTCATTGGCTTTCTGCTGCTGCGCCAGCGGGTTCGTCAGCATCGAGGCCGGCGTGCCGTTCGGCAGGTAGCCCGTGGCCGCCGCCGTGCCCTGCGCCACGTTCTTCTGCGCCATCCATGCCGCGCTGAACGCGCGCTGTGCCTGTGCGTTGCCGGCGATGCCCGCCATGGCCAGTGCGATGGCGACCGCGTGCGCGACCGGTGCGCGGCGGAATGTCTGTTTGCTCATTTCATACCCCAGAGGAAAACCCGTTCGCGTGATTGCGTGGCACGGCGGTGTTGCACCGCGCCCTGGTTAAGAGACCGGGCTCGCCGGATGCGACCGACACGGCGGAGGCAAAAGACAGGAAAAATTTGCGGGGGTATGCGAGCGGCTGCATTTTTCACACCGGTGTCATGGTGCGCGGGCAAAGAGGCCTTTCGACACCGTCTACCTGTTCTCGGGGATGGCTTCGGAAAGCATCCTTCGATAGTCTGCGCGCTCGTCGTGACACGCGTCACTCGCCGACCATCGCAATGCCTTCGCTTTCCGCTTTTTTGCACCGGGCCCCGGCCTTCGCAGCACCTTCATTGCCACGCTGCGCGCGTCGCGCCGGCCACGCCCTTGTCGCGGCCTTCACGCTTGCGCTCGGTGCCTGTGGCGGCGGAGGGGGCGGCGGCGGGACCGGCTTCTTTCCGGGCTTCCCTGCGTCCTCCGCACCCGCGCCTGCGCCGGCCCCTGAAGCCTCGCCGCCGCCCGCACCGCCACCGGCGCCGACCTATTCCGTGAGCGGGACTGTCAGCGGCCTGCTGGGCACCGGCCTGGTGTTGCAGAACAACGCAGGCGACGACCTGCCCATCGCGGCCGATGGTCGCTTCAGCTTTGCGACACCGCTTGCCGGCGGTGCGGGCTACGCCGTGTCGGTCAAGTCGCAATCGAAGATCCTCACGCGCGTGTGCAGCGTGAGCAACGGCAGCGGAACGATCGCGGCGGCGGCCGTGAGCGACGTGCAGGTCGTCTGCGCCCAGCCTCCCTCGCGCTTTGCCTATGTGTTGAACGGCGACGGCAACAACGTGTCGGCCTACACCATCGATGCGGCGTCGGGCGCGCTGCGCCCGGCAACGACGTTGTCCGTGCCGAGTCCGAACGGGTTGGCCGTCGACCCCTTGGGCCGCTTCGTCTATGTGTCGAGCATCCCGGGCAACAGCGTGTCGACGTACGCCATCGATCGCACGACGGGCGACTTGCACACCACTGCCGCACCCGCCGTGGCAATGTGGAGCACCACGTTGGGGATGGCGGTAGACCCGACGGGCCGCTTCGCCTACTTCGTGAATCTGGCGGGCAACAACGTGCTGGCCTTCAACATCGACGCCGATACGGGCGCGCTGAGTGCCATGGCGGCGGTGCCAACCGGCAGGTCGCCCTACAGCCTTGCCATCGACCCGACGGGCCGCTTCGCCTATGTGGTGAACACCGGCGACGCCACCGTGTCGGCATTCGGCATCGATGCCGCATCCGGCGCGCTGAGTCCCATCGCCACCGTCGCGGCCGGGTCCGGTTCCCACGACATTGCCGTGGACCCCTCGGGCCGCTTTGCCTACGTGGTGAACCAGGGCGACCGGAACATCATGACGTACAGCATCGATCCCGTGTCGGGTGCGCTGGCGCCGCTCGCGGCACCCTGGCCAGTGACAGGCAGCGCGCCGTTCAGCATCACCATGGACCCGAAGGGACGCTTTGCCTACGTGACGAACCTGGACACCCGCAATGTGTCGGCCTACACCCTGGATGCATCGACCGGTGCACCGACCCCTGCGACGCCGGCGGCCATTTCCACGGGAAACCGGCCCGCTTCGGTTGCGATCGACGCGGGCGGCAAGTTCGCCTACGTGGCGGACAACACGGACAACAACGTGACGATCTACACCGTCGATGCAGTGTCGGGTGTGCTGGGCCCCCAGTCGGCATTGACAGTCCCGGTCGGGCTGGCGCCGAGCAAGATCGTCCTGTCGAGGTGAACCCGGAGGATCAGCCGAGCAGCACGATGCCGGCCGGCAACGTCGTCACCTTGGCGCCGTAGCTGGCGCCGATCAGGGTCTCGATGCGCGCGAGCTGTTCGAGCCGCAGCCGCGCCTGCACCTTGCGCCGGCCCAGCTCGGCATTGGTCACGATCAGCCGACCGGGGCGGTAGCGGTTGATCTCCTCGACCACGGCCGCGAGCGGCGTGTCGTTGAACACCAGCACGCGGTCGCGCCATGCGTTGACGGTGGACAGGTCGGGCGCGCGCGCCACTTGCGCGCCGCGCTGGCCGTAGCTGATCTGCTGCGCCTCTTTCGCGACCAGCACGCGGCCACCATAGTTCAGCTCGACCGAACCGGCCATGCAGGTCACGCACACCTCGGGCCCGGTGGCGCGCACATTGAAGCGGCTCGCGGCGGAAGCCACGAGCCGGCCGCCGCCGACCGTCATCGTGAACGGCGCGGCGCGCGATGCATCGAGCAGCACCTGCGCCTCGCCGTTCAGCAGGTCGAGCGTGGCCGCTTCTCCTTCGGCCGCGCGCGACAGGTTGAAGCTGGTCTGCGTGTTCATCTCGACCACCGCCGCGTCGGCCAGCACCACCTGCCGCTGCTCGCCGGTGCCGGTGCTGTAGTCGGCCGTCATGTCCGACAGCGCGGGCCACAGCCGGCCCGGTGGCCGCACCACGACGAAGGCGGCCGCGCCGGCCGCGAGCGCGGCGCCGAGGATGTAGCGGCGATTCGGCTGCGCTCGCGCGATGACGGCCGCGCGCGGCGGCTGTGCGGCGCGCATGCGCTGCGCCACGGCTTCGGCCGCGGGCCGCGCCACGTCCCACACGCGGGTCATCTCGGCCATCACCTGTGCATGCAGCGGGCTTTGGGCGCACCAGCGCTTGAAGTCCTGCGCGTCCACCGTCGTGGCCCGGCCGGACGTGAGGCGCACGAGCCAGTCTTGCGCCTGCGCCTGGAGCGCGGCGCGGTCGTCGTCGGGGGTGTTCACGGCCAGCATCTCTTCTAAGACTGTTTTCCGGCCCCGGGACCGAACCGCTGGATCACATCGCGCCCCAATTTCCCGGCGCAATGCACCAGCGCGGCCTTCACTTCGCGCTCGACGATCCGCACCGACACGCCGTAGCGCAGCGCGATGTCCTTGTGCGGCGTCTCGTCCACGCGCGAGGCCAGGAAGATTTCGCGGCGGCGGCGCGGCAGCTCTTCGAGGGCCCGTTCCAGCGCCTGCACTTCGCTGCGGGCTTCGGACAGCCGCGCCGGGTCCTGGCTTTCATCGGCAAAGTGCAGCAGCTCCTCGACCTCCACGAAGTCGAGCAGCCGCCCGTTCGAGATACGCCGGTCTTCGGCCACGTTCGACGCGATGCGCAGCAGGTAGGCCATCGGGCTTTGCACCGGACCGGGGTCGCTCATGCGGTTCACGCGCAGCCAGGTTTCATGCAGCACGTCGTCGGCCACGTCCTCGGAGCCGAGGCGGCGGCGCAGCCGGTTCCTGAAGTCGAGGTAGCGGCTCGTCAGCAGGTTGCGCAGGAAGCCGGGGGTGTCTTGCTCCACGGCGGCCTCAGGACGCGGCGGGCGCCACGCCCGCGCACACGTCGGTGCTGCGCCCGGTGCGGGGCAGCAGCAGGATCGTGAGGGGTTCGTCGGGCGTGCCGTCCTTGGGCGGGCTCAGCACCAGCGTGCTCATCGCGGCTTCGAGCGCCGCATCGCGCTGCGCAACGCCGCTCGAGCCGAGCACGCGCGCGCGCCGCACGTGGCCGGCCGGGCCGACCCACAACTGCACCAGCGCGCGGTAGCCGCCGGGCTGCACACGCGGCCAGCGGCACAGCGTGCGCTCCAGCGCCTGCTGCACGATGCGCGCGTTGCCGTCGGCTGCGGGTTCGATCGCTGATGGCGCCGCGGGCGCGGCCACCGGGGGCTGCACCGGCGCATCGGTCTCGACAAGGGTGAAGCTGGTGTCGTCGGCATAACGTGCCACCAGGCGCGTGCCCGCCAGCATCTGGTGCAGCGCATCGCGCGGCGCCAGTTCTCCGCGCACCGGCATCGATTCGAGTCCGCTCGCGAGTTGCCCGTCGAAGAACACCGACTGCCCGCTCGCCTGCGCGAAGGCCTGCAACGCCGAAGCCAGCGGCTGCGCGGGAATGTCGAAGCTCACGCGATCGGCAACGGCGGCGAAGGATGCACCCAAGGACAGGATTCCGAAAATCAAGGTCAAGACGCTCACCCACCACCGCGACCGAGCAATGCACCACATGCCTGGTCCTGTCACGAAATGGAATTTGCTGCGGGCCAGCGAGAACCGTGGCCGTACTACTTTTTGTCGACCGGATGCTAGTGAGGATTTGTGACAGGTTGAATGCAATGCGCCCGCCAAGGCGCACTGCCGCTTGCCGTTCGCCGAGCCGCTCAGACCGTGAGGACGACCTTGCCGATGTGCCCCGCGCGCTCCAGGTATTGATGCGCCTGCACCACGTCATCGAACGCGAAGGCACGGTCGATGCGCACCTGCAGCGTGCCGGCGGCCAGGCCCGCGTCGATGAAAGCCAATGCCCGGCCGTGTGCCGCTTCATCGCGCGGCAATGCCATGGTGGGCGCGCCCGTGAACTCCAGGACCTTGTAGACATGGAAGTGCCAGCTCTTGCGGAACTGCGCGATGGCCGGGTACGCGAACTGCGCTCCGCCCGACAGGCCGTACAGCACGTACCAGCCGCGCTGCGCGACGACATCGCCCAGGCGCGCGAGGTCCGCGCCGCCCACGCCGTCGTACACCAGTTCGACGCCGCGCCCATCGGTGAGCGCCAATACGCGCCCGACCACGTCTTCGTCCTGCGTCACGACCACATGCGCTGCGCCCGCGTCGAGCAATGCCTGGCGCTTGGTGCCCGTGCGGGTGGTGGCGATGGCGCGGATGCCCGCGGCGCGCGCCATCTGCAGCGCCGCGATGCCGGTTCCCGACGATGCGCCCGTGACGAGCATGGCTTGGCCGCGCTGCAGGCGGGCCATCTCGAACATGGGGAAGTAGCCCGTCAGGTAGGCCATGTAGGCGCCGGCGGCCTGCGCGGCCGACAGGTTGGCGGGGTGGCGCACCACATGCGTCGCCGGAAACAGGATGCTGTCGCCATAGGTCGGGTAGCGCCCCTGGCCCGCGCCGGGCAACACCGCCACACGGTCGCCGACGGCAAGGCCTTCGACACCCTCGCCCACTGCGTCGATGACGCCGGCCGCCTCGTTGCCCAGCCCGGCCGGCAGGGTCGCGTCTTCGATGTACATGTTCTCGCGCCACAGCGCGTCGGCCCGGTTCAGGCCGATCGCCTGCACCGCGATGCGCACCTCGCCCTCGGCGGGTGCGGGCGTCTCGCTGCCCTCGATCTTCAGAACGTCGGCGCCGCCGAACGCGTGAAAGCGAACCCTCTTGCTCATATGCAAATCTCCACTCTTGAAAGACCGGTGACCACGGAATTGAAGCCACCGACACATCCAATCTAGAGGCCGTGGCGTCATCAAGGAAATCGATTGATGGGATATTCGCCATGCATCCAATCGATACCTCTTCATTCAGAGAGCGTGCATGAAACCGATCGAACTCGGCCGCATCGACCTGAACCTGCTCACGGTGCTGGCGGCACTCATGCGGGAGCGGCACGTCAGCCGGGCCGCGCAGCGGCTGAACCTGGGCCAGCCGGCGGTGAGCCATGCGCTGGCGCGGCTGCGCGACCTCACCGGCGACCCGCTGCTGGTACGCCAGGGTCGCGTGATGGAGCCCACCGAGCGCGCGCTGGCGCTGATGCAAGGGCTGGGGCCGGCGCTCGAACAGATCGAGGCCACGTTCCGCGCGCAGGCCGACTTCGAGCCCGAACGCGCCGCCCCGGTCTTTCGCATCGGCCTGACCGACGACCTGCAGATCGCGATGCTGCCGCGCCTGCTGCGCGCGCTCAGCGCCGAAGTGCCGCGCGCCAAGCTGGTGACGCTGACCGTCTGCTATCGCAATGCGCCGCGCTACCTTGACGAAGGACGTGTGAGTGCGGTCATGGCCTTCCTGAAAGACCTGCCGGCCAGCGCCAAGGTGCGCAAGGCGCGCACCGCGCGCTTCGCCGTGCTGCGCGCCGACACCGCCGCCGGCAGGTTGTCGCTCGACGACTACTGCCGCCGGCGCCATGTGCTCGTGACCTATGCCGGCGACCTGTGCGGCACCGTCGACGAAACGCTCGACGAACTGGGGCGCCAACGCGACGTGGCTTTTTCAGTGCCGCAGTTCGGCAGCCTGCCCGCCGTGCTGGCCGGCACCGAACTGCTGGCCACGGTGCCGGAACACGTGGCGCAGGCACTGGCCGCGCAAGGCGGCGGATTGCGCCAGGAAGCCTTGCCGTTCGAGAGCCCGAGCTACCAGATCAGGCTGGCCTGGCGCGCGGTGACCGACAAGGATTCGGCGCAGGCGTGGCTGCGCAAGGCGATGCTGCGGGCGTTCAATGATTGAGGTGGCTGGTGCTGCAGCACAATCGGCCGGATCACCGCCATGGCTCAAGCCCCTCGCTTCCGTGAAGACAACCCCATGAAGGCCCGCTGGCGACTGGGCCTGAACGTTGCACTCTGGGCTTGCGTCATTCCCATCGACACCCTTTTCACGAAGATGGCGGCGTACCTGCGCAGCGAGACGCTGCTGGAACTGTCGGAGTCGATCGGACGCTCGGGCATCGCGAGCGCCATTCATCTGGCATGGGCAGGCCTGATCTATTGGTACTGCGTGCCACGCACGCCCAGGCTCGCGCAGCGCGTCGCCTACCTTCTGGTTTTCTGCGCAGGGATGTTGGGCGCACTGGCGCTTGCACTGCTGCTCAGCCTTGCCATCAACCGTGCGATTGCCGTCGGCTGATACAGCACGAAGCGCCGAGGCAGAATGCGCCGAGGATCAACGATCCGGGGAGGTTCGACCATGGCCAATCGCAGCTATCTGTTCTCCATCGACAAGGTGCCCTCGCAGTACAGCGACCGGCCCGATCGCATCGTCGGCCTTTCGGAATGGGCCTACGACATTCCACTGGCCTACCTGCTGCTCATCTCCGAAGGAACCCGCGCCTGCGCATCGCTTTCCTTCCGGCCCAACGACGAAGGCGCTGCAAGCGATCCGCCGCTGGCACTGATCGGCGATGCCAAGGGCGGACTTGCCCGCCTCATGCGCTTTCTCGATCTGCTGGCAACGACGTCCAACGCGGCCGGCAACGCCGAATTTCTGGCGGCGCGCGAACAGGCCAAGGCGTTCCTCGCATCGCGGGAGCTTGGCTACTATTTTCTGGAGACGGCCGAGATCGACAGCATGTCGGACAGGCCGTTCCGCAGCAGCATCGACGAAAGCCTGGCCAATGTGCGCCACTACGCGCAGTTGGTGGACGGCCTGACGCCGCAGAACATCGAGCAAGCCATCGCGCCCGATGGGCCGCTCGCGGGTGTCCTGTCGGAACGCGGAAAGTTCGAAGAGCGCGAATTGCCGACGCTGGGCATCGGCTTCTGGTCGGAAGTTCTCTATCTGGCACCGCGCACCAGAGCGGATGTGCCCGTCGACCCAACGCCTTCGACGCCGAAACCCGCGACCTCGCCCAGGCCATCGCCCACACCATCGCCCTCGCCCGCACCCAAGGCAGCGTCGCTGATGAACAGGTTCCGTGGCTGGCTGGGCGGCGCGGCGCCGGCCACCACCCTTGGTGCGAAAGAGCAAGAAGACCTTCGCGAGTTCGTGCACAAGAGCGTGTGGGGCGGCTTCACCACCAAGGCCGACATCAAGGAAGACAGCCGCTACTACATAGGCGAACGCGAGTGGACCGAAGGCGATCTCGCGTTTCTCGACAGCCTCGTCGAAGCCGAATGGCAAAAGAAGAAATCCGCCGAAGCCACGTGGCCCGAAGAGACCGACTGGGACCGCCTGGACTTCGCGTTCTTCCGGCTCGACTCGTCGGGGATCATTGCGTATCACAACGCCGGCAATACGCAGGACGAAGGTTGGGAAGACTGCAACGAGGAGTGGCGCGAGCGCGGAGGAAAAAGCGCGGGCCTTCAGGGCGCGGTCTTCTATCACGGGCAGGACCTGGATCACGTTGTCAAAGGCGGCCCGCTGCTGCTGACCTTCGGTGCCACGCAAGACTCTGACCTCACCTCGATGGAGGTTGCAAGGCGCGCCGTCGATACCTTGCAATCGGCCGGATTCAACGTGACCATGCCGGCCGACGAGCGTCAGCGCATCGAAGTCGGCGGGCTCGACTGGAAGAAGCGCAGTCCGGATTGAATGCCGGCAAGAAGGCTCGACGCCAATGTCCGGCGCAACCGGCTTTTAAGATAACTAACAACTCGCCACCCTCAAGGACACCGCATGCCAAACACAGAGACACACTTCGATCTGACCGCCAACGACGGCCGCAAGCTGGAGGCCCACCGCTGGCAGGGCCCGACGCAGCGCGCCATCATCCAATTGGCGCATGGCATGGGCGAGCATTCGCTGCGTTACCGGCCCTTGGCCGATGCGTTGACGCAGGCCGGCTACGTCGTCTACGCGAATGAGCATCGCGGCCATGGCAAGGACGCCGCGGCGCGCGGCGAGCTTGGCGAGTTCGGTCCGCGCGCATTCGCCGGGCTGGTGGACGACATGGCACTGCTGAGTCACCACGTTCGCGGCGTGCATCCCGGCTTGCCGCTGATTCTTGTCGGCCACAGCATGGGGTCGTTCGCCACGCAGTACTACCTGGCCCAACACAGCGCGCTGCTGTCCGGCGCGGTGCTCTCGGGCACCACGGCGCTCGATCTGCTGGGCACCGCGTTGCAGGCCGGCTTTCGGCTGGAAGACATGAACGCGGCGCTGCCGGATGTGCGCACGCCCTTCGACTGGCTCAGCCGCGACCCGGCCCAGGTCGATGCCTACATCGCCGATCCGCTGTGCGGGTTCACGGTCTCGGCCGAGGGCCTGGGCTCGATGTTCGCGAACCTCGCCGACCTCGCGCCCGCCGCCCTGCGCACGCGCATCCGGGCCGACCTGCCGCTGTACCTGTTCATCGGCGACGAGGACCCGGTCAGCAACAAGGCCGAGTGGTTCTACCCGCTGGTGCAACGCTACCGCGAAGCCGGGCTGCGCGACGTGTCATGCCACGTGTTCGGTGGCGCGCGCCACGAGACGCTGAACGAGACCAACCGCGAGGAAGTCTTCGCTGTGCTGCTGGCCTGGATCGCGCGGGTGGTGGGCCACAACGGCAACAAAGGCTGAGGGCGACGGGCGGGTCTGCCTGCCGCCCTTTTTTCTTCTTTCTTCTTTCTTCGCGTCGTCAGGCTTCCACGTTCAGCACCGAGCCGATCGGCACGCCGCTCGCATTGACGCGTGCCCTGTCGGGCTTTGGCGTGTTGTCTTCCGATGTCTTGCCCGTCCCGCCGATCTGGGCTGTCGCGCTCTGCAGCGCGCCGGCCGCGCGCAATGCATTCAACTGCGCCTGCAGCATGGCGATCTGGCTCGCCATGGCCTGCAGTTGCTGTTGAAGCGCCTTGCGCGGCTCGCCTTCGGGCGTCGAGAGCAGAAGGCCCTGCTTTTCCTTCATCTGCTCCTGTACGCCCGCGATCTGGCGCTGGATCTTCGCCATCTCCGCGTTGACGTTGGGCCCGCTCCCCGCGCTGCCCGTGGCACCGATTGCAGTCAGCATCTTGTTCCTTGGTTGGTGACGTAAAAGAGGACTATCGGCATCGCGGGCCAAAAATGAAGGGCACGGATACTTCAAGGCCCTGCTCACACCCCAAAACCATCGCGATTCGCGCGGCTTCCACGCAGATGACAAAGAAGATTTCAACCACGGCGCGTTTTCTTGCGCTCCCGCTGGCGTTCATTTCGCCCGGCATCGCCCTCGCCGCCTCGTTGTCCGGAACGCTCACCGGCGGAGGCGGAATCGATGACCTGCGCGTCATCGTCCGATCGGCCAACGGCCAGCAGGTCGAGGCGTACTGCGACGGCAAATGCGGCGACTGGTTCGACGAGGACAAGGAAACCGAAGGCTCCCGCCTCAAGAAAAAGCTGCTGGGCAAGCAGGTGCTTCTCGACTACCGGAGAGAGCCGAACCGGGACAGGGTGGCCGGCCCGGGTGCGAACGATCCGCTGGACTTCGTCAAGAAGATCGAACTGCTGAAGTAAGAAGAAGGCACACGGCATGCAACTCGACCCGCTCCCTTCCGATTGCCTTGTCGACCACACGCTGGTCATTCGCGTTCGCGGCCTGTCCGCCGGCGCCCTGCTGACCGCCCGGCTCTACAGCGCCGGCTACGACGGCAGCGTGTACTTGTCGCAAGCCACGTTCGCGGCCGACGCCGATGGCGTGGTGGACCTTTCGCGCCAGGCCCCGGTCTCGGAGTCGTACCAAGGCGTCGATGCAATGGGGCTGTTCTGGTCGCGCGCACTGGCGAGCGGGCCTGCGGCGGCGGCATGCGGCGACGCAAGCAAAGACCCGTTCACGGTGACGTTGAAGCTCACAAGCGACGACACCGCCGAGTCCATAGCCCACACCATCAAGAGAACGTTCACGACAGCAGATGTCAGCTCGCGCGACGTGCGCGAAGACGGTCTGGTCGGCCGCATGTTCGAGCCTGCGCACTCGCACTTTCGCGGCGCCGTGCTTGTCGTCGGAGGCTCCGGCGGAGGGTTGGCGTGGTCACAGGAGGTGGCCAGCCTTCTGTCTTCCCACGGCTACGCCGCGTTCGCGCTGGCGTACTTTGCCGCTGAAGGGCTGCCCCCGATGCTCGACCGGATTCCGCTCGAATACTTCGGCACCGCGCTGACCTGGCTGGCTGCACAGCCGGGCGTTGCGGCAGGCCCGATTGCAGTGGTCGGCGCTTCGCGGGGCGGCGAACTCGCGCTGCTGCTCGGAGCGACCTTTCCCGCCGTTCGAGCGGTCGTTGCCTATGTTCCCAGTGGCGTCGTGTGGGGCGCCTATCCGGCGAGCGGCCACGGTGCGTGGACCCTGGAAGGCCAAGAGATCGCCTACGCGAACGATGACGAGTGGGAGAAGACACCCAGGGATGCCGCCTATCTCGAAAGGGTGTCCATTCCCGTGGAAAAAATCGGCGGCCCCGTGCTGATGATCTCGGGTGCCGATGACAAGATGTGGCCCTCCAGCGAATTGGCAGAGATCGCCTTCCAGCGCCTGAAACACGCGGCCTTCCCTCACCGGTTCGAGCATCTGAGCTATCCGGGCGCCGGGCACCACATAGGTTGGCCCAACGTGTTCACGACGATGACGAAGTTCAAGCATCCCACGTCCGGAGAGGATTTGGACATGGGTGGCACGCCGCAGAGCACTGCACATGCACGGCAGGACTCGTGGACCCGCATGCTCGAATTCCTGCGAGCGGCTTTGGCTGGCGGTTGAAGGCCGGCCTTGCGCATCGACAGCATCTTTTTCCACTCCGTCATATAGAACATTTGAGCGACAAGCGCCCTTGAAACCGCTTCCTAGAATCGCGCGGCCGGCCTCCAGCCCTCCGTCAGAAAGCGTTTCAAATGCAGCCGATTTCGCGCCCTCTCGCCCTCTTTTCTTCCTTCGATGTACGGGCCACAACCCGCCGCGCGGCCGCCGGGGCATTGATCTTCGTGCTGGCTTCCTGCGGCGGTGGTGGTGGTTCCAACGGCCTCGGCTTCCTGCCTCCTGTTGCACCACCCGCCCCCGTCGCCCCGCCCCAGACCATCGGCGGCACTGTCAGCGGCCTGATGGGCACCGGCCTCGTGCTGCAGAACAACGCGGGCGATGACCTGGCCATCGCGGCCAACGGCAGCTTCAGCTTTGCCACGCAGATTGCCGATGGCGCGAGCTATGCAGTCACGGTCAAGACGCAGCCCAGGCTTGCGACCCTCGTGTGCACCGTCACCGCCAACGGCAGCGGCAAGGTGGCCGGAGCGGCCGTGAGCAACGTGGCCGTGCGCTGTGCGCCGCCTGCGGCCCGGTTTGCCTACGTGGTGAATTTCGACTCGAAGGACGTGTCGGGCTACACCCTCGATGCCGGCACGGGCGCCCTTAGCCCGATGGCCGTGCCGACGTTTCCCGTGGGAGCAGAGCCCATCGACATCAGCGTGGACCCCTTGGGCCGGTTTCTCTACGTGGCCAATCCCAACGACGGCTCCGTGTCGGGCTTCCTCATCGACGCCGGCACCGGCGCGCTCACGCCGATGGCCGTGCCGAAGGTCGTGGCTGTCGCCGGCAGTGCGCCCTACAGCGTCGTCGTGCACCCCACGGGCCGGTTCGCCTACGTATCGGACGTGAATGCCACCAATACGGTGTCGGCCTACACTATCGATGCCAGCACGGGCGCCTTCAGCCCCGCAGGCGTGCCACTGGTCTCCGCGGGCACGGGCACCCCCATCGTCACGGTCGATCCCACGGGCCGGTTTGCCTATGCGACGAACCTCGGCTCGAACACCGTGTCGGCCTTCAACATCAATCCCGACACGGGCGTCCTCACCCGGATGGCCAAGCCCACGATTGACGCGGGGCCCAGCCCCTATGGCATCACCGTGGACCCCACGGGCCGGTTCGCGTACGTGGCGAACACCGGGGACACCTTTCTGTCGGCTTATGCCATCGACGCCAGCTCCGGTGCCCTGAGCCCGCTGGCCGTGCCGACGATTGCTTCAGGGCAGACGCCCTTCTCCATCGGCGTGGACCCCACGGGCCGCTTTGCCTATGCCGCGAACATCGACTCCGACAGTGTGTCGGCCTACAACATCAATACCAGCACCGGCGTACTGAGCGCGATGAGCGTGCCGTCGATTACCACCGTCGGGTCCCAACCCATCTCCGTCAAGGTGGACCCCACGGGCCGCTTTGCGTACGTGGTGAACTTCGCTCTCGGCAACCTGTCGGCCTACAACGTCGATGCCGGCACAGGCGCGTTCAGCCCGATGAGCAAGCCGACAGTCGATGCGGGAACGAGCCCGCAGGTCCTCGTGTTCTCCAGGTAGTCAGCAGTCAGCGCGTTGCACAGGGGTCGCGGCCGCTCACCCCTGAGCCCATCTCATCGGTATGAAGGCGATGCCTCGCGTTTCAACGCGAGGCCCTGTCGCGGGAAGCCAAAGCGCTTTGGCCAATCCCCTGCGCTGGAACGGCTCGGCGACGAAGAGGTGAAAGAGATGCGTGCGCGAGCGAAAGAATCAGCGCGCTGATGGCGGGTACGTCGTCCTTGGTGGCCTTGCGGATGTGCATGGGCGGCATGTCGTGTGATCGGGCGGTCATCGGATCGACTGCAGCCAACCGACGCGACAATGCCCCCATGACGCTCGACCTGTTCGACGACCCGCCCCGCGAAGCGCGTGAACCACTCGGCCCCGGCGCCTTCGTGCTGCCCGGTTTCGCCCTGCCCTTCGCGGGCGAATTGCTCCCCGCGATCCATGCGCTGCAAGAAGACGCGCCATTCCGCCATCTCGTGACACCCGGCGGCTTCACCATGTCCGTCGCGTTGACCAACTGCGGCGCGCTCGGCTGGACCAGCGACCGGCGCGGCTATCGCTACAGCCCGACAGATCCCGACACCGGCCGCCCCTGGCCAGCCATGCCCGAGGCGTTCACGCGCCTGGCCCGCGAGGCCGCCGCAGCAGCCGGCTTCGACGGCTTCGCGCCCGACGCCTGCCTGGTCAACCGCTATGCGCCCGGTGCGCGGCTTTCGATGCATCAGGACAAGGACGAGCGCGACTACGGCGCGCCCATCGTCTCGGTGTCGCTCGGCATGCCTGCCGTCTTTCTCTTCGGCGGACTCGCGCGCGGCGACAGGGCGGTGCGTGTGCCGCTGCAGCATGGCGACGTCGTGGTCTGGGGCGGCGAAGACCGGCTGCGTTACCACGGCGTGCTGCCGCTGAAGGACGCACCGCATCCGGTGCTGGGCCCCGTGCGCATCAACCTCACGTTTCGCAAGGCGGGCTGACGCGCATGCAAGAGAAGAAGAAGAAAAAAGAAGACGATCCGCGCAACGCGATGCTCGAACTCTATGCCGCGCTGTGGCACTTCGCGGCCGGTGCGCGCGGGCAGTTGCTGGGGGCCACGGCGCTGCTGGCCACCTCGCAGATCATTCGCCTCACGCTGCCCTATCTCGCAGGGCAGGCGATCAACGCGCTGCAGCGCAGCGAGCTGGGCACGGCCGGTCGTTGGATCGGCACGCTGGCCGCGGTGTATGTCGGCGCGTGGGTGCTGCATGGGCCGGGTCGCATCCTCGAGCGCAATGTCGGCATGAAGGTGCGCGAGACATTGGCCGACGAACTCTATGCACGCATCGCCGCCGCGCCGCTGGCCTGGCACGACGGCCACCATTCGGGCGAGCTGCAGCATCGCGTGCACCAGGCCAGCCGCGCGCTTGCGGACTTTGCGCAGAACCAGTTCATCTGGCTCACCAACGCGGTCAACTTCGTCGGGCCGCTGGTGGCGCTGGCGCTGCTGTCGCGCACCAGCGGCGCGACGGCGCTGGCGGGCTATGTGCTGATCGGCCTTGTCATCGTGCGCATCGACCGCGCGCTGATGAAGCTGGCGCGCGCCGAGAACGACGCCGACCGGCGCTACGTGGCCGCGCTGCTCGACTTCCTGGGCAATGCCTCGACGGTGATCGGGCTGCGCCTGCAGGGTGCCTCGCGCCTGCTACTGCGCCGGCGCATGGCGGCGATCTCATTGCCGCTCAAGCGCACGGTGGTGCTGAACGAAGGCAAGTGGTTCGCGGTCGACCTGATGGGCCTGGCGCTGACCTGGGGGCTGGTGGTCATCTATGTGTGGCAGGCGCGCACGCCGGGACAGGCGGTGATGCTGGGCGCGGTGTTCATGATCTACCAGTACGCGCAGCAGGCGGCCGGCGTGGTGACTTCCGTGGCGGCCAACTTCCAGTTCTTCGCGCGCATGCACACCGACTACAGCAGCGCGGCGCCGATCTGGCAGGCACCGCCCGGCGAAGCCATTTCCGCCACGCCCGAGCAGGTGCCGCAGCGCGAGCGGATCGATGCAGATGCAACGTGGACGGGCCTCGGCGTTCAGTCGCTGCAATGGAACTACGCGCCACGCGACACCACCGCCGATGGAGCAGCCACGACCGCGCGCAGCGGGCTGCACGACGTGTCGCTCACGCTGCGCCGTGGCGAGCGCATCGCGCTGGTCGGCCCCAGCGGCGGCGGCAAGAGCACGCTGCTGCGCGTGCTCGCCGGCCTCTATGCGCCGCAGGGCGGCACGCTGTCGCTCGACGGCCGGCCGGTCGACTGGCCGCAACTGCGCCGGCTTGCCACATTGATCCCGCAAGAGACCGAGCTCTTCGAGGCCAGCGTGCGCGAGAACCTTGCCTTCGGCCAACCGGCCAGCGACGACGCGCTGCTGGCGGCCCTGCACACGAGCACCTTCGACGAAGTGCTGAAGGCCACGCACGGCGACCTCGACACGGCCGTGTCGGAGCGCGGCTTCAACCTGTCGGGCGGACAGCGCCAGCGCCTGTGCCTTGCGCGCGGCGTGCTCGCGGCGCAGGGCAGCTCGCTGCTGCTGCTCGACGAGCCGACCAGTGCGCTCGATGCCGCCACCGAAGCGCGCGTGCTGGAGCGCATCGCCAACGCGTTCCCGAACGCCTGCGTGATCGCATCGATCCATCGCCTGAGCCTGCTGGAGCGTTTCGACACGGTGATCGTGATGGAGGCCGGCCACGTGCTCGACGCGGGCCCGCGCGATGCGGTGCTGGCGCGGCAACCATTGCTGCAGCGCATGGTCGCGCCGGCCGCGAGCGGAACCTGAACCGCCGCGCCGCGCTCCAACGCCGCCTGAACCCGCCGAACCCGGCCTACAGACACACGGCGCCCGCGCCCTACCATTGCGGGCTGCAACACACCGACTCATGACACACAAGGCAACGCGCACAAAGATGGTCACACTCCGCAAACCGGCAACGCATTGGGCCCTGCTGGGCGTTGGCGCAGTGATGGCACTGGCCGGCTGCACGGCCACCAGCGAAGCACAACGGCAGGCCACCAACAGCAAGCCGCCGCCCACCGATTGCACGGCCTGGGTCGGCACCGACCGCAACGCCATGATGGGCGGCTACCTGCTGCCGCAAGGCTCCAAGGGCAGCGGCACCAAGGTGTGCGTGCCGGTGATGATGACGGCCAACCCCACGCCTACCGACTACGCCGGTGGCGACTACCACGTCAGCGAATTCACCGACGACAAGCTCAAGGCCCGCTGGCGCGCCTGCAAGGAAGACCCGGACTGCTTCAAGCGCATCGATGCGCAGATGCAGCGCTGGCTGCCGCCGAACAAGGAGCGCGCCACGCGCTCGACCGGCGTGGTCGATCCGTCCGGCAAGATCGATCCCGAAGGCCAGGTCGACCTGCGGCAGATCCGCCGCCCCGCCTTCTTCGCGAAGGCGCCCTACCGCGAAGGCATTGCCGAGGCCGATGGCCGCACCTACATCGTCGAGTTCAGCGCGCCGCGCGACGCCTTCGAGCGCATCGACCTGAAGATGACCGACCCGATCAAGCTGCGCGGCTGGTACATCGAAGGCGCCGGCGTGGACGACGGCAAGGGCAAGAAGGTGCGCGCGCTGGCGATCATGGCGCCGGGTGGCGGCGGGCAGCTCACGGCCATCCAGCATCCGGACGAAGCCTCGTACCGCATCGACGAGAAGACGGGCAAGACCATTCCCATCAGCTTTCCCAATGCCACCACCGAGACCATGGGCCAGCGCTGGTGGCGCGAGAACCTGTATGCGCTGAACCAGGCGGGCTACGACGTGCTGGCCTACGACCGGCGCGGCGAGGGCCTCTCGGGCGGCTTCAGCGACACCAACACGCTGGAGCAAGGCGAAGACGTGTTCCGCGCGCTGGCGGCACTGGAAGACGGGCGCGGCCTGCGCATCCTCACGCCGTCGGGCGAACTGCTCGAAGGGCCCGCCACCAAGGGCCGGCTGCTGGCGGGCATGAAGTCGACCGAGATTCCGCTGGTGCTCGGCGGCTACTCGCGCGGCTCGATGTCGACCGCCTGGGCCATGACCAGGAACTACGTGGCCCAGTGCAGCTTCGACATGCCCGAGCCCAGCTGCACGCCGCCCAAGGGGCTGAAGAACATCCGGGGCGCCATCCTGCTGTCTTCGTTTGCCAGCGGCGCGGGCTACGTGGGCGACTCGCCCGACCTGGCCGACCGCAACCTCTTCCTGGGCGGCATGGCGGCGGACCATCACATCGTCTTCTATCCCAACTCGGCCACGCTCGCGGGCATGGACCGCTGGCCCACCGCCTTCTTCGGCAAGGGCCTGTGGGACCGCGCCGAATCGCTCGAAGGCACCGTGGCCGCCTACAACCGCATTCGCGGCGTGAAAGAGATCGTGCTGGCGCGCGGACCGCACTCGATCGAGACCTGGCCCGAGTCCGACCGCGCCTACCTGCGCGAGCGCATGGTGGCCTATGCGAAGACGGTGATCGTGGGCAAGGGCAAGCTGCCGGGCGCCCGGCCGTGGACCAATTTCAAGTCGCTGGTGGCGACCACGCCCGATTCGTGGGAACCGTCGTCCAAGCCCAAGGCAACGCCGCCCGGCCGCTGAACGGCAACACCGTCAGAATCGCGCAACCGGCCCAGCCCCTGCGGCCCACCAAGGACAAGCCCCATGTTTCCCCATGACGTTCTCCTCGCCTACATCGCCGCCTGCCTGGTGGTCGTGATGGCGCCGGGCCCCGACAACATCCTGGCGATCAGCCGTGGGCTGAGCCAGGGCAAGGCGGCCGCCACGCTGTCGTCCATCGGCGCGGGACTGGGGATCATGTGCCACACGGTGGCTGCGGCGCTGGGCCTGTCGCTGGTGATCCAGGCCTCGCCCGTGGCGTTCTGGGCCGTCAAGGCGGTGGGCGGGCTGTACCTGCTGTGGCTGGGCTACAAGGCGCTGGCCTCGCGCAACCTGATCTCGTTCGAGCCCAGCGCGCACCAGTCGCTGCGCAAGGTGTTCCTGACGGGGTTGATGTCGAACGTGCTCAACCCGAAGCCGGGCCTGTTCGTGCTGGCGTTCCTGCCCCAGTTCGTCAGCGCGGGCCGGGGCCCGGTGGCGCTGCAGATGCTGGTCTACGGCGCGATCTTCGCCGTGCTCACTGCCCTGATCTTCACGGTGCTCGGATGCTTCGCCTTCAAGCTGTCGGCGTGGCTGCGGCGGCATCCGCGCGTGGGCACCGGGCTGAACCTGGGCGCGGGACTGACCTTCATCGCGGCGGGGCTGTCGGTGCTGGCGCTCAAGCAGCGCGCCTGAGCGGCTGCGGCCGTGGCAGCCCCAGCTCCCACGGGTTGAAAACACCCGGCCCGCCGCCATTTCACAAGGAGATCACGCGACCGAAAGAGGTGCTTCATGGGCGCACGCGACGAATTCCTTCTCGACTCCTACTCCGCCACCGTCACGCAGGTGGCGCACACCGCCAGCGCGGCGGTGGCACACATCAAGGTCCGCAAACAGGCGCAGCGCGGCAACGCGGGCGGCCAGGGCAGCGGCTCCGGCTTTCTCTTCACGCCCGACGGGTTTTCGCTGACCAACGCGCATGTGGTCGAGGGCGCGAGCGAACTGCGGGCCGCGTTTGCCGACGGCACCGAAAGCGCTGCCCGCCTCGTGGGCATGGACGCATCGACCGACATCGCGGTGCTGCGCATCGAGTCGAACCCCGGCGCCTTCCTGCCGCTGGGAAGCTCGGCGGCCCTGCTGCCCGGCCAGATCGCGGTGGCGGTCGGCAATCCGCTGGGCTTCGATTTCACCGTGACCGCGGGCATCGTGAGCGCGCTGGGCCGCAGCCTGCCCTCGCGCGGCGGCCGGATGATCGAAGACGTGATCCAGACCGACGTGGCGCTCAACCCCGGCAACTCGGGCGGCCCGCTGCTGGACAGCGCGGCGCAGGTCATCGGCGTGAACACAGCCGTGATTCCTTCGGCGCAGGGGTTGAGCTTTGCGGTGGCCATCGACACCGCGCGCTGGGTGGCGGGTGAGCTGATGCGCCATGGCACCGTGCGCCGCGGCAGGCTGGGCGTGCAGTGCGCGGCCGTCGCACTGCCCCGGCGCTGGGTGCGCGAGAACGAATGGCCGGTTGCGACCGGCCTGCGCGTGGTCGAAGTGGTGGCCGGCTCGGCCGCGGCGCGCGACGGGCTGCGCAGCGGCGACATCCTGGTCGGCTGCGACGGCACGCCGCTCGCGCAGCTGTCCGACCTGCTCAAGCGGCTGGCGGGCGAAGGCTATGGACGGCCGCTGCTGCTCAAGCTGTTGCGGCCCGTGGCCGGGACGTTGATGCCGTTCTACTTGACGGTGGCGCCCGGCGGCTGAGCCTTGACGCGCTCCAACTCGGCCTTGGCTTCGTCGAGCTTGGCCTGGCGGCGCGCGATCTTCTTCGCATTGCCGTCGTGCTGCGCCGTGTCGAGGTCGCGCTGGCGTTGCGCCACTTTCTGTTCCTCGGCCCGCACCTTCTTCGCGTGGGCTGCCGACAGTTTTGCATCGCTGCAGTGGTGCTGGTTCTGGGCGAGCGCGCGTTCCAGCCCGCGCACTTTTTCCGTCAGGCCTTTTTCGCGCGCGGCCGCGATGTCGTTGCTGATTTCCTGGCGCTTCGCTTCGCAGGTGCCGGCCGCCGGCTGGGCGAACGCCGAAGCCGAAGCCGTCGCCATGACGAAGATCAGTGAAAGGTATGCAGTCTTCATGTCGGTCTTTCCTCGTTGTTGATTTTTTTGAATCCGGCGCCGGCGTCTTTCGACCGGCGCCACGACGGCGCGTCGGGTCTGGTTGCCAACGCACCTGCGCCGCAGTAATGTGCTGCGGCGCCACTGCACCCTAACCGAACTCCGGCAGAAAGACACCACTGCCGGCCTTCATCAACGGCGCCGCCTGACTTGCCGGTGCGCACGCCCGTGAATGGGACGGGTGGCCCGTGACCCACTTGACCCGGCCCTTGGGGCCGCCTCGATAAAGGCAATATCCGGTCAACCCATCGAGGTGCTTTCTTGAACTCTTCCTCCCGATTCCTGAACCCCGCCGAAGCCGCAAGGCGCCTCGGCGTCTCCGCCAAGGCGCTGCGGCTGTACGAGCAGCGTGGGCTGGTGGCTCCCGCGCGCAACGCGGCCGGATGGCGGTCTTATGGCCCCGACCAGATGGCCCGTGGCGCCGAGATCGTGGCCCTGCGCGCGCTCGGCCTCAGCCTCGCCCAGGTCGCGCGCGTGCTGGATGGCGACGCCGAGGGACTGGAGCCCGCGTTGGCTGCGCACCAGACAACGCTTGAAGCGCGTGCCCGTCAGCTCGCAGGCACCATCGAGACGGTCCGCAGCCTGCGGGCCGATCTCGCACGGGGCCAGACGCCGACCGTCGAGGCATTGACGCATCTGCTGGCGCCCACAGCAAAGCTTGAAGTCGAATTCGAGCTGCCCTGGCCCTGGGGTGGTGAACTGTTCATGTTGCGCGACATACGGCCGCTGAACTACATCGTCGGCCCCTTGGGCAGCGGCAAGACGCGGTTGGCCTTGCGTCTGGCCGAGGTTCTGCCGGATGCCGCGTTCATGGGTCTGGAGCGGGAAGAAGACGGCAGCGCGACAACGCAACTGGACGCCGACCCGGCCCTCCGATTGCGCGTCGACCGGGCCCTGGCGTGGCTCATCGAGGACGGCGCAACGGCATCCGATGCATTGATCGCACTGCTTGCAGGACTGGAAGCCGAAGGCCCGGCCGTGCTGGTCGTCGACATGGTGGAACAAGGGCTGGACCACGCCACGCAACAGGCTGTCATCGCCCATCTGCGTCGCCGTGGGCCTGATGGCCGTCCGCTCTTCCTGCTCACGCGCTCCTGTGTGATCCTGGACCTCGCGGCCGTCGGCGCGCACGAGTCGATCATCTTCTGCCCCGCCAATCACAGCCCTCCGACCCGTGTCGATCCCTTGCCGGGTGCGCCGGGCTACGAGGCTGTCGCAAGCTGCCTGGCCTCTCCCGAGGTGCGGGCGCGAACGCAGGGTGTCATCGCGTGGCGGCCTCAGTCGGGGCTGCACCAGCGGCCTGAATCGGGGCACAGAACGGCGCGCTCGCCGTTCACCCAGATGGCCTCTTCTTCGAGCTGCGACGAGGTCGAAGGATCGACATCGAAGACAACCTGAAGCGCGCGCGCCACGTGAGCATCTTCGATCGGCAGCTCCCATGTCAGGAACAGTTGGGTGCAGTCCTTGTCTGCCGCGAAGTCGGTCGCATCGAAACCGCTGCTGCCGCGCCGGATGACGGCATGCGGCTGGCCGGTATCGAACACCACGGCAGTGCCCCTCGTCAGCGGAAAACGATGGCCTGACGAGGGGAAGTGCAAGTCCAGCCCCTTGTCCTCGCTCAGGAAGAGATTGCAGAAGGCCGCGCTGCCGTATTGCGCGCCGTCGTGGTGGTACTTGGCGCCGCGACACGCCATGAGCGCAATGTCGCTGGCGGCAAGCACTTCAGGCAGCCCCTGCATGTGCGTCCAATCGGACATGGTCTGCACGCAGTGCCTGTAGTCCGGCCAGCGCGTGCGTGCGCGCGCCAAGGACAAGGGCTCGACGTCTCCGGGCTCCAGCATGAGGCGCGTGGCGATCTCCCTTTCGCAATCCGCCATGAGGCGCGCGGGAAGCACGGGCACATCGAGCGTGGCGCACAGCACGACGTCGCTCACGCTTCGGCTGCGGAGGTTGTCGCCGCTCCAGAAATAGGAGGTCAGGCGGTCTCGCACACGATGCGATGGCGGGGAGCTGTTCATCCGGCGCAGTGTAGTCAGGCTGCGCCGGCGATGCGGCCGGCCTTACACCGTCGCGGGCGCCGCTTCGAGGTACGGCGTGATGTTCCGCATCGCACGCTCAACGTAGTCTTCTTTCTCACCCACCGGCGCGACGTAGTGCATCGCTTCACGCGCTTCATCGAGCCCCACCAGCCGCGCGATGACCCACGCAGCCAGGTACTGCGAAGCCAGGCAACCGCCCGCCGTGGCCACGTTGCCCCTGGCCACGAACGGCTGGTTCAGCACCGAGACGCCGGCGGCTTCGACCCAGGGCTTGGTCGTCAGGTCGGTGCACGCCGGCACATCGGCGAGCAAGCCCAGCTTTGCCAGCACGAGCGTGCCGGAGCACTGCGCGGCCAGCAGTTGCCGGGAAGGGTCGAGCCGCAGTTGCGCCATCAGCGCCGCGTCGGCGACGACCTCTCGCGTGCGTATGCCGCTGCCGACGATGACCGCATCCGCCGCGCTCGCCTCGTGCAGCGAAGCCTGTGCTTCGAGCACCACGCCGTTCATGGAACGCACGCGCGGCACCGGGCTCGCGAGGGAGACTCGCCAGCCCGGCTTCTTGATGCGGTTGAGGATGCCGAGCGCGATGATCGAGTCGAGTTCGTTGAAACCTTCGAAGGTGAGGATGGCGATGTGCATGGGGTCGATTTCTCCGTGCCGGATGAAGTGGAATGAAGGTCGGTACATCGTAGACAGTGCAGTCAATACAATCAAAAAATTGTCATGGATACATTGCGCGATGACTCAAGCCCGGTACAAGCAGTTGGTCGATGCGCTCGCCGCACAAATCCGCTCCGGCAGCCTGCCGCCGGGCACGCGTTTGCCCACGCTGCGCAAGCTCGCCGCGCAGAAGGGCCTGGCCCTGGCCACCGCAAGCCGTGTCTATGCGGAGCTGCAGGCGATGGGCCTGGTGAGCGGCGAGACGGGTCGCGGCACCTTCGTCAGGGAGACGCTCCTTCCCCGTGACCAGGGCATCGACCAGCATGCCGTGGCATCGGGCGTGGTCGACCTGAACTTCAACTACCCGTCGCTGCCCGGCCAGGCCGAGTTGCTGCGCACGGGCCTGCGCCAGCTCGCCGCGGCAGGCGACCTGGAAGCCCTGTTGCGCTACCAGCCGCACGGAGGCCGGCCGCACGAGCGGGCCACCATGGCGCGGCATCTCGCGGGCAAGGGTGTCTCGGTGAGCGCCGACCAGGTGATGATCGTGAGCGGTGCCCAGCATGGGCTGGCAATCACCGTCATGGCGCTGCTGCAGCCCGGTGATGTGGTAGCAACCGATGCGCTCACCTACCCGGGCTTCAAGGTGCTTGCGGAAGCGCATCGGCTCGAACTGGCACCGGTGCCCGCAGCCGGGCACGGCCCCGACCTCGACGCGCTCGAACGGTTGTGCAAGAGCCGCAAGGTGCGGGCCGTCTATGTGATGCCGACGCTGCACAACCCGCTCGGCTGGGTGATGAGCGCGAGCCGGCGGCGGCAGCTCGTGTCGATCGCGCGCCGGCATGGGCTGCTCATCATCGAGGACGCCGCCTACGCCTTTCTGGCGGAAGACCCGCCCGCTCCATTGGCTGCATTGGCGCCCGAATCGACGGTCTATGTCTCGGGCCTTTCAAAGAGCATCGCGACCGGCTTGCGCGTCGGCTTCGTGGCCGCACCGGTGGCATGGGTGCCCCAGCTCGAACGCGCGATCCGGGCCACGACCTGGAACACGCCCGGCGTGATGACCGCGCTGGCATGCGGCTGGCTCGACGACGGCACGGTCGCCCGCCTCGAAACCGAGAAGCGCCACGACGCAAGGGCCCGGCAGGCCATCGCCACCAACGCGCTGGCCGGACTGCGGTGCGTTCGCCATCCCGCGTCGTACTTCGTGTGGGTTCCCATGGCGGAAGAGGTTCGCGCCGACCAGGTTGCGGCGGCGCTCATGCGCGATGGGATCTCGGTGTCGACGGCCGAGCCTTTTTTGACGTCGGCTCATGTGCCGCATGCCATTCGTCTCGCGTTGGGATCGGTCCCGCTGGACATGCTCGGCGATGCGCTCACGAAGGTCCGGCGCGCGATCGATGCGCGCACCCTTTGAGCACCACCCATCGGCTAGAGTCTTCGCGCTGCAGGAACAACACATGCCCAAAAAACACCGCACATGGATTCTTGCGACAGCCGCCTGGCTGCTCGCTGCCACCACCACCACCGCCGGCGCACAGACGGCCTGGCCGGACTACATGCCGCGCCTGCAACCCGCCGTGTCTGAAAGCCCCATCGCCGCAGTCTTGCCCGAGGGCGGAACGATGGTGCCGCCCGACCCCGCGCTTGCGGCCGCGCGCAAACGCTGGCACGGCCTGTGGCAAGGCTGGGCATGCGGCGGCATGCAGTGCGACGTGCGCATCGCCATCGAGCAGGTGTCGACCGAGCGGGCCACCGTGGCCTATGCCGGTGCCAATGCATTGCAGGGACTCATCACCGACCGCGCCGAAGGTGTGTTCGAAGGCGAAGAGCTGGCCGTTCGCCTGCGCACCGGTTCACGCCTCGTGCTGCGCCTGCGGGCCGATGGCGACATGGAGATGTCGCTGTGGAAGCCGGACACGCAACTGCTCTCGGCCGGCGTGCTGACGCAAAAGCCGTTGGCCTCCACCTACACGCGCACCATCGAACGCGTGCCCACACCATGGAGCGACAACGGCAAGGCGCAGACGCTCGAAATGGTCGTGTACCGCCCGCCGGGCACCGGCCCGTTTCCGACGCTAATCTTTCACCACGGCTCGACCGGCCGGGGCAACCGGCCCGAATGGTTCAAGCTGACCTGGACCAGCCCGGACATCGCGCGCTACTTCACGGCCAAGGGCTGGCAGGTGCTGTTCCCCCAGCGGCGCGGTCGCGGGCAATCCGATGGCCTGTACGACGAAGGCTTCGAGGCCGATCGCTCGGCCGGCTATTCATGCCAGCCCACGCGCGCGCTGGCCGGTTTCGATCGCGCGGTGGAGGACCTCGATGTGGTGATGCCGCAGGTGCTCGCGCGCCCCGATGTCGATGCCAAGCGCCTGATGATCGGCGGCGTATCGCGCGGCGGCATCCTCGCCGTGGGCTATGCCGGCATGCACCCCGGGACGTTCACGGGCGTGATCAACTTCGTCGGCGGCTGGGTCGGCGACGCCTGCCCCAAGGCGAACGAAGTGAACCCGTTGCTCATGCGAAGAGGCGCGGCCTTCAAGCAGCCGATGCTGTGGCTCTATGGCGATCACGACCCGTTCTACACACTGCGCCACAGCCGCGCCAACTTCGACAGCTTCACCGCAGCGGGTGGCCGTGGCGAGTTCCTGACTTTCGACGCACCGCCCGGCCGCGACGGGCATGCGCTGTACACCGAGCCTTCGCTCTGGCAGCCCGCCGTCGATCGCTACCTTGCCGGAATCGACCGGCACTGAGGCCAATCAACAAGACTCACGCGGACGAAGCGGCGCGATAGGCCCGGCTTGAAACGCTGACAGAATTTTTGTCGGGGTCCTTCGCGTTGGCGAAGGCATAGCCGTTGGCCTGGTGAATGGCACCGAACTTCAGTCCGCGCGTTGCGGCATCCGCGACGAAGGCCGCCACGTCGCGCACCTGAAAGGTCAGCTTCACGCCCACCTGGCCCAGCGTCACCGACTTCGCGGCCTGGTGGATCAGGATGCCTGCGCCGCCATGCGGCGCATGCAATTCGATGAGGCCTTCGTGCACCTCGCCGTTCGTGACAAAGCCGAAGTGCCTTGCATAGAAGTCGGCCGACTTCTTCATGTCGCGGGCGTAGATGAGCACGGTGGCGAGTGGTGATTCCATGCGGCGATGGTAAGGCGCCGACTCGGCCGCGCAGCCCACCCACAGGCCGTTGCGCGTTTGCCAAGAAGGTGTTGACGCTGGCACAACACCCACGTTATATTCGCCGCCGCAGTTGCCGCAAGGTGGCTGTCGTAAGCGTTACCGTCATCCAACGCGTCCCTTGTCGAGAGGATCCCAGCTGGGAATATCTCGATCAATAAAGACGCGCCTTGGCATGACATCAATCTCCTCCCCTTCCGTATCCGCTCGCCCGTTCGAGACCTCCGCTTTCACGGGGCTCGCTCCCGTGGTGCTCGCGGTCTTCCTCGGATTCCTCGCAATCAGCGTCCCTCTGGCGGCGCTGTCGCTCGAGGTCCGCAACCACCTGGGCTTCGGCTCGGTCACCATCGGCTGGGTGATCGGCGCCCAGTCGCTGGCCACGCTGCTCACCCGCCATCAGGCGGGCACGCTGTGCGACCAGCGCGGCCCCCGCGCCGCCGTTCTTCTTGGACTTCCACTGACCGCCTGCTCGGGCCTGGCCTATGGCCTGTCGAGCGCTCTGCCGATGGACCCGGTTGCCAAGCTCGCCGTTCTGCTCATCGGACGCCTGATGGCGGGCCTCGGCGAGAGCCTGTTTCTGACAGGGCTGATGAGTTGGGGCATCGCACGCATGGGCGTCGCCCGTACCGGCAAGGTCATGTCCTGGACGGGCATTGCGATCTACGCCGCGCTCGGGCTCGGCGCGCCGCTGGGGCTGGCCGTGCAATCGGCATACGGCTTCGTCGGCGTCGGTGTTCTTGCGCTGCTCACGCCGATGCTGGGCTGGGCCATCGCCCTGCGCCTTGCGCCTGTTGCCGCCGCCGGTGGACAGCGCGTGCCCTTCCATCGCGTGCTCGGCCTGATCTGGCGGCCGGGCCTCGTGCTGGCATTGGCCACGGTGCCCTATGCCGCGATGGCGGCCTTTCTCACGCTCGACTACGCGGCGCACGGTTGGCCGCACGCCGGCACGGCGCTGCTCGGCTTCGCTGCCGCCTACGTTCTTGTGCGCCTGGTCGGCTCGGGGCTTCCTGACCGCTTCGGCGCCACGAAGGTCGCCGTGGGTTCGCTGATCTTCGAGGCCGTCGGGCAGCTGCTGATCTGGTGTGCCCCCGGGCCGGGAATGGCCGTGCTGGGCGCGACGCTGACCGGCCTGGGCTTCTCCCTCGTGTTCCCGTCGATGGGCGTGCTGGCGACCCGTTCGGTTCCGCCCGAACAGCGCGGCCGTGCGGTGGGCAACTTCATCGCCTTCGCCGACATCGCACTGGGCGTGACCGGACCCGTGGTCGGATTCGCGACGCAGTGGTTCGGCATCTCGACGGCCTTCCTCGTGGGTGCCGGTGCGACTTGCGCGGCCTTGTGCCTGCTGCCCGCCATCCGGCTCAACCGCGGCGCATAGCGCTACACACCCCATGCATACGACGACCTCAACGCAAACCACAAACAACAGCAAATCATGAAGACCACAGGCAACACCATCCTCATCACCGGCGCCACCAGCGGCATCGGCCGCGCGCTCGCCGAAGCGTTCCACGACAACGGCAACCGCGTCATCGTCTGCGGGCGCCGGCAGGCCCTGCTCGACGAGATGACGGCGCGCCGACCCGGCCTGATCGGCATGCCGCTCGATCTCGACGACCCGGCTTCATTGCCACGCGTGGCCGAAGACGTTCGCGCGCGCTTTCCCGAACTCAATGTGCTCATCGCCAACGCCGGCATCTCGCGGGCGGAAGACATGGCGGCAGACGGCTGGGATGCATCGGACGCGCAGTCGATCGTGGACACGAACATCATGGGCGTGCTGCGCGTGACGGCAGCGCTCCTGCCGCTGCTGAAAGGGCAACCCGACGCGGCCATCATGGCGACCAGCTCCAACCTTGCCTTCGTGCCCCGCGCCGACTTTCCGGCCTACTGCGCCAGCAAGGCATTCCTGCATTCGTGGCTTCAATCGATGCGCCATCAACTGCGCAAGGTTCCCATCGAAGTGCTCGAGCTGGCACCGCCCTATGTGCAGACGGAACTCACGGGCGACAGCCAGGCATCCGACCCGCGCGCCATGCCGCTCGCCGTGTACGTGGCCGAAGTCATGCAGTTGCTGGCGGCCAAGGATCACCCCTGGGGCGAAGTGCTGGTCGAGCGCGACAGGGCCCGGCGCTGGGCCGAGCGGGACGGTCGCTATGTCGCTACTTTTGCTGCGATGAATCCGGGCTGAAGCCGGCGGCCCCTCAAGGCGTCGCCGATATCCTGCGGATCCTCGACCTGTAGCTCTCCAGCACGAACAGTTCGTTCTCGGCCCCCTGGACCACTGCATCTTGCGTGTCGAATTGCGCGACGGAGCCTTCACCATCAACCTGCCCCCGGGTGCCTGAACCAGCCAGTGTCGACAACTGGCCGGAGGGCGAGATCTGCCGGATCAGCCCATAGCTCATGTCCCCGATATAGACATTGCCCGCCGCGTCCGCGCCCACCGAACCGGGGTACATGAAGAACCCGTTCAAGGCAGGACTCATGAGCGTCGTGACATCGCCCGCTGGTGTGATCTTGCGCACCATGTAGTTGAACGAATCCGCCACATACACATTGCCTGCCCCGTCGGCCGCGATCCCTTGCGGGTAGTTGAACGAAGCTGACGCGCCGTTGCCATCGGCGGAGCCTGGCGTCTGCGAACCTGCCAGCAAGGAGACAACGCCAGTGGGAGTGATCTTCCGGATGAGATGAGTGGAGTCAACCACATAGAGGTTGCCGGCGGGGTCCGCCGTCATGGACCGCGGACTGACAAGCACACCCGGTCCCACAAGATTCGTCACGGTGCCGGTGGGCGTGACCTTCCAGATTCCGTTCGGGTCGGCGACGTAGATGTTGCCGCCGGTGATGGCAATGCCCCCCAAGCCGCTGAATCTTGCCGATATGGCGTTGGCGTCCACCACGCCGGAGCGGCTGATCTTCAGGATCCGGGAGGATTCGATGGCATAGACATTTCCATCCGGATCGGCTGCGAGCTGCGCGATGTACGACAAACCGGTCGTGATCGTCGAGACGTACACATGCCGCGTGCAGGCCACCGCCACATTGCTGATAGCAGCACCGGCCAAGGTACCGCTGCCCTGGCTGAGCACGCAATCGTGCCAGGCCGGCGGTGGACCCATCGTGACCGCATAGGCCGCCGTGTCGGCCACCGGCGTGGCAAAACTGAAGGCGCCATTGGTCGACACGGCCACGTCGTCTGTGCCGTTGTTGCGCAGCACCACGGCGGCTCCGCCCACCAGCCCGCTCACGGTGCCGCCCACCGTGAAGGACTGTGTGGCACAAACGAGCGACACGTTGGTGATGTTGTGGTCCGTCACGATGCCGCTACCGTTGACGACGCTGCAGATCTGGCTCGGCGTGCGCGGCTGCGCCCTGACAGTCACCACGTAGCTGGCGCCACTGGCCACCGGCATTGCGAGGCGAAAGGCACCGCCGGGGGCGCTGACGGCCAGGTCGTCGCTCGCGTTGTTCTGCAACACGAGGCCGCTGCCAGCCAACCCGCTCACGGTGCCGCTCACCGTGAAGGACTGAGTCGCGCAGACGACCTTCACGTTCGTGACGTCGCTGCCCGCCATGGTGCCGCTGGCGTTGCCTACGCTGCAGATCTGGCTCGGGGTGCGCGGCTGTGCCTTGACCGTCACCACATAACTGCCGCCGCTGGCCACCGGCACTGCGAAGCGAAAGGCACCACCGGGCGCGCTGATGGCCAGGTCGTCGCCCGCGCTGTTCTGCAACACAAGGCCGCTGCCGGCCAACCCGGTCACGGTGCCGCTGACCGAGAAGCTCTGCGTCGAGCAGATCACCGTCAGGTCTGTGACGTCGCCGGTGCCGACAACACCCGATGCGTTCGCGACCGTGCACACCTGGCTCGGCCCGGTGGGTTGCGTTTTGACGGTCACGGCATAGGCCGTGCCGGTGGGCAGTGTCGGGCTGAAGGTGACCGAGCCGTCGGCCGTCACCGCCAGGTCATTGCCTGCGCTGTTCTGCAAGACGAGTCCGCTGCCCAACAGGCCGCTGACCTTTGCAGCCAGGGCGAACCTGGCGGCAGGTGGAGCAGGCGAATCAGGCTGCGCGGGTGGCGTGGGCAACATGGGCAACGCCGGCGAGGAAGCCCCCCCGCCTCCGCCGCATCCCCCAAGAAGAACGGCAAGCACGAAGGCGGCGCTGGAGAAAGAAACGCGCCGGAGGCCGGCCAAATGAAATTGGGTCATCACGTCGTGACTGAAACTATTTGTCACGAGGTTACTGACCCACACGACGAAGCCACACCCATGAATTGGGTAGGCCCGTGCATATCGAAGCCCTCGCCCTCAGGCAGCGCCGTCTTCCGGATGCCTCCACGCAGGCGCATGCGCCCGCCGCGCCGCATTGAGTTCAGCCATCGAGATGTGCAGCTCCGCCATGGTCTGCACCAGCAGTTCGAGCAGCGCGGTGCGCTGCCGCAACCGCACGGTCTCGGCGCGGCGCGCGCGCTGCGCCTGCCGCGCGACGGCCTGGATGGCACGGCTGGTCGGCGAATCATGAAGGTCCACCGACGACGGACTGGAAGCGGCGCTGGCTGGCATCTGCTGGATCACGCGGCGGCGGACACACCCGCAGCGTCGCCGGCCTCTGCGTTCGCGGCGTCGCCACGGGTTTCCGAGGCGGGGCCGTAGTTGCGCAGGTGCAGGAAGAACTCGCCCATCATCTGCATCCACAGGCGCACGGCGAAGGCCAGGTAGGCGTGGCTCACGCCGCCGGCCACCACCACGTCCATCTCCAGCACGACGAAGTCGCCGTGCTGTGCCACGCGTGCAAAGCGCTTGGTGCGGTGCCACGAAGCCAGCACGGCCTCGGGCAGCGTGCCGCCCTGCACATGCAGCGGGCAGCTCAGCGTGAAGTCGGTGTACTGCGTGGTGGTGACGGGGTTGCCCCACAGCACCTGGAAGCCGATGCCGTGGCTCGCGCTGTGCAGGCGCACGACGCCGTCTTGTTCGATGGTGGTCACGGCGGCGCCGGCGGCCTTGATGGCGTCCGACACCTGCTCGGGCGTGACGGCGTCCAGCAGGTCGAGGGGGGGAGCCGCCGCGATGTCGGTGGCTTCGGTGGTGATGTTCGTCGTTGTGTTGTTCATGTTGTGACCCTGTTGGATGAGCTGGTTAGTTGGTTTTCTTGATGGCGGCATCGAGCGCGGCGGCGTCGATGCTCAGGTTCGTGGCGGGCGCCACTTGCGCGAGATACGCCTGCACGAGTTGCTGCTGGCGCTGCTGGCGCAAGGCGGCCTGCAGTTGCGGCTTCACTTCGTCGAGCGTGGCGGTGCGCGCGGGCTGGATGTCGAGCAGCTTCACGACATGAAAGCCCGCCTCGGCCTGCACCGGTTCGCTGACCTGGCCGGGCTTGAGCTTGGCGATGGTGTCGCGCAGTTCGGGCAGCATGCGCGCGAGCGGCAAGGTATCGACCTCGCCGCCGCGCTCGGCGCTGCGCTTGTCCTGCGAACTGGCGCGCGCCACGGCAGCGAAGTCGCCGGCGCGGGCCTGGCGTGCGAGCTTGCCCGCCTCTTCGCGCACCTTGGCAACGGCGGCCGCGTCGCGGCTGGGCGTGGCCAGGAAGATCTGCGCCACGTGGTAGGCGGCCGGCAGGTTGAAGCCGGTCTTGCCCTGCTCGTAGGCGGCCTTGACTTCAGCATCGGACGGAAAACCCGCCGGCACCTGGCTCACCGATTCGAGATAGCTCGTGCTCACGATGCGCGCGCTGATCTCGCGCGTGGCGGCGTCGATCTTCGCCTTGACGTCGGCCCGCTCGGCCCAGCCCTTGGCGCGCGCGTCGCGCAGCACGGCTTCGCTCAGCAGGCGCTGGCGCAGCCAGCCGTCGAGCGTGGCGCGGTCGGCCTTGACGGCGGCGCGCTCGGCTTCGGGCAGGGTCTGCAGCAGCTTCTCGACTTCGTCCTGCCCCACCGTGACTTCGCCCAGGCGGGCCACCACGGTGTTGCCGGGTGCGGGTGCCTGCGCGCCGGCCATGCCGACCGACGACACCAGCAGCACGCCGGCAGCGGCGCGCAGCCGTTGTGCAAGCGCGCCAGAGGAAGACCTGATTTTTCGTGTCATTGCTTTTCTCCCGAAGCGGGTGCGGCTGCGGATGCAGCAGCGGCGGCGGCAGGTGCCGGCGCATTCACCGCACGCGCATCGAACTTGCCTTCGTACAGCTTGTCGCCGTACTGCTGCGCGATCTGCTCGAACTTGACGCGGCTCTGCGCGGCGAACGGTTGGCGCGATGCCAGCACGCTGCCCAGGTCCACCGTCTCATAGGCACGCAAGATCTCCTGCCCCACGGCATAGAGCTGCGTGTTCTTGGCCTCGCACTGCGTCATGGCGGTGCGGTGCGTCGCGGCCTCGGTGGCCAGGCGCTGGCGCTCGGACTCGGAGGCGCGCGCCATCTTCAGCAGGTCGTCATACGCGCCACGGTACTGCGCGACCTGCGCTGTGGCCTTCTCGCTTGTGGCCTGCGCCTGCTGGCGCAACTGCTGGCTGCCCGCGCTGGCCTGCGAGCGCGCCTGGCGTTCGGCCGCCAGTTGCGACTGGCTTTGCGCAAGCTCCTTCTTCAGCGCCTCGACATCGGATTTGGCCGGCGCCGCGGCGCCCGAACCACCCGCGGCCGGCGTGCCCGCGGGCTGCCCCGCCTTGAGCGCGGCCAGCTCGTTCTGTGCCTGCTGGAGCTGCGTGGTCGTCACGCGCAACTGCGCGCGAAGCCGCTCCTCCATGCTCTGGCCCTGCTGCTGTTGCTGTGCGTGGGTCACGCCGGCCGTGGCGGCAAGCGTCGCCAGCACCAGCGCCGGGAAGATTTTTCTGGACACGGCAAGCTCCTTAGAAACGCGCATTGAATTCGAGCTGCAGGGTGTCGATGGCCAGCGGCGGTCCGTAGACGGCCTTGGTCGAGATCCAGCGGCCGGTGAACCACATGTTCTTGTCGATCGCGTACGAACCGCCCAGGAAGTAGCCGCGTGCATTGGTGCCGCCGCCGTGGAAGGTCGAGTCGTTGTAGCCGTCGGGCATCGAGTCGGGCTCGATGCGCTTGTAGCCGGCCAGCACGTTCCAGTCGCCGCGTGCCGACGGTGCCGGCTTGCCGTAGGTGGCCTGCACCATGTAGGCGTTGCCGCCGCTCTTGAAGTCGGCCTTGCTGGTGCCGCCGGTGGCGCCGAAGTTGTTGACGATGGCGCCGCGAATGCCCGCGCGGTTCCAGATGTCGTTGGCGTCGTACGCGGTGTTCTTCACGAAGTTCGCGTCCAGGCGCAGGTTGTTGCCGGCAACGGCCGTGTCCCAGCGCAGGTTCAGGTCGATCAGGCGGAACTTCGAGGCCAGGCCCACATACTGCGGCTGCGGCGTGCCGGCCGGGTTGAGCGGGTCCAGCGAGATGTCGCGCAGCAGCATGAGCGTGTTGCCCTTCTGCATGAAGGCCGGGCGCGACCAGTCGGTGCTGCAGCCATCGGCGCCGGCATACAGCGCGCAGGGCTGCGAGACCTTGCCGCTGATGTTGTTGAAGTTGTAGTACGCGAGCGCGCCGCGCAGGCGGTTGTCCGCGTCGATCTTCCACTCGGCGCCGGCCTGCGCGCCGAAGAGCCACTTGTTCTCGCTCTTCATCTTGGCCTGGCTGCGGCTGGGCGAATTGTCCGACGAGTATTCCAGCGGGATCAGCCCCAGCGTGCCGAACAGCGTGAGGTCCTTGTTCGACGCGAGCTTCTTCTCGAACTGCGCGGCAATGCCGTCGAAGTTCAGGTCGCTGGAGTACAGCAGGTCGGTCGACATGAAGGGGTTGCCGAAGCGGCCGGCCGTCACGGTGAGCCAGTCGACCGGCTTGTGCGAGATCCACATCTGGTCGAGCCACACGCTCTTCTTGGAGAGGCCGCCGCCCAGCGTCTGCGTGGTCGACACCGGGCTCTCGTCGCTGCCCGAGGCCAGGCGGATGCCGGCTTTGGTGTTCTCGGTGAGGTCGGCGTACACGCCCAGCCGCGCGCGGGCGCGGAACAGGTTCTTGCGGTCCTGGCGCGTGTTCAGGATCGACGGCAGCGCCAGGTTGGTGTTCGGGTTGACGTCGTAGCCCGTGCTCTTGTTCAGCTCGGCCCAGTTGATCTCGATGTTGCTGTTGTTGCCGGCGTAGTTGCGCGACTCGTTGCGCACGCGCACGTCGCCTTCGACGCGGATGCGCTTGCTCCACTCGGGCGTTTCGTTGGGCGCGGCCCAGCCTTCGTCCTTGGCCTGCGCCATGACCTGTGCCTTGACCTCGTCGCGGATCTGGTCGCGCACGGTCTGCGAGATGTAGGGCACGCGCACGTCACCGGCTTCGAGCCGCACGCCGCCGGCCACGCTGGCCGATGCGGCGGTGGTGGCGGCCGACATGCGTTGTGCCTGCTGCGCGGCCAGGGCTTCGGTCTGGGCCTGGGCCAGCAGGGCTTCGCCCACGTCCTTGGCAAGCGTGCCGCTCTGAATGAGGCCGCGGATCAGCTTGACCATGGCGGATTCGGCGGGCGCCGCGGCGGTTTGCGCGTTGGCGCCGGTGGCCGCGAAGACGAACACGGAGGCCACGGCCGCCGCGAGCGCGCATTTGCGCAGGGTCGGCATGGCGCCCCGGCTCTGGATGTTTTTGAGATGGTTCATCGCTTCGTTCACAGGATTGAATGGGACAGGCGGAGCGCGGCGCTCGCCGCGGTGGTGGTCACTCGGGTCGCTGGGGTCATGGCCGGCGCCCCTTCATGGACACGCGCATCGGAAAGCGCAGCGAGGCCGGCGGCTTCTCGTCGATGCGGTCGAGGGCGCGCACCATGGCGAGCACCGCTTCGTCGGATTCGGGCGTGCCGGTGCTGCGCACCAGTTGCACCCGCGCGGTCTTGCCGTCGGCGCCGAGCCACAGGTCGATCTGGATGTCGTCGAACACGAGCTGGCGGGTGCGCGGGTCACGCGACAAGGCCTGCTGCAACATGCTCGAGACGTACCGTGCATACGAGCCGCTGCCCAGGCCGCCGCCGGCACCGGTGCCGCTCATGCCGCCGCCGCTGCCGGCCTGGATGCCGAAGGCGTCGTTGCCGGCCTGGCCGGCGCTGTCCATGGTCACCGGGTCGCCCAGGTCCTTCGAGGGGCTGGGCGGCGCGTCGTCCTTGGGCGGCTCCAGCGGCTCGACCGGCTTGGGCTCTTTCTCGACCACTTCGGGCTTGATCTTTTCCGGCTCGGGCTCGGGCAGCTTCTCGGGCTCTGGCGGCGGTGGCGGTGGAGGCGGCAGCATCAGCATCGGCGCATCGGCCACCACGCGCTTCTTGCTCGCGGTGTCCGACAGCAGATGCCATACCAGGGCCACCAGCGCGGCGACGATCGCCGCGCCGATGACCACCCCGCCCCAGCGGCGCCACAGCCCGTGCGTCCCGGCCTTCCCGCCCGCGCGGTGCGCGGCGGCGGGAAGAAGAGAAGTCGGATCGCGAGGTTTCACTCTGCGTTCCTCACTTCTGCTTGCCGGTCACGAGGCCGATCTGGTTCAGCTCGATGCGGCGCAGCAGGTCCAGCACATCGACCACCTTCGCGTACTGCACGCTGGCATCGCCGCGCACGATCACGGGGAAGTCGGGCGACAAGGCCTTCTCGGTGCGCAGGCGCTCTTCCAGCTCCGGCAGCGTGACCGGGTAGGCATCGAGGAACACGTTGCCCGCGTTGTCGATCGTGATGGCCTTGGTCTTGGGCTTCTCCAGCGCCACCGAGGCGCTGGCCTTCGGCAGGTCGACCTTGATGCCGGGAATGCTGGCGTTGCTGGTGAGGATGAAGATCACCAGCACCACCAGCAGCACGTCCACGAAGGGCGTGATGTTGATGCCGCCCGTTCGCCTGCGGGGCGAGAACTTGGCTGGGGTTGCCATGGTCGTGCGCTCCTCAGGCCCGTGCCCGGGCCTGCGCCAGCGGAACCGCGCGGCCTTCGCCCTGCTCTTCGGCCAGGCGCGTGACGAACTCGTCGACGAACACGGCCATGTCGGCGGTGATCGCGTCCGAGCGCGAGGCGAGCCAGTTGTAGCCGAACAGCGCGGGAATCGCGACGCCCAGGCCGGCGGCGGTACACAGCAGCGCGGCCGCCATGCCCGGTGCCACCGAGTTGATGTCCACCGCGCCGGCCATGGCCGCCACGACGAACACCAGCATGATGCCGATCACGGTGCCGAACAGGCCCACGTAAGGCGCGCCTTCGATGGTGGTCGAGAGCCAGTTCATGCGCTTGGACATGCGCTCGATCTCGCGCACCATCACGCCGTCCATGGCGGCGCGGATGGCGCCGATGGTGGCGCTGGACACGGCGCTCAGGTCGTAGCCGCGGTCGTGGCGGCGGCGCATTTCGTCCACGGCCACTTCATACAGGCGCCACAGCGACGAATCGGCACGCACCTCTTGCGGCACGGTGTTGTTCACGGCCAGGCGATCGAGCGGCAAGCCGGCGGCTTCGCGGAAGTGCTCGATGAAGGTGGTGTTGGCGCGCGAGGTGGCGCCGTAGTGGCGGCCCTTGGCGATCATGATGGCCCACGAGACGGCCATCATCAGGCCCAGCAGGCCCACGACGATCCATGCGTCCAGCGGCATCGCGGCCAGGATGAAGCCGAAGTGGCTCTTGCCGGCCTGCTGCTCGTCGGCACCGAACACGGTCAGGCGCGACTCGGCGCCTTGCGACACGGCATCGGCCAGCAGCAGTGCATCGGCGCGTGCCACCTTCGACAGGCGCACTTCGTCGATGGCGCCGGTGAACGCGCCGAAAGCGGCGGCGGGTTGCGCGCCTTGCGCCACCGGCAGGCTGCCCGGTGCATCGGCGCCGAGGGCCGCGGCGGTGTTCAGCGCGGGCAGCTTGGCGGCCAGCGACACGGTGGGACGGCCGCCCACATACAGCGCGACGCTGTCGCCTTCGGCCTTCACCGCAAGGTGCGACCACTGGCCGGCCTGGATCGGCTGGCCGGGCGTGCTGCGCTGGCCGTTGACCTGCACGAAGGGCACGCCCTGGTCGATGCCGACCACGAGTTCGCCGGCGCCGTCGCGGCGGGCATAGATCGCCTGGCGGGCGCCGAGCTGGTCGGGCTTGACCCATGCGGAGAACGTCAGCGCGCCACCGGCCTGCACGGCGAGCGACGGCGTGGCGGGCAGCATCAGCGCGCCGTTGCCGAGCTGCGCGCCCCGGCCGATGACGGTGCCTTCGACCGGCACGGCCGAGGTCTGGCCGTTGTTGGCGTAGGCGGTGGTGTCGCGCGGTGGCACGGCGCCTTCGGCGAAGTGGTAGACCAGCGTGTAGTCGGGGTCGAAGCTGCGCTGGCCGTTGCCCGAGGCCGGGGCCTTCGGGTTGCCGTAGTACATCCACAGCTTCTGCGGCGTGCCGGCCGAGACGTTGGGCACGTCGACCCAGATCAGCGCAATGCCCAGCAGCGGATCGAACTGTTCGATCTGGTGGTTCAGCACGGTCTTGTCATCGCCCGCGATGAAGCGCAGGTCGGCACCGGTCTCGCTCACACCCTCGAACTTGAAGTTGCCGGTGTGCAGGCGAACCAGCACCGGCACGCGGCCGGCATCGCTGCCGATGGCACCGGCCTGCGGGCCGCCGTCGATGGTGACGGGCTTGCGGTAAGACCACTCGGCTTGCCACCAGGCGTGGGCCAGGCCGGGCAAGAGCGTGCTCATCAACGTGAGCACGATAAAAAGAATTCGTCGCATGACAGGGTTCTCCGAAAAACTCGTAGAGAGAAAAAAGATAGAAAGAAAAGGTGGCGGCCGCGTGGATCAGTAGTTCGCGGTGAAGCTGAAATTCACGCGCGGGTCGTGCTTCTTGGTGCGCGGTCCGTCCGTGAGCGGATAGCCGACATCGACGCGGCCCGAGAAGTACTGGGTGATCTTGAAAGTGGTGCCCAGGCCCACCGAATACAGCGAGAAGCGCTCGGCCTGCTCAGGCAGCGGGCTCTTCAGGCGCAGCCGCGCCGCATCGGCGAAGGCATACACGCGCCAGTTCTCGACCAGCGGCCCCAGGAAGGTCAGCGGCTGGCTGCGCACTTCGAGCGAGCCGACCACGCCGTAGTCGCCGGTGGCTTCGGCCGAGAGGTAGCCGCGCACAGAGTTCATGCCGCCGCCGGCGATCTGCTCGCTGGACACCAGCGGCGAATCGGTCATCTGGCCGTTGAAGCGGAAGGCCAGTTGCTGGCCGCCATCGAAGGTGTGCGTGCCGTTCAGGTCGGTCTTGAGCACCATGAAGCTGGGCGAAGACTTGTAGCGCTTGTAGTCGAACGCGGCCCAGTCGCTGGTGTAGCCAAAGGAGCTGCTGGTGCCCACCACCAGCGAGATGCCCACGCCGTACTGGCTCTTGTCCGTCTGGCGAAAGCCCGAGTACGACAGCGTGATCGGCGCGTACTTCAGCGGCACCGTGTCGCCGGTGCCCTTCAGGCGCAGCGCTTCCTGGTTGTTCTTGAGGTCCACGCCCACGCTGAACGCGTGCCACCAGTTGCCGGTGTTCGGCACGGTGTAGGTGGCCTTCACGCCGATGGAGTGGCCCTTGCCGAGCACGCTGGTGCCGCCGACGGTGGCCACGTTGCTGTCGGACTTGTAGGCATTGGCCTCCAGGCTCCAGTTGGTGCCCGGCAGCGGCGCCGTGTAGGAAGCCGAGAACACCTTGGTCTGGCTCAGGTCCTGCGGCGCGCCGAAGAAACTGATGGAGGCGCTGTGGCCCATCTGCCAGAGGTTGTCGTGGCCGATCGATGCGGTGGCGCGCAGCTTGCGCGTGTCGGCGCTGTAGTCGTTGTTCAGGCCGACGCTGGCGCGCCACGGGCTGCTGTCGTCGACCTTCAGGTCCACGTCCATGGTGCCGGGCATCGTGCCCTGGCGCACCAGCGGCATCACCTGGCGCTTGGGGCTGCGGTTGAGCGCGGTGAGCTCGGCCTGCGCGGTCGTGAAATTGGGCACGCCGCCTTCCTTGAGCGCGGGCACCTGGTCGCGCACGTCGACCGGCGAGTTGTACTCGGCGCCGACCACGCGCACGCGGCCCACGCGGGTTTCATTGACCTGCAGGAACACCACGCCCTGCGTGACCTGCTGTTCGGGCAGGTCGACATACACCGACTGGTAGCCGGCCGCCTGGTAGGCCGCGAGCAGCGCGTCGCGTGCGCCCTCCACGTCTTTCAGCGTGCGCTCGGGGCCGAGAAAAGGCGTGACCGCCTTCTCGATGGCGCGGGCGTCGAGCACGGTGTTGCCGCGCACGATGTATTCGGCAATATCGACCTTGCGGGTCGATTCGGGTGTCGCGGCCGGCGTGGCAACCGGCGTGGTGCTCGAGGGTGTGGCCGCCGAAGCGGGTGGGGTTGAGGATGGTGCGGCGGGTGCGGATGCCTGGGCAAAGGCGGCCCCTTGGGCACCTATCGCCATCACTGCCACCCACACCGCTCTCCAGCAATTCGGTGGGGCGTTCTTCTTCATGTCATGCATTTACAGCTCGGTTCTCAAAGATGAAGCTCGCTTGGCAACGGCGCATGAGGCAGAGCCTTCATGTCGCTGTTGCGTACGGTTATCTAGACGCGCGGCGTGCGCGGCGACTGTCGTTTGTCACGAAAACTTCATCAAGAAATTGGCACTCGGTCCGCCGCGATGGGTTTTCCTGCGCGTAAGAAGAATGGTCTCGACGTAGGAGCCTCGTCTTTGTGACACCACGATGAAATTGGCGGCGCATCGTGTTCGACGCGAGTTAGGAAGCGCGGTCGCGAAACGTTGTGTGTCGACGTCCCATGACGGATACACAGGCATACGGTCTGCGCGCCGGAGGAGGACTGCGCGACGAAGAATCAGGTCCGTTCAAGAACCCGACCGTCACTCTCCTCTGGAGGAATCAACATGCGCCTTCGTTCTCTCGCCGCCTTCTTCGCCGTGGTCGTCGCTGCCTCCGCGGCCGCCCTCACGCTGACCTTCGCCGCGCCGCCGCTGAGCGGCGACGTTCCCGCCGCCGAGGCGTTGCCCGCGCCCGAATTCCAGAACATCGACACGTGGCTCAACACGCAGCCGCTGAAGTTGAGCGAGTTGCGCGGCAAGGTGGTGTTGGTCGACTTCTGGACCTACACCTGCATCAACTGCCTGAACCACCTGCCCTACGTGAAAGACTGGAACGCGAAGTACAAGGACCAGGGCCTGGTCGTCGTGGGCGTGCACACGCCGGAGTTCGCGTTCGAGAAGTCGACGAAGAACGTGCAGGATGCGGTCCAGCGGCTGCAGATCCAACACGCGGTGGCGCAGGACAACAGCTATGGCACCTGGAAGGCGTTCAAGAACCAGTACTGGCCGGCCGTGTACCTGATCGACAAGCAAGGCAAGGTCGTCTATTCGCACTTCGGCGAGGGCAGCTATGGCACGACCGAGAAGAAGATTCAGGCGCTGCTGGCGGAACCTTCGATGGCGGGGTCCTAGGGCGCTCTTTTATTCGTCACGTTGTGCGGTTGATGCGCTGCTGCTGTTCAGGGCGGCGCTCACGCCGACACGGTGCTCTTTTTCGCGAATGTCCCCCGCTTCGCTCCTCCTTTATTTCGCGAAAAAGAGCCCCGTATCGACGCGAGCGCTCAGAGCACTTGTTGATCGGCTGCAAGCGCAGAGCGTGCCCTTGTGCGAATGACACCAGGTGCTCCCCGCAGCGAAATAAAGGAGGAGCGAAGCGGGGGACATTCGCGGAGGGGAGCACCTGGTGTCATTCGCACCCGCCCCGAATGAACCCGACCCCGAACACGAACCCGAATCCGAGCCCCAAAAAGGAGTCACTGATATGAAGAAGCTCTGGCTAGCCCTGCTCTTCCTGACCGGCGGCATCGCGCACGAGATACGCAACCCGGTGAACTGCCAGTGCATCTCCGCGCGACAAGCCGACGGCCCCCGCGTGCGTACGCGCAAGCCGTCGTAACGCAGCGAGCCCTACTTCGCAGGATGGTCGCGCCGGAAAAGCTCCCACTCTTCGATCTGCTTGCCATCCGGAAGCTGGCAGATGCCGTATTGGCCTTTGTCGTTCGACCTCATCAGGGTCGTTCCCCCAAGGCTCTTGCAATAGACCGATGCAGGATTGGCCATGCCGACCGGCGGTGGTTTCGGCGGCTCAGGCTGAGCGCATGCGGTAACCAGGAGAGCACCCAATGGCAACAAGAGAGCTTTGATCATTTCGCGAGTGTAGGCTCGCGACCGCACCGCCGAGGACCGGTAAGTGAGTCCGTCAGTCCAGCGCCTCGACCGACGATGCAAGAACATAGCCCTCGCTTCGCACCGTCTTGATGTAGCGCGGCTCACGCGCATCGTCTCGCAGACGCTGGCGCAGACGACTCACGAGCAGGTCGATCGACCGCTCGAACAACTCCGCCTCACGGCCCTGGGTCAGGCTCAGCAACTGGTCGCGGCTCAACACCTTTTGCGGATGGTCGAGAAACACGCGCAGCAGCCGGTATTCGGCACCGCTCAGCGCCACCATCACACCGCTGTCGTCGAGCAGATGGCGCGCGGTGGTGTCCACCTGCCATTCGCCGAACGCCAGCTTCGAGGCGGCTTCGGTCGAGCGCATGTTCGGCGGCAGCATGCGCGTGCGGCGCAGCACCGCACGCATGCGCGCAAGCAGTTCGCGGGCGGAGAAGGGCTTGGCCAGGTAGTCGTCGGCGCCCATCTCCAGGCCGAGGATGCGGTCGGCCTCTTCGCTGCGGGCCGTGAGCATCAGGATCGGCGTGGCCTTGAATTTTCCTGTGCGCAGGTCGCGGCACAGCGTCAGCCCGTCTTCACCCGGCAGCATCAGGTCGAGGATGATGAGGTCGAACGGGCCCGACTCTTCCAGCGCCGCGCGCATGTGGCGGCCCGTGGGCACCGCGACCACGCGCAGGCCATTCTTGACCAGGTAGGTGGTGAGCAGCTCGCGGATTTCCCGGTCGTCGTCGACGATGAGGATGTGGTCGGAGGTCTTGGGCGTCATGGCGGTGCGATGGGGCGCCGGAGGGCGCGATAGCCGCAATGTATGCCGGCTGGCGCGCGGAACAAGCGGGTTTGTATGCCTGTGTATCTGGCGGCCTGGGCCGCCACACTACGTTGCGTGAACCTGCGGCACCGGTTCATTGCGTTGTTCAATCAACCCGCTGCGGGCCCGCGCTCGCTCGTGATCTCCGCGCCCTCGCGCATCGTCTTCGTCACCGGCGTGTTGGCCACCACTTCAAGCAGGCGCTCCCACTGGGCATCGCTCAACGGCGCATCGGAGTGAAGAACCCTGCGGATGTGCGCCTTGCCGTCTGCGTCTTTGGTCAGCGTGAGTTCCGCACGGAACTCGCCCAGCTCCCAGCCCTTGCGCTTCGCATACATGCGCAGCGTGATGGCGGTGCAGGCCGACAGCGCCGCCAGGTAGTAGTCGTAGGGCGCGGGGCCGAGGCCCTGTCCGCCCAGGGCGGCGGGCTCGTCCGCGATGAGTTCGAACTTGCCCACCGCGATGCGATGGCTGTAGTCGGTTCCCGTGGAAACGATGGTGGCTGTGGTGCCATGGCTCATGTGTCGGCTCCTTGAAATATTTGGTGGATGGGTGGCAGCCCGGATCATCGATCAGGTCTGCCCGTTCTGCTTTCGCGAGGCCTGCGCCTTGATCATGTCGTAGAGCGCCTGCGCCGCCGGCGACAGGTGCGCGGTCTTGCGGGCCATCAGCACCAGCGTGCGCGAGACCACCGGATCGACCAGCTCCACGATGCGGATGTCGGGATAGGCGCCCGCCTGCACCGCCAGCCGGGGCACGATGGCGGCGGCCACCTGCTGGGCGACCAGCCCGACGGCGGTGGAACTGCGCTGGACTTCATAGAAGGTCTGCAGGCCGAGCGCGCTCTTGTCCAGGGCCATGTCCAGCAGGTCGCGGTTGCCATTCACCTGGCCGGCGAAGATCAGCGGAAAGTCCTTCAACTGGCGCCACGCGATTCTTCGGCGCTTTGCCAGCGGATGGCTCTGGTGACAGATCAGCACGTACTTGTCTTCGAGCAGCGGCACGCTCGACAGCTCGGGCGGATGCGAACCGGATATGCCGATGCCGAATTCGACTTCGCGGTGCAGCACCGCATCGGTCACGGCCGACGTGGCGTGGTCGAGGATCTTGATGCGGTTCTGCGGATAGCGCGCCGAATAGGCCCGCATGATCTTCGGCAGGAACTGCACGCCCGCCGTCGGCACGCAGGCAATGGACACATCGCCGCGCTCGGCCTTGCCGCTTTCGCGGATCTCCAGCAAGGCGTCTGTCAGTTCGACCAGTTGGCGGCGCGCCTGCGGCAGGAAGTTCTGGCCGATGGTCGACAGCCCGACGGAGCGCGTCGTGCGCTCGACCAGCGCCACGCCCAGAAACTCTTCGAGCTTGCGCAGCCGCTGCGTGATGGCCGTCTGCGTCACGCTCAGATGATCGGCCGCAGCCTGGAAGCTGCCCCGCTCTGCAATCGCGACGAAAGCCTGAATACCCAGGATGTCGATTTTCATGAGCGATTTGAATGAATGGCCGAAATAAATTCATTTTACGAAGATGGGTGCGCTGCGCAAACTGCCGGTACCCACTTCAAGAAATGCCTCAGATGACTGCCTCTACCCCCGACGCCACCAGCGGCGACTGGTCCGCCAAGCAATACACCGCCTTCGAGAACGAACGCACCCGGCCAGTCCGCGATCTCGTGGCCGCCATTCATTCTCAAAACGTTCGGCTGGCCGTCGACCTGGGCTGCGGACCGGGCAACTCCACCGACGTGCTCGCCCAGCGCTTTCCCGATGCGGCGGTCACCGGCATGGACAGCTCCGAAGACATGGTGACGGCCGCGCGAAAGCGCCTGCCCGGCATCGGCTTCGAGGTTTCGGACATCGAGCGCTGGAACCCGTCGCAGGCCTTCGACGTGATCCTGGCGAACGCTTCGCTGCAATGGCTGCCGGACCATGCCTCGCTGTATCCGCGCCTCGCAAGCAAGCTCGCACCGGGCGGCAGCCTCGCGATACAGACGCCCGACAACCTGGAAGAGCCCGCGCACCGGCTGGCGCGCGAAGTCGCGGCATCGCGCCGCTGGGCCGCGAAGATCGGCGACGTGAAGCACCCGGCGCGGCACAGCGCGGCGTACTACTACGCGTTGCTGCGGTCGCATGTCGGCCAGGTGGATGTGTGGCGCACCACCTACTTCCACCCGCTCGCCGGCGCTGCGGCGGTGGTGGAATGGTTCAAGGGCTCGGCGCTGCTGCCCTACCTGGCGCGGCTGAACGCGGACGAGAAGGCCGCGTTCATCGCGCAATACCAGGCCGAGATTGCAAAGGCCTACCCCGCACTGGACGACGGCACGGTGCTGCTGCCTTTTCCAAGGCTGTTCATCGTCGCGGTTCGGTGAACTCAGGCGATCGAGAACTCGACCTCGATGTTGCCCCGCGTCGCATTCGAGTAGGGGCAGGTCTGGTGGGCGCCTTCCACCAGTTGCTGCTTCTGCGCGGCGTCGAGCCCCGGCAGCGTGATGGCCAGCTTGACGGCCAATGCATAGGCCGCATCGCCTTCCGTCTTGCCGAGCGACACGCTGGCGTCCACCGCCACGTCTTCCGGCAGCTTGATGCCGAGCCGGCCTCCGGCCAGCCGCATCGCGCCGATGAAGCAGGCCGAGTAGCCGATGCCGAACAACTGTTCGGGGTTGGTGCCGGGCTTGCCTGAGCCGGGTGGGCTGAGCCTGACGTCGAGCGCACCGTCGCTGGCCTTGCCCGCGCCCTCGCGGCCGCCGGTGGTGTGGGTGGATGCGGTGTACAGCACTTTGTCGAGCTTCATGGTCATGGTGGTTCCTTTGGAGTGAGTCAGGGTGGGTCGGGAGAAAGAGAAAAAAAGAGAGTCGGTTCAGCCGCGCGCGGAGGCGAGTTTCCAGACCGCATCGGCAAACACCTGCGGCGTTTCCTGCGGCACGTTGTGGCCCGCGTTCACGACGATGTGCGTGCGCGGTCCGGTGAACTTCGCGGCATAGGCCTTGCCGTCGGTGGCAGGCACCACGCCGTCGGAGTCGCCGTCCATGGTGATGGTGGGAACGGCAATCGTCGGGAAGGTGGCGAGGCGCTTTTCGAGGTCTTCGTACGGCGCAAAGCCTTCCGCGAGACCGAGGCGCCAGCGGTAGTTGTGGATCACGATGCTCACGTAGTCGGGGTTGTCGAAGGACGCGGCGCTGCGCTCGAAGGTGGCGTCGTCGTAGTTCCACTTCGGCGAATTGGTGGTCCACAGGATGCGCGCGATGTCGCGCCGGTTCGCTTCCAGCCCGAGGCGGCCGCGCTCCGTGGCGAAGTAGTACTGGTACCACCAGCCCAGCTCCACCTTGGCAGGCAGCGGCAGCTTGTTGCCGGGGCGGTTGGTCATGATGTAGCCGTTGACCGACAGCAGCCCCAGGCAACGCTCTGGCCACAGCGCCGCGATGATGCAGGCGGTGCGCGCGCCCCAGTCGTAGCCAACCATCACGGCGCGGTCGATGCCGAGCGCGTCGAGCAGCGCGATCTGGTCCAGTGCCACGGCCGCCTGCTGCGCGGAGCGCGGGTTGGCACTGTCGAGAAAGCGGGTGCTGCCATGGCCGCGCAGGTGCGGCACGATGACGCGGCAGCCCCTTGCGGCCAGCAGCGGCGCGACCTCGGCATAGCTGTGGATGTCGTAGGGATAGCCGTGCATCAGCAGCACGGGAATGCCGTCGGCCGGGCCGGCTTCGTAGTAGCCGACATCGAGTTCGCCGGCCTTGATCTGGCGGATCGGTTCGAGCCTTGGCGGCTTGCCGGATGAACCGGTGGGCCGAGCCCCGGCCGCCTGGGCGGTGCCCATGAATGCCAGCTCGATGGCCGCCAGGCTCGCGGCGGCGCCTCCCAGCAAGAAGCGGCGTTGACGATTGATGGGTGCAGACATGCGCGTTCCTTCGTATGCGTTGAGTGATCTCATCGCCAGGGCACCGGGTGGGGTGCGGCTGGCGATGGCCTCATTGGATTCGCCGCATGTATTCGCGATGTGTCCTGGAAGGGGCCCTCTTGTATGACCGTGTATGCCGACGCGGCGAGATACACGGGCATACAAAAAACGGAAACCGCGACCGCGCGGGTAATGTTCCATGTCGTTTGCGGGGTTCAACACACTGCAATACAAACAAACGGCGCCAGTGGCGGACACGGGTCTATAAACCAGCCCATGCCCACATCAGCCGACCTCCACGCCCTCCCCGCCGGCGCCGGCCTGCAGGTGCCCGTTCGCGACAACAACTGGCGCCGGCTGGTGCCGCGTTCGCTGTTCTCGCGGGTGACGCTGATCATCGTGATCGGCCTGGCGATTGCGCAGTTGCTGACCTTCGCGGCCATTCGCTATGAGCGAGACATGGCGCTGCGCGAGCTGATGATGATCGGCATCGAGCGCGACATCGCCAGTTCGGTCGCCATCCTCGACCGCCTGCCCGCCGCCGAACGCGCGAGCTGGCTGGAGCGGCTGGAGCGGCGCAACTACCGCTTCGTGCTGGGCGGCAGTGCGCAGGGAATCGCGCCGCAGTCCGTGCTGCTGCAGCAGTTCGCCACGGCCATCGCCGATGCGATGCGACCCTTCGAGATCGTGAAGATCGGGCAGGTGACACAACCCGCCGAGAGCCTGCAGATCCAGGTGCGGCTGAGCGACGGCTCTTCGGTGGTTGTGCATGCGCGGCGGGTGAGCATGCCGGTGTCGCGCTGGGTGATGTGGCTGCTGGCGATCCAGCTGGTGGTGCTGGCCCTGTGCGCCTGGTTCGCCGTGCGGCTGGTGACGCGGCCGCTGGCCGATCTTGCGGCGGCTGCCGACGAACTGGGGCCCGATCTCAAGGCCCAGACGCTGATGGAAGACGGGCCGACCGAGGTGGCGCATGCGGCACGCGCGTTCAACGCCATGCAGCGTCGCATCGCCGGCTACATGGCCGAGCGCGTGGAGATTCTTGCGGCCATCTCGCACGACCTGCAGACGCCGATCACCCGCATGCGCCTGCGCACCGACCTGATGGACAGCGACCACGACCGCGACAAGTTCCGGCAGGACCTCGACGCGATGCACACGCTGGTGCGCGAAGGCGTGACCTACGCGCGCACGCTCCACGGCGCCACCGAGCCGGCCTGCCGCATCGATGCCGACGCGCTGTTCGAGAGCATGGTGGCCGACTACGAAGACTCGGGGCAGGCGGTGCGGCTCGAAGGCCGCACCGGCGAGCCCATCGTGACGCGCCCGAACGCGCTGCGCCGGATCCTGGCTAACCTGATCGACAACGCGCTGAATTTCGGCAGCGATGTGCGCCTGCAGGTACGTGCGGACAGCGACCGGCTGGTTCTTGCCGTGATCGACAACGGCCCCGGCATTCCACCGGACCAGTTGGAGAACGTGCTCAAGCCCTTCTACCGTCTGGAAGGTTCGCGCAACCGCGGCACCGGCGGCACCGGGCTGGGCCTGGCCATCGCGCACCAGCTCGCGATGGCGATGGGCGCGGAACTGACGCTGCGCAACCGCAGCGAAGGCGGGCTGGAAGCCCGGTTGACGCTGACGAACACCCGCGCTGCACCGCCGGGCTGAGCCGCACCCGATTTCTTTCTGAAAAGCGGCTCGTTCGTCGAGGCCGTGAAGACCTTGCTCGCCCTGTCGTTTTCATCCATTCATCGCAGAGAACCACACCATGCTCATCCTCCTCGTTGCCTACCTGGGTGGCGTGCTCACCATCCTGAGCCCGTGCATCCTGCCCGTGCTCCCCTTCGTGTTCGCACGCGCCGACCGCCCGTTCCGCTCGCACGGGCTGCCCTTGCTGCTGGGCATGGCGCTGGCCTTTGCCGCCATCGCCACGCTGGCGGCGGTGGGCGGCGGCTGGGTGGTGGCGCTGAACCAGTACGGGCGCCATGCGGCGATCGCGCTGCTGGCGGTGTTCGGCGTCACGCTGCTGTTTCCGTCGGTGGCGCAGCGGCTGAGCCGGCCGCTGGTTGCGCTGGGCAACCGGTTGTCGCAGCGGCAGCCGGACAGTGCCGCGACAAAGCCCTCGGTTTTCGCGCCGCTGCTGCTCGGCGTTGGCACCGGCCTGCTGTGGGCGCCGTGCGCGGGGCCGATCCTCGGGCTGATCCTGACCGGCGCGGCGCTCAACGGCGCGAGCGTCGGCACCTCGCTGTTGCTGCTGGCCTATGCCGCCGGTGCGTGCACTTCGCTGGCGGCGGCGCTGCTCTTCAGCGGGCGCGTGTTCTCGGTGATGAAGGGCTCGTTGCGCACCGGTGAATGGGTGCGGCGCGCGGCCGGTGTCGCGGTGCTGGCAGGCGTCGGTGCCATCGCGCTGGGGCTGGACACAGGGTTGCTCAGCCAGCTCTCCGCCAACACGACGTCGGCGCTGGAGCAGGCGCTTGTCGAGAAGATCAATGCGCCGAAGCCGTCGCCTCTGCCCGCCGCGCAGGTGCCGGCGTCATTGGCATCCGGCCTGATGTTGACATCGGCACTGCAGGAGCCGAAGAAGCCTGCGCTGCCGCTCGGCGTCGAGGGCTCGTTTCCCTCGCTCGCCGGTGCGATCGAATGGATCAACTCGCCCCCGCTGACGCCCGAGAGCTTGCGCGGCAAGGTCGTGCTCGTCGACTTCTGGACTTACTCGTGCATCAACTGCCTGCGCACCCTGCCCTATGTCCGCGCATGGGCCGAGAAGTACAAGGACGCGGGCCTGGTCGTCATCGGCGTGCACACGCCCGAGTTCGCGTTCGAGAAGCTGCCGTCCAACGTGCGCCGGGCGACGAAGGACCTGGGCGTCGGCTTCCCGGTGGCCGTCGACAGCAACTATGCGATCTGGCGTGCGTTCGGCAACCAGTCGTGGCCCGCCTTCTATTTCATCGATGCGCAGGGGCGCATCCGCCATCAACAGGTCGGGGAGAACCGGTATGCGAAGTCGGAGCAGGTCATCCAGCAACTGCTGGCCGAGGCCGGGCGCCCGGATGTGCCGGCCCGCCTGGTTTCACCGCAAGGCCAGGGCACGCAGGCCGCGCCCGATGCGTCGCCTGCGCTGTCGGGCGAGACCTACCTGGGCTATGAACGCGCGCACAACTTCGCCTCGCCCGGCGGCCTCGCGAGCGACCGTGCCCGCGTCTACCCGAGCGCACCTTCGCTGCGAACCGATCAATGGGCGTTGAGCGGTGAATGGACCGTGGGGAGCGAACGCGCGGTGCTGGCCCGCCCCGGCGGGCGCATCGCCTATCGCTTTCAGGCGCGCGACCTGCACCTGGTGCTGGGTCCGTCGGCCGATGGAAAGCCCGTGCGCTTCAGGGTGCGGGTGGACGGCAAGCCGCCGCTGGCGGACCACGGCGCCGACACGGATGCGGAAGGCAACGGCGTCATCGACGCGCAACGGCTCTATCAACTCGTGCGCCAGTCGGTGAACGGCAAGGACCGGCTGTTCGAGATCGAGTTTCTCGATGCCGGTGCGCAAGCCTATGTGTTCACCTTCGGTTGAGGCGGCCGGCGCCGTCTTGCGGCTGACTTGCGCGCTGCCTAGACTGACAGGTTCGCCGCCGTCCCGGCCGGCCAAACGAACGAAGGGGAGTGAGGATGCGCGCAGGTCTCTTGTATGGCGCCATGGCGTTGCTGGCATTCGGTGCCCACGGTGCCGCGATGGCACAGGACGCGCCGGTCGCGAAGGCGGAAGACACGGGCGCGGACAGTTGCGTGGAAGTGGTCGTCAATGGCGAGCGCACGCCGTCTTATGCCTGCCTCACGCAGAAGCTGCGTCCCACCCCGCCGCCGCGCTCACCCGACGGGGAGCAGCCGGGCATGGCGTCGGAAGCCATCACGCAACGGCCATCGAACCAGCTCGGGCTGTTCAACCGGGCAGCGACCGAACATCGCATGGGCAACACCTTCGGCACGTCGGTGTACCCGCAACGGCCGCCGGCGGTGGCGCCGGCTTCACCGCTGATCACGCGGCCTTGAGTCAGGCTCGGGTGGTTTCCTGAACGCGTTTTCGATGCGCGTGCGGAAGGCGACTGCTCAAAGGTGCCGGGCCACGAGCACCACGGCCCCGGCAAGCGAAATGGCGCCACCCACGAATTTTCTGAATGTGTTCACGATGTTCTCCGTCAGTAAGCGTCGATGGTGCCGCTTCGATGGGCTTCCTGGGTTTGGCAATCCTCATGCGCGCGATAGCAAAACCCGGAGCAAACACCAAGATTCGGATAGGCCATCGCTATCTGATACAATCGCGCTTCGTCCGGATTCGCTCCGGATGTTGCCTGGCCAGGCAAGCCGAATCTCACACCGGCGCGTCGAAGTCACTACGACGAAAAAAACAACAGGTGGCTTCCGCAATTGAACATTTGCCGTAACCGTGGACCGCGTGAGAGTTCACGACCACATTCCAAAGCCCGCCTCGTGCGGGCTTTTTCATTGGTTCACTCGAACAGCATCCTCGATTCGGCGTCCAGCAGGGGCAGCCGCTCCCTCGCGAACTGGCTGGCCCGCAGGCGAACGCGCGCCAGCGCGGCGTCCAGCGAAGGCTGCTGCATGAACACGAGCACGCCCCACTTGAGCCCCTGCAGGTTCAGCTCCGCGACACCCGCATAGCGGCCATTGCTGGTCTGCTTGATGTCGATCCGGCTGGACCAGCCATCGGGCAGCTCGACGAGGAGTTGCTGTGCTGCGTTCATGGCGCCAAGAATAGGTCCCGGCCTTCGCCAGCCCAAGGAAATAGTTCCTTGGTATTAACATTTGTTTTGGATTGCTTGCAATCTCATGCATGCTGGGTCGTGCCCGCTTTCGGGCGTTGCGTCGAATCGATATCCTCCAACCTTCTCAAGACACAGTCGACAGAGATCTTCGCCACGCCCGGGAGGCCGGCACACGCCGCTGCGCGACGCAAAAAAACACATAGAGCAACATGGGCTACCTGCCTTACCTCTTCGATCCCCGCTCCACCATCCTGCTGGCGGGTCTGATGGGCATCATGATGTCGCTGGTGTTGTTCTTCATGCGCCGCAGCTACCCGCCCAGCATCCGGGGGCTGAGCGAATGGTCCCGGGCGCCGCTGATCGCGTTTGTCAGCACCCTGCTGTTCGCCGCGCGCGGCTTCATGCCCGACTTCGCCACGATCGTCATTGCCAACATGGTGCTGTTCCAGGCCTGTGTCATCTACTACGCGGGAAGCCAGCAGTTTCTGCTGGGCCGTAGCGACACCCGGGGCTGGACGGCGCTGAACCTGCTGCTGGGCGTGCTCATGTTCTGGTTCAGCGGCATCAAGCCGGACTTCGAAGCGCGCCTGGCCATCGTCACCTTCGCGGTGGCGCTGCTGTTCTTCTTCCACGCCCTGCTCTACATGCGGCACAAGGGCTCGGTGTACGGCATGCGGCTGATGATCGGGCTGCTGCTGGCCCAGTCGCTGGTGGCCGGCTTGCGCTTCGTTTCGGTGATCCTGGGAATGGCCGGCACCAACATCATGGAAGCGACGTGGATCCAGTCGGTCTACATCTCCATGTATTCCTTCAGCGTGCTGTTTCTGTCCATTGCCGTCGTGCTGATGGCCACCGACCGCGTGCACACCGAGTTCGAGTACCTTGCCACCCGCGACCCGCTCACCGGCGTGCTGAACCGGCGCGCACTGCTCGACGCCTGTCTGGCCGAATTCGCCGCGAGCCACGGAACACTGGGGCGACCCGCCGCGATGCTGATGGTGGACCTGGATCACTTCAAGAGCATCAACGACCGCTTCGGCCACCAGATGGGCGATGCGGTGCTGCGCGAGGCGGTCAGCCGCATGCAGCGGGTGATCGGCGCGCAGGGCCTGCTCGGGCGCTATGGCGGCGAAGAATTCGTCGTGCTGCTGCCCCACACGACGATGGCCGATGCCATGGCCATCGCAGCGCGCCTGAAGGAGGGCATCGACGAGCCCCTGCCGCCCGATTCACCAGCGTATGCGGTCGGCTCGTTCGCCGTCAGCATCGGCGTGGCGACCAGCGACGGCATCAAGGACGTCGACGAAGTGCTGGCCCAGGCCGACGAGGCGCTGTATCGCGCCAAGGCGCTGGGGCGCGGCCGTGTGATCGCCACGGCCACAGCTTGACAGGCCAGCGAAGCCGGCGAATCGATCAGTCGTCGCGGTCTTCGTGGTAGCGGCGATAGTGTTCGCGCGCCCACTCCCGGCGGCGCCATTCCCGGCGTTCGGCGCGACGTTCATCCCAGCGGGATTCGCGCTCGTAGTACCCGGGGGCCGGCGCGTAGTAAGACGGCGGCTGGTAGCGCACGGGCGGCGCGGGCTGGTAGTAGATGGGTGCCGGCCGCGAATACACAGGCGCCGGCTCGTAGTACACCGGGGCGGGTTGGCTCACCACGACACCGGGCACGGTCACGCCGATGGACCAGCTCGGGCCGGCATTCGCCGAGACCGCAGCGCACAGTGCGCCGACTGCGATCGCACTTGCGGCAGCCAGCTTGAGAAAGGTTCGATGAGCAATCACGTCGTCTCCTGAAGGACGGGAACAATCCCGATGGGAAGACAACGCCCTGCCCTTTGTAGCCGCGCACATCTCGCGTGTGAAGAGAGTGCCTAAATGTCACACGACGCCCGGGTCGTCAGCCTCGCCTCAGGCGGGGTTCACCCCAATCCGGAGCGCTTGCAGTCGAAAACCGCGCTTTGCTCGACTGCGCGCAGTGCAGGCACCTTGTTCACGAAGCTGACTCCCGCACTGATCAGATGCCACTCGCCCGCCTTGAACAGCTTGAAGAGGCTCATGACTTCCACGCCCGGGCCGGGAATCGAATTGAAGACGTAGATGGGCTCGCCGGATTGGGTGTCGTCCATGCTCACCAGCTCGCCCCTCATCTTGCCCATGGTCTCGGCGTCCTTCGTCTTGGAGCGCATCGTGTCCATGAGCACAGTCCGCGAATGCTCGTCGATCGAGATCTTGCGAACCCAGTGAAAGGAGCCGGCCCCTGCGCTGGGGCCTGGAACGCACGTGATCGTTCCCGCAGTTGCAGCGCCTGCAGCCGAAAGAAGCAAAAGCAGGAGGCCCGAAAGCCGCCCGGTCCGAATGAGCATGTCGCGCCCTCCTCAGGTTTGAGCAGGACGGACTTTAGCGCCAGGCCGCCGCAGCGGCCTCATTGGCCTCAGGACTTCTTGGCGTGCGGCTTGGCGTGATGGTGCTTCGCCTGATGCTTGTGCGCCTTGGGCGCGTGCTCGTGCATGGCCATCGGCTTTTCCGCGGGACGCGACTGCAGTTCCCGGGCATGGTTCTCCACTGCGGCAGCGCGGGCCGGGTCCGTGCTCACGCGGACTCCGCTGTCGGACTGCGCGAACGCGCTCGCCGCACCAAGCAGAACGGTCAGGGTAACAAGAAGCTTTTTCATGTGATTCCATCCAGGGTGAGGGAGACGGCCTCCCGCGCCTTCAACGGATGACCTGTGCCGGCTGTTGACGAGGCGATCAAACGCTCCTGGTCTGCGCCCATTCGTGCTGCGCCTGCAGGACCTCGTCGGCGCTCCGGCCCAGAAGCTGTGCATAGACGCCGGGCGCGGTCGCGCCTTCGGTGTTGATCAGCAGCACCTTCGAGTCGGCGTCGAGTGCGGCCTGTTGGCGCCACTCGGGCGAGAGCGCAATCATCTGCAGCGCCGCCGCGCCGGCAGCCCCCGATTCGCCGCTGACGATGGGCCGGTCGAGCCTGGAACCTTGCGCAAGCCATCGCATGGCTTCCACGGCGTGGTTGTCTTCGATGACTGCAAAGCAATCCGCCGAAGGCTCCAGAAAGCGCCAGGCCAGCGTGGATGTTTCCCCGCAGGCAAGGCCCGCCATCACCGAGTCGACACTGCCGGTTGCCACGGACGGACGGCCCTGGAGCGCGCTCTGCATCAGGCAGTCGGCCTGGCGCGGTTCTGCGACGATGAAGGCCGGCCGTTGTGCGCCGAACTTCTCCCAGAAGTAGCTCACGACTCCGGCGGCCAAGCCACCGACGCCACCCTGCAGAACCACATGCGTGAAGGGACACGCTTGCGACATCGAATCCACCTGCTCCAGCAGCTCGTCGATCATGGTTCCGTAGCCCTGCATCACGTCGCGGGGAACGTCTTCATAGCCCGGATAAGCGGTGTCCGAGATGACCTGCCAGCCATGCTGCTCGGCCAGGTGCGCCGCGTGCGCGACGGAGGCGTCGTAGTTCCCTTCGATGCGAATGACCTCGGCGCCGAACATCGCGATCGCGTGCTCGCGCTCCGGGCTGACATGCTTGTGCAGGACGATCACGCAGCGCACGCCCGCACTGCGAGCGGCGGCGGCGAGCGCGCGGCCGTGGTTGCCGTCGGTGGCGCTGATGACGACCAGGTCCGCCAGATGGCTGCGGTGCGCACCGGCCAGCACCTCTTCAGGCGCCCATGAAGGATGGCTGCGAACAATCAAGCGAACGAGCGCTGCAGGCGCGCCGAGCGCCTTGAAGCTGCCCAGCGACGAACGCACGGATTCGTCTTTGACATGGACCTCGGCAACGTCCAGCCTGCGAGCCAGATCCGGCAGGCGCCACAGCGGTGTGGGCCGCGGCGAGAGCAGGTCCCAGCGCGAAAGCCAGGACCGGGTGTGACGAGCTTCGGCAATGCTCATGATGCTTTGCAGCGCGTTGGGATACGCGCCTCGAAGGGCTCTTGGGTTGTTGACCAGCATGGCGAAATTCCTGGGGTGATGCGCATAATCGTAGGCGTGCGGCTCGCGAATTTCTTCTCGTTGGCGCATGCGCATATGCAATCCCTCCTCGCTTTTTCCTCCTGTTTCGACGCATGACCACACGACTGGATGCCTACGATCTGAAGCTGCTCGAACTGGTCCAGCAGGACGCGCGCATTCCGCAAGGCGAGTTGGGCCAGCAGGTCAATCTGTCGACCGCTGCGGTGAACCGCAGACTGAAGCGCATGGCGGACGAAGGCGTCATCGAGCGCCATGCCGCGATCATCAATCCCGATGCGGTGGGCTGCGAGTTGACGGTGATCGTCGAAGTGAAGGTCGAGAGCGAACGCGTCGACCTGCTGGATGCGATGAAGCGCACGTTCCAGGCCTGCCCGCAGATTCAGCAGTGCTACTACGTGGCGGGCGACTGCGATTTCGTGCTGATCTTTGCGGTCAGGAGCATGACCCAATACACCCGGCTGACGCGCGAACTCTTCTTCGAGAACAACAACGTCAAGCGCTTCAACACGCTGGTGGCGATGAGCCGGGTCAAGGTCGGGCTGAACGTGCCCTTGTCGGAAGAGGCCGAGGCGGCCTGAAGCACGGCGCGGGCGCTTCAGGCCACCGGTGAGTGGCGATCTTCGTTCAGGCCTTGCGCACGCAATCCGCGTTGCGCGGATCTTTCAGCGAACGCCGCGCGTAGTAGTCGAACGCAACCGTGTTGCGGCGAGGCCGCAGGATCCAGTCGTGCGCTTCCCTGGCCAGCTCCGGATCGATGGGCTGGATCTTGCCCGCGGCCGATGCCAGCAGTTGCATGCGCGCCGCGCGCTCGAAAGCAATCGACAGAACGCAGGCCTCTTCCACCGTGCTGCCCGCCACGAGCATCCCGTGGTGCGACAGCAGCAGCGCACGCTTGCTGCCGAGCGCGGAAGCGATGAACTCGCCCTCCTCGTTGCCCACGGGAATGCCCGGCCACTTGCCGACGAAAGCCACGTCGTCATAGAGTACGCAGTTGTCCATGTGGGAGATGACCAGCGGCTCTTCGAGCATGCCCAGCGCGGACGCGTGCGCGGCATGCGTGTGGATGATGCAACTGACATCGGGGCGCGCACGGTAGACCCACGAGTGGAAGCGGTTGGCCGGGTTGGGCATGCCACCGCCTTCGAGCACGTTCAGGTCTTCGTCGACCCGCAGCAGGTTGTCTTCGGTGATCTCGTCGAAGCCCAGCCCCAGCCGCTGCGTGAGGAACTCTCCCGGCATGCCCGTGCGGGCCGTGATCTGTCCGGCCAGGCCGGAGTCGTGTCCGTTGTCGAAAAGAATGCGGCAGGTCAGGGCCAGCTTCTGGCGCAGCGTGTAGGTGCTGTCGGCGAGGTGCGCATCCATCTGTGCGTACGACTGCTGGATCAGCTCGCCCTTGTCGAGTTGGAAAGAGTCTTGCGATGCCATGGCGTTGTCCTTATGCAGATTCGCTGGTGGAAAAGTTCTTCTCGGGCGCACCGGGAAAGAGCGGCTGGTAACCCGGCAGTTGCTCGATTCTGGCGAGCCACGCAGTGATGGCTGGAAAGGCCTGGAGTTCGATGCCGCCCATCGGTGCAAGGCGCGTGTAGGGATAGAGCGCCACGTCGGCAATGCTCGGCGCATCCGTCGTGGCGACCCAGCCCGTGGTGCCCTGCCGCGACAACTGCGCCTCCAGGATCTGCAGCGACTGCCTGGCCTCGTGCGCGAAACGAGCGAACTCTTCGCTGGCCGGATCGCGGTCGCGGTGCAGTGCGAGGTGCAGGCGCAGTTGCGCGAGTGGCTTCATGTGCCGTTCCTGCTCGAAGGACAGCCATGCCAGTACCTGCGCTTGTCGGGCGGCGTCGCCCGGCCACCAGGAGCTGCCCTGCGCCAGGAAATAAAGAATCGCCATCGATTCGCCCAGGTGCGTGCCGTTGTCCAGCGCGAGCACCGGGACCTGGCCCATCGGCGCGATCGCGAGAAAGCCCGGGCTTCGCAGGTCGCCGCGATCGATGGAAAGCGTTTCGCGCTCCAGCGAGATGCCGAGAAAGCCGGCGAGCAGCCTCACCTTCCAAGCGTTGCCCGAGCGCTGGGTGTCATGGAGCTTCATGTCGCGCACCCCGCCTCAATCCAGCTTCGTGCCCGCAGCCTTGATGACCTTGCTCCACTTCGCGGTTTCGCTTTTGACGTGGGCAAGGTACGCCGGTACGCCGGTGGTCATCGGCTCGATGCCGAGTTCGGCCAGCCGTGCGACCACTGCGGGGCGCTTCAGCGCACGGGCGAGCGCCTGGTTGAGGATCTCGACCTGCGCCTGTGACGTGCCGGCCGGCGCGACGATCGCGTTCCACGAGCCGATCTGGAAGTCGGGCAGCCCTTGTTCGGTGCTGGTCGGCAGATCAGGCACCGCGGCATTGCGATGGTTCGCGGCGATGGCCAGCATCTTGAGACGCCCGGTCTTCGCCTGCGGCTGGATGACGGGAATGGCGTCGATGACGATCTGCACCTGGCCGCCCATGACTGCGTTCACCGCCTCGGCGCCACTCTTGAAGGGGACGTGCACGATGTCCGTCTGGGTGGCCAGCTTGAACAGCTCGATGCCCAGGTGGGGCGAGCTGCCATTGCCTGCGGAGCCGAAGTTCAACTTGCCCGGATGCGCCTTGGCGTAGGCGACCAAACCCTTCAGGTCGCTCACGCCGTCGATGCCGTTGACGGCCAGCACGTACGGCGAGTTGCTCACGAGCGAGACAGGCGTGAAGGACGCCGGGTCGTAGTTGAGCTTGTTGTAGAGCATCTTGTTGACCACCTGCGTGCCCACCGTTCCCAGCAGCAAGGTGTAGCCGTCGGGCTGGGCCTGCGCGACAGCCTGTGCGGCAATGGCGCCGCCGGCTCCCGCCTTGTTGTCGATGATGACCGACTGCTTCAGTTCTTCGCCCAGATGCTGGCCGATGAGCCGTCCGGCCACATCGGTGATGCCACCCGCGCCGAATGGAATCACGAGACGAATCGGCTTGCTGGGATAGGCCGGCTGCGCATGGGCCACGGAAGCGGACACCAGCAACGCGAACGCCCCGGCGAACGAGCTGACAAACAAAGCCCGAAGGCGTGTGCGTACCGACATACCATACTCCTCAGATAGCGGGCCAGCCCCGCAACGATTGTTCAAATCAGGAAACCAAGATGATTTTAGGACACAAGTGTCCTAAAAGAAAAGCGTATGTCCATCAAACTGAAGTTGCTTCGCGTCCAGGCCGGATTGACGCTCGAAGAGCTGGCCCAGGCAACGGACCTGACCCGCAGCTATGTATCGAAACTGGAAAGAGGCATCTCGACGCCGTCCGTCGGCGCAGCGCTGAAGCTGGCCAAGGCGCTGCATGTGCAGGTCGAGGAAGTGTTCGCGGAGTCGTCCGACAGCGACCCCGTGCTCATCAGCCGCGCGGAGACCAAGTCGACCGACGCGCGCGCCAAAACGCCGCGCGTTGTTTCAGGCGCCTCGCCCGATCGACGGATGATCGCGTTCGTGCTGACGCCCACCGAGCAGCCCGTGCGCAACCATCCCATGAGCCATCACAAGGGCGAAGAGCTGCTGTACGTGCTCAAGGGCCGCGTCAGCCTTCAGCTTGCCGGCCGCGTGGAGCTGCTCAATGCCGGCGACAGCGCGCACTTCAACTCGAGCATTCCCCACAAGATCACGTCAGTGGGCAAGCAGCAGGCCTCCGTGCTGCTCGTCGTGGCGCAAGAGGAATAGGCGAAGCTACGAGCCGGAGCGGTACGCGTCCGGCACATAGCGCTCCATGAGCGTTTGCGGTTTGGCCGGCGGCGTAAAGCCGAACTTCTCGTACAGCCCATGCGCGGTGCTCGTGGCCAGCATGAACCGCCTGAGGCCCTGGAGCTGCGGGTGCGACATGACTGCAGCCATGAGCGCGGCGCTGTAGCCCTTGCCCCGGTGCTGCGGCAGCACGAAGACATCGACGAGGTAGGCAAACGTGGCGCGGTCGGAAATCACGCGCGCATAGGCGACCTGGGCCTCGCCGACAAAGCCCCCGAAGTTCAGGGAGTTCTCGACGGATCTGCGCACCGTCTCGAAGGGAATCTGTCGGGCCCAGGGCGTCTCTTCAGACAGAAAGCGGTGAATGAGCACCACGTCCTGGTCGTGGATGTCGGTGGAGATGCGCAAGGGTTCCATCAGGGCACTCAGGTCGTTGGCGAAGTCGACATCGTAGGGCCGACAGCCTCTCACTCGGAGCTGTCGAGCAGCAGTTCGGTGAAGCGCTGCTGCACGTACAGGGCCGTTGCCCCCAGCGAGCGCCCCTGCAGCCAGAGCATGCGCACGGACAGACGGGGCAGCGCCAGCGAGGGGCAAGGCACTTCCTGCAAGGCCTTGCGAAAGCCCTCGTAGCGCGCGATGTTGACGGGCAGCACGGCCCAGCCGAGGTTGTCGGCCACCATCTCGGCCGTGCTGTAGAAGCTGTCGGATCGCCAGACCCTGGGGCTGTAGGCCACCTCGTGCACATCGTCGGCGTGCATCAGCAGTTGCCGATGGCGCACGAGGTCCTTGCGACGGACCGTGCGGCCATCGGCCAGTGGATGGTCGCTTGCCACGAACACGCCCTGCGGCACGCTGCCGATGTGCCGCAGGTCGAACGAGGGCCGCACGGGGCCGCGGTCGAAATGGAACGCGACGCTGGCGCGTTCCTGCTCCACATAGTCGGCCACCTCGGTGGCCGTGCCATTGAGCACGGTGAGTTCGAGGCTGGGGAATTTCGCCGAGATCTCGCGCATGAGCGTGCCGATGGCCGTGTACGGCAAGGCCTCGTCGAAGGCCAGGGACAGCGCGGCCTCGTTCCCCGCGTTCAGCGAGCGGGCGCGCTGGTCCAGTTGTTCGGCCTGGCGCAGCAGCTCGCGCGCTTCGAGCAACAGCACCCGCCCCGCTTCGGACAACTGCGCATTCCTGCGCGAGCGGTCGAAGAGCGCCACGCCCAGGTCGACCTCCAGCAGCCCGATGGCGGTGCTGACGGCCGATTGCGCCTTGCCCAGATGCCGCGCAGCCGCAGAAAACGAGCCGCAGTCGGCGGTCGTCACGAATTGGCGGAGTTGATCGACTGTCCATTCCATGGGCTCTATCCATCACTTTTATAGATGGACTTCATCTTTATTCATCCATTTTAATGGCGCAACATGCGGTCCATGACGATTTCTCGTACTCACACAGCACCGTTCAAGCTGAGCTGGTGCACCGATCCCTCCCAGGTCGAGGCCATCGCCGCCTTGTTCATGCGGCAGCTCAGCGCCCACTACATCTCGCACTCCGAACTGCAGGAACAGCGCGCCGTTGCCATCGGCGAATGGCGCCCTGACCTTCCACAAGTCTTGCTGGCCCAGGTGCGTCACGCCCTGGCTCAACCACTGGCGACGTCGACCACGCTGGTCGCGACCGCGCGCAGCGGCGATTCGCTGGCCGGCATCGCGCTGGTGTCGATCGACGAGGCCAAGGTCGCGTCCCGCGCCTTCGCCACCCTCGACGACCTGGTCGTCGATCCGCAATTCCAGGGCACGGGCCTGGGCACGCAGATGTTCGACTGGCTCTGCACCGAACTGCGGCAGCGCGGCATCGAGCGGCTCTTTCTCGAAAGCGGCATCGGCAATGAAGACGCGCATCGCTTCTTCAAGGCACGCGGGTGCACGCCCGTCTCCGTCACGATGCTCAAGGAACTGAAGGCCTGAGCCATGACACACACCGCAAAGAAATGGATCACGCTGGTGATCGTCTCGATGGCGCTGCTGCTGATCGTGGTCGACATGACCGTGCTCTACACGGCGCTGCCCAAGCTCACGCACGACCTGGCCGCATCGGCCTCCGCCAAGCTCTGGATCATCAACGCGTACACCGTCGTCGTCTCCGGCCTGCTGCTGGGCATGGGCGCGCTGGGCGACCGCGTGGGCTACAGACGCATGTTCATCGCGGGGCTGGCCGTCTTCGGCGTGGCCTCGTTGTGTGCGGCCTATGCGCCGACGTCGGGCGCCCTCATTGCGGCGCGCGCATTGCTGGGCGTGGGCGCCTCGATGATGATGCCGGCCACGCTGGCCATCATCCGGCTGACCTTCACCGACGAGCGCGAACGCGCCGTTGCCATCGGCGTGTGGGCATCGGTGGCATCCGGCGGAGCCGCGCTCGGGCCGGTGGTCGGCGGCATCCTGCTGGAGTACTTCTGGTGGGGCTCGGTCTTTCTCATCAACGTGCCGGTGGTGATCCTGGCGTTGGTGCTGGGCTTGTGGCTGCTTCCGCGCCAACGCCCGAGCGGCAACCGGCCGTGGGACTTCATCGGTTCGGTGCAGGTGCTGGCGGCGCTGATGTGCCTGGTATTGACGATCAAGGAATTCGCCAAGGTCGCGCCGTCGGGCACCACGGCCGCGGTGACCGGAGCGCTGGCCGCCATTGCCATGTTCTTTTTCGTGCGACGCCAGCGGCGCAGCGCGGCACCGCTGATCGACTTCCGCCTGTTTCGCAATCCGTATTTCTCGGGCGGCGTGATCGCAGCCGTCGTGGCGTCTGTCGCCTTGATCGGTGTCGAGCTTGTCTTCAGCCAGCGGCTGCAACTGGTGACCGGCCTGACACCGCTGCAAGCGGGCCTGACGATCCTGCCGCTCCCGCTGGCCGCCTTCGTGGCGGGCCCGATCGCGGGGCTGATGCTGGCGCGCGTGGGTTCGCGCCGCATCATCCTGCTGGGTCTGCTCACCACGGCGCTGGCGCTGTGCGGACTGGCACTGTTTGCCGATGCGCATGGCATGCGCAAGCTGGCCGTTCTGGTTCTTCTGGGACTGGGCGTCGGCGTGACCATCACGGCCGCCTCCAACGCGATCATGAACAACGCGCCGCTGGAGCATGCGGGCATGGCCGCGTCGATCGAGGAAGTCTCGTACGAACTGGGCGGCGTGCTGGGCGTTGCCCTGCTGGGCAGCGTGCTTTCGTCGAGCTACACGGCCGCGATGGCCATTCCCGAAGGCCTGGCTGTTCCCGCGTCGGCCAGTGACGGCATCGATGCCGCGCTGCTCGCGGCCGAGACGCTGCCGACGCAGGTTGCGTCGCAACTCATCGCGCTCGCGCACACGGCATTCGACCAGGCTTTCTTTGCCGTGTTGGCCGTGGCCGTGCTGATCGTGGTCGCGGCCGCAGGCTCGGTCGCCGCCCTGGGGTGGTGGGCCAGGCCGCGGCGGGCGCGCGCCGAAGAGTGCGTGTCTTGAGTGCGCTCAAGCGCTCGTCGCGGATGGCGCCAGGCAAGCCGTCCGCGAACGATGAGATATCTGCGTAGTTCTTAAGTAAGCCTCGCGCGCAACCGCTGGTTACAGAGCGGCTGAACAGTCAGTCAACCAACGCACAGGGCGCACGTTGGTTGCAACATGCACGTCTTTCCGTGCGAACCTCGAGGGGCAATCTTGAAAAAATCTCTGATCCTGTTGGCTGTTGGTACCGTCTTCGCTGCATCCGTCTTCGCGCAGAAGCCTGCCGCTCCTGCTGCTGCAGCAGCGACGCCTGCGCCGGCGACTCAAACTGCTCCTGCTGCCGCTCCCGCTGCTGCTCCAGCGGCACCAGCCGCCGCCGCTCCCGCAGCAAAGCCGGCGGCAACTACTGCCGCAGCAGCAGCGCCTGCAGCAGGTGCCACGGCGGGCCAGGTCTGGGTCAACGGCAAGGTCTATCACTGCGCGAACGACAAGTACTTCGGCAAGACCAAGCACGGTTCGTACATGTCCGAAGCCGACGCAAAGGCCAAGGGCGCGCACGTCGCGCACGGCAAGGCCTGCTGATATCCGGCCCATCCATCTGCTCGCAAAGAAGCCCTCATAGTGAGGGCTTCTTTTTTGCTGGAGGCGCCTAGGCCACGCGCCCCAGTGCAAAGCCTGCTTCTTCGCTCGCTTCACGCGGAAGCTCTGCCAGGAAGGTCGCCACGATGATCGCGGCGGCGCGGTCAAATTCGATGACCTCGCGCACGCTCAGATGCAATGGGGCTGTCTTGCCCGTAGGCCCGAGCGGTCGACGCAGTTCCAGCAGAACTTCGGCCGCCAGATCTCGATCGGTGCGCGGCCGACCATCTGATTGCATCACCCATCGATCGAGCTGGTCGTGTGGAAGACGGCGGAAGATGCCGAAGACCGGGACGTATTGATGACGATCTTCGTCCAGCCGGATTGGAATGTTGAAGCGGCACAAGAATGTGCTCGCCTCAGGTAAGACTTCACTCATCGCTCCCATCGCATCACCTGCTCTTTCATTGTGGAAAGAGTGTGCGGCGGCGAGCCGTGTATTGGGAGTAGGCCACCGCCGACATTGCGACCGGCGGCGCGAAACTCATCGTTTTTGGCGACCCAAGCGAGGACTAGTTCACGCTTGCAAACATTGCGCCCAGAGCCTGCATGCAGCCTCGCCAGCAAGCGAAGGCTGTGCTCTGCTGCTATTACTGCAACGGCGTAGCGGTTCGGGTGCGCCGCAACTCACGCCTTCCCAGGCGAGTGAACTCGGTCACCGTGGCCGCTGGTGGCTCGGTCGCTGCAGAGTGAACCGAAGGCAGGATCGCCTTCACATGGCCGTCTTGAACCAGGGCCTGAACGGCGGCGACGCCGCTTGCTCCTGCAACCGTGGCGGGAAGCGATTGACCGGCGAGATATCGAAGTAGTGAGTGGCGCATTTTTCTGGCCTGCATCGCAACAGGTACATCAGGGGATTTGCGACGACTGCCAGCATCGAGGAACCGCAGTCAAGAGCGAGTGCAAGTGCCTCCTCTACCAACGCCAACAGATCGTCGGGGTCAGTATCGTTTGCCAACCTTAGGTTTGGCTAAAGACGCACTCACCTGCGCGCGCACTACATCACGCTTGTCTGCTTGTTTCCGTCGTGCTGTCTCTTGTGCAACACGACGCATGGCATAACCGGGGTGCTGTCGGTCACGACTGCATTCGCTGATCGAACCCGTTTATCTCACCCGCTTCGGCGGATGATTTTTGGCCGCGAATCACGCAACCCGATCTGATTGCGGACGGGCTGTGAACATCAATTTTCATGAGGCTCCCCTCATCAACCGGAGGAGAAAGAAAAATGGCATCGGTCGTTGACCTGCGATACAAAAAGCTCAGCTTGGCGATCAGTAAAGCCAGATCAGAACTGGCAAATTCTCGGACTGCGCAGTCAGCAGAAATTCACCGAGCCAACGTGCGTCAACACCTCGCCGAGGCGCTTGCGCTTGTGGACACATTGCTCAAGGAGCATCGCGCCAAGAAGGGTTGAGCGCTGCGCTCCATCGAGGTGAACGCGTCCATGCACATCGGCATGGACCCTGATGATTCCGCGCGTGCGCTCCTGGTGGAGCGCAGGACGTTCAGTCGTCCGTTTCGGTCTCTGACTCGTCTTCGTCCGCATCCTCTTCAGCGCGGCGAACCGTCACAAAATTCGATGCGTCTTCCACGAATGCCATGAGCTTTTCGTCAGGCGCCATCCCGCGAACTTCGGTCTGAGGACCATCGCCATTCCTGTAGTCGACCTGGACCAGCGCAAAGCAGGCCAAGGGTTCTTCCATCTCGCCTTCTTCACCTCCGTCGTAAACAGCGACCCACCCATCGGCGGGCATGATTTGCAGGATCTTCACTTCTTCCATCGATACACTCCAGGCTCAAAAAAATGCGTTGTGCCTTGCAGCATATCGCATGAAAACGAGCCCTTTGAGTGCTCTCCGCTCGTTGTTGCGCGGTACTCGATCGGCGCAATCGAGCCCTTGATAGCTCTTGACCTCGATCAGCCACGCCTGCGAGGAACACGACTTCGTGCTGCTCACCCCAAAGAGCGGGCAGCCCAGTCGCTCAGGGCTCGGTCGCGTTGGCCTGTAGCTCGCAGATGCTGCCGGTCGCGAGGAGTCGATTCGCCGCATCACCAGGAGTAGCCGACTCCGCCGTTCACCAACACCTTGCTGCCCGAAGACGTGCCAAGGCCGAACCTGACAACCACGCGATCATTGATGCGCGCACTGCCGCCAATCGCCATTGCCGAGTACCCGGCGTAGTTGGCAACGCCCAGTCCGACAGTGAACTGCTTGCCCGATTCAAGCGGTGGCATGCCCGCCATCGCTGCGGCCATGGCGATGCCGCTGTAGGCAATCCTGGCGACGTTGCCGATGTTGCCCTGCACCTCCTGCAACTGCTGGACATTGACCGCGTCGCCGGGCAGCACGCCGGGCGCAACGTTGGAGATGCGCGTGCCGCCCGGCGCCTGGCCATTGCCCAGAACGAGGCTGCTGTAGTTGATCGAACCATCCGCATTCATCGCGTACTGCGCACTGCCCGCCGCCACTGCATTGGACGTGGCGCGCAGCTGCGCGACGTTGGCTGCATCGCTGTCTGCCGTGCCGGCGGCCACACCCGTGATCTGGCGGAACTGACCGTTGGTTGCATCGCCCACGGACATGGCGGCTTGCGTGCTGGTCGTGGCCTTGATGGCCGCTTGCTGCTGTGCATTCGCGCTGGCGGGGATGTAGCCGGCGACGCCCGCTGCCGTGGAGGCGACCGAGTTCGCCCCCAGTGCCACGCCGCCGCTCTGCGTAACCACCGCGCCGAAGCCGATGGCCGTGCCCTGCGAGACGTTCTGCGCCTTGCTCAGCACCGTGCCGCCGGCGTCCGCGTTGTCGCCGAATGCCGCGCCGCCGTTGCCCGCGCGAGAGTCGACGCCGAAAGCCTGCGAGCCTGTGGCCAGCGCGCCGGAACCTATCGCGATGGCATTGGCACCTGTCGCCTGGGCGCCGAAGCCGATCGCGATCGCACCGTCGGCCGTCGCCTTCGCACTGTTGCCGGCGGCAAAGGAACTGGCACCGCTGGCGACCGCCTGCGGGCCGATCGCCATGGCGTCCTTGCCACTGGCCACCGCTTCACTGCCCGTCGAGTTGGACTGAAAGTACTTGGTGCCCGTGCCGTACATCGTGTTGACCGTCGTGCTCAGGCTGCTGATGCTGCCTGTGACGATGCTCAGGCCCGTGGAGGTCGAGGTCGACAGGCTCGCAACGCCGCTGCCAGCGCTGCCCACGCTGGTCGACAGGCTGTTCAGGCTGCTGTTGGTGGTGCTCAGGCCGGTGGACAGGCTCGAGATACCGCTGATGGCCGTGCTCAGGCCGCTCGATGTGGAAGTCGACAGGCTGTTGATGTTGCTGGTCGTTGCGCTCAAGCCGGTCGACAGGCTGCCGATGCCGCTGCTGACGGTGCTCAAGCCGCTCGATGTGGAGGTCGACAAGCTGTCGATGCTGCTCGTTGCTGTGCTCAGACCACTCGACGCCGAAGTCGACAGGCTATTGATGCTGCTCGTGGCAGCGCTCAGGCCGCTCGACGTGGACGTCGAAAGACTGTTCAGGTTGCTGTTCGTCGTGCTCAGGCCGGAAGACAGGTTCGATATCCCGCTGGTGGCAGTGCTCAAGCCGGTGGAAAGGCTGGCGATGCCGCTGTTGGCTGTGCTCAAGCCCGTGGACAAGCTGCCGATGCCACTGGTCGCCGTGCTCAAGCCCGACGACATCGAGGTCGACAGGCTGACAACGTTGGTGTTCGTCGTGCTCAGGCCTGTGGACAGGCTGGAGATGCCGCTGGTGGCTGTGCTCAGGCCGCTCGATGTGGAGGTCGACAAGCTGTCGATGCTGCTCGTCGCCGTGCTCAGACCACTCGAAGCCGAGGTCGACAGGCTGCTGATGCTGCTCGTTGCTGTGCTCAAACCGGACGACGTGGATGTCGAGAGGCTGTCCACGCTGCTGTTGGTCGTACTCAAGCCCGTGGACAAACTGCCGATTCCGCTGGTCGCAGTGCTCAGGCCAGACGACGTTGAAGTCGACAAGCTGACCACGTTGTTGTTCGTTGTGCTCAGCCCAGTGGACAGGCTGGCGATGCCACTGTTGGCGGTGCTCAGGCCCGTCGACAAACTGCCGATGCTGCTCGTTGCTGTGCTCAAGCCGGACGATGTGGATGTCGACAGGCTGTCCACGTTGCTGTTGGTCGTGCTCAGGCCAGTGGACAGGCTGGAGATGCCGCTGGTTGCGGTGCTCAGGCCGCTCGATGTGGAGGTCGACAGGCTGTCTTCGTTGCTGTTCGCCGTACTCAAGCCAGTGGACAGGCTACCAATACCGCTGGTTGCTGTGCTCAGGCCCGACGATGTGGATGTCGACAGGCTGCCTATGTTGCTGTTGGCCGTACTCAAGCCAGTGGACAGGCTGCCGATGCCGCTGGTTGCTGTGCTCAGGCCACTCGACGTCGACGTCGAAAGACTGCTTACGCTGCTATTGGTTGTGCTCAGACCAGTGGACAGACTGGAGATTCCACTGGTTGCAGTGCTCAGGCCGCTCGACGTAGAAGTCGACAAGCTGTCCATGTTGCTGTTGACCGTGCTCAAGCCAGTGGACAGGCTGGAGATACCGCTGGTGGCAGTGCTCAAGCCGCTCGACAGGCTGCCGATGCTGCTGCCAGCGGTGCTCAGACCACTCGACGTCGATGTCGAAAGACTGCCGACGCTGCTGTTGGTTGTGCTCAGCCCAGTAGACAGACTGGAGAGTCCACTGGTTGCAGTGCTCAGGCCGCTCGACGTAGAAGTCGACAGGCTGTCCACGTTGCTGTTGGTCGTACTCAAGCCCGTGGACAGGCTTCCGATGCCGCTGGTCGCAGTGCTCAGCCCCGTCGAGGTGGATGAGCTGACCGATTGCACTTGCCCGAACGATGCAGCATCCGTCGGGTCAACCCCATTTGCCAAATTGATGATTCGCTGATTATTCAGCGAGGTTATTCCGTTGAGCGAGATTCCAGATGGCCCGTAGAGCGTAATTGTTCCCGGATTGCTATTTGCGGTGCCGCCAACCCACATATATGCTGAAGTTCCGGTAATGCCTCCTCCGCCGGCGGCGTCTGCCTCCGACAAGATCAATCCCGTTCTAGTGCCATTGCAGCTATTTTCCCCTTGGCTCGCCGAGTTATAAAACTGCCATGAACCACCGCCTCCTACACTCCCGAACATGGTCCAGTTGTTATTGGTACTGCCGTTGTAGCACAGGGAAATTCTGGCGCCCCAGGAAGTGCTTGGCCCCAATGTCATGAACAATAAAATTACTGCGGGGCTGATGGTCTTTTCAAAGACCAGTCTTTCATTTTCTTTTCGTGAAGCTCTCCGGAAAGCTTGCTGCCGTGAAGTAGATAGGCTTTTACCCCTACTCATCTCGGAAGTGACGACCCATATCAATTTGACGCGACTCCAAATCACCTTGTAAAGCCGATTCATCATCGATCCTCTCGATCAATTAGAGATACGCTGCAACGCCTAGGAATTATTCAAATAAACGCCCACAACCAATCAATCACTTATCGACAAAGCTATTGAAAGAAGGTCGATTTCCAGAAACTCCTGGAGATTCATTTACTGATTTCCGGCTTGGCTCCCGCGCCTCGAACTCGCGCTGCAGATGGTTCGGCGCGATGTGGTTTCCAGCCTTGCTGTGCTACCCCCGTCGGCCTGCAGCACTCGCGACGGGTTTGTCGGTTGGATGCCTTCATCAAACGCGCAGTCCGACTGGCACCGCATTGCTCACCAGCCGCTCTCAGGTCGAGCCATACCCGTGAGCTGCCGCACGTGCGATCGCCGAGAGCGGCGCTCTCGCGGATGCCGCGTGCAAGACGACGCACGTCGGCCTGGCTGCGCTCGCTCGGCGCTCTGCCGCTGCCCGCCTTCGGGCAGTACGGCTCGATCGCGCTCCAAAACTGCGCCTCGTGTTCTGCGTCAAAGCTCATAATTGACAACGTAAACTTACAGTGTTTATCATGCGCCCAAGCCTCCCGAAGAGTCGGAAAAAAGTGTGCTTTCGGTAGGTTGGTGTGACTTCACTTCGTCAAAAGGAGCACAGATGACGGGCTGGACACTGCAAGCGCCTCCAGGGGCCCGACGCCGCCAACTGCTGGCCGCGTGTGCCACGGCCTCCCTGTTGCCCATGACGAGGGCCGCACCGCGCGACAACGAGAACGCCGGCGACATCCTGATCGGACAGAGCGCGCCACTCAGCGGTCTGATGGCCGAGGTGGCGGGCGCCAATCGCCGCGGCGAAGCAGCAGCCATCGAAGACCTCAACGCCCGTGGCGGCATCAACGGCCGCAAGATCAAAGTCCTGCAACTCGATGACGCCTTCGAAGCGCAAGCCGCGCTTGCGAACACCCGGCAGTTGGTGGAGAAGGACAAGGTCGTCGCCCTGTGGGCCTACACCGGCACATCGGCCGTGGCCGCCGTGCTTCCTTACGTCGAAAGCGCCAAGGTGCCGCTGATCGCCGTGTACACCGGCAGCCCGGCCTTGCGGGCGAAGAAAAATCCGTACTTCTTCACCGCCTCGGCCAGCTATGCCGACGAGTTGGTCGCCATCGTGCGAACCATGGTGACGATGCAGGCCAAGCGCATTGCCGTCGTCTACCAGGACAACCCCTTCGGAAATCTGCTGCTGCCGCTCGCAAACAAGATCGCGCAGGAAGAAGGCGCCACCGTGCTCGACGCGCACCCGCTGCAGGTCGACGGCAACAACGCGGACGAAGTGAGCAAGGCCGTCGGGCAAACGCAGCCTTCCACCGTGTTGTTGATCGCCGCCGGCCCGGCCGTGCTGGCCTACGCGAAGGCTCACCGCCGGCTTCGCGGCGCGTGGCTGTGCGTGATGTCGCTGGGCGTCGCCTCGTCGACGGTCAAGGCTCTCGGGGAAGACGCACGCGGTCTTGCCGCAGCGCGCACGACACCATTTCCTGGCCGCCAGACAACGCCGCTGATGCGCGACTTTCACGCGAGCATGGCCAAGCGCGGTCTGCCGGCCGATTACGACCACCTCATCGGCTACATGTACGCACGCGTGCTGATCGAAGCGCTTCGGCTTGCGAGCCCGCGCCTTTCGAGCGAGAGCATCGCCAGGAGCCTTGAGCGGGCAAGCCGGCTCGATCTCGGCGGCTTCGAGCTGAACTTCGGCCCCGCCCAACACCACGGCAGCAACTTCGTGGAGATCACCATGATCGGCAGCGGTGGCCGGATCCTGCGCTGACCATCATGCAAGACGCAGCCTCCAGACCCAGCGGCAGCCAACCCACTGTGCGCGACACGTCGTTCGACTTTGCGGGCAACAAGGGATTGCAGCGCGTGGTGGGAAGCGGAGGCTCGCCGACGGTGCACAGCGACGCGCTTGCCGGACCGCTGCGGCATTCACGGGGTCGTTCCCCGTGGCAACGCCCATTCGGTTTCCGACGGCGAACCGTTGCCGCAACGCCATCGAGGCTACACAAGGGGTCTGCCATGGACAACGCACCGCAGGGCGTTTTTTCAGCCCACATCAGACTCCCCGTACTGGTCGGACCAGGCAACGCAGTCCACATTTCAGCGATCGTCGCCTTCCGCCAGATCGATCCCGCCGCGATCGACGCGTGGCTGATGCCCGGCGGAAGGCCGCGCAGCGATCGCGAGCTGGCTGCCGACGTTCTTCTGGAGATTCGGGAAGTCGGCCGGAACATCTTTGTGCCGCCGCGCAACCTCGATCCGGCGCGAATCGTGCAGGTCGATCAGGCGGCGTCCCTGATCGTGTCGAGCTTTCTTTCGCTGTTGCCTCGGCCTGAGCCAGGCCCTGAACCGATCATCACCATCCAGTCATTGCGACGCTGCGTTTTCGCCAGCGCGACAGTAAGGCTGAACAACTTGCCCATCTGGCCGCCCGGCTTGAACCGCGCATGACGGCCCGGCAATCCGACCCGCCGGCCGCGACGCTCGCTGGCAAGGGCATTCGGAAACGCAAGCCCCTTGAAAGCCCTTTGGTCATGCGCTGAAACCGCCCCCCTCTTGCCATGCGAATGAAGAGAGTGAGAGAAGACCCGGGGCGCGATGAAGAGCACGGCGAATGGCTTGACTTCCGCCTGCGTGAAGGCCGGGTCCGCATCGCGGCAAGGATCAGCCGCAAGGCCATGGAAGATCATTTCGGTGCGAAGGACGATGGGCCCTCCTTGCTCAGCATCTACGTGATCAACGCGGAAGTCATTCATCAGAAGGTTCGCGCCAAGATGAAGGCCGGCGGCTCCTGCTCGCTCGAAACTCCCATGGAGTTGCGCTCGCTGGATTTTCTTCTCCCCTCCGGCGCGTCTCTTTCCATCCCCCGCGCCCCAGGTCAAATGACCGACGACGAAACTCAGAATTTTCTGGCGCAGGTCGCCCGGCCCAGCCGGCAAGGCGCATCCGGTTCGGGCAACTACGTGCATTGGAAAGGCGACATCAAGCGCGTAGGGCTGACCGGCATTTTTTCGGCCGACCAACTGGAGGCCATGGCGGCCTGGATGCGCCGAGCATTGAAGGTCGAGCCCTGACTCGTCCATGCGGCCGACCAGCTACCCCGCTGTGTCGAGAAAAAAAGGCGGACCGTCGCGTGCTGGCTGTTCGGCGAGGGCCACCGGCTGGTTTGCCAGCAAGCGATCAAGGTAGCGATTGCGCTGCTCGATTTGCGCATGCGACTCCGTGTCAATTTGAACCGCGCCGTTGTGCTCGGCAACGATCGCTTGCACCTGCGTGACGAAGGCGACGAGCAACGCACGCGTGGATTCGGGGACGTCGGCCAGCGGCAGCGGCGATGTGCCTGCGAGCGACGCCAGGAGGTCCCAAAGGGCTTGGAGCACACGGTTGCTGTGCTGTTCAGTCATGCCCTGCCCCGACCCGTCTGCGTACAGCTCGAACCCGAAGTCGATGGACTGCCGGCGAGCGCTCTTGTGCCACGCATGGATGTCTCCTGTGGAATGGTTTTGATGCATCGTGCGCGCCGCCTTCCGCATGGCCAGTCGAGCTGATTTGGCGAATATAAACGCTGTAAATTTACATAGTCAATCCATCGAAAACGAGCATACGAAACGTGATTGATGATGCAGATTCATGGTGTTGATTCACCTGCTCGTCCGCCTAGTGCGAGCGTTGCGCTGCCGGTAGACCACGACGGGTTGTTCAACCGCTGCGGCTCACCAACGACAAGTGCGCCTACTTCTCGCACGCGCCTCACGCTCACGGCGATCAAGCAACTGAAATGCGTTTGACGATGCAGTTCAAAAGGGAGCGCATCACGGTGCCGCCGTTGCGGCGAGGCACCTAACTAACTGCTGCGTGCCGTGCGCTTCGTGGCTTGGCTGCCCCGAACCGCTCCTGCCTTCTGCTTCGTGGCCTTCGCGGTCTTTGCAGCGGTCTTGCCACCGGCAACTCGCGAGCCTGCCTTTGCAGGAGAGGCACGAAGGGGGCTCGTTCCACTGGAAATCAGGCGAAAGGCTTCATGAACCATCTTGTCGAACTGCTCTCGAGTGCTGGGGGGTCGGCCCGTCATCCGAAGCACGATAAAGCCATGCAACTGCGCGAAGAACATGAAGGCCAGTTGTTCAGGGTCGCCTTCCTGGTAACCGTCCTCGACCAATTTCTGAACATACCCATACCCCACCTTCCGCGCACGCTCATTGGCCCGCACGAATTCGGGGTACTCGTTTTCATCCGATTGGTAGAGGTCGAAGATCAACCGATAAGACTCGGGCTCCTCGAACGCGAAGTCCACGAAGGCCTTCAGGTGAGCTTTCGTCCAGTCCAGGCCGTCATCCTTGCGCGTGGCTTCGAGCCTGTCGCAGAAACGGTCGAGGATGGCTACGCGCACTGTCGCGAGAATCTCGTTCTTGTTCTTGAAGTATCTGTATGGCGTTGTCGCGCTGCAACCCATTCCTGCGGCCAATGAGCGCATCGTCACCGCCGCCACCCCACTGCCAAGGAACTGACGCTCGGCTTCCGCGCAGAGGCGGTTGCGGAATTCCTGGATCTCGGCGTCTGAAAGTGGGGTCGGCATGCCAATCCGAAGCGGGAAGATGGAGGCAACCGGAAGAACAAGCTGAGGGTGACCTGGTCAAGCCCCTGTTGCTCAAGACGCGTAACAAGCGTTGCGCAAATCAATCCAGTTGGTTGGATTGATCTTAGCAGGCGACCGTCAGCCATCCCCGCGCACGCACAGAGCGGCGCCCGCTTCCAGTTTTTTGCACCTCGCCCCCGCGCGGCGGACGCTCGATCAATCGCTGCCGGTGCCCATCGGAAAAGGCCAATCGGAGCCATACAGCACATGGCGCTCACCGAAGATCGTCTTTGCCAGTTCCAGCGCTTGCGGCTGGTGGGCAATGGTGTCGGCATGGAAGCGCCGGGCCGCTTGCAGCGGGCGCTCCACATCGACATCGACGCCGGGTCGTCGGGTTGCAAAACCGCGCTCCATCCGCCCCACCAGCGAAGTGAAGATGCCGCCCGCATGCGCCAGGCAGAAGCGGATGGACGGATACCGGGCCGGCACGCCCGCCATCACCAGGTGCGATGCGGCAACGCCGGTCTCGATGGGGTTGCCGACGAGGTTCTCGAGATAGAACGCCGCCAGCCGCGGGTCAGCACATGTGCCCGGGTGCAGGAAGACAAAGCTCGCGCGCTCGTCGAGCCATTGCCAGAGCCCGGCGTACTCTTTGCGCGAGTAGACGATGTCGGAGTGACCGCCCGCCGCCAGTGCAACGCCTTCGTAATTGCCGGCCTCGCAGTCCGCCCGCAATGCATCGAAGAGTTCCGGATGCTCCAGGGGAATGTAGAAAAGCGCGCCCAGCCGACCTTGGCTGGCATTCGCAATCGCCAGCAACTCCGAGTTTGCATAGCGCACCCAGGCGAGCGCATCGCTCGCCGAAAGGCCTTGCCGATAGAGCGGTGGCGGAATGGATACCAGCGCGCGTGCGATCCCCCGCGCATCCATGTGCGCAATGAGGCGCTCGCTGTGAAAGAGATCCTTCATCGCAACGCGGTGCCCGTCGAGAAGCAGCGCCTCTTCGGCTTGCCTCCACTCGACGCCGGCAAGCGTCGCCAGCCTTGGCGCGTTGATCGGCGCCAGGTGGGCATGCACGTCCAGGTCGATCTTGGTCATCATCGCGGCTCGAGGTTGGCGTTCATTTCCTTGCCCCAGAACTCGGGCGCCCAGTCCGGCCAGATGTACGGCAGACCCTTCCACTCGCGCGATTGCCATGCTTCGCTGATCTTGTCCATGTCGCTGTAGTACTCGACCCAGCTGCCCCACGGGTCCCGCGTGTAGTAGAACAAGTTCGAAGCCAGGGCATGCCGGCCCAGACCGAAGCCTTCGGTGTAACCGGCCTTCCGCATCTGCATCGCACCGAAGCCGATGTCGTCGATGGAGTCGACATGGAAGCTGCTGTGCTGAAACCCACGGTGCGTGCTCGGAATCAGGCCGAAGCAATGATGGTCGCGGATGCCGGTCCCACCGGACAGAAAGGCGACCTTGCCTGGCACCTTGTCGGTGATGCGCAGCCCCAGCGCATTGCAATAGAAGGCCTCGACGCGGTCGTAGTCGTGGGTGAACATCAGCAAGTGGCCGAGCTTGCGGGGACGGATCTCCGTATGCAGCTCCTGCCACAAATGGCGATCGACGCGCGGCTGGATGACGACCGGCGCCAATGCCAGCACGGGCGGCTCGGAGCGCACAGGCACCAGGTTGACCCATGTGCCCCATGGGTCCTCGAACCACAGGCCCTCGCGAACCCCGCCGAAGGGCGGCGTGGCAGGCGTCACGCCGAACTTTCGCAGTTGCTCGTCGAAGCGGGCCAGGTCCTGGTCCCGGACAGCGAACGACAGGTGATGCAACCGCTTCTGCGCACCTTTGACAACGACCAGCTCGGCCGGCCCAGCCTGCGCCGTGCGCAGTTGCAGCGCGCCACCCGCCGGGTCGCAGGCAAGGCCGAAGGCCGTGTAGAACTTCTCTGCAACGGACAGGTCGGGCACCTCCAATCCATAGCCGGCAAGGGTTTGAACTCTCAGGGTTTCCATCGGATTTCTTTCTTCAGCGACGATATTCGCTCAGATCGGACGCGCGAACCGTGTTGCGCAATTCACCCAGTCCGGTCGCACGCGTGACGAGCGTATCGCCTTGCGCAAGAAACACGGGCGGGGTTCGTGCATTGCCGATGCCGCTGGGCGTGCCCGTCAGCAGGATGTCGCCGGGGTGCAGCGTCATGCCGGCCGAAAGCTCCGCGATCAATTCCTCGATCGGGAACGCCATGTCCGAGATGCCCGCCTTCTGCATGAGCTTGCCGTTGAGTTCGAATTCGATCGTGACATTCTTCAGGTCGACATCGTCGCGCAAGCTTATCCAAGGACCCAGCGGCATGGTGCCGTCGATGCTCTTGCCCTTGAACCATTGGCCGCCATGCCGGCGCTGCAGATCGCGCTGCGAGACGTCGTTGGCCAGGCAATAGCCGAACACGTGCGCCATGGCACGCTCCTTCGGAATGCTGCGACCGGCCTTGCCGATGACCACGACCACCTCGGCTTCGTAGTCCCATTTGGCCGAGAGCTTGGCATCGAAGGCGATGTCGTCGTTCGGCCCGATGGTCACGTCGGGTGCCTTGGTGAAGAAGGTCGGCGCATCGGGCTTGGGCACGTCCTGGCCTTCGCGCTTGCCTTCGCTTTCATAAAAGTGGTCCCAGTAATTCCAGCCGGTGCACAGCACATCGCGCCGAAAGCGCCGGATGGGCGCCAGCACGGTCACATCCGCCAGGCGGAACGTCTGCGCTTGCGGGTCGCGGGAAGCCGCCTCGACCGCGCTCATGGCTGCACTTCCACCGGCAATGATGCTCACCAGATCGCCAAGATACGGCGGCAGGATGTAGCCGCCATGGTCACTGGTCAGGCAGGCCACGCGCTCCTGGTCACCGGCCTTGATGGTTCCGATCTTCATGGCGAGTCCTTCAATCGGGAATCACCGCGATGGCGCTGATCTCGATCAGGTAGTCGGGCTTGACCATCTTGGCCACCTCGACCATCGTCGATGCCGGCACCGGGGCTTCGAAGTACTCGCGCCGCACGCGATGAATGATGTCGAAGTGCTCGATGTTCCGAACGTAGACGTCGACCCGGCAGATGTCCTTGATCGCACCGCCCGCCGCCTCGCAGGCGGCCTTCAGGTTTTCGCACACCTGGCGCGTCTGCGCCTCGATGTCGCCGATGCCGGTGATCGTGCCGTCCGCGGCCCGCGCAGTCATGCCGGAGATGAAGAGCAGGCGGCCGCGCGCCTCGGCCATCGTGGCGTGCGAGAAGTGGCCGTTCGGTTGTGCCAGCTTGGGCGACGAGATTTGTTCTTTCATGAGGGTTCCTTTTTTATTCAATGGGTTGAAGCGGCAAGACGCTCGTTGCGGCCAGCCTGCTGTGCCAGTTGGTTGAGCTTGTCCACCAGCTGCGAAGGCAATGGGCATGCGGTCGAGCGCTGCTCGCGCCGCAGACGCTCGAGATCGCCGGGCGCAAAGAGCGTCTGGGTTCCGGCGGCCTTGGCCGAGTTCCGGATTTCGTCGGCAAGCTCGCTGACCGCTGGGCCGATGCCGACGCCGTGACCAACACGGCTTGCGTCGATGGCGATGAAGGCGTGCGAGCAGTCGTAGTGCTTGGCGGCATCGCCGTAGAGCGGCTGCACCGCCGAGCCGAAAGCGCCGCCGGACAGCGCGCCGCAGAGTAGATCGACGGCCACCGCAAGGCCGAAGCCCTTGGGCCCCGCTGCCGGCAGCAACATGCCCGAGATCGCTTCGGCGGCGGACGTGGTGGCATTGCCTTGCGCGTCGGTCGCCCAGCCTTCGGGAATGGCCTGGCCCTTTGCATCGGCCAGCCTGATCCGGCCCATGGCCGTGGCGCTCATGGCCATGTCGACCACGAGCGCATCGCCGCTGGCCGAAGGAAAGGCAATCGACATGGGGTTGTTGCCCACGACCCGCTGTGCCCCGCCGGGCGCAGGCATCAGAGGACGCGTGTTGGAGAACGCGAACCCGACCATGCCCTGCTGCGCAAATTGCTTCGACCAGAAGGCGGCCGTGCCGAAATGAAAGGCGTGGCGCACCGTCACCACGGCCACGCCATGCACGCGCGCGCGCTCGACGGCCACGTCCACGGCCAGCCTGGACGACACCTGCCCGAGCGCATGCGAAGCGGTCATGACGACCATGCCGCCGTGGTCTTCCACGATCTGCGGTACGGCGTCGGCCACCACGCCGCCCGCGCGCAGCCGCTCCACATAGAGCGGAAGAAGCGCGACGCCGTGCGAGCTGACACCTTCCACCTCGGCAGCGACCAGCGACTGCGCGGTGATTTCCGCACCGGGTGCGGGAACGCCATTGCCGACGAGGATCGCGTGCAGCAACGCAGTGACTTCCGCGACCGGCACCAGCACATCGGAAGATGGCGAGGCCGAAGTCGATGGATGGGTTGCGCTCAATGGGCGTCCCTCTCGTCGGTGTACCAATCCGGCTTCTGCGGGTAGTGAGGGCCGTCGTAGATCTCGACCACGATGGTTTCCTCGTGGGCCCATGTCGGCCCGTGCACGTTGCCCTTCGGGTTGCAATAGAACGAGCCACCGATCAGCACCACGCCAGTGGCCGTGTACTCGTATTTGCCCGAGAGGCAGTACATGGACTGGTTCGATGCGTGCGAGTGCGGCTGCGGAATGCCAGCGCCCTTTTCGAACTTGATGAGCGCCACGGATGCGCCCGTCTGCTCGTCGCGGAAGAGCATTTTCTCGTGGACGCCTTTGAGCGATTTTTCGCGCCAGGGCATGTTGGCTGTCTGAAGAAGGATCTCTTCGACCCCCTGCGGATGGGCAGATTTGACTTGCTCCGTCATGTTGTTCCTTTGAATTGATCCAGTCTCTAAAATATTAACTGAAATATCACAAGGTTGTCAAACGTGGTGCACCACCGATTAGGATGTGCACCAAAGAGAGCAGAAATTCATGGCCACAAAGTCAGCACCGCCCCACAGCCCACCCGCGCTGTCTCTCAGCGAGAGGGCCTATCAGGAACTCAAACACCGCATCCTCACGCTGCAGTTGCGCCCGGGTGCGTTTCTCAACGAACTGGCGCTTTCCGAGCTGCTGGGCATCGGGCGCATGCCGGTCCACCAGGCCGTCCACCGGCTGCAATCCGAAGGGCTCGTGGAAGTCATTCCGCGCAAGGGCCTGGTCATCCGCCCCGACTCGCTGAAGGACATGCTGTCCCTGCTGGAAGCACGGCTGGCAATGGAGCCCAACATCACCGCGCTGGCGGCGGAGCGCGCCACCAAGGAGCAGGTCGCGGCCCTGAAGAAGCTGGTGATGGAGTCCAAGAAGATCGTGAGCCAGAGCGAGCGCCTGAGCTTCATGAAGCTCGATCGCGCCTTCCACGGCCTGATCGCGGATGCGGCCGGCAACAAGATCCTTGCCGACGCACAGCGCCCGCTGCACGAGCGCTCCGAGCTGATCTGGCACCTGCGCGTCATGAAAGAAGACGGCCTGGTGATCAACCAGCACGAACACATGAACATCTTCTCGGCGATTGCCGAACACGACGGCAATGCAGCGCGCAAGGCGATGGAGGAGCACCTTCATTCGCTGCACAACCGCATTCTTGCGGGCACGATGGACACCTGAAGCCCGGCGCCGGTTGCGCGTCAGTCGAGGCGCGCTCCCGACACTCGGATCACCTCGCGCCACTTTCTCGCTTCCTGCCTGATGTAGTCGTCGAAAGCGGCCGCCCTGCCCGGCCGCAGTTCCACGCCAATGTCCGCGAAACGGCTTTGGACGGACGGCACGCGCAAGGTCTCGCCAATTGCTTCGCTCAACTTCTCGATCACATCGGGCGGCGTGCGCGCGGGCGCCACGATGCCGAACCACGGCGTTGCCACGAAACCCGGCACGCCGAACTCCGACACGGTGGGAATGGAAGGCGCAGCCGCCAGCCGCTGCGCTTCACCGACCGCGATGGCACGCAGCGCGCCGCTGCGCACCAGCGGCAGGCTCGACGCAGCGTTGTCGAACATCATCAGGACATGGCCTGCCATCAGGTCGTTCAGTGCGGGCGCACTGCCCTTGTACGGCACGTGCGTGGCCTGGAAGCCCGCCCTCGACTTCAGCAGTTCCATTGCCAGATGGCCCGACGACGCATTGCCCTGTGAAGCGAAGTTGGCCTTCGACGGATTCGCCTTGATGTACGCGAGCAGTTGCCGCAGGTCGTGCACAGGCACGGCCGCCGGAACAACCAGCAACAGCGGGGCAACCCCGACCAGCGAGACCGGCGCGAAGGCCGTCTCCGGATCGAAGGGCAATGAGGCATAGAGGCTTGCGTTCACCGCCAGCGGACCGGGGGCCGACATGAGCAAGGTGTAGCCGTCGGCCGGACTCTTGGCGACGAGGTCCGCAGCCAGATTGCCGTTGGCCCCGGGCCTGTTGTCGATGACCACCGGCTGCCCGAAGCGCTGCGACAGCCCCTGCCCGACGGCGCGCGCCAGAAGATCCGCCGTGCCTCCCGGCGGATACGCGACGACGAGGCGAATCGCTTTCGCCGGATAGTCCACCTGTTGGCCGGATGCAGGCACCGACAGTCCGAGAGCAAGCAGCGCTGACAGGAAAAAGCGAAGCATCGCAGCGCTTCCTTCAGTGCTTGACGAGGACCGGTGGCAGCCAGGGCGACAAGGCCCGCTCCACCAGCACCACCAGCACGTAGGCGATCACGCCCAGCAGGGACAACGCGAACAGCGCCGCGAATGCGAGCGCGGTGTTGATCTGCGACGTGGCACTCAGCAGCAGGAAGCCCAGGCCGTCGCTTGCACCGACGAACTCCCCGATCACCGCGCCGATGACCGCGAGCGTGACCGCCACCTTGGCCCCCGTGATGACGAACGGCAGCGCCGCGGGGAACTGGACCATCGAGAACACCTGCCAGCGCGACGACCGCAAGCTGCGCGACAACTCGAGCAGTTCGCGTGGGGTCGACTGCAATCCAGCCGCCGTGTCGACCACGATCGGAAAGAAGGCCACCAGCCAGGCGATCGCCAGCTTGGACTCGATGCCCGTGCCGAGCCAGACGAGCAGGATGGGCGCCAGCGCCACCTTGGGCACCGACTGCAAGGCCACCAGCAAGGGATAGAACATCATGTTCATCCAGCGCGACGTGGACACGGCCACGGCAATGGGAATGCCCAGGACCAATGCCAATACGAAGCCGTACATCGTGGCCTTGAAGGTGACCCACCCTTCCAGCAGCAGCGTGTCCCAGTGCTGCGCAATGGCCAGGAGCACCGCCCACGGCGTGGGCAGCACCGCTGCCGGCAGCTTCAGGAAGGTACACAGCAATTGCCAGACGGCGATGACCAGTAAGGCGCCCAAGGCTGGATAAGCGAATCGCTCGAAGGAAGAACGGTTCATGCTGCCACCTCCGCTTCCGCGTTCGAAACGCTCACCATGCCCAGCGCCTCGCTGGCCACGCGCTCCGCGTTCGAGAACTCCGGAGAGAACCGCGTCATCTGCGTGCGCGGATAAGGCAGCGAGACAGGAATCTCGCGGATCACGCGCGCAGGTCGCCGGCTGAACACGAGCACCTTGTCGGCCAGATAGACCGCCTCGGCGATCGAATGCGTCACGAACAGCACAGCGGCGCCAGTCTCCTTGCGGACCTTCAACAGCAGGTCGTTCATCTCGAGCCTGGTGAATTCATCGAGCGCTCCGAAGGGCTCGTCCATCAGCAGCAGCTTGGGGGCGTGGATCAGCGCGCGGCACAACGAAACCCGCTGCTGCATGCCGCCCGAAAGCTGGTGAGGCCGCGCCGTCTCGAAATCTCCGAGCCCGACCAGGCCCAGCAGCTCCGAGGCCCTGGTGCGCGCGGCGCTGTCATTGCGCCGCAGCACGTCCATCGGGAAGAGCACGTTGTCCATCACGCTGCGCCAGGGCATCAGGCTCGGCGCCTGAAAGACGAAGCCGTAGTCCCCGTAGGGCCCATCGACATCGTTCCCACCGATCTGCACCGTGCCGGAGGTTCGCGGCACCAACCCCGCCACGATTCGCAGCAGCGTGGTCTTTCCACAGCCGCTGGGGCCCAGCAGCGACACGAACTCTCCCGCCTCGAAGTCGAAGCTCGCGTCGTCCAAAGCGACCAATTCTTCCCGAGCGCCCTTGCCAAGCTCACTGCGCGCGAAAACCTTCCTCGCCGCCCGGACCATTCCATATGCCATCGCAAATTCCTTATGTAGTCAAACCTAGTACGCAGCAATATCATGTGATATATTACAAACCAAGTCAACACAGGAGATCCCGATGAAGTTCGCCAAGCAACTGATCGCGGCAGCCATGGCGGCATGCACTTTGTGTGCCCCGATGGCCCAGGCCCAGACCCAGGAAAAAGAGGTTCGGTTCGCCCTGGACTTCATACCCCTCGGACGACACGCCCCTTGGTATGTCGCCCTGTCGAAGGGCTACTTCAAGCAGGAGAACCTCAACGTCACCATTCTTCCGACCAAGGGCACCGCCGATGCGGTGCGCTACGTGGAGTCGGGTCTGGCGGAGTTCGGCTTCATCGACGTTCCGAGCCTGGTGGCGAGCGGCAGCGCGGGCAAGTCCACCAAGATCGTGGCGAGCGTCTACCAGAAAGCTCCCTACTGCGTGTTCAGCCTGAACCCCGGCGCGAACGTGTCGTCGCCCAAGGACATGGTCGGACTGGAACTCGGGTCGAGCAGCGCGTCCTTCATGCCGCGCATCTTCGCGGCCTTCATGCGCATGAACGGCCTGGACGCCTCGACACTGAAGATCGTCAACATCGATGGCGCCGCCCGCGTGCCGATGCTGATCGCGCGCAAGGTCCCGGCCATCGACCAGTTCATCATGGGTGAGCCGTCCATCCGCCGCGCGACAGGCGATGCGCAGCCCAAGTGCCTGCTCCTGAGCGACTACGGGCTGGACATCTACGCCAACAGCATTGGCGTGAAGGACGAGTTCCTGAAGAACAATCCGGAAGCGGTTCGCGGCTTCGTGCGCGCGGCGTTCCGTGGATGGAAGGACGCGCTGGCCAACCCCGACGAAGCCGCCCGAATCCAGACCCAGTACATGAAGGCGCTCGACCCGAAGATCATTGCCGAAGAGCTGCGCATTCTTCAGCGGATCACGGTCACGCCCGAAGTCACGGCCAACGGCTTCGGCACAGTCAACCCCGAAAAGATGGCGCGCACCGTTCAGTTCATCAACGACAACGTCGACGTGGCGGGTACGAAGCTCAACGCGAAAGACATCTACGTCGAGGGCTTCCTGCCCTCCCCGCCCATCAAGCCCTGAAGCACGTGCAAAGAATCAAGAATATGGCGCACAGGCCCGCCCAATGACGCACCGAGACATGCAAGACCCCAATCCACATCAACTGCCCGTGGCCATCGTCGGCGCCGGCCCCATCGGGCTCACCACCGCACTGGGACTGGCCTACTACGGCATTCCTTCAGTCGTCTACGAAGACGACCTTCATCTCTCGTCGGACACCAAGGCCGGCACGCTCCTGAGCCGCACGCTCGAGATCTTCCGGCGCTACGGCGTGGCGGACGACGTGCTGGCGCAGGCGCTGCGGGTCGACGAGATCGGAGAGATCGACAAGCGGACGCAGAAGTCGACCTTCCCGGTGCTTCTGGACGCCCTGTCGCAGGAGACCCGCTACCCCTTCGTGATCAACCTGCCGCAGCAGGACCTCGAGCCGATTCTCGGCAGAGCGCTGGAGCGCACCGGACTCATCCAGCTCAAGATGGGGCACAGGCTTCTGAGCTACGAGGACCAGGACAACGGCGCTGTGCTCAAGGTGCAGACCGCGAACGGCGTCATCGAGGAACGGGCCGCCTTCCTGCTCGCCTGCGACGGCGGACGCAGCACGGTGCGCGAGCAAATGGGCATCGTGGTCGAGGGAAGCTCGCTGCCCGTCAAATATGCGCTGGTCGATCTGCTCGTCGACCTCGACCTGGAAAATCCGCGCGACTATCCGTACCTCGCCTACTTCGCCGATCCGGTCGAGTGGATGGTGCTGGTGCGCCATCCGCACTGCTGGCGCTTTCTCTATCCGATGGCCGAAGGCGCCGAAGATCCGACCGAGGAAGAGCTGCGCGACAAGTCGCTGTCGTTCATCGGCGAGGTCGCCAACGTCAAGGTGCTCAACAAGGTGACGTACCGCGTACACCACCGGGTGGCCACCGAGTGGCATCGCGGGCGCGTGTTCCTCATGGGCGACGCGGCGCACCTGATCACGCCGATGTGGGCCCTGGGCCTCAATACCGGCGCCCTCGATGCGTCGAATCTTCCATGGCGCCTCTCGTGGCTCCTGCGTGGCTGGGCCACCGAAAAGATCCTGGACGGCTACGAGCGCGAGCAACGCCCCCTGGCCATCCATGGCTCCGGCGAGATGGCGGAGGCGGCGCGCCTTTCGATGTCCAAGCGGGGCGATGTCGTGACGGCCATGTCGGACAACAACTGGAGCAACGCCTACACGCGCACCATGCTTGGCGTGAAGCTGGATGTGAACGGCATCGACGAGTGGTCGATGGTGACGCGCAGCACATGCCCCGCGGTGACGGCGGGCGATCGCCTGCCGGACTACCTGGTCCATGCGCCAAACGGGCGCCAGGTGCGCATACACGATCAGTGCGCCGGCCAGTTCACCGCACTCTATTTCAGCGATGCACGCCGTCGGCCCGAAGTGCCGGTCAACGATTCACCGGCACTGCGGCACTACGTGGTGTCTCGCTACGACGCCCCGCACGACTCCGGACTGCGCGACCGCAGCCTGCTCGATCCGGGCAACGCGTTTTTCAAGCGCCTCGGCATCCCTGCCGATACGCTGGTGCTGGTGCGGCCCGACGAGCACATCGCGGCCATCGTGCCCATGCGGGGGGGCGATGGCATTGACGCCCGGCATCTGTACGAGCAGATCACCGGCCTCCCACCCTTTGTCCAGAAGTGAACGCCATGAACGTCAGCTACGATTTTTCGGGAAGGACAGTGATCGTCGCAGGTGCCGCATCCGGCATCGGCCGCGCCACGGCCCTGGCCTGCCTGGCAGCCAACGCACACGTGATGGCGGTCGACATCGATGCCGAGGGACTGCGCTCGCTGGAAGGCGGACGCTGCATCACCCGGGTGACGGATATCGCCGACGCACGCGCGGTGCAACAGGCGGTCGAAGACCTGTGCGCACAGCACGGCCGCATCGACGCCGCCGTGCTGACCAGCGCCATCCAGCGACGCACGCCGATCGACGAGCTGTCCGACGCCGAGTGGCAGCGGCATCTCGACGTCAACCTCTCGGGTGTCTTCTATTTCCTGCGCGCGTTGTTCCCGGTCATGAAGGCGCAACGCTCGGGCTCCATCGTGGCCTTTACATCGGGCCTGGCCAGCAACGGATGGCCGGGCGCGGCTGCGTATGCCGCAACCAAGGCGGGCATCGTGGGCCTGGTCAAATCCGCCGCGCATGAGCTGCGGTCTCATGGCGTGCGCATCAATGCGGTGTCGCCCGGTTTGGTGGCCACGCCCGTCTTCCTGCAATCCGCAAGCACCGAGGAACTGGCGATGTACGAGCGGTCGCTGGGCGTGTCGTCGCCCGAAGAAGTCGTGCCCACGCTGCTTCACCTGATCTCCGATGGCGCGGCGACGATTTCGGGCAATGTGATTGAACGCCGGCTCATACCGCGGGCAGCTTGAGATCGAGTGTCGGGCGCGGCTCGCTCTGGCTGGAGGCGCGTGACGCTTTTCGTCTCAGGGCTGGTTTAGCTTGAGCAATGCCTTCCAGGCAGCCGATGACCCGTCGCGCGATGGCGCTCGCGCCGTCAACAACGCTTGCGCCGATGCGTGAGGCGGGTAGTTGCTTCGCAGTGTCGGGTCGGCACCGGCGGCAACCAGCAGCCGCGCGATCTTCAGGTTCCCGCGCTCCACGGCGCGCATCAATGCGCTGCCCATCCAGAACCCTGATGGTGGCAGAGCCCTCTCGGTGAAAAGGATTGGCGCATGCGGCAACGTGGCGACGGGAGGCGTGGCCTGTGGTGCCGTTTGCGAACTTGATCCCGCGACGGTTGGGGCTCCATCGCAAGGAGACGGCAACACATGGACGAGACGAGGAAGCCCCGACGATGTGTGCGGCTGCGGCGACAAGTAGCTGCGCAGCGGCGCAGGGGTCTGGTAGTTCACGTCGATGCCCAACGCCAGCAAGGCGCGTACGGCCTCGGTGTTGTCGGCATTCACCGCGGAGGCCAACGGCGTCATGCGCCCGCAGGCGGTGGACTCGAAGGCACGATAGGCGGCCAGGGCTTGTGCAGGCTTCCGCTGCAGAAGCAGCATGTAGATCCGCGCCTCGGCCGAAGCGTCCGGGTCAAGAGAGGGCCAGGACGACTGGCCCAGTGCCTGGTGCAGCAGGCGTGCCGCTTGCAGGTGACCATCGGCTGCCGCAGCGCGCAGGGCGCTCTCGGTGGCGGGCAATCCCCGCGCAAGAAGAAGGCGAACGATCCTGGCATCGCCGTGCCCGGCCGCCGCGTCCAGCGCGTTGTGCCCATCCGAATTGGTGCCACGCACCGCGTCCGGGGCCATGACCGCCAGGAGCTGCCGAGCACTTTCCAAGCTGCCGCTGCCGGCTACGCTCTCCAGTGCCGAGACGCCATGCGCATCCCGCACGTCAGGATTGGCACCGGCAGCCAACAGCATTCGCACACGGGCCGGGTCGTGCGCATGCTCGATCAGTGGCGGGTGCGTAGTCACAGCATCGGGGTTGGCACCACCGGCCAGCAGCGCCTGGATGGCCCAGGTCGTGCGCGCGAAGAACAATGGAAGTCCACCGTTGCGATCAGGCGTGTCGGGGTTCGCGCCGGCCTCCAACAGCAGCGTCAGAGTCTGGCGATAGTCGATGGCATGCGTGTCGCTGACACCATCAGTGTCGGCGAATTTGGCCGCACGAAACAGCGCCGTCTCGCCGTCGTGCTCGTTGCGGTAATGGACGTCGGCATGTTGCCGCAGCAGGAACTTCACCATCTGCGCGTTGCCCTGCTGGGCAGCCTTCATGAGCGGGGAGTCGCCGAGATTGAAGCCGTAGCCCTGCACATCGTTGACGCTGAAGCCCCGCGCGAGAAAGGCCTCGACTTCGCGGATGCGGCCGCGTTCCACGGCATCGAAGAACGGTATCTGCGCCTGCACGGATTTCGTGTCGTGCACGGGCCCTGCCTCGGCCGAGTGCACGGACGCGCTGATCATGAGGCCGACCACGAGAGTGATCTGCCGGATCGTGCCGTTCAGAGTCATGCGGGAGATGTTCCAGGGCGGCTTGTGCATTCGGCGAATGGGTCGTGCTTTTCGATGAAGCAACGATCATTCTGAGGCAATGCTCGCTGACTCACGCACAAGCTGGAGGCTGGCATCGGGGAACGTGGAGAAGAGTGCAAACCTCTTGGTTTGTCAAAACACCCGCTCATTTGTCACGCACAAAGAAAAACGGCCTACGCCTTGTGAGCGTAAGCCGTTGTTCTATCTACTGATTTTGGTGTGAAACCGATCTAAAGATTGGCTGCACCCCGCATGAATGCTGGCTTTGACCAATTCGGAAAAACTTTCGTACCCCCTTTTGTACCCCCACCGTACTTTGTGTGGTTTATGCACCTCATGATGGACTTGGACACCGAGGACATGGTGGACAGTTCATATGTGAAGCGACTCCCCAACGAGAACGCGACGATGTTGATTCCATCCAGAAGTGCCCCGCTGAGCCCGACAAACCAACAGTTTCAAAGACTGGAGCTTCGGCATGTAGTTTGCAGCTTCCTGCTTACTCCTCCCCCGCATTCGATAATGACCGAACCTGCGCCGCATCGAGCACCGACAGGATCAAAGCAGCCTCGTCCAGGGCCATAGACCGCAGTTGGTTGAGCGCGCTCGTCCCTGCTGGCTTCCACAAGCGCCCAAACCATCCGCCCGCCTCGTCCGACGTCGAGATCTCTTCCAACCGCACCACCACATCACTCTCCTGAAGGAATGTTGGAATGCGGTCCAGCGACACCCTGAGCGATATTGACTCCACAACCAACGGCAGGGGCAAGGCCGCGAGGCCACCCGAGATAGATATCAGCGCTCTCGTAGCAATACCCTTACCGCCGATTCCCGATAGTCTGCGTTGCACCACATCAATAAGTGGCCTGGCATAGACATCCATCGGTGAGAGATTTGCATCCACGATGGCAAACGAGTCGGGCGCATCGGCCAGGACATTTCTGACTATGCTGTCGTCAGTAACTCCGATTCCACACTCCAAGACCTTGCTGGTGCCCGTGCCCTCGCCCAACCACAACTCGGCAGCGATTCGCGAGGCAAGTCCCTCGATGATCAGGATGAGGCCACACTCGTGCGCTAGTTTCCCCACAGCCTCAATCCCTTTGGCGCATTTCGGCGTCACGCCGAGAGCGCGGAGCGTCTCGATCACGGGAGCGGAACCGCCGTTCACCGCCCGCGGAGCAATAGCTGCCTCCGTAGCACCGGCCCGCATCAGCGGAGTAGGCACGTCCGCTATCGTCGCCGCGATCGGTCTTTCCACCAATTCATCAATTAGCGCCTTAAACACCGCTACTTGGCCGAGCGTTCCCAAGGCATCGCCACGGGCCTTGTCGAACGCGCCGCGAATTGCCTTTGTAACTGCCGGCGCGATGGCTTTCTGCTCCTTTTCCGCTCGTCGTTGCTGTTCAACCAATTCGGCGTGTTGGCGCTGCAACTGCTCCACACTCTTGTGCAGTTGCTCCTTCTTTACAACCAGCGCCTCGACCCGGTCCGTCACCAGTTCGTCGACCCGTGCCTCAATCTTAGGATTGCGCATCACCTCGTCGAGCAGGACGGTCATCGCTCCCTCATGCTCTTCGATCGCGCCAAGTTCCGCCCGCAGCCGGGCCGATCGAGCGGTATTCAGCCGAGCCTCGCCTGAAGCGAGCAGTTCCTGAAGCTTCCGGATTTGCGCGCTCGTAGGCTTGTCTTTCTGACTTGCAAGCAGCTTCTTTAGGCTCGACCCTAGCGCTTCGCATTCATAGATCTCCGATGGGGGCAGCGGACCTGGAACCAGCATTCGCCCTTCAAATCGAAACGCCGACAGCCCGCGCCAAGACGGCAGGCCGGCCTCGAAGCTTTCATCTCGTCCTAAGTCCTTCCCCGACGGGCACCCGACAATCAACTCGTCGCGCAGCATGAAGAGCGATGTCTTGGCGAGAGCCGGACCACCTACCTCTACCTGATGCTTGATGTACCCCCGCACCGAGTCGTACTCGGTCGAGGCAAACGGAACGTGGCGCACTTCATAGACAGGCGTTTTGTCTGAGGCGATGTGAAAGTTAGTTTGATAGCCGGCGCTAGAGCCTTTGTTTTGAGCGACCCGCCAAATTCCAATCTCCCCGCGCTTCGGTTGCTTGGGTGCATCCCGACCAGTTGAGAAGGCGATCAGGTCGCCCGAATAGTGGAAGAGTTTCTCGCGATCGGCGCTTCTGGACAGCGATGTCCACGGCCCGCTCGCAGAGCGAATGGCAAACGGCTGCACAAAAACTGCTGTCTCCGGAAAATCCCTCGTACAGACGGCAATGACCTCGTCTCGGTCAAAGTCGAAATTCACGGCCCCATTCGGGTCCGAAAAACGCTGGATCTGAAGCCCGCGCGGAGCGCTACTAGAGAGAGAGCGCGCGACCGCGCTCCTACTGGCGTAGTCCGCCAGATGCGAATGCATCTCCGGCAGATCCTCCAGCGCCTCAAGTGCAATCTCTACGTCGTCGTCCTGACCACTGCGCACGGCGTACAGACCGGCCACAAACGATGCGACCGTCGGTGGCAACGACGAGAGATGCTCGTCCGGATCTCGGCCCTCGGTCAGCGCCACCAGCGCGGCCCCCAACTTAGCAGGGGCCCACTCTGCGCCAGTTCCATTTATCGGTGGAATTGCCGTCTCCTTCACCTCTGACTCTTCTGCAAGATTCCCTGTTTGCTGGGGCCTGAGAAAGGACAACAGCTCAGGCGCCGGATCAGCTTCGAACAAGTGCACGAGGCAGGAGCGGGCCAATCTCTTGGCCTCGTCGTCCGGGGGACTTTCCCCCACGTCCTCGTACATGCGCAGCGTACCCACAAGTTCTGTCACTGTCTCCGGATCGAGCATCGTCAAGTTCTCGGCGAACCACTTCTGCAAGACGCGATCTGTGGTCGCTGGCAAGCCATGTGTCAACATGCGCACGCGGGCAGGCTTGCCGTGTGGAAGGTTCTGTACTTTTGCGCGCTTCTGAATGAGTTGGATGCGGCTGTCAGCGAAGAACCGTCGCAGTTCATCGTCATCCGTACCCCACTCCAGTAGCTGGGCAAAACGCTTCTTGTCGATCCCGGCGTATGCCATCTGCTAAGCCCTCCGCTCTCGTTCTTGATCTTTTGCCGCCTGGATATAGGGCATCAGCGAACTCGTCATGATGGGCCCCAGCCGATACAAGTTTGCGCGACAAGGGTCCGAGAAGTAACGCCGGATGCACTCCAGTCCTTCTCTACCGAATCTTTTCGCCACTAGGCCCTCCACCCAAAGCCTCGTTGCAGCGGGCAGCTTCGTCTTCGCGAGGCCCTGTATTTGGCGGTCTCCCATCTCCGGTGAAACGACGGCGGCACGTCGCAGTTCGCCGAAGCTTCCCGCATACAACAATTTTGCGGCACCACGTGCCGCGGAGAGAAGCGAGCCCTCCTGCCGCCAATCATCATTCAGCCGCGAGACATACGCGGCGATTCGTGCGCTACCGCACTCGACGTTGACCTCTCTACATAGCAAGTCGGCTGGCGCAACAGGTACATCAGCAAATAGATCCCATACCGCATCGCCAGCCATTGCAACCAAGCCGGCCGGCCTGAACAACTCGCAGGGTTCCACTCGGAAGACAACTTGCTCACTGCCGTCTATCGATACAGTGCAGTCCTGACCACCAGCGGGCAGTCCCTTGAGTTGGACCCACTCATCGGCCACTTCGGCCACCACACTCGACGCCGAGCCAGCAGGCGTATGGACGGTAACCTTTCCAGTTGCACTTCTACGCAGAAGTATCGCCTCCGGCGACTCGGGATACACATATGTCCCGTCAAGCTCGATGTGATGGGGCGAAGGTTGCACCACGAAGAGCCGGGGACGCCCGCTACGAATGCTTCGTCCGAGGAACTCCGCAATTTGGGCGGGCAACAACGGTCTTGAGGCAGCGAGAGCCAGTGGCAGCGCCATTTCATAGCTGTGCCACCCACCGAATTTCTGTCCCGGCTTCCAGTCGAGCACTGCGCCAAGCTCATTCGGCGGTGCGACCACGCCTCTTGCCAGCAGCCGATAGCGCGCGCCCCATTCCAAGGGCTCATCGCCGAAAACATATCGCCCTCCTTTCTCTCCGGCATAGAAGAGATTGCGATCAGCGGCAAATGCACCCAATTGTTCAGAAAGATGGGCGGCGAGCGACAGTAAATCACCGGAACCGATACTGGTGGCCAGCGGAAATTGTGGTGCAAGCGGAACAAGGCGTGCGGTATGAAGATCGGCGACTTGGTACGCGCGATGCCCCAGCCCTGACTGAATCACAACACTACCTGTCGCCGCACTTCCGAGTTCAGTGGAGGGTATGCGCAACCACAGCGCCAGCGAGTCAAGTTCCGGCTGATAGTCCAAGAACAGGCCGCAACTCAACGACTCCCGCTTGAGGCGGCTCACGGGTGCAGCGACAGTTGTTCGCAACACCGACACGGCGACAGCCGCGGGCGGCGGAAAGTAGTTGTCGCAGTCCGGCTTTGCCCGATGACTGAAATGCGCGAAGTGCGGCCTGCGCTCCCCGCCGGCGCGCCGACGTACCGGCTCCCCGCATGATGGGCAAACCAACCCGAACGCCGATATACCGCCTTTCCAGGCAGGCACATCGTTTCCTAGGTGATCTCGTGCCCAGTCCACTACCCGGTCCGATTCACCCGCGCCACCGCCATGTGCGTGTCGGTACCGTCCAGTTCACGCAAGAACCGCTCGCTGCGCCACAGCCGGAACTCTGGCATCCGCTCCGCCCGAGGAACGACCCACCGAGTCATAGCTGCCTGCCCCATCTGATGCACCGTTGGCAGTTGGCCATACCGAACGCGCTTGTGCTCTCCCCGAAGGAACTGAAGAGCATTGTCGGCAAGCGAGCAGAAAAAGATCTCGCGCGTCAACCCATGTCGCGCCATATCAGGATCAAGCCCCAGCAGGCCAAGCGCCTTCCGGATCAGGCGCAGTCGATAGTTTGGTCCTTGCCCGTAGTTGTGCGAATCAGCATAAGGATCCTTCCTTGCCCTCAGATAGCCACGCAGGTCATCGAACAATTCGTCTGAAATATGAAAGTGGCCCCAGCCAGATGTCGAGCCGATCGAATCAAATATCGATTGACCATCAATTCGCAGGCGGTTGTACAGCGATGACCGGCCGAGCGCGGATGTCGTGGTAACAGCGACAAGCCGCGCGTGCTTGCTCTGCCCAGATATCACCCCGACGGAATCGTGGTACTTTTCTTTGAAAGTATCGACGACCTCCTGGGTACGTATAAGCGACGCGATGAGCTTGCCGCCCAGCAGCATGTTGTACGGAGGCACGGCGCCTAGAGCGTACGCATCCATCAGATTCACGAGCGAATCCACTCGCCTATGATGGTCCCAACCGATGAACTCGTCGCGAGCGCGAAGATTGAAAACCGCATCGCCTAGCGCGAACAGGCCGATCAGCTTGTTATGGTGGTCATCCCAGACCAGAAACCGCAAGCGACGGCCGTACCCTTCGGAGATGGGAATCCTCCAGTAGTAGCTGGCGAGGCGAAAGAGGTTCGACTGCCAAGTACCGGACCGCACAACCTCGATGCGCGGCCTGATCCGCGCAACGTCGAGATCGGTGCCTGATGCGAAGTGTTGGATCAGTTGACCCGCGCGGTCCGCTATCCAGGTCCGGTTGGCGTCAAGGCGCGAGTCACGCTGATGCGCGTGCATGTCGCGATAGCTCTGCTTGTCGAGGCTGGGCGGCAGTAACGTACCGTCCGGAGCCTTCAGGAACCCAAGCCGCTTGAAATGTGCTCGGACCTTCCGCTTCAGGCGAGCCTCATCGCCAGGAAGTGCAATGACCAGGCCGCCGCTCATGCGACCACACCAAATGCGCCCGGCAGATCGCGTGACAGTTCAAACGGCGAGAAGGCAAATCGGTCGGAAGCCGGGACGTAACCATAGTGCTCGGGGCTCACGAGTGATGGATACGAGAACAACTCGACCCGCCGCCCCTCGTTGACAACCGTGTAAGGCACATCAGGCGAACTTGTCATGCTCCATCCCGCCAGCTCCATCATGTTGCGAAGCGATTCCAGCGCGCCGCGCTGTTCATCCGCCGAAGGCCTGTCCGGCAAAGCGCCGTCTCGGATGAAGCGCAGAAGGTCCAACGCCAAGTGTCGATCCAGTATGGAGTGGTGGAAGCGATTTCCATAGTGACGCAGGCATTTGTCGCAAGAAGACGAGCATGCGCATCGACTTAGCAGGGTCTCGGCGCGCGTCATCACGCCCGAAAAAAGTTCCCCGGCCTGTGTGGCATAACCCGCGCCGCCCGACAGCGTGTCGTAAACGAAGATGTCTGCGAGGTGATCATCCCCCAGACGGATGAATCGAAAACCGGCGTTGATCTCACGAATGTCGATGTCGAGTTCCTGACTGATACCAAGTACAAATGCCTCCGCGAGGGACTGCATCGCATCCGCAATCGGCTGACGCTCGGTAGGTCGAACGGGATCGAAGCGCAGGGGACGCGCCAGCGGAAGGCGAACAACGAGCACATCCGAGGCGAAGCAGTATCCAAGGTACACCTGCTCGAACTGTCCGGTGCAGCGTGCCGGAGAACGCGCAGGGAGGAAGTAGTCCCGTTCATGCGGTCCTACACGCTGAGGATCGGATGCGGCCTTGCCGCATCGATTGCAGACAAGGAAGCCGGGGTACTGGCCGTTGTCCTCTTCACCCTTGTTCACCATGACCAGTTGCTGGTTCCGCGCGAAGCCAATATCGCTATGAATGCCGAGCTTGCGCAGTTCGAACACCTGATTGCCCGCGGGCAGGGAAAGCTGTGCACTGGTTGCGCTTGTGAAGACCTGCTCGTCGTCGAACTCGTCGACCTCTCTTCGTCCTTCCGGATAGACGACCTGCGGCTCGATCACCGACGCCGCCTGCAATACTGCCGTGCGGCACAGCGGGCACGGCTCGCCTTCTGGTGCTGCGGATCGAAATCCGGAAGTGAACTGACAGTCGGGACAATGCACATAAAAGCGCCGCTCGGCAAACAATCGTTCGGCCCTATCGACAACGGCGCTCGATCCATTCGCGGCGACTGTCCCAACGCGATATGTCTTCTTGTCAACGACAACGAAGCGACCCGGCGCGTACTCGGACAGCGCCACATTCAAACCCTGCTGTGGCCGTTGCACAACTTTGGGCTGTGTGAAATTGCCCCGCCGTTCTAGTCCCTCGATTTGCAACGCACACAGATCGCGTGGAAATGCATACGAAGGAAGGAAGCCCTGGGCGAACAGGAACTCGATTAGTTTCTCCTCAGCCGGGTCCAACTCATGCACATCCGCGGGCCTCACCTCTTCCAGCCATCGCACGAAGTCCGTCGCGACATCTGCCGGAGATGTCTTGAACGAATCCGGAAGCCATTGGTGCATCGCCGTGAGGCATTCCTTCGCAGCAGGCGCGTTTGCGATCCACTCCGCGAATGCGACCAGACTGAATGGTCCATTGCCGGTGTAGAAGTTAATCGTTTCGCCCAAGACGGAAAACACATCCCCGCTCGCCGAACCGAACGGCTGCGCGTGGAAGTACGCCTGGATCAGTTGCGCGCGTACATGCCGCTCAATGAGCTTCGGATTTTCCGTGTCCACGCCGGGCAATGTCGGCTCACCGGAGATGATCGGCTCGGGATTTTCGAAGTAGTGATTGTCGTGTGGGCTGTTCTGGGCATAGGTGACCACGGTGGACACGGCGGAGCCCCTCCGCCCGGCACGACCGGCGCGCTGCTGATAGTTCTGCCTAAGAGGCGGCACATTTCGCAGCCCCACAGCGACCAGCGAGCCGATATCGATACCGACCTCCATCGTCGTCGTGCTGCTAAGCACGTCGATCGACGTATCGGTTGGGCTCACCAGGATGTCGCGAAACCGGCGTTCGAATTCTTCAATGGTCGTAGTGGAGTCGTCCACATCCCGGTAGGAAAGCTGAGCCGTGTGCTCCTCTACCGAGAGATTGAACGGTGTAGTTCTGCCCTGCAGAATGTCATTTACCGGGTCTCGAAAGAATGCCTTTCTTGCTCGCAGGTACTGCGTCGCGCCAGGTCGAACGGCGCTGATCCCGTCGGCCAGACAGTTGGGGCAGTGACCCCACCACTCAATGGGTGAGACGGTCGCACACTGGCCGCATTGATACCAGTCACGCTGTTCCGAGGCTAGTTCCAGCGCGATGCGCCCTGGCACTATGAAGAAGCCCGAGCTTCCAGGACGAGCTTGGCACAAAGCTTCCGTCAATGCGCCAAATATTCGATCCAAGTCCGGCATGCGTTCGCGAAGGAACGCCTGCTGCGGAGCGGAGAATCCGCCATTCCTGTCCAGTCCGCCCCCGAGAGGGTAGCCCGCCGCCTGCGATCGAACTCCTTGCGGCAAGTCCGCATCCACGGCGAACTCGCTGGCGAAACTCTGAATCCATGCCGTCCAGACTCGCTGCAACTGGACCTCTTCAATCCCCGGAAGCGACGCGATAATTTGCCGACGCGCCCGTGCGACCGGAACAATATGGGAGAGCGTCAGCGCGCTCACCGAATAAAACGCTGACCCAAGGTGTCGAAGCAACAGTGAACTGAACCGAGGGGGCTTTGCGGAAGGCGGCTCGTCTAGCGCCTCTTTCAAATGCCCTTGATAGTACCGGCGGTGATCCAACACATCGCGCTGCAATTGCTCGCGGTCGCTGCCGTCGAACAGAAACAGCGAGTTCTTCGCTAGCACGTGCAGCAGTGCGACGTACATCGGCATGCCCAACGTTGCCTCGCGTCCGATGCCTCGCAGTTCCAGCGCGGCTAGAAGAAGTAGCTGGCGGAAGACATCGTTCTCGATTTCTCGCGGAATGTCTCTTGCCAGTCGCGCCGCCTTCTGTCTGCCATCTGAAAACAGAAGCGACTTGCGACCACCGTTTGGCGAGCTATCAGACTTCTCCTGCGTAATCGGCTGTAGTTCGACCTGCGTTCGAATCAATTGGGCAAATGGTGCTTCGCCCTTGGTGGCCAAATCCATGATCTTGGTCGAGCCTGCGCGCCACCGACGTGTGCACACCGGGCACTCTCGGTCGAAAGACAGCACCCGTTGTCCGGAGACGGGAACAAGCCCATCGGGACGAAGCAGCGCGAGGTATTGGCCCAGTTCGGCCTCGCTAGGTGGAACCTGAACCAGTCTACCGGTAGCCTTGTGAAGCCACACCTGCGTGCCTTCCATGCGCCCGTGTGCGCCACGTGCGCGACGATCGACTTCCACCAGAAAGTGGGCTTCCACCAGGCCGCCTGCACCCCATAGACCGTTCGAGGGTTCATGCCATAGGAACGTACCAATCTGATCCTGCACATACCCCCTTATGAACGCCGCCCCGCAATCGCGATGCGTCAGTACTTCGTACACCCGTGAACCGCACGCGCACCGCAGGATCGGCGCGGAATAAGTTTTCCCCAGGATCGCCATCTCCAGCGTGGCTCTACCCGTACAAGCTGAATCCGCGCACGCGAAGATGCCCGCAAGGCCGCGAAAAAAAAGGTGCGAGCGCACGGGTGCAAACACCCGCCCGCTGTCCTTCTCTTTGGCGAACGACATCAGCGCCAACATTGCCTCCATCGCCTCTGGTGCCTTGTTGGAACCGGGGAAGGCCAGTGCCGCAACGGCCCGCAGTTGCCGGGGCTGGGCCGTCACCAAGTTCGCGATCAACGCGGCCGGCCCGAACGACTCCAACCATTCATAAATAATTTGTCGAAGCCCCGCCTGGTCGCCCTGACCGGCCGGCGTCGTCTCTCCCAACGCCCCCAACAACGCGCGGAACCCCTCGCCCGCTATTACCGGGTTCGCAACAGAGTTGTGCAGCGCGGTGATGTCATACGCCGCGAGCGCAGCAGCTTCGCTGGTCGTAGCTGAGCGCTCTCCCTTTTTCGTCAGTTGCTCGCCCTTGATGAGTTTGAACTCGCGGCCTTGCGATCCAAGTCCGCTCAAATCAGCCGCAAACGACTTCATTCGAGCAACCGCCTCCGCCGACTTGCCGAGGCTCGCGCTGGTCAGGATGTACTTGACGCGCTCTCGCGGAACACCAAGGCGAGCGTGCAGCCTTCGTAAGAGATATGCGACCTCAGCTCCCCCGGAGCCGCGATACATGTGCGCCTCGTCGAGCACCACGGTAAAGACGTTCAATTTGTCGGCGGCCAGCCATGCCGCCGTTTGCTCGAAGATGCTTCGCTCAATCGGTCGCAGAAGCATGTACTCCAGCATCGAGTAGTTCGTGATCAGCAGGTCCGGGCAGCGTGTCTGCATTTCACTGCGCGAAAGCATTTCCGAATCATTGGGACCTGTCACGAACGAAGACGTTGCATATTCATCCAAGTCCTTCGCCGGCCACTTTCCTTCCCGGTCCAGGCGGCGCCGCGCTTCCTCTGGAAGGTCGAGGTAAGCGCGTTGAACGAGCGGGCGCAGTCGCGATTGATCTCGTGCTCTGCTCGGGACTCCCGCGTACGGCGTCCGGCTTGTGTACATGCCGAAGGTGGCCCGGCCTGGCCGCGCGCCTCGAATATGCTCGGCAACGTCATCCTGACCCAGGAGGCGCCGGAGCCGTGAGAGCTGATCATTGACCAGCGCGTTCATCGGATAGAGCAGCAGCGCACGGCATCCGGGCCTTAACCAGGAGTTCGATCGCTCCGCTGACTCCACGGCCAATGATCCGAGAATTGGCATAAGAAAGCATTCCGTCTTCCCGGAGCCGGTGCCGGTAGCGACAATGACCTCCTCTCCGCGCCCCAGGAATGCCTCAAGGGAATCTGCCTGATGTTTGTAGGGGCGATCGGGAATGCCGGTGCTACGCCATCTCGCGGCGAGTTCGAGAACTGCCTTTGCCGCCGCAGGAATCTGCATCTGCGCGTAGTTGGGACCAGCGACGTAGAAAGGCGTCGCCTCGATGCGCGGCTCCTGAAACGTGACACCCTCCGTCTCAAGGAGCCCATTGCGTCCTTCGATCAGGCCTTCATTCCAAATGTGGTATTGCGCCTCCAGGTACCGATGGAACGTGCCCTTCATTCCATCGAAGACGGCGCGAGCAGAGTAGGTTTTGGGTTCACTCATGGTGGGCAGTCTCGCATTCGAGTTCTTGAAGTGAAGCTTGCAGTGCAGGCAGAGCCTCGGGGGTTCGGCACGTCCACGTGCGACCGAACGATCGCGTGTCGGCATCGCACAGAGCGATGAGCAAACGCCGCATTGCCGTGGGTGCGCCGAGTGGCAGCGAAATGGAAACTGCGTCCTGCGACGTCTCTATCTTGATAGTCAAAGCCCGGTTCTGCAGTGCAGCAAGGCCGAATTGCATTCGGATTGGTTCTCGGACCGGGGGGCCTTCGAGGAACGCCGACCGGACCTGGTGCCGTCCCAGGAAGTACCGGTAGCGCGTCGCGCCAGTTCTCGCCCGGAATAGTCCCACTCCATGCCAGTTGCATGCGACGCCATCACCGAGTCGGACCCACGCCGGCTCCTGGAAACGTCCCATCGCACCTTTGCCGGTTCTTGTGCCGAACGCCTCTACGCCCTCGTCCACAACAGACGCCGCAAACTGTTGCATCGCAAGCTCAATGGCGGTTCGTGCCCAGGCACTCGCATTGTGTCCGTCGTGACCGCGCCAGGCCTCTGCCGACTGTCTTGGCAGATTACCGATCTCATCGGCGTCCGCCACCCTGGCGGCGCCGGCCCGGCGCACGCTGCTAAAGTAACGGCGCAACTCTGCCGTCGGATTGACCCCGACGAGAAGGCAGTGGCCACCCCCTAGATCGACCACGCGCGTGGGGGCTGGAATCCAATACCCGTTGTCCAGCGGTTCCGCTTCCCTTAGAAACTTCAGTGTTCCCAGCGCGTCCGCCATTGTCGCCGCGATGCCCGCGCGATCGAACTTGTCCTGGAGCCGTGTGACATGTACTTCGCGGGCCGTGTTAGTGGCGACGAAGCTCATGGAGCATAGGGTCCCTCTTGCAAATTCAAGTGGATCGATGAGCGGCGTCATAGAGTGGCTCGATAGGTAACCAACGATTTGAAGGCCTGCATCAAGCCCTGACGTAGCAGTACCTTGAGGTAATGCCCCATCTCAACCATTGGACTGAGCCTCGCCCGCAGGTCCAGATGGGTCGTTGATCATGCGACGCTGCTCACGGGCCAATCCTCCGGCACCAGTTTCAAACCATCCCGCCAGCGCTCACGCAACGCGGCTTGAAAACGCACGTCGTCACTGAAATCAGGGTGATCGGTGATGATGACCTGAAACTTCCCCTGGAGGCTCTCGACGACATCGAAGATCAGTCCGAACAGACCTTTCACAGCCTTTCGATCAGAATCGAGCTTCTCCTGCGACACGCCATCGCGCGGCACGGCGTCGGGTGAGAAGTGCGCCTGTGACAGTTGGTCCAGCAACAGGAATGACGGGACCGGTCGCTGCCTGTTCGCGAACCAGGTATGCAGCGCCAGGTGCGCAACGATGTGATAACCGACGTGATTCTCGCCACTACCGATCTCGGACATCGGAACGAATCTCTCGGGCGTGTCGGCGACGATGGTCAGTGCCCGCGGATCCAGCCGGAGCGGGCTGTCGGAATACTCTAGGCCGATCCGCTGCGCATAGTCAGACAGATAGCGATTCACGTTCGACAGGCACGACTCCAGCTTCTGCTGAATCACATCGGCACTGACGGCTTGATCGAGTTGCTTCTCTTGCGCCTTCAGTTCGTCAAGTCGACGTTGCTGCGCAGTAAGGTCCGGCATCTGCGGGATATTCTCGACATACAGGCTGATACGCCCCAAGACCATCGCACGTCGCGCCTCGATGTCGGTCGCGAGTTGCAGGCGTTGACTCGACCGCTTGACCGCTGTCAGCAGTTCCCGGTTGCCATCCATCCGTCGGCGGACATCGATCAGCTTTGCCTCGACCTCCTGGATGGCCGATTCGATGCGAGGGGTTGCTGAGTCCATCGCGCCGCTGCGCTCGCCGATGTACTCCTGTGCAGCACGCAGATCTCCAATCGATGGCGCACTCGATTCTTCGGGCAAACCCTGCAGACACAACGGGCACGCATGCCCATCCACGCCGTGCTCGAACACCGAAACGGCGTGCAGCCGGGCCGCATGCTCTCCGGCCTCCAAAGAAAACCCTTTGGAACTACCCTCGAACGCGCGAGCTCTATCCAGCGTAGATGTCAAACCGCGCTGCTCCTGAACCAGGACATTCCGTTCGGCGGACAGCCGGCGAAATTCAACGTCGTCGGCCCCCTCCGTAAGCGCGCTTGGAACCGGGGAGCTTTGAAGCACACGCATGGCCTCGATCTTCTCTTGCCACGACGCACCGTCATCAAGCGACGTCAGGCCTGCCGCCTTGGCCTCGGCCAGCAGCGTGTCAGCGCGCGTTACGCCCTCGCCGCGAATCGCCGAGGCCTCGGCCAGTCGCCTTTCGATCTGGCGCACTTCGGCGCGAACCTTCTTCAACTCCTGCTGTTTGGCGACATAGTCGTCGGTCACCGCACCCAAAAAGTACGGCAGTGTGTCCTTGATTGCCAGCGCAACGAACCGATCGCTCGAGCCATGAAACAGGTGGCGTCGCTGCGCAATCTCGTTCTGCGACTGCAGGCAGAACGTCAACGCATGGCTGATGGTCGCTGCCAATGCCGCTCTTGTCTGTCCCGCCGGCGGCTCGTGCAGATAATCCGACATTCCGACCCAGGAAGCGAGCAAGGATCGCAATCCCTCTCTGTTCGTCGTCTGGCGAAGCTCTCCCGCGGCCGGAATGGGCACCTCGATATCCGTCTTGACGTAGACCGATTCGCTGGACTTGGCATCGCCGACAGGGACTTGCCGAGCGACAAACGCTTGTCCTCGCTGCGTTTGAAGCAACAAGCCGAACCAAGACACGTTGCGCCGAACCTTCCCCTCGGGAACGTCGCATTCCGACGCGCCGAAGCAATATTCGATGATGCCGAGAATGGCGGACTTGCCTGTGCGCGAGTCGCCTGAAATGATGTTAACGCGCCCCGGCTCAAGCGGGACGTTTCTCGAACGCCCATCGTGGCTGAACGCGACGATGGCCCTGATTTGAATCATGCTTGTATTCCCAACATCGCCATCACCGTCGATGGCGTTCCTCCTTTGTGCAGCCAGCGTCCCACGAAGTGGGCCTGGTTGACACAATCCCTGACGTCGGCGCTTGATTGTTTTAAGTAGCCGTTCATTTTTTTGCTCGCACCCTGCTCGCTTGTGACATAGCGGCCGCGCATCGTCAGGGCGCCATGCTGTGCACCGAACAGCAATGCCTCGCGCACGTAAGGTCTGAGTACGACGACGCCCTTGGCCACCGCAGAACGCTCCAGTGGATGGTCCTGAACCCAGGTGGCGAGCGAGGTTCGCACAGTACTTGGCAACTGCCGTCGGGTCTGTCCGCGCAAAACGAAGCTTGCGCCGACGAACGCTAGCTCGATGGGCAGCGCGGCCGTCGCGTCGTTCGCCGCAGCGGCTTCGGCTTGATATCCCTTAGCCGAATGCCACAGCACCACCGCGCAAAACGCAGGATTCAGCAGGTTGCGCTGCTCGATGGTCCTGGCATGCCATTCGGTCATGGCGCAGCTCCGTCAGCGGGCGCATCGAAGATCGCTTGCATGCGGGCCTCGAAGTCGGGATGCCAGCCCAACCGCCGATCTTCGGCGAGCATGTGGAACGAACCTCGGCAGACCCAAGGAACGTTGAGACCGGATCGGATCGGGAGCGGCGCGTCTTCTGCCCATTTGAGAATGGCACGTCCCGCCTTCGCCATCTCATCGTCTCCCGAATCCTCGCCCAACTCATCGCAGACCTGGTCGCGCAGCAAAGCCCATTCCGAAAGCAGACGTTGGTCATACTGGCGCAGATCGGCATCGAACAGGAGATCGTCCCGCGTCCAAGCTGAACGCTGACGAAAGGCCTGAAGGTAGCTGGTGATCGCATTTCGGATTCGACGCGGGCCGGCACCAACCATCTCGACCTGCCGATAGAACGGCCTGTTGGCGAACTCCGGCAACTGTTCGAGCGCCACCATCAACGCGTCGATCTCACCATCGATCGGCAACGTGTCGCGCTTCAGCGACTCCTGAATATCTGAGATCTGGGCATCGATTTCCGCCCGAGGAATGCCGGCGCCGCCATGGACAAGTTCGTGGATCACTCGCTTGAACCACCAGCCCTCGACCATCTGAACCGAAAGCTCCTGATGGTGGAGAGAGACGTGATAAAGCTCGGCCTGCAACTGCGCGTTGATTGCGTCTGCATCGGGCTGGCCGGATATCACGTAGATGCAGCGCAACAACTGCTCGCGATCTGCCTCGTCTAATGCCAAGAACGCGTCGAATGCATCTTTCAAGTCCGCGTTCGTCGACGTCGCCGCGGCATGCTTCAGTCTTGTGGATGCTGCCTTGACATCTCTCCCCTCCCCCTCCTGGCCAAGTGCCGCACATGCAGTACCGGTCGAAGTCGTTGAGGTGGAGATCAGGAACTTCGCTGCCGTGATTGGCACTTCGCCACTCGACCGACCGACCATCCAAATCCGCAGCGTCTTCCACAAGTCAGGACTGAGATCACCCAAACCGGAAGAGGTATGGATCGAGTGCTTGGTCTGTAGCACGGCGATCGGATCGCCGTTGGCTTCAAAACTCACGTCATCAAGTGTTTCCACGCTGACCGAAAAATCCCCGACTCGGCTCTGTCGAATGGCCCACAGCAACGCCACCCGCACTTGGTAGAGATACCCGAGCATCGAGGCACCGGCATTGAATGTCGAGACGGCATCGGCCAACTTCAGTCCCCCTTTTGTTTTCTCTGCTCTATTTATCCGGCCGAGTCTCGACCGCCTGTCCGACGGGCTCGATATCAACCGACGCGCATCCTTGAGAACCAAGAGCAGTTGCTCAAGCTGGTTTCATTCTGTCACAATGCGCGACCCTCACCCAGTTTCAGGCGCCCCACTTTGCCGCTCAGCGCTCTGAAACCTCGATCCCGTGCAATGAAGGCCGCCAACATATGCGGCATCAGCGCCACCGCATCCACCGGCCCATGCAGTTGGCTGTGCACCTCGGCGTAGGTATCGAGCTGTGCCTTCAGTTCGACCGGCTGTGATGGTCAGCTTCACGCTGTCCGCACGCGGCAGTGCGCCCAGGCTCAAGCGATCTGCACCCTTGCTCATTGCGAACTCCCGCGCGTAAAAGTCAGCGGCCGATACAGCCGCAAGGCGAGATCCTTGTTCACCATCACTCGCATCGGGAATCCTGGCCGGACCGTCAGCGTCGGCAGGATGCTCGCGTTGCGCTTCGTCATCTCCTGTCCGACCTGGTTCACCGTGTCCTGGGCACCTTCGCGCATTTCAATCACGGTGCGATTGCCGTCCTGATCTATTCGGCTCTGCGGCACCGCCAACTCAGCCCCGACGCCGAGCGGCGTCGACAGCGTCGCGCCCGCCAGGATCCGATCCCAGTGCCAGTCGACCGCGTCCTCCAACCCGGCGTAGCCCGCCGGGCCGACCTTGTGCATCGCGCCCAACGGGGGCTCCAGAGCAATATGGCCAAGGATCTCCGGATATCGGAACTCGCAGATGCGCTCGCGGTCAGCGACAGAACGCTCATCCGGCGTTTTCGCACCGTCGTCGCCCAGGGTGCGCCGCGATAGCACAGCGTATGCGTTTCCATCAGATCACGCCCTCCTCATGCAGCCGGGCCTGTTCGTCTGCATCGAGCGAGAGCCAGTCGCCGAACACCTCCGCATTGTCCTCGCCGATCCCGCCGCCGGGGCTGTGGATCGCTCCGGGATCGCGCAGAAGTTGCAACTCAGTTACTTTATGTTCAGCCACCCGCCTTCGCACGTTCGTCGATGACGTGTTGCAATGCGGCCTCGAGTGTCGGCCAGTTCCTGAAAATATGCACTTTTTCGAGATCATCAAAGCGCGCACCGAACTCCTCCAGTGCGGTCGAAAACCCTTTGGTGCTGCCAAGTAACGCGGGCTGCGCGTGCCCGGAGTTTGGCGAGAACTCGCGGACCATGCATCCAAGCTGCGCGGCCAGGGCTTGCACCTTCTCGGTGCCGCTGGGAGGGGGAGAAGCATTTGGAAATTTTTGACAAAGCGCTTGTGCGGCCCCTCCCATTGGGCGCCTAGTTTTCGCAGCGCCCCATGGCGGGCTACCGCAACACCTAGGCCGGGACGCTCAAGACGAGCCTGCCGAAACCGGCCACACCCGCCTGTGAGAACCGGACCACCCGCACGTCGGATGCGCGCCCTACGTGCTCGCAGCCACCTTCCCGGCCTTGCCTTGCATCGCTTTGAAGCCGCGGTCCCGGGCGATGAATGCGCCGAGCATGTGCGGAATCAACGTCACCGCATCCACCGGTCCATGCAGTTGGCTGTGGACCTTGGCATAGGCATCGAGCTGAGCCTTCAAATCTACCGACACTGCGATAGTCAGCTTCACCGCTTCCGAGCGCGGAAGTGCTCCAAGGCCAAGCCGGCTCGCTGACTTGTTCATTGCGAACCTCCCCGTTCAAAAAACAATGGCTGATACGGCCTCAGGATCAAATCCTTGCTCACCATCACCTGCATCGGGAACCCGGGCCGGATCGTCAGCGTCGGCTGGATGCTCGCATTGCGCTTCGTGATCTCCTGCCCCACCTGATTGACCGAATCCTGTGCGCCCTCCCGAATGGCAATCACCATCCGGTTGCCGCTGCGGTCCGTGCGGCTCTCGGGCGCTGAGAGTTCCGCTCCGATGCCGAGCAGCGTGGACAGCGCCGCCCCCGCCAGGATGCGACCCCAGTGCCAATCGACACCGTCTTCCAGCCCCGCGTAGCCGGCCGGATCGATTCCCGGCAAACGATCAAGCGCCACCGAAGACGTGTCCGGCAGGATCAGCCGCGTCCAAACCAGCAGGACGCGGCGTTGCCCGAAAGAAACTTGGCTGTCGTAGCGCCCGATCAGGCGCGAGCTCTGGGGAATCAGCAGATGGCGCCCCGTAGCCGTGTCGTAGACCGCCTCGGTCACGGTGGCGATCACCTGCCCGGGCAGATCCGAATTGATCCCCGTCACCAGCGCCGCCGGAATGACCGTACCCGCCATCACCTGATACGGCGATGCGGGCAGTTGCAAGCCGCCAGGGTTGCGCATTGCACCGTCCCCGGCCTTTGCCAGAAAGGCCTCTTTCGCGTCCTGCCGGTTCTGCACCATCGTCGGATCGGCCGATTGCGCAGCAGGCGGCGTCACGCCGGCCATTACATTGAACGGCTCCCGATTCGCACTCATGTTCGGCGCTGCCGTCGCCGAAGAGGCTACAGCAGCAGCCCTACCACCCACGCCGTTTCCCGCCCCTCGGAAGAACACGGAAGACCGCGCGGCCTCCTCAGCGGCAAGCTGCTCCGGGTCGACGCCTGGTGAAGCCATCCGCGGCTCCATCGGCTGCTGCGATTTCACGAAGGCCTGCCCGAGGTCGCCCGGCATCGGGTCGCCGAGCACGGGAGGGGTCGGCTTCACCGCCGGCGTAAGCCCGGCATAGTCTTTCGGCAGCCGATCCAGTTCGTCCGACCGCGCGACACGATCGACGTTGAAGAGTTCCGGCTGCGAAGTTCGAGAGCGCTGCTGCGACTGTAGCGACCACAGCGTGCCACCCAGCACCGCGGCGGCGAGCGTGCCCGCGCCGAGCACCAGCATGCGCCGGCTCAGACGCACGACGGGGCGCGGCTGCGCGCGAAGTGCCATGGTTTCCGGGTCGACCTTGACCGGTGGCGCATCGGTCTGGCTCATGATCCGTTCCGACCGGTTCCGTCCGCGCGCTCGATGCGCACGACCTGCGGCTTGCCGCCCTTGTACCCACCCAGCCTCAGTTCGGCCGCACCGAAGAGCCGGTCCACCACGTAATACGGCGAGCGGAAGCGATAGTTCACGAGTTGCCCGTCCCCCTGCGCGCCGATCACGAACAGCGGCGGCAACTCGCCCTGCGCGATGCCGCCAGGGAACTGGATGTAGACCCGCTGACCGTCGTCGAAGGCCTGCAGAGGTTTCCACGAGGGCGCGTCGCCGCTGATCGCGTACCGGAAACGGATCTGCTCCAGAGACAGCCCCGAATCCACCGGCTCGGCCGCTCGAGCCTCGCGCGCCTGCTTTTGCAGTGCAAGCATCCGATCCTTCGGGTAGTCCCACGACACCGAAGCCATCCAAACCTGCGGCGTGGAGGACAGCTCCAGCAGGTAGGTGCGCCGATTCGTGGTGATCACGAGGTTGGTCTTGAGGCTCACTCGCGTGGGCTTCACCAGGATGTTCACACGCGAGCTGGCACCCGCGCCACTGGCGGTGTCCCCTACGATCCACCGGACGGTGTCACCGGCCGAGACGGTCACCAGCTCCTCGCCCTCCTGCAGCGCGATCACGGTCACCCGCCCTGGGCTCGTGTACACCTGATACAGCGCCCCGTCGTCATAGGGCCAGACCTGGATGGCATTCACGTAGCCCTCACGGGTCGGAGCAATGCGCGCCTCTTCATTCGCACGCGAGACGCGGAGCTTTTCGTCTGCAGGCTCCGGCTGGGGCTTCGCGTCTGGCCCGGTCGACAGTGGCTTCAACTGCGCCGGCAGCGGCAAGAGTTTGGGCACCTGCACGACCTCGACAGGCTTGGGCGGTTCTGGTTGCAGCTGCGCCGCCACCGCGACAGGTTCATCCAGCGAGATCTCGGGGGCAGGCTTTCCCTGTGTGGCGCACCCAGCGAGGGCCAGCAAGATCAAAGGGAATACGGCTTTGTGCAAATGTGCTTTCATGGCTTTGCTCCTTTGGTGGTGTCCATCGTTTCCAGTTCGCGACTCCAGGACAGGCCGTTGACATAGATGCCCAGCGGGTTCTTGCGCAGCCGCTCCTCGGTGCGGGGCGCCTGCAGGACGACGACCAGGACTGCGGTCCAGCGCTCCAGGCCCGCCGCTTCGCCGTTGGCATAGCGCCGCTCCGTCCAGCGCACTTGGAATGACGAATCGCTGGCACGCACCACACTGTTGATCTGCACCGTCACCGAGCTCTGTCCGATGCGCGAGAAAGGATCGTTCGCGCGCGCGTAGTCGTTCAGGGTCGCCGCGCCCCGGTCCGTCGTGTATTCGTAGGCCTGGAGCCAGTTCTGCCGCACCACGATCGGATCGATGGAAAGAGAGCGCACATCGGTCACGAAGCGCGCGAGGTGGAACGCGACCTGCGCGTCATTGGGCTTGTAGGGCGAGGCGGCTTCACCCACCGCGCGCACCTGCCCCGCGTGGTCCACCTCGACGACATAGGGCGTCACGATGGACTGGGCCGAACGCCAGACGAGGCCGCCGGCCATCATCAGCGCCAGGCCCAGACACCCGAAGGCCATGAACCGCCAATTCTTCGCCTGCACGCGCGCACTGCCGATGCGCTGGTCCCAGACCTGTGCCGCTGCTTGATAAGGGGTGACGGGTACAGGCGTGTCCGAGTACCGCACCCGGGGTCGCTGGAATCGCATATATGGTTCTCCTCAAGAGATCGGGTCAGGCGTTGGAGTTGTCGTGCAGGCTCGGACTGGCACCGCTGCCGCCGTGATCTCCCGAGCGCAAGGTGTGGGCCGCCGTGGTGGCCGCGTGGGCGACCTGCTGTTTGCGGCGCATCTGTCTGGCCCATGCGGGCTCTGCCGCCGGCGAACCGGTCGCGGTGGCATCGGTCGCAAACGAAGGCGCAGCGGCCGGCGCAGCCGCATCGGCCACATAGTTCGCCACCCGATCCTTGACCGCCTTGGCGCCCGATGCGACGTGCTGGCCGGCAGCACCGGCGCCGGCTTTGGCGACATTGGCAAGACCCGCGCCGGCAGCACGGATGCCACCGCCTCCCGACGCGGCGGCGCCCGCCTGGTAGGCCGATTTCGCGCCACTCGCCAGAGCGCTGGCAGAGCGCGCGGCCGAGGCACCGCCGGCAACGGCCGCACGTCCAGCGCCTGGCGCCATGCGTGCGCCGGCGGCCACCGCCGAACCGGCCCCAGCCACGGCCGCACCTGCGGCCACCGCGAGACCCGCGACACCGACCGCCGTTCCCGCTGCCGACCCGGCGCCAAGCTGCGGCGCGCCCGACACCAATCCGGTCGCGATGCCCGGCCCGAAGATGCCCAAGCCCAGCATCGCCAATGCAGCGAGCATGATGACCAGCGCATGGTCGATGGAAGGCTCCGTACCCGGCGCAACCGTGAACTCGGAGAACAGGCCCGTGCCGATGCCCACGATCACGGCCAGCACCAGGATCTTGATGCCCGACGACACCACGTTGCCCAGTACTTTCTCGGCCAGGAATGCCGTCTTGTTCCACAGCGCGAACGGCACCAGCACGAAGCCCGCCAGCGTCGTCAGCTTGAACTCGATCAGGCTGACGAAGAGCTGCACCGCGAGCACGAAGAAGCTCACGATCAGAACCAGCCAGGCCAGGAACAGCACGGCGATGGTGTCGAGGTTGGCGAATACTTCAGGAAACCCCGTCAACTCGCCGATCTGCGCCATGATGGGTTGGCCCGCATCCAGACCGACCTTGGCAAGCTGGCCCGGCTGCAGCAGTTGCGCCGATGTGAGCCCCGAGCCGGACGCCGTCAAACCCAGTCCACTGAATGACCGGAACACGATGCCGGCCAGCCAGTTGAAGTTGTTCAGGATGTAGGCGAAGGCACCGACGTAGAGCGTCTTCTTCAGCAGTTTGGCGATCACGTCGTCACCACCGCCGCCGCTGGCATTGCTCATGGCCCAGAACAGGCCCGCCAGCGTCATATCGATCGCGACCAGCGTGGCCGTCAGGAAAGCAACTTCTCCGCCCAACAGCCCAAAGCCGGAATCGATGTAGCGCGAGAAGACATCGAGAAAGCGGTCGATCACCGCGACGTCGTTCATGGCGCGGAAGCCTGCGAGGCCCCGGGAGCGGCAGGCTTTGGCGTGTAAGGCGTTCCCTGGCCCAAGAAGCGCTGTCGCGTCGCCTCGACCACCGCATGGCACTGGGCATCGCCCACCTTGTCATGGTCGGCCTTGCACTGTGCGCGCAATGCCCTCAGGCGCGCGGGGTTGGCCAGGAGGGATTCCACGGACTCGATGGCGGCCGGCTTGTCGCAGGCCGCCATCAGCACGGCCGAGGCCAACACCGAACTCACGATCAGAAGCTGTTTCATGACCGCATTCCTTCAGCTGCCGTAGAAGTTGACCGCGTGCGGCGTGTAGGCCGTGCCGCCCCCCTGGAAGCGCCGACGCACCTCGCGGGCGCGCTCCTGCACCGCCACCTGTCGTGCCTGCTCCAGGGCCACGGCGCGGTCCTGGGTGACCTGCAACTGCTGCGCCTGCATGGACTGGCGGGCCTGCAGGGCCAGCAGCTGATTGGTCGCCTGCGTGGCCTGCAACGCGCCGACTGCCGACTGACTGCGGCTCACCAGATCGGTCAGCACGCGCTCGTCGGAGGCGAAGTTCTGCACCGCCTGGGATTGCACCTTGGTCACGGTGCGCAGCGCCTCGAGCGAATTCGTCCAGCGCTTGCGCGCATCGAGCGCCATCTGGTTGCCCGAGATGGAGGCCGAATAGGCATCGGGATACAACCGCTTGAACTCGCCCTCCATCTGCGAAACGTTGAAGGCCAGGCCCTGCGCCTGCTGGATGAGCTGATGGGTCGCCGACAGTGCCGCGCGCAGTTCGCCGAGCGAGCTGAAGTCCAGGTTCGTCAGATTCTTGGCCTGGTTGCTCAGCATCTGGGCCTGGTTCTGGAGTTGCTTGATCTGGTTGTTGATCTGCTCCAGCGTGTTGGCCGCGGTGAGGATGTTCTGCGCCAGGTTCGAAGGATCGAGCACGATGTCGCCGATGCCGAGGAACGCATGCGCCGGCTGGGCAATGCCGAAGGCGATCGCGCTGACAGCAACGAGCGCAGCGACCCGGTGGGCGAAGGGGGATTTGTGATTCATGACGATTTCTCCTGCGAGGTTGAAGAAGGGAATGAAAAAGAAGGAACCAGATCGGCAGCCCAACCCAGCCCGCAATGACGCAGCCACGCGGCCGCGAACTCCGAGACTTGCACTGACGCCGGCAGGTCGTTGCACAGCTTGTCGATCAGCCGTTGGTCCTCGGGCGTGGATGCCCCGGCGAATGCCAGCGCCACCGGCCCGAGCCCCAGATCGAAGAGCCGGTTGCCCAGTCGCGACTGGTAGTAGTAGTCACGCTTGGGCTGTGCGGTCGCGACGATCTCTATCTGCCGCGAGTTCAATCCGAAGCCTTCATAGATCACCCGGATTTGCGGTTCGCTCGCCTGCGGATTCGGCAGGAAGATGCGGCTGGCGCAGCTCTCCACGATCGCCGGCGCGATGCTCGAATCCTTGATGTCGGCCAACGACTGCGTCGAGAAGATGACCGAGACGTTCTTCTTGCGCAGCGTCTTGAGCCACCGGCGAATGCGTGAGGCGAACACCGGCTCGTCAAGAAACAGCCAGGCCTCGTCGAGGATGAGCAGGGTCGGCGCACCATCGAATCGCTCGTCAAAGCGCGCAAACAGATAACCCAGCACGGCCAGCGTCGCCGCCTTGCTGTGCATCAGCTCTTCCATCTCGAAGCCTTGCACCGAGGCGGACCCGAGCCTGTCGCGATCGGCATCCAGCAGCTTGCCGTGCGCGCCCCCAAGCACATAGGGTTGCAGGGCCTGGCGCAGCACGTTCGATTGCAGCAGCACCGACAGTCCGGTCATCGTGCGCTGCTCGCTGGGCGCACTGGCCAGGCTGTTCAGCGCCGACCAGATCGCATCCTTCTCGGACGGCCCGACAGCCACGCCTTCCTGCACCAGCCGTCCCACGATCCACTCGGCTGCCCAGGTGCGGTGGCCGTCCTGGTCGATGCGTGCCAGCGGCTGAAAGGCGATCGCCCCGTCACTGCCCAGGTCGTAGTGCTCGCCGCCCAGCCCGAGAATCGTGGCCCGCATCGAGCGGCCCATATCGAACGCGAAGACGCGCGAACCGGCATAACGCCGAAACTGCATCGCCAGCGTCGCAAGCAGCACCGACTTGCCCATGCCGGTCGGGCCGACCACCAACGTATGGCCCACATCGCCGATGTGCGTCACGAGCCGGAACGGCGTGGCGCCGTCGGTGCGCGTGACGATCAGCGGCGGGCCATCGAGATGCGCATTGCGCTGCGGCCCCGCCCACACGGCCGACACCGGCATCATGTGCGCCAGGTTCAGCGTCGACACGATGGGCTGGCGCACGTTTGCGTAGGCATGGCCGGGAATGGACGACAGCCACGCATCCACGGCATTGAGGGTTTCCGGGATCGTGACGAAGCCCCTGCCCTGGATCGTGCGTTCGGCCGCCCGCAATTTCTCATCGGCCGCGGTCGCGTCGGCATCGAGCACCGTCACGGTGGCCGTGACGTAGCCGAAGGAAACCTGGTCGCCGCCCAGTTCCTGCAAGGCGGCATCGGCGTCCGCCGCCTTGTTCGAGGCGTCCGAGTCGACCAGCGGGCTTTCCTGCTGGAAGATGGTTTCACGCAGCAGCGCCACGATGTTCTTGCGCTTGGCGAACCACTGGCGCCGCAGACGCCCCAGCGCCTTCTCCGACTCGGCCTTGTCCAGACACAGGAAGCGGGTACTCCAGCGGTAGGCAAAGCCCAAACGGTTGAGATCGTCCAGCAGCCCCGGCCAGCTCGATGTCGGAAAACCTCGTACCGACAGGACGCGCAGATGCTGGCCCCCCAGCATCGGCGCCAGGCCGCCGGTCAGCGGCTCGTCGCTCAGCAGTGCGTCGAGATACATCGCCACCTCGGGCACAGCCACCGCATGGGTGCGCGTGGACACGCAGCTGTGCAGGTAGGTCAGCGTCTGGCCGTCGTCGAGCCAGTGAATTTCCGGCATCACGCCTTCGAGCAGCCCGAAGAAGCGCTCGGTCTCGGAGACGAAGGCCTCGAGGCGTTCGCGCCAATCCACGCCCTGCGTCTGGACGTTCTCGTAGAGCAGGCCCGCGGCGCGCGCCTTCGATTCTTCGGGCGGCAGGTACACCAGCGTCAGGTGATAGCGGCTCTCGAAGTGGCTGGCGTCTTCCTCGAACGCGGCACGGCGCTCCTCGTCGACCAGCCAGGACAGCGGCTCGGGAAAGGTCGACACGGGATAGCCGGCTGCTTCCCGCCGCTCGGCCTCTACGAACAACGCCCAGCCCGAACCCAACCGGCGCAGGGCGTTGTTCAGCCGCGCCGAGGTGGCAACCAGTTCTCCCTGTGTCGCGCTGTCCAAATCCGGTCCCCGAAACTGCGCCGTGCGCTGGAAGGCACCGTCCTTGTTGAGCACGACCCCAGGCGCGACCAGGCCAGCCCATGGGAGCCAGTCGGCCAGCAGCGCGGGGCGCTTGCGGTATTCCGCGAGGTTCATCACGGCCGTGTCCTCACACGTCCAGCAGCTGTCGCTGCTTGATATGCCGCGCGAACACCTGCATGAATTGCGGGTCCAGCCGCGCGCCCCACACGGCGAGTGAATGCCCGACGACCCACAGCGCGATCCCCGGCAGCCACAGCTGCAGGCCGAGCCCGACCGCCGCGGCAAGCGTGCCGTTGGCGATCGCCACGGTGCGCGGCGCGCCTGCGAGCAGGATGGGCTCCGTCAAGGACCGGTGCAGCGGGATCTCGAAACCGCTGACCGAGCCGGATGCAGGAACGTTGACGGTGCTCATGCCAGCACCGCCCCGCCGCTGAAGCTGAAGAAGGTCAGGAAGAACGAAGATGCGGCAAAGGCAATAGAGAGGCCGAAGACGATCTGTATCAGCTTGCGAAAGCCCCCCGACGTATCGCCGAAGGCCAGCGTCAACCCGGTGGCGATGATGATGATCACCGCCACGATCTTGGCGACCGGGCCCTGGATCGAGTCCAGGATCGACTGCAGGGGGGCCTCCCACGGCATGTTCGAGCCGGCCGCGTGCGCGGGCAACGCACTGACCAGCAGCAGCGCCTCAAGGGCGGCAAGGTAGGCAAGCGATTTCACGGAAATACGCGGACGCGTCATGACGATTCTCCAGAGTCGGGTGAAGGAGTAGCTGTGGTGGAAGAAGAGAGCAAAGGAAAGCCGGCCACCAGCGAGGTATCGAGCTGGTAGCCCCGGCTGTCGTGGCCGACGACGCGCGCGATCTCCCGCACGCGTCGGGCGCGACCGCGGCCGGCGATGAAGACAATGACGTTGACCGTCTCGGCAATGAGGGCGCGCGGCACGGTCACCGAGACTTCCTGCACCAATTGCTCCAGGCGCGTCAACGCGCCTCGAGCAGAGCCCGCGTGCACCGTGGCGATGCCGCCGGGGTGCCCGGTGCCCCAGGCCTTGAGCAGGTCCAGCGCCTCGGCGCCGCGCACCTCGCCCACGACGATGCGGTCCGGCCGCAGACGCAAGGTGGCGCGTACCAGGTCGGCCATGGTGCTGACACCTGGCTCTGTGCGCATGCCGACGTGGTCATCGGATCGGCATTGCAACTCCACGGTGTCCTCGAGGATGAGCACACGGTCACGGGTCTCGGCGATCTCGTCGAGCAGCGCGTTGGCGAGCGTGGTCTTGCCGGTGCTGGTGCCGCCGGCCACCACGATGTTCTGGCGCTCGCGCACCGCCCGCCGCAGAAATTCGGCCTGCTCGACGGTCAAGATGCCGTCGGCCACGTAGCGCGCGAGATTCATGATGCGCAGCGCCCGCTTGCGAATGGCAAAGGACGGCGCACGAACCACGGGCGGCAAGACGCCCAGAAAGCGCTCGCCGGTCTCAGGCAGTTCGGCCGAGAGGATCGGCGCTCCCGCATGCACCTCCGTGCGCACATGCGTTGCCACCAGCCGGATGATCCGTTCGGCCACGGCGGGCGGGATCGCTGTGCCAGTGGGCTCGCGGCCCGTGCCAAGCCGGTCTACCCACAGCGAGCCGTCCGGATTCAGCAGCACCTCCACGACCTCCGGATCCTCCAGCGCCTTCGCGATCTCCGGGCCCATGGCCGTGCGCAGCATGCGGATGCGCCGCGCCAGCGATGCGTCCCCGGGCGTCTTATCCGCCGAAAGCGGTTCAGGCGTCAGACTCACGATCGGTCTCCTGGGATTCAATGATGGGTTCCACGTCGAGGCCAGCAGACGCGTCGGGCGCGATGTCTTCATGGACTTCGCGCACCAGGCTGCGTCCGCGCTGGATGTGGCGGGCCAGTTGCTCGATGAACTGGGCGTAGCGGCTACGCCCCTGCGCGCGAGCGGCCTCCTGTTGGCCCTCGGGCACGGGCAGCGAGACCGTGAGGAAATAGCGGATGTACAAAGCGAGCGTCTCGATCAACACGTTCTGGTCGCGCTCCAGGCGGTCGAACTGTCGCGAGAGGCGGTCCAGGCGTTTTGCCAATGCCGCCTCGCGCTGGTCGGCCGCATCGGGCGAGAGAAACGAAGCCAGCGCCGCTGCGATCACGGCCGACTTGGACACCCCCTTCAGTGCCGAGACCTGGTCCAGTCGCTTCGCGTGCGCTGGTTCGATGAAGATGTTCAGGCGCGCACGAGTCACAGCGCGATCCCGTCGTCCGGGTCCAGGGCCGCAAGCCGTGCGGTGCGCATCAGTTGCCTGTCCACGTCCTTCGGACGCAGTGGCACGTCGTCATCGTCGTCGAGCACCAGCAACCGATCGTCCTCGGGCAATGCCGGCATATCGACCGAGACATCCAGCTCAGGCCTGATCTGATGGCCGCCCTCATCGGCCAAACCACCGGCATCGCGAGAAGACAGAGACTCGGGGACAGGCAACGCAGCGAGCCCACTCCAATCGTCCGGGCGTGCGGCCGGCCGGTCCATGTAGACGTTCGCGACAAGCGTCGGCGCGGGCAACAAGCGAGAGGTGAAGTTCCGGTCCTGGTAGTACCGCAGCTTTTTGGCCCTGATCGGCGGATGGCCCGAGACCATCACCACCGCGTCATCGGGCGGCAGTTGCATCACCTCGCCGGGCGTGAGCAGTGGCCGCGCCGTTTCCTGGCGCGACACCATCAGATGGCCGAGCCAGGGTGCCAGCCGATGGCCAGCATAGTTGCGCTGCGCGCGCAGTTCGGTGGCAGTGCCCAGCGCCTCGGAGATGCGCTTGGCCGTGCGCTCGTCATTGGTCGCGAACGCGATGCGCACATGACAGTTGTCGAGGATCGAATGGTTCTGGCCGTAGGCCTTGTCGATCTGGTTGAGAGACTGCGCGATCAGGTAGGCCCGCAGACCGTAGCCAGCCATGAAGGCCAGCGCCGACTCGAAGAAGTCCAGCCGCCCCAGGGCCGGGAACTCGTCGAGCATGAGGAGCAGTTTGTGACGGCGCGCAATTCCGTCCGAGCCATCGAGCGATTCGGTGAGACGCCGGCCGATCTGATTGAGGATCAGCCGGATCAGCGGCTTGGTACGACTGATGTCAGAAGGTGGCACCACGAGGTACAGCGATACGGGATGCTCCGCAGAAATCAGGTCGGCAATGCGCCAGTCACAACGAGATGTCACCTCCGCCACCGTGGGGTCGCGGTACAGCCCAAGAAACGACATGGCGGTAGACAGCACCCCCGAGCGCTCGTTCTCACTCTTGTTGAGAACTTCACGTGCCGCGGATGCGACGACCGGGTGCGGTACCCCGCCCTGCTCACCGGCCAGATGCTGCGTGGTCATCATGCGGTGCAGCGTCACCTCGAACGGACACGCGGGATCGGACAGGAAATTGGCCACGCCGCGCAGCGTCTTGTCGGCGCCTGCGTAGAGCACGTGCAGGATCGCGCCGACCAGGAGCGCGTGGCTGGTCTTCTCCCAATGGTTGCGGCGTTCGAGCGCTCCCTCGGGATCAACCAGAATGTCCGCGATGTTCTGCACGTCGCGCACCTCGTGCACGCCACGACGCACTTCTAACAATGGGTTGTAAGCGGCCGAGCGCGCGTCAGTCGGGTTGAACAGCAGGCAATGCGAGAACCGCGCGCGCCAGCCGGCCGTGAGCGACCAGTTCTCGCCTTTGATGTCGTGGATCACGGCAGAAGCGCACCAGGACAGTAGCGTGGGCACCACGAGCCCGGCGCCTTTGCCCGAGCGCGTGGGCGCGAACACCATCACGTGTTCCGGGCCGTTGTGGCGCAGGTACGCAACGACCTTTCCGTTTAGTTTGCCCAGGAAGACGCCCGTTGCGCGGATCAGGCCAGCCTGCTGGATCTCATCGGCATCTGCCCAACGAGCGGAGCCGTAGGTTGTGACCCGCTTGGCCAGACGTGAACGCCAGACCGCCATGCCGATGGCTGCGCCGGTGGCGAGCAGGCCGCTCGATGCCGCGATGGTGCCGCCGCGCAGAAACACGCCGGGCGCATAGGCGTCGTAGAAGTACCACCACTCGAAGAGCTTCCAGGGCTCGTAGACCGGCACGTTGGAAACGTCGAACCATGCGGGTCCGAGCCTAGCCTCATAGCCCAGCGCATAAGCCGTCCATTGCGTGGCCGTCCACGCACCGCCCAAGGCCACGACCAGCACCACGAAGATCTGTCCGAACAGGATGCCTGTGGGCATCGTCCACCTCCTATACGTCACGGTTTCTCCTTGCGCGCGTCCTAGTTCCAGCACGCGCGTGCCGCAGCGGCATCGCGTGCTCGAGTCTGGAATCGGATCGCCGCGACGCACACCCGTCAGTGCGTGGTGCGGCGTACGCTGGCGGGTTCGTGAAGACGCAGGTGGCTGGCCCCGATCAACGCTGCCGACAGGCCGTGGAGTGCACAGCATCACAAGGGATGCGCGACCTGTCCAAGGCCGATGGCGCGGTGCAAGACCTCATTGAGCCAAGCCGTGTAACGATCAATCCAAATTCTTGGCGTGCGTCAGAAAACGTTGCAGCTCGTCTGTCAAGCCGGAGCGCCGGTGCTTGTGCAGCACGTGAGTGACTATGCGTTCGTCTTCCTGGAGCGGCACGGCGACGACGTCCACGCGGTGCAGAGTGGCGACGTGACCGGCATCGGCAAGACCGACCCCCATGCCGGCGGCGATGCGGGTGACGTAGCCGGTGAGACTACAGGCTTCGCCCGCGATCGTGGGCGCCGGGCTGTATCGCTGCACGATGGCTCGCATCTGCTGCACGAGTCCCGGCTGCCGGTCCGACTTGCAAGAGATCAACGGGAAGCACAGCAGGTCAGCCAGTGACAGCGATTCAAACGAAGCCAGCTCGTGCCCGACCGGCAGCAGTGCCATCAGCGGATAGCTCCAGGCCGGCTCCTGCGCCAGGGCATCGTCGTTAGGCAGACCAAAGGAGATGCCGGCATCGACCTCTTCGCGCCGCAACGCAGCAGCCAGTTCGTCGGCGTTCATCTCTGAGAGTTCGAGCGGCGTCTCCGGCGCCAGCGCCTGCCAACCGGCGAAGCATTCGGACAGCTTGGGCAGCGCGATACCATCTGCCACGCCGATGCGCAGCGGCGCGCGGTAGCGGGCATCGGTCGCACGCACGACGCGTCGCGTTCGTTCCAGCCGGAGGAAGAGCTGGTGGGCTTCCTTGAGCAGGCGTGCGCCGGCTGGCGTGAGGCGCAGCTTGCGCGGCATGCGCACGAACAGCAGCACGCCCAGTTGGCCTTCCAGATCACGGATGGTGCGCGAGAGCGGTGTCTGATCGATGTGGATGCGCTCGGCGGCGCGGCGAAAGCTCAGTTCCTCGGCAACGGCAATGAAGTGACGCAGATGTCGCAGCTCAATCATCGTGGCGCGTCACCAGTGAACCAAGTAGGAAAGTGCGCTGCGGCGGATTATTGATATCGGCATCAGCGCACGGCGGAGTGCCGGCTCAGCAAATACGCCCCAGAAACTGGACGCTGCGCTCACTCGCCTGCGGCCCGAAAAAATGCGCCGGCGTGGTGTCTTCAACGATGTGGCCGCCTTCCATGAAAACGATGCGGTCGGCCACTTCCTGCGCGAAACGCGTTTCGTGGGTGACCACCAGCATGGTCATGCCCTTGCCGGCGAGATCGCGCATAACCTTCAGCACTTCGCCGCGCAGCTCGGGGTCGAGCGCCGACGTAGGCTCGTCGAACAGGATCACTTCCGGATCCATCGCCAGGGCGCGCGCGATCGCCACACGCTGCTTTTGCCCGCCCGACAGGCGGCCGGGGTATTCGCCGGCCTTCTCCAGCAAGCCGACCTGCGCGAGCAGTTCCCGCCCGCGCACGTTAGCCACCGCGCGCTTAACGCCGCGCACCGACACCAGCCCTTCGACAACGTTGTCCAGCGCCGTCATGTGGCCGAACAGATTGAACGACTGGAACACCATCGCTGTCTTCTTGCGGATGTCTGTGATCCGGCCTCGCTCGGCTCGACCGGGCTTTGCCCCCGCGTCGGACACCTCAATGCCGCACACCGACACGCTACCGCGATCGGGCAGCTCAAGGAAGTTCAGCGAACGGATGAACGTCGTCTTGCCTGAGCCTGACGGGCCCATGATGACCACCACTTCACCCTTCGAGACAGTGAGGTCGATGTTGCGCAGGACATGGTTATCGCCGAAGTTCTTGGCGAGACCACGCACCCGCACGGTCGTGTTGGCTTGTCCGTTCATTGGTAACGCCTCGAAAGCCGGCCTTCCAGCCAGGTTTGTAGGAAGGTGAGGGTCTGGTTGATGACCCAATAAATGGCGCCGACAATCAGGAACATCTCCATGTACCGAAAGGTGGTGGCGCCGATCTGATCGGCCACACGGGTGAGCTCGACCACGGTGACGGTGGAAGCCAGCGAGGTGTCCTTCATCAGCGCGATCAGGCGGCTGCCCACAGGCGGCAGCGCGATGCGGAAGGCTTGCGGCAGCACTACGCGGAACAGCGTTTTCCAGTAGCCCATGCCCATGGACCACGCCGCCTCCCACTGGCCTTTGTCGACGGCCACGATCCCGGAGCGGAAGTTCTCGCTCAGGTAGGCAGCCGCGAACAGGCTGAGCGCCAGCAGCGCGGCGGGGATGGGGCCGATCACGATGCCGTACGCCGGCAGGCCGAAATAGATCAGCAGGATCTGAATCAGCAGCGGCGTGCCGCGGAAGACGGACACGTACGTGAAGGCGAACCACCGCAGCGGCGTGAAAGGCGAAATTCTTGCCAACGCGATCAGCAGCCCGAGTGCGCAGCCGAGAAAGAAAGCCGACAGGCCCAGCCCGAGGGTGACGAGGACAGCCTTCTCCAGCAGCGGCAAGGCCCTGAGGAACAGTTCATACATGTGTTTTGCTCCTTTGCCCATTCATCGCGGCGCCTGGACCGCATCGCAGCCGTCGAGTGCCGCACCCCAGTCAGCGATACGCGCTTCTGGGACTTCAAAGCTCTATTGCTTTTGTGCCTTGGCGATCTCCGCCGACATGTCGTAGCTGACACCGACCCAGCGCCGGGACAAGCGGTCGATGGTACCGTCGGCGTGCATTTCAGAGATGGCCTTGTTGACTGCCTGCATCAGTGCTGGCTGGTTTCTCGGCATGGCCGCAGCCGAGAGCTGGTAGGTCAGGATAGGACCGACTTCTTTGATCGGCAGTTTGTTCACTGTGGCGTATTTCATTCCGCCAAAGTGCGAATTAATGGTGGCATCAATGCGGCCAATGGCCAAGTCGTTAAACACCAATCCGCCATTGTCATAGGTAACGATTTCGGAGTCCTTCAGGTTAGCGCGCGACCACGACTCGTTGCTGGTGCCGGTGGAGACGCCAATGCGCTTGCCCTTGAGATCAGGCTTATCTTTGATGTCGTTATTGACGGCCCGCACGAAGATGCGGAAGTCCTCCACACCATAAGGCGAGCTAAAGTCGACCTGCTTCGCGCGCTCCACCGTCGGTGTCAGGTCGTTCATAACCAAGTCGTACTTGTCGGCCTTCAAGCCCTCTATGAAATTCTTCAACAGATCGGCAATGAATTCGACGCGGGCCACGCCAATGCGCTTTGCTACCTCCTTGGCCACCTCCACGTCATAGCCCGAAGGTTGATTCTTGTCGTCGAGCAGGCTCCAGGGCGGACTGCTTTGGGTATTGGCAATGCGGATCACGCCCGCCGCTCGTGTGGTGGCAAGGATGTCCTTGCTCTGGGCCCATGTCAGGCTGCCGCTGCACAGCGCGCTGACAATGAAGGTCGAGAGTATGGCGTAACGACCCAGGGATAGCATGTTCATGCGACGGCTTTCGGTTAAGGGGTGTCGTCTGACTTATTCGAACTTGATCTGGGCTGTTGTGATAACTTTTTCCCAACGACTAACGTCTTCTGCCATGAAGATGCGGAGCGCACCAGGCGTGCTCGGCGCTGCATCCATACCCAACTCGGAAAGTTTTGCACGAATGTCAGCGTCTCCAAGTGCAGCTCGAATCTCACGGTTCAAAATGTCAATCACATTTGCTGGCGTCCCCGCGGTTGTGAGAAACCCATACCAACTCTGATAGGCGAACGCTGGAAGACCGGATTCGGCGACCGTCGGAACACCGGGCAGGATCTTGCTTCTCACATTCGAGCCTACGGCGAGTGCCCTGATTTTTCCGCTCTTAATCAGAGGTACGACGGCCGGATCAGCAAAGGCGACATCCACCTGACCGCTCATCAAGGCTGGCATGATGGCCCCGCCGCTCTGAAAAGGTACGTGTAGCATTTCGATGCCTGCGGACTGTTTGAGCATTTCACCAGCTAGATGCTGAGAGTTCCCGACACCGCCTGACGCGTAGGTGAGCATTCCCGGCTTGGCTTTCGCCATGGCGATGAGGGCGCTGACATCCTTGATCGGAGACTGCGCACCCGTCACAAGCAGTGGGGAAATGACCACCCCCATCGAGATCGGAACCAAGTCTTTCATGGGGTTGAAGCTAAGTTTCCGATCTGAGGCCGCAGCGATGGTTGTCGATGGCGTACCGATCAGCAGCGCATAGCCGTCGGCGGGAGAGCGAACGACATTCTCGGTGCCAATCAAGCCGCTGGCACCCACACGGTTCTCCACAAAAACGGGGGCCTTCAATGAAATAGACATTTTGTTGGCGACCAGGCGTGCCAACACGTCGGGCGCCGACCCAGGACCAAAGGGAACAACGATGCGGATGGGTCGGGTGGGGAACGCATCCGAGGCGAAGGCGGCGTTCGGCATCGACATGGAGAGCAATGGGACGATGAGCGCGAGACATGCGCTTCTGAAAATCTTCTTCACAAGGGGCTCCTGATTCTCTAGCTAGCAAATAGAGAGGAAGGTCTGGACATCGCCTAGCGCGGCGTTCGTTCGGGAGAGGATTTGCTCGACGCTGCCCGAGTCGATAGGGAGATCTGACCACTCCGATGTCGACCTGCCGGTGTCCTTTAACCCTGATGCGGTGGCGAGACACACCACGCTGTCAGCGGATTTGATTACCCCGGTAGCTCGAAGGTGCTGCACTGCGAGGAAAGGCATGACGCTCGCCAGTTCGAGGAACAGTCCTTCCTGTGAGGCCAATCGCTCCTGCATAGCGATCAGGCCGTCGTTGCCCACCTTGACGGCGAGACCATCGGTCTGTCGAAGCGACCAGAGTGCCTGATAGGTGCTTTGAGTCGCCGCAACGGAGGCAGCGAGCGGCTCAAAGCTGGCTGGCGCCGGCTCCACGATATCGCTCCCCTTATGCAGCGCGTTGTTCAGAGAGCCATGGGCTTCTGCCGCGATGAGCCGCGGCAAGGCATCTATCTTTCCCGCATCCAAAAGATCCATGAACCCTTGGCAAACGCCAGCCAGCGCATCGCCGTAGCAGACTGGCAGTGCCATCCAGTCCGGCGCCCTCCCCAGATCTGCGTAGACCTCGTATGCGATGGTCTTGTAACCCTCGATGCCGATGGCTGAGCTACCAACAACTGGTGATGTGTAGGGCGACGTGACGTACCAACCACTCTGTTCGGCCCCCGCCTTCAAATACGGCCATCGCTGGGACTTATCGGCCATAAGCACAGCGTGCGCTCCAAACTTGCGAATCTGCGTCAACATCGGTCCTGAGGCACCAGCCATGGAAGCAACCACGCAGGCCATGCCCGCCTTGGCCGCATAGGCTGCCAAGGAAGCCCCGGCGTTCCCGGAAGAGGCTGTCGCCACTACGGTGGCGCCAATCTGCTTCGCATGAGAGACGGCGAGCGTGCTGAGACGATCTTTGTAAGACTGTGTTGGGTTGCGCGTCTCGTCTTTTACGTAGAGGTGCTGAAGGCTCAGCGCGCGGCCCAGCCTTACCGCAGCGGTCAGCGGGGTCGAGCCTTCTCCCAAGCTTATGGCATTGCAGGCTTGGACCGGAAGCACAGCGGCATAGCGCCACAATCCACCATCTTTCGAAGGAGCGCATTCAATATCGAAATCGTGGCGAATCCCGGAGGTATAGCGCACTCGGAGATTAGACGGCTTCGTCGAAGCGCAGGCAGGACAGCCTGCTCCGCGGTACTCAAGGGGGTATTGCGCATTGCATCGAAGACAACGCAGGCAGGCATCGACGCTCATGGCAAGACGATCAGGCCGCCGTCGTTCTCGTGAAGCAGCTCAACACCTGTCGCGCGGACGACGACGGTGTTCTCGACCTGCAAGCCGCACCATCCCAGTTCGTAGTAAGGCGTCTCGACACACATCACCATGCCTTCTTCGATCAACTGATCGTTGCCAGGTGCGAGATTGGGAACGTCATAGCCATCGACGCCGATCCCATGACCAACGTGGCTCCTAGCGTAGTGCGGAATCCCGGCTTTACGTGTTGCCTGTACGGCAATGTCGAACACCGTGGAAGCCTTGACGCCGGGTCTTATCGCTTCGAACGCCGACATCACACCGACATGCAGAGCCCGGTGGTACTTCAAAACCCGCGGATCGGGATTTCCGAAGGTCGCGATTCTTGCAATGTCGGCGCGGTAATGCCTGTACCGCCCGCCTACGTCAAAGCGAATGACATCGCCGCGCTGAAGCGTTGCCTCGGAGGGGTGCACGTTCGGCATCGCGCTGCGCGCAGCGAAGCCGATACACCCGAGGACCGGCGTGGCATCATTCTGGACAGTCTGAGTATGGAAAGCGCGGGCCATCTCGATCTCGCTAATTCCGAGTCGCGCCTGCTTCAATGCTGCGTGCACGGATCGTTCAGCGATCGTCGCTACAGCCCGGAGCCGCCGAACCTCCTCCGCGGTCTTGACTGCCCGAATCCTTCGGAACAGTTCGGTCGCCGGAACCAGCGATGCATCAGGAAGCTCTTGGGCCAGGTGATCCCATTGTCCCGGCAGGAGCCCCAACTCATCCACGGCCAATGTGGCCTTTGCCAACCCACCGGCGCGAATCGAATCGACGAGAGCGCCTAACGCGCTCTTTCCATCGGGTAGTGCATAGAGTTTTTGCTGCCGCGAGTCGAGCGCACTCATTGGGCGGTCGGCCGCATCCACATGGAAGTAGCCGAATCTCGTGACGTTCGGCACCCACACATCATCCTGGTCAGCCAGTTGATCCAGTAGCGAAGTCGGAGCGATGATTCGCGAGGCCTCGAGTTCCTGGACAGGCAAGATGACGAACGCTTGCGGCCCGCGTCGAATCCATTGAGAGAGCGCCCAATAGCCACTCGCATAGGTCACGTTCTCCGGCGATGTCGCGACGAACGCGTTGATGCCGCCCTGGCGTCCAACCTGGATCAACCGATCCTTATTCAGAAGACTTTCGTTCATAGAGTTCTCAGTGATGTTTGGAGACTCTCGCGTCAGCGCCTGAGCCATGAATGGGCGCGAGCTGTTCCGTTGAAGCTGGGGAATATCCGAGAGCACCAGAGCACTTCGCCGCCGCGCGCACGATGAGGTCGGCCAGCGCGGACCATTCCTTCTTGCCGTGCTGTGCTGCGAGGAAGGCAACGCTGATCGCAGCGATAGCGGCTGCCCGACTGTTTCGGATCACTGCCCCGATGGACACGACGCCCACTTCGTTCTCTTCATCCGAGATCGCATAGCCGCGTTTGCGGATGATTTCGAGTTCGAGTGCAAGTGCTTCCGCATCGGTGATCGTCTTCGCGGTTCGTGCCGCGTAGGGCGCGGGGCCGAGGACGGTCCGCGCTTCTTCGGTCGACATTTCGGCGACGAGGGCCTTGCCCATCGCCGTCGAATGCGCCAGTACTCGTGAGCCCGCTTCGGCTCGAATCGCAATCGCTCCGCTACTTTGAACGGTATGCAAGTACACAACGCTGTTCTGTTGGACGACCCCGAGATAGCCATTGAGCTGTCGGTGGTCTGCCAGCAGTTTCAGCTCGGCCGCTGCATTCACGTACAGAGCATCGCTACGAACCATTGACGATCCGATTGCAAGAGCTCGGTACCCGAGCCGATATCGCCGCGTTTCGACGACTTGTTGCAGGTATCCAGCTTCGATCAGTGTGTTCGCCAAGCGCTGGGCAATCGATGGGCTGATGTCCAGGGCGCGCGCCAGTTCACGAATGCCCATTGGCTCCGCGCTGACGTCAATCGCGTCGAGCATCGCGAGCCCTCGAGACAAAGATTGATTGGTTGACATTTGTTCCTATAATTGGTACAGTGTGCCGATAAATGAATTATGCGAGTCTTGCTCGTTGCTTGTCAAGGACGGGCGCGCATCGTTGCGCGCCCACGCCTGCAGGGTTCGGTTCAACCGACGCAGGCGAGACAACGGTAGATTCGTAGTGCGCCGCGCCAAATCCAGGGCTGCGATTTCCCCACGCCTCTAACGAGCTAGATATGCCGCCGACGAAGCTGCGTTTAGCGCAGGGCTCCGGACATGTCCTCTACAAGGACGGGCTTCGTTGCCGCTGGAAATTCCATGTCACAGCCCCACCACGAACAACGCCTGAAACATCCATGCCGAGCTTGGCCTCGATCACAGGCCGCCAAGGCACCAGACTGAACCTCATGCCGTCGTCGAGCATGGCAAACCGGCCGCTGACAAGCTGAATGGATCGGCGGTAGACGCCATGAACCTGCTGGCCATCCTGCAGTGGGCGGTAGATCGCACTGGTCTGGGTCTGCAGCTTTTTGCCCGCCGATGCCAGCTCGCGATCGCGCAACGTAACGAGCAGATTGCGGGCAAGGATCACCCGCTGGCCTTGTCGTTGCGCGAGACTTTGCTCTGCAAGGAAGTCCACACGGCGGTGCAACGCATCGCGTGCCTGAGCGCCAAAGCCCTGCGCCACCAGTCCCCTGCCGTCATCCACAAGTTGCCTGTCTAACCAAGTGGCACCTATCGCGTTGACCTGCCGCTGGATGGGCAAGTACGACCGCAACTCGATGGTCGATTCCGACGCTCTCCGTATGTCATATTGGCGGGCTTTCTGTTTCAAGTCGGGCGGAATCTGCCAGACGCCCTCGGTGAGGCGCTCCACGATGCCGGCGCGGCGCAGCGCTTCGAGGCGCCGCACATGCGCATTCACGGTGAGCTGCGGATTACGAGCGCTCGCTTGATTGAGATGCACGAGGTGATCGGCCGTCCGATAAACGCCATCTTTGGCGGCGATCGCGATGTTGCGGTCCACCCCCCTTTCCTGCCCATGTGGCCTGTACTCCACAATCCCATCAAGGGGCAGTGCAGCTAAGTCGAAACCTGTTGAAAGCTTCAGATAGTGCGCTCGGCCGTCGATGGCATCGACCACCAGGTAGCCGCTGTCGTGCAGTTCATCGGTCAGACCCTTGGCCGCGATACGACCAATGATCGGCGTTGCCGGACTGGCTTCCATCGCCAACTCTCGCTGCTCCCCCTTCATCGCCCGATGCATCGTGCGCAGGATGTCGCCGCGCTCGCCCAGGGCAGTCAAGGTCTTCTCCATGCCCGGCACCAGCCGCCAGCGGTTCGCGTCGATCCGTTCCGCCAGCGCCATGGCCTCGAGTCGCTGCAGCCGCGCGCGCAGCACGTTCCAGCGCTGGTGGTCTTCCGGCTGGCCTGCCAGATCCACAATCTCCAAAGTGGCCTGCCGAAGCAGCGCCCGATCTAAGCTGGTGAGTCGTTCAAGATCAACCTCCCGCTGCAGGCTTTGCCGTATCTCGGTCTCGGTGCGCGGCCCCAGCCATTCGGTCGTGATCTCACTGGCACGCATGCGCATACCGTGGGCCATGTAGTCTGGAGCGATTACCAGATCCTGGCCTTTGCGTTCGCTACCGACTCGGCCACGCAGGACGATGTGGGTATGCGGATTGTCCGTGTCCCAATGATCCACAGCCACCCAGTCCAGCGGTGTTTCCAGGTCGACTGCCATACGTCGCATGAACTCGCGCGTGAAGCCACGCAAGTCCTCGAGCTCCATCGCGTCTTCCGCCGAGACGATGAAGCGGAACTGGTGACGGTCACCCCGACCACGCTCTTCGAAGCTCTTGAGGTCAACGGTGTCCGCGTCGGCGCTATAGGCCTGTCCGCGCTGCCCGTCACGCGTGGTGCCGTCGCGCTCGATGTAGCGCAGGTGCGTCGATACAAACTTTGAACCGGCCTTCTTCAGCACCACGAAGCGGGACTTGATGCTGACGCGTCGAGCATTGGCGACCAACCTGCGGCCGGCCATGCCAGCGGCCACCCGGCCCCGGCCAAAAGTCGATGCGGGGCGCGCGCCCCGCGCACTCGAAGCCTTGGAGCCCGACTTCGACACCCCCTTGAGAACCTGCGAGACAAGGCGACGCGGACGTGGACCGGAGCGGGATCTCGGAGCGGCGGGCCGAACGCGAAAACGGTCGTCATCACTGGAGGCCATGGCGGAAACCCCGGCGCAGCATGGCGCAGTGGATCGAAGACGGCACCCGGCAAAGCTCGCAACCAAGCGCCCAGGCGTACCCGAACGGCACGCTCAGCAGCACGTGGCGTGCCGCGCCAAACCCACGTGCAGACTGGCTTGGTAGGCCAAGGCGTGCCAGTCCTTTTATCTTGCCCTCCGTCTCCGCCTCCCGCATCCGCTCCCTGCTTCGACCTGGCGCCAGTCGCGCACCAAGTGCGCAACGCTGCCCGAGAGGCAGCGCGAGTGCAGCATGTGCTGCACGCTGGCGCCGAGCTCCCTGCACGTCGGAGTGCCACCTTGGTGCGGGGTCGGCGGCATTTCGGTTGCACGTTCGGCGCAAAGTTGGCTGCAGCATCCAAGCGCGAATGATGCAGACTCGTCGCACGAACGAAGGCATGCCGGAGCGATGTGCCGTGCAGCGCCGCGGGAAACTGAACTGCAAGAGGATCCGAAACCTCATGGCACGCCCCACGTCCACAGCGGCCGCGCGACACCGAGCACGGCAGACGCCGCGACCGGCCCGAAATAGCGGCTGTCGAACGACGCCGGACTCGTATCGCTGAGCAGGAACAACTCTTTCCCGACGAGGCGCCGACACTGCCGCCAGACAGGTATCAGCCGGTGTTCGCCGTCATGCGTCCGTGCGGTTGCCATGACTGCACCGTCGATGTGTACGACGTGGCCCCGCACGCATACCGACTGCGGTGCCACGGCCCCGATACGCTTGAGGATCGGCACGCCAGCCGGCAGGTAGCCTCGCTGCGCGGCCAGCGTGGCCGCATCGGCGGGGATCCGCGCCAGCACGATGCTGCCGACGTGCAACGATCCAGGGGATCTGGCGCCGTTGATTCGATACCAGCCGCGCGGCACGCTGTCGCTCGGGTTGTAGACGATGGCTACCGGCATCGTCACCACGGCAGGCGCACATAGCGCGGCCATGCTGAGGCTCATGCATGCGAAAAGCATACGGTGCCTCATTGCAGCGCCTCGCGTGCGAGGTGCGCCGTGTGCCGCTCGGCGGTGTATTCGGGCAGTGGCTGGCGTGCGGCCAGCCGGTTGGCAGCTGTGCGCCAATAGGTCACCGCCACGACACAAGGATTGATGCCAAGGCTTTCGATGGCATCGATTGCCTCGAGCACTGCTTTGACTTGTGGCTCTCCATCGGCCCTCAGCAGGATGCATGCTCCGGGCACCACGCCAGCGACGCGTTGTGCACCGTCGAACGGCATCGGTGCCTGCAACACCATGAGCTGCCACAGCGCCGTGCCGTAGTCGTTACCGATCCACTTCACACGGCAGCAGACTGCACCGGGCTCGAACACAGCAACGCGCCGCCAGCGATCCAGAACGGCCTCGCGCTCCGGCCTGCCGAAGCGCAGCCAGACGTTCACGCGATGCTCGACGAAAGCGAGGGAGACACGCATATGCGCGGGGCGCGACGGCAACGCGCGCTGAGGCGAGGGTTGCGCAAAATGGTCATTCAGGTGTGTCAAGACGTTCCCCGGTCGAACTCCCGCTCCAGCAACTCCCGCAGCATGTTGGCCGCGGTGATACCGCGCTTGAACGCAGTCACCTTGATGCGACCACGCAGCGCAGGTGTCACATCGATGGTGAGGCGCGCGGTGTAGATCGATGCCTTCGCCGGTGCATCGGGCTCGTCGGCTCGCCGCACCCAAGCTGACGCCGGATCGGTCGCAGGCTTGCGGCCGATCGATGCACGCCGTTGCTGCGAAACGGCGGGTGGCGCGGTCATTGCAGCAGTTCCCGCACCGCCTGCGCAAGCGCAGAAATTTCGCGTGCCGCCGCGCATCGAGGTGCCACTTCGCACGCGAGTCGGCCCGCAGCCACGCTGTCGGCGAAGACGATGCGCTGCGAGATTTCAGCGGGCAGCGCAGCGAACGGCTGGTCGGCGAGCGCGCTGCGCGCCTCGCGCCCGATCACCGTTCCGACCACACGCCGATTGATCACGAAGGCCGCGCGCAACTGCGGCCGGAACACCTTGGCCTCCGTAATCAGTTGCACCATCTCATGACTGGCCCAGACGTCGTAGGCGCTCGGCTGCACCGGAATCAGCACCAGGTCCGCGGCCAGCAACGCGGAGCGCGCAAGTGCCGCGACCCGCGGCGGGCCATCGATCACGACGTAGTCGGCCTGTAAGGCGATCTGCGGCGCTTCCTGGTGCAGCGAGTCCCTCGCCAGCCCAAAGACGCCGTAGAGCCGCTCCTGACCGTTCTGAAGCCGCCGTTGTGCCCAGTCCAATGCCGAGCCCTGTGGATCGGCATCGAGCAGCGTCACACGATCTCCCGTCATCGCAAGTTCACCAGCGAGGTGCGTGGCCAGTGTCGTCTTGCCGGCACCGCCCTTCTGATTCAGCAGCGCGATCACCTTGCCCGGGCTGGCTTGCCTTTCTGGTCGACGGTTTTCGGACGCCCCGGTTGAGGCATTGCCTGTTTCTTGAGCAGCGCCGATTTCTCTTTTATCCATAAGTTATGAATTCAGTTAGAGAGTTAAGGGAGCTCGAAACCGTTGCCGGGCGTGGCTTGGCGGCCGGTTCGTGCGTGTGATTACCCGAGCCGTTTGCGGGCGATTACCCGAGTGGCGTGCGGGCGATTACCCGAGCCCACTCACAGGTTCTCCACAGACTGTTCAACATCTGCGGTGGATAAGTCGCTGCATGGCATGCCCCTGGGCCAGCTCCGGAAACGCAGCCAGTCGGTGTTCCCGGCGCGGTCGATTGCGAGCCAGTAGCCCGGCAAGGACTGGCGCCGGACCAGGCGTCGCAGGTGCAACGCGAAGTCGCTGTACCGCTGCAGGCTCGCGGATTTCAGATGCAGATGCCGCAGATCGAATTTCCAGCCGTCTTGCTGCCGGCCTCCGTGCTTGCGCACCAGCCGATACAGCCAACGCTCGATACCGCCTGAAAGCCGGAAATACGCCGGATCCAGGGTGAGCACGAGGGCGTTGTCCATGACACCCGAGAAGAACCAATCGGCCAGGATCAGCTCGATGCCTTCGGAGCGGCCGTCATGACGGATGTGCTCCTTCCACTCATTGATCCACGAGAAGCGGTGCAGCCGCTTGCCACCATTGAGACGATCCGGTTGGCGAATAGACGTGGCCACCGTGGTCGACTGCAGCCGGTCCAGCGCCAGCTTGAGCATCCGGTAGTCGGTCAGCCCTGTTCCGCGTTGCACGAAACGCAGGATTTCGTGGGGCGTGGCGACCATCAGCCGCGATGGGGCAATGCCGTCATCGCGAGCCTGCACGATCTGGCTGGCAGCCCAGATCAGCACGTCGGCATCCCAGATCGTGGCAATGCCATGTTCGGGCACGCCTTCGACCGTGAGAGAAACGCTGCCGGCCGCAAAACGAATTGGCACTGTGCGGCGCGACTTCGCCAGAGAGAAGAATGGATAGGCCATCAGGTCCTGTGAATCTCGCGGCGCCAGATCGCTGGCCGGCAGCGCGCGGAACAGCGGCAGCTGTGCGCGTTCGCTGGGGGGACTCACCATGGTCGTCTTGCCTTGTGGATAGATCGGCAGATGGACGCGCGGTCAGCGCACCGATTCCCGCTGCACGTAGCCGGGATCCGAGGTCATGCCGTAGGTGTGGCTGTCGGCCCATGCGCGCAAGTCCGCGGCCGCGTAGACCACACGCGCGCCGAACTTCCGAAAACGCGGCCCACCACCCAGCACGCGTTGCTTCTCCAGTGTGCGCGGCGACAGCCGCAGGAACGCGCCGGCCTCGTCGGTCGTCAGGAACTCGGGGTTGGCGGATGCCGCAGGCACGGCGGCGGGCTGCGGCGCAACCGCTGCTGCCGTGCGGGAAGGGAACGAACTGCCAACTGCCATGAAGACCTCCATCGCTGTGGGTAGGCCGCAAACCAATCGCGGCCCGATGGAGGCAGTCTCGGGAGTTGGGCTCAATCCGAGCAGGGAGATATTCAGCGCACCTCGTCGTCTCCGGGGTGCTTCCCCGCAGCACGACGCACGCTGGCCAATGCCAGATAGCCGCCGGTCATGTAGGCCTGTGCTCGCCGCAGCAGGTGTCGAACCTGCGCGCGCAGGTCGCCATCTTCATGCCAACGCAGCACCGCAGCCTGAAGACCAAAGAGCGCCTGAGCGACGTCGCGGTGTGAAGCGCCGGCTTGCGCTGCGTCGAGCCCTTGAAGGGCGCGCAGGTGCAGCAAGGCTGCCCGTGTCACCGCCCGCACCGGCGGCACGGGCGGCGCTTGGCCGCCCAAGACCTGAGCCTGCGCATTGAATGCATCGAGCTGCCCGCGCAGCCCCGATATCAACGGCACGGCGCAGGCGTAGGCTGCGCCATGCGCAAGATCGCCGGCCAGCGAGACGCGCAGGCGCTGCGCGGACAACTCAGCGGTGAGGAGCAGGTCGGCATCGCCAAGCATCAGGCGCTTGCGGCCGGGCACGCTCCACAAGTCGAAACGATCTGTGGCATCGCGTGTGCGCGATGCACGCACATGCAGCAGTCCGTCAGCGGACGAGAGCCATTGTGGGTGTGCCTCGCGAGCATCCAGGCGTGGGTCTTCGGCGACATCGCAACCCCCAACGCTGGAACCAGGAAGTTCGCCGCCGCTCCGATGCGCCGTACTCAGCGCGGTACTGTGGATTGCGGCGCAGGTATTCCCACGCGAGCGCGGCGCCGTCGAGGTCCAGCGTGTAGAGATAGGCAGCCGACACGCTCCAGGTCGCGCGTGGCAGATCGTCGATATCGCGCATCTTCATGGCAAGACTCCTTTCGAACGAAGGAAGCTGCCACAACGTCCGTTCAGCCGGGTCGCCTTTGCGGCGATCTCTCATCGCGCGAACGGCAAGGATCAATGCGCATCAGTCGTTGATCGATCCGTCGCGCTTCGCATTGGCCACATAGGCCGAAAGCGGCTGGCGGGCCTTGAAGTTTGGATCGACCACGATGCGCAAACCCTTGGGGCCCCGCACACCCTCGAATGCCGACAAGCTCACATGATCCAACGCGGGAGACCCGATCCCCGCATCGCACAGGCCATAGGCCTTGTCGCCATCGGCATCCAGCTCGGTGAGCAGCCAGACAAGCCCCGCATCCAGAGTGTGAAGCTTGACAACAGGCAACGGATCGAGAGCTTCACCGCGAGCACGGGCCGCCCCATTGGTCAGCATCTGAATACGCTGCTCATCGGTGAGGAATGCCATGGGTTCTCCTGAAGGCCGTGGTGCTACTTTGTCGGAGAGATCCGATGCGAAGTCTTGCTCATCTCGGCATCACGATCTGCTGAGTTTGTTTCACCTATTTTGTACCATACAAGCGGGTGCATAAAGAACACATGACGACGAAATTCGTTGTCATGCGTTCCAACCAAGATCCCGCTCTGCTTCGAGCGTTCGCCGCCGAGATCAAGGCTCGGCGTGCGGCATCGTCGCTCAGTCAGGAGGGGTTGGCATTTGCATCCGGCATTACACGAACATTCGTCGCTAAATTGGAGTTGGGGCAGACCAGCCCTTCGCTGACAACATTGTTCCGGCTGGCCGACGGTCTGGAAGCCGGCCCAGATGAAATGATTCAATCTACGATGAAGCGATACAAGAAAGAACAGAAGGCGGCGAGATGACGGTCGAGAGAACTCATCTCCGGCCCCTTGGACGTTCTAGAAGGCGCTACCGTACGGCAGCGCCTGTGGCAGGCTACGCCACGATACGCCCTGCCAGCCGCGCCTCACGCGCGTAGCCGCTCAGCGGCTTGTCGGCAAAGAAGTAAAGATCACGCTCGATGGGCAGCCCCCACTTCCCGCGCAACCCCTCCAGTTCCGCCAGGCTCACATAGCCCAGTTCGGGAAAGCCTTGCCCGAGATCGCAGAGTCCAAACGCGGTGTCTTCAGAATCGAGTTCGGTCAGCAACCACGTCGCGCCTGCGTTGGGCGTGAACAACTTGACTACGGGCAGCGGGTCGAAGTGGGGGGTCTCGGTCGATTTCTGGCCATTGGCCAGCAACTGCTCGCGTTGTTCGTCGGTAAGAAGCTTCGTCATGGTCTTTCCTTGAAAGGATGCAGGGCGGAATTGCCCAAGACCGAAGCCGCACGGCGCAGCGCAGCTGTCAGGGTTCGCAGACGGCCACCGGCCGCAAGCGCACGACGTGCGCGCAGACCTTGACGGCGAGAACGCCGTGCAACGATGCAGGGAACAGCAAGCCAACCCCCTCCCCTGCCTTCCCCTTGGGCAAGCGGAGCGCGCAGGCCCGAAACGAAGTGAAGGCCGCAGGCGTCAGGGATGGAAGCCCGAAGGGACGAGACGCCGCCGGCGGCTCGATGCGCAGCACGACAGCGCGGCCCGGCGCCGCCGGGAGACGCACAAATGTCTTCAACGCCGAACCGCATGCACGCCAACTCGTAAAACCTGCGACGCATCTCTGCACAAACCCACGAATCCTCAGAACCATTTCCGCACATCCACTGCGACCCGAGCATCCGTAGAACCGCAGAGTCGGAATGACGACGACCCACAGATCAGGAAATCAGGAAACACGGATTGGCGCCATTCCGTACTTGCGGAATTCAATGCAGACCCGCAGCAGCAAAACGGCCCGCGACAAAGCGCGGGCCGTTGATGCAATGAACCCAGGGATGAAGCGCCCCGCCGACTGGCGGGGCACCGGGTGCGTATTCCGGTCCTAGATGAGCACCCATTCCGGTTTGACCTGAGCACCCATTCCGGTTTGACCTGAGCACCCATTCCGGTTTGACCTGAGCATCCATTCCGGTTTGACCTGAGCACCCATTCCGGTTTGACCTGAGCATCCATTCCGGTTTGACCTGAGCATCCATTCCGGTTTGACCTGAGCACCCATTCCGGTTTGACCTGAGCACCTGTTCCGGTTTGATCTGTGCACCCCGCCAATTTCCCGCGGGGCTCCTCACTTTGCGGTGCTAGCTCTTAGGCCTCCTCGAGCCGCTTTCGTCCCTGCAACTTCCGCATCGACTCGCCCTTCAACTGAATTCGATGTGCCTGATGGACGACGCGATCGAGTACCGCGTCAGCAACGGTTGGGTCGGGAAAAAAGGAATGCCATTTGTCAGTTGGGTACTGCGAAGTAATGAGAAGGGATCCTGTCCTCATACGCCGATCAACAACGTCTAGCAGAACCTGAGCAGCGGACGCCGACATCTCGCCGATCCCGAAATCATCAAGGATGAGAAGGCTCGGCTTGCTGAGCGTGAGTTTCAGCTTGGGTAGCGATCCATCATGCACAGCCTCTCCAATGGCAGTGTAGAGATCACTGGTTCGATAAAATGCAACAGGAATTTTTAGACGGCATGCTTGATGCCCAAAAGCACACGCGAGCCATGTCTTCCCGACTCCTGTGGCCCCGACGACAATAAGATTCTGTTGTCTCCTGATCCACCCGCATGAGGACAAAGTAGAAAGCAAGGCCTTGTCCAAACCTCTGGTTGGCCGGTTGTCGATTTCTTCGAATGCCGCTTTGTCGGGAAGTGCGGCGACTCGTACAAGTTGGGACAGTTTGCGATTCTCTCGGCCAGCTACTTCCGAATCGACCAAGAGCGCAAATCGCTCATCGAATGTATGTTGTTGGAGCTTTGGCTGTTCGGCCTGCAGTTCGTACGCCTGTGCCATGGTCGTCAATTTGATTTCGCGCAAACGCGCGCAAGTCTGTTCGATCGTGCTCATGATTCTTCTCCGTAGTATTGGGGTCCGCGCACGTTGTCATGCGTAGGACGAGGCTTTGCTTCGGGTTCCTGTTGGGCGCGCAGATCTGCCTCCTTCGTCAAGATGGAGGAGATGCTGCGCAATGACGTGATGTTGAGAGGAAGCGCATAGGCGCAGACCGCCTCGAACCGCGCTTCCCCATGCTCCGACGCGAGAGTGCGCATGCGCTGCGCAGCCTTGATGCCGTTGGCGACATCGCTGCGCTCTTGGACATGATGAAGGATCATGCGCATGGCATGAGGACCGACGCCTTCAGCCCACTTCATCAGGGCGCGAGGCTCACCGTCAAGAACGCGCTGGTGGGCAATGGGCCGATGTTCTTGAACGGTGCTCACATCGCCTGCGTTCTTGAGAAGCGTGTGCAGTGCGACACGGCGCCCCTTGAAGAAAATCTCCATCATCGAGGTCGTGATGCGCAAGTCGACACGCTCGCGGGTGAGCGCAAACGGCACCGAATACAAGCACTTCCGGTGCTCGACATGGTGGTCTTCGCCCACCCGTACTTCGTAGCGCCAATCGCAGAGTTCATACGATCGATCTGGCAAAGGCTGCAATGCGGACTTGTCTGCGGCCTCAAAGCGCTCTCGCCGACAGCCAGCCATCTTCTTGAAGCGGTGCTCGTTCAACGCAATCGTCAACCGACGAAGCTCGGCATTGAGTTCCTCCAAGCTGAAGAACACGCGATTGCGAAGCTTGAAGAGCATCCAACGCTGCGCAATCTGAACTCCCACTTCCGCCTTTGCCTTTTGCTTTGGCTTTCGCGGCCGAGCAGGAAGAGCTGCAGTGTTGTAGTGACGAAGCATCTCGTCGTAGTCGGGGTTGATCAAGACTTGATCTCGCCCATGTCGCAGAACCGCCGACTTGAGGTTGTCGCTGACCACCCACTTCGGGGTTCCGCCGAGCGCCTCAAAGCAATTGCAATGGCAGATCACCCAGTCGGCGATAGTTTGACTGGCGACAGCCTGAACATAGGTGAAATTAGAGTGCCCCATGACGGCAACGAAGATCTGTGCGAACGTCGAGTCGCCACCTTTGGCATCCCGGATTTCCACAGTCTGTCCCGCGAAGTCGACGAAGAGCTTCTCGCCAGGAACATGCGTTCGCCGCATCACCACGTGCTGTTCCTTGAGCCACAGCCTGTAGAGCGCGGTGAACTGCGAGTACGCGATTCCGTTTGGATTTACCTCACGCCACTCTTGCCAGAGCTGTTCGAGGGTGGCGCTCGGACGCTGCATCTCGGCATGAATCCACTGCCAATTGGGCGCGGGCCGATGTGGCTGTTTGGACTTATCCTCCGTTCCAAGATTTCGACACCATTGTTCGTCGTCCAACTCTTTCAGCATCTGCCAATCGAGGGATCGTGCGATCAGGAGGCTTCTGACGGTCTTGACGGTATCTGCAGAGACGCCAGCGCTCCTGGCGATGAAACGGTTTGATTCCGAGGGTGAGTGAAAGTGCAGGCGTACGATCTCTCGCTGCTTGCGGACAGGGAGCTTCATTCGCTACCTCCGAGCCATGTGACCACCGGAGGTAGGCAGCCAGGATGAGGTTAGCCCCGGCATCCGCGGTACTTGACGCACGGAATTCGCCGACCGATACTCCTGCCATACATATACAAACCTGTCTGGCGCGGCCGGACGCTTTAGCCCGTGGTTGCAGCCTCGGGCTTTCGCGTTTTTGGGCACTGTTCTTAGTGAGTCTCTATAGGCTGGCCTTTCTTGGATTCGGCGGCGCTCGAGAGACGAGCCCTTGCGAGCCAGGCCGCAACGTCGCTCGTCAGAGCGAAATACCCCCGTCGATGGGGTAAGTTGAACAAGGAAACAGAGACCTGCCCGCGTTTCTGGGCCTGTCGCAGGCTTGCCGATGTGTTGTGCCCCAAGGACGTCACCAGGGTCCGCCCTCCCAGCAGAGGACCATGTTTGGCCTCGAGCGCTTCCCGCAGCTCCGCGTGAAGTTGGTCGAATGAAGACGGGGCCAACTCGGGTGGCGGCATGAGACCCTTTCCGGTACAGCGATGTCTCGTAGTGTTCGCTGGAGTTCGCTTCGGGTCCACCTCGCAAGAAACTCGGAATTTCTGTACGCTTCCGGGATGGCCTTCGCTCTCAAACGGTCACGCGTTGGGCGTCCTTGCCGCGATCCGGTGGATCAGCTACGCACGCAGATGTGGTTCTGGGCGTCCCTCTTCAGGAGCGGCCTGCCTTCCGCCGACGCCCTTGAACGCCTGTTGCAGCCAGAACTCCTCCGCTCGTGCGCGGACGGAGTAGTGCGCTCCAGCAAGTTTTTTCGATACAAGGATGGCTCGAGAGTCCCCAGTCGAATCGCAGGCAAGGCGTCCCCCGTTGACCTTGCCGAGAAAGCTTTTCCTGGAACCGCGATCTATTTCAACTCCGTCATATGGGATCTGATCAGAGGTCGGCGCCTCACGCTCGAGGAGGCCAACGATCTGCTTTGGGCCATGTCTGACGAAGTGCGCTACGTGATCTTCGAATCGAAGCACGCGTTGATCGAACCGCTTAGAAGGCTGAACAAGCGGCTCTATTACCTCAACGACGAGGTATCGCAAGCGCTCGCCCAACTCGGAACGTTCGAGGCTTTGACGGCTGTGGTGGTGTTTATGGCCAAAGCGGAAGCAAGCCCTCCCTCGCCGGGGCTTAGGCAAGCGGCGCAACTCTGCTATCTGCGTATGCAGAAAAATTTGCTGAAGAACCCGGAGATCGCCCCCGCGATTGAGGAGGTGTTTGTACGGATCGATGAATTTTTTCTCGAGTGGGTCGGCATTGACGACCAGATGCAACTGGCATTGCCCATGGAATCTAGACTTCGGCGCGAGTGGAAGCTCCAGTAGCGCTTGCATCTTCCCGACATTTCTCCAGTTGCGTGCGCAGAACTTCTGCATGCCGTTTGCACGGCCCCAACCCACCATAAAGCCGCACGCGTGGTGGTCTCGCGTACTGCCTTGATTGCTCCGAGAACTACCCTCAACGAGCCTCGATTACGAAAGCGACCCTCTTCATATCGAATGTCATGACCACCAACGCTAGGCACGCGGACAAACCGAGCATGGCAGAGAACCACAGCGCACCGGCTCCCCACTGCTCTACCGCGATGCCAAATAGAAACGGTGCGCCGGCTTGGACGACGCGCGCCGGCACCATCAGAAATCCCTGGCGCTGCCCGTAGCCCTTGGCACCGAAGACCAGGAGCGGAAGGGTCCCGATAGCGATGGTCAGGATGCCGTTGCCCAAGCCGTGCAGCACCGCGAACCCGGCAGCGGCTGAAGTGCCGAACAGACCAAGGCAGAGCGCGCCCAACGGGTGAGCCAGCGTGGCCAACCGGGCCGACAACAGCGGATGCGCGCGCTTGAGGAAGGTGAATTCAATCACCCGCCCTGCCACCTGGGCAGGTCCGACCAGCGCGGCGATGCCCACCGCCGCGGCCAATGTTGCGCCGCTGGCCAGCAGCAGTTCCGGAAGGTGCGCAGCCATCGCCGTGCTGATGAACCAGGTCACGGCAAAGACATAGGCCATCAGGACGGCGGCGCGCCGCTGCTGTGCTGAAGAGAACCCGGTACCGACGTTCTGCGCGGCGGTGGCGGACTTTTGCGTGGGGGCGGCTTGAGAAGCACGTGGCAGCAGCATGTTGAGTGGCAGGCCAATCAACAGATGCATGGCGGCCCAGGCAAGGCACGCCCCGCGCCAACCCACCTTGCTTTCCAGATAGGCTGACAGTGGCCAGCCCACAGTGCTCGCAAAGCCTGCGAACAAGGTGATGCCGGTGATGGCGCGTCGCGCATCTTGGCCGTGCAAGCGCACTACGGTGGCGAACGCGGCCTCGTAGAGCCCACTGCCCATGGCTAGGCCCATCAACGCCCAGGCGGCAAAGATGTGGACTGCAGAGCTGGCCTGGCTCAATGCGGCCAGCCCTGCCGCAAACACCAGGTTGCTGGCAATGAGAACCGATCGCCCACCCAGACGGTCGATGCGCCGGCCTGCGACGGGCCCGATGCCGGCTGCGACGAGGAGCGCCACCGAGAAGGCGCCGAAGACCGTGGACGTGGAGATCCCGATGTCCTTGCCGATGGCACCAGCCAGAACCGCCGGAAGGTAGTACGACGAGGCCCACGCTAGGGTCTGCGCCACCCCTAGCACCACCGTAGTCGTTGTCCTGCGCTGCACTCTGGCTTCGCTCAGATGCTGCGCAGGTTCACGCGTTTAGAAAGAGCTTCGGCGCTCTCCCGACGCTCGCTGTAGCGGTCGACCAGGTAAGCGGCGGAGTCACGCGTGAGGAGCGTGAACTTCACCAGCTCTTCCATCACGTCGACTACGCGGTCGTAGTAGGGCGAGGGCTTCATGCGACCGTTTTCCTCGAACTCAAGGAAGGCCTTGGCCACCGAGGACTGGTTGGGGATCGTGATCATGCGCATCCACCGGCCGAGTACGCGCAGTTGGTTCACGGCGTTGAAGGACTGCGAGCCTCCCGACACTTCCATGACCGCGAGGGTCTTGCCTTGCGTGGGTCGCACCGAGCCGACGGCTAGCGGTATCCAGTCGATCTGCGCCTTCATGATCCCGGTCATCGCGCCGTGGCGCTCGGGCGAAGTCCAAACCATTCCCTCTGCCCACTGGGCGAGTTCGCGCAGTTCCGCCACCCTAGGGTGGTCGTCGGGCTCCGAGTCTGGCAGTGGCATGCCCCGAGGATCGAATATCCGCGTTTCGGCGCCGAGCGCGCGAAGCAGCCTTGCGGCTTCTTCGGTCAGCAAGCGGCTGTAGGAGCGCTCGCGAACCGAGCCGTACAGAAGCAGGATGCGCGGCGCATGCGTCGAGCGCTGCGCCGGCAGCAGCAGATTCAGATCCGCCTTCTCGAACAACTCGGGATCTACATTCGGCAGTTCACGACTCATACCACCCTCGCGACGAGTTCACGACTTTCACCACCGCCAGCATGATCGGCACTTCGATCAGCACGCCGACCACAGTAGCCAGCGCTGCGCCCGAGTGAAAGCCGAACAGGCTGATGGCTGCGGCCACCGCCAGCTCGAAGAAGTTGGATGCGCCGATCAGCGCTGAAGGGCATGCGATGTTGTGCTTCTCGCCGAGCTTGCGGTTGAGCCAGTAGGCCAATCCGGAGTTCAGCACCACCTGGATCAGGATCGGCACCGCGAGCATCGCGATCACCAAGGGCTGCTTGATGATGGCCTCTCCTTGGAAAGCGAACAACAGCACGAGCGTCAGCAGCAGCGCGGCGATCGACCAGGGGCCGATGCGATGCATGGCTCGCTCGAACGCAGCCGGCCCGCCCTTGAGCAGTTGCTTGCGCAGCACCTGCGCGAAGATCACCGGCAGCACGATGTAGAGCGCCACCGAGGTGATGAGCGTGTCCCATGGCACTGTGATCGCCGACAGGCCCAGCAGCAGCCCGACGATGGGCGCGAAGGCGAACACCATGATGGCGTCGTTCAATGCGACTTGCGACAGCGTGAAGACCGGATCGCCACCGGTCAGGCGGCTCCAGACGAAGACCATCGCCGTGCAGGGCGCGGCGGCTAGCAGGATCAGGCCGGCCACGTAGCTGTCGAGCTGGTCGGCCGGCAGTGAGCCGGCGAACACCTGGCGCACAAAGAGCCAGGCCAGGAAGGCCATCGAGAACGGCTTCACGGCCCAGTTGATAAACAGCGTCACGCCGATGCCGCGCCAGTGGTTCTTTACCTCGGCAAGGGCCGCGAAGTCGACGCGCAGCAACATCGGGATGATCATCACCCAAATCAGCACACCCACCGGAATGTTGACCTTGGCGACTTCGAGGCGGCCGACGGCCTGGAACACGGCCGGGAACAACTGCCCCAATGCGATGCCGACGACGATGCAGAGGAACACCCAGACCGTCAGGTAGCGCTCGAAGACGCTCATGGGGGCCGCGCTGGCGCGCGGGCTTTCGATGACTGCGCTCATGGTGTCAGTTCGCAGAGATGCGCTTCAGCCGCTCTTGCAGCTCGGCGTCGCTCATCGCTTCCGGGTTATCGAGTGCGAGCAGTTGCAGCATGCGGTAGGAGATCGCCTGGCGCGTCAGCTCGAAGGCTTGCCGTTTGGCGTCGTCGTCGCCCTCGGTATTCGACGGGTCCGGATATCCCCAATGCACCTTGACCCGTGTGCCCGGCCAGTAGGGGCAGGCCTCCTGCGCGGCGCTGTCGCAGACGGTGATGACCACATGCATGACCGGCGTGGCAAATTCGTTCCAGCTCTTGCTGCGAAAGCCCTCGGTGTTCACGCCGGCCGCCTGCAGCACCTCGATGGCGAACGGGTTGATTCTTCCGCTGGGCGCGCTGCCGGCGCTGAACGCCTTCACGTCCTTGCCGAGCTTCTGGGCCCAGTGGTTGAGCATGCCCTCGGCCAGCACGCTGCGGGCCGAATTGTGGGTGCAGAGGATGAGTACGTTGAGCGTCATTGCGGTGCCTTCTGAGCCTTGCCGATGTCGCGGATCTCGCGCTGGATGGCCATGGAGTCGAGCCGGGCCAAGGGCAACGCCAGCATCAGCTCGATTCGGCGCTTCAGCGTGAGGGCGGTGTCCATGAACTGGCGCTCGGTGGCCTCCTCCGTTCCCGCGAAGGCCGCGGGGTCCACTACGCCCCAATGCGCGGTCATGGGCTGGCCGGGCCACACCGGGCAGACCTCACCCGCAGCCTTGTCGCAGACGGTGAGCACGAAATCCATCGCCGGCGCACCGGGCTTCGCGAATTCATCCCAGTTCTTGCTGCGGTAGCCGGTGGTGGGAAGGTGCATCTTGTCCAAGGTCAGCAATGCGTAGGCGTTGACCTTGCCGGCTGGATGACTGCCGGCCGAGTAGGCCTTGAATCGCCCTTTGCCCAGCTCGTTGAGCAGGCCCTCGGCCAGGATGGAACGCGCAGCGTTGCCCGTGCAGATGAAGAGGACGTTGTAGGTCTTGTCAGCCATGACGATTTTTCTCGGTGGAAGTCGTAGTGATCTCTTTGAACATGCAGACGGCCGAGGCCGGACACAGGCTCTTGAATTCGCTGCTGGCATGCACGGATGCCGGCAGCGCGGTGCGGTCGCAGCGCTCGAAGCCTCGAGCCTCGAAGAATGGCTCTGCCGTGGTGGTCAGGATGCAGAGGCGATTCACGCCTTTCGACGCGGCGAAGGCTTCCATGGTCTGCAGGGCTTGGTCGCCCACACCATTGCCACGTGCATCGGCGCGAACCGCGAGGGAGCGGAGCAAGGCGGTGTCGCCGAAGCGCTCCAGACCGACGCAGGCAAGAATCCCTTCGTCGCCGGCGCGGCTCACGAAGAAGGCCTCCATGTGCTCCTCCCGAAGATCGGACTCGGGAAGGCCGGCATCCCGCAGAAGGGACCGCACGGGCGACAGAGACGCTGCTTCTGCGCGAACGAACAGCGATCTGACCAACGATTCGGACGGCTCTTGGGGCATGGTGCGACCCTCAGCAGCAGGCGCCCGTGGCCTTGCCAGAAGCGTTGACCGGGATGCCTCGAACGGCGTCAAGCGCGCAGCAGGCAGACTCGACTTTGGCAACGGGCTTGGATTGGCCGTAGACCGGCACGGTGCCGTCCAAGGTCTTGAAATGCTCCCATGCGATCCCCTGCGGATCGGTGACCCAGTGCTTCTCGCTGCGCGCATAACAGCACACGGTCTCGCCTTCATCGAGCAGCGTGCGGTCGGCGGCCTGGCCGCGAGCCTTCAACTCGGCGAGTTCTTCGTCGTCCTCGGTCTGGATCCCGAGATGGTCGATGCCCTTGCCGTGTCCGACCGTGGAGATCGCGAAGTTGACGCGCGGGTCGTCGAGCATCCACTTCGCATAGTCAGCCTCTACCCGCAAGGGGGGCGCTGCAAAGAGGTTGGAGTAGAAGGCGATGCTCTTGGCCAAGTCATCGACGTGAAGATGGACGTGGAAGCGCTTCATTGGGTTCTCCTTCAGCATTCACAGGCAGTGGTGCTGGCAGGCAGACAAGCCTCGCCCTGACAGCAGTTCTCGGTGAGGTAGCCGAGCAGCGCGTTCATCTGCTCGAACACCGCGCGATAGATCAGGTTCCGACCCTCGCGCTCTTGGTTGACCAAGCCGGCGTGCGTCAGCTCCTTGAGGTGGAACGACAGGCTCGTCGGAGGCACCTCGAGTTGATCCGCGAGCACGCCTGGCGTGAGGCCGGCCGGACCGGCAACGACGAGCGCACGAAAGACCCGCAGCCGCACAGGTTGGGCCAGAGCAGCCAAGGCTTGGATGACGTTCTTTTCTTCCATAATTCAATATTAATTGAATTATGGAAATAATTCAAGAAACTTTAAATTGATGAGTATCAGTGTCGGAGTTCGAAGGGGGCGGGCAATCCGCCACCGGCCTGCGGCGTACGCCAGCCAACCCCCAAGTGTCCAGCCGCCGACGCCTCGCAGCGAGCATCGTCTTCGATTTGCAGACAGATCAGCGAGCAAGATGCTCCACCTCGCGATGACCTCACGTCTTCGTCGCGCCGCTGACCGCCAGCCGTTCTGCGATCTTTTCCCACTGGACGTTCTGGAAGAAGGCGTCGATGTACTTCGCGGCTGCCGCACCAAAGTCCATCTGGTAGGCGTGCTCGTACATGTCCACCACCAGGATCGGGGTCGTGGCTGCTGGCCCGTGCGCGTGGTCGGCCATCCAGTAGTTCTCGAGCTGCCGCGTGTGCTGGTTGAAGCCCAGCACCACCCAACCTGATCCGCCACCCAAGCCTGCGGCGATACGGCGGAACTCCGTCTCCCAGACATCGAAGCTGCCGAACGCCTTTGCGATCACCTGACGCTCGCTCGCGCCAGCCTGGCCACTGCCGCCAAGGTTGTCGAAGTACTGCTCATGCAGCACCACCGAACCGGTACGCAGCAGATGCTCGCGCTTGAGATCGTTATAGACGTAGGGCTGGAGTTCCTTGTCGGCCAGCGCTTCGCCCAGGCGCTTCTTCACTACGGCCAGGGCTTTCACCGAGCCGCCGTAGTTGTTCTCCCAGTGCGAGCGGATCAGCCGCTCTGAGATGTTGCTGAGCTTGGCGAGGTCGAATGGCAAGGGCTTGAGGGTGCCGCTGCTCTGGAAAGCTGGTGCGCTGGTCATGGAGGGCTCCTTCGAAGGATCGGTTGCAGCCAAGGCGGTGGCGGACAGCGCAAGGGATCCCGCGCCTGCGGCTGCAGTCGCGACGAAGTCTCTCCGCGTGGAGTTCGGTTCGTGGTTCATCTGGTCCTCGGTCCGAGCGTGTGCCCGGAAGTGGTCGGTCGCCGGCGGTCACGTGTTCGTCTGGGTCTGGCGCGACTGGCACCAGGCATACAGAGCGTCGTACATCACGAGACCGTGCCGCAGCATCTCGTGATCGTTCGCGAAGTTCTGAGACAGTCCTTGCGAAATTGCATAGAGCCCGGCTGACTCGGGCGTCAGGTCCAGGCATGAGGTGTCGGCACCGCGCACGATCACGGCCAAACGGTGCAATGCCGGGTCATCGAGTTGGTGCTTCCGGAGGAAGGCGTCGAAGCTGCAGAGCTTGCCCACATGGGTCATCTCGACGCCGGGAACGTCGTAGGGCACGGCGCCGGTTTGATCGGCCACCTTGCGCACCTGGTCGTTGGGCACGTAGAGGAACTCGGGCTCGTCGTCGATAAACCGCGCGATCAGCCACGGGCAGGCGATGCGATCGATCTTCGGATGTTCACGGGTGACCCATTTCATGCGAGACCTCCTGCGGGAGTGAACGACTCAGTGGTGCCCGAGCAAGGGGGGACAGAACGAGTCCGGCCAAGGCAGCGATCAGCACGATGATCGGCTCGGGAAATTTCTTGAAGCGCCACAGCACCGCGATGGTGATGACCGCCAGCGCCGCGGAGATCCAGTCGGTGATCGAGCGTTGCCCGATGACGATCACCGCCCCCGTGATTGCGCCGATGGCCGCGGCCGTCACGCCGTCGACAAACGCGACGATGGCGGGCCGCTTGCCGTACTTCTTGAAATACGGCGCCGGCAGCACGGTGAACAGGTAGCAGGGAACGAAGGTCGCGATGGCCGCGACCATCGCGCCCCAGAAGCCACCGACCAGGTACCCGATGAAGCCCGTGGTGATGACCACTGGGCCGGGCGTGATCATCGCCACGGCGACGGCGTCGACGAACTGGCGGTCGGTCAACCAGGCGTACTCCTTCACCACCCCGCCGTAGAGAAACGGCACGATGGCCAGACCGCTGCCGAAGACGAAGGTGCCGGCGTAGGCGAAGTACGCGCCGATCTGGCCCAGCTTGTGCCAGTCGATCGTGTCGAGTGCGAACCAGGCCGCGATGGGCGCTGCAAAGCTGTGGAGGTTGCGGCCGAACTTCGGCGGCGCGCGCCACAGCCACACCAGAACACCAGCGCCGAGAAACACCCAGACGACTTCGGACTTCGTGATCACCGTGACCGACGCGCTGACCAGGAAGATCGCCCACAACAATTTGTCCTTGCCGATGTTCTTGGTTGTGAGCTTGTAGGCGCTCATCGCGATGATGCCGATCACCGCTGCACCGACCCCGTAGAACACCGCCTGCATCCAGCCGATACCTCCGTAGGCGACATAGGCAGCGCCCAGGGCCACCACCATGAAGAACGAAGGAAGCACGAAGGCCAGACCAACGATCGTGGCGCCGATCACACGGTGGTGGACGTAGCCCAGGTAGATGGCGAGCTGAGCCGCCAGCGGGCCCGGCATCAATTGCGCGAGCGCCAGTCCTTCCTTGTAGTCGCTCTCCGTGATCCACCCGCGCCGCTCGACCAGGTCCCGGTACATGTAGCCCGCGAGTGCGACTGGGCCACCGAATCCCCAGGTGCCCAGGGCGAGCATGTAGCGCACGAGCTGCCAGAGGGTGTAGCGCGCCGAGGCGGGTGCACTGGCCATGTCCTTCGAGGTGATGTCGCTCATGTCGATGTCCCGCTTCACGCCTTGGCGCGCGTGCCTTCGCGCCCGAAGTGCGCGTACAGCGAATCCAGCACACCTCCGATCTCGGTGAGCAAGGCGTCGTCATCCGTCAGGCGCTCGCGCGCGCCGGCGAGCACCGCTTCGAATCCGGCGCCTTCGGCGACTGGGTTGGCGCCCATGTCCAGCGAACGCACCATCGCGCCCATGCGCATGAGGGCTGCATCCTCTTCAAGTCCGAAGCTCGCCATCAGGGTTTCGAAGCTCACTCGCTCCCCGACGTGGGTGAAGGCAGCGCCGTCGAAGTCGAAGCCCAGCGCTCTGCGCGGGCAGTCACTCGTTTTGGCGAGCCAGACGAACTGCGCGCCCGGATCGATGAAACGGCGAATCAGCCAGGCGCTGGCCACCCGGTCGACCCACAGGCGCCGGCGTGTCGCCCACAAACGACCCTGGTAGTCGGCGATGTCCAGGCGCGGAATCTGCCCTTCGGTTTCGTGCGGCTCGTCGGGCGAGAGCACGCGGTCGACCCGCTGGTTGAAATCGGTCCACGCTGCTTCGGCTTCAAGGCTTGCCTCGCCCGGGAAGAAGTCGGTTGCCGTGAGCGCCTCGTAGTCGCGGCGCAGCTTCTTCTGCAGGCGCGTGAGTTCTGCGACACCCAGCGAAGACAGGGTTGCCGCGGTCTCTTTCCAGGTCTTGGTAAGTGCCGCGTAGTCCGCGCTGCGATCAAAGAGTTGCGGGTAGGCACCAGCGTCGGCCGCATTCGCCGGCGTGATCGCCATGAGCCAAGCGCTGCCGCCTTCACGCGTGCATTCATCGGCCAATTCCTGCAGGGCGTCCCGGTGCATCGAGGTGCCAGGCAGCAGATAAGCGCCGTCGCGCAAGGCCGCACACCCCATGGCCTTGAGGGCTCTCCAGATGCGCATGCGCGCTGTGGCGCCCTGGGTGGGCAACGAAACAACCAGCAATAACCATTCGCGGGTGTCGGCGGTAGCGTCGGAACTTCTCATGTAGCGAATAATACATTTATGTCTCTATCTCTACAAAGACAATTGCCCATGCTGGCGAAAGAACGATGAGCACCACTCCCTTGACGCACTCACGTCTGGGCCTATCGCGTCTGCTGCCTGTTGGCGTCGACCCGGGGGCCTTGCCGCTGCTCGTTGCCCGAGGCCTGCGCGCGTTCGGCGACGGGTACATGGCGGTGCTGCTGCCGGCCTACCTGCTGTCGATCGGGCTGGGAACGCTGGAGGTGGGCCTCGTGAGCACGGCGACGATGCTGGGCTCGGCGCTGGCCACGCTGGCGGTCGGCGCCTGGGGGTACCGCTTCGCCGGCGGTCGACTGCTGCGCGGCGCTGCCTTGCTGATGGCCGCCACGGGCTTGGGCTTCGCAGGTTTGGCATCGTTCTGGCCCCTGCTGGTCGTCGCACTGGTCGGCACACTCAACCCGAGCTCCGGCGACGTGAGCGTTTTCCTGCCGCTGGAACATGCTCGCCTGGCTGCAGCGGCTCAGGGCCACGCGAGGACCGCGCTGTTTGCACGCTACAGCCTCGTGGGCGCGCTGTGCGCCGCGCTGGGGGCCTTGGCCGCCGCCGTGCCCGACTGGCTGGTGCGGCACAGCGAACTCGCGAGCCTGGACGCGTTGCGGGGGATGTTCGTTGTGTACGCCGCGATCGGGCTGACCGTCTTCTGGCTCTATCGGCGCCTGCCGGCACACACCTCAGTCAGCAATACGGACAGCCCTCTTGTCGCACCAGCACCGCTCGGGCCGTCACGTCGCGTGGTGGTGCGACTGGCGGCGCTCTTCAGCGTCGATGCCTTTGCCGGTGGCTTGACGGTCAACGCGCTGATGTCGCTGTGGCTGCTTGAGCGGTTCGGCTTCTCGCTCACCCAGGCTGGTGTGTTTTTCTTTTGGACCGGCCTGCTGAGCGCGGCATCGCAACTCGCAGCGCCAGTGGTGGCGCAGCGCATCGGATTGCTCAACACCATGGTCTTCACGCACCTCCCGGCCAACGTCTGCCTGGTGCTGGCCGCGCTGTCGCCCAACCTGCCGATCGCGCTGGGCTTATTGACAATCCGCAGCGCACTGTCGTCGATGGATGTTCCCACGCGGACGGCTTACGTGATGGCTGTCGTGACGCCAGCCGAGCGTGCCGCGGCAGCGAGTTTCACGGCGGTGCCCCGGAGCCTGGCAGCGGCCATCAGTCCGACGATCAGCGGAGCGCTCTTCGCCGCCGGATGGATTTCGCTGCCGCTCATCGCGTGTGGCCTGCTCAAGATCACCTACGACCTCACGCTCTGGCGTGCCATGCGACGGGATCGACTGGATGGGGAGTAGGTACGCAAGGTGCTCTTGATCTGGAGCGCTTCGACAGGCCAGAAACACCTGTGCGCGCGTGCCTTTTACGCCGGATAGCGAACGATCACAATGATCGTCATGAGAAGCCTGCCGGATGATTCTTCAGGCAGCCGCTCGAAGATGCGGACTGCATTTCGCCAGATCGAGCGGGCTGTCGCATCGGTGCTGCGGGTCATCGGCGCCGCGGCATTGATCGGCTGGGTCGTTGTCGAGCTTTACGTCAAAGTGGTCACTGCGGACTGACTGCGGCTCTAGACCACGCCAGCGGCGTGCAGCGACTGAACACCGTGATAGCCGACGTAGAGCCCGACCAGAATGATCAGGGCGCTCGACGCATAAGGAGCCCTGCGCGCGAAAGTTCCGAAGCCGGAGAAGCGTTTCGACGCGTGCTTCACGCCCAGGGCAGCGACGACTCCAGCCGCAACCATCGTGATCGCCAAGCCGATGCTGAAGCAGAGCACCAGGGACGCTCCGAGAGTGAAGCGCTTGAGTTGCAGGCACAGCAGCAGCACCGTGATGGCCGCAGGACAGGGAATCAGGCCTCCCGTGAGCCCGAAGCCGATGATCTGCCCGGTGGTGACATCGCGGCTCGCAAAGCGACGCTTGATGTCGTTGGCGTGCGCCCGTTCGTGCGCGTCCTGAAAGCCAGGGTCCGAGACATCCAGGCCGTGGCCCCCGTGATCATGGCCGTGCTCCACAAATTCCACATCAAAGCTGTGCGCATGGCCGCCGTGCGCAATCGACAGCCGGACCGTGAACTCGTGCGGCTCGGGAATCTCGTCGACCGATTCAAGATAGCCGCCCTTGCTGGCCAGAACGAACGCCTGGCGCTCCCCGCTGGGGCGTTGCGTTTCGAGGGTGACGGTCTGGCCTTGCGGCACGGTTTCATGGCCCTCGAATCGGACGCGGAATCGAGGCGGAACTCCATCTTCGAAGACTTCCAGGTCAACGATCCCATGGCCGGTATCGATGCGGCGCTTCTCTTCGCCATGGCCGTGATGTTCATGCCCATGGTCGTGATCTGTTTCGATCCGCTCGCGTTGCTGCTCGCGATAGGTCCGCCAGAGCATCCAGAGCGCGATCGCGATGATCAGCACCGCCGACGCCACCTGAAAGTAGGGCTCGGTCTCCTCGGCACTCCAGTTGCGCCCAAGGTAGAGACCACCCATCGCGACGGCCCAGACGACGGCCGTGTGCGAGAGCGTCGCAGCGAGCCCAAGCAAGACGGCTTGTCCAACCGTCCCGCGGACTGCCACGATGAAGGCGGCCATCATCGTCTTCGAATGCCCGGGCTCCAGGCCATGCAGGGCACCAAGAAGGATGGCGGACGGGATGAAGACCCAGGCGTTTCCAGATTGAAGAAGTTGAGCGAAGTTTTCCAATTTTGTCCTTCCATGCTGACGAGAATCAGCCATGCGCAGTGGCCTTATCCTATCCCCCCCCATAGGATAAGACAACGAATCCCGGGCGCGCTGTGCGGACTAAGAGATCAAGCGACGCGCACGCCGTCGAGTGGAAAAAGGCCAGTTCCGACAAGGCGGTTGGCCAGAGGCCTGTATTTCGATGCGCGTCCTCGATCCGCCACCTGCCCGTCGTCTATCTGCCGGTGAAGTTCGAGGCGATGTAGTTGCCCGGCAGGCTCATGAAGACATAGAGCGTGCTCTTGTCGGCATCCGTCACGACGGCGTTCTTGAAGCTCACCTTCCACTCCTTGCCTTTCTTGCCGTCGATCTGCTCGGTTTTCTCGACCTTGACGGCTTCCCAGCTCTTGTCGATCTTCCCGCTGCTGACGAGCGCGGCCTTGCGTTGAGACGCGCAGTCGACGACCGTCTTCTCCGATGCGGGTGTGTTGCCGTGAAAGTGGCAGCTCGAACCTTCGGCGGCCGAGGCTGATCCAGCGGTCAGCGCCAGCAGTGAGGCGGCGGCAATTGCAAATTTCTTCATTGATCTCATCCTTTCGTGATGCGGTTTAGTCGAGGGAATCCCTGCCAGGATCGGCAGTCTTTCCAATCTCCATGTCCTCGTGCGCGTGGTTGTGCTCTTGGTCAGGGAAACGGAAACCGTTGGGATCTGAGTCGTGCTGGTAGCCATGCAGTTGCATGAGCAGCAGCAACACGCCGGCGTAAACCAGCGCAAGGTTGGCGGCGAAGCTGAAGCGCCGGAACGAGGGGCGATGACGCCAGAGCGCCAGCAGCGCGACCATCACGGCCAACGCGGCGATCTGGCCGATCTCGACACCAAGGTTGAAGCTCAGGATGCGGATCAGCATCGAGGTGCTGTCATCGCCGAGCGGCAGCTGCTGCAGCCGCGTGGACAACCCGAAGCCGTGCAGCAGTCCGAAGCCGAACACTGCAACCAACAGGTTGGGCGACTTCATGTCGAAATACTTCTGGAAGCCGCCGTTGTTGTCGAAGCCCTTGTAGATGACGCTGATCGCGATGATGGCGTCGATCAGGTAGTAGTTCCAGGTGATCTTGAAGTACGTCGCGAACACCAGGGTGATGCAGTGGCCCAGCGTGAAGACGGTGACGAACTTGGCCACGTCCTTGAAACTCGTGAGGAAGAACACCACGCCGAAAAGGAATAGCAGGTGGTCATAGCCGGTGAGCATGTGCGTGGCACCAAGGCCGACGTACTGCAGGTAGCCGCCGCTGAGCATGCGCTGGCGGTCGGCTTCGGAGATGCCATGCGCGAGCACGTCAAAGGGCAGACCGATCAGCAGCGCCAGCACAGCGAGCGCCAGCAGAGCAAGTTTCCGGTGAGGGATCAACATCAAATCTCTTTCAATGGGTACAGGTTCGAAAAATGGACGAGGCAAGGCGCACTCACTCGAGCGCCAGGTCCCAGATCAGGTGCGAGTCGACGAGGAGCCGATAGGACGCGCGCAGCGCATCGGCACGCGCTTCGAGCGCGGCGCGAGACGCCTCGAGGAACTGGCGACGGGCCAGCAGCAGCGATTGCAGGTCCGCCTCTCCCAGCGAGTACGCGCGCTGCGTGAGTCGCGCGCTCTCGCCGGTGGCCGCTGCGCCTCGCTCGGCGAGTTGCCAGCGCGCGAGATAGCCGGTGGCGTCCGCGTAGGTCTCGGCCACGGCCGCTTCCAGCTCTCGCTTCTGCCGATCGACGGCGGCACGCGCGACCTCGACCTCCTGCAGCGCCTGCTTCATGCGCTCATCGCGGTAGGTGCCGCTCAACGGAATGCTGACGCTGACGCCCACGATGCGCTCCTTGCGAAACGCCTCCGACGCCGCGAAGACACCGACAGTCGGATCGGGCACGCGGTCGGCCGAGGCGCGTGAGGCGGCCAGCTCGGCCTTGCGCAACTGACCTTCTGCGATGCGCAATGGATCGGCGGCTTCCAGCACGCGCTCCAGCCACCGGGCTTCCGCCTCCGCCGGCGGACGCGGATCGGTCATCGGTTGCGCGGGCAGTTGGGCACCCGGAAACCGAACGCGCAGCTTGGCCCGTGCCTTGGCGAGATTGGAGGCCGCCAGGCTCGCCTGGCGCTCCACGTCCGCGAAGTCGGCCGTCGCCACGCTGACATCCAGCGCCGAGGCGTCGCCCGCCTTCTTGCGGCTTTCCACGGCCTTCAGGTTGGCCTGCGCAAAGGACTGCTGCTCCTGGAAGAGTTTCTGGGTCTGTGTCGCAGAGAGCCCGTCGATCCACAGATCCAGCAGGGAGCGGGCCGCCTCGTGGATGGCCTCGCCAACCTTGGCCTGCGCGATGACCTGCTCCATTTCACCGAGCTGGCGGTCGAGGTCCGCCTTGCCGTTGATGCGAATGGGGCGCTCGAGCTGCGCATGCCACTCCTTCGAGGCAGGGCCACCCTCGTCGAAGCTGCGCCGCTGCACGGCGAGCCGGGTGGTCCATTCGTTCGGCGATGCGGCAATCATGGCTGCCGAATGGCCCGCAGCCGCCTGGACGCTGCGGGCCTCGCGGACGACCGGATCCTGCTCGATCCACTGACGCGCGGAAACGGTGGGAGGCAGGTCGGGCGGCGTCGCCTGGTTTTCGGCGAGCACGGGCAAGGCCCAGGCGATCATTGCGATCCCGGTCCACAACTTCATTTGATTTCTCCCTCGAAGGCCACGGGCGAGGCCCAGTAGCGGATGCCGGTGCCGGCAAAGTCGCGTTGAAAACGCTCGAGCAGTTGCGTCAGGACCTCCCCGCTCAGCAGGACCTGGATCTGCATCGCGCGGCTGCGGCCCATGACCTGTTCCTGCGCACTCAACCGTCCGTGGGGCGCGCCGTGGCTGTGAATCTGGACGCTGGTGAACACCTCGCTGTCTTCGCTCTCCAGCAAGGCGTCGAGCAACTTTTCCTCGACCGCGGGCGGGCAGATCAGGTTCAGGCAGTACTCATGCATGACGCACCTCCAGCGTTGGGTCGTCGCGCTGATCGCGCGCGTAGGCGAACCGCAGGTACAGCAGCGGTAGAAGAATCAGCGTCAGGGCGGTGGCCGTGATCAAGCCGCCGATCACCACGATCGCCAGCGGGCGCTGGATCTCGGAGCCCGGCCCGCTGGTGAAAAGCAGGGGCACCAGGCTGAACGCGGTGATCGCCGCCGTCATCAGCACCGGCCGAAGTCGCCGTCGAGCACCCTGCGTGACGCAGGTGACTAGGTCATGGCCCTCGGCGCGCAGCTGGTTGAAGTAGCTCACCAGCACCACGCCGTTGAGCACCGCGATGCCCAGCAGCGCGATGAAGCCGACCGAGGCCGGCACCGACAGGTACTCGCCGGTGACCCAGAGCCCGAAGATGCCGCCCACGAGCGCGAACGGGATGTTGCTGAGCACCAGCAGGGCCTGGCGCACCGACCCGAAGGTGGTGAACAGGATCAGGAAGATGAAGCCGATCGCGAGCGGCACCACGAGGGTGAGCCGCGCCGCGGCGCGCTGCTGGTTTTCGAACTGGCCACCCCAGCTGATGCGGTAGCCGGTGGGCAGCTTCACTTCCGCCGCCACCTTGGCTTTGGCCTCGTCGACGAAGCCGACCAGGTCGCGTCCCGTGACATTGGCGATCACCACGCTGTAGCGGCTGCCCATCTCGCGGTCGATCTTCACCGGGCCGCTCTCGCGCGTCAGGATGGCCAAAGTTTCGAGCGGAACGCTCTGGCCATCGGACGTCGTGATGCGCAGGGCCGCAAACTCCGCCGGCGAGATCTTCACGCTGTCGGGGCCGCGAATCACGATGGGGATACGCCGGTTGCCGTCGATCACAGTGCCGGCGCGCTGACCCTCGATCTGAACCCGCAAGGCATCCTGCACGTCTTCCACCGACAGGCCGTAGCGCCCCGCGCTCAGGCGGTCGACGACCACCCGCAGGTACTGCACGCCATCGTTCTCGACGGTGTACACGTCCTGGTTGCCCGGCACCGTCTTCATCAGCGTCTCGACCTGGCCCGCCAGCTCGTTGAGCTTGTCGAGTTCGGGGCCGAAGATCTTGATGGCCAGGTCGCCGCGCACGCCGATGATCATTTCGGACACGCGCATGTCGATCGGCTGGGTGAAGCTGTAGCTGATGCCAGGCATCTGGTCGAGCACCTCGCGGATCCGGGCGATCAGCGCGTCCTTGTTGGCCAGCTTCCACTCGGCACGCGGCTTGAGCACGAGGAAGGTGTCGGTCTGGTTCAGGCCCATCGGATCGAGCCCGATTTCGTCGGAGCCGGCCCGCGCCACCACGCCGGTGATCTCCGGGATCTGGTTCATGAGCGCCTGATGGATCTTCAGATCCAGTGCAGCCGTTTCCTCCAGGCTCACCGAGGGGAGCTTCTCGATGCCCACGATGATGTCGCCCTCGTCCATCGCCGGCAGGAAGGTCTTGCCGACCTGGGTATAGACGCCTGCGGCCACCGCAAGCATGACGCCGGCCACGATGAACACGACCTTCTGGTGGCCCAGCGCCCAGCCGAGCACCGGTTCGTAGAGCTTGAGCAGCTTGCGCGGCAGCCACGGATCTTCGTGCGCGACCTTCTTCAGCAGGAATGACGACAGCACCGGGATGACCGTGAGCGACAGCACGAGCGAGCTGAACAGCGCGAACACGATGGTCATCGCCACGGGCACGAAGTACTTGCCTTCCAGGCCCTGCAGCGTCAGGAGCGGCAGGAACACGGTCACGATGATCAGGATGCCGGCGGAGACCGGCACCGACACCTCGCGCACCGAGCGCAGCACCACATGCAGCCGCGGCAGCTTGCTGTCCTCCTTCTCGCGGCTGATGTGCTGCACGATGTTCTCGACCACCACGACCGCGGCGTCCACCAGCATGCCCAGCGCGATGGCCAGGCCGCCCAGGCTCATCAGGTTGGCCGACATGCCGACAGCGCGCATCAGGATGAAGGTGCTCAGTGCGGACAGCGGCAGGATGACGGCGACCGCCACGGCGGCGCGCACGTTGCCGAGGAAGGCGCCCAGCAGCGCCAGCACGATGACCGTCGCCTCGATCAGCGCGGTGGACACCGTGCCGACGGCCTTCTTCACGAGCTCTGCGCGGTTGTAGAAGACCTTGATCTCCACGCCCTTGGGCAGGGTGGGCTTGAGCTCTTCGAGCTTCGTCGTCACGCCCTCGACCACTTTCTGGGCATTGGCGCCTGCGAGCCCGAGCACCAGGCCCTCGACCGCTTCGGCCTTGCCGTCCTTGGTCACGACACCGTAGCGCGTGACGCTGCCATCGCGCACCTGCGCCACGTCGCCCAGCCGCGCGATGTTGCCGTCCTTGCGGCTGATCACGATGGCGCGCAGGTCGTCCGCGGTTTTGATGTTCCCTTCGCTGCGCACCAGCAGCACTTCGCCGCCTTCGCCGAGCCGGCCTGCACCGTCGTTACGGTTGTTGGCTTCGATCGCGCTCTTGAGTTGCGCCGTCGACACGCCCAGCGCCGCCAGCTTGACGGGGTCCGGCACCACCTCGAAGCTGCGCACCTTGCCGCCCAGCGCGTTCACGTCAGCCACGCCCGGCACGGCACGCAAGGCCGGGCGAATCACCCAGTCGAGCAGGCTGCGCCGGTCCTCCAGCGACATCCCGTCGGCCTCGACGGTGAACATGAACATTTCACCCAACGGGGTGGTGACAGGCGCCATGCCGCCGCTGATACCGGCGGGCAGATCAGCGGAGATATTGGCCAGGCGCTCGGACACCTGCTGGCGGGCCCAGTAGATGTCGGTGCCGTCCTGGAAGTCCACCGTCACGTCCACGAGGCCGTACTTGGACACCGAGCGCAGCATGCGCTGCTGCGGTATGCCGAGCATCTCGACCTCGATCGGGCCGGCAATGCGGCTTTCGATTTCTTCCGGCGTCATGCCGGGCGCTTTCATGATGACCTTGACCTGCGTGCTGGACACGTCGGGGAAGGCATCGATCGGCAGATTGCGGAAGGCATACCAGCCAAAGCCCGCAAGCAGAGCGGTCGCGAGCAGCACGAACAGGCGCTGCGACAGCGCGAACTGAACAAGGCGGTTGAGCATGTCAGTTGCTTCCGCTCTTGCCGAGCCATGCCGCCTTCAAAGCGATCACCGAACCGGTCGCCACCTGCTGGCCTGCGCGCAGGTTGCCCGTGACTTGGACCGATTGGCCCGCACTGGAGATGACATTGACCGGCTGCGCGACGAAGCCCTTTTCGGTTCGGACGAACACGTAGGCCTTGTCATCCTGGCGGGCAATCGCTGGCAGGGGCAATGCCCAGCCGGCGGTGTTTTCCGCGAACGGAACCTTGACCTGCACGACTTCGCCGGGGCGCAGCAGCTCGCCGCCGCCCACCACTCGGGCGCGTAGCGTGACTGTCTGGTTGTCGCTTACGGTGGCACCGATCGACATCGGCGTCGCGCTGGCTTCTCGCCCGACTACCGTGATCGAGCCGGCGGCCTTGCTTGAGAGCGCCTGCTGTTGGCGATCGGATGGAATCTGGATGTCGAGCCAGAGCTGCGACGTGTTGACCAGGCGCAGCAGGGAATCAGAGCCCTGCACGCGCTGCCCGGCTTTCACATCCAGGCCGACGACCGTTCCAGCGCTTCTGGCGCGCACGACAAGGCCGTCCTGCAGGTTGCCAGCGTCGCCCATCTTCCGAATGGCTGCAGGGTCAACCCCGGCCAGGCGCAAGGAGGCTTCGGCAAACCGCAGGCGGGCCGCGGCCTCCTGATTGGCCGCATTGGCCTCCTGGACACGCCGCTCAGGAATGATCCCTTCGGAGAAAAGCTGGCGTTCGCGCGCGGCCGTCTGTCCGGTCAGCCTGGCCTTGCTGGCCGCCTCCAACAGCTTGAGCTGCAGGTCGCCGTACTCCGGGCTGCTCAGGCGCAGCAGCGGCTGGCCGGCCTTGACGGGCTGCTGCTCGTCGACGAGCAGTTCTTCCACCCGCCCGCCGAATGGCGCGCTGATGACCTGGTTGCCGCTGGGGGGCACCACCACGCGGGCGGGATAGGCCATGCCGCCGATCGCCGATGGCTTTTCCAGCGGTGCAAGCGTGATGCCAAGGGCCCGCATCTGTGCGGCAGACACCGGGAATTCGGCGGTCGACGGCGTCGCCGCAAAGGCGCTGGCCACCATGAGAAAACTGGACGCGCAGCCGAGCGCGGCACGGCGGGCGAGCAAATAAGACATAGAAACTCCACGAGAAAGCGATCCCGCCGCGCAGTCAGGCGACGAGGAGAAGGCAGCGCCGCAATGGCGCCACCAGGGCTTCAGACGTGGAGTGAGGGCGGCGCGCGGCCGTCAGGAGGAACGGTTCGGAACAGCGGGATGGGCACCCGCTCCCGACCAGGGCGCCAGCGCACCAGCGCTTCAGCCACGGGCTGCGTGAGGAGCCCGAACAAAACGAACAGCGGCACAAGTGCTAGAAGCTTCGGCGCGGAGTCCGGACTGGCGAGTTGGATCGGCGCGCCTTGCAGCGCCGACATCGAATGTCCGCCACCGTGATCTGCATTGTCCGAATCGGCATGCAGCGAAAGATCGTCGTCTGGAGCCGCTTGCTCGAAGGACGAGTGACCCACATCAGGCTGGCTGGCGTGGCTTGAGTAGCCCTCGGGGCCGCTTTCGTGGTGATGCGCGTGGAACGGCGAACTGATCAGGTCCACGGCGATGACCAGCACCAGCAGCCAGCGCATGAGAGACATCAGCCCGGCCTTGAGAGGGGCGACCGGCTCCGGCAGCTGGATGGCGTGCGCGTTCACAGGTACTTCGTGATGTCTTTGAATTCGGCGATGGCCGTGCCGAAATCGCGAGGCGACTTGGCGACCTCTTTGAGGCAGTGATCCAGGTGGTCGTGGATCAGCAGCTTCTTGGCTGCGCTGATCGCTTTTTCGACCGCGTGCAGCTGTTGTGCGATGTCCGCGCAGTCGCGCCCGCTCACCATCATCTCGATGACGTTCTGCAGGTGCCCGTCTGCGCGCTTGAGGCGCTTGACCAGATCCGGGTGACTTTGGTGGAGGTGTTCGCCGTGCACCACCGTATCCTATCAGGGGGGATACGAAACACTCGAAAGAGGTACGAGCTACGAAGGGGAATTCGTGGTGACGGAATGCTTGGTGGGAACGGCGAGCCCGGGCCTTTGCAGTCCCTTGCTCGCTCGGAACCGACGGCTCAGTGGCAGTGCCTGGTGCCGGTTGCCTTTTCCTGATGGCAGCCGTTCTTGTCCGTACCGCCGGAATGAGCCCAGGCCCCAACGCTCAGCACCAGAGCGATCAATGCGAACGCGATCTTCTTCATTTCGTTCTCCTCACCCAAAAGCGGGCGAGGCCAGTCTCGACGAATGTGAGTAAATGTTATTAGGGGTTTGCCCGTGAGCAACTTCGTCGCAGCCTCGCACGTTTTTCTGGGTCGACGGCCGCAGCTGTCACGCATCCGGGATTTGCCGAAGGTGGCGGTCGATGAAGCGCCTCTGGCTTTCGTCGCGCGCCATTACGTAGCGAGACGCAAAGGTCAAAGACTCTCGATTCGCCCGCTTCACAAAGGCCTCATCGCTTAGACCCAGCCATTCGCGCCGTGTCGCGCCGCCGCGCTCGGTGTAAAGGAACATCTTGTAAGGCGACAGCGGGAGCGCGACCACAAACCTGGATTCCAACGATCCCCGATAAATGATCGGGTGGTCCCCTATCAGCAAGGTGAAGGGGCAACCGGGGTCTACGGTTCGAATGTCCCATCGACCCCGCAGCATCTCGTCATAGAGACGAGGCTGCTGAATGAAAGCGGGTAGACCACCGCGCGATAACTGGTCGTACGCCTGCGGCATGAACTGTTGCACCCACTCGCGAGTGTCGAGCGTCGTCGTGAGACCAGCTTGGCGCGCATAGTCTGGATCTGCATCGAGTTGCTCGTCCAGAGCCTTTCGCGCCATCACTTCAATGGCGCGCATCGTACGCGGCACGCGCATGTACTGTGCAACAAGAAACTGGGCCCAATAGCCGCTGTCCTCTTCGGTCATGGCTTCTCGGCCACCCGCGAGCATGATCTTGTGCACGACCGAACCTGGATCATCGATATGCGGGCCAAAGAAATCGCGTTCGATCTTGACTTCGCGTTCGCCGCTGCGCAGATCCTTCGTGGTGTAAATGTTCCACCCGAAAGCCGCGCCATTGGCTGAGCTTCGCTTCGCGGTCAGCTTGCCGGCGTATTGGCGTTCGAACAGAGTCAGCTTGCAGTCTGGTCCACAGTGCCATTCGCGCAGCAGAAATTGGGGCACGTAATGGTTGCGGGCATAGTCGTTTCCCATATCACAGAGCTGCGCTGTCAACCAAGGACAGAAGAGCGCACGTTGGCCACATAGCGCGCGAATGCATCACGCAGTGCTCCCCAACTGTTTGCGCCAGAAGTCGTCCGCTTCTTCGCAGGCCACAAACATCGCCAGCATCGTCGACTTCCACCATGCCGCCGCATTTACGAAGGTGTGAAGGTCATCATCGGAGAGCTCAAGAGACTCGGCCGATTTTGGATGCGTCACCTTGTTTCGAATCTCCGTCGCTTTGCGCATGGCACTCCAGCCTGAGCCACCAAGGTCTGGCTGGAAATCTGCACCATGATTCTTCACATAGCAACGGATGGAAAACAAAAGGCTTTGCGGAAATGGGAGGTACTGCTCCGTGGTTTTTGGACGCCCTCTTTCATCAACAGAATGGCGCTCTTCCTTGAGCAGTGACAATTCGACCGCAGTAAGAAGATTTGTCCCCTCCAATGAGGCGATCGAAATCTGCCGCAGTTGATAGGACAGCCCTTCGACCAAGGCAAAGTGCGCTCTCACAAGCGCCCGTTGAGCGTACGCAGTGTTTGCTTGGCGTCCGTAGGCAAGCGCGGCATCCAAATCGGAGTTCAAGATCGCCCAGACGGCTTTGAGTTGGGCAACGGCCTCAGCGCGTGTCATGCAATAGGTCCAAGGGTAGTAAACGCTGGCGACACAATGCGAGGAATAGTTCGCCGATGGATCGGGCACCGATCGAGATCTCGCGCGAAATAGTACTGATGCGAAAGCTCGGCAAATAGGCGATTTATTTGAGCGACCTCCAAAGGGTTGACACGACGGTCCTCGCTGCCCAGCGATAGGCAAATGGTCGGAGAAACAGGAACTAGCGCGACCTCGACGACGTTGTCCGGAACAAGAAACTCAGCCTCGTCCGATCTGAGAATCCCCCAAGCTGCGCCTGCCCAACGGCGTGCCAATTGCATGGTGTGAATCCGTACCTTCAGGCCTGCCAGTACTCTACTTGGCATCGTTGCGCCGAGCGCGTAGCTGTAGCCGTTCGCTTCCAGATTCTCCGCGTCATTCTTGGATAGCGGCGCGCCGGGTATGAGGCCGGTCACGGTGGTTGGAGGAGGAGGATTCCGCCGCGCTTCAAAACGTGCACACCAAAGCGCTCGGAACTGCGTGGCTACTTCACCTGCTTGAGCGCCAAGCGTTCTTATGTCACCTTGTACGATTCTGTTGGCCAAATCGTCGAAAGCGATTTCTGTTGTTCGAGCGCCCAGTGTTTCGGTCCCCTGGTCCCACACGCGCTGAGCACAAAACCGCTCGTTCGTTGGTGAGAGCCTTCGCACCTTGGCATCGCGAAAAATGAACGCTTGAACTTGCGATTTCGGGTCACAAAAGCGCGCGATGCACGCCCGAGGAAACACATGCTGTCCAATCGCGAACTGATGGGGATTCCTCACCCCATTCTTGACCTGAGGTTCTTCGAAGTACGGATTGTCACGACGCATCGCAGTCATTTTCCTTGATAGTTGCCTCGCGTGCGAACGCCCGGCTTGCCCCCCGGAACATGCCGCGCCAGCCACGGAGCTGTTCACTCGGTCTTCTCTGGGGCAGGTGCTGAGGCGTGGTGACCTAGACCTTCCGGATTCCTTTGTGCGAGGTATCACAACTACCGTGTTCCTACAGTTCGGTCCTGCCGGTCGTTGCCCGAGCCGATCGCCGGGTACAGTGTGTACCGTTCAATCGGGCAGTCGATTCGCCGGTCGGGCGAGACTTTGAGACGGAGACCAAATGGTAAGCACCCTGGAAGTTGGCGACAAATTCCGCGACGCGGTAGCAGCCATGCTTCGCACGCAATTTTTGGACGTGGCGACTGAGCAGCTCATTGCCGGGACGAAAGTCGACATCACCTTCACCGAACACCATTGGGGCAAAGCTCAGATCTGCGCGGTGGAGTGCAAAAACTACGACCATGCTCTAACAAAGGCGGATCTCCAGGAGATATTCTCCAAGTACGAACCGATGATTCAGAGCAGGTCGGTCCACCGCGTGCTTGTGGTCAGTCGTCGCCCTATCAGTGCAGCAGCCGAAGGTTACTTGGCCGCTTTGCCTACCTATACCCACCTGACTTTCGAAGTACTCGCAGAGCAGCTTTTTGGAATTCGTGGCGTTGTTGAACATTTGCGGGAAACCGGCAAACAAGGTTCTAACCGCTACATCGAGGCACGGTTTGATGAACACAACGAACCCGCGTTCGAAGCCATCGAAAACTGGATTTCCTCACCAGAAACGCCAGCGCTTGCAATCCTTGGGGGATACGGGCAGGGAAAGACCAGTCTCGCGGAGCAAGTGGCTGCATACGCGGCCGAAAAATATCTCGCCGACCCTACGAATCGGATACCAATCCTGATCCGCTTGGGGGAGGTTGTGCACGAAACACAACTTGAGGGTCTGTTCGGCAAGGAGTTCACCGCAAAGTACAACCTCCCGCGATACCACTTCGGGACGCTGATGCATCTGAACGAACTCGGAAGGCTGCTCATCATCCTCGACGGATTCGACGAGATGAAGCATGCGATGAGCGCGCATGATTTCGAAGCTAACTTTAGAGAGTTCAACCGTCTTTTGATCGGCAGTGCCAAAGTGATGCTGCTCGGCCGACCGAGCGCTCTTCCCTCCGAAGAGCGCGAGCTCGTCTTTCGAGGACGAAAAAGGATTGGAAATACGACGGTTCAGTCGCCGCACTACAAGCCTTGGTTGGAATGGAAGCTCTCGTTCTTTACCCACGAAGAGGCGAACCAACTGCTGCTGAGAATGTTGTCGACTACGCTTGCTCAGAGCGAATCCTCAGATTTCATCCGTCTACGCACGGAAGACGTCATGAATCACGTGCCGCATGATCTGCTGAAACGGCCCGTGCACGTAGTGCTAATTGCCGAGGCGGCAGCTGATCCATCCTTTGATTTCAAAGGGTTTGATGAATATGCACTGTATTCACACTTCGTAAAGGAAATGGTCAAGCGTGATCAGATTCACAAGCGCGCTCGCAGAGAAATTCCCTTTGAAGACAGGCTGACTTTTCAGCGCGATCTCGCATGGTGGGCGTGGGCAAGAGCGGGTGTGAGCCAAGGGAGCTTCTTTCGGGACAAGGTTCCGCCAGACCTCTTGGAAGCTCTTCCAGATGGTGGGTCCACCGACCTCGACAGCAAGAGAAGCGAGTACATCGTTTCCACGCTCACCGACGAGAAGGAAACCGGTGTCCTGTATTTCTCGCACCGATCGTTTCAAGAGTTCCTCGTTGCGGAACGTATGACGATGGTGAGCAACACCTCTACGCATGCCGCTTACTCGCGTTTTCTAAACCCGGAGATCAGCAACTTCATAGCGCTTGCACCCGATAAAAGTTTCCTTGACCGGTGGTACATGACGCTCGGTGAACAGGCCGGACTTGTTGGCCTTAACTACCTCGCGATATTCGCCAGGTCCCGCGAATTCATGGCGCGGCTGTGGGCACAGGTTGATCCCGGCTTGGCTTTGCCCGCTTCCACGTTGGTCATCCTCTTGTTGGCGTTCGTGGAGAAGACGGTACCGTCTGAATGGTCGACGGAGTATCGGCGTCTGTTGAGGGACGAAATCGAATCTGGAACTGAAAGCAGCGCTGCCGTTGCAGTTCTGAGCTACCTTTCGCTATTTGAGGCTCAGAAAGGCGATGTACTCGCGGCAAGCGAGCTTGTCTCTTCAATACTTGTTCGTACGCTCAACTTTGCAGCGGCGAACAGAATCGGTGCCCAGCAATCGGGACCGGAGCTCCTGATTCCCACGAAGAGCCAGGATTTTCTGACCAAGTGGGTCGAACGTGACCTGAGGCGCGAGGACCGTACGGCAGACCGTGCCTTGGTATGGCAAGTAGGAGCGGGACACTCAAGTACTCTTTGGGAGGTAACTGTTGGGCATTTGGAAGAAGTGCTCTTGTTGCCCAATGACATCGACGACGGCTGGAGGCTCATCCCGTTGATGGACGAGGAGCCTGCTCTAGATGAGGTTGAACTACCTATCTCTATCGTACTTCGGCAAATTCCGCAGCAAGCGCGAACTGAGTACGCCAAGTTTCTAAACGCGTCCCATCGAAATTTCAAAATCGTGGGCACCGATCGCCGAGGAGCGGCCGCCGGTCGGCATCGAGTAGCCGCGTCATTTAGCACGCGGCCTTAGCGTACCTAGAGAGAATATCCTGCGCTTGCAGCTTGAAATGCTCTCGATCTCATGATTGAACAGTTTCGCGAGCTGTTTCAATGACCGGAGCTTTCGTGTCGATGACCAGACTAGGATCGAACGCCTTGTTCTCGATCCTGCCGCTCCAGTTCACGTAGCCGCGGGGATTGCTCACGACTCGGCAAGAACGCACTCGATAGTCGAACTGCTGATGCGTGTGCCCATGCACCCAGAGTACGGGCACATCGAAGAAGGTTTCCGGGAGCTCGGTGACGAAGGCGCCTGAGGACCAGTCATCGACGTAGCGCTGCGCCAGTGAGCCGCGATGAGGCGCGTGGTGCGTCACGACAACTGTCTGTCCGGCGAACGGTTCCGAAAGCCTTTCTCGCAGCCACGCGCGCTGCCCCTGGTGAATCTTCAGCGTGTCTGCCGCCTGGAGCTTTCTTCCTTGTTTGTAGCGCCATGTATCGGGCTCTGCCGATTCGTCCGCCGTGCGGATCAGCGCGTAGTCGTTCAGCAGATTGGTCGCCATCTTCATGGCGCGCCCGACATCGCTGATCGGACCCTCAGGCGTCTCGATGACGAGCGCGAAGTCGGTCCACAGCGTCGCGCCGAGAAAGCGCACACCGTCGACCACCAGCTCGTCACTGTCGAGCAGATGAACATTACTGCCTTCGGCTTCGCGGCGCGCTTCGGCCAGTGTCGTGTCCAACCGTCCGTCGTAGTACTCGTGATTTCCGAGCAGATAGATCACCGGCTTGCCGCGAAAGCGATCCGCCGCCCACTGGACCGCACGCTTGGCCGGTGAATGAATGTCGCCGGCGAGGATGACGACATCGAATTCGAGATCGGGCTCCGGCTCGAAGGGTGCGAACTCGAGGTGGAGATCGGAGAGGATCAGTACTTTCATCGAGGTACTCCTTCAAAACGCGCACGAAGCTCGGCACTTGCCTTGTCGTCGAAGCCGGTGAACGAGCCGCACACCACCAGATCTTCCTTGCAGTGGTCGAACTGCCAGTAGGCGTCGTCGAGCGCGACCCAGGGCTCGTCGACCGCATCGTGAAGCTGGAGCCAGGCGAGGATTTCTCCTTCGCGCTGCCTGTACGGCGGCGGAAGACCGAAGCCCGAATGAGGCGTGGCTCCAAGTATCCGGGCCCGGATGTCGCTGGAGAAGGGCTTCAGCAAGGTCTTGTAGAGAAGTTGCTCACGCCAGGACGAGCTGATCACGATCTTCACCTGCGGGAATTCGCGTAGCAGCGCTTCAAGCCGCGGCAGGAAGCAGAAGTCGGCACCGCCGTTGAGGATGTGATCCTCCCCTTCGGGATGCAGCACGCCGTCAAAGTCGAGGAACAGGATCACCCTGACCCTCTCAATCCGTTTCTATCGAGCCTCATACGACACCTCCATGTTGGATGGCAATGAGCATCGATCGGAGCTTGTCTGAGCCGCCTCCGGCTACGAGCGCTGCGGGCGTCTGGCCATCCAGTAGCTGGTGCGGCTTGGCTAGCCAAGCTTGGGCCTCTGCGCCGAAGACCTGAGCAGCGAGATCCAACAAATCTTGTGGAAGACCATTCGACTCAATCTGCCCCTGCGACTCCAGCGGCCATGCCAGGTGCGAGCCCATGTCGACCCCAAAGGCGCGGAACGGTGCTGCAGCACTCTGCATCCCTTCCGCAAGATAGTCATGACGCTCGTGATGGTGACCGTGGACTACGAGCTGGACGCCGAGCGCCTCGGCGAGCTCGTCGACCGCCTGCCAGCCGTGCGGGTGCGCTGCTGGCGCCTCGTGCGTCACCAGAATGTCGGCGGGACCGCTACGCAGCAGTTGCAGGTAGTCGGCCGGGAAGATGGAGGATCGGTGCTTGCGGGAAATGCCATCGCGCCACCGTTCTTCGCGTTTCATAGTTCGACGCATGGCGTCGCTTGACCGGAAAGCGGCCTTCTCGATCGGCTGCCGCGGGTCCCAGATCTTGCTGCGGAAGATGCCGCCCAGGCCCGCTATCTTGTACCCGGCGATCTCGACGATGCGTCCATGAAGATTGCGGCCGGCGAGTTGGGATTCAAACAGATTATCGAAATCTTCGACGGTATCAGTGTCATGGTTCCCGTGGATAAACCAGACCTCAGTGAGCTCCAAGATTGGCCCCAACTCGACGTGCAGGGGTTGGCGCGCCTGGATGTCGCCCAGCAACACAATCGCCTCGGGCCGAAAGTGCTCGACCGCGGCGATCACAGGCTCGAGATCCCCGTGCGGGTCGCCGAAGAACATCAGCTTGGGCTTCGATTGCTCGTGTTCGGATTGCACAGGGAGATCCGATGAGAGGAGTGGCTTCATTTCATTTGTCGAGCGGTAAGCATCGACGGGCTGCGAAACGAAGGAAATGTGAGCGCAGCTCCTGGAAGCTGTCTTGATCGAACGCCCGCACGGGATCGGTGAGTACAAGCTGCGCGAAGCCTGCTTCAAAGCTCTCAGGCCAATCGTCAAGTGCGACCCACTCTGCGTCGCCGTGGCCGTTCCCATCGAGCCAGGCCTGGATCTCTCGCTGGCGACGGTGGTGCACGACCACATCTGGGTCCATCTGCGGCGTCGCTCCGATGATCCGATGCCGGATGTCATCGCTGAAATAGCGCTGCAGCTGCTCGATGCTTTCGGCCAGCCGCCAATCCGACGAGATGACGACATCGACTGACTCGAACTCGCGAAGAAGCTCCTCCAGAAGCGGCAAATGGCTGAAGAACCTGCTGCTGAACGAGTAGTCCGTCCCGACGGGATGAAGAACACCATCGACATCCAGGAACAGCAGATCGTTGGAGTCACCCGTGCGGCCGGAGACATCATGAATCGGCATTGCTTCCACCATAGGTAGATGGCGGTGTTCCATCACCCAACAAACCCCGCCTGGAAGGACTCCAGCAGATCGATCACCTCGGTGGCTCGTCCCCCAGCCACCATTGACTCGGCTGTCTTGTAGGCGAACGCCGCCAGCGGCTCGTTCCTATACCAGAAGATGGCGGCCTGAAGGTCATCTCCAGAGGCCTCTGCCACCGCAGCCAGCACGTGCAGGCTCATGCGGATATGGGACTGGACGCTTTCTGCCGCAGGTGCGCGAATGACCGTACTTCGGTGGACGTGCGCGTGGCCGGCGAAGGAATCGATATCCATGCCCATCATCTCGATGAACTTCAGCGGCGACAGAATCTGGTGGCCGTCCGAGCTTTCATGCAGGACAGCGGTGAGCTCGACCCCACGGATTGTGGCGGTCAAGATCTTGCCCCCAGTAGAAACAGTGGAGCCTCTCATAGGTCGATCACCAACCCGGGATTGAAGTCCTTGTTCTCGAATTCCCCGTGCCAGTTCAGGTAGCCGCGCGGATTGCACATCACCCGACAGGCGCCGACCCAGTAGGCGAAGCTGTCGTGCGTATGCCCGTGTACCCAGAGAGATGGCACCTCGAAGAACTCGGGCAGCATTTCGTTAACGAAGCCGCCCGAGGCCCATTCCTCGGCGAACCGTGGTGCCAATGACTGGCGGTGGGGAGCATGGTGGGTGACGACCACTGTGGGCCCGTCGAACGGCTCGGCGAGCTTCCTGCGCAGCCAGGAGCGATGCCGCCTGTGGAGCTGCAAGGTGTCCATCGGCACCAGTCGCCTCGTGCCCCGGGAGTTGGAGGTCAACGGATCGTCGATGCGGATGGCCGAGTAGTCGGCCAGGTAGCGCGAGCACGCCGTCATCGAGCGATAGCGGTCCGACAGAAGGCGCACTGGCTGCCCCGCAAAGCCGGGGTTGTCGATACGCAGGCGAAAGTCCGTCCACAGGGTGCAGCCGAGGAAACGCACACCGGCGATCACGACATCGTCGCAATCGAGGAATTGAATGTCGTGCTCCTTGGCCTGGCGTCGCATCTCGAGCAGTTCCTGATCCAGGACGGACTCGTAGTACTCGTGGTTGCCCGCGATCTGCACGATCGGCTTGTTGCCGAACCGGGCGGGGTTGCGCAGCCAGCGCGCAGCGACGCGCCCAGGTGCCACGATGTCGCCCGCCAGGACGGCCACGTCGTAGTCCAGATCCTTCGCGACCTCGAAGGTCTCGAACTCCGCATGCAGGTCCGAAAGGATGAGCAGCTTCACATCGGTAGGCCCATTTCTTCAGCAGCGCATTCAGGGCATCAGGATCGAGAGCTTGGCGTTCCATGCCTCGCCGTCGGACTTGGAGGGCACGGCGACGCGGATCGTCGGACGGTCGAAGTCACTGGTCTCGAAGAGGAAGTGCACGTGCTGAAAGCGAAACACCGGGTTTGCGGGATATTCGGTCCACTTGAGCTGCCAAGTTTTGAAGTACTCGAAATCGACCGTCTGGGCTTTCTTTCCGCGAACGACGATGCAGGCTTTGCGGGCATCCGGATCGAACAGGATGCACGTTTCATCCCAATCGCCCAGCATGCGGCGCGGGTCGACCGGGAAGAATGTCGCGCCAGATGTTTGGCCTTGGGCCCGGAGCAACTGCTCGCGTCCGGACTGAATGAAGCGCGGGGAGGCGATCCAGACCCAGTAGAAGAGAACCAAGACGACAGCGAGGGCTAGCAGGAGAGGGATTTCCATGCTCAGTTGACCGGCCAGATCTGATGCCGAATGCTGAACGAAGTGCGCATGTCGTAGTGTGTGAACTGCGCTCCGCTCTCATCTTCGAGGACCAGGTGTTCGACTTGATCGGCATCGGCGGTGGTTGCCGACCAGATCTTTCGGATGTCTCGAATTTCCCAACGATCACGATTGCTTTCCTTCGGCGCCAGATACTGAAGGTGTCGCAGCGACTGCGGCCCCACGCTCTCGAAGAGATCGAGGAAGTCGCTCTCATAGATCAGCAGAGCTCGCTCCGGGACCTCGAGGTCGTCTTCATGCACCACCCACGTCGGAAAGAAGAAGGGGATCGACAAGTTCAGCTGGATTGCTCTCCAACATCTCGCACCAGGCCCGGCCAGCATGGAAGAGATCCTCACCTCATGCGAATCCATCGTCAGAAACATAAAAATGAGCCCTATAGGTTGTAGCCCTATGGGATTCTAAATGACGCAATAGAGGGGATGAAATCTGCGGCACACCGCCCCCCTCAATCCGACTTCGGACGCGCGTTGCGTGTGGTCCGCAAGGCCAAGGGATTGCCGCAGGAATCGTTCGATCAGGTGTCGAGCCGGACCTACATCTCTTCGTTGGAGCGAGGACTGAAGCAGCCTACCGTTGCCAAGGTCGGCGAACTGGCTGCGGTTCTGGGTGTCCACCCGTTAACGCTCTTGGCGCTTTCCTATCTGCGCCACCCTACGCCCGTGTCCGTGCAAAAGCTCACTGCTCATCTGATCGAGGAGATCGATGAGCTGAATCTCCTGACGCGATGAGGCGATCGGGCCACGGCGGGGGAATTCGGTGGCGCACTGTCGCCGACAGCCGGCGCGATTTTCGATGCCTATCGCTCTGCGTTGTCGGTCAGACCCGGCCTCGCAAATCGAAGCACGTTGCAACGTGAATAGGCTGCGCGATCTGTTGTGCCTGCAAGGCTCGAAAGGTTGGACGGCAATACGTAAGCACGCTGATGCAGCGCACGGCCATCCAGGCGCTGTACAGCAACTCAACACGACCTGAGCGTGCGGTGTTCGCGTCCCTTCTGGGGGCCTAGACATCGAGCGTGCCAACTAGGTCTGGACACTGGACCACCTACGTGCCGATGGAGGGGCTGGGTGTATCAGGCGGTGGTGCTGGACTGGGCGAGCCACTGAGTGATTGCGCATCGCGATCGAGGCCGACTTTTAAGTTGCCGCTGAGCAGGAGGCGTTCGAGCGCTGAGAAGCGTCGCAGATCGTCGACACGGACCAGGGCAGCCGGTTCAGTAACGCCGAGTTCATCGCCGAGGTGGTGCGCATCCCGATGAAGGTTGAACCATGAGTACATGGCTCAACCGGGGCGCCTCCGGCGGCCTGGCAGGGGCCTGAAGATTGAAAAATTAAACTCACAGCCCATCCCTATCTCAGCTCAAAGAGTGTTCAGGCGAGCAGAGCCGACTCCATCTTCCGATGCTCATGATCACCAGACACGGTGACCATGTTCCCAGACTGAGTGCTCAAATGCACTGGAATACGCACCGGGCGACGATCAGTCGCCCTTGCTGCGCGACCAGATCAGGTTGTGCGCGCCGTCATCGCCCTCGACCAGGCGGGCATAGATGGTCGCCGGGAACGACGGGTCGTCCAGCGTCACCGACAGGTAGGGCCGGTCCGCCTTGCTGACCTTCTTCCATGCCGCGCCGATCTCGAAGCCGGTGCCCGCCACGATGCGGTAGTCCGGGGCGTTCTCGCTTTCCTTGTCGCTGGGAGTGATCTTGACCTTGACGTTGAGCGTCAGGGTGCGCACCGTACCGGCGAAGCCGCTGTTCTGTGCAGTGAAGATGCCGATGTTGGCCATGATGAAGTCCTTTCGAAGTTGACCAGGTCCGCGCCCATCGCGGCCTTGGCGTGATCCGCACGGCGCGGGTCCGGGCGCGTCGCACCGAAGGCCGCAACGCGAGTGGAGGACCGGTAGGCCCGAGAAATTTGCCTCGCGAGGAAGCTGCGCAGCAGCGGGGAAATTTGTCGGGTCGCACGGTTGCGGCGATGAAGCCCGAGGCGAAGCGCAACGAAGAGAAGCGCCGCCGTGCCCGCGCCAGGATTCACGGCAAATACAAGGCCGTGGGCGTGAACCTGATCCCGAAAGGACACCACGTGGTCCAGGCACCGACACCGCTGCAACGACTTTCCGGCACGGACCCGGACGCAGTCCAGCTCCGCGCCAGCCGACCAGGAAAGCGCCACCGGAACGCCCACAGCATCGACGCAGCAGGCGTGGTCGGCATCGACGGCATGAAGAAGGTCATGGCCCCAGCGCGAGGGTCCGAGCGTGACGTTGGATGACCCGTCGTTCCCGGCCGTCAGCCCTTCCGCTCGCCGCGGGCGACCTCAAGCGCATCGATCTTCGTGGCGATACGCGACTCGATGCTCGCCCGGTGGGCCGCCACCAGCGTGACTGTCCCGTCGAGCACGAGCTCGTGCTCGTCATGCGCCTGGACCCGGAACGTGGCGCTGCGCTCGCCCAGTCCCTCGACCCATCCCCGTACGCGCAAGCGTGTCGCCGGTGGAATGGGGCCGCGATGCTCGATATGCACGGTGCGGCCCACGACCACCTCCACCGTCGTGTCGACGTGCACCTGCATTTCGCGGATGCAGATGGACTCGACCACCGCGACCAGGTAGCCGGTCGCCAGACATTCGATCAAGGTCTGTGCATAGTCACCGCCATGCGGCAGTCTCGCAAACAAAGATCGCGCCGTCTGGTCTTTCGGCACCGCATAGGTTTCCTGAAAGCAGATTTCGCTGACGCCTTGTTGATTCATGGGGAGGGAATGCAAGAGTGAAATGATCGAACTCTCCAAATCCGGGAGAGATGGGCAGGCATCCGGATCGGGGCTCCCCCGATGCTCACGCGACGCGCTGGCGCGGCCCACCCAACGGGGCATGCCGGGGCGTACCACGGCGCAGGGAATTCCGATCACTTGGAACACTCAACGCCGCACGGCACCTCCATCACCCGCCGCCGTCGCACCCAAAGAAAAAACGCGCGCGGCATACTTGCCGCGCGCGTTCGCGCTCGCACATCAAGACCCCGGCCGCAGCCGGGGCCTCATGCCTAGGCGATGGTCGCCAGTTCCTTGTGGTCTTCAGCCTCGCCTTCGGCGGCGGCTTCATCCGTTTCCCGTTCCGCCTCGATCCCCGCCGGCAAGGCCGTTTCAGGGGTCGGTTCTAAAGTGCCCCTGAACATCACCGGCAGCCACCCGGTCCCGGCTGCGAGCCTTTCAGCCTCGCTCGCAATCTCTGCCTTCTTGAGCTTGGACAGCCGGGTCACGTGCTCAGGCGCGAAGGCCAGCACGGCCTCCAATGCCTTGGCCTTGGACACATGCGAGAAATAGCCCTCGGCGCTCGGCGTCCACCAGTCGTGCATGTCGAGGCTCACGGCCTCGGCCAATCCGGCGGCGGGCACCTCGTCCTCGCGGGACGCCAGCACGCTGACCGTGGAAGCCACGCACACCGCCAGCAGCGACAGCAGTTCGCCTTGCGGCAGGGTCAGCAGTTCGGCAAAGAGTGCCTTGGGCTCTTTGGGCAAGCGCGCCGCCCACGCCTCGCGGACCTTGCCCATGCCCACCGCCGCAGGAGAGTCCCCCACATCCGGGGCATGCTGCGTCAGCCCGTCCTGCGGGGTGGCGATGATGTCGATGGGCGAGCCACCCGAACCGTAGCTGTCGAAGACCACGCGCAGCGCGAGCCGATGCACCACGGCCACCAGCGCCACCTGCGGATGCCGGGCGACCTCGGCCTGCAAGGCCGCCGTGCGATGGGCACTCAGCCGCTTCGCCAGCTTTTCCGAGATACCCGGCTTGGCCGGTTCATCGGCATCACCACCACCATGGCCGTTGCGCTCCCCGCCTGCCTCGCTGGCCTCTTGCCGCTCCTGCGCCCGCAGCGCCTTGGCCTGCTCCTCGCGCAGCAGCCCCCTGTGCACCACCACGCCGCCCATGTGGTCCACCGACACCACGGCACCGGCCATTTCCATCACACCGGCCGGGTAGACCGTCAGGGTCTGCTCGATGGCTTCCAGTTCGTTGCCGAGGCAGTCCAGCTCCTCCTGCAGCGCGCGCACGCCATCGTCGCTCAGCTCCGCATCCTCGTCATCGAGCCTGTCCTGCAGCTCGCTCTGTCTCCCTTCGAGCTTGGCGATGCGCTTGGCCTCGGTCTTGTTCGGGTCGCAGCGCGTGCGCCGCGCCCGCTGGAACACGTGCAGCTCGGCAGCCGTGGCGCGCGGCGCGACCTCCACCCAACCCCAGCCCTCCAGTTGGACCTGTTCGACGACAGCCGCGAGCTTGTGACGCGCGAGCGTTTCCAGCAATCCGGCATCCGTGAGATAGCCGCCTTGCAGTTCGTCTGAGAACAGGTCGCGGCGCATGCCGCCCCCGGCGGCCTCGTAAGCCTCCAGCCCGACGAAGCGCACCAGTGCATCACGGCCGGCATCGATCTCTTCAGAGGTCAGATGGTCGCGCAGCGCCTCGGGGCTGCGCTGCCACGCCGGACTGTCGTAAAAAGCGGCCTCCTGCGCCCCGTGGTCATCAGTGATGGCGAGCGCCATCAACTGCTCGAGGGTCGCGGCACCGGACTGATAGTCCGCCAGCAAGCGCGGCGAGACGTTGGCGAGCCTCAGGCGCCGCTGCACCACCAAGGGCGTCACGCCGAAATCGGCGGCAATGTCTTCCACGGGCCGGCCTTCGGCCACGAGGTCCTTCCAGGCGAACAGTTCCTCGATGGGCGACATGGCCTCGCGTTGCACGTTCTCGGTCAGGCTGACGGTGCGGGCCGCATCGTCAGGCACGAGCAGGGAATGCACCTCATGGTCCTTCGCCAGCTTGCGGCGCTTGACCAGCAGCTTCAACGCGGCCAGACGCCGCCGCCCGGCCACCACCTCGTAGTGCTCGCCATCGGACTCGGCCACCACGGTGAGGTTTTGCAGTAGGCCGACGCGGGCGATGCTCGCGGCCAGTTCGGGAATCGACGTGCCGCCGCTCTTGCGCACGTTGCGGCTCGAAGGCCGCAGCTTGGACAGCGGGATCAGCAGCAGTTCCTGCGAGGCTGCGACGGCGTTGGTTTCTTCAAAAGTAGCGGTGTTCATGGTGTAGCTCCTGTCGGGAAAGATGGAAATGGCGGAGAAGCGAATGGAGAGGCTGCGCGCCCCTCCGGGCTTGGGATTCAGGCTTTGAGCTGGCGCATGCCATCGGCCAGCAGCCACAGGGCGCGGTTCAGTCGCAGGTTCTGGTCGATGCCCTGCACCGGGCGCGTGCTCTGGCGGCGACCGCTGGCGGCGCGCCCGTTCAACCCGCCCTTGATGAGGTTTTCCTGCGTGCGGTTGAACACGCTCCACAGGTCGCGGCGGTCGTCGTCCGTGCGGCGCGGCATCAGGATTTGGGTTTCCGTGATCGGCGCGGGCTTGTCCGGGTCGTCGTACTTGAGGGTCAGCGCGGCGCGGGCGAACACCTCCGATTCACCGGCGTCCAGCGTGATCGCCTGCATGGATTCGCGGGATTCCTGCGCCCGGTCGAAGCCGCCCAAGACCTCATATGCACCTTCGACAACGTGGCCCGTCACGTCGCCCTTGTGATGTACGCGCACATCCGCCACGGTGTCGCCGCACACCAGCCCGTTCTGGCAGACGAAGCGGAACATGCCCGCCAGCATCTGGTAGCTGCTGGTGCCGTCGTGCGAGTTGAGCAAGATGATTTCGTTGGCCTCGCGGCCGTTGATCTGGCTGGCATGGCGCAGCCGGATCATGTGCTTGGTGAAGTCGCGCCGCCCTTCCTGCCGCACGCGGGTCTGGCACACCATGAAGGGCTCGAAGCCCTCCCCTCTCAGTTCGGTCAGCACGGTGGCCGTGGGGATGTAGCTGTAGCGTTCCGAGCGGCTGCCGTGGGGCGCGACCGCGAAGATGGACGGGGCCACGGCCCTGATCTGGTCATCCGACAAGGGATGTTCCGAACGCAGCACCGGCGAATGCGGCGCGAAACGGGAAGCGAGTTGCATGATCTTTCTCCAATGAAGTTGGCTGTTGAACAACCCCCACCGGATTCCTAGATTCGGAGCCCTCTTCGGGTCTTCCGGTGGGGTCGGCACGAAGAACCCGGTTGGCCTCGTTGCCACCGTCTTTCCTGAGTTCATCGCCCGCGACGGTCAGGAGCGCGCGGCCGGGTGCGGTCAAGGAAGAAAGCGCCAGGGTGGTGCGGCCCGCAGCGCAGCGAGGACACGGCCTGGCGCGCCTTGACGGCACCCGGCCGCGGGCTACAGTCGCGCACAAGGTGATGAGGTCAGGAAAGATGGCTGGACAGGCAACGGCCGCCTTCGTCGCCAACCCCACGCAAGCGAAGCGCGCAGGCCCGGATCAACGAGCCGGGCCGTAGGCGTCAGCCGAGCAGCGCGAGGGAACGATGGAAGCCCAAAGGGGCCAGACGCCAAGGGTGGCTCGATGCGCAAGCACGACAGCGCGGCCGGCCATCACCGCCTTGGCCGGCGATGCCCGGAATCGGCTACCGTTATGACCAGTTCAACCCAGCAGCACAAAACCCCGGATGAGCACCACCCCAACGACAACAGAGACACGCGTGGCCGTCCTGGTCGACTGCGACAACGTGCCGCCCGACATCCTCGAACACGCGCTGCGCATGGTGGCGCAGTTCGGCCGCGTCGTGCTGCGCCGCGGCTACGGCAACCAGGGCACGCTGGCCAACAAATGGCAGGACGCCCTGGTGCGTCTGGCCTTTACACCCTGCCTGCAGTACCAGTACGCCGCCGGCAAGAACACCGCGGACATCGCCCTGGCGCTCGATGCGCTGGAAGCGCTCTTCGACCAACGGGCCGACACCTTCTGTCTGGTCACCAGCGACTCCGACTTCGCCTACCTGTGCCGCAAGCTGCGCGAACGCGGCGCCACCGTCTGCATCGTCGGTGAGCCCAAGACGCCTGACGCGCTGCGCAATGCCAGCGACCAATTCTTCGAATGGACGCGTCCCGAGCCACCGGCGGAAGCGGTCGTCGAGGCCGCGCCGAAGGCCACTGCGAAAGCCGAGCCTGCCAAGGCCGATCCGCCAAGGCAGGAGCCACCCAAGCCAGCGGCCAAGCGCAGGCCGCGCTTCGTCGTCGAAGCCGTGTCGCTGCTGGCCAGCGACACGTCCGAAGGCAAAGTGGGCCTGGGCGTCCTGGGCCAGTACCTCAAGCGCACCGACCCCGCCTTCTCACCCCAGACCTACGGCCATTCGGGACTGCTGAACATGGTCAAGACCTACGGCCTGCTGGCGCCACAGCAGGAGGAAGGCGGCCACTGGTCGGTGAGCCTCTCGCCAAGGCCCGAGGCTGCGAGCGCGCCGGAGGGCAACGCGCACAACCCCTGACTCGTGCATCAAACCGCCCGCGCTTTGGGCCTCACGCTAGGGCAGTCTCATTGCGAGGAACTGCGCGACACCGCTCACGGCGACCGCCGTGTGCAATCGGTAGATCAGCCACGATGTCCAATCCCCGGTCACATGATGACGTGCCCGCGATCTCCGTAACCGAAAGGTTCCACCTGCAGTTCCGCCAATTCTTCAAGCAGAGACTTGCGACAATTGAACGAGTTGTCGCACGACTGCATCCATGCACCGCGCTGACGCTCCACCCAGGTTGTGCCGAAGGCATCGCCAGCATCAAAGCCAGCGCCATACGCGCGAACCTTGTCTCCCTTCGGATTCACCGCCGCGTGCACCGAAAGCTCGTCGAAGCCCGCATCGGCGACGGCGCCACGCGCAGACAACCCGTTGGGAAGCACGAACTCGAACAATTCGCCGCGCCGCATGTTGTCTGGGAAGCGGTTGTCCCCAGGACGCAATGTGCACAGTTTCTGCTCGATCGCCGCATTGACCGCGCACACCATCAGGTTGCGCCAAGCCTTCTGCCGAGTAGTCCTGTAGTCGATCTCGTAGGCTGTGTAGGGTCTGGTCGAGACGATACCCGCTGACCCCAGTTGATTGCAGACCGCGAACTCGAAGTCGAACTCTGCATCGTCCTCATAGCCCAACTGGACCAAGCGCGCGACGAAGCGCGACGCGTCCAGCAAAACGAAGGGACGATCTTGCTCCGGGCCGACCATTGCCGCCTGCATCGAGGCGTACGTACGAAAGCCCAGGCTGAAAGCCAGGGCCTCGCTCAGATGCGAAGACTTGACCTCATCGTACTGGTCAAGGAGCCATTTCTTGAGAGCTGCGAGGGGAACCTCGCAAAGGGGCGTGGCTGCCATACGGCACTCCAATCTGCAAGGTCGAAGTCCCCCGATTACGCATCGACCCGGATTGAAGTCCGTTCGGTGGCAAGGTGATGTGTCTGCTTTAACCCGGGAACAGGTTCGGCCCAGACGCCCGTGCGGATGATAAGGATTTCTTGATCGCTACGCAAAGTCGAGCAACCCAAGCCGCGATTGACCCTGCAAAGCGAGGTAAACCGAGGAGACGCTGGGCATGCTCTACTTTCCCGACAAGTTCACCATCAATCCGACATGCTCGATATCGACGCCACCTTCAGAGCCGCACTGGTCAACGTCCGACGGCAAGCTACTCTAGCGAGTTGCGTGTCGGGGATGGAACGATGAGCAACATACGATTTGTCGGACACACAGGCGAACTCATATCACTCGGACGTCTGCATCCGAAGTCGATGTTCGTGTTGGATGCAAACACCGTGCTGAACCTCGTCCGGCATGTGGATCAGCAGTCTCGGCTTGACGAAGCACACATGCGGCTCCTTCGAGAGACGCGACAGCGTGTCCGCCGTCAATGGACCGAGCGCTTTCGGTTTCTTCCCGTGGATCCGGTGCTGGCACTGATGGAACTCACGCGACAGGATATTGCCCCAGACTACGCGGCGTACTTGGCCAAGTTCGAGCACTTCTTCGCCAGCGTCTACGGCGTGGGCGACTATGATCGAAGTTGGGTTCAACTCACGTATGAACCTGTCCTCCAGTTGACCTGTTTTGTCCACCGGTCCATCAGCCAAACGCTTCAGCAAGTTCTGGCTGCCGCCCCTGCCGAGGGAGGACTTGACCGCCCGACCATTCTCAAGCGCATTGATGACTTCCTCGCCTGGATCGTTCAAGAGCGAGACAACCTCGCGATGATCGGTGGTCCCTTGCTCCAGTTGGCGGTGTACGCCATCGCCGGGTCGCCCGAGGCGCATAGATTTCTAAAGCTGGCTCGGGTCCCCAGAGATGGGTTGGAGGCGGTTGCGCGCAACGTAGCCTGGGACCTCACGCATTGGGTGAATCTTGAGTTTCACTATCACCATGCCAAGTACCCTTCGACCGTGGTCTGCACCTCGGATCAGGCCTTGGCCGACTTTCTTCTGACCAGACGCAATCTCGGGCCGCGCAGTGGGCGAGATGCCGTGCTCCATACCAATGCGGTCAACTCCTATGGTGAACTCACCCTGCCAAAGCTGTCGCGGCTGGACCGGTCCTCGCTTGGAGACGACATCGCACAGCGGCTTGTACTGTTCTGGCAGCGAATTGGCGAGGATCCTCGGGATGAAATCATGTTCGCCGCCTTCGAACAATGAGCAAGGGACGCATGACTGCAGTAGCGTCCGCCGACCGGTCGCATGCAGAGTCGAAGCGAAGAGCATTCGCCGGCAGCGGCGCATTGAAATCGATGTGGTTTCGGTTGCGGTCGATGTTGTCCTTGTTGGTGCGGTGCAGGTGCGAGAAGCCGTGCGGGTTGACGGCATGCACCAGCAGCAGCGCCACGCCGGCCTGCTGCAACCGCGCGAGCAGGTCCTCGTCGTGCAGCGTCGCGACCTGTGCGCCCGATCCGCAGAAGCCCTCGGGGCCGTGCGTGCCCAAGGTCACGAGCAGGAGCTTCTTTGCATCGATCGCGCCGCGCAGCACAACGTCGGTCGCGAGTTCCTCGCCGAGCGCGCCACGGTGCAGCGCAGCAGTCAGGGTTAGACAGACGGCCAAAGGACGCTAGCGTGCGCAGCACGCGCAGACCTTGACGGCGAGAACAGTGTGCAAAGATGAACGGAACAGCAAGCCGCCCCATCACGCGCTCCCACCCGACTGGGCAAGCACAGCGCACAGTGGTTCTTTTTGAGGGAGGGTGCCTGATGTCGATCACGATGGCCAGAGGCCCGGTTTTCAGGCGTCCCCCAACGGCTTCGCCGTGGCCCGCCTCTTGACTGACGATGGAGATGTGCGTGAAACGATCCGAACTGTATGCGTTGGTCTGGCAGACACCGCTTCGCCATCTGGGGCCGAATCTCGGCCTGTCCGATGTCGGACTCTCCAAGCTCTGCCGCCGATACAACATCCCTGTTCCGCCCGTCGGCTATTGGACCCGTCTCGCGGCCGGCAAGATCTGTGTGCAGACCCCACTGCCGCCTTCCGACGTCGATCACGAAGTCCACCTGCCGGAGAAAGACACCACGGTGGCCCGTTCCTCCGACGCCACGAGGGTCCAGCAGGTCCAGCGAGCGTTTTCCCGGGCGAAGGACGCCGTCGTCCTGCAACCCATCGATGTCCCGCCCTCACTCGACCACTGCCATGCGCTGGTGGCGAAGACCGCTCGCTTCTTCCGGTCCATCGAGCGCGACGAGGCGAAGTTGGCGGCAGAGGCGGAAGAAGCCAGACGACTGCGCAGACCCTTCTTCGGCGCCATCACGAGCCACAAGATGTCCTCGGGCCGGTACGTCGCCGGCGGCGGCTGCCTGCGCATCACCGCGACCCTGACCCACATCGACTGGATCCTCCGTTTCCACGAAGCACTCATCCGTGGACTGATCGCCGGAGGCTGTCAGGTTGTCGCTGGCCGGGGAGACGCATCGAACACGGTTGAGATCCGGCGCGCAGGCGGCGCCATCAAGCTGAATTTCTCCGAACAGGTGGAGAAGATTGCTCAACCCAAGCACCAGGATTTCCTCTTTCATCGAGATGAGTACAAAGCCCTCGATGGCTACAAGCTGAAGCTGGAGAGAGACTGGCACGTGATCGCCCGCCAGTGGACGGGCAGCCGCGAACAGCTGGAACAACAACTCCCAGAGATCACGCGCGCCCTGATCGCATTCCCGGAAGCCGAAGCACTCAGGTCCAAACTGCTTGCTGATGAAGCCGCCATCCGACGAAAACAGGAGCGGGAAGCAGCCCGGGTACACAACATCGCGATGGCCGCAGAGCAGGCGCGTGCGCAACGCGGCGAGGCGCGGGCGAATCAACTGCCTCGCGCCGTCGCGGTCGGCCAATCTCTGACGACCTATCACAGTGTCCTGAATGTGCTGTCGCGCCTGGAGAGGATCGCCAGCGATCAACCCGAGGATGACGCACTGCACACATGGATCGCCCTTCTGCGAAGCAGTCTCAAGGACCCCGTGCATGAGTTGGCCGACGCTTTGCGCACCGAAGCGGCGCAGCCGGAACGGCCGCTCTGGTGGCCGGAATGAATCCCATCCCCTCCCCCACATTACCCCACCTTCGCAGAAATGATCGGAACCCAACATGGCCGAAAACCGCCGAATCCTTGCGCACGTTCTCATCGAGATGAACCCGCTCGCGGGCCAGGGCGCGGAGGCCACCAAGGCCGCACTGCGATCGGCCATTCAGGTAGGGTTGAATGCCCAGGTTCTGGAGCTGCACGTCTACCCGATCGCCGCGGAAGATGGTGCACGTCATGTGAAGGCACAGATACCGCACTCAGAACCCTCGGACCGTGACCAGGTCGTCGAAGAGTATGTGCACAGCGGCATGCGGGTGCAGATTTTTCGCAATGCAGGGCCCAAATCGCCGCCCACCTACTTCGCCGTGGTCGTGAACCCGGACGTGAAGAACCCCAGCGGAGCGGTTCTCCACGCAAAGTCTTACGCCGAACTGAAGCAAGTCGCCGAAGCACGCGCCGAGCGCAAGGCGTTCCTGCTGAAAAGGAAGAAGGAAAGTCGTTGAGAGAAATTGGCCGTGCACCCGCCTCGGCCAGAGAGCATGACCGCTCGCTATGCACTGAACGCCCTTCCTCGATTCCCACGCCTTCGCCGCAGTGCGCCTCGCCTCGCTATGGCAAGTTGGTGTCAGCAGACGTCCCTGGCAACCTATGGACATTCCGCAACGGCATTGGACGCGCTGCGAAAGAACCGAAAGGCATGCCCATGCGAGCCCAAACCAACCATGAATCGAGCGCGTGCATCGCCGCCGACCCTACCGCTCAACGAGCCATGCAGGCGGCTCATCTGCTGCAGGAGGCGCTCACGCTCCTTCGCGCAGACGCAACACTGCTGCCAGTGCAGACGACGAAGCGCGCCCCAGACAGGCTGCTGCGTCTGCCTGAAGTCGAGCGCCTCACCGGCCTGCGCAGGTCGACCATCTACGAGCAGATGCGCAAGGGGATCTTTCCGCGCTCGGTGAAAGCCGGTCAACGCACCGCAGCATGGCCAGAGAGCGCCGTGCAATCGTGGATCGCAGATCGCATGAACGGGCGCACGACTTGATTCGATAAACCGGACCGCGCCGCTCGGACGGCGCGAACCTGCCCTTGGCAAGCCGTCGAGACAGCGCATTATTGGTTTCCATCCGGAAGTGATCCACCGGTCAAATGCGCGTGGAAATCTACACGATGGCGGGCCGTCGCTTGCAAGGCATTGCTGGTGGCCTGCCGATCTGGCGCAGACAGGGGCGCGCTGCGTGCGCCACGCTCTGCGCTTGAAGTTCGCACCGCCTGCGCAGCGCGCACTTCAAGCAAACATTGCCGAAGAAGTGCCATGGGCGCAGTCCCGCATTCGCCTCAGAGCGCGCCCACGATCTCAGGCACGGCCGTGAACAGGTCAGCTTCAAGGCCGTAGTCCGCCACGCTGAAGATCGGTGCTTCCGGGTCCTTGTTGATCGCGACGATCACCTTCGAATCCTTCATGCCGGCCAGGTGTTGGATCGCGCCGCTGATGCCCACCGCGATGTACAGCGCGGGCGCGACCACCTTGCCCGTCTGGCCGACCTGCCAGTCGTTGGGCGCATAGCCGGCGTCCACTGCGGCGCGGCTGGCGCCGAGCGCCGCGCCGAGCTTGTCGGCCAGCGGCGTCAACACCTCGCCGAACTTTTCGCCGGAGCCCAGCGCGCGCCCGCCCGAGACCACGATCTTTGCGGCCGTCAGTTCCGGGCGATCGCTCTTCGTCACTTCGCGGCCCACCAGGCTCGCGGCGTGGGTGTCGGCCACGGCCGCTATTTGTTCGATGACGGCCGTGCCACCGAAGGCTGCAGCCGCGTCGAAGCCCGTGCCACGCACCGTCAGGACTTTCACCGCATCAGTGCTCTGCACCGTGGCGACAGCGTTGCCGGCGTAGATCGGCCGCTCGAAGGTGTCCGGCGAGATGACACGGGTGATTTCTGAGACCTGCGCCACGTCGAGCGTGGCCGCCACGCGCGGCGCCACGTTCTTGCCGTGGGCCGTCGCCGGAAACAGCAAGTGGCTGTAGCCGTCGGCCAGGGCGAGCACCTGGGCTGCGACGTTCTCAACGAGCAGGTCGGCCAGTTGCGGTGCATCCGCGTGCAGCACCTTGGCGACGCCGGCGATCTGCGACGCAGCCTGTGCCGCGCCAGCCGCATCGTGCCCGGCCACCAGCACGTGGACGTCGGTGCTGCAGGCCAGGGCCGCAGTGACGGTGTTGCGTGTGGCGCTCTTCAGTGCGCCGTGGTCGTGTTCGGCAATAACAAGTACGGTCATGGCTGGATCACCTTCGCTTCGTTCTTCAGCTTGTCGATCAAGGTCGACACGTCGGGCACCTTGATGCCGGCGCCGCGCCGTGGCGGCTCGGCGACCTTCAGGGTTTTCAGGCGTGGCGCGACGTCAACACCGAGTTCCACGGGCGTCGTCGTGACAAGCGGCTTCTTCTTGGCCTTCATGATGTTGGGCAAGGTCACGTAGCGCGGCTCATTCAGGCGCAGGTCGGTGGTGATCACTGCGGGAAGTCGGAACTTCACGGTTTCCAGGCCGCCGTCGACTTCGCGCGTCACGGTGGCGGCGCCGTCGGCAATCTCGACCTTCGAGGCGAAGGTGGCTTGCGGCACATCGAGCAGCGCGGCCAGCATCTGGCCGGTCTGGTTGCAGTCGTCGTCGATGGCCTGCTTGCCCAGGATGACCAGCTCGGGCCTCTCTCGGTCGACCAGCGCCTTCAGCAGTTTGGCGACGGCGAGCGGTTGCAGCTCCTGCGCGCATTCGACCAGCACGGCGCGGTCGGCGCCGATAGCCATGGCGGTGCGCAGCGTCTCCTGGCATTGCGCGACCCCGCAAGACACCACGACGATCTCGGTCACCACACCCTTCTCTTTCAGGCGCACCGCCTCCTCGACCGCGATCTCGTCGAAGGGGTTCATGCTCATCTTCACATTGGCGAGATTCACGCCGGTTCCGTTGGCGCCGACTTGCGCCTTCACGTTCGCGTCCAAGACGCGCTTCACTGCGACCAGTGCCTTCACTTGCTGTACTCCATCATCAGGTTGCTGTCGGGTCTGCCTTCAGGCCCAGTCCCTGCTGTTGCAGGCGGCCGATGGCATCGGAATCAAAGCCCCAGTCGCGCAGGGCAGCGGCGCCGTGCTCGCCGCGCGCCGGGGCGCTTTTCGGCAGCGCCGAAGGCGTGGCCGAAAAGCGCGGCGCCGGGCCGGGCTGCATGACGCCGCCCACTTCCACGAAGCTGCCGCGCGCGCGGTGCTGGGCATGGTTGGGCGCTTCGGCAAAGCCGAGCACGGGCGCGACGCAGGCGTCGCTGCCATCGAACACCGCGCACCACTGGGCGCGCGTGCGGCTCGCAAAGGCACGCTCGAAGGTCTTGCGCAGGCGAGGCCAGCCAGCACGGTCGTGTTGCCTGGGCAGATCGGCATTGGCGAGCCCCAGCTTGTCGAGCAGCTCCGCATAAAAGCGCGCTTCGACCGCGCCGACCGTCATGTAGTGGCCGTCGCTGGTGAGGTAGCTGTCGTACCACGGTGCGCCGCCGTCAAGCCAGTTGCTGCCCCGCTCTTCCTGCCAGCTGCCCGCGGCGATCATTCCCCAGAACACCGAACCGAGCTGGGCCGCACCTTCGATCATGGCCGCGTCGACCACCTGCCCGGCACCACCGCGCTGCACGTTCAGCATGGCGGCCAGCACACCCATGGCCAGCAGCATGCCGCCGCCGCCATAGTCGCCCACCAGGTTGAGCGGCACCGTCGGCTTGCCGCCGGCCGGCCCGATGGCCGAGAGCACGCCCGACAGCGCGATGTAGTTCAGGTCGTGCCCGGCACGCTCGGCCAGCGGACCGGTCTGGCCCCAGCCGGTCATGCGGCCATAGACCAGCCGCGGATTGCGCGCCAACGCCACGTCCGGGCCAAGGCCCAGGCGCTCCATCGCGCCGGGCCTGAAGCCTTCGATGACCACGTCGGCCCGCTCGATCAGATCGAGCGCAACGGCCACTGCCGCGGGTTGCTTGAGGTCGAGCGTGACCGAGCGGCGGCCCCGGCCGGTGATGTCGATGCGCGGACCGCTCGACTTGGGGCCAAGGTCCGCGTGGGCCACCGGCCGGTCGATGCGGATCACGTCGGCGCCCATGTCGGCGAGCAGCATGGTGCCGAAGGGCCCGGGGCCGATGGCCTCGAACTCCAGGACCCGAATGCCGGACAAAACACCCATGGAAGTCTCCAGTTCGTTGCAGGATGAACCCGGCCCATGCCGGGCGAATGGCGCGCCGCGTCCAGGAACGCAGGCCCGTCGATTCGATGCGATGAAGTAGAGCAGAGCCCCGTGCGCATCACCCCTACCCGCATTGGGTAGTGCCCCACCGCAGCGGTGCTGCGCGCTTATGCTGCAGCACAATCCACGGCGATGTTGGTCCTCTGGACCGCCCTGCACTCATCCATGCCACCGCGCCCCGCCCACTCAGCCACGCAGCCGGCCTTGCCTGAGGCGGCGGCGCAACGCTCGGGCGTGGGCATCGTCGGTCGCGAGCGCCTGCTGGCACGCCTGCTCGAGGCGCGGCGCCTGCGTTGCATCGTCGTCACCGGGCCCGCCGGCGCAGGCAAGTCCACGCTCATCGCGGCCTGGCGCCAGAGCATCGTTCCGCTGGGCTTCGACATCGCCTGGTTCTCGCCCAGCGCGCAGGACGACGAACCCGCGCGCTTCCTCGAAGGCCTGCTCGCCAGCGTGGCGCGGGTCGATCCGCCGCCGTTGCGCGAGGGTGCCTTGTGGAACACCGCAGGCCTCGACACCGACCCCGACGCCATCGAGCGGCTGATCATTTCGCTGGTACGCGGCGTCGCGGCACATCCGCGCGATCTGGCGCTGGTGCTCGACGACCTGCATCACCTGCGCCACCCAGCGATCCTCGACGCGCTGCAATGGCTGCTGGACTATGCCCCGCCCAACCTGCACCTGGTGCTCGCCTCGCGCGGCAGCGTGCGGCTGTCGCTCGACCGGCTGCGCAGCCAGGCACAAACCCTGGAACTCGACCAACGCGACCTGCGCTTCACGGCGGCGGAGAGCGCCCAGTTCCTGAAGTCGCAACTGGGCGAGATCGATGCCCGCACGGCCCGTGGCCTGCACGAACTCAGCGAAGGCTGGGTGGCCGGCCTTCGCCTCTTCACGCTTGACTGGAAAAGGAAGCGGCAGGAACCCGGCACGCCAGAAGCGGGCAAGCCGTTCGCCGGCCTGCCGACACGCGATGCGGTCGCCCTGACCCGGTATTTCGAGCAGGAGGTGTGCTCGCACCTGTCACCCGACGAACTCGAGATGCTCGTGCACGCCGCGCCCTGCCAACGCGTGTGCGCGCCGCTGTGTGCCGCGCTCGTCGGGGCGCCGGACCGCGTCGCCGAATTGGCGACGCTGCTCGTGCGGCTCGAAAGCGAAGATCTCTTTGTCGTCCGCGTCGAGAACCAGCCTGCCGAGACCTGGTATCGCCTGCATCCGCTGCTGCGTGAAGCGCTGCTGACCCGCTTTGCCGCCATCGGCGAGCCTGCGCGCCAAGCCGTGCACGCGCGCGCCTTTGCCTGGTTTCGCGATCGCGGCCTGCTGCAGGACGCAGTGCGCCATGCCGTGCAGTCGGGTGAACCGGCGCAGGCCGCGGCGCTGGTCGACCAGTGCGCTCAGTCGCTCATCGTGCGCGGCGAACGGCGGGAGCTTGCGGCGCTGCTGCGCCAGCTTCCACCGGAGCAGCTCCAGCGCAGCTTCAGCATGCGCCTGTGGCTGGTGCGCACACAGTTCTTCGAGCGCGACCTGGATGCCTGCACCCGGACCCTCGACGAACTGGCGCGCCAGTTGCCGATGGATGCCGCCGCCCACCGCTTCCACGTTGCGGCCCTGCAAGCCGCGCTGGCGCTGCAGCGCGACGACACCGACACAGCCCTGACGATGCTGCCGCAACTGCTGCAGGTGCCGCCTGACGCCGATCCGCTGGCCGTCGGGGTGCGCCACAACATCCTGTCGTGGCTCTACGTGCAGCAGGGGGAATACGAACAGGCCCGCCGCGTGCAGCTCGAAGCCTCGCCGCTGATGGTCGACGGCGCACCGCTCGTGGCCACCGCCGCCGGCAGCCTGCAAGGTCGCGGCATGGTCGGCCTGAGCTATGCGATGGAAGGAAAGATGACGCAGGCCGAGCGCGTCCTGCGCGCCGTGGCGGCCGAAGCCGAACAGGCCGGCAAGGCCTGCGCCGATTCGCGCTACCTTGCGCTCAGCCTGCTCACCGACGTGCTCTATGAGCTCGACGATGCCCGGCAGGCGCGTGCGCTGCTCGAGGACAAGGTCGACATCCTGGAGCGCATCGCGATTCCCGACGCGGTGCTGCGTGTGTACCGGGTGCTGGCCGCAGCCGACTGGCAGGCCGGCGACCCGGCCGGCGCCTTCGCCCACCTGGAGCGGCTGGAGGCCTACGCCACGCGTCATCAACTGGACCGCCTGCTCGCACACCGCCTGGCCGACGAAGTGAATTGCCGTCTGCTGCTCGGCGAGCTGATGGCTGCCGAGGCGGCCCTGGCCCGGCTGGAGGCGATCGACGCGCGCCATGCGGACTCGCCCGCCTCGGGATCGCTCAGCGAGATCGGCGAGGTGACACAGCGCTCACGCATCCGGCTGGCCGTGACCCTGGGCGAATTCGAGAGCGCCGCCGTGCAGCTCGCCAGCCTGCTCACCCGCTGCGAGGCACGCGGACAGCAGCGCACCGTGGTGCATCTGCTGATCCGCAGTGCAGCGGTCGACGCCCACCTCGGGCGCGGCGAATCCGCCCGCCTGAAGCTGCTCGATGCGCTGCAGCGCGGGCACCGGCTCGGCCTGCTGCGCAGCCTGATCGATGCCGATCCGGCTGCGCGCAGGATGCTGGGTGAACTCGCCCAGACCGAACTTCTCGATCCGGTGCTGGCCTTCTATGTGGAGCGCCTGCTGGCCATCCGCACACGGCCCTGCGCCACCTCGGATGACGCCAGGACCAACGCCAAGCCAAGCGCGCGCGGCACCGCGCCGGCCGGCCTGGAGGCCTTCAGCGAACGCGAGATCGAGATGCTGCGCCTGCTCGCGCAAGCCATGCCCAACAAGAAGATCGCCCGCGCCCTTGGCCTGTCGCCCGAGACGGTCAAGTGGTACCTCAGCCGCATCTACGGCAAGCTGCGCGTGTCCGGCCGCGACGAGGCGGTCGCGCGGGTGCGAGACCTCGGGTGGGACGCCGAGGGCACCGCCGCAGCACCGGCCTGACGCACCCGCCCCACTTCGGGCGGGCTGCCTGTACGCACCCACGTCGACCATCGGCCTCCCCAAGCAAGGAGGCTGCATCACGAGCGAAGCCATTGCCCTGCCGATGGCGCCGCGCTGCGAGCCGGTTGCCCGCGACCGAAGCCCCACCCCGGGGTCAACCCGCCCCCCATCGGGAGTGGTGGCCGCGCGCCCCCTCGGATTTACCTTTGAGTCCTGCCACGCGCATCCCCTCAGGAGACAAATCCGTGAACGTGACCCGCAACGTCTTTCGAGACGACCATGAGATGTACCGCGAGACGGTGCGCCGCTTCCTGGAGCGCGAATGCAAGCCGCGCCAGGCCGCCTGGGACCAGGCCGGCCAGGTCGACCGCGAGACCTGGCTGAAGGCCGGCCGCGAAGGCCTGCTGTGCGCCTCGCTTCCCGAGGAATACGGCGGCGGCGGCGGCGACTTCGGCCACGCGGCCGTATTCGGCGAAGAGATGGCGCGCTCCGGCGTGAGCGGCCCGGCCTTCGGCATGCACTCGGACATCATCGCGCCCTACATCCTGCGTGCCGGCAACGAGGAGCAAAAGCGCAAGTGGCTGCCCGGCGCGGCTTCCGGCGAGATCATCCTGGCCATCGCCATGACCGAGCCGGGCACCGGCAGCGACCTGAAGGCGGTGCGCACCACGGCCGTGCGCGAAGGCGACGAGTACGTCATCAACGGCAGCAAGACCTTCATCAGCAACGGCCTGACGGCCGACCTGATCATCGTGGTCTGCAAGACCGACCCGGCTGCCGGTGCCAAGGGCATCAGCCTGATCGTCGTCGAGGCCACGCGCGCGGGCTTTCGGCGCGGCCGCAAGCTGGAGAAGGTCGGCCAGCATGCGCAAGACACAGCCGAGCTTTTCTTCGACAACGTGCGCGTGCCGGTGGCCAACCGCCTGGGCGAGGAAGGCAAGGGCTTCGCCTACCTGATGGGCGAACTGCCGCAGGAGCGCTTCACCATCGCCGTCTCGGCCGCCGCGCGGCTGGAGCGCGCGCTGGAAAACACGCTGGCCTATGTGAAGGAGCGCCGCGCCTTCGACCAGACCGTGTGGGACTTCCAGAACACCAAGTTCAAGCTGGCCGACGTGAAGGCGCAGGCGGTGGCCGTGCGCACGCTGATCGACCACTACATCGGCGAGCACATGCGCCGCCGCCTCACGCTGGAAGAAGCGGCCATTGCCAAGCTCTTCGCCACCGAGACGCTGGGCAAGGCGCTCGACGAGATGGTGCAGCTGCACGGCGGCTACGGCTACATGCTGGAGTACCCGATCGCGCGCGACTTCGTCGACATGCGCGTCACGCGCATCTACGGCGGCACCAGCGAAGTGATGCGCGAGCTCATCGCCCGAAAACTCTGATTCAAACCACCCCGAGGAACTACATGACAAACAAGGTTTTCGTCGCCGGCGTCGGCATGATTCCGTTCAAGAAGCCCGGCACCAGCGAGCCTTACGACGTGATGGGCGAACAGGCCATTCGCATGGCGCTGTCCGATGCCGGCCTGGACTTCAGCGACGTGCAGCAAGCGTATGCCGGCTACGTCTACGGGGACTCCACCTGCGGCCAGAAGGCGCTGTACCGCGTCGGCATGACCGGCATCCCGGTGCTCAACGTCAACAACAACTGCGCCACCGGTTCGTCGGCGCTGTTCCTCGCGCGCCAGGCGGTGCAAAGCGGCGCGGTCGAATGCGCGCTCGCCTTCGGCTTCGAGCAGATGAACCCGGGTGCGCTGAAGTCCCGTTGGGACGACCGCGCACCGGCGCTCGAGCGTGCGCAGAAGGTGGTCGATGAATTGGTCGGCCGGCCCGAGATTCCCTCGGCCATCCGCCAGTTCGCCGGCGCCGGCCAGGCCCACATGCAGAAGTACGGCACCAAGCTGGAAACCTTCGCGAAGATCCGTGCCAAGGCCAGCCGCCACGCCGCGAACAACCCGCTCGCCGTGTTCCGCAACATCGTGACGACCGAGGACGTCATGGCCTCGCCCATGCTGTGGGACGGCGTGATCACCCGCCTCATGGCTTGCCCGCCGACATGCGGCGGCGCAGCGGCGATCGTGGTCTCCGAAGCATTCGCCCGCAAGCGCGGCCTGCGCACGGACGTGGTCATCGCCGGTCAGGCCATGGCCACCGATCTGCCCAGCACCTACGACGCCAAGGACATGATCCGCGTCGTCGGCTTCGACATGACGGCCCTTGCCGCAAAGCAGGCCTACGAGCAGGCCGGCGTCGGACCGCGGGACATCGATGTGATCGAGCTGCACGACTGCTTTGCGCAGAACGAGCTGCTCACCTACGAGGGTCTGGGCCTGTGCGGCGAAGGCGAAGCCGAGAAGCTGGTCAACGACGGCGACAACACCTACGGCGGCCGCTGGGTCACCAACCCCTCGGGGGGCCTGCTGTCCAAGGGCCACCCGCTGGGCGCCACCGGCCTGGCGCAGTGCTACGAACTCACGCACCAGTTGCGCGGCACCGCGGACAAGCGCCAGGTCGCGGGCGCCAAGGTCGCGCTGCAGCACAACCTGGGCCTGGGCGGCGCCGGCGTGGTCACCATCTACCAGAAGGTGTCGGCATGATCGACAAGAAACACATCGGCATGAAGCTGCCGGTCTACAAGGCCACGGCCGAGGCGGGGCAACTGCGCTTCTTCGCCAAGTCCATCGGCGAGACCGACCCGGTCTACCTCGACGAATCGGCCGCGCGCGACGCCGGGCACCCGGGCCTGCCGCTGCCGCCGACCTTCCTGTTCTCGCTGGAGTTGCAGATTCCTTCGAGCGCCTGGCGCGAGACGCTGGGCATCGTGACCTCGCGCATCCTGCACGGCGAAGAGAGCTTCAGCTACCACCGCATGGCCTACGCCGGCGACACGCTGCAGTTCGAGACGCACATCGCCGACATCTACGACAAAAAGGGCGGCGCGCTGAGCTTCGTGGAGCGCAAGTCGCGCGTCACCAACCAGCGCGGCGAGCACGTGGCGGACCTGCGCAGCGTGCTGGTCCACAAGAACGCATGAAGAAGACAGGAACACACACCATGAGCCAACCCGCATTCGCAAGCCTCGACGTCGGCGACGCCCTGCCCGGGCTGCAACTGCCGGCCATCAGCCGCACCACGCTGGCCCTGTTCGCGGGCGCCTCGGGCGACCACAACCAGATTCACATCGACCTCGACTACGCCCGCAAGGCCGGCATGCCCGACGTGTTCGCGCACGGCATGTTGTCGATGGCCTACCTGGGACGCCTGCTCACGCAGTGGGTCGACCAGCGGCGACTGCGCAGCTTCGGCGTGCGCTTCACCGGCATCACGCACCTGGGCCACCAGATCACCTGCGCGGGCAAGGTGGTCGAGAAGTTCGAGGTGGATGGCGAGCAGCGCGTGAGGCTCGAAATCGAAACGCGCAACCAGTACGGCGAGACCAAGATCGTTGGCGATGCCGTGGTCGCGCTCTGAACATCAAATTTTTTGGAGATAGACACATGGGAACTCTCGACGGCAAGGTGGCACTGGTCACCGGTTCGGGTCGCGGCATCGGCCAGGCCATTGCCATGAAGCTGGCCAGCCAGGGCGCGCGCATCGTGGTCAACGACCTGGACGCCGATCCGGCGCAAGAGACGGTCGAGCTGCTGAAGAAGAGCGGCGCGCAGGCCGTGGCCTGCGCGGGCAACGTCAGCGCACCCGACTTCGCAGAGCGCTACATCAAGGCGGCGATGGACAACTTCAAGGGCATCGACATCATCGTCAACAACGCCGGCTTCACCTGGGACGATGTGATCCAGCGCATGACGGACGAGCAATGGCACGCCATCGTCGACTGCCACATGACGGCACCCTTCCGCATCCTGCGCGCGGCCTACCCGGTCATCAAGGCACAGGCGCAGGCGGACCAGGAAAAGGGCATCGAGGTGTACCGCAAGGTGGTCAACGTCTCGTCGACCTCGGCGCTCAACGGCAATGCCGGCCAGATGAACTACTCGTCGGCCAAGGCCGGCGTGATCGGCATGACGCGGGCGCTAAGTCGCGAGTGGGGCCGCTTCAAGGTCAACGTGAACGCCGTGGCGTTCGGCCTCATCCACACCCGCATGACCAATGCCGACGCCAAGGCCGGTGCCACCGTGAACATCGAGGGCCGCGACATCCGCGTGGGCCTGAACCCCGAGCTGCTCAAGTCGCACGCGCAGCGCAACCCGCTGGGCCGGGGCGGCACGCCGGAAGAAGCGGCCGGCGCGGTGTACCTGTTCTGCCTGCCCGAGTCGAACTACATCACCGGCCAGGTCGTGGCGGTGGCCGGCTCGCCGCAATAAGCGCGCGCCGAGTGGGGATGGCAGCGGGTGGAACAAAAAACCCGCTGCCTCGCGTTGGTCAGAAAAACCCGGAGACACAACAAGCATGACAACCCTCGCCGCCGAATCACCCATTGCGCCAGCCGCCGTGCGCTACCGGGCCGTGCCGTATGCGATACGCAAGGCCATCTGCGAGCGACGCGCCGACGGCACGCTGATCCTGCGCTCCCCGCTCACACCCAAGGCCACCGGTCGCACGGGCTTTGCGGGCTTCATCCCCCATTGGGCCGACCGCCGCGGCGACCTGCCTGCCTTTTGCGAACGCGACGCGCAAGGCGAGTGGAAGCGCATCACCTGGCGCAGCCTGTGGCAGCAGGTGCAGACCATCGGCGCAGCCTTGCTGGAGTTGGGCCTGGGCCAGGGTCGTCCGCTGGTGGTGCTCTCACCCAACTCGCTGGAGCAACTCGTGCTGCTGCTGGCGGCCGAATACGTCGGTGTGCCGGTCGCGCCGGTGTCACCCGCCTATTCGCTGCTGAGCCGCGACTTCGCGCGCCTGAAGGGCGTGTGCGAACTCGTGCCCCCGTCTGCGCTGTTCGTGCAGGACGCCGTCACCTTCGAACGCGCGATCGCTGCGGTCGGCGGCACCGGCGTATCGGTGATCGCGGTGCAAGGCGCCACGCAGGGCGCGTTGTCCTGGCAAGCGCTGTCGAACGTCGAACTCACGGTGCAGCGCCGTGACAAGGTGGCCGCCGCGCACGCGGCCATCCGCCCGGAGGACATCGCCAAGATTCTTTTCACCTCAGGCTCCACCGGCGTGCCCAAGGGCGTGCCCATCAGCTACCGCAACCTGCAGGCGACAGCGGCAAACCTGTCGGACATGTACGCCAGCCTCGGCGAGCAGGACGAGCCGCCCGTCTTTCTCGACTGGCTGCCCTGGCACCACGCCCTTGGCGGCGTGCTCAACCTCGGCCGTGCGGTATTGCTCGGCGCCACGCACTACATCGACGACGGCAAACCACTGCCCGGCCTGTTCGATCGCACGGTGCGCAACCTGCGCGAAATCTCACCCACACTGCTGACCAGCGTGCCTTCGGCCTGGACCATGCTGGCGGCCGAACTCGAGCGCGATCCGCAGCTGGCGCGCAGCGTGTTCGCCCGGGTCATCAATTTCGGGTACGGCGGCGCCAGCCTGCCCAAGGACGTCAACGAGCGCATCCAGCGCGTGGCCGAACGCACCGTGGGCGAGCGCATCGTGTTCGGCACCGGTCTGGCCTCGACCGAAACCGCTGGCGTCGGCACTTACCGCATGTGGGCTTGCGACGACCTCGCCAACATCGGTGCGCCTGCGCCCGGCACAGAGGTCAAGCTGGTGCCGCTGGAAGGCGACCGCTACGAGATCCGGGTGCGCGGCGCCCACAACTTCAGCGGCTACGTCGCGCGGCCCGACCTCACGGCGGCGGCGTTCGACGAAGAAGGCTTCTTCAAGCTCGGCGACGCGGTGCGCCTTGTCGATGTCGACGACCCCGCCAAGGGCATGCGCTTCGACGGTCGCGTGGCGGAAGACTTCAAGCTGGTCACCGGCACCTGGGTGCGCACCGGCGCCATCCGCCTCGAACTGGTCGAGCGTTGCGCGCCGCTGATCTCCGACGCAGTCATCTGCGGCCACGACCAGAACTACGTTGCCGCGCTGGCCTGGCCCAACGTGGCCGCCTGCCAGCGTTTGCTGCCCGAACTCGCGGGCCTGAACGCCGCCGAGTTGGTGGCCCATCCCGTCCTGGTCGCGGCCATTGCCGAGCGCCTGTGTCGGGACGCCGGCAGCGCCAGCCTGCGCGTCGAGCGCCTGCTGCTGATGGCCGAGCCGCCGTCGATGGACGCCAACGAAATCGCGGACAAGGGCTACGTCAACCAGGCGGCGACGCGCTTGCGCCGGGCCCAGCTGGTGGAGCAGCTGCTCCATCCGCAGCCGGGCCCGCAGGTTGCACGCGCCTGAGAGTCGCGCGAGCTTCGCCAAAAAAATTATCAGAACCGGAGACACCATGCGCATCGCTTTCAATTTCACCAAGGGACTCGTCGGCATCACCGCCATCGCCTGCAGCGCCCTCGCCTTCTCGCAGGACTACCCGATGCGGCCCATCACGCTGGTCGTTCCGGCTCCGCCGGCCGGCGCGACCGACGTGCTGGCCCGTGTGATGGCGGATGAGCTGGGCAAGCGCCTGGGGCAGACGGTCATCGTGGACAACAAGCCCGGCGCCTCCGGTCTGCTTGGCGCCTCGGTGGTGGCACGTTCCGCGCCCGACGGCTACACGCTGTTCTTCTCGCACGCCACGCCGATCTACTACGCGCCCTACATGTTCGCGAAGGTTCCCTACGACGTGCGGCGCGACTTCGCCTTCATCACCGAGATCTGCTCGGCCAGCCTGGTGTTCGCGGTCGGCAAGGACGTGCCGGTGCACAACATGAAGGAGCTGGTGAGCTGGGCCCAGGCCAACAAGGGCAAGGTCAACTACGGCTCCTTCGGTGTCGGCTCATCGAGCCACCTGCTGATGGCGTACCTGAGCGAATCGCGCAACCTCGACATGGTTCACGCCGCCTACAAGGGCGAAGCACCGATGATCCAGGACATCCTCGGCGGCCAGATTCCGATGGGCATCGGCACCCTGGGCACGATGGCCCCGCACATCGCCACCGGCCGCCTGCGCCCGCTGGCCATCGTCGGCAACAAGCGCCTGCCCGAGCTGCCCAACGTGCCCACCATGGTCGAGGCCGGATTCCCGGACGAGGAATTCAATCCGGTCGGCGGCGTGATGCTGACCGCGCCTGCCAAGACCCCCGCACCAGTCCTTGCACGACTGGAGAAAGAGGCTCGCGCGGTCGTGCAGACGGCGGCCATGAAGGCGCGTTTCCAGGCCTTTGGCCTGGTGGGCATGGGCAACAGCTCGGCCGAATTCAAAAAGAACTTCGAGGCCAGCGGCCCGGTGATCCAGAAGCTGGTGCAGGTGTCGGGCGCGAAGGTGGATTGAAGAGGATGGAATGCAAACGGCCGTTGCTCGCGGCCGTTTGTCCATCTATCCGACCTGCCTGTCCTGCCCCGCCCAGTACCTGGCACGCAGCGCCTTCTTGTCCACCTTGTCGAGCGCGGTCAGCGGCAACGCATCGGCGAACACCACCACCTTGGGCGCCTGCACCACGCCCTTGCGATCGGTGACGAAGGCGATCAGTTCGGCGGCCTCGACTTGCGCGCCATCCTTCAGCACCACCACCGCCATCACCGCCTCGCCCCACTTCTCGTGCGGCACGCCAATGACCGCCGACAGGGCGATGGCCGGATGCTGCGCAAGGCAGCTTTCCACCTCGCTGGAGTACACGTTGAAGCCGCCGCTGATGATCATGTCCTTGGCGCGATCGACCAGGTAGAGGTACCCGTCGGCATCGCGGCGCGCCATGTCGCCGGTGTGCAGCCAGTCGCCGGCGAAGGCCTTGGCCGTTTCTTCGGGCCGGTCGAGGTAACCCGACATCACCAGCGGGCCGCGCACGCACAGCTCGCCGATCTCACCCACCGGCACCTCGACATGGTGGGCATCGAGCAGGCGCACCTGATTGCCCGGCAGGCTGCGGCCACAACTGCCCAACAACTGGGATCGTTCGAGATCGTGCTCGTCGCGGCGCAAATAGCTGATGGTCATGGGCGCCTCGGCCTGGCCGTAGACCTGTGCGAACACCGGCCCGAGCCGGCCAAGCGCCTGCCGCAACCGCGCAGGTGCCATCGGCGCGGCGCCGTAGAGCACCAGGCGCAGGCTTGTGAGGTCGTGCGCATCCAGCGCGTGGGGCGCATCGAGCAGGCCGTAGATCTGCGTGGGCACCAGAAAGGTGGTGGTGATGCGCTCGGCCGCTACCGCCTGCAAAAAGCCGTCGGCCGTGAAGCGTTCGAGCAGATGCACCGTGCCGCCTTGCAGAAAGGTCGTGAGGATCATCGCGCCCGCTGCGTGCGACACCGGCGTCGCCGCCAGAAAGCGCACCTCTTGCGGCCATTCCCAGCACGCGAGCTGCTGCAAGGCCGATGTCACCACCGTGCGGTGGTGATGCACGATGCCCTTGGACTTTCCGGTGGTGCCACCGCTGTAGGCGATCTTGAGGATGTCGTCCGGCCGCACGTCGAGCGCGATGTCGCTGCCGTCCAGGCCGTTCGATGCGGCCAGCAGGTCGCTGCCGTAGGGGGCCGGCCCCAGCGTCAATACATGCGGCACGAGATTGCGCTGCGCCAGCGCCTGACCGCGCTCGGCATGGCGCGGCACGTCGATCACCAGCGCCTTGACCTTCGCGTCGACCAGAATGAAAGCCTGGTCATCTTCAGAGCCCAGCGGATGCAGCGGCGTGTTGACCAACCCCATCAGGTGCGCCGCGATGATGGTCACCACCGACTCGGGCCGATTGGTCGCCAGCACGGCAATGCCGTCCTGCCGCTGCAGGCCCATGGCCTGGAAGCAGCGCACCATGCGATGGCAGCTTTGCTCCAGTTGGCGGTAGCTCATGCGTACGTCGCCGCCAACCAACGCCTCGCGGGTGGCGAAGGCCTTGAACGCGGACCGGTAGAGCTCAGCGAAGGTCGAGCCTTGGTGGAGGATGGGGCTGGGCGATGGGTGCATGGTGGCCGGGCTTTCATTACTCGCGTCTGCTGTCGGAAATCAACAAGCAGGTTCGAGTAAGCCGCCTGAACGAGATTGTTCGACCACCCTTTTCAGGGGGCTCCCCAAACGCTTGCCCAGCCGACTTCGATCCGATGGTGTGGTACTCCGACAGGACCAAACGGTTTGGCCGCAACGGGCCGAAAACAGACTGTGCTCGGGCGCAAGCCGTGCTCTTCGATAAGTCGTGGCCGACCGCGTCCAGAATCGAGTTGTAGACGTCCACATGGCTGACTGCTGCGGTCTCCGTCTTGCTTGGCGTCGCGTTAGGTCCGCTGATGATCAGCGGAATTCCAACGGATTCCGAGTACATCGTGCTCTTGCCCCAAAGCCCGCGCGCGCCGGCGTTGTCGCCGTGGTCGCTGATGTAGATGATGTAGATGATGTAGATGATGCGCGTATCGTCCACCAAGCCGGCTTCCTGCAGCGCCTCCAGGACTCGGCCGATGTTCGCGTCCAGATAGGAGATCAGGCCGTAGTAGCCGGCAAGCGCTCGCCGAACGTCGCTCTCGTCCTTGAAGTGATTCTTGTAGCCGGAGAGGCGTGCATATTGCTGGATGAAGGGATGCGCCGACTCGTCGACGCCGAATCTGTACGCCTTGGGCATCTTGAGCGGCATGCCGCTGTACAGATCAAAGTACTCTGCCGGCACCGTCAAGGGGAAATGCGGTGCCACAAGTGAAACCATGAGAACCCACGGTTTCTCGTCCCCTCGGCTTCCAACCTCCTTCCCCTTCGATCTCAACCAAGCTGTCGCCGACTTGGTGATTTCCCCGTCGTAACGCGTGTAGTCCGAGTCGCCAGCCCTAGCGGACCGGAGCATGTTCGATCCATCGCCCCAGGGGCAGAGATCGGCGGAATTCAACACGCATTCGGCACTTTTGCGCGAAGGCGCTCCCAAACGGCGTTCTTATGTGTCGGCGTGAAGGCCTCGAAGAATTTCGAGAAACAACTTCACGCGTTGCGTCAGTGGCCGCGACGCCTCGGTCATTGCGCAGATCGTGTTCTGAAATGCCGGTCCCTTGGGCACCAATTCGAGCGCGTGCCGCTTCGCCACAAGCTTGGCATAGTGTTCAGGGAGAAGACCGGCATAGTTGCCTGTGGCAATGAGCACGCCGATTGCCTCAAGCCCGCCAGCGTCCGGTCCGCGCTCGAAGCCGTATTCTGCGATCGCCTGTTCAACGAACGGGTGTGGACGGTAGACGAGCGGAAGCGAGCGTTTCCGCTCGGGCCCATCGGCTTTGGCGACATAGACGCGGTGCACTTCGACAAAGAGCTTCTGGTAGTCGAACACACGGTCCTTTTTGTACATACCACGGACCGCCACTTCGACCCGGCGTTCGCGCAACGCATCGTTCAGTTGGGCAAAGTTCATCACCGTCAGTGCCGGCTGTACATCCGAAGCTTGCCGTCGCAGTGCGGCCAGGGCCTCGGGGATTCGACAGTGATCGTGGGTGATGACGTGTTCGGTCATGCCGATGCACAGGGTGCCGGATAGCACCCCCCTCACCGCGTCAATTTCCGGGCGAATGAGCTCCAGCGACTTGATCGCCTTGGAGGCCAGATCGACGGCCACGGTGCCAGCGCTGCTGAGCTTGAACCCGCCCGGTCCGCGTTCGCAGAGCCGTACACCCAGACGCTCTTCAACCTCTCGGACGTGCCGGCTGATCGAAGCTTTTGACAGGTTGAGCCGATGCTCGGCGGCTGCAAAGCCACCTGCCTCAGCGACGGCGCAAAAGATGCGGAGCGAGCGCAGATCGCGCTCGTTGAAGTCCAGGCGGCTCATCTCGCAAAGTATCGCTTTTTGCAACCATAGCGTCAAAAGAATCGTTTTCCATTTGACAGGGTGATGACTACAGTCGGCGCATTCCTACACCCGTCGGCAAAAGGCAAATGACGAATCGCCCTCCACGTAACGCGATCAAGGCTGTGTTCGGGGCCTCGATTTCCGCTTGTTTGCCCAGTCCCGCGCTGGCAGAAGGCGGTGCTTTGTGGCCACAAGCGTCGGCATCGCTGAGAGCGCACACGCGGTTTGCGTCCAGTTGTTCGGTCGGCCTCGTCCGCCCGCTCGGCCTACCTGGAGTTTCTCGGTGTCACGGCTCTCATCCATTGGGGCCGCAGCGTGCTCATGAAGGAAGCGGCACTTCATGAATAAGAACTTGCGCTGCCCGAGCCGCTGCTGACCACACAAATTCGCCCCCTTAACGGAGAAACACCCCATGGAAACTTTGACAACTGCTCCGCGCGTCGGTCACGCAACATTGCTCTACTCGGAGCTTGTGACCGACCTCGAGAACCTGCGTGCGCATATCGCCATTCTCGGTATGCCCTTCGGTTCGGCTTACGGCGCGCGGTCCTTTACCAACGACCAGACCAACGCGCCGCAGGCCATTCGCGATGTCACTGATCGCATCGTGCGCGCTCCCGGCCACTACGACTTCGACATTGAAGGCCCGCTTCTGCAAGGCCGATCTGACATCCGCTTCGTCGACTGCGGCGATGTCATTCCGGATTTGAAACTGCCCGGCGACCACTACCGGCGCGTCGAACTGGCAGTGCGTCAGATCTTGAAAGGCGGCGGCCTCCCCATCATTCTTGGTGGCGATCACGGGATCACCACACCTGTTCTGCGAGCGTATGACCAGACAGGGCCGATTACTCTTGTGCACATCGATGCCCATCTGGACTGGCGGGACGAGGTCAATGGCGTCAAGGACGGCTTGTCCAGTCCTATCCGTCGCGCTTCAGAGATGCGGCATGTTGCGGGCATCGTGCAGATCGGTCTTCGCGCGCAAGGCAGCGGTCGACCTGAAGACTACGACACCGCAGTCCGCTACGGCGCGCAATTGATCAGCGCCTACGAGTTGCACGAGATTGGTATGGAGGCCGTGCTGGCGCGCATACCAGATGGTGGCAATTACTACCTCTCGATCGACGCCGATGGGATGGACCCCACGATCATGCCGGCCGTCGACGGGCCAGCGCCGGGTGGGGTGAATTTTGTGCAGGCACGCCAACTCATCCACGGCCTGGTCAAAAAGGGACGCGTTGTCGGCATGGACATTGTCGAGATTCAACCTTCAAAGGACAACGCAAGCAAGCTCACCTGCGTAACGGCTGGGCGTTTGATCGTCAATCTGATTGGGTCGGCCATCAAAGCCGGTTATTTCCCTCGTGAGCACTGATTCGTCTCCCCAGCCAGTGGCTGGGGCCCAACCGTTCATACGCTTTGATGGCGTAGTGAAGCGGTATGGGACTTCCGTAGTGCTGGACAACCTGCACCTTGGCATTCATGAGGGCGAGAAACTGTCGCTCATTGGCCCAAGCGGTTCCGGCAAGACGACGATCTTGCGGATTCTCATGACGCTCGAAAAAATCGAACGCGGTCATGTATGGATCGAAGACAAGCCGCTTTGGCACATGCCCAAACAAGGGCAACTCGTACCGGCAGACGAACGGCATCTGGCGTTGATGCGCGCACAGATTGGAATGGTCTTCCAGCACTTCAACCTATTCCCTCACATGACGGCCCGCGAAAACATCTCGCGGCCTCAACGGATCGTGAAGGGAACGGACAAAGCGGTAGCTGACAAAATCGCGATGGAACTCTTGGATCGTGTGGGGCTCGCGGCCAAGGCTGACAACTACCCGTCAATGCTGTCAGGCGGTCAAAAACAGCGGGTCGCCATTGCGCGCGCACTGGCAATGCAGCCACGGATCATGTTGTTTGACGAGGTCACGTCAGCGCTCGATCCGGAAGTGGTCGACGAAGTTCTGCAAGTGCTTCGGAACATCTCGCGCGAAAGCCGTATGACGATGCTCATGGTGACCCATGAGATGAGCTTCGCCAGGGAATTCTCCGATCGGGTTCTCTTTCTTGACGGCGGAAAAATTGTTGAGCAGGGTCCGCCCGACCAGCTCTTCCACGCTCCTCGGGAGCCACGAACCAAATCTTTTCTGAAAAAGATCGCTGCCGCAGGGCATCGCGTTGACTAACCACCCACGGAGTTATCAAAATGCTGAAGTTCATTGCAGTCGCGCTCGCCGCGTTCGTATCCCTGTCTCCATCATTGACGGCAGCTCAAGCACAGCCTCAGGTAAAGGAGAAGATGAGCGTGGGCCTGGCCCACGAGCCTCCCTACACAAACTATCAGGCCGGCGGAACGCTGAGCGGTGCAGCACCGGATCTGCTCTTTCGCATCATGAAGGATTTCGGTGTCAAGGAACTCGATCCGAAAGTCCTGGAATTCGGCGCAATGATCCCCAGTCTCCAGGCTGGTCGCGTGGACGTGATCTCCACGGGTTTGTACATCAATCCGCAGCGCTGCAAGGCCGTGTTGTTCTCCGAGCCTGACCTGTGTACGACGGAGGGCTTTATCGTCGCCAAGGGCAACCCGAAGGCCATCAAGTCGTTCGCTGATGTGGCAGCGAACGAGAGCGTCCGTTACGGGGTCTGCGGAGGCTGTTCGGCAGAGAAGCGCGCTACGGAATCAGGGGTGCCGAGAAGCCGGATAACGGTTGCACCTGACCACCAGAGCGGAATCAAGATGCTGCTCGACGGCCGGATCGATGTGTACGCTGCGCCAGATTTGGCTTTGCGCTCTGCCGCTACCTCCATGGGCGTCATGGATCGCTTTGAAGTTCTGGTGGTTGCCAATGAGCCGGCCAAGTGTTCCGGTATCGCGTTCAGGACTGATCAGAAGGGCCTGCGTGATATGGTTGATCAAAAGCTCAAGGCGCTCAAAGACTCGGGCGAATACGACCAGATCGTTTCGAAGTACGGGTTTGATCCCAAGCTTGCCAAGGCGACCTCGCGGACAACCTTGTGCGGCGGCGCGAACTAAGCCGCTGAGGCGATCAAGCAGGAGCGTGCCATGGACATCCTCGCCAAATTTGCGCAAGCAACGTACGTAACCGTCCAGATCACGTTGGGCGCGGCTCTTCTTGCCTGGCTCGTATCGTTCGTTGCTGGCCTGTGCAAACTCTCAAGCTCACGATTCATCTCGTGGCCGGTCACAGGAATCGTGGAGGCGATCCGTGGCACTTCCTGCTACGTGCAACTGTTTTGGCTGTACTTCGTTCTGCCCTTGGTGGGTGTCGAGATCAGTGCGATGGCTGTCGCAATCCTTGCCATCGGGTTGAATATTGGCTGCTACGGTTCTGAGGTGGTGAGAAGCTCCATCCTTGCCGTTCCTCGCGGCCTGCGAGAGGCAGCGCGCGCGCTTAACATGAATGGCGTGCAGACGATGGTCAACGTCGTGATACCCAATGCGTTTCCGCGCATGCTCCCGCCCATGTGCAACCTCATGGTCGATCTTCTGAAGATCACGCCGATCGTGTCACTAGTGACGATCGCGGATCTGACTTTCTTGGGTCAGATCTACCGGCAGGAGACGGGAAGTCCCTTGAAGGGGTTCGGCATTCTGATGGTGATTTACTTCTTGCTGTCCACCCTCATCATTCATGCGTTCAAGCGCTTGGAGATCTGGGCGAGCAAGGGTTTCGAAGGAACACGATGATGATGTTGTGGGACCCTCAAACGGCAGCAGAAGTGTTGCCGCGCCTAATGCGAGGACTGGTCGTCACCGCACAGGTAACCTTCTTTGCCACGATCTTGGCCCTGTGCGTCGGGCTATTTCTGGCGGTTGTATCGCGATCCTCCTCGTCGCTGGTGAGGAGATCCGCCTACGGGTTTATGGAGGCGATCCGGCGCACGCCGCTGTTGATCCAACTTTTCTTCGCGTTCTACGTCTTGCCTGAGGTCGGCGTTCGGCTGGAGCCGGTCGTCTGCGGCGTACTGGTTCTTGGCCTGCACATCGGCTGCTACATGGCCGAGGTTTACAGGGCGGGAATTGACGGCGTGAACCGTGGGCAGTGGGAGGCAGCAAGAGCACTGAATTTTTCAACGTACAGGCAATGGACAGCCGTCGTCTTGCCTCAGGCCATTCCGCCTATGGTTCCCGCCTTGGGAAACTACTTGATCATGATGTTCAAGGAAAGCGCGTTGCTCTCGGCGATCGCAGTGCTCGACCTGATGGGTGAGGCGCGTGTCTTCTCAAATGAGAGCTACCGCTACGTCGAGGCCATGACGTTGGTAGGCGCCATTTATCTGGCGATCAGCATTCCAAGTGCGGTCGCTGTTCGGTATCTTGAGCACAAAATTTCTCGGTTCAACGGTTCTGCCGGCTAGCGATCCCATCATGTTTGATTCCTACAGCCAAGCACACGATCTCCTCGCGCGGATTGGCGTCGTGGAGACCCACTACCACGTGGGGCCCGAGCTGGTTGCCCGTCGCTACGACGTGCAATCGCTTGCCGAAGCCGCGCGCCCGTTCGGAGCTGCGCTGGTGCTGAAAAATCACACCTTCTCCACCACTCCTCTTGCCGCTCTGGCGCGTGCCCGCCACGGTGTCAGGTTCTATGGTGGCGTCGTCCTCAACAGCTATGTTGGTGGGCTCAATCCCGCTGCAGTGTCGAGTGCGGTGTCAGGCAACAAGGCGGATGTGCAAGGTAGGCAGCCGGATGACGCACCAATCGTCGTCTGGATGCCGACTGTTGATGCCGTGTCGCATGTGAAAGTCCATGGTTTCGGGTTTGATCCGAACTGGTCGGGTTGTTGTGGATCGGAGCCTGCCAAGTTTTCTGCAGATGACCTTGGCGGACAAAGGCCGGTTGTCGCATTTGCTGAAGATTTGCGCCCTATGCCCGAGCTGATCGAAGTCTTGAAGACCATTGCCCGGCACAACTGCGTGCTGGCCACAGGGCATCTTTCCGCTGCCGAGGTTATGCAGCTTGTGCCGCTGGCCATTTCGTTGGGCGTCAAAAGAGTCATCGTCACCCACCCGCATTATCCCTCGGTCGGACTGACTGACGATCAGCTGTGCGCGCTCGTCAAGCACGACGGTGTGTACGTCGAGCACTGTTTTGCGATCCATACCCAGGATGGTGTGCAGCTCGAAGCTTTCGCGGATTCGATCCGCGCCACGGGACATGAGCGGGTGTTGTTGTCGACAGATTTCGGCCAGGTTAACAGCGATACGTTCCCAGCGGGTACGGTGATTTATGCCTTGGAACTGGGAAAACTGTTGCGTGGCGCAATGGACACGTCCGAATTCCTCTCGATGTTTTCTGCAAACGGGTTTGCCGCGTTAGGGATTGAGCAATAGGCGGAAAACCACCGGAACCTGAGGCCTGCCTTATCAAGGCTGCGCGCATGCATACATGATTGTCCATCGAGCAAGCCGCACACAGGTGTGCAGACCGTTGAACATCATCCAAGAGGGGGCTTGCAAAAGGCGTCGGGGCCATACATGCACAAGTACATCCGCAGCATGCGCTCCAATCGCACTGACGGTCGACTGTTGCCCGTCTTCGGATAGTGCGGACTCGATCACGCAGCAGAGCTGTGCCCACGGAACGATCTGCTCTATCGTCGCCTGGAACGTGTCACGCTTTGTCGCCCTGTGGTACTTCGCGTACTGCGCGTTCTCTTCGGCGGCCATAGCAAGGTTCTGTTGCTGCATGCAAAGCAGACGCAGATCGCATGCCAACAGGGGACTTGATCAGCGCAGCCCTAGTGTTGCGAGTTAGAAGTTCGTTGAACTACTCGTGATCGCCAGGGTCTCTCGTGTACCGTGTGTACCCGACGAGGCAGCAATGAGCGGAAGATCTAAAGCGACACTGGTTCTGACAGATGCGGAGCGCGAAGAGCTCAAGGCGCTGACGCTGCGACGCAAGACAGCGCAGGCCCTGGCGCTGCGAGCGCGCATCGTGCTGGCCTGCGCCGACGGACAGGACAATAAGGTGGTTGCAGCACGCCAGTGCGTCACACCGCAGATGGTGAGCAAGTGGCGAGCACGGTTTGTCGAACAACGTCTGGATAGCCTGTTGGACGCGCCGCGCTCTGGTGCGCCAAGAACCATTGACGATGCCCGCGTTGACGCGGTGATCGCCAAGACGCTGGAGAGCGTGCCGCGCGGCGCGACGCACTGGAGTACGCGCACCATGGCCAGCGCGAGCGGGCTTTCGCAGACGGCCGTCTCGCGCATCTGGCGCGCCTTCGGCCTGCAGCCGCACCGCCAGGAGACGTTCAAGCTGTCGACCGACCCGATGTTTGTCGAGAAGGTGCGACATCGTCGGGCTGTACATGGATCCGCCCTTGATGGCGATGGTGCTGTGCGTGGACGAGAAGAGCCAGATCCAGGCTCTGGATCGCACACAGCCCTTACTGCCGCTTGCCCCCGGCATTCCCGAGCGGCGCACCCACGACTACGAACGTCACGGCACAACCACGCTGTTCGCAGCCCTGGACATCGCTACAGGCTCGGTCATTGGCCAGATGCATCGGCGCCACCGCAGCGGCGAGTTCCTGCAATTCTTGCGAACCGTCGAGGCCAGCGTGCCAGCGGTGCTGGACATCCATTTGGTCATGGACAACTACGGCACACACAAGACGGCTTCGATCAGATCATGGCTGGCCCGACATCCGCGCATTCACGTGCACTTCACGCCGACTTCGGCGTCGTGGCTGAACCAGGTCGAGCGCTGGTTTGCAACGCTCACGCAGCGCTGCATTCGTCGAGGCACGCATCGCTCCACGCGACAGCTCGAGCAGACCATCCGGGAGTACTTGGACATCAACAACGCCAAGCCGAAGCCCTTCATATGGTCGAAGACTGCCGACGACATCCTTGCCAGCGTCGAGAGGTTTTGTCTGCGAACTTCTAACTCACCACACTAGGGGCGTTGCACTTCCGGTTGCTACTGGCCTGGTGTTAGCGCCAGGCCAATCGTGACCAGCAGAGGTGCTCGGCGCCGAGAAAATTCGTGGCATAGCCATCGTGGCACGGGCGCAGTAGCGAAAGACATATCGCAGTTCATTCGGTATGAGAAACTCATTCCCATCTCTCCTTCTTTGCGCGTAGGTGCCTCCGCGCTTGTCTTCTTTGCAACGGAAGCCGCCTTCAACGTCGGCACAACCAACATCTGCAATCAGTCTGATTCAGACATCCCAGTGCAGAAACGAGAAGGCCCCTATCCCTGCCTCCCCCGCATCCACGCCACGGCCTCATCCCGCCCCGCCACCCCCAGCTTCGCGTAGATGTTCTTCAGATGCCACTTCACGGTGTCAGTGGACAGTCCCAGCGCCAGCGCGATCTTCTTGTTGGGCATCGCCTGCGCCAGCAAACTCAGCACATCGCGTTCGCGTTCGCTCAACGGCTCAACGGGGCTCCTGGAGGTATCGGGCGCTACGCCCGCCGAGGCCATTGCATCGGAAGGCACGAGCACCTGCCGCCCGTACTGCGCCTGCGCCAGGCGCTCCGCATAGAAGCCGAGCACCGGGTCCAGCAACGCGTCCTTGGCGACTTCCGAAACCAGCGTCATCACGGCCGGGTCTGCGTCGAGCAGGCTGCGCACCAGGCCCAGCCGGTGTCCGCTGCGCAAGGCTGCCAGCGTGTATTCCCTCGCGGCATCCGCCCTGCCCCGCCGCCGCTCGATCAATGCCTGCAGCAGCTTCATCTGCGCGACCAATCGCTGTCTTCCGCGCAGTTCGATGTTCGCCATCAGCACGTCGATTCTGCGCGCCGCATCGTCCGTGTCGCCGCGGACCATGGCCCAGCGGATGCGTGCGCGCTCCACTACCACGGCGATTTCGCCAAGTGCGCTGTGCACGGCATCAGCATGCCGCGCGTCGATCTCGTTCGCGCGCAATAACGCTGCCTCCGCAGCGGCCGGATCGCCCATCTGCAAACGGTAGTGCACCTGCATCGTCAGGCTGTGGACCAGCAAGCGGTCCAGGCCCAGCGCGGCGCTGTAGTCTTCCAGCCGCTCGAGGTAGGACATGCCTTCCAGTCTGCGCCCGGCGACCCAGTGGGCCGCCGCCAGAGAGCGGTGCACGCGCAGCACCGAGTCGGGAATGGACACGCGCTCCAGCGCGTCCACGCGGTCTTCGAGCAGCGCGAGCGCGGCCTCGGTCTCGCCGTGTTCGTACAGCACCTCGCCCAGCAGCGCCGTCGACAAGTAGGTGGCATCGACGCATGCGCTTCCACCTTCATTGGCCTCGCGCAGCACCTCGCGGTAGATGCGCTCGGCCTGTGTCATGCGGCCTTCCATGGCGTAGCTCAGGCCGACCAGGCTTCGGCCCTGCAGCGTGCCCGACGAGCTGCCGCGCAGCGACTCTCCGTCGATCAGGCGAATCGGGTTGTCTTGCTGCACGCGGCGCGCGCGCTCGTAGTCGCCGCGGTGCATGTACAGCCAGGACAGGATGTTGTCGCGTGCCCCCGTTGCCAGCGCGTCCGCGCCTTCGGGCGCCGACTGCAGGCGCGGCAGCAGCGCCATGGCAGCGTCGGTGTCGTCGCGCTGCAAAGCCAGCGAGGCTTCGAGCAGCGTGAGCCAGTAGTGGCTGATGGCGTCGTCCGGCGGAATGTCCGGCCGCAGGCGCGCGATGTTGGCGGAAAAGGCATCCAGCTCCCGCGCGAACAGCTCGATGCGGATCATCCACAACCGCAGCCCGATGCGCGCCTGCACTTCGGCGGGCGGCAGTTGGCGCACCAGGCCGATCAGCTTGCGCAGTTCGCCGCGCACGGCCAGGCCATGGGCAGACTTTTCCACCAGCGCCGCAGCGGCCGCGCCCTCGCCCGCCGCGACGGCCTGGCGCACCGCCTCGTCGATGAGGCCATGGTCGCGAAACCACTGCCAGGCGATGCGGTGCACCTCGCGTTGCCCGGCTTCGCTGCGCTGCCTCAAGCGCCCGCGCAGCGTTTCGCGCAGCAGCGGGTGCAGGCGAAACCAGGTCTCGCGCTCGGCGCTGGTTTCGATCGGCACGATGAACAGGTTCTCGGCTTCCAGCCGCGCCAGCAACGGTGCCATGGCGGCGTCGTCCACGGGCCGGCCCAGCAAGACCGCGCACAGCGGTGCGCAAAAGCGGCTGCAGGCCGACACGCTGATCAGCAATTCGAGATCGGCCGGCGCCAGGCGCGACAGCACTTCTTTCTCGAAATAGGCGGCAAAGGCCTGCGGGTCTTGCACGTGCGCGCGCACGAAGTCGCCCGGCACCTGGCCCGCGCCCAGCTCCCGCCGGCGCTTCTTCCAGTTGATGGCCAGCAATTGCAGGCCGGCGGCCCAGCCATCACACAGCTCGTGCAGGGCCAAGGCGTCTCGCGGCGCGATGCTGCCCAGTTGCGACTGCAGGAAGCGTTCGGATTCGGCCGGAGAAAAGCGCAGGTCGCGCACGTCGATCTCCAGCACCTGGCCCTCGGCGCGCAGGCGATCCAGCGACAGCGGCAGCGCTGCGCGCGAGGCGATGGCCAGATGCAGGTTGGCCGGGGCGTAGTCCAGCAGCCACTGCAGCGCCTCGTGGATGCGCTCATCCATCAGGTGCTGCAGATCGTCCAGCACCAGCACCAGTTCGCGCGGATGAGCGGCAATGCCGCGCACCAGGGCAATCAGGGCACGCTCCACGGCTTCGCTGTCGACACCGCGACCGGCGTAGTCGGCCGCCTCCTGCGTGGCGACCGGCGCCACATGCGCCACGCTGGCCAGCAGGTAGTCGAGCAGGCGGGTGGGCTCGTTGTCCTCGGGAGTCAACGTGAACCAGGCCACGTCGAAGCCCAGCGGCAGCAGCGCCTGGCGCCAGGCGACCAGGGTGGTGGTCTTGCCGCAGCCGGCCGGGCCCTGCAGCACCACGCAACGGCGGCGGCGCCCCTCCATCAGCCGGGCCAGCAATGCCTCTCGCGCCACCGCGCGCACGGCGCTGCGGGGCGGGACCATTTTGGTGGTGACCAGGGCCTTGAGCGCGGAGGCTTCAGGCGAGCGCGAATGGGAATGTGGCTTGTTCTGCATGTCTCTGCCCGGCATTGTGGCGCGCTGCCACCCGATCGGGGTAGTGGGGTTGCGAGGGGGGACTCCCAGAATTGCGCCAAGACAAGGAGCCCCCCGTGAATATCAACCGCACCGTCTACCGCGACGATCACGAGATGCTGCGCGACACCGCACGGCGATTTTTCGAACGCGAATGCCTGCCGCGCCAAGCCGCGTGGGACGCGGCCGGCCGCACCGACCGCGAAACCTGGCTCAAGGCCGGCCGCGAAGGCCTGCTGTGCGTCACCGTGCCGACCGCGTACGGCGGCGGCGGTGGCGATTTCGGCCACTCCTGCGTGCTGGCCGAAGAGCTGCACCGCTCGGGCGTCTCGGGCTTCAGCCTGTCGGTGCACTCGGACATCACCGCGCCCTACATCGTGCGCTTCGGCACCGAGGAACAAAAGCAGCGCTGGCTGCCCAAGATCTGCCGCGGCGAAACCATCATGGCCATTGCCATGACCGAACCGGGCACGGGCTCCGACCTGAAGTCCATCCGCACCAGCGCCGTGCGCGACGGCGACGAATACATCATCAACGGCAGCAAGACCTTCATCAGCAACGGCCTGAACTGCGACATGGTGCTGGTGGCCTGCAAGACCGATCCCAACGCCGGCAGCAAGGGCGTGAGCCTGATCATGGTCGAGGCCGACCGCGCGGGCTTTCGTCGCGGGCGCAAGCTCGACAAGGTGGGCCAGCCGGCAGCCGATACCACCGAGCTGTTCTTCGACAACGTGCGCGTGCCGGCCGACAACCTGCTGGGCGAAGAGAACAAGGGCTTCGTCTGCCTGATGCAGGAGCTGGCGCAGGAGCGCCTGATCATCGCCGTGTACAGCGTCGCCAAGCTCGAGCGCCTGCTGGAGCAGACGCTCGAATACGTGAAGGAGCGCAAGGCCTTCGACGGCACGGTGTGGGACTTCCAGAACACCAAGTTCAAGCTGGCCGACATCAAGACGCAAGCGGTGGCGGCCCGCACGCTGGTCGACTACTACATCGGCGAGCACATACGCCGGCGCATCAGCGTGCAGGAGGCGGCGATTGCCAAGCTCTTCGCCACCGAGACGCTGTGGAAGTGCATCGACGACATGGTGCAGCTGCACGGTGGCTACGGCTACATGCTGGAGTACCCGATTGCCCGCGCCTTCACCGACTACCGCATCACGCGCGTGTTCGGCGGCAGCAACGAAACGCAACGCGACCTCATCTCCAGAAAACTCTGAACTCAAGGCCCTCACAGGACACGCATCACATGACCGAAAAAGTAATCGTCGCCGGCGTCGGCATGATCCCCTTCGCCAAGCCGGGCAAAAGCCTGAGCTACACAGAGATGGGCGCCGAGGCCACGCGCCGCGCGCTGGCCGACGCGGGCATTGGCTACGACGCAGTGCAGGAAGCCTACGTGGGCTACGTCTACGGCGACTCCACCTCGGGCCAGACGGCGCTGTACGAGGTCGGCATGACCGGCATCCCGGTCGTCAACGTCAACAACAACTGTTCGACCGGCTCCACCGCGCTGTACCTGGCGCGCAAGGCCATCGCTTCGGGCGACGCGGACTGCGTGCTTGCGCTGGGCTTCGAGCAGATGCAGGCCGGCGCGCTCAAGTCGCACTGGGACGACCGCCCGCCCACGCGCGAGCGCTTCCTGCCGGTGCTGCGCGGCCTGACGGCCGACATGGACGGCATGCCGCAGGCCCTGCGCACCTTCGGCGGCGCCGGCCGTGAATACATGGAGCGCTACGGCTGCAGCATGGAGACCTTTGCCGCGGTGCGCGCCAAGGCCAGCCGCCATGCGGCCAACAACCCACTGGCCCTGTTCCGCAAGATCGTGACGACCGAAGAAGTCATGAACGACACCGTGCTGCTGCCCGGCGTGATGACGCGCCTGATGGCCTGCCCGCCCACCTGCGGCGGCGCGGCGGCACTGCTGGTGTCGGAGCGCTTCGCGAAGAAGCACGGACTGCGCACCGACGTGCAGATCCTCGCGCAGGCCATGGCCACCGATCCGGTGCAGTCGTTCGAGCCGCCATCGATGCTGAGCTGGATCGGCACGCACATGACGCATGCCGCCGTCACGCGCGTGTACGAGGCGGCCGGTGTCGGCCCCGAAGACATCGACGTGTGCGAGCTGCACGACTGCTTCGCGCAGAACGAGGTCATCAGCTACGAGACCCTGGGCTTCTGCCCCGAAGGCGGCGCCGAGAAGTTCGTCAACGACGGCGACAACACCTACGGCGGCAAGGTCGTCATCAACCCCTCGGGCGGCCTGCTGTCCAAGGGCCACCCGCTGGGCGCCACCGGCCTGGCGCAGTGCTACGAGCTGACGCACCAACTGCGCGGCAGCGCGGACCAGCGCCAGGTCGAAGGTGCGCGGCTGGGGCTGCAGCACAACGTGGGCCTGGGCGGCGCCTGCGTCGTGACCCTCTACGGCAAGAACTGACATGGACCTGCAGCTCAGCCCCAGCGAACTCGCCTTTCGCGACGAGGTCCGCGCCTTCATCGCCGAGCGCCTGCCCGCTGACATCCGCGCGCGCCTGCGCCGTGGCCATGCGCCGCGCAAGCAGGACACGGTGGCCTGGCAGCGCATCCTTCACGAGCGCGGCTGGGCTGCGCCGCATTGGCCTGCCGAGTACGGTGGCGCCGGCCTGGGCACCACCGAGCGGCTGGTCCTGCTCGAAGAACTGCAGCGCGCCGGGGCGCCCCTGCCGCTGCCCTTCAACATCGCGATGCTCGGCCCGGTGCTGCTGCGCTTTGGCACCGAAGCGCAGAAGCGCTTCTTCCTGCCCCAGCTCGCGCGGCTCGACCTGTGGTTCTGCCAGGGCTTCTCGGAACCGGATTCGGGCTCTGACCTGGCCTCGCTGCGCACGCGCGCGGTGCGCGATGGCGATCACTACGTCGTCGATGGCCAGAAGATCTGGACCACCTCGGCCCATCACGCCGACTGGATCTTCGCGCTGGTGCGAACGGAGCAGACGGCGCGCAAGCAGGACGGCATCTCCTTCCTGCTGATCGACATGAAGACGCCGGGCGTTTCAGTGCGGCCGATCGTGTCGATCGACGGTCAGCAGCATCTCAATGAAGTCTTCTTCGACAAGGTGCGCGTGCCGCTCGCCAACCTCGTCGGCGAGGAAGGCCGTGGCTGGGACTGCGCCAAGTACCTGCTGGCAAGCGAACGCACCAACATCGCCAACGTGGGCCTGTGCTGGGAGCGCCTGGACGCCGCCCGCGAACTCGCGGCGGCCACGCGTCAGGGCGACAAGTGCCTGCTCGACGACCCCAAGCTGGCCACCGACATCGCCGAGCTGGGCGCGGAAATCCGCGCGCTCGAGCTGACCAACTGGCGCTTCCTGCTCGACCCCGAGATCGGGCGCAAGAACCCGGGCTTTGCCTCGGTGCTCAAGCTCAAGGGCTCGGAGCTGATGCAGTCGCTGACCACGCTGATCGCGCGCATTGCCGGCCCCAGCGGGCTGGAGCGCCGCGACGCGGAAGGCGATGCCGCGTTGCATCCGCTCGTGGCCGCCGCCCCGCGCTATTTCTTCTACCGCGCAGCCACCATCTACGGCGGCTCCAGCGAGGTCCAGAAGGACATTCTGGCCAAGACGCTCCTGGGATAAGCCATGCAATTCGATCTGAACGAAGACCAGCAGGCGCTGGCGCAAAGCCTGTCGCGACTGCTGGACGACCACTACGGTTTCGAGAAGCGCCGCGCCATCGCCCATTCGCCGGCCGGTTGGAGCGAAGCGGCCTGGGGCCAATTGGCCGAACTGGGCGTGACGGCGCTGGGCATTCCCGAAGCCTTCGGCGGCCTGGGCGGCGGCGCGGGCGACCGGCTGCCGGTGATGCAGGCCTTCGGCCGCGCGCTGCTGCTCGAACCGTATCTGGCCTCCAGCGTGCTCGCGGCGACGGCCGTGCTGTCGGCCGGCAGCGAGGCGCAGAAAGACCGCCTGCTGCCTTCTCTGGCTCAAGGCAGCATTCGGATGGCCTGGGCGCACGATGAAGCGCCAGGGCGCCACGCGCCGCTGTGGGTCGAGACCCGTGCGCGGCGCGATGGCGACCGGTGGCGCCTCGATGGCACCAAGTCGCTTGTGCTTCACGCGAGTGCGGCGAGCCGTTTCGTGGTGAGCGCGCGTGTGAGCGGCGAGCCGGCCGACGCAGACGGCCTGGCGCTCTTTCTCGTCGATGCCGCCGATGCGACGCTGCGCACCTATCGCCTGATCGACGACACGCCGGCCGGCGAACTCACCCTTGACGGTGCCACCGCCGAACCCTTGGGCGACGCCGCAGACCACGCACGCGCCGCAGCCGCCCTCCACGCCACCGTCGCCGCCGGCACCGCCGCCGTCTGCGCCGACATGGTCGGCGTCATGGAGGCGGCCTTTGCGCTCACCACCGCCTACGTCAACACACGCAAGCAGTTCGGCCGACTGATCGGCGAGTACCAGGCGCTGCGCCATCGCGTGGCCGAGATGGCCGTCGCGCTCGAGATGGCGCGCAGCATGGCGATTGCCGCGGCGGTGGCGGTCGATGACCCGGCCTCAGCCCACGCCGCCACCGACCTGCCGCGCGCCAAGCTGGCCATCGGCCGCCACGCGCGGGCGCTGTGCCAGCAGGCGATCCAGTCGCACGGCGGCATCGGAATGACCGAGGAATACGCCGTCGGCCACTGCCTGCGCCGCATCCACGTGCTCGACCAGCTGTTCGGCGACGCGGACGCGCAGGCCGCGCGCCTCGCTCGCATGTAGTTCAAATCCCCAGGAGACAAAAAACATGAAACGCCTCAAGACCTTCCGCCTGATGGGCGCCGCACTGACTTCGTTGTTGGCCCTGGCCCTGCCGCTTCAGCAGGCGCAGGCCACCGACTCCTTCCCGTCGCGCCAGGTGCGCTTCATCGTTCCTCTGGGCCCGGGCAGCGGCTCGGACACGATCACGCGCCTGGTCGCCAAGCTCGTCATGCCGGAACTCGGTGGCCAGTCCACCTTCATCGAGAACAAGCCGGGCGCAGACTCGGTGCTGGCGGTGCAGACCCTGCTGACTTCACCGGCCGACGGCTACAGCGTGCTCATGCTCTCGCCTTCGTCGATGGTGATCAACCCGCTGATCAACGACAACCTGCCGTACGACGCGCAGAAAGATCTGCGTCCCCTGGCCACCATGCTGCGCAGCGCGGCGGTGCTGGTGACCGGCGCCAATTCGCCCTACAAGACCTACGCCGAAGCCATGGCAGCGGCCAGGAAGAGCCTCAAGAACGTGAGCATGGCCAGCTACAGCAACCACTACCGCATCGGCTCGCTGATGCTGCAGCACGGCGCGGGCGTCGAGTTCAACTACATCCCCTACAAGTCGCCCGGGCAGGTCCAGAGCGACCTGATGGGTGGCCAGGTCGATCTGGCCCTGCTCGACATCGGTGGCGCGTTGCCGCTGATCGCTGCGGGCAAGGTGCGGCCGCTGGCCGTGACCGGCAAGGAACGCCACCCCAAGCTGCCCAACGTGCCCACGGTGCGCGAGAGCGGCCTGCCGAACTACGACCTGTACGTATGGATCGGCCTGGGCGTTGCCGCCAAGACGCCCGAGCCTGCCGTCAAGACACTGGAAGCGGCGCTTCTGAAGGCCATGTCGCAGCCGGAGTTCCGCACTTACGTGACGGAGACTGCGGGCGCGGAAGTGTTCACCGTCGGTGGCAAGGAAATGGGCGAAATGATTACCTCGGAAAGAGCCCGCTATCGCGCCCTTTCCAAGCAAGTCGACCTTTCGCAGAAATGATGGAGCCATTGGAAATGAAGCAGCTTTGCAAGGACCGCGTGGTCGTGATCACCGGCGCAGGCCGTGGCATCGGCCGCGAGTACGCACTCGAATTCGCGCGCCAGGGCGCCAAGGTCGTGGTCAATGACCTCGGCGGGCGCGGCGACGGCAGCCCCGGCTCGGCCATCAGCCCGGCGCTGGAAGTTGTGGCCCTGATCGAAGCCCTGGGTGGACAGGCCATTGCCAACGGCGACGACGTGGCCGACTGGGCCGGCGCCAAACGCATGATCGATGCGGCCATCGACACCTTCGGCGGGCTCGACGTGCTGGTCAACAACGCCGGCATCCTGCGAGACCGCACACTGGTCAACATGGACGAGGAAGACTGGGACGCTGTGATCCGCGTGCACATGCGCGGCACCTTCGCGCCCTCTCGGCACGCGGCGGCCTACTGGCGCAGCGAATCGAAGGCGGGCCGCCAGCGCGACGCGCGGATCATCAACACCAGTTCGTCCTCTGGCCTGTACTGCAATGCCGGCCAGTCGAACTACGGCGCGGCCAAGGCCGGCATCGCCGCCCTGTCGGTGATTGCCTCGCGCGAGCTGGACCGCTACGGTGTGACGGTGAACGCCATCTACCCGACCGCCATGAGCCGCCTGACAGAAGACATCTTCGCCAGCCCCAAGTGGCAGGCGATCCGCAACGAGGCGCCCGACTTCGATCCACTGGACCCTTCGAACGTTGCGCCGCTGGTGGCGTGGCTGGGCAGCAGCGAGTCGCGCGACATCACCGGGCGTGTGTTCGGCGCACGCGGTGGCCGCATCACGGTGGCCGAGGGCTGGCACGCCGGCCCGCGCATCGAGAAGCAAGGGCGCTGGACGGTCGAGGAACTCGGTGGTCTGATCCCTGAGCTGGTGAAAAAGGCCGCGCCCAACGCGCTGACCACCGGCGAGATTCCCACGGAGAACTAGCATGAGCCAACTGCTCGAGGCCTTTCGCCTCGCCAGGCTTCCCGACGAGGCCGAAGCATTCCGCCACGAAGTGCGCGCCTTCCTGGCGACGAACCTGGAACCTGCGCCACCTGTCGTGCGTGCGCGCACATGGATGGGCTTCGATGCGGCGTTCAGCCGGCGGCTCGCGCAGCGCGGCTGGGTCGGCATCACCTTGCCCGCCTCTTATGGCGGCGCGGGGCTCGACGCCTTCCGCCGCTTCGTGCTCGTCGAAGAAATGCTCGCGGCCGGTGTGCCCGTGGCAGCCCATTGGATTGCCGACAGGCAAAGCGGCCCGCTGATCAACAAGTTCGGTACCGAGGCACAAAAAGACTTCTATCTGCCGCGCATCTGCCGTGGCGAAGCCTTCTTCTGCATCGGCATGAGCGAGCCCAACGCGGGCTCCGACCTGGCCAGCGTGCGCACGCGTGCCACTCGCGTGGAAGGCGGCTGGCGCCTGACCGGCCGCAAGATCTGGACGACCAACGCGCAGCGCTCGCACTTCATGATTGCGCTGGTGCGTACCTCCGGCGCGCCGGAAGACCGGCAAGGCGGGTTGTCGCAATTGATCGTCGACCTCTCGCTGCCCGGCATCCAGATACGCCCCATCGTCGACCTGACGGGCGACGCGCATTTCTCGGAAGTGAGCTTCGACGATGTCTTCCTCAAGGAGGACGCGCTGATCGGCGACGAAGGCAGCGGCTGGATGCAGGTGAACGCCGAGCTGGCCTTCGAACGCAGCGGACCCGAGAGGCTGTATTCGAGCGTGGTGCTGCTCGACACCTGGACGCAGAGCCTGCGCAAGACCGGCTTCACGCCGGCCGACGCCACGCTGCTCGGCAACTTCACCACCCAGCTCGCCACCTTGCGCAGCCTGTCGGTGGCCGTGACCACCAAGCTGGCGCGCGGCGAAAGCCCCGTGGTCGAAGCGGCGCTGGTCAAGGACATCGGCACCGAGTTCGAGCAGGCCATCCCCGCCGCCATCGAAGCGGCCGTGGCGGCCGACCCGACGCGCGCGGCCGATGTCGATGCGGACCTGCATCGCGCGATCGCCTACCTGAGCCAGATCTCGCCGACCTTCTCGCTGCGCGGCGGCACGCGCGAGATTCTGCGCGGCATGATCGCGCGCGGCCTGGGCCTGCGCTGAGCCACAAGGAGACAAGAACATGTTTACAGAAGCCATCGAGGCGATCCTCGTTGACCAGTGCACGCCAGCCACCATCCGGGCCATCGAGAACGGCGGTTCGGCCACAGCGCTTTGGGGCGCGTTGGCCGAGAGCGGATTCCTTGAACTGATGGCGAGCGAGAAAGCCGGCGGCGCCGGGCTCGACCTGGACGCGGTCTTCCCCATCTTCGTGGCCTTCGGCCGGCATGCAGTGCCGGTGCCAGCGGCGCAGAGCATCGCGGCAAGGGCGCTGCTGGGAGACGTGGCAGCGCCGCAAGGCATGGTCACGCTCGCGGGCCATGCGCGGCGCGAGCACGACGGTTCGGTCAGCGCTGGCCACGTGGCGTTCGGTGCGATTGCCGACCACGTGCTCGCGAACATCGAAGGGCGGCTCGTGCTGCTCGACGGCGCACTCGCGCAACGCACGATGACCGGCATTCGCGGAAGCCTCGGCGCGTCGCTGCGCTGGGCCGGCGACGCGGTCGGTGCGCCGGTCGGCGACAACGGCGCGCAGGTCGCGGTGTTCAGCGCGGCACTGCACGCCGCCGCCATCGCAGGCGCCATGGAGCGCATGTTCTCGATGACGCTGGGCTACTGCAACGACCGGGTGCAGTTCGGCAAGGCCATCGGCAAGTTCCAGGCCGTCCAGCACCAGTTGGGCGTGATGGCCGAGCATGTCGCGAGCGCGGGCGTGGCGGCCGAACTGGCCTTCCGGGCCGGCGAAAAAATTCCGTCCCCACTCGCCGCCGCCACCGCGAAGGCGCGCACCAGTGCGTCTGTGCCGCTCGTTGCATCGACGGCGCATGCGCTGCACGGCGCCATCGGCGTCACCGAAGAATTCGACCTCCAGCTCTACAGCCGCCGTTTGCACGAATGGCGCATGGCCGACGGCTCGGAGGCCTACTGGAACCGCATCGTCGGTGAAGCGCTGCTCGGCAACGCAACGCCCTCGGTCCTGCAATTCGTGATGGAGGAGATCCTTTGATGAGCAATTTTCTGAACTACGAGCAAGAGGGCCACATCGTCACCCTGACGATGAACGACCCCGAGCGCCGCAACCCCCTGACCGGCAACACGGCCGTGCCGGAATTTCTGGCCGCCATCGACCGCATCCATGCCGATCATTCGGTGCGCGCGGTGATCCTTACCGGTGCGGGCTCGGCCTTTTCGTCGGGCGGCAACGTGCGCGACATGGGCCGCTACAGCGAAATGCCGGCGATGGAACTGCGCCGCGAATACCGCCTGGGCATCCAGAAGCTGCCGCTGGCGCTGTTCAACCTCGAGGTGCCGGTGATCGCGGCGGTGAACGGCCATGCCATCGGCGCGGGGCTCGACCTGGCCTGCATGTGCGACATCCGAGTGGCCGCTGAAGAGGCCAAGTTTGCCGAGAGCTTCGTCAAGCTGGGCATCATCCCCGGCGACGGCGGCGCATGGCTGCTGCCGCGCATCATCGGCCTGTCGCGTGCGACCGAGCTGACCCTGACCGGCCAGACCATCGACGCGCGCCAGGCCGCAGAGTGGAACCTGGTGTCGCGCGTGGTGCCGCGCGATCAGCTGTTGCCCACGGCCCGCACGATTGCCGAGCAGATTGCCGCCAACCCGCCGCACGCCGTGCGCCTGGCCAAGCGGCTGCTGCGCGAGGCGCTGCATTCGCGCCTCGATACGCTGCTGGAGATGTCGGCGGCCTTCCAGGTGATTTCGCATCAGACGGAAGATCACCACGAAGCCGTGGCCGCCTTCGTCGAGAAGCGCAAGCCGGAGTTTCGGGGCTGAGGTCTGTGGGCATTGCTGCGCGGGTTGTGCGCGCGGCAACGGCACACGCGCCAAGTGCACGTTGATCTACCGAACGACCTCGGGCTCGGCGACCTGTTGTCGCGCAAATGCACCTGCCGCCCGCGCGGCATCGCGCATCAGTCGCTCCACGATCCGCGCTGCCGGCACGATCTCGTCGGCAAAGGCTCCGCCCGGACCGAAGGAGACGATGCCGCCGTCCACGTCGCCCTCGACATACACGCGCTGGCGCGTGCGCGAGGACAGGATCAGGTCGCCGAACTCGGCATGGCTGCGCACGCCTTGCGCCTCCAGGCGGCGCACTTCGCGTGCCGTTTCGTTGTGCAGCACGTGCCAGGTGTCGCCAATCGATCCCAGGATGGCCGTCGAGCCCTCGGGACCGATCTCGACGATGCGTTGCTTCAGGGCCTCGTGGGCACGTATCTCTTGCGCCACCAGGAAGCGGCTGCCCATCACCACGCCGTCGGCGCCCAAGGCCAGGGCCGCCGCAATCTGCCGCCCGCTGCCGATGCCGCCGCCGAGCACCAGCGGCAGTTGCACCTGCTCCAGCGCAAAGGCGCCGTTGACGAACGCAGACAGCGGATTGGCGCCCGGGTGGCCGCCCTCCTCGCAACCGACCAATGCGATGGCGTCAACGCCCAGGCGCGCCGCGCTGTGGGCGTGGCGCACGCTCGGGCATTTGTGCATCAACAGACCGCCGCCGCGATGGATCGGCTCGACAAGCGACTCGGGCGAGTCGCCGGCACTCTCGAAATGACGAACACCCTCCTCCAATGCGATCTCGATCCAGCCTGGCACCTTCACGTTGGCGCCCGCGCGGCGCGACAGCGTCAGGTTGACGCCGAAGGCCTTGCCATCGGTCAGCGCACGACATCGGCGCAGGTCGGCACGAAAGTCGTCCAGCACATCGAAGGACCGGGCCGTGATGAAACCCATCGCGCCGGCATTAACAACAGCCGCAACGATGTCCGACTGGCCCAGGTGGTGCATCCCCCCGAGCAGGATTGGATGGCGGATGCCGAACAGTTCGGTGATACGGGTGCGAAAGATCGCCATGGCTTCAGAAAGCGTCGAGCGCCAGGGCCGTGACGCTCTCGGCGCCATCGACGATGCTGTCGCGAATGCCCGGCACCTTGTTCAGGATGTGCTCGGCATAGAAACGCGCGGTGGCGATCTTGGCCAGCATGAAGTCGGTGTCGAAGCTTCGCGAAGCCAGGTCCTGGGCAATGATCAGCGAGCGTGCGAGCTGCCAGCCGGCCACGAGGTTGCCCGCGAGCATCAGGTACGGCACGCTGCCCGAGAACACGGCGTTCGGCGAGGCCTTGGTCTGGCCGGCGACGAAATCGACCACGTCGATGAAAGCCAGGCGCGCGGCCGTCAGGCGCTTGAGCACCGCGGCAGCCGCCGGGTGATCGCTCTTGGCCAGTTCGGCTTCGGTCTTCTCGATCTGCGCGGCAATGGCCTTCGCTGTCTGGCCACCGTCGCGCGCGGTCTTGCGGCCCACGAGGTCGTTGGCCTGGATCGCGGTGGTGCCTTCGTAGATCGTGAGGATCTTGGCATCGCGGTAGTACTGCGCCGCGCCCGTCTCTTCGATGAAGCCCATGCCGCCGTGCACCTGCACGCCGAGCGAGGTCACTTCCAGGCTCATCTCGGTGCTGTAGCCCTTGACCAGCGGCACCATGAATTCGTAGAAGGCCTGGTTCTGCTTGCGTGCATCGGCATCGGGGTGGTGATGCGCGGCGTCGTAGGCGGCAGCGGCCACCGAGGCCATCGCGCGGCAGCCTTCGGTGTAAGCGCGCATCGTCATCAGCATGCGCTTGACGTCGGGGTGATGAATGATGGGTGCGCTGGCGTTGATCGAACCATCGACCGGGCGGCTCTGCACGCGGTCCTTGGCGTAGGCCACGGCGTGCTGGTAGGAGCGCTCGGCAATCGCGATGCCCTGCATGCCCACGGCGTAGCGGGCCGAGTTCATCATGATGAACATGTATTCGAGGCCACGGTTCTCCTGGCCCACGAGGTAGCCGATGGCGCCGCCGTTGTCGCCGTACTGCAGCACGGCGGTCGGCGAGGCCTTGATGCCCATCTTGTGCTCAATGCTCACGCAGTGCACGTCGTTGCGCTCGCCCAGCGCACCGTCCTTGCCGACCATGAACTTCGGCACCACGAACAGGCTGATGCCCTTCACGCCTTCGGGCGCGCCGCTCACGCGGGCCAGCACGAGGTGCACGATGTTCTCGGCCATGTCGTGCTCACCGTAGGTGATGAAGATCTTGGTGCCGAACACCTTGTAGGTGCCGTCGGGCTGCGGCTCGGCGCGGCTGCGCACCATGGCCAGGTCGCTGCCGGCCTGCGGCTCGGTGAGGTTCATCGTGCCGGTCCACTGGCCGCTCACGAGTTTTTCGAGGTACACGGCCTTCAGCTCGTCAGAGCCGGCGGTGAGCAGCGCCTCGATGGCGCCGTCGCTCAGGAGCGGGCACAGCGCGAAGCTCATGTTGGCCGAGTTGAGCATTTCGCCGCAGGCCGCGCCGATGGTCTTGGGCAGGCCCTGGCCGCCGAAGTCGGTCGGATGCTGCAGGCCTTGCCAGCCGCCCGACACGTACTGCGCAAAGGCGTCCTTGAAGCCCGGCGTGGTGGTGACCGCGCCGTCCTTGAACGACGAGGGGTTGCGGTCGCCCGGGATGTTCAGCGGCGCCACCACGTCCTGGTTGAAACGCGCGCACTCTTCAAGAACAGCCTGCGCGGTTTCGAGGCCGGCGTCTTCGAAGCCGGGCAGCTTGGCGATCTCGCCGATGTTGGCCAGGTGTTCGATGTCGAACAGCATGTCCTTGAGAGGGGCGGTGTAGCTCATGGATCAGCTCACCTGGCGAGACTGCCCCGCCCAATGGGGCTCACGCAATTCGCGCTTCAGCACTTTGCCTGCGGCGGAGAGCGGCAGGGCCTCGCGGAACTCGATGCTCTTGGGGCACTTGTAGCCCGCGATGGCGCTGCGGCAATGCGCATGAAGGTCCACGTCGTCGAGTTGCGCGCCGGGCTTGCGTACCACCACTGCGTGCACCGCCTCACCCCACTGTGCGTGCGGTACCGCGATGACGGCGCAGGCCTGCACGGCCGGATGCCGCGCGATCACATTCTCGACCTCGGCCGAATACACGTTCTCGCCGCCGCTCACGATCATGTCCTTGAGGCGATCGACGATGAAGACGTGGCCGCCCGCGTCCATGCGGGCGCCATCGCCGGTGTAGAGCCATCCGTCGCGTAGGGCGCGCGCCGTTTCCTCCGGTTTTTTCCAGTAGCCGAGCATGACATTGGACCCGCGCACGATGAGTTCACCGACTTCGCCACGAGGCAGCTCCTTGCCGCCCGCATCGACCACCTTCACGACGACCCCGAAGTTGGCCCGCCCCGCCGACCGTGACAGGCCCGACGTGCGGCCTCCGGCGCCGTGGTTCTGCGGCGGGTTCGAAGTCGCGCCACCAAGTTCGGTCATTCCATAGGAATGTGTGAAGGCGACGCCGGGCAGCAAAGCCATCGCGCGCTCGAGCACCGGCTCGGCAATCGGCGAGGTGCCATAGACCATGCGCTTCAAGCTGCCCAGGTCGAAGCAGTCGAATTCGGGGTGGGTGATGAGGGCCTGCAGCATGGTGGGCACCAGCAGCACGTCGGTCACGCGTTCGCGCTCGATGGTCTGCAGCACCTCGCGAGCGTCGAAGGCGGTGGCCAGCACGTGCGTTTCACCCGCGATGAACTGCACCAGCGCGCGGCCGATGCCGCCCATGTGAAACAGCGGTGCCACGTGCAGCGCAACGCTGCCGTCCGGCATCGGTGTCTGCGCAAAGCGCTGGATGCCGATGGACCACAAGGTCCAATGGCTGTGCATCACCCCCTTGGGAAACCCGGTGGTGCCGCCTGTGTACAGGATGCAGGCCAGGTCGGTGCCGGCGCGGTCCGCATCCTCGACCGGCGCACTGGCTTCGATCAGCGCCTGGAGAGACGGCATGCCTTCGGGCGCGCGGCCCTCGCCGGCGTAGACGAAGACCGGTGCCCGCCTGGCGCTGGCCCGAATGCCTTCGACGCGATCGAGAAAGTGGTCGTCGACCACCAGGATGCCGGTGTCGCAGTCGTCCAGCGAATAGACGATCTCGGGCACGCTCCAGCGCGTATTGACCGGATTGAGCACGCCGCCGCCCCACCAGACACCCATCAGGACTTCGAGCCAACGGTCGGAGTTCACGCCCAGCATGCCCACTCGGTCGCTCGGCTTCATGCCGAGGGCCTGCAACACGCCCGCCAGGCGCGCCACGCGGTCGCCGAATTCTCGAAAGCTCTGGCGCCGCTGGTAAAAGACGGTGGCAATCTGCTCGGGCGTGGCCTGGATCGAGCGCCGCAGTGCAAGTGTCATGGACATGGTGGCGGTACTTTCGATCAGTGGGCGGGTGCGGCTTCTTCGGCTTCGGTGGCCTGCCCGGCGCACGCTTCCTGCTCCTGCAGTTCGCGCCAGGCGATCTTTCCGGTGGCGGACTTCGGCAGCGCCTGGACGATCTGCACGATGCGCGGTGCCTTGTACGCCGCCATGTGCTCGCGGCACCAGGCCAGCAGGCTGGTGCTGTCCTCACGGCAGCCGTCGCGCAGCGCGACCACGGCCTTGACCGTTTCGCCGCGCCGCGCATCGGGCGCGGCAATCACGCAGGCTTCGAGGATCGACGGGTGCGTGTGCAGCGTGGCCTCGACCTCGGCCGGCCAGACCTTGAAGCCCGAGGCATTGATCATCCGCTTCAGGCGGTCGCGCATGAAGAAGTAGCCTTCTTCGTCCATGCTGGCGAGGTCGCCGGTGCGAAAGAAGCGTTTGCCGTCGCGCACAAAGAAGCTCTCGGCGTTGGCCTGCGCATGGTTCCAGTAGCCCAGCATGATCTGCGCGGCGTGCACCACGATCTCGCCGACTTCGCCTTGCGGCAGCGGCGCCAGCGTTTGCGGATCGACGATGCGCAGATCGACACCGAAGGTGGGCACGCCCAGGCAGCCCTTCTTGGGCTTGTGCATCGGGTTGGCACACAGGAAGTTGGCGCTTTCGGTCAGGCCATAGCCTTCGACGTAGTCCAGCCCGTAGCGGTTCTTGAGGATGTCGTTCACGTGCTGCGGCGTGGCAGCACCACCGCCGGTGACCACCGTCAGGCTCGACAGGTCGCGCTGCTCGATGCCAGGCTGCGCGAAGAAGTCGACCAGCATGGCCGGCAGCGCGGCCCAGAAGCTCACCCGATGGCGCTCGATCAGCAGTGCTGCGGCCTCCCGGTCCCAGCGTGGCATCAGCACGATGGTGCCGCCCCAGAAGATGGCCGAATTGACGTTGTTCTGCAGGCCCAGCAGGTGAAACAGCGGCGCCACTGCGAGGTACACGGACGATGGATGGGTACGGCGCCATAGTGAGGAACCGACGCAGGAGGTCATCACCGTGCGGTGCGTGTGCACGCAGGCCTTGGGCTTGCCGGTGGTGCCCGAGGTGTAGGGCAGCATGCACAGGTCATCGGGGCCAGCGCGGTGGAGCTGCGGCACATGGTCCTGCGCCAGTGCGGCCTGCCAGGACACGGCGGCCGGCGGCAGCGCGACATCGGCCATGCGCGCGCGCACCCAGTCGGGCGGCGCAAGGGCAAGGTCGCCATCCTCATCGCCGAGCGCGTCGCCATAGGCATGCACCACGAGCTGTCGCAGCGCGCCGGTGCCCACCAGGGGCGCCACGCGTTCGAGCAGTTCGCTGGCCACGAAGGCAACCACCGCGCCGCTGTCCTGCACGATGTGTTCGAGCTCCTCGCGCAGGAGCATGGCATTGACCGGCACGAAAACTGCGTCGGCCCGCAGGATGGCAAAGTAAGCGGCGATGAACTGCGGGCAGTTCTGGCTGAATACGATCACGCGATCACCGGGCGCCACCTGGCACCCATGCTGCAGGTAGCCCGCCATGGCTTCAGCCTCGGCCAGCAGCTCGGCATAGCGAACGGCCTTGTCGAAGAACTGCACTGCGGTCTTGGCCGGGTAACGACGGGCCGAGGTCTCGAGGTTGCAGAAAAGACTGGTTTCGGGGATGTGTGCCTCGCGAGGCAGGCCGCCACGGGCGCGCGCCGGCTCGATGCGCAGGGCGCCGCTCGGGCGCTCGGTGACGCCGGCAGGCGTGGGGCAAGGGTGTGTGGCGCTGGATGCCTGCATGGTGTCGTCCGGGTCGGCCTCGTCTCTGGAATGAAGGCGAGTAGAACGCGCTTCCTCATCGACGCGGCCACCCCGATCGGGTGGCCCTGCCGACCCGGCCCCGAGGCCGCCGACCACCCGCCGGGGGTAGTGCCGACACGGCACGGCTTGCCGACCATGGGCCTGCCCACTGCATAGGACACACACGAACCATGACGGATTGCTTTACACCTGCCGCCCCCGCGCGACGCCTGCTCCACACGCGCGAGATCGTCTGCCACGGCTACCTGCGCGACGACGGCCTGGTCGATGTGGAGAGCACGATGCGCGACATCTCGCCCCACGGCTCCGACCTCTTCTTCAAGCCACTGGGTGCGGGCGAAGATCTGCACCGCATGCGCGTGGTCCTGACGGTCGACGCCAAGCTGGTGATTCGCCAGGTGCGGGTGCACTCCGAAGCCGCTCCAACGCCCTGGTGCGCCGAGAGCAATGCCATCTACGACGCACTGGTCGGCCTGACGATCGGCCCAGGCTTCAGCGGGAAAGTCCGCGCGCTGGTGGGTGGCGCCAAGGGCTGCACCCATCTCACGGAGCTGATGGGCCCGGCCGCCACGACCGCCATGCAGACACTGTTTGCCCTGGGCCGCGAGAAGGGTGGGATGCGCGCCGCCCACGCCCGGCCCGGCGCCCTGCCCCAGCCCGCGCTCGTCAACACCTGCCAGGCGTACCGCGACGGCAGCCAAGCACTCCAAGCCATCTGGCCACTGCACCGGCGCGCGCCTCAGCCGCAGGCTTAGACAGCGCTGTCGCCCTCGTCGACCTCAGGACACGCCTAGGTGACGCGGCAGATGGTTCTGGCAATAGTCCAGGTACGCCCGGACGATCCTGGACGGGTGACGGTGCGACGGATAGAGCAGATGGACCTGTTGCTCAGGCAGGCGATGCTTGGGCAGCAGCGCAAGCAGTTGTCCGTCCTTGATGCCTTGTGCCGCCAGGAACGGTGGCAGCTCCGTCACAACCTCGCCGGCCAACGCCCGGCTGCGCAAGTGCAGGTAGCTGTTGGTGGACAGCACCGGCTTGGGCTCCAGCGTCTGTTCGCCGAGTTGCCAGGTGCCACGGGCGCTCACATCCCTGCACCAGACAGCACAAGGAAAGCGGTGCAGATCGTCGGGTGAGGTGGGCTTGCCCAGGCGCTGCACCAGTCCAGCGCCCGCGACGAGCACATGGCGGTAAGTGATCATGTGCCGCGCGACCATGGACTCGTGCACGATGGTGCCGACTCTCAACGCGACATCGATGCCATCCTGGACGAGGTCGACCCGACGCTCGGTGGTATAGACGGACAACTCGATCTCGGGGTACTGCTGCTGGAAAGCACTGAGCAACGCCCACCAGGGCTCGAAGCCCGGCGGCAGGGACAGCCGCAAGCGCCCCTTGAGCCGCGCCTGGTCGCTCATCACGGCCTGCTCACCCTCGGCCAACGCCTCAATGCCGCGGCTCGCGTGCTCGTACAACCGCATGCCCGCTTCGGTCAGGCTCGTGCCCCGCGCCGAGCGCTCGAGCAACTGCACATTCAGCTCACGCTCAAGCTCGCGTATGCGGCGGCTCAAGGTGGGCAACGGAACATCCATGCGCTGGGCCGCGGCCGACAAGCTGCCGGCCTGCACCACGCCGACGAACATCTGTGCTGCGTTGAGGTCCATTCGGTCCTTCCAAATATGGAAGGGAAGTTACCAGAAATACATCTTCCGCGTCATAAGCGAGCGACCTAAAGTTGAGCCAAGCAGCAGGAAAACCCGGCTGCCAACCACCTTCAGGAGCTTACCGTGACCATCGAATCCACACTCAAGGCCTATGAGGCCGCCCTCAACACCAACGGCATCGACGCCATCCTCGACCTGTACGGTCGCGAACCGGTGTTCATGCCGCAGAACGCGCCCGCACTCGTCGGACGGGACGCGGTGCGCGCCGGCTATCAGCAAGTGTTCAGCACGCTCAAGCTCAGCGTTGCCTTTACGGTGCACGAGATCCAGGAAGCCGGCGACTGGGCCTGGGTTCGCACCAGTTCCGCTGGCCGCACACGCATCCTTGCCGCCGGCATCGAAGTGACGGAAGGCAACAACGAGCTGTTCGTGTTTCGACGCGAAGACGGCGACTGGAAGATCCACCGCTACCTGTTCGCCACCAACCAGCCGCGCGCTTGAGGAGCACCGCCATGAAAGCCTATGTGATCGAACAAGCCGGCGGCCCGGAAGTGCTCCAGTTGCGCGACATTCCGTCGCCGCAACCCACGGCCAACGAGGTGCAGATCCGCGTGCGCGCATTCGGCCTCAACCGCGCCGAAACCTATCTGAGGGCGGGCAAGATGGGCGCCATCACCGCGCCGCGTGTGCCCGGCATCGAGGCCGTCGGTGAAGTCGTCCTCGACCCCGCTGGCGTCTTTCGCACCGGCCAGCGTGTGGCCACCGCAATGGGCGGCATGCAGTTCAGCCGCAACGGCAGCTATGCCGAGCAGGTGACCGTGTTGCGCGACAACGTGATCGCGCTCGACGACATCCCGCTGTCGTGGGAAGAGCTTGCAGCACTGCCGGAGGCGTATCTCACCATCTGGGGTGCGCTGGACAAGACGCTTGCGATTCAGCCCGGCCAGACCCTACTGGTTCGTGGCGCAACATCTTCCGTCGGCATGGCTGCCGTCACCTATGCCAAGGCACGAGGCCTGAAGGTGATCGCCACCACGCGAGCGGAAGCCAACGTCGCACGGCTGCGCGAGCTGGGCTCGGATGAAGTCATCGTCGACCAGGGCGAGATTGCTTCGTCCGTTCGCCAGATCGTTCCTGCAGGCGTGGACCTTGCACTCGAAGTCGTGGGGGCATCGACCCTGCGCGACACGATAAAGGCATTGAAGCCGTTCGGCGCTGTCTCGGTCGTCGGACTTCTCGGCGGTCCCCCTGTGCTTGAGCAATTCCACCTGATGCAGGACCTGCCCGACGCCAAGCGCTTGAACTTCTTCCCGAGCGGTCTGCTCGGAACGGCGGCCCTGCCCCTGTCGAACGCACCGCTGCGGTGGGTTGCCGAACAAGTCGTCGCCGGACGCATTCCGTCACTGCGCTCGAGGACCTTCGACTTCGACGACGTGCGCCATGCCCACAGCCTGATCGAAAGCGACCGCGCGCTCGGCAAGCTCGTCGTGCGCCTTTGAGTTCCATCTTCCCAAGATCTTTCTCAGGAGCCCTCCATGTATGCCCTTTTCCGCACCCTCCTGGCGACCACAGCGTTGATCGCCGCACTCCCGGCGACCTCACTCGCGGCACCCTCTGCCTCGGGCAAAGCGACCACGACCGCGATCAGTCAGCAGCTCCACCGCTACGAGCAGGCACTCAACACCTCGGACGTCGACAGCGTCATGGCGCTGTATGCCGACGATGCCGTGTTCATGCCGCAGAACAGCCTTCCGGCGGTGGGCCGCGACGCAGTGCGTGCGGCGTATCGGCAGGTGTTCGCAGGGATCAAGCTCGACGTTCGCTTTCAGGTCGACGAGATCCGCCAGCTTTCCCGGGACTGGGCCTATGCGCGCACCCGGTCGAGCGGCACCACAACGCCGCTCTCCGGCAATCAGCCGCCCGGGGCCGAGGCGAACCAAGAGCTATTCATGTTCCATCGAGACGCTGACGGCCAATGGCGCTTTGCCCGCTATATCTTCTCGACCACCAACACCCCTGCACAGCGCTGAAAAACGGAACAGCCATGAACACCTCTTTGAATTCGACCTCCACGCAACTTTACCCCTACCCCATGGCAGCCGCGCGCGTGCTGTTGGCCATGATCTTCGTGTTGTCCGGTCTGTCCAAAATCGGCGCGATCGACGGCACCCGCGGCTATATGGAGGCGATGCATGTGCCGGGTGCGCTGCTATGGCCGACCCTCCTCTTCGAGGTGGGAGCGGGCGTGCTGATCATCGTCGGCTACCGCACCCGCCTCGTCGCTGGGCTGCTCGCCGGCTTCTGCTTGATCTCTGCCGCGGTTTTTCACAACCAGTTCACTGACCAGATCCAGTTGTTCATGTTTCTCAAGAACGTCTCGATCGCCGGCGGGTTTGTTCTGCTGGCCTGCGTCGGCGCAGGCGCATTGAGCCTTGATGCTCGAGCACAGAAAGCACCTGGTCTCAACTGAGCCCATCTTCTCTATCTTCAATCCGAAACGGAACATCACATGTCTGACAAGAAAATCATCGCCGTCGTCGGTGCCACCGGCGCCCAGGGCAGCGGACTGGTCCGCGCCATCCTGAACGACAAGAACAGCGCCTTCGCGGTCCGCGCGATTACACGCTACCCCGACAGCGACGACGCAGAGGTGCTTCGCGATCTAGGCGCCGAAGTCGTTGCGGCGGATGTCGACGACGCCGAGAGCCTGGAGCGCGCCTTCAAGGGCACATACGGGGTCTATTGCGTGACCTTCTTCTGGGCGCATTTCGACACCGCGCTGGAAATCGCGCAAGCGCGCCGGATGGCTGAAGCGGCCAAGACCGCTGGCGTGCAGCACGTCATCTGGTCCACGCTCGAGGACACGCGCCGGTGGATCCCGCTCTCCGACAATCGGATGCCAACGCTGCAGGGCCAGTACAAGGTGCCGCACATGGACGCCAAGGGCGAAGCCAACCAGATCTTCACCAACCTTGGTCTGCCGGTGACCTTCCTGTTGACGTCGTTCTACTGGGAGAACCTGATCCACTTTGGACTGAATCCAAAAAAGGGACCGGACGGGAAGCTTTACTTTACGATGCCAATGGGCACCCGTAAGCTGCCTGGCATTGCCGTGGAAGACATCGGCAAGTCGGCCTATGGCATCTTCAAGCACGGCCGCGAATTCATCGGCAAGACTGTCGGCGTCGCTGGTGAGCATTTGAGTGGGGCCCAGATGGCCGCCGCGCTCGGCACGGCACTGGGCCAGGAAGTCATCCACAACGACGTCTCTCCCGATGCGTTCCGCGCCTTCGGCTTCCCCGGCGCAGAGGATCTGGGCAACATGTTTCAGTTCAAGCACGACTTCAACGAGGAATTCCGCGCAAATCGCGATCCTGTTGTCGCACGGACCATCAATCCCACGCTACAGACGTTCGATGCGTGGCTCGATCAGAACAAGGAGCGCATTCCCCTCCAGTAAGGAGATACGAAATGGCGAATACGATGCGAGCGGCAGTGTTGCGCGAGCCTGGGCCAGTGGAGAACCTGGTGATCCGACACTTGCCGGTGCCGCAGCCGAGCCCCGGCTGGGTACGGATTGCGGTGAAGGCGTTCGGCTTGAACCGGTCCGAACTGCACACCCGGCTCGGTTTCTCCGAGGGCGTCACCTTTCCGCGCGTGCTCGGGATCGAGGCGGTCGGTGTCGTCGACGCCGCGCCTGGCAGCGACCTGCAGGTCGGCCAGCAAGTGGCCACTATGCTTGGCGGCATGGGGCGCGCCTTCGATGGCGGCTATGCCGAATACGTCGTCGTGCCCCGCGGCCAGGTGATCTCTTTCGAGTCGGCATTGCCCTGGGCCACGCTCGGTGCCATCCCGGAAACGTTGCAAACCGCGCATGGATCCCTCGGTATCGGGCTGGATCTGCGAGCAGGACAGACCCTGCTTATCCGCGGTGGTACTTCGGCGCTGGGCCTCATGGCCGCCAAATTGGCGAAGGATCGGGGGGCCACGGTGTTGGCCACGACTCGCCAGCCCGAGCGGGCTGCGGCGCTGCAAGCGCACGGCGTGGATCATGTGATCGTCGACGATGGCCAGGTCGCCGGAGCGGTGCGCCAGATCGTGCCCGAGGGCGTGGATGCCGCACTTGAACTCGTCGGCACACCTGCGCTACCCGATACCTTGCGCGCCACGCGCCTGCACGGCACCGTGTGTTTCACGGGCATGCTGTCCAATCATTGGACCGTGGACCAGTTCTACCCCATCGACTACATCCCGCGCGGCGTCAGGCTGACGGCCTACGCCGGCGGCGCCGACGACTTGCCTGCACCGGTGTTGCAGGCCTATCTGAACCGTTTGGCTGCAGGCACCGTTGCGATCGGGCCGTCGCACGTATACGCTCTGGACGACATCGCCCTCGCCCATGCCGACATGGAACACAATCGCGTCTTCGGCAAGCTGGTGGGTGTGACCGACGCAGTTCTACAACCAAATCAAAGGGCAACATGAAAGCGGCCTGGTATGAACAAAGAGGCGTAGCCCGCGATGTGCTGGTGGTGGGCGAGATGTCCGAGCCGGTGCCCGCCAAGGGTGAGGTGCGCATCCGGCTGGCGTTTTCCGGCATCAACCCGGGTGACGTCAAGAAGCGTGGCGGCTGGCAGGGCGCTCCGATGCCGTATCCGAGGGTCGTGCCGCACAGCGACGGCGCCGGGGTGATCGACGCCGTGGGTGCGGGCGTATCCACAGCGCGCGTCGGTCAGACCGTCTGGTGTTACGGCGCTCAGTCCTACCGCGCCTTTGGCACCGCGGCCGAACAGGTTGTGGTGCCTTCCGCGCTGGCCGTGCCCTTGCCCGATGCTTTTGGGTTGCAGCCCGACCTGCTCGAACAGGCGGCGTGCCTTGGCATTGCCGGCATCACTGGATATCGGGCTGTGTTTGTGGGCGGTCCGGTGGCGGGACTGAACGTGCTGGTGTGGGGCGCCGCATCGGGCGTTGGCGCCGTGGCCTTGCAGATGGCACACCGCGCCGGCGCCCGAGTGATGGCCGTAGTGCGTCACCGTGAACAGTTGCAAGTTGTGCGCGCGATGGGCGCAACCGAGGCCTGGCTGGCCGACGATCCAGCACTGGTGGATCTGATCCGCGCGGCTGCGCCTCAAGGCGTTCACCGCATCGCCGAAGTCGACTTCGCGGCGCACATCGACACCGACGCTGCCGTCATCGCCATCGGCGGCGTCATCAGCGCTTATTACTCTTCGGCCGAACGCCCTGCCATTCCATACTGGAAACTCGGTTTCGCAGACGTGTCGTTGCACTTGCTGGGCAGCGACGACTTCCCGCCGGCCGTGAAAGCTGAAGCCGCGCGCGAGTTGACTGCAGCGCTGGTCGAGGGTTCGCTGCGTGCATCCATCGCCGCACGGCTATCGCTGGCCGACATCGCACAGGCACACGAGCAGGTGGAACGTGGTGTGGGTGGGCGTGTGCTGCTGAGCTTCAACACCGGTGCGCTTGAACAGCCCATCGAACGACACGGCCACACTGCTCTCCGGCAATCAGTCGCCTAGGTCCGAAGCGAACCAGGGGCTGTTCGTGCTCGATCGAGAAGCTGATGGTCGATGACGCTTTGCTCGGTACATTTTGTCGAGCACCAACTCCCACTGCTCGCTGACCTTGCATTCTCTTCCTCGATGAGCGTCCTCGCCTCTTGCGAGAAGCTGCGCGCAGCAGCTGATCGCCTTGCCCCATTTCCGATCACCGCCATGTCCATGTCCACACCTTCGCCCGCGACGGCGCTTGCGCACCCCGGCCAGCCGGAGCGCGACCCGCTCTCGGACCTGCTGGACCTCGTCCACATCCGCGGCGAGATGGCCCTGACCTGCACGCCCGAGACGCCCTTCGTCCTGTCATTTCCCGCCGGAGCGTCCAGCATGCACGCCGTGACGCAAGGCACGGTGACAGTGCGCATCGAAGGCATGGCCGATCCGATCCGGCTCGGGCCCGGCGAACTGATCCTTTTGCCGCATGGCACGGCGCACGTGATCGAAGCCGGCGAGGCCCGCACCGTCGTCGGCATCGCGGACGCCTTGCAGTCCGGCTTCGACCGCGCGCGCAGCGCGCTCGGCCAGGGCTCCTCGCCGGCATGGTTCTGGGGCAGCTTCACGTTCGACAGCGCGATCTCTCGACGCCTGCTGGACACACTGCCAGTTGCGATCACGCTGCGTGAGCTGAACGAACGGCCGCTCGAATGGTTCCAGCTGTGCTGGGAGATCATGGTCGACGAGACCCGGCGGCGGCTGCCCGGCGGCAGCGTGATGGTGTCGCGGCTGCTCGACATCGTGTTCGTGAAAGTCATCCGACGCTGGGCTGAACAGGATGCCGCCGCGCCGCACTGGTTGACGGCGTCTCTCGATCCGCGGATCGCCAGCGTGCTGTCGGCGATCCATGCCGCCCCCGCGCGTCCCTGGCAGGTCGCAGATCTTGCGGAGATCGCCGGGATGTCCAGATCGTCGTTCGCCACCCGCTTCGAGTCGTTGCTCAAACAGCCCCCCGGGGCCTATCTGACCGCCTGGCGGCTCGACAAGGCGACCGAACGCCTGCGCAATACATCCAGGTCGATCCTGTGGATCGCTGAAGACGTGGGTTACGAATCGGACGCGGCCTTCAGCCGCGCATTCCGTGAGCGCTTCGGGTTGTCACCTTCGCAGTGGCGAAAGCAGGTACGGGCCGCGACCGACTGAAGGTCACGCGTCGCACCGCTCGGCGTTCGTGCAAAGCTTTTTGGAGTTTGGGTCATTCCAGCCGCGATCCGCACCACCAATAATGATCGCCATTCGTTGATTTGGTCTCATCCGCCGGCGGACCAAGTTGCGTCGAAACAGCCGGCGATCAACCTTGATCGAATGGGAGTGACATCGTGAGCAACAAACCAACGGTTGTTTTGGTCCATGGTTTCTGGGGCGGTGCAGCGCACTGGCACAACGTCATCATCGAACTCCTGCGCAAGGGCCACACAGCCATCCGCGCGGTCGAGCTGCCACTGACCTCGCTGGCCGACGATGCCGAGCGCACGCGCAAGATGGTGGCGCAGGTGCAAGGCCCTGTTCTGCTGGTTGGCCATTCATATGGTGGCGCCGTGATCACGCAGGTTGGCGACATGCCCAACGTGGTCGGGCTGGTCTACATCGCCGCCTTCGCGCCCGACGCTGGCGAAAGCCCCGGCGGCATCACGCAAGAACACCCGCCGGTGGCCGTGCCCAATTTGGCGCCCGACAGCGATGGCTACCTGTGGGTCAAGCCCGAGAAATACCACGAGAGCTTCTGCCAGGACCTGAGTGCGGAAGAAGGCCTGGTGATGGGCCTGACGCAGAAGGCGCCACTGGCCAGCACCTTCGGCGACACGATCACCGCACCCGCGTGGAAGAAGAAGCCGTCGTGGTATCAGATTTCGAGCGAGGACCGGATGATCGCGCCAGTCAACCAGCAGCGCATGTCGGCGCGGCTCGGCGCGAAGAAGGTCATCACGCTGGCAGCCAGCCACGCGTCGCTGGCGTCGATGCCGGCGGAAGTGGCGGCGCTGATCCACGAAGCCGCAAGCACGTAAGACCGCGTTGCTTTAGGCACGGCTGGCTTGAACAGGCTCGAAGGACCGAACCCACCGAAAAGCACTGCTGGCGTCGGCGAGGGAGAAGTATCGCGATCATGTTGATTTCCATGCGGACGTGACGCTGTGGGGCAAACAAGCTTGAAAATCCGCAGCGCAGAGGCATCTTTCCGCACTCAGTGAAAGCTGGGCAGCGCACCGCGGCGTGGCCAGAGAGCGCCGTGCAATCGTGGATCGCGGAGCGCATGGATGGACGCATACCTTGATTAAGTGATCCGGACCCGCCGCCATGCCATCACGCGGCGGGCGCCCTTCTCACACGGCTGCGTTCAGTTCAACCGCAGAAGAACTCGCCTTGGTCGCCAACACGTCCAGATAGTTCGCCCACCGCTGGAGCATCAAGGTGCGCTGCTTGAGGTACTGCGTACGGTTGTAGGCGCGCCCATTGGCGTCCTTAACAGCGTGTGCCAGCTGAGCTTCGATCACCAGCGGGTCGATCTCCAGCGTTTCGGCCAGCAAGGTCCGGGCCGTCGCCCGGAAGCCATGAACCGTCTGCACAGTCGGCCCATACCCTAAGGTCAGAAGCGCTGCGCGCAGGGTGTTGTCCGAGATCGGTCTTTCATGACTGCGCTCGCCCGGGAAGACAAACGCACCATGCCCCGTAATCGGGTGAAGCTTGCGCAGCAACTCCACTGCCTGCTTGGGCAGAGGCACCACGTGCGGATCACCATGCTGCTTGCCGTCGATGCGCCGCTTCATCCGCGCAGCGGGCACAGTCCAGAGCGCTCCGCCGAGATCGATCTCGGCCCAGGCGGCCGCTCGAAGCTCGTTCGGGCGTTGAAAAAGCATGGGTGCCAGTTGAAGGGCCGTACGCACGATGGCTCCGCCTTGGTAGCTCCGGATGACGCGTATCAGCGTACCTAGTTGGGCCGGATCCGTTATCGCCGCGAAATGCCGTTTCTTGTGGGGCGTGAGAGCCCCTTTGAGATCCGCCGTGATATCACGCGGCGCCCGCGCAGTCGCCACCGCGTAGCGCCACACCGCGCGTGCCGTCATCAGCACGCGGCTGGCTACATCGAGAGCGCCACGCTCCTCGACACGACGCAGGGCCGCCAACAACTCGATGGCCTCGATTTCGCTGATGCGACGAGCAGCGAAGTACGGAAACAGATCTTTTTCGAGGTTGCGTTTCTCGCGCGTGGCGTAGTGGCCGCTCCAGCGCGTATGGTGCTTGTCGAACCATTCGAGCGCCGTCTCTCGAAAGGTGTCGCCCGTGTTCACTGCCGCCTTGAGCTTGACGACCTGCCTCGCCTGAATGGGGTTGATCCCGGCTGCTTTCAGCGCCTTGGCCGCATCACGCGCCTTGCGCGCCGCAGCGAGGCTCACGCCGGGATAGGAGCCCAGGGCGAACTTCTTTTCAACCCCTTCGATCCTGAACTTCCAGAACCATCGGCGAGAGCCCGAGGCCGAGACTTCCAGATAAAGGCCGCCGGTATCGGCGTAGCGTGCTTGCTTGCGGTCAGGCGGACAGGCGGCATTGCGGCATGCAGCATCGGTTATCGGCATGGGGTACATCCAAGGGTTGGGGGTACAAAACTGCCGTTTCCGGGGATTCCTGGGGTCCGTACCCCCCGTTGTACCCCCTGCTGATCCTGGCAGTCACCGAATTTCAGTGTATGCCTCTGGACGCCGTTCGCCCAGTTTCCCAATGAAAAAGGGCGTCCGGTGGATGAAACCGGACGCCCTTGGACGTTTTGTTGGTCGGTGTGAAAGGATTCGAACCTTCGACCCCTTGCACCCCATGCAAGTGCGCTACCAGGCTGCGCCACACACCGAAGCTCTCGATTATAGCGGGCGAAATTCAGTGTCCGATGGTCAACAGCTCACGAATTTCAAAGAGTTCACGTCGAAGGTGCAGCAACTGTGACAGGTCGGCCGTGCGCGGCGTGGTCTGTTCGGGGCTGTCCTGCACGGCAGCATCGAATTCTTCCTGGTCGATCTCGATCGCTTCCATGCCTTCGAGCGGTACCTCACCGGCCTTGCGACGGTCGCGCTCGCCTTGCACGAGCTCTTGCAACTTGTTGCGCGCGCCGCTGATCGTGAAGCCCTGGTCGTAGAGCAGGTCGCGGATGCGCCGGATCATGAGCACTTCGTGGTGCTGGTAGTAGCGACGGTTGCCGCGTCGCTTCATCGGGCGCAGTTGCGTGAACTCCTGCTCCCAGTAGCGCAACACGTGCGGCTTGACGCCACAGAGTTCGCCGACCTCACCAATGGTGAAGTAGCGTTTGACAGGAATCGGCGGGAGGGTTTTCTCCATTGAAATCAAGACGGTGCGCGGGAAACCTCAGAGATTACTCTACGCAACCGCGCAGCACCAAGCACTATTCGGCGCCCAGGCTCCACTCGACTTCGGAAGCGCTTCCCTGATCGATGCTGCCGTGGATCTGCTCCTTGAGTTTCGCGCTCGCATGGAAGGTCGCGACGCGGCGCTCGCCGATGGGAATGGCTTCGCCGGTGCGCGGGTTGCGACCCGGCCGAGGAGCCTTCACGCGGATCTGGAAGTTGCCGAAGCCCGAGATCTTGACGTCATCGCCCTCGATCAGGCTGCCGGCCACAAGCTCGAAAAAAGCTTCGACCATGTCCTTGGACTCACGCTTGTTCAGCCCGATCTGCTCGAACAGCAGATCGGCCAGATGCGCCTTCGTGAGCGCCGGCGTTTCGAGGGCTTCGAGCGTGAATTCGGCAGCGTTCATCTTCATCCTCTCAAGCGGCCGCCCAGCTTGGCGCCCAATTGTTCGACGATTGCACGGACAGCGGGCTCGACCTGTTCGTCGGTCAACGTCGCGCTGTCGTCCTGGAAGCTCAGGCGAACCGCCATGCTCTTCTCGCCCTGCGCCAGTGCGCCGGGTGCAGCCACGGCACCATCGCGCAGCGGCTGCGGACGGTAGATGTCGAACAACGCCGCATCACGCAGCAGGCCTTGGGCAGCCGAAGCGGCGCGGATGGCCTGCATCAGCGCATCGTGCGAAACAGACTCGGCCACGACGACCGCGATGTCGCGCTCGACGGCCTGGTGCTTCGGCACCGGCTGCGCCACCGGCACAGGACGCGCCATGACCGCATCGAGGTCGAGTTCAAACAGCACTGGCGCATGGGCAAAGTCCCACTTCTGGCGCCAGCGCGGATGCAGTTCGCCGACGAAGCCAATGGCCTTGCCATCGACCAGCACGCGGGCCGAGCGGCCCGGATGCAGCGCAGGATGTTCGGCCGCCTCGAAGATCGGCACCAGGGGTGCGAGCAAGGCTTCAACGTCGCCCTTGACGTCGTAGAAGTCGACGCGCGGCGCCTTGCCATCCCAGTGCGATTCGTCGGCGTCGCCCCAGGCAAGCCCTGCCACGCGCATCGGCTGGTTGACGCCACGCACGGTGCTGTCGGTGGTGACGACGCTGTCGTCACGCATGAACACGCGGCCCAGCTCGAACACGCGCACACGCGGTGCCTTGCGGTCGAGGTTGAACTTGAGCACCTGCAGCAGCGAGCCCAGCAGCGACGAGCGCATCACGCTCATCTGGCTGGCAATGGGGTTCAGCAGCTTGACCGGGTTGGCGTTGCCCGCGAGGTCTTGCTCCCAGTGCGCTTCCACGAAGCTGAAGTTGATCGTTTCTTGATACCCCAGCGCCGCGACGCTGCGACGCACCGCGAAACGGCTGCGTTGCGCTTCAGTCCGCACGCGGGCCGTGATGGGCGCAAGCGGTGCCGTGGTCGGCAGGTTGTTGAAGCCGATCAGACGTGCGACTTCCTCGATCAGGTCTTCTTCGATCAGCAGGTCGAACCGGTGCGGCGGCGGCGCAACCGTCAGGGTGCCTTCGCCTTCCGTGATGGCAAAGCCGAGGCGATTCAACGCATCCGCGCATTGCGCCTGCGTCAGCGGCATGCCGATCACGCGCGCGGCACGCGCCACGCGCAGCGTGACAGGTGCGGCTTCGGGCACGTGCAGCTTCTGGTCGTCCATCGCGCCGGCCTGGCCGCCGCATATTTCGATGATCAGTTGCGTGATGCGCTCGATGATTTGCACAGTGCGGCTCGGGTCCACGCCGCGCTCGTAGCGGTGGCCGGCATCGGTCGAGAAGTTGAAGCGACGCGAACGGCCCTGCACTGCTTCAGGCCACCAGAATGCGGCCTCGACGTAGATGTTGCGCGTGTCGTCCGACACCGAGGTGGCATCGCCGCCCATGATGCCGGCCAGCGATTCGACTTCGCGGTCATCCGCAATCACGCCGACCTTGTCGTCGACGGTGATGGTCGTTCCATTGAGCAGCTTGAGCTGTTCGCCCGCCTTGCCCCAGCGCACCGTGAGGCCGCCATGGATCTTGTCGAGATCGAAGATGTGACTGGGCTGGCCGTACTCGAACATCACGTAGTTCGAGATGTCGACCAGCGGCGTCACGCTGCGCTGGCCGCAGCGCGCGAGGCGCTCGACCATCCAGGCCGGCGTGGCGACCTTGGTGTTCACGCCGCGCACGATGCGGCCGGAAAAGCGGCCGCAGAGTTCAGGCGCTTCGACCTTGACCGGCAGCACATCGGCAAACGATGCCGTCACCGGTGCAATGACGGGTGTCTTGAGCGGTGCGCCGGTGAGCGCGGCCAATTCGCGCGCGACACCGTAGACGCTGAGGCCGTGCGCCAGATTGGGCGTGAGCTTGAGCGTCAGCAGCGCATCGTCAAGCTTGAGCACATCGCGCACGTCGGCCCCAATGGGCGCATCCGCGTCGAGTTCGAGCAGGCCGCCATGGTCTTCGCTCAGCTTCAGTTCGCGCGCCGAGCACAGCATGCCCTGGCTTTCGACGCCACGCAGCTTGCCGAGCTTGATGAGGAAAGGCTTGCCGTCTTCGCCCGGTGGCAGTTCGGCGCCGACCAGCGCACAAGGCACCTTGATGCCGACACGCGCATTGGGTGCGCCGCACACGATGTTGAGCAAGGCGCCCTGCCCCACATCGACCTGGCACACGCGCAGGCGATCGGCATTCGGATGCTGCTCAGCTTCCTTGATTTCGCCGACCACGATGCGCGTGAAAGGCGGCGCCACCGGTCGGCGCTCTTCAACCTCGAAGCCGCCCATGGTGAGCGTTTCGGCCAGTGTGGCGCTGTCGAGGGGCGGGTTGCAGAACTCGCGCAGCCAGGATTCCGGGAATTGCATCTCTTCGATCTCGATCTGTTTTTTCTGGTGTGGAAAGGCGTGTCAGTGCGTCAGTGCATCACTGGAACTGCGAGAGAAAACGCAGGTCGCCGTCGAAGAAGAGGCGCAGGTCGTTCACGCCATAGCGCAGCATCGTGAGCCGGTCAGGGCCCATGCCGAAGGCAAAGCCGATATAGCGCTCGGGGTCGAGGCCCATGTTGCGCACCACGTTCGGATGCACCTGGCCGGCACCGGACACTTCGAGCCAGCGGCCGGCCAACGGGCCGCTCGCGAACTGGATGTCGATCTCGGCGCTGGGCTCGGTGAACGGGAAGAAGCTCGGGCGAAAGCGCAGCACGAGGTCATCGCGCTCGAAGAATGTGCGGCAGAAGTCGGTGAAGACGACCTTCAGGTCCTTGAAGCTCACGTTCTCGCCGAGCCACAGGCCTTCGCACTGGTGGAACATGGGCGAGTGAGTGGCATCGCTGTCGACGCGGTAGGTGCGGCCGGGTGCGATCACGCGGATTTCAGGCGCCTTCACGGTGCCGGTGGTATCGGCTGCAGCAGCGGCAAACTCGGCCGCGTACTTCTTGATGTGCTGATGCGCGTAGCGCACCTGCATCGGGCTGGTGTGCGGACGCAGGTTGTAGGGAATGCCGTCGTCGCCATTGAGGTCGACGTAGAAGGTGTCCTGCATCGAACGCGCAGGATGGTTCGGCGGGTTGTTGAGCGAGGTGAAGCTGTGCCAGTCGCTCTCGATCTCGGGGCCATCGGCCACGTCGAAACCCATGCTCGAGAAAATCTCCTCGATGCGTTCCAGGGTGCGGCTCACGGGGTGCAGGCCACCGGAGACGTGACGGCGACCGGGCAGGCTCACGTCGAGGGCTTCGGCGCGCAGTTGCAGCGAAAGCTCTTCGTCGGCCAGTTGCTGGCGGCGCTCGGTGAGTGCGGCCTCGATGGCCTGCTTGGCCACGTTGATCGCGGCGCCGCGGGACTTCTTCTCTTCGACACTCAGCGCGGCCATGCCCTTCATCAGCTCCGTGATGCGGCCCGACTTGCCGAGGAACTGAGCCTTGGCGTTTTCAAGCTCGGCGGGCGTTTTCGCTTCGGCGAAGGCGGCGCGTGCGGTGTCGACAAGGGAGTCCAACTCGTTCATAGCAACAAAAATCTTCGAGGGGGAAATAAAAAAGAGCTGGAGCCTTTTCAAGCGCCAGCCCTTGAGCCGTGGGCGCAGGAAGCTGCCCGAAGGCAGCACCCCTGCTGTGCAGAATCAAGCAGCCAGCTTGGCCTTGACCTGCTCCACGATGCCGGCAAAAGCTGCCTTGTCGTGCACGGCGATGTCCGCAAGCATCTTGCGGTCGATCTCGATACCGGCCTTGCGGATACCGTTGGCGAACTGGCTGTAGGTCAGGCCCAGTTCACGCGAGGCGGCGTTGATACGCGCGATCCACAGCTGACGGAACACGCGCTTCTTGGTACGGCGGTCACGGTAGGCGTATTGGCCTGCCTTCATCACCGCCTGTTTGGCGACGCGGAAGACATTGCCGCGGCGACCGCGGAAACCCTTGGCGAGTGCGAGAACTTTCTTGTGGCGGGCGCGAGCCGTTACACCACGTTTGACGCGAGGCATGTGTGTACTCCTTGTTCGTCTGAGTTAAATGCCACGGCCGGGCAGCATGGCGGCGACAGAAACCATGTTGGTCTCATGCACTGCGACTGCACCACGCAGGTGACGCTTGTTCTTGGTGGTCTTCTTCGTCAAGATGTGACGCTTGAAGGCTTGACCGCGCTTGACGGTGCCACCGGGACGAACGCGGAAACGTTTTTTCGCGCTGCTCTTGGTCTTCATTTTGGGCATGTGAATGCTCCTATCGTTTGTGCTCGTGAGGCGCCGCGAATACTTCACGGACTTGTTGGCCCCGAGACACTTCTTTATCTCGCCCCTGCCTGCGCTTCTTTCAAAGCGCCGGCAACGGCGAAATCCCTTCAAAACCTCGTCTACTGCAAACGCCTCAGGCGGTTGCCGCGGGCGCCGTTGCCGGCGCAGCTTCTGCTGCCGGCTTGGGAGCACCGCCACCGACCTTCTTGCGGCCCGGCGCGATCATCATGATCATCTGCCGACCTTCCAGCTTCGGGAACTGCTCGACCATGATCAGGTCGCCCAGTTCGTCGCGGATGCGCTGCAAGAGTGCCAAGCCGAGTTCCTGGTGCGTGATCTCGCGGCCGCGAAAGCGCAGCGTGATCTTGCATTTGTCACCTTCTTCAAGAAAGCGCTTGATGTTGCGCATCTTGATGTTGTAGTCGCCATCGTCGGTACCGGGCCGGAACTTGATTTCCTTGACCTCGATGACCTTCTGCTTCGACTTCGCCTCGGCTGCCTTCTTCTGCTCGTGGTACTTGAACTTGCCGTACTCGATCAGGCGGCATACCGGCGGGTTGGCCGCCGCGACGACCTCCACCAGATCCACATCGGCCTCGCCAGCAAGGCGCAAGGCCTCCGAGAGACTCATAACACCCATTGGCTCGTTTTCCGGGCCTACAAGGCGGACTTCCGGGGCCATGATTTCCCGGTTCAGGCGGTGTTGGCGTTCCTCGCGGTGGCGGCGGTCGCGAAATGCAGTAGCGATGGTCAGAATCCTTCAAAATTTGCTACAAAATCTGTAGCGAACGCCGGTCAGTCCTCGCGGACAAGCGGCACGATTTGGCAGAGAAACATATGAGGTGTTTCAGAGACAAATCAACGCTTGTCAGCAACATCCTGGACGAGCCGTTGCACGAACGATTCGAGGGACATTGCACCGAGGTCTTGATTGCCCCGGGCGCGCACTGCGACGGCACCTGCTTCCTTCTCTTTGTCGCCTACGACAACGATGTAAGGGAGCTTTTGCAACGAATGCTTCCGTATTTTATACGTAATCTTTTCGTTGTGCAGGTCAAGCTGAACCCTAAGCCCTTGATTTTGCAGCGTTTTCGCAACTTGCGCAGCGTAATCGGCCTGTCCTTCGCTGATATTGAGCACCGCAACCTGCACCGGAGCGAGCCATGCGGGCATGGCGCCGGAGTGGTGTTCGATCAGCATGCCGATGAAGCGCTCCAGGCTGCCCACGATGGCGCGATGCAGCATGACGGGGTGGGCCCGGCCGCTTGATTCCGTCACATATTCGCCGCCCAGGCGCTCTGCCGTGTTGAAGTCGACCTGCATCGTGCCGCACTGCCACTGGCGTCCGATGGCGTCGCGCAGCGTGTATTCGATCTTGGGGCCATAGAAGGCGCCATCACCGGGCGAGATGATGAAGTCGACGCCCGAGCGGCGCAGCGACTCCATCACCGCGTGCTCGGCCTTGTCCCACAGCTCGTCGGAGCCGACGCGGTTTTCGGGCCGCGTGGCGACCTTGTAGAGGATGTCCGTGAAGCCGAAGTCGGCGTAGACCTTCTGCAACTGCTCCGTGTAGGCGATGCATTCGTCAAGAATCTGGTCTTCCGTGCAGAAGATGTGCCCATCGTCCTGCGTGAAGCCGCGCACGCGCATGATGCCGTGCAGCGCACCGCTGGGCTCGTTGCGATGGCACTGGCCGAACTCACCGTAGCGCAGCGGCAGGTCGCGGTAGCTGCGCAGGTCGCTCTTGAAGATCAGCACGTGGCCTGGGCAGTTCATCGGCTTGAGCGCGTACTCGCGCTTCTCCGACTCCGTCGTGAACATGTTGTCGCGGTAGTTCTGCCAGTGGCCCGTCTTCTCCCAGAGGCTCTTGTCGAGGATCTGCGGACCCTTCACTTCCCAGTAGCCCGTATCGCGGTAGATGCCGCGCATGTACTGCTCGACCTGCTGCCAGATCGCCCAGCCCTTGGGATGCCAGAACACCACGCCCGGCGCCACTTCGTCGATGTGGAACAGGTCGAGTTCCTTGCCCAGCTTGCGGTGGTCGCGCTTCTCGGCTTCCTCGATGCGCTGGATGTACTGGTCGAGCTGCTTCTTGTCGGCCCAGGCCGTACCGTAGATGCGCTGCAGTTGCTCGTTCTTGGCATCGCCACGCCAGTAGGCGCCGGCCAGCTTCGTGAGCTTGAAAACCTTCAGGAAGCGCGTGTTCGGCACGTGCGGGCCGCGGCACATGTCGACGTATTCCTGGTGGTAGTACAGGCCCATGGCCTGTTCGTCGGGCATGTCCTCAACAAGGCGCAGCTTGTAGTCTTCGCCGCGCGACTTGAACACCTCGATCACCTCGGCGCGCGGCGTCATCTTCTTGACGACGTCGTAGTCCTGCGCGATCAGCTCGCGCATGCGCGCTTCGATGGCGGCCATGTCCTCGGGCGTGAAGGGGCGCTCGTACGAGATGTCGTAGTAGAAGCCTTCATCGATCACCGGTCCGATCACCATCTTGGCCGTCGGGTAGAGCTGCTTCACCGCATGGCCGACCAAGTGGGCCGTCGAGTGGCGAATGATCTCCAGGCCCTCGTCGTCCTTGGGCGTGATGATCTGGAGCTTCGCGTCGTGGTCGATGACGTCGCTGGCATCGACGAGTCGGCCGTCGACCTTGCCAGCCACCGTCATCTTGGCGAGTCCGGGTCCGATGGACTGGGCAACCTGAGCCACCGAAACCGGGCCAGGGAACTCACGGCGGGAGTTGTCGGGGAGCGTGATCTGGATCATGTGAAAACCTCGGGAGAAAAACAAAAAAGCGCGGTGATCGACCGCGCTTTGCTTGGTTTGAAGCTGGAAGAAACCAGCGTGCGCGGGCTACCGGCCTTTTCCTTCGAAGAAGAAAAAGCCGCTGAATCCTTGCGGTGTAGTTCGCGGTGTCATAACCAAGGTGCCTTTCTCGCTCTTGTTGAGTGCAGAGGCCCAGATTCTAGCTTCTGCTTGCCCAGGCCGCAGCAGCAGCTTCCTTGAGCTCTGGCAACTCGGCACCAGCACTTGGGCCGCCGCGCGCAAGATGCGGCTCGAAACTTGGCAAACACACCAGCAAGTGCCCACAAAAAAGCCCGGCGCATGGCCGGGCTGAAGGTGACAGCGAAATATCTGTCGACTACCTATCGATCCGCACAGATCAGTGGAACTGTTCTTCCTCGGTCGAACCCGTCAGCGCCTTCACGCTGGACGAGCCGCCCTGGATCACGGTGGTCACGTCGTCGAAGTAACCCGCGCCCACTTCCTGCTGGTGCGACACGAAGGTGTAGCCCTTTTCGCGTGCGGCGAACTCGGGTTCCTGCACCATGTTCACGTAGTGCTTCATGCCTTCGCCGTTTGCATATGCATGGGCGAACTGGAAGGTGTTGAACCAGTTGATGTGGATGCCGGCCAGCGTGATGAACTGGTACTTGTAGCCCAGTGCCGACAGGTCTTCCTGGAACGAGGCGATCTGCTTGTCGTCGAGGTTCTTCTTCCAATTGAAGGAAGGCGAGCAGTTGTACGACAGCAGCTTGCCGGGGCAGGCAGCGTGCACGGCTTGCGCGAATTCGCGGGCGAAGCCGATGTCCGGCACGCCGGTTTCGCACCACACCAGGTCGGCGTAGGGGGCGTAGGCCACGCCGCGGCTGATGGCTTGCTCCAGCCCGTTCTTGACGCGGTAGAAGCCTTCTTGCGTGCGCTCGCCCGTCAGGAAAGGCTTGTCGTTGGCGTCGTGGTCGGAGGTGATCAGGTTGGCCGCTTCCGCATCGGTGCGGGCCAGCACGATGGTCGACACGCCCATCACGTCGGCAGCGAAACGCGCCGAGATCAGCTTCTCGCAGGCTTCCTGCGTAGGCACCAGCACCTTGCCCCCCATGTGGCCGCACTTCTTCACGGCAGCCAACTGGTCTTCGAAGTGCACGCCGGCAGCGCCCGAAGCGATCATGTTCTTCATCAGCTCGAAGGCGTTCAGCACGCCGCCGAAACCGGCTTCAGCGTCGGCCACGATCGGCAGGAAATAGTCGATGAACTCCTTGTCGCCCGGATTGACACCGCGGCCCCACTGGATTTCGTCGGCGCGCTTGAAGGTGTTGTTGATGCGGCGGACCATGGTGGGCACCGAGTCGTAGGCGTACAGCGACTGGTCGGGGTACATGGTTTCAGACGTGTTGCCGTCGGCGGCAACTTGCCAGCCCGACAGGTACACGGCTTCCAGGCCGGCCTTGGCTTGCTGCATGGCCTGACCGGCGGAGATGGCGCCGAACGCGTTCACGTAGCCCTTCTTGGCGCCGCCGTTGATCTTGCTCCAGAGCTTTTCGGCGCCGCGCTTGGCCAGCGTGTGCTCGATGGGGAACGAGCCGCGCAGGCGCACGACGTCGGCTGCGCTGTAGCCGCGCTTGACGCCCTTCCAGCGCGGATTGGTGGCCCAGTCTTTTTCGAGGGCGGCAATCTGTTGTTCGCGGCTCAGTTGTTCTGTGAGGGTCTGGGGCATGGTCTCTCCGTGAGGTTGATTGAAGGTTGGGCGCTGCGGCCGTGGAGTTACTGTAATTCGATCCTCGACTCTTATGTCTTATAGAAGACATATTTTTCGATCAACAAAATCAACAGGTTACGGAGATATTTCTCAATGTAAAATTATTTTTCTCATATCGAGAAAAAATATTGCGGCGCAGCAGCGATGGATTTCGCAATGCGCAATCAATCTTTCGGTGGTGAAAACGGCGCCTCGCGAGCAGCCGCATGTGCGATCCAGTCACCGCTCTCGATCACGCCGCTGCCCGCGATTCGCGTCGGGTGTATTTCGTAGACGAGGCAGTCGAGCCATTGCGCGCCGATCGCCACACGCACCTGGCGCTTGATGTATTCCCCCGAGTCGTCATCGGCCACTTCTTCGAGACGATCAAGTGCCGCCTCGACTTCAGGCTCGATGCGATAGATCTCGCCCATCACCCGCCCTGCCCCACCCAGCACGACGCCCGGATACGCACCAAGGTCGTACAGCGTGCCGGCGATGCGCCCCTCGCCGACGAACTCAGGCACCGGCCTGAAGCGGGCGATGTCGTTGCGCCCCCGCCGACGCAGCGTGCCGTAAACAAAAACGTGGGGCATCATCGATCCGCTCTGTGCAACAACAAAACTCCAGTCTATTGAACTCCGCTGCCCCCGCATCCGGTCGCCTCGTGGCCTATGGCTGCCTGGCCTTGAGCATGTCGCTCGTCGGCGGCTACGTCGCCCTCTCCAAGCCTCTCGTGGCTGCTTTTCCCGTACTGCTGCTTGCATGGCTGCGCTTCGGCATCGCGGCGCTGGCCATGCCGCACTGGCTGAAGCGCGCACCGAACGAGCCGCCGATGACGAGGCACACGCGCTGGCTGGTGTTCCTCGAATCCTTCCTGGGCAACTTCCTGTTCTCGATCTGCATGCTGTTCGGCGTGAGCATGACGAGCGCGGTCTCTGCGGGCGTGATCATGGCGTCGATTCCCGCGGCGGTGGCCGTGGCGAGCTGGCTCTTCCTGCGCGAGCGCATCACCGTGCGCATCGGCATGGCCATCGCGTGCGCCGCACTCGGCATCGGCCTGCTTGCGCTCTCCCCCACGCACGCGCCCGCATCGCCCGACGCGATGAAGTCGTCGATGCCCTGGCTCGGCAACCTGCTGGTGTTCTGCGCGGTGCTCTGCGAGACCGCCTATGCGGTGATCGGCAAGTCGCTCACGGGACGCCTCGGCCCCAAGCGCATCGCGTCGCTCATCAACCTCTGGGGCTTCGTGCTCTCCATGCCCTTCGGCATCTGGCTGGCCCTGCAGTTCGACTTCACGGCGGTGCGCCCGGGCACATGGGCCTTGCTCGTGGCCTACGCACTGGCCGCAAGCATCTGGACGGTGTGGCTCTGGATGACCGGACTGCGCCATGTACCGGCTGCACAAGCGGGTGTTTTCGCTGTGCTGCTGCCCATCAGCGCGGCCCTTGTCGGCGTGCTCGTGCTCGGTGAAAACCTCTCCTCGCCACAGCTGGTTGCGTTCGTCATCGCACTCGTGGGCGTGGTGCTTGCGACATGGCCCGGTCGCCGAACGTGAAAAACAAGGCTTCTCCCCTCTGAAAAAACAACAGCTCCCAATGAAAAAAGCGCTTTTTCCCTTGGAAACGCGTTTTTTCTCATTTAGCATCCGCATTGCCACTGGAGACGCAAGTTTTTCATTGGTGAGTGTTCAACCAAAAAAGGAAATCAACCATGGCAACTGCAAAGAAGGCTCCGGCCAAGAAAGCTCCGGCAAAGAAGGCTGCGGCTCCCGCAAAGAAGGCTGCTCCGGCAAAGAAGGCCGCCGCACCTGCGAAGAAGGCTGCGGCTCCTGCAAAGAAGGCTGCACCGGCGAAGAAGGCTGCTCCTGCAAAGAAGGCCGCTCCCGCAAAGAAGGCTGCTCCCGCCAAGAAGCGCACGCCCAACGCCGCGTTCATGAAGGCCCTGACCCCCAGCCCGGCACTGGCCGCTGTGGTCGGCTCGACGCCGCTGCCGCGTACCGCTGTCGTGAGCAAGCTGTGGGACTACATCAAGAAGAACAACCTTCAAGACAAGGCCAACAAGCGCAACATCAACGCCGACGCCAAGCTGAAGGAAATCTTCGGCAAGGCTCAGGTTTCGATGTTCGAACTGGCCGCGCTGATTGGCAAGCACGTCAAGTAAGCGCTCAGGGGCCTTGCGCTCCTGAATCAAAAAGCCGGCTTCATGCCGGCTTTTTTTTCGCCTGCAGAAGGGCTGCGCCCTCCACGAAGAAACGCGCCGGCGTGCGTCCGAAGTGCTTGCGGAAGGTTTCGATAAAGGCACTCACCGAGCTGTAGCCGACCGTCAACGCGACGGTCGTCACCGACTCGCCAAGGCTCAGCAACTCCACCGCCTTCAGCAAACGCGCCTGCTGGCGCCATTGCGCAAAGCTCAGCCCGGTCTCCGTTGCGAAGCGGCGGGTCAGCGTCCTGCGCGCCATGCCGATGCGATCGGCCCACTGGTCGATGGTGTCGGTCGAGGCCGGATCGTTCGCCAGCGCCGAAGCCATCGTGGCAAGCCGCTTGTCCTGCGGCATCGGCAGGTGCAGCGATGGCCTTTCGCTCGCGGCGAGTTCGTCGATCAGCACAGCGACAAGGCGGGCACGGCGCGCCGCGAACACAACCGATGACGCATCGAGCGATGTCATTCGGTCCACCAGCCCCTGCAGCAGCGGCGTGACCGCAAACACGTGCGGTCCGTCTGGCAAGGCCGCTGCCATGGCCGCATCGATGTGCAGGCTCCAGCCCGCGGTGGCACCGAAGCTCTGCGCCGCATGCGCGCAGCGCGGCGCGATCCAGCCGATCCAGCCCGGTGGCTGCACCCAACGCCCCGAAGGCGTCTCTATGACCTGCAGGCCCTCGCGCAAGGCGAACAACTGGCCGTCCTCATGGGCGTGGTAGCCGGTGACGCGCGGCGCCTCGTAGGCGTTGATCCAGAGCTTGACCGGGGTTTCAGCAGCCATGCGCCCTGCCTTGCGGCGATATGGCCCGCACGCGGTATCGATTGGCCCGGCCCCGCAAGACCCGGGCGCCCCTGCTGCCTAGCATCGACCTCATCTTCACAACGCCTTCAAAGGAACGCTCATGCAAGCTCAGGATGTATTGCCCGACGGACAGGACTTCGTCGTCAGGAATGGCCTCACGTTGCGCAAGGGGTCGGTCGGCGCCTTCCTCGTCAACGCGCAGTTGCTGCAAGACCCGAACGCCACGCCGGAAGCGCGACAGGCCGCAGAACAAGACCTGATCGCGCTGCTGCCCGCCCTCGAAGCACTGGGTCTGTTCGACGTGTTCGAGCTGCGCTCGCCGGCCTTGCGCGACGAGGTGGCCCGTCATCGCGCGGCGCTCAACCTTGCGCCTGCGACTGCTTCGCCGCACGCGTGATCGACGCCAGCGTGCCGCGCGTGGTGATCACCTCGGGGTCGAGCGGAATCTCGATCAGCGTGCCGGTGTCGGCCGCCAGCGCGCGCAGCAGCGCAGCCTCGAACTGCGACGTTTCGGTCACCCGCTCGGCCGCATAACCGTAAGCCCGCGCGAGCCCGCAGAAATCGGGGTTGCGCAGCGCGGTGCCGCTGGTGCGTTCGGGGTATTCGCGCTCCTGGTGCATGCGGATCGTGCCGAACATGCCGTTGTTCAGCAGCACGATGATGCTTTTGCCGCCGTGCTGCGAGGCTGTCGCCAGCTCCTGCCCCGTCATCAGGAAATCGCCGTCGCCCGCAATCGTGAAGGCCACGCGCCCGGTCGCCAGGTTGGCCGCGATGCCCGCGGGCACGCCATAGCCCATCGCGCCACTGGTCGGCGCCAGTTGCGTCTTGCAGCCCTTCGTCAGCCCGTGATAGCGGAAGTAGCGGTGCACCCAACTCGCGAAGTTACCGGCCCCATTGGTGATGGCCGCGTCCGGCGGCAGGTGCTTCTGCAGCAGCGCAACCACGGCCGCCATGTCGACCGCGCCACGCGGCGCTTCCACCGGCATGCCGGCCAGCGCCTGCGGCACGCAGTTGGCCTCGTAGTCCGCATGCGCCTGCTCGGTCCACTCTTCCCACGGCAACACGGGCGGCGCGCTCAGCACTTCAAGGCTGCGCGCGGCGGCACTCATGCCCGCGTTGATCGCCAGGTCGGCCTGATAGACGCGGTTCAGTTCCTCGGCGCTCGCATGGATGTGCACCAGTGTCTGCTTCGCCTTGGGCGCTTCGAGCAGCGTGTAGCCGCCGGTCGTCATCTCGCCCAGGCGCGGCCCGATGGCAAGGATCAGGTCGGCATCTTTCACGCGTTGCGCGAGCTTCGGATTGATCGCGATGCCGACATCGCCCGCATACAGCGGATGGTGGTTGTCGAAAGTATCTTGATAGCGGAAGGCGTTTGTCACCGGCAGGCGCCAGTTCTCTGCAAAGCGCTGCAGCGCCTGCGCGGCCTGCGTCGTCCAGCCGCCACCGCCGGCAATCACCAGCGGGCGCTGCGACTTCAGCAGCAGCTCGCGCAAGGTGCGCAGCGCGCCGGGGTCGCTCCACGGCTGCACCGGCTCGACACGCGGCAACGGCCGCGCCGTGGTCTCGGTGCGCAGCATGTCTTCAGGCAACACCAGCACCACAGGCCCCGGCCGCCCGTTCATCGCCGTGGCAAAGGCGCGCGCCACGTACTCCGGAATGCGGTTCGCATCGTCGATGCGCTCCACGCGCTTGGCGAATCCCTTCGTGCTCGGTCCGAAGAAGCTGCCATAGTCGACTTCCTGAAAAGCCTCGCGGTCGCGGAAGTCGCTGCCGACATCGCCCACGAACAGCACCATCGGCGTCGAATCCTGAAAAGCGTTGTGCACGCCAATCGACGCATTGGTCGCGCCCGGCCCGCGCGTCACGAAGCACACGCCCGGCCGTCCGGTGAGCTTGCCGTGCGCATCGGCCATGAAAGCCGCGCCGCCCTCCTGCCGGTTGACGATGAAGCGCGCGCGATCGCGGTAGGCATGAAAGCCGTCGAGCACCGCCAGAAAGCTTTCGCCCGGCACGCCAAACGCGATCTCCATGCCCTGCGCGACGAGGCACTCGACGATCAGGTGGCCTGCGGGTTGTGATGTACTCATGAGAAGTCGAACCTCAGCTGCAAATGTCTCCGGCAATTATGTGCGCCCGCCCTTCACGTCTTGCGTTAATTCCCCAATTGGTTAAATTCGCGCCATGAAGGCCTCCAAGGATTCCGCCACCGAAACGATCGAGCCGCGCTCGCGCGATGCCGATCGTTCGCAGCTCGCCATCCTCGCGTCGGCGCGCGACGAGTTCTCCGCGCGCGGGCTGGCCGGTGCGCGCATGGACAGCATCGCGGAGCGCGCGGGCCTGAACAAGCGCCTCATCTACTACTACTTCGGGAGCAAGGACGACCTGTTCCTCGCGGTGCTGGAGCGCACCTACGCCGACATCCGCGAAGCCGAGCAGCGGCTGCACCTCGATGAGATCGAACCAGTCGAAGCCATTCGCCAACTGGTCTCCTTCACCTGGCACTACTACCTGGAGCACCCCGAGTTCATTACGCTGCTCAACAGCGAGAACCTGCATTGCGCCGCGCACCTGAAGCGCTCCGACCGCATCCAGGAAATGAACTCGCCGCTGGTGCAACTGCTCGACACCGTGCTGGAGCGCGGCAAGAAGGACAACCTGTTCCGCGCAGGTGTCGACCCGGTGCAGCTGTACATCTCCATCGCGTCGCTCTGCTATTTCTACCTCTCGAACAACCACACGCTCTCGGCCATCTTCGGCCGCGACCTGCGTGCGCCCAAGGCGATGGCGCAACGCCTCTCGCACATGACCGACCTGGTCCTGGGCTACGTCCTTCACTGAGCCGGCAGGCTCATCCAGCACCTCGGGTATCTACTAGGCAGCGGCGGTTGACGCTGCGCGGCGGGCCTTTCTAAAATCGTTAATTCACTTATTGGTGAATTGATCGATCCAAGAAAGCGGCCCGACCGCGCGGAGACAACCTTGAAGCAACTTGCACGCACCACCGCCGTGACCGCACTCGCGGCGCTGACCAGCCTGGCCGCCCTGCTGCCGGGCGCCGCTTCCGCGCAGAACAACGGCTACCCCACCAAGCCGATCCGCGTGATCGTTCCCTTCGCGGCGGGCAGCACCACCGACATCATTGCCCGCGCCATTGCCGACAAGATGGGCACCAGCATGGGCCAGGTGCTGGTGATCGACAACCGCGGCGGCGCCAGCGGCACCATCGGCCAGCAGGCGGTGGCCACGGCCGCACCCGACGGCTACACGATCATGATTCACTCGTCTTCGCACACGGTGAGCCCCTCGACCTTCGCCAAGCTGCCCTTCGACACGGTGCACGACTTCGCGGGCATCACGCCGATTTCGTCGCTTCCCAACGCGCTGGTCATCTCGCCCTCGAAGAACATCAAGACGCTGCCGCAATTGCTGGCCGCGGCCCGCGCCAAGCCCGGCAGCATGAACTTCGCTTCGGCCGGCCAGGGCAGCGCCACGCACCTGAACGCAGAGAAGTTCAAGATGGCCGCGAAGATCGATGCGACCAACATCCCCTTCAAGGGATCGGGCGAGGCCGTGACCGAAGTGCTCTCAGGCCGCGTCGACTACTACTTCTCGCCCATCGCCCCGGTGATCGGCCAGATCAAGGAAGGCCAGTTGCTGGCGCTGGCCGTCGGCTCGCCCAAGCGCGCGGCCGCGCTGCCCGACGTGCCGACCACCACCGAGGCCGGCGTGCCCGGCTCCGAATTCAACTTCTGGATCGGGATGATGGCGCCCGCCAAGACGCCGCGCGACGTCGTCGATCGCCTGCACGCCGAGGTGACCAAGGCCCTGGCCACGCCCGAGGTGAAAGAGCGCTTTCTCAAGCTCGGCGCCGATGCCTGGACGCTCAAGCCCGCGCAGTTCGATGCCTACATCAAGGACGAGATCGCCAGCAACGCCGAACTCGTGAAGGCCGCCGGCCTTTCCGTTCAACAGTAAGCCAGCCCGCAAAGAAAGCCCCGGCCCCCGCCATGCTCCGCAAGCTCCTGCTCTCCCCGGCCCTGCGCCCTTTCATCCTGATCCTGTTGCTGCTGGTGCTGTGGGACCTGGCGATCCGCCTCTTCAAGATTCCGGCCTACCTCGTGCCGCCGCCGTGGGAGGTCGTGAAGCAACTGATGGCCGAATGGCCGCGCCTGCTCAGCGAAAGCTGGAAGACCACGCTGGCCACGCTCGGCGGCTTCGGCCTGACCATCCTGATCGGCATTCCGATGGCGATGGTGATTGCCTACTCGCGCGTGGTCGAGTCGTACGTGTACCCGCTGCTGGTGTTCTCGCAGAGCATTCCGAAGGTGGCGATTGCGCCACTGTTCGTGGTGTGGTTCGGCTTCGGCATCTTCCCGAAGGTGATCAGCGCCTTCCTGCTGGGCTTCTTCCCGGTGGTGGTGTCGACCGTGATGGGCTTCAAGTCGGTCGAGCCCGACATGCTCGATCTCTCGCGCTCGATGGGCGCGAGCCGCCTGCAGACCTTCTTCAAGATCAGCCTGCCGCAGGCGCTGCCGCAGATCTTCAGCGGCTTGAAGGTGTCCGTCACGCTGGCCGTGGTGGGCGCGGTGGTCGGTGAATTCGTCGGCTCCAACTCGGGCATCGGCTACGTGCTGCAAGTAGCCAACGGCAACTTCGACCTGCCCCTGATGTTCGCCGCGCTGGTCGTGCTGTCGAGCATCGGCGTCATTCTTTTCGTCGCGGTCGATCTCATCGAGCGCGTGATGATTCCGTGGCACGCCTCGCAGCGCCACGCCCACTGAGTTCCTTCGCCACACACCAACAAAGTCTGGAGACAAAACCATGAAGAAACTGCTTCCCTCGCTGCTCGCCGCCGCGGCGCTCGCCACCTTTGCCATCGCCCCTGCGCACGCACAGGGAGACAAGCCCAAGGACAAGGTCACGCTGATGCTCAACTGGTACCTGTACAGCGAGCACGCGCCCTTCTTCCTGGGCAAGGAAAAGGGCTTCTATGCCGACGAAGGCATCGACCTCGACATCCAGGAAGGCCGCGGCTCCGCCGTCACCGCGCAGGCGGTGGCGGCCAAGTCCGCCACCTTCGGCTACATCGACGTCACCACCATGATCAAGGCCGCCGCCAAGGGCGCGCCGCTGAAGTCGACCGGCGTGCTGTTCCAGGTGAGCCCGATGTCGGTCATGGGCTTCACCGAGAAGAACATCAAGACGCCGAAGGACATCATCGGCAAGACCGTGGCCGTGACGCCCGGCGACTCGATGTCGCAGATGTGGCCGCTGTTCCTGAAGGTCAACAACATCAAGCCCGACCAGGTGAAGATCGTCTCGGGCGACGGCCAGACCAAGCTCAATGCGGTCACCAACGGCCAGGCCGACCTGCTGCTGGGCTACGTGATGGACCAGGCCATCAAGCTGCAGGACGCCACCGGCAAGCCCGTGACGCCGATCCGCTTTGCCGACTCGGGCGTCAACCAGATCAGCTCCGGGATCATCACCAACAAGAATCTGCTGACCGAGAACCCCGACCTCGTGAAGCGCTTCATGCGCGCCTCGACCAAGGCGGCCGAAGCTGCAGAGAAGAGCCCGGAAGCAGCAGTGGACGCGATGCTCAAGGCCAACCCGAAGGCCGGCGTGCGCGACACGCTGATCGTCGGCATGAAGCAGAGCGTGGCGCTCTTTCACACGAAGGAAACGGCCAACCAGCGCCCCTACCGCGTGACGATGAAAAACGTCGGCGAATCGCTCGACCTGCTGGTGCAGTACGGCGGCATGGATGCATCCACGCGCGGCAAGCCCGAGGACTACGTGACGCTCGATTTTTTGCCGAACTGATCCCGCCTCGCTCCTTTTTGCGCGCTCGCTGCAGCTTCAACCTTCCACGTACCCATGTCCCAAGTTCCCCTGATCGAAGCGCGCGGCGTCTCGAAGATCTATCCCAGCAAGGACGGCCCCGTCGAGTCGCTCAAGCCGCTCGACTTTGCCATCGAGGAAGGCGAGTTCGTCTCGGTCGTCGGCCCCTCGGGTTGCGGCAAGAGCACGCTGCTCAAGATGGTGGCGGGCCTGCTGCCGATCAGCGGCGGTGAACTCACGCTGGCCGGCAAGCCGATCAAGGGCCCGCAGAAGGACGTGGGCATCGTGTTCCAGAGCGCGGTGCTGCTGCCCTGGCGCAGCGTGGAAGACAACATCCTGCTGCAGGCTGAGATGCGCCATCTGCCCATGGACGCCGCCAAGGCGCGCGCCCGCGAGTTGATGGAGATGGCCGGCCTCAAGGGCTTCGAGAGCAAGTACCCGTGGCAGTTGTCGGGCGGCATGCAGCAGCGCGCGTCCATCTGCCGCGCGCTGCTGCACGACCCGTCGGTGCTGCTGATGGACGAGCCCTTCGGCGCGCTCGACGCGATGACGCGCGAGAAGATGAACCTGGAGCTGCAGCGCATCTGGATGGCCTCGAAGAAGACCGTGATGCTGATCACCCACAGCATCCCCGAAGCCATCTTCCTGTCGGACCGCGTGATCGTGATGAGCGAGCGGCCCGGCTCGATTGCCGCCGTGTACGACATCGACCTGCCCCGCGCCCGCACGCTCGACATGATGGCCTCGGCCGAGTTCGGCGCGTACACGAAGCTGGTGCGCGCGCATTTCTTCTCCCAGGGCATCCTGGACCACTGAGCGGCATGATGGACGCGATCCGCTTTCACGTCGAAGAGATCCGCTTCGCCGAACGCAACGTGGCGCTGCGGCTGCCGTTCCGCTTCGGCGCGGCCACCGTCACCGCCTGCCCGCAGGTTTATGTGAAGGCCCGCATCCGCCTGCCGGACGGCCGCACGGCCGAAGGCTGCGCCGCCGAGATGATGGTGCCCAAGTGGTTCGACAAGAACCCCGCGCTGACCAACGAACAGAACTTCGAGCAACTGCGCTTTGCCCTGCGCGATGCGCGCGAGGCCTACACCGGCGAGGCCGATGCGCAGACCGCGTGGACGCACTTCGCATCGAACTACGCCTCGCTGCAGGCGCGTGCAAAAGCCAAGGGCTTGCAACCGCTGGTCGCAAGCTACGGCCCCGCGCTGATCGACCGTGCCCTGCTCGACGCGCTGTGCCTGCACAGCGGCACCAGCTTTACGACGGCGATGAGCGGCAACCTCTGCGGCATCGACATCGCCGGCAGCGGACTGGCCGATGACCTGGCCGGCTTCGACATGCCCGCCTTCCTTGCGCGACAGGCACCGCGCAATCGCATCGCCGCACGCCACACGGTCGGCCTGGCCGATGCCATCGACGATGCCGAGGCCCCGCCCGATGCACCCGCCGACGGCATGCCGACAACGCTTACCACCGCCGTGCGCCGCTACGGCCTCACGCACTTCAAGCTCAAACTGTGCGGTGACACGGCACAAGACATCGACCGGCTCGAACGCATCGCCCGCGTGATCGACGGCCATGCGCAACTGGTCACGCTCGATGGCAACGAACAGTACGCCGACGCGGACGCCTTTGCGGTCTTTCTCGACCGCATGCTGTCGACGCCCGTGTTGTGGAAGCTCGCGCAGAAGACGGTTTTCGTCGAACAGCCGATCCGCCGCGACGCAGCACTGCAGCGCGACGTATCGGCACTGGGCAAGCGCATTCCGCTGCTGATCGACGAATCCGACGCCACGCTCGACGCCTTCGTGCAGGCCCGCGCGCTGGGCTACACGGGCGTATCGAGCAAGAGCTGCAAGGGCTTCTACAAGTCGATCGTCAACGCCGCGCGCTGCGCGCACTGGAATGCGGCCTCCGACAAGCCCCGCTACTTTCTCTCGGGCGAAGACCTGACCATGCAGGCAGGCATCGGCGTGCAGCAAGACCTTGCGCTGGTCGCCTGGCTTGGCCTCTCGCATGTCGAGCGCAACGGCCATCACTACGTCAACGGCCTCGCTGCCGCGCCCGAGGCCGAGCAGCAGGCCTTGCTGAAGCTGCACCCGGGCCTCTATGAACCGAGCGACGGCGCCGTGCGCCTCGCCATCCGCGATGGACAGCTCGACCTGTCCTCGCTCGCCACCGCGCCCGGCTTTGCCACCGGCCAATCCGGCGCCGGCATCTCGTGGGACGCCATGCGTTCCCTTTACTGAAGCACCCTTCTCTCTCTGTCAGTCTCTCTCGCATCTCAAGGAAGAAAAACGATGGCCACCCAACGTCTAGGAATCATCATGCACGGCGTCACCGGCCGCATGGGCATGAACCAGCATCTGATCCGCTCCATCTGCGCCATCCGAGCACAGGGCGGCGTCACACTGTCGAACGGCGACAAGGTCATGCCCGACCCCATCCTCATCGGCCGCAACGCCGAGAAGATGGAAGCGCTCGCCAAGGCCCACAACATCGCACGCTGGGGCACCGACCTCGACAAGGCGCTGGAGAACAAGGACGACACCATCTTCTTCGACGCCGGCACCACGCAGATGCGCCCCACGCTGCTGGCCAAGGCCATCCGCGCCGGCAAGCACGTGTACTGCGAAAAGCCGATCGCCACCAACCTGAACGAAGCCGTCGAGATCGCACGCCTGGCCGAAGGCTCGGGCCTGAAGCATGGCGCGGTGCAAGACAAGCTCTTTTTGCCCGGCCTGCGCAAGCTCGACATGCTGCGCCGCGCCGGCTTCTTCGGCCGCATGCTCAGCGTGCGCCTGGAGTTCGGCTACTGGGTGTTCGAAGGCGACCTGCAGCCCATCCAGCGTCCGAGCTGGAACTACCGCAAGGAAGACGGCGGCGGCATGATCCTGGACATGATGTGCCACTGGCGCTACGTGCTGGACAACCTGTTCGGCGAGGTGAAGTCGGTGTCGTGCATCGGCGCCACGCACATCCCCAAGCGCTGGGACGAAGCCGGCAAACCGTATGAAGCCACCGCCGACGACGCAGCCTACGCCACCTGCGAGCTGACCGGCCACAACGGCGAGCCCGTCATCGCGCAGATCAACATGAGCTGGGTCACGCGCGTGCGCCGCGACGACCTCGTGACCTTCCACGTCGACGGCACCGACGGCTCCGCGGTGGCGGGCCTGTCGAGCTGCCGCGCTCAGTCGCGCGTGGCCACGCCGCGCCCGGTGTGGAACCCCGACGAAAAGCAGATGATGAATTTCTTCGACCAGTGGCAGGAAATTCCGGACTCGCAGGTCTACGACAACGGCTTCAAGATCCAGTGGGAGCACTTCATTCGCCACGTGGTCGAGAACGAGCCTTACAAGTGGACGCTGCCCGAAGGCGCCAAGGGCGTGCAGCTGGTCGAAGCCGCGCTCGAATCGTGGAAAGACCGCCGCTGGGTCGATGTGCCCGCGCTGAAGGTCTGAAGAAGAACAAGCCATGGCACTTTCGCTGACCCTTCCCACCGCGAGCGGATCGCTCGCGCCCTACGCGCTGCGCGGCACCGCGCCGGCCAAGCCCGATGCGGGCGTGAAGTTCAACCGCATCGTCTACTCGGCCGCGCACGTCGTGGCCGACCCGCTCGCGGCCATCGACCCGTGGCTGCAATGCGCGGTCGACTGGGACACCACCATCGCCTACCGCCGCCACCTGTTCTCGCTGGGCCTGGGCGTGGCCGAGGCCATGGACACCGCACAGCGCGGCATGGGCCTGGACTGGCCGACTTCGCTCGAACTGATCCGCCGCTCGCTCGACGCGGCGAAGGACGTGCCCGGCGCGCTGGTGGCTTCGGGCTGCGGCACCGACCACCTGAACATCGACGACGTGAAGAGCGTCGACGATGTGATCCGCGGCTACGAAGAACAGATGGCCGCCATCGAAGCGCTAGGCGGCAAGCTGATCGTGATGGCCAGCCGCGCCCTGGCCCGCGTGGCGAAAAGCCCCGCCGACTACGAGCGCGTGTACGACCGCATCCTGAGCCAGGCGAAGCAGCCGGTGGTGCTGCACTGGCTGGGCGACATGTTCGACCCCGCACTGGCAGGCTACTGGGGCACGAAGGATGTCGATGCGGCCATGGACACGGCGCTGGGCATCATCGCCGCGCACCCCGACAAGGTCGACGGCATCAAGATCTCCCTGCTCGACAAGGGCAAGGAGATCGCGATGCGCCGGCGGCTGCCAAGCGGCGTTCGCATGTACACCGGCGACGACTTCAACTACGCCGAGCTGATTGCGGGCGACGGCTTCGGCAGCGAACCAATGCACGGCAAGAGCGATGCGCTGCTGGGCATCTTCGACGCCATCGCACCGGCAGCGAGTGCCGCGTTGGGCGCACTGGCCCAGGGCAACACCGAGAAGTTCCACGCGATCCTCGGCCCCACGGTGCCGCTGTCGCGCCACATCTTCGCGGCGCCCACGCGCTTCTACAAGACGGGCGTGGTGTTCATGGCGTGGCTCAACGGCCATCAGAAGCACTTCACGATGGTCGGCGGCCAGCAGAGCACGCGCTCGCTGCCGCACTTCGCCGAACTGTTCCGGCTGGCCGATGCGGCCAACCTGCTGGAGCAGCCGGAGCTGGCGGTGCAGCGCATGAAGACGCTGCTCGCGCTGCACGGCGTGGAAGGTTGAGCGAGCCCATGCGCGACTTCTCGCAGAACCACGACTGGCTGTCGATCAACACCGCCACGGTGCGCAAGCAACAGGGCGCCGAGGTGCCGCTGGACCGCATCATCGACCAGTGCGCCGAACGCGGCATCCGCGCGATCAGCCCCTGGCGCGACCAGGTGGCGGCCGTCGGGCTCGACAAGGTAGCGAAGCAGCTGAAGGCGCACAACATCGGCCTCTCGGGCTACTGCCGTGGCGGCTTCTTCCCCGCTGCCGATGCAGCAGGCCTGAAGGCCGCGCTGGACGACAACCGCCGTGCCATCGACGAAGCGAAGACGCTCGACGCGCCCTGCCTCGTGCTGGTGGTCGGAGCCCTGCCCGGCGCGCTCGACGGCAAGGCAGCCTACAAGGACATTGCCCGCGCGCGCGGCGAGGTGCGCGATGGCATTGCCGCGTCACTCGAATACGCACGCGAAGTCGGCATGCCGCTCGCCATCGAACCGTTGCACCCGATGCAGGCGGCCGACCGTGCGTGCATCAACACGCTGGAACACGCGCTCGATATCTGCGACGAACTCGACGCGGGCAAGAGCGGCATGCTGGGCGTGGCGCTCGACATCTATCACGTCTGGTGGGACCCGAAGTTGCAGCAGCAGATCGCCCGCGCGGGCCGCGAGCGTTTGCTGGCGTATCACGTCTGCGACTGGCTCACGCCTACGCGCGACCTGCTTTCCGATCGCGGGATGATGGGGGACGGCGTGGTCGAGCTGAGGAAGATCCGCGGCTGGGTTGAAGAGGCGGGCTTTGCGGGGTTCAGCGAGGTCGAGATCTTCTCGAATCTCGACTGGTGGCAACGGCCGGGTAGCGAAACGCTCGACGTGTGTATCGAGCGGCACAAGCAAGCCGTCTAGGTTTCGTTGCCGTTGCATGTGCTCGCGGTGCTTTTGTTCAGGGCGAGTGCGAATGACACCAGGCGCTCCCCTCCGCGAATGTCCCCCGCTTCGCTCCTCCTTTATTTCGCTGCGGGGAGCACCTGGTGCCATTCGCACGTGGACACGCGGCTGGTGTACCGCTGATCAACCACTGCTCTGTCCAACGCTCGCGCCGATACGGGGCTCTTTTTCGCGAAATAAAGGAGGAGCGAAGCGGGGGACATTCGCGAAAAAGAGCACCGTGTCGGCGTGAGCGTCGCCCTGAACAGCAGCAGCGAAAAAACAAGCACAACGCGATGAAAAAAGCGCCCTAGTTCGCCCCAGTCGCCAAAGCCTGCAGCCGCGCATAGTCGCCCGGCCGCGCACCCAATTGCTCCGGCGTCGAACGCTTGACGATCCGCTCCAGGAAGAGCTGCCGGTTGACCGGCGAAACCGTCATGCCCTTGCTGCGCAGGAACTGCTCGTCTTCCAGCTCGCCCGCGATCACGCCGACGTTGGTCCACTTCGCGGTTTCCACCAGCGTCTTCTCCACCATCGCCTGCTGCGGCGGCGTCAGCTTGGCCCACGCCGCCTTGCCGATCACGATGCCCAGCGTGTCGTACACGTGGGCCGTCAGTTGCACGTACTTCTGCACTTCGTACAGCTTCTTCGCCTTGACCGTGCCCAACGGGTTTTCTTGCGCCTCGACCTCGCCCTTCTTCAGCGCGTTGTAGAGATTCATGAAAGGCAGCGTCACCGGCTTGGCATCGAGCGCAGTGGCGAACAACTGGTAGGCCGATGCATCGGGCACATACAGGCGCAGGTCGCGAAAGTCTTCAGGTCGCAGCAGTGGCTTGGTCGACGTGACCTGCCGGGCGCCGTAGTACACAGAAGCCACCATCCGGTTCCCGCTCTTCGCGTTGTAGCCCTTCATCAAGTCCGCCAGCAGCGGACTCGCGAGGTACTTGCGCATGTGGTCGAGGTCCTTGAAGGCGAAGGGATAGCTTCCCAGGCTCAACGGCGGATAGCCCTCGGCCAGCGTGGCTTGGCCGACGTAGGCGATCTGCATCGAGTCGTTCGCCAGCATCAGCGGATAGTCGGCCTCCTGCCCCAGCTTGGAAGACGCCACCACCTCGATCTTGATCTTGCCGTCGGACTGCTCCGCGATCTTGCGGGCCGCCAGCTCCGCCTGCTGATGGAAGATGCTGGTCGGCTCGTACACATGGCCCCACTTCAACTGCAGCACCTGCGCCTGCGCGGCCATTGCGCTGCCCGCCGCCAGCAGCAACAGGATTGCGGCTCGGCGCCACGGCAAGATGTTTTTCATGGACTCTCCCTCGGGTTGAGAACAGCCCTGCCCCTTGCAAGATCGGCGCCATCGCCCGGGGCGGACACCGGGCGACAACCCCGGCGAGCGAATCGTAAGGATATGCAACAGGGGCTGGAAGCGGGTTTGCCCGACCCGGGTTTGCGCTGCCTGACGCCTTCCGGCTCGGGCTGCTTGCGGGCGCGATGCCGGTAGATGGCGCGAACCGCGATCACCGGCGCCACTCGCTACGATGGCGAGCCCAACCATGACAACCGCCCTTCGCGCCATTCGCGCCGACATCACGACACTGCAGGTCGATGCCATCGTCAACGCAGCCAACTCCTCATTGCTTGGCGGCGGTGGCGTGGACGGCGCGATCCATCGCGCGGCAGGCCCCGACCTCGTGCATGAATGCCGCCTGCTCGGCGGCTGCAAGACCGGCAATGCCAAGCTGACCAAAGGCTATCGACTGCCGGCCAGATACATCATTCACACGGTGGGCCCGGTGTGGCGTGGCGGGACGGCAGGAGAGCCCGAGCTGCTCGCGTCGTGCTATCAGCGCTCGATGGCGCTTGCGCTCGAACACGGCGTCGGCAGCATTGCATTTCCGAGCATCAGCACAGGCATCTACGGCTATCCCGTCGAGCTGGCGGCCGGGCTTGCCGTGCGCACTGTGCGCGCCGCGGTCCAGGGAACGACATCGATCCGGGAGGTCGTCTTCTGCTGCTTCTCGCCGGGCGACCTCGCGGTCTACGAAGCGGCACTTCGCGGCGAAACCGGTCAGCAGTGAGCACATGCGCGAGGCAGGGCTGGCAAACGTCAGGCGCATCGATGGCGCGTTCTTCCAGCCCGTGCTGGCAGGCACCCAGCCTGGGCGCTGAGATTCAACTCGGCTGCCACACAGGCAGCCCGCCGGTCACCGTGCCGTCACGGGCCAAACCTAGCATCCGCCGGCCTTTGGACCTCTTCAAACAATCGAAAACACCATGACAAAGACCGTTCGCGCGCCCGCGCTCCGACCCCTGCGCGCCGCCGCGCTGGCCCTGGGCGGCAGCCTCGTCCTTGCTGCCTGCGGCGGTGGTGGCGACGGCATCTCGTTTCCAACGCCGGCGCCCACGCCGCTGGCCACGCTCGATGGCGCCAAGCCGCTGGTCATCGGTCATCGCGGCCTGCCCGGCCTGTTCCCTGAAGAAACCAGGGCCTCCTACGAAGGCGCGGCCGATGCCGGCGCGGATTCGCTCGAAACCGACCTGCATCTCACCAAGGACTGCGTGCTCGTCGCCCGCCACAACCCCTGGCTCAGCGACAACACCAACATCGCGGACGTTGCCAAGACCAACAGCACCGTCGCAGCCCGCAAGCGCACCGTGCCGCCCGTGCTGGTCAACGTGAAGTACCCGGTGACACCCGAGAACGGCCCGGCGCAATACAAGAGCGACCTGACCGACCCCAACGATCCGAAGTCCGTGCTCAAGTCGCTGGTTGTCGATGGCGAGGACCACACCAACGACTGGTCGATCACCGACTTCACGATGGCCGAACTCAAGCAGTGGATTGCCGGCACCACCTACGACGCCAGGGACCAGCGCCCCACCAACCTCAACGGCAAGCTGCCGATCCTGAGCTTCCAGGAAATCATCGACATCGCCAAGGCCAAGAGCGACGCCACCGGCCGCACGCTCACTGTGTACCCGGAGACCAAGAACCCGATCTGGAACAACGCGCAGGCCATCGCCAACGGCTGCGGCCCGGCGGGCAGCCATCCGCTGGAAGACGCGCTGCTCAAGATCATGAAATCGAACGACCTGAACCGCAAGGACGCACCGATCTTCGTGCAGAGCTTCGAGCCCGAGAGCCTGAAGTACCTGCGCTCGGCCGGCATGCAGGCCCGCGCGGTGCAACTGGTGGACGGCAACGACGTCGACTACAAGACCGGCGCGATGATCTACGTCACCAACGACGACTACACCTTCGTCGACGGCCGCCCCTACAGCTGGACTCTGGCCGGCAATCCGAAGTTCTTCGGCGAGATGCTCACGCCCGCCGGGCTGGCCAACGTCAAGACTTATGCCGACGGCATTGGCCCGTGGAAGCCGCAGGTCATGGCGCACACCATCGTGCCCTTCACCGCCACCAACAAGGGCCTGGCCGACGTGAACACCGTCAAGCCCACGAGCCTGATCGCCGACGCCCACAAGGCCGGCCTGTTCGTGCACAGCTACACCTTCCGCAACGAAGCCAAGTACCTCGCAGGCCTGTACAAGGGCGACCCGACGGCCGAGTACCTCTTGTATTTCCGCGCGGGCATCGACGGCGTGTTCTCCGACTTCGCCAACACCGCTTTTGCGGCGCGCAGCGCCTACCTGAAGGAAACGGGCCGCTGACGCGAAACAGCGCGGCAGGCGGCACACATCTCACCATGTACCGAGGCGAACGGCTCAACGGATACAGCCACCTGTTCGGCCTGCTGCTTGCACTGGCCGCGACCGCTCTGCTGCTCGTCAAGACCGTGCCCACCGGCGACCCCGCGCGCATCGCGGGAGCGCTGGTGTTCTCGCTCTCGGCCGTGGTGCTGTATGCGGCATCCACGCTTTTCCACAGCACGCGCGGCCGTCTCAAGCGGGTGTGGGAGCAGGCCGACCATTGCGCGATCTACCTGCTGATCGCCGGGACCTACACGCCCTTTGCGCTGGTCACGCTGCAGGGCGTGTGGGGCGGACTGTTGCTCGCCACGATCTGGGGCGCGGCGCTCTTCGGCATCTGGCGCGAGCTGGCACCGGCGAAGGACAACGCACCCAAGAAGCCTTCGCTGCCGCTGTACATCGGCATGGGGTGGCTCGGCGTTCTGGCCGCTGTGCCGTTGGCCGCGCGGCTCGAAGGCGCGGGGCTGGCGTGGCTGCTGATCGGCGGCGTGCTCTACACCGCCGGCACCGTCTTTTATCGCAACCGCCAGGGGTTCAGGCATGCGCATGGTGCGTGGCACCTGTTCGTGCTGGCAGGGACGGCGAGCCACTACGTGGCTGTGGGATGGTTCGTGCTGTAGCCAACGCGCTTTGAAAGAGGCTGGCCCGGCGCCGTCAGGGCGCTAGATGTGAAGCGCCGCCAATACGCCCACTGCCAGCCCGGCAACCGCCACGCCGAACATGGCGCGCTCCAGCCACTTCTTCTTCGTCAGCAGGGCAATGGCGGCAAGCGCGATCGACACCTGAAGGACCGTGGTGGCCTGGGCCCAGCGATGGTGCTGGTGCATCTGCTCATCGGACTGCGAATCCCAGCGGCTCGCTTCGCTCTCCAGTTTTCTGGCCGCGGCCTGGATCTCGGTTTTTTCCTGTTCATAGCGCGCCACCTTGTCCTGCCAGCCCTTCCTGCGCTCGTCGCTCGACGTGTCGCGCGCGAACTCGGCCAGCGCCTGCTTGGTGCTTTTCGACTGGAAGTAATTCCACTGGTTCGACGCCTCGGTCTTCTTGATCGCGGCGTTGTTCTTGTAGATCCCGGCGTTCGCCTGCGTGGCGCCGCCCATGTACGAAAAGATCGCGCCGACGGTGGCGATGACCGCGGTGCACACCGCGATCTTGCTCGTCATGCTCATGCCGCCGGCATGCTTTTCCGCTTTGTCGCCGTGACTGTTGTGATCGCCGGATGCGGCGTGTTCAAGTTCGTGGTCGTGCGGGCCGTGCACGTGAAAGCCGTGTCCTGACATGGAGTCCTTGTTGAAGTCGCGGGGAAGAGCGCGCGCGAGTATGCCCGGTCCGGCAGTCGGCCTTGTGACTGCCGGCTCGCCGCCCCTCCTCGGAACGATCTCAGCCCGCCAGCGCGGCAACCACGATGCGCGTGGCCGAGGCAATGACATCGTTGCGCGCCTTCGCATCCTTCTCCGGGAACGTCAGGTAAACCGCGATCACCAGCGGCGCCGCACCGGCCGGCGGCCACAGCACGCCGATGTCGTTGGTGGTGCCGTAGTCGCCGGACCCGGTCTTGTCGCCCACCTTCCAGCCCGCGGGCACGCCGGCCAGGAAGCGTTCCTTGCCGGTGGTGTTGCCCAGCAGCCAGGTCTGGAGCTGCTCGCGCTGCGCTGCGCCCAATGCATCGCCCAGCACCAGTCGCTGCACGCTGTCGGCCATGGCAGCCGGCGTGGTGGTGTCGCGCAGGTCGCCGGGAATGGCGGTGTTCAGTTCGGTCTCCCATCGATCGAGCCTGAAGGTCTGGTCGCCGATGCTGCGCGCGAACGCTGTCAATGCGGGCGGCCCGCCCAGTATCTTCAGCAGCAGGTTGGCTGCGCCGTTGTCGCTGTACTGCGCGGTGGCCGCACACAGCTCGGCCACCGTCATGCCGGTGGCGATGTTCTTCTCGGTGACCGGCGAATAGCTGACGAGGTCGCCCTTGCTGTAGTTCACGCGGCGCGCGAACAGGCTGGCGTCCTTCGCGCTGCGCTCGAGGATGGCGGCGGACAGCATCAGCTTGAAGGTGCTGCAGAACGGAAAGCGCTCGTGCGCCCGGTGCTGCACGCGCGCACCGCTGCCGGTGTTGAAGGCCACCACGCCGAGGCGGCCGCCCGAGGCACTTTCGAGCGCGGCAAGTTGCGCCTCGGCCGATGACTGCGGCCCCTTCTGCGACCACGCGGAGCAGGCGCTGGCCAGGGGCAGCACGGAAGCGGCGAGCAACAGGGTGCGACGCTGGACGGGAGAGTTCATTCGTTTTTCTTTCTTGGACGGGGTGGATGAAGTGATGAAACGCATCGTAGGAGCGCGGCCTTCGGTATTCCAGCAACCCGCAAGCGTTGTGCGTCCCGGGTGTATCCCCTGTAACGGCAAGGGCTTCATTTAACCGATGAGTTGAATGAATCGGCAAGGGCATCTATATTCAACCTCATGGTTGAACTAGACGACGAACGGCTCGACGCCGTATTCCAGGCCCTGGCCGACAGCACGCGTCGCACCATGCTGCAGTTGCTGTCCCATGGGGAGTGCAGCGTGGGCGAATTGGGCGCGCCGTTTCGCATGTCTTTCGCGGGGGCCTCCAAGCATGTGAAGACATTGGAGCGCGCGGGCCTCGTCTCGCGCACCGTGCACGGCCGCGCGCACGTCTGCCGACTGGAGCCGGCAGCACTGGCTTCGGCCAACGCCTGGCTGCGCCACTGCGAAAGCTTCTGGAACCACCATCTGGACGCACTCGCGCAGGAGCTGCAGCGAGACGCCGGGTCCCCCGAGTGATCTTCTTTCTTCTTCCCTCACACCCAAGGAGCACAAGCACATGAAGACCAAGCACAGCCTCGGCCAACTGATCGAGCCCGGCACCCTGCGGATGGAGCGCACGCTGGCCGCGCCCATCGAACGTGTCTGGGCCTATCTCACCGACCCCGACAAGCGCGCCACATGGCTGGCCGGCGGCACCATGACACAAGAGATCGGCGGCGTCTTCGAGCTGCGCTTCGAACACACGAGGCTCACCGACGAGGAAGCGCCCGAGCGCTTCGCGGGCTACCGCAAGCCCCATCTGCAGAAGTCGCGGCTGCTTCGAAGCGAGCCGCCGACGCTGTTGACGATCAGTTGGGACGAAGACCCGGCGCCATCGGAAGTCACGTTCGAACTCACGCCTGAAGGCAACGGCACGCGGCTCGTGCTCACGCATCGACGCCTGGCCGACCGCAAGGAAACGCTCAGCGTCGCGGGAGGCTGGCATGCGCATCTGGATGTGCTCATCGATGTGCTGCAGGGGGACAGGCCGCAAGGTTTCTGGACGAATCTGGAGGCAGTCGAGAAGGCGTACGAAGCGCACATCCGCTGACCGCGCGAACGGGCGCGACGTTCTCCTGCACGGGGCCTTCGGGCCCCGTTTCATTTGGAAACCAAGCTTTTATCGAAGTTGTCAAAGCACTGTCACTTGAGGCACGCACCATCCGCGGCATTGGTTGCGTTTGTGGCATTTATTGCAAATCACTGACATCTGCACAACTGCAGGTGAATGCAATTTGCGAATTTCCGCAAACGGCCACGTGGTCATTCGTGGCCGGGCAGATCCTGTCGATCTGTCCGGCGTCTTCCTCTTGCCGGAGTTCCCTGATGAAAACACTGAGAGGCCGCCTCGCGCGCGCCGCCCTGAGCTTGAGCCCGTTGCTTCTGCTGGCCGCCTGTGGCGGCGGTGGAGGCTCGACGCCCGCCTTCCCCTTTCCGCCCGCACCGGCGCCCGCGCCGGCCCCTGCGCCCGCTCCTGCCCCCGGCCCTGCACCGCAAGGCAAGGCGCTGGTCATCGGCATCGACGGCGTGCAGTACGACGCCTTGCAACAGGCGCTGGCCGGCGCCCGCATGCCGTCGCTGCAAGGGCTCGGCACGGTGCTCCCCGCCTACACCGGCGGCATCAAGGGCAAGACCACGCAACAGCAGCCGACCGACGGCCCCGCATGGGCCACGCTGCTGACGGGCACATGGGCCGATCGCCACGAGATCCGCTCCAACTACGACGGCCAGAGCTTCAAGGCCGACACCGTCTTCAAGCTGCTCAAGCAAAGCCGCGCCACGGCGCGTACCGCCGCCATCGCAAGCTGGAGCGGCCTGCCGCAACTGCTGCGCGCCGACAAGGCCGCGGGCTACCTGGACCTGGCGAAGGACTGCGAAGGCAACGACAGTTGCGTGTCGTCCGAAGCATCGGCGGCCATCGAGGGCGGCAGCTACGACCTGATCGTGGCCGACTACCAGGGCCCCGCACAGGTGGCGGACGTGGCCGGCTACGGCAACGACTACCAGAACGCGCTGGCACAGGTCGACGCGCAGATCACGAAGCTCAAGGCCTCGCTCGCCAAGCGCCGCGCGGCGCAGCCGAATGAAGACTGGATGGTGATCGTCACCACCACGCACGGCCTGGGTGCGACCGGCGTGGCCGACGGCATTCCGGTGCCGTCGAACCTTGCGACGGTCATCGCGCTCAACAAGCCCGTCAACCTGGCAATGGCTGCGCCCGCTGCATTGCCCGTCGCCATCGAGCCCTGGTACGCCTACGCGGCAGCAACCGACATCGCTCCCACCGTGTTGACGCATCTCTCGGCACGCCCTGCAGCCGACAAGTACGTCATCGACGGCAGTCCGCTGGCCGGTGCGGCCGGTGTGCGCCAGCTCTCCGCCGCGACGAACAAGAAGTCCAACGGCATCCAACTGGCATGGACCCTGCCCTCGACGCCCGCCGCCATCACGGTGATGCGCGACGGCACGGCCGTGGCAACACTGCCAGGCAACGCGCTCGGGTTCGAAGACACCACCATGGCACCTGCGGCCAGTGGCTTCTTCACCTACAACTACACGGTGGTCACCGACCAGGTGCCGGTGTCGCTGCGTGCCACGCTCAAGTACGTGAAGCCCGTGGTCCTGTTGCCCAGCGTGGCCACAGGACTCACGCACCTGTTCGCGCTGAAGAAAACGCTGGCCGACCGCATCGACGGCACGCAGCTCTTCACGCCCTGGGTGAGCGGCGCCCTGCCCGTCTACACCGCTGCGGGCGATGGCCCGTTCGGCGGCACGGACACTGCGCTGCAATCGACCAACTACGCCGGCCCGACCGTCTGCACGGCCTGCGACGGCGGCTACCGCATTCCCACTGCCAGCGTCACCAGCACCACCGCGCCCTTCACCTTCGGCTTCTGGTTCCGCTCGGACGCTACCCGCTCGGGCATGCCGATCGTGTCGAACAAGAACTGGAAAAGCGGCGACAACGCAGGCCTGGCCATCGGCCAGTACGGCGGCGCGGTGCGGTTCAACATCGGCCGCGGCGGTGCACGCCTGGGTGACAAGGATCTGAGCCTCAGTGCCAACACCTGGGCGTATGTCGCCATGGCTGTCGACGTACCCGGCCTGAAGGTGACGTACTACATGTACGACCCCGTCTACGGCATGCAGAGCATTTCGGCAACGCTGACCGCTGAATTCGTCGCCGCGCTCAACGGCCTGAACGGCAGCTTCACGCTGAACGAAGACGGCGACGGTGGCTACGGCCCCAACTACCGCAACGGCAACGCGAGCAACACCATCGGCGGCCGCTTCGACTTCGGCGAATTCAGCACCTGGAAGCGCGCGCTGACCGCGACGGAGATCGAGTCGATCGCCCGCTCCGGCACCTCGCTGACCACGCTGGTTCCCTGATCGGAGACACGCATGCACAACGAACCCACGCACACCCTGCGCCAGGCCGCCGGCCGCCGCATCTTCCTTGCGGTCGCGACGCTTGTCGCCGCCACCGCACTGAGCGCCTGCGGCGGCGGCAGCGGAGGGGGCGGCTTCAACGTCCCCGTCACACCGGGCACCACCGCCCCTCAGCCCGGCGTGGTGCTCACCCCCAACGACCCGGCCACCGCCGGGCCGCCCCCGGACGCCGTGACGCCACCCGGCACCACGCCCGACCAACCACCCGCCCGTCGTCCCGAGACGGTGCGTTGCGCCCCCTGAGACCGCCCATGACAGACAAGCACACTTCCAGTTCCCGGCGCGGCTTCCTGCGCGGCGCAGCCACCACCGCAGGCGCCGCTGCCGCATTCAGCCTGTTGCCTCCCGGCATCCGCCGGGCCCTGGCCGCGCCGGCCGCGCAGGAGACCAGCACCATCACCGACGTCAAGCACGTGGTGATCTTCATGCAGGAGAACCGCTCCTTCGACCACTACTTCGGCACGCTGCGCGGCGTGCGCGGTTTCGGCGATCGCTTTCCGGTGCCGCTGTCCAACGGCCAGTCGGTCTGGAACCAGCCGGCCGCCACGGGCGCCGGAACCTTCCTGCCCCTTCACTTCGACACCACGCTCAACAATGCGCAGATCGGTCTTGGCCAGAACCACAGCTGGTCCGACGGACAACAGGCCTGGAACGGCGGACGCATGAACCAGTGGGTGGCGGCCAAGAGCGCGCGTGCGCTGGGCTACTACCAGCAGCCCGACATTCCCTATCAGTTCGCGCTGGCCAATGCCTTCACCATCTGCGACGCCTACCACTGCAGCGAACTCACCGGCACCAACTCCAACCGCCTCTTTCTCTGGACCGGCACCAACGACCCGCTGGGCCTGGGTGGCGGCCCGGCCATCGACAACACCAACGAAGACCTGGCCAATGCGCCGGGCTACAGCTGGACCACCTACCCCGAACGGCTGGAAGCAGCAGGCGTGACCTGGCAGATCTACCAGGACATGAATGACAACTACACCGACAGCCCGGTCGAAGGCTTCACCAACTACCGCAACGCCTACTACGCCACGAAGCCGACCGACGCGCAGAAAACGTTGAAGGCGCGCGCACTGACCACCCGCTCGCTGGCCGACCTGACTTCCGACGTGATGAACGACCAACTGCCACAGGTCAGCTGGATCGTGGCCCCGGCCAAGTATTCGGAACACCCCGGTCCGTCGTCCCCGGTGTGGGGCGCCGCGTACACCGAGGAAGTGCTCATGGCATTGACCTCCAGGCTCGACGTGTGGAGCAAGACCGTGCTCTTCATCATGTTCGACGAGAACGACGGCTACTTCGACCACATGCCGCCACCGGCCATTCCATCGCTCAACGCCGACGGCAGCGACGCCGGCATGAGCACCGTGTCGACGCTGGGCGAACGCAACGACCTGAAGGCCCCCTACAAGGGCTCACCGTTCGGCATGGGCTGGCGCGTGCCGATGTATGTGGTGTCGCCGTGGAGCAAGGGTGGCTGGGTCAATTCGCAGGTCTTCGACCACACCTCCGTCGTGCGTTTCCTGGAGCAACGCTTCGGCGTGATGGAGCCCAACATCAGCGCATGGCGGCGCGCGGTCAGTGGCGACCTCACATCCTGCTTCAACTTCGCGACCCCCAACGCCGACCTGCCCGCACGGCCGGCCATCGACAGAACGACGGCCGATGCAATCATCACGCAGCAAAAGAAACTCCCTGCAGTGCCGGTCCCGCTGGCCGGCACCGGCACGATGGCGCTGCAAGACACCGGCGTGCGCTACTCGCGCGCGCTGCCCTACGAACTGCACACCAGCGGCCGGCCCGACGTCGACGGGCAAAAGTACTGGCTGGTGTTCGGCAACACCGGCCAGGCCGGTGCCGTCTTTCATGTCTACAACCACCTGTCGCTGGGCGACGTGCCGCGCCGCTACACGGTGGAGCCCGGCAAGCAGCTCAACGACAGCTGGGCGCCGACTTCGGACGGAAGCTATGACCTGTCGGTGTTCGGGCCCAACGGCTACTTTCGCCGCTTCCGCGGCAAGCTGCCGACCACCCTCGCTGGCGGTGTCGGCCTGCCCGAAATCCGCGTCTGCTACGACACGGCCAATGGCGACGTGCACCTGGAGATGCACAACATCGGCAACATCAGTTGCAATGTGACGGTGACGCCGAGCGCCTACCGCACCGACGGTCCGTGGAACTTCGCCCTCGCGCCCGGCCAGATCGTGGTGCAGAAATGGGACCTCGCGTTCAGCAAGCATTGGTACGACTTCAGCGTGTCGGCCAATGTCGGCGACGGCACGAGCTACCTGCGGCGCTTTTCCGGCCGCGTGGAAACCGGCACGGACGGCATCAGCGATCCGGCGATGGGCGTGTTGTCCTGACGCGAAATTCACTGCATTGCCGCCCGCGCGCGAGCTGCGGTCGGCACAATGGCGCCGGTCTTCGGACCGACGCCATTCCTTCTTTCACACTCCGGCATTTCCATGCTCCAAGAAGAACGATTCCTGCGCATTCGCAGCCTGCTCGCCACTTTCTCGCGCCTGAGCGTCGACCGCATCGTGCAGGACCTCGCTGTATCGCGCGAGACGGTGCGTCGCGACCTGCTCGAACTCGAAGGCCTGGGCGAACTGCGCCGTGTGCACGGTGGTGCCATCGCCACCAGCGCGGAGCCTGAACCCCCGTTGGCCGTGCGGCTGGTTGCACGGCAGCGGGAAAAGCGCGCCATCGCCAAGGCCGCCATTGCGCTGCTGCAGCCGGGGCAGACGGTTTTTCTGGATGCGGGCAGCACCACGTCGATCCTTGCGGAAGAGATCGCCACGCTCAGCGGCATGACGGTCATCACCAACTCGCTGAGCATCGCGCTCAAGCTCGCGGGTGCCAGCGAGGGGCGCCTGACGGGCAACCGGACCATCCTGCTGGGTGGCGAGATCGACGTGAAGACCCAGGCCACGCTCGGCGACATCACGGTCGAAAAAATCCGCCGCTATCGCGCCGACGTGGCCCTGCTGTCGCCGGTGGGCCTGCATGCCAAGTACGGCGCGATGAGCTTCGAACACCCCGAAGCCGCGGTCGCGCGGGCCATGGCCGAGCAGGCGCAGCAGGTGGTCATCGTGGCCGACCACGCAAAGATCGGCCAGGCCAGCCGCGTGACCTACAGGCGCACTGCCGAGATCGACGTCGTGGTTACCGACGCCAAGTCGCGCGAACTGCCCGGCCTGCCGGCGCTGCGCAAGGCGTGCAACAAGCTGATCATTGCCTGAGGGACCGGGGCGCTACTCGGGCTCGATGCCCGCGGCCCGGATCACCTGCCCCCACTTGCGCGACTCGGCCGCCTGGAACACCGCCAGGCCTTCGGGCGTGCTGGTGACCGCTTCGCCGCTGGTGGTCGCCTGGTAGGCCACGACGGCGGGTGCGGCCGACACCTTGATCATCATTTCGTTGAGCTTGTTCGTGATGGTGGCCGGTGCGCCGGGCGGCAGGTACACCGCCGTCCAGTACGACATGTCGTAGCCCTTGACGCCGGCCTCTTCCACCGTGGGCAGCACCGGCACCGCGGCCAGTCGCTTGTTGCCGCTCACGGCCAGTGCGCGCAGCTTGCCGCTCTTGACCTGCGGCAATGCAGTCGGCGCGTCGGCGAACATGAAGTCGACCTGCCCGCCCAGCAGGTCGGTGATGGCCATGGGGTTGCTCTTCTAAGGCACGTTCACCACGTCGATGCCCGCCATCTGCTTGAGCGATTCGCTGGCCACGCGGCTGGATGAACTGCCGCTGCCGAAGTTGAGCTTGCCGGGCGACTTCTTCGCGGCCGCGATCAGGTCGGCCACCGACTTGATCGACGAATCCGAATTCACCAGCAGCAACATGTGGCCTTTGGACAGCAGCGTGACCGGGGTGAAGTCTTTCACCGGGTCGTAGGGCAGCTTCTTGAACAGGTGCTCGTTGGCCGCGTGCGTGGTGTTGGTCGTCATCAGCATCGTGTAGCCGTCGGGCACCGCCTTCGCCACGTACTGCGCGGCAATGAAGCCGCTGGCGCCGGCCCGGTTGTCGACGATGACGGGCACCTTGTATTCCGCACCCAGCGCCTGCGCCATGCTGCGCGCCTGCTGGTCGGTGCCGCTGCCGGCCGCGAAGGGCACGACGATGGTGATGGGCTTGGCGGGGTATGGCTGGGCCTGCGCTGGAGCGGCGAAGAGCATGGCCGCAGCCATTGCCATCGGCATGCCAAGTTGTGGGAAGTAGGTCAGCACGGTTTTGTCTCCTGTGGAATTTTCTTTGAATGAAGTCAGTGCCGGAACCTGCCCAGCGTGCCGGCGCGCATGAGCTTCCCGGGCAGCGGATGGCCCACGATCTCTTCGGCGAGCCGCGCGCATTCGATCAGCGCCTCGAGATCGACACCGGTGTCGATGCCCATCTCCTCGCACATGAACGCGAGGTCTTCGGTGCAGATGTTGCCGGCCGCACCGGTGTGCCCGGCGAACGGGCAGCCGCCCAGGCCCGCACAGGCGCTGTCGAAGGTGTCGATGCCCATCTGCAGGCCCATCAGTGCATTGGCCATCGCGGTGCCGCGCGTGTCATGCAGGTGCAGCCCGAGCCGCAGCGACGGCCAACGCTCGCGCACGGCCCCTACCACCGATGCGATCGCGTTCGGGTGGGCCCAGCCCACGGTATCGGCCAGCCGCAGGATCGGCAGTTGCAGGCCAAATTCGTCCATCAGGCCCAGCAATTGCGACACGCGCTCGACCACCGTGGCGGGAGAAATCGCGCCTTCGAGGTTGCAGCCGAAGGCGGTCGTGACGATGCCCCGGGTCACCGCAATTGCATGCTCGACGCAGAACGCCAACGTGGCGCGCTGTGCATCGAGCAGCGCGGCTGTTCCCTTGCCGTTGTTGCGCACCGAGAAGGCTTCGGATGCGCCGAGGCTCAGCGTGCCTTCGATGTCGAGCGGGGTTTCCATCGCGCGCTGCATGCCGCGCTGGTTGAGCCACAAGCCGGTGTAGCGCACGCCCTCTCGCTTGCGGATCGAGCGGGCGACGATCTCCGCGTCGGCCATGCCGGGCACACGTGCGGGGTTGACGAAAGACACGCACTGGATTTCTTCGAGCCCCGTGAGGGCCAGCGCTTCGATCAGGCGCACCTTGTCGGCCGACGCGATCGGCCCGGCCTCCATCTGGAAGCCTTCGCGCGGGCCTTCTTCATGCAGATGCACGCGACGTGGAAGATCAGACATCCGTGCCTCCTTGCGGCACCGGCGCGCCGAACTCCAGGTTGTGCTGGCCCAGGCGCGGTGCGACCGCGCGGTGTGCGGGCCGCACGCCGTCGATGGACAACGGCAACGCCGTCAGCCTGAAGTCCTCGCCCGGCACGGCCTGCAGCATGCCGAGCGCCTCGACCTGCGGATGCGCGATGGCTTCGGGCACGGTGTGCACGGGCGCACAGGGCACCCCGGCGGCGGTGAACCTCGCCGTCCATTGCGCGCGGGTCTGTGCGCGAAGCAGCGGCACGATCTGCTCGAACAAGGCTGCCTTGTGGCGCAGCCTGAGCCTGTTGGTTGCAAAGCGCTCGTCGGTGGTCCAGTCGTCGCGCCCGAGTTCGTGCGCGAATTTGGCAAAGAGCCGGTCGTTGCCGCAGCAGATCAGCAAGGGCGCATCGGCCGTATCGAAAGCCTCGTAGGGAACGAAGCCCGGATGGCCCGAGCGGTGGCGCTCCGGCAGGCGCCCTTCGTTGGCATAGGCATCGGCCTTCTGGCCGGTCCAGATCAGCGCGGTTTCCAGCAGCGAGGCGCTGACCACACCGCCCTTGCCCGTGAGGTGCCGACGCTGCAGCAGCGCCAGCGCACCGATCACGGCCCACATGCCCGTGCCCTGGTCGCAGACCGAAGCGCCGGTGCGCATCGGCGGATCGTCGGGGCCGCCGTTGATGCTCGACAGCCCGCTGAAGGCCTGTATGAGCGGCTCGTAGCCCGGCTGCATGCTCAGTGGCCCGGTGTGGCCGAAGGCGGAAATCTCGCAATAGATCAGGCGCGGATAACGCGCGCACAGCGTCGGCCCGTCGATGTGCATCGAGCGGGTGACGCCGGGGCGCAGGTTGTGGATCAGGATGTCGGCATCGGCCGCGAGCCGCCCGAAGACCTCCATGCCCTCGGCGCTTTTGAGGTCGATGGCGACGGACTTCTTGCCTCGGTTGAACACATGGAAGTTGAGCGCATCGCCGTGGCGAAAGGCCGGCCCCATGTGGCGCGCGTCGTCGCCGCCTTCGATGCGTTCGAGCTTGATCACATCGGCCCCGAGGTCCGCAAGGATCGCGCCCGCAAACGGCCCCGCCAGCACCTGCCCGAGTTCCAGCACCCGGATGCCTTCCAGTATTTTTTCCATGCTTGCTTTCACAGGCCCGCTCGATGCCCCGGGGCCTTTGTCTCCATCGATGGCTGTGAAGTCTGGTCTTCGCTCATTGATATGGGAAGGACAATATTTCTATATCTGTGATACCTTGAATGGATCAATCGGAAAGAAGGCGCAGGAGACGGCCGGTGCGAGTCGACATCACATTGCAGCAACTGGAAGCCTTCGTCGAAGTCGCCAGGACATCGAACTTCCGCGCCGCAGCACAGGCGCTGCATGTATCGCAACCGGCACTGAGCCGCACCGTGCGCATCATCGAAACGCTGGCCGGTGCGCGGCTGTTCGACCGAGACACCCGGCACGTGGAACTCACGCCGGCCGGGCGCGAGTTGCTGCCGATTGCGCTGCGCATTCTTGAAAACTTCAACAGCTCGTTCAGCGAGCTGTCGCAGTTTCTCGAAGGCCGCAGCGGCCACCTGACGATTGCCGCACTGCCGTCGACCGGCGTTGCGCTGTTGCCGAAGGCCATCGCCGAGTTCCGCACGCTGTATCCGCAGGTTGCGTTTTCGCTGATCGAAGGACCGGCCGAACAGGTGCGCTCGGCGGTCGATGAAGGGCGCGCCGACTTCGGCATCAGCGTGCGCCCCGGCCCGCAGGAGCCGATGCTCTACCGGCACCTGATCGACGACCCCTTCGTGCTGCTGTGCCGGCACGACGATCCGCTGGCGGGCCGCGCCTCGGCGGCGTGGTCGGTCTTCACGGGCCGGCCTTTCATTGCCAGCGGCTTCAGGAGCAGCATCCGCCCGATCACCGATGCGGCCTTCCTGCAGCGCGGCCTGCAGGTGGTGCCGGCGCTCGAATACCCGAGCGTGGCCGCTGCGGGCGCGCTCGTTGCGGCCGGGCTGGGGCTGACCGCATTGCCCCGGCTCGCGCTGCAGCTCACGAAGAACGACGAACTGGTCACGGTACCGCTGCAGCGCCCTGCGATGTCGCGGCCGATCGGACTGATCACGCGGGCGGGCCGCTCGCCGTCGCCGGTGGGGCGCGCCTTCATGGACCTGCTGCACCGCCGCGAAGCCACTCGCTGAAATCGACGCCTGCGGCTGCGGCATGATCTCGGGCATGGACAACAAGTACCCGCTTCCACTCGTCATCGTCAAGCTCGGAGACACCTTCGCGGCCCTTCGCGCTGAACGCGGCGACTTCGAGAACTGGATCGCCGACGGCCTGGCCTCGCAGACGCTGCCGATGCTGGTGGTCGATCCGCGCCGGGGCGACGCCCTGCCCACGCCCGAAGCCGTGTCCGGCGTGGTCATCACCGGTTCGCATGCGATGGTGTCGCACCGGGAACCGTGGAGCGAAACAACGGCCGCATGGCTCGCGCAACTCGTGGCGCATGGCACGCCGGTGCTGGGCATCTGCTACGGGCATCAGTTGCTCGCGCATGCGCTCGGCGGCGAGGCGGGCAACCATCCGCGGGGCGCGGAGGTCGGCACGGTCACCGTCACGCTGAATGAAGCCGCCGCCACCGATCCGCTGCTGCGCGGCCTGCCCGCACAGTTTCCGGCCAACGTGGTGCACTGGCAGAGCGCGCTGCGCCTGCCCGAGGGCGCGGTGCGGCTGGCCGGCAGCGAGCACGAGCCAGTGCAGGCCTTTCGCATCGGCGAACAGGCCTGGGGCGTGCAGTTCCATCCCGAGTTCGATGCCGATGCGATGCGCGGCTACATCGACATGCTGGCCGCCGACCTGAAAGCCGAGGGCACCGACCCCGTCGCGCTGCGCGAGCGCGTGATCGCCACCGACAGCGCCGCGCAAGTGCTCGGGCGCTTCGCCCGGATTGCCGAAGCGCGCCAGGGCGCCTGACACCCGCGCTTTCCCGGCATTGCGGTATAGGACCGCGACTACAAAATATGCCCGGTGCCTGGGTTAAGGTGCGGGGCATTTCCCGGGCACCGACGCCCAGACGACCCAGCATCTTTCTCTCATGAACTCTCCCGATTCCGCACCGGTCCGCAAGCATTTCTCGATGATCCGGGGCTTCCACCTGGCCGACGCGTTCACGCTCGGCAACGCAGCCTGCGGCGTGGGCGCGGTGTTTCTTGCCATGGCCTTCATGGCGAGCCAGTCGCTCGCGCAGTTCCTCTGGGCGGCAGCCCTTGCGCCGGCCGCCTTCATCTTCGACGTGTTCGACGGCCGCATCGCGCGCTGGCGCCAGACGCATTCGGCGCTCGGGCGTGAGCTGGACTCGCTGGCCGACATCATCTCGTTCGGCGTGGCACCCGCCGCGCTGGCCTTCGCCGCCGGCCTGAACGGCGGCTGGGACTGCGTGCTGCTGATCTATTTCGTGGGCTGCGGCGTGAGCCGGCTCGCGCGCTACAACGTCACGGCCGAGGCACTGTCCGAAGGCGCCGACAAGGTGAAGTATTTCGAAGGCACGCCCATTCCGACCAGCGTGGTGCTGGTGGGCGTGCTCGCGTATGCGGCATGGCAGGGCCGCATCGGCGAAACCGTGTGGGGCGGCGCCTGGGTCATCGGCCCGTGGCAGTTGCATCCGCTCGTGCTGCTGTTCGCGCTTTCGGGCACGCTGATGATCAGCAAGACCCTGCGCATTCCCAAGTTCTGATCCGCCCCCTCGTACCGACGAACAAGGAGACACAACGCCATGAAGCTGTATTTCGATCCGCAAAGCCGCTCGCAAGTCGCCAAATGGATGCTCGATGAAGCAGGCGTCGACTACGAGATCGTGCCCACGCTCATCAGGAACAAGGCGCACAAGAGCCCCGAGTTCCTCAAGATCAACCCGGCCGGCAAGGTCCCGGCGCTGGTCGACGGCCGCACGCACGTTTTCGAGAACGCGGCCATCTGCATGTACATCGCCGAGAAGTTTCCACACAAGCGGCTGGCCCCCTTCATCGGCTCGCCGGATCGCGGGCGCTACCTGTCGCTGATGGTCTATTCGACCGCGCAGCTCGAACCCGCGATGGGCGACAGCCTGCTGAAGATCCGCAGCAACAACAGCGCGCGCGGCTGGACCAACTTCGAGCAGGCCAAGGACGCGGTCGAGCGCGAACTGGGCGATGGCCCCTACCTGTTCGGCGCGCAGTTCACGGCGGCCGACGTGATGATCGGCTCGATGTTCATCTGGCACCGCGCCTTCGGCGGCCGCCTGAACCGTCCGAAGATCGACGCCTACGTCAATCGCCTGCTGGCCCGCCCCAAGGGCATGAAGTTCGGCTGAAAACCGCGCGGCGTGCCGCGCTGGCGACACTGCGCGGTGGCGGGCACGCCTTTTAATCGGCTTCCTGTCTTTTCAACCATGCCCGCACCATGACATCGAAGAACAACACCTCGCGTACCCGGTTTTCGTTGACGGCCCTGTCCCTGGGCCTGGTCGCCCTGCTCGCCGGCTGTGCCAGCACGCCGCCGCCCGGCTCGCGCAGCGTGACCATCGAGCGCACCACCTTCGGCATCGCGCACATCACGGCGCCTGACTACGAAGGCCTGGCCTACGGCACTGCCTACGCGCAGGCACAAGACAACATCTGCCAGACCGCCGAGCACCTGCTGACGCTGCGCGGCGAGCGTTCGCAGTTCCTCGGCGCGCAGAACACCGGCGACCTCGGCCTGGGTCGCATGCCCAACGCGCAGATCGACCTGTTCATCCGCTATCACATGGACGATGCCGCGCTGGCGCGTGCCGGCGCCACCACCAGTCCCGACGTGAAGGCCGCGCTGCGCGGCTACGTGGAGGGCTACAACCGCTACCTGCAGGATGTGGGCGCCAACGGCCTGCCCGCCGATTGCCGCGGCAAGCCGTGGGTGCGCCCGATGACCGCAGCCGACCTGTCGCGTGCCACCGAGAACTCGATGATCCAGGGCGGCCTGGGTGCGCTGGCCGGCACCGTGCTGGCGGCCGTGCCGCCCGCAGCGGGCACGAAGACCGGCGCGGCGCCGGTCGACCTGAAAGAAGCCGTGGCCGAGATCGGCCGCCACAGCTTCAACGCCAACCCCGAAGGCGGCGAGCTGGGCTCCAACGGCTGGGCCTTCGGACGCAACGCCACGCCCGACGGCAAGGGCCTGCTGCTGGGCAACCCGCACTTTCCATGGACCGGCACCAACCGCTTCTGGGAAATGCATCTCACCATTCCCGGCAAGCTCGACGTGATGGGCGCCACCGGCGGCCTGAGCCCGGTGGTGGCGATCGGTTTCAACAAGGACGTGGCCTGGACGCATACCGTGTCGACGGGCAAGCGCTTCACGCTGTACGAGCTGAAGCTCGATCCGAACGACCCCACCGTGTACTGGGTCGACGGCCAGCCGAAGAAGATGGTGGCGCGCACCGTCGTGCTGCCGGCCGCGGCCACGGGCGGCGGGGCACCGGTGCAGCACACCTTCTATTCGACCGACTGGGGCCCCGTCATTTCGCTGCCGCGCGCCGGCCTCGGCTGGACCGCGCAGAAGGCCTATGCAATCCGCGATGCCAACACGCTCAACATGCGCTCGGCCGACAGCTGGATGAAGATGGCGCTGGCCCGCAACGTGGGCGAACTGCGCACCGCCATGGGCAACCAGGGCATGCCGTGGATCAACACCATCGCCGCCGACCGCGACGGCAATGCGATGTACGCCGACCTGTCGGTGGTGCCCGATGTATCGGCCGAGATGCTCAAGGCCTGCGCGCCCTCGCCCGCTGCAGCGGCGCTGCTCAATGCGGCTGGCCTGCCAGTGCTCGACGGCTCGCGCAGCGCCTGCGCGTGGAACCGCGACAGCACGGCCGCCGCGCCGGGCATCATCGCGCCGGCCCGCATGCCGGTGGTCATCACGCCGGACTACGTGCAGAACAGCAACGACAGCTTCTGGCTCAGCAACCCCGAGACGGCGCCGATGGCGGGCGTCTCCCCGCTGGTCGGCCCGACCGGCGTGCCGCAGCGGCTGCGCACGCGCAGCGCGATCATGGAAATCCGGGGACGCCTGGCGGGCAACGACGGCCTGCCCGGCAACCGCATGGGGGCGGCCGAGCTGCGCAGCGTGATCTTTCGCGACAAGAACCTCGCCGGCATGCTGGTGATGGACGACCTGCAGGCCGCCTGCAAGGCCGGTGGCAGCGCGCTGAATGCCGACCAGGCCCTGGGCTGCCGCGTGCTGTCGGCCTGGGACCGCACCAGCAACGCCGACTCCAAGGGCGCGGCGCTGTTCCGCGAGTTCTGGCGCAAGACCAAGGACGTGCCGAAGGTCTGGCGCGTGCCCTTCGATCCGGCCCAGCCGGTGGCAACGCCGGCCGGCCTCGACATGGCCACGCCGGCCACGCGCGATGCTGTGTTCAAGGCGCTCGGCGATGCGGTCGGCGTGGTCCGCACGGCCGGCTTTGCGGCCGACGTGCCGCTGGGCGTGCCGCAGTCGCGCACGGTGCGCGGCCAGAAGATCGCGCTGCACGGTGGCGACGAATTCGAGGGCGTGCTCAACAAGCTCGAATCGCAGGGCCAGTCGTTCATCGACACCAAGGGCTACAACGTCAACTACGGCAGCAGCTACATGCAGGTCGTGACCTTCGACGCGAACGGCCCGGTGGCCCAAGGCCTGCTGACCTATGGCCAGAGCAGCGATCTTTCGTCGCCGCGTGCCTACGACCAGTTGCCGCTGTTCGCGGCCAAGCAGTGGCATCCGCTGCCCTTCCACCCAGCCGATGTGAAGGCGCAACGCGAAGGCGCGCCGCTGCAGCTTGCATACTGAAGCCATGTCACCACAGACCCAGCCCTCCCACACCGCCGCCGGCGGCCTCGACCAACTGGTGCGGATCGCGGCGGCGCAGCCGCTGTCGCCGGCCTGCGAGCACTTCTACTTCCTGCGCCACGGCCAGACCGGCCGCAATGCGCAGCGCATCTTCCAGGACGTCGACGAGCCGCTCAGCGAACTCGGCCTGCAGCAGGCGGCCCGCGCCGCGGACCTGCTGGCCGGCGAGCCGATCCGCACCATCGTCTGCAGCGATGCCCGGCGCGCCTTCGACACGGCGCACACGGTGGGCGCGGCACTGAAGCTGGAGCCGACCCGGCAGGCCGCGCTGCGCGAGCGCAACTTCGGCGCGCTGATCGGCACGTCGTCCGCCAACATCGACTGGGCCTGCGAACCCGAAGGCGGCGAGACGCTGACGCAGTTCGTCACCCGCAAGCGGGCCGCGCTCGACGCAGCGCTGCAGCAACAGCCCGGCCCGGTGCTGGTGGTGGCGCACGGCGGCACGCTCTATGCGCTGGCCGCGCTGCTCTGCGTGCCCATCGACTTCGAGCTGCTCGGCAACGCGCAGCCATTGCGTTTTGAACGCCACGGCCCCACATGGGCCATAACGCCGCTGCTGCGGCATGCCGACGGCGAAGCGGCCCTGGCCTAGGTCAGCCACCCGCGTCCTGTACGCCGTCCAACGAACGAACCGCCACACACCATGGAATTCAAGGACTACTACAGCGCCCTTGGCATCGAGCGCACCGCGTCGGACGACGAGGTGCGCAAGGCCTACAGGAAGCTCGCCCGCAAGTACCACCCCGACGTCAGCAAGGAGCCCGACGCCGAGACGCGCATGCGCGACATCAACGAGGCCAAGGACGTGCTGGGCGACAAGGAAAAGCGCGCGGCCTATGACGCGCTGGCCGACCGTGTCGCGCGCGGCGGCCATCCCGAAGGCGACTTCCAGCCGCCGCCCGGCTGGGACGCGGGCTACGAGTTTCATCGCGGTCCGCGCCAGGGGCCGGCCGACCATGCCGACTTCAGCGAGTTCTTTTCCTCGATGTTCGGCGAGGCCGAGCGGCGCGGCGCCACGCGGCAGAACTACCGCGCACGCGGCGAAGACCACCATGCGGCCATCGAGATCACGCTCGAAGACACGCTCAACGGCGCCGAGCGCGAGATCACGCTGCGCGCGCAAACACTCGATGCGCAGGGCCGTCCGCAGTTGGAGAACCGCACGCTCAGCGTGAAGATTCCGCCCGGCGTGCATCCGGGGCAGTTCATCCGCCTCGCGGGCCAGGGCATGCCCGGCCACGGCGGCGAAGCGGCCGGCGACCTGTACCTCGAAGTGCGCCTCGCGCCGCACAAGCTCTATCGCGTGGAAGAACGCGACCTCTACATGACGCTGCCGGTCACACCGACCGAAGCCGCGCTGGGCGCGCAGGTGCAGGTGCCAACACCGACCGGCGGCGTGGTCGAGGTGACCGTGCCGCGCAACGCGCGCAATGGCCTGAAGCTGCGGCTCAAGGGCCGTGGCATCGCGGGCAAGACGCCCGGCGACCTGTACCTGCTGCTCGACATCGCGCTGCCGCCCGCCGACGGCGACGAAGCGCGCAAGGCCTACGAGCAACTGGCGCAGGCCACGGCATCGTTCAACCCACGCCAGCATCTGGGAGTCTGAGCATGGCGAATTTCACCGTCACAACCGCCACCGCCATCAGCGCCTCGCAACCGCTCGCACCGAGCGAGCTGGCCCATGCCGTCGGCGCCGACACCGCCTGGGTGGTGCAACTGGTCGAGGTCGGCATCGTGCAGGTCACGACCACCGACACGCAACCCGAGCACTGGCAATTCTCCAGCGCCGACCTTCAGCATGCGCTCGAAGCGCGCCGGCTGGAGCGCGACTTCGGCGTGGGCCTCGATGCCGCCGCGCTGATCCTCGACCTGCAGCACGAAGTGCGGCGGCTCAAGGGCATGCTGCAGGCACGCGGCCTGCGCTGACCGCCGGCCTTCGGCCTCAGGCCAAGGCCAGCGCGACTACTGCATCTGCTGCAGGTTGCCGATGCGCACCAGCATCTCGGTGAACATCTGCAGGTCGGCGTCGAGGTCGGGCACCTCCTTGTATTCCTTGGCGTTGTGCCCCGTGTACTTCTTGCCGGGCATGCCGGGGCCGAAGCTGATCGCGTTGGGCATCTGCTTGGCGGTGGTGGCACCGGCGGCGGACACCGGCTTGGCTTCGAGGCCGGTGGTGTCGCCGTAGATGTTGAGCAGGGTCGAGAGCCACTGGCCCGATGGGTCGCGTGCCATCCAGTTGCCCTGGTCGTACTTGATCTCGACCGTGGCCTTGTTCGCCGCGGCCCAGTCGTTGATCTTCGCGGTCACCTGCGCCTTGAGTTCTTCGGGCGTGCGACCGCGCGGCATGCGCGTGTTGACCGCCACGACCACACGGCCATCGGCGCCCGTGCGGATCAGGTTGGGAGAAAAGGTCAGCGGGCCCATGAAGTCGTCCTTGTAGCCCAGGCCGATCTTCTCGCCGAGGTAGCCGGTGCCATAGAGCGTGTCGACGTACTTCACCGCCTTCAGGAACTGGTTGTCGGCCAGCGTGACGCCCGACTCCTGCAGGAACAGGCCCAGCCGTGGCAGCGGGTTCACGCCATTCTGGGGCTCCGAGCCGTGGGCCGAAGTGCCGGTGACCTTGATGTCGATGCTGTCCACGCCGCGCGAGATCGCGATCGCGAACTTGCCGCCATGCGGTTCGTACTTCTGCAGGAAGGCGGGCCTGGCTGCTTCGAGCTTCGCGGCCACGGCCGCGAGATCGCCACCCTTGAGCGTGGCGGTGGCGGTCTGCGAGATCGCGTTGACCGCGGCGGCCGCGCCCATGTCGGTGATTGCGGTGACGGTGCCATCGGTCTTTTCCGCGGGGAAGAACACGCTCAGCGAGCCCGCGCCCTTCTCGGCCACGACGGCAGGGTAGCCGCTGTCGAGCACGATGTTGTAGGCGGGCAGCGTGGTCTTGCCTCGGTAGTACTCCATCGCGTCGCCGCCGGTTTCCTCGGTGGTCTCGATCATCAGGCGCATGCTGCGCTGGATCGGGATGCCGCTCTCCTTCACCGTCTTCATCGCATAGAGCACGGCAGCGATCGAGCCCTTGTCGTCGATGGTGCCGCGGCCGTAGAGGCGATCGCCCACGCGAACCATCGTGAACGGATCGAGTCGCGTGCCGTCGTCGAGCACCCACTCGGACAGCACGGCAGGCACCACGTCGGAGTGCGTGAGGATGCCGAACTCTTCGGTGCCCTTGCCCTTCAGGCTCACTTCGAAGATGCGGTTGTCGACGTTGCGGTAGGCGAGCCCGAAATCTTTCGCCGTCTTCTCGATCAGCTTGCCGAAATCGATGATCGTCGGGTTCTCGTGCGGCGGGATCTGCACGTTGCGCGCCGTCGGCAGCGCCACCATGGCACCGAGGCTCGCGATCACCGCCTTCTGGTTGTGCAGGCGGTTGTACAGGCCCAGCAGGCGCGCGATGTTGGTGAGGTCGTCGCCGGCCAGCGCCGCCTTCTTGCGGTAGGCGGCCACGGCAGGTTTCAGCGTCGGGTTCGCCTTCTCGGCCTGGGTCAGGAATGCGTTGAAGCTGGGCGCGGGCTTGCCGCCTTGCCAGGCCGCGGCGAGCTGATCGAGCGCGGGTTTCTTGAGCGTCTCTGCGAAGGCCGGTGCGGTAAGGCCTGCTGCCATGAGGCCCACGGTAAGGACCGGCAACGAGAAGCGAGATGGCTGCATGAGCGTGACTCCCTGTTCACAAAAATGAAGCCTTCGACGATACCCGAGCCATGCGTTGCGACATGGCCGTTCGCACTACGAAGAAACGGTGCAAGGCCGTCCGAATGTGCGACTTTGGCGTGCGATTTCGAGGATGCGCAAGCCGGGGCATTCGCATGTGCCCCAACTTGATCGCGAACCCGCTACTGCATCAGCCGCAGGTTGCCGATGCGCACCAGCATCTCGGTGAACATCTGCATGTCGGCGTCGAGGTCGGGCACTTCCTTGTATTCCTTGGCGTTGTGCGCCGTGTACTTCTTGCCGGGCATCGCGGGACCGAAGTTGATCGCATTGGGCATCAGCTTGGCCGTGGTGCTGCCGGCGGTGGGCACGGGCTTGGCTTCGAGGCCGGTGGTGTCGCCGTAGATGTCGAGCAGCGTCGACAGCCAGGCGCCCTTGGGGTCGCGTGCCATCCAGTTGCCTTGGTCATAGTTGACTTCGAGCTTCACCTGGTTGGCTACGGCCCAGCCGTTGATCTTTTCAGCCACCTGGGCCTTCAGTTCGTCGGGCGTGCGGCCGCGCGGCATGCGCACGTTGACCGTGACTTCGAGCCTGCCGTCGGCACCCATGCGGATCAGGTTGGGCGAGAAGGTCAGCGGGCCCATGAAGTCGTCCTTGTAGCCCAGGCCCATCTTCTCGCCGAGATAGCCGGTGCCGTAGAGCGCGTCGATGTACTTCACCGCCTTCAGGTAGTGGTTGGCGGCCAGCGGCACGCCGGACTCCTGCAGGAACAAGGCAAGACGCGGCAACGGGTTCACGCCCTCTTCGGGACGCGAGCCATGGGCCGAGACACCTGAGACCTTCAACTCGATGCTGTCGGTGCCGCGCGCAATGTCGATGGAGAACTTGCCGCCCTGCCCTTCGTACTTCTGCAGGAAGGCAGGCTTGGTCGCTTCGAGCTTCGCAGCCACAGCCGCGAGGTCGCCGCCCTTGAGCGTGGCGGTGGCGGTCTGCGAGATGGCATTGGCCGATGCCGCGCCGGCCATCGCCGTGATGGCCGTTGCCGCGCCATCGGTCGCTTCAGCCGGAAACAGCACCTTCAGCGCGCCCGAGCCCTTCTCGGCCACCACCGCCGGGTACTTGCTGTCGAGCACGATGTTGTAGGCGGGCAGTTGCGTCTTCGTGCGGTAGTACTGCATCGCGTCGCCGCCGGTTTCCTCGGTGGTCTCGATCATGAGGCGGACGCTGCGGTCGATGGGCAGGCCGCTGTCCTTCACGGCCTTCATGGCGTAGAGCACGGCAGCAATCGAGCCCTTGTCGTCGATGGTGCCCCGGCCGTAGAGGTAGTCGCCCACGCGGGCCATCTTGAATGGGTCCAGGCGCGTGCCGTCGTCCAGCACCCATTCGGAGAGCACCGCGGGCACCACGTCAGCGTGCGTGAGGATGCCGAATTCTTCGCTGCCCTTGCCCTTCAGGCTGACTTCGAAGATGCGGTTGTCGACGTTGCGAAAGGCCAACCCGAAATCGCCCGCCATCTTCTCGACCAGCTTGCCGAACTCGATGATCGGCGGGCTTTCATGCGGCGGCACCTGCACGTTGCGCACCGTGGGAATCGCCACCATGGCGCCGATGCTCGCGATCACGGCCTGCTGGTTCTGCAGGCGGTTGTACAGGCCCAACAGGCGCGCGATGTTGACGAGGTCGTCGCCGGCCAGCGGCGCCTTGCTTCGGTAGGCCGCCACGGCTGGCTGCACCGCCGGGTTCGCTTTCGCGGCTTGCGCCAGGAACGCGTTGAAATCGACAGGCGCCTTGGCGCCCTGCCATGCCGCGGCAAGCTGGTCGAGCGCGGGCTTCTTGAGCGTTTCGGCGAACGCGGGCGCACCAAGGCCGAGCGCGACGCCCAACGAAAGGGCCGACAATGAAAAACGAGATTGCTGCATCAGGGTGACTCCCTCATTCTGAAAACACGCCAACGATAGCCCAGCGAAGAACCGAACCATGAGCACCCAAAGCCCCACCAAGATCCGCTGCGCCTGGGCCCAGACCGACCCGTTGCTGGCCGACTACCACGACGCCGAATGGGGCGTGCCCGAGCACGACAGCCGCGCACTGTGGGAAAAGCTGATGCTCGACGGCTTCCAGGCCGGCCTGTCGTGGCTGACCATCCTGCGCAAGCGCGATGCGTTCCGCAAGGCCTTCAAGGGTTTCGTCCCGGAGAAGATCGTCAAGTTCACGGCCGCCGATGTCGACCGCTTGATGCAGGACGCCGGCATCGTGCGCTCGCGCTCGAAGATCGAGGCCACCATCAGCAATGCGCGTGCCTACCTTGCCATGCAGGCGGCTGGCGAGGATTTTTCGGAATTCGTCTGGGGCATGGCGGGCGGCAAGCCCATCGTCAACCGCACCGGCAGCGTGCCGACGAAGACACCGCTGTCGGAAGAAATGTCGGCCGCGCTCAAGAAGCGCGGCTTCAAGTTCGTGGGGCCGGTCATCGTCTATGCGTGGATGCAGGCCACGGGCATCGTGGACGACCATGCGGCCGATTGCCACCGGCACGGCGCCAAGCGCAAGTAAATACCGTCCCCTCAAACGAAAAACCGGACCAGGCTTTCGCCGGGTCCGGTTTTTCTTTGGCTTGTGACCTGAAGCGGCTTGCGCCGCGACAAATTACAGGCCGGCTTGACGCGTGAAGCTCAGGCTCTTGGCTTGCGCGGGGATCACGCTGCCAGCGAAGGTTTCAGGGCGCAGGTTCTGGCCCGGTGCGTGTGCAGCGGCAACAGCCTGGCTGCGGATGGTGGCGCGGTCAACCGAAGCGGCCAGCACGGGGGTTGCGGTCGACGCAGCGCCGCCGTTGTCGCCGTACACGTTGCCGGCACGGGCAGCTGCCACAGCTTGGGGCGCCACGTCGGCGCGGCTGTAGCCGGAAGTCACGGAATGCACGCCTTCATAGGTTTCTGCATGGGCGCCAGCGGCGGCGAGCAGGGACAGGGCAGCGGCGGCGAGGATGTTCGAGGTCTTCATTTCATTTCCTTCTTGATTGGGCTTTGAGGTGCCCTGAAGTTTGCACCACGATTCCAAGGGAAAACCCTACTCAATCGAATCGCAGTGTTCATGAAATTGAAACAATGACGCGGAACTTTCTGACGAGGCTAACTCAAGTGCCCTTTCCATCGCCGAAAACGCGGCTAGTTTGCATACTTTTTCTCTAGATCGTCAAGCGGAGGTTTGCCGACCGGGCGCCGACTTCAGCAAAAGGTGCTACCCGTGCCGGGTCTTCGTCCAGGCGACGGGTGTCGCGCAGCACAGTCGATGCACGTTGCATGCCAGCGACCGTGCCCTGCAATGCGGCATTGGCGTCAAGCACGAAGCCGCAGCCCGGCTACCCCTCAGTCTTCCTTCATGCCCGTGGCCTTGACCACGCCACCGAGCCGCGCCCGCTCTTCCTCGACAAACTTGGTGAAGCTCGCACGCGTGCCGCCGATGGGCTCGATGCCCATGTCCTTCAGGCGCTTGACCGTCTCCGGCGATTTCATGGCCGCGTCGATTGCGGCAGCCATCTTGTCCATGATCGCGTCGGGCGTGCCGCGCGGTGCGTGCACGCCGGCCCAGTGCGCGATGCGGATCTCGGGGAAGCCCTCTTCCGCCGCCGTCGGCAGATCAGGGTAGGCCGAGATGCGCTGCGTCCACGTGCCCGCCAGCGCCTTCAGCTTGCCGCTCTTGACGTACGGCAGCACCACGATGCTGGCCTCCGATGTGGCCTCGACCTGGCTGCCGAGCACCGCGGTGATCGACTCCGACCCGCTCTTGTAGGGCACCACGTCGAGCTTGCTGCCGTACTTCGTCTCCAGGATGCCTTCGACGAAATGCGGCGTGCTGCCCGTGCCGGCCGTCGCCCAGTGGAAGCCGTTGCCGGCCTTCTTCGATGCGGCGACGAATTCCTTCAAGTCTTTGTAGGGCGCGTTGGCCGGCACCACGATCACCGAGGGCGCGAGCGCAATCATGGCCACGGGCACCAGCGCATCGTCCTTGTACGGCATGTTCTTCTTGATCATGCTGTTCGACACCACGCCGGCCGCGCTCACCAGGAAGGTGTAGCCATCGGGCGCGCTCTTGGCGACCACATCGGCACCGAGGATGGCGCCGGCGCCGGGCTTGTTGTCGATGATGACCGGCTGGCCGAGTTGCTTCGACGCGCCCTCGGCCGCCGCGCGCGCCATCAGGTCATTGGCGCCGCCTGCGGAAAAAGGAACGACGAGCCGGATCGGCTTGGTCGGCCACGCCTGGGCAGCAGCCCCCTGGGCAAGCATCGAAACGGCAAGCCCGACGGCGAGCGAGGCAAAGCGGATGGGAAACATCTTGTTCTCCTGTGTTTTAGTGGCTGTGAAGAAGCGCGGCGAACCGGCCTTTTCATGATGCCATGGCCCCTTGTCCAAGGCCGCCCACAGCACCGGCGCCCGGCATCGATCACTGCGTTTTGCATAATTCGCAATTTCCGCAAGACCCTGCCCATAATGAAGTCCTGATCCAGCAAATGCTTGCGAAGCATTTGCCCTCAAATTTGCGAATCTTGCGAACAAAATTCGAACACGGGATCGAACGATGAAAAAGACCTTCATGGGCGTGCGCCTGCGAAGCCTGCGCGAAGAGCGTGGCCTGAGCCAGCTCGCGCTCGCGCAGCAGCTCGGCCTGTCGCCCAGCTACCTGAATCAGATCGAGCAGAACCAGCGACCGCTCACCGTGCCGGTGCTGCTGCGCCTGCATGCCACGCTGGGGGTCGACATCCAGGCCTTCTCGGAAGACGAAGAAGCGCGCCTCATCGCCAGCCTGCGCGAAGCGCTGGCCGACAACCCCGGCGGCGATGCCGTCGCGCTTGCCGAGCTGCGCGAGGTCGCCACGCAGATGCCGGCCGTGGGCCGCGCGCTGGTGGCGCTGCACCAGCGCCATCGCGACGCCATGGAGCAGCTCGAAGCCCTGGCCGGCGAACTCGGCGACGGCCGCGGCGACCTCGCCCGCCTGCCGCAGGCACGGCCGATGCCGTTCGAGGAAGTGCGCGACTTTTTCTTCGCGCACCAGAACCACATCGCGCCCCTCGACGAAGCAGCCGAAGCCTTCGCCGCGCAATGGAAGCTGCGCGAAGGCAACCCCGGCGACCGCCTCGCGCACCGGCTGCTGGAAACGCATGGCGTGCACGTGGTGCCTGCGGAAGACGGCGACGCGGGCGCACAGCGACGCTTCGACCCTGCCTCGCGCGTGCTGCGGCTCTCGCCCCACCTGGAGCCCGGCCAGCATGCCTTCCAGCTAGCCACGCAGTTGGCCTTCTTCGAGGTCGGCGACATGCTCGACGAACTCGTGGCTGCTGCGCCGCTCTCGAGCGACACGGCCCGTTCGCTGGCACGCATCGGGCTTGCCAACTACTTCGCCGCCGCGCTGCTGCTGCCTTATGGCGAATTCCTCGAAACCGCCGAGCACCTGCGCTACGACATCGACCAGTTGGCGCGCCGCTTCGGCGTGGGCTTCGAGACCATCTGCCACCGCCTGAGTTCGCTGCAGCGGCCCGAGGCGCGCGGCGTGCCCTTCTTCCTGATTCGCGTCGACCGCGCGGGCAACATCTCGAAGCGGCAATCGGCCACGCACTTCCACTTCTCGAAGACCGGCGGCACCTGCCCGCTATGGAACGTGTACGAGGCCTTCGCGCAGCCGGGCCGCGTGCTCACGCAGCTCGCGCGCATGCCCGATGGCCGCGCCTACCTGTGGATCGCGCGCACCGTCTCGCACGGCTATCGCGGCTACGGTTCACCCAACAAGACTTTTTCGATCGGCCTGGGCTGCGACATCAGCCATGCCACGCGGCTCGTCTACTCCAAGGGCATGGACCTGCGCGACCCCGACGTTCCCACGCCCATCGGCGCGGGCTGCAAGGTGTGCGAGCGCGAGACTTGCCCGCAGCGCGCCTTTCCCTTCGTCGGCCGGTCGCTCGACGTGGACGAGAACCAGAGCCGCTTCATGCCCTATGCCGCAGTGCCCGACAAGCACGGCACCGCGCGAGCCACCAGCCTCAAGAGCGCGGCCAGGCGCGCAGCATCGTCCGGATCGCCACCGCGCCGCTCGCCTTGACTTCGGCGCGGTAGGTGCCCAGCAGCGCTTCGCGTTCGGCCGCGGCCTGCGGCTCGTTGCGCCATGCAAGCAGCGCCGCCACGTCCTCGTCGGGCAGCGCGGCGAGCAGCACCAGCGTCACCTGCCGCTCGACCTCGCGCGCCACGATCAGCAGGTTGCGCGCATGTGTCGAAGTCACGCCGCGTGACCACAGCGTGTCGAGGGCCGAATCGAGGGTGCTGTTCGGCAGCGAGGTGAACTGGCCGCCGTTGCCGCGCGCCAGTTGCTTCACGACCGCAACCAGCAGCAGTTGATTCGAGAAGTCGACTTCGCGCATCTCGGCCACGGCCATGCGCCCGAGCAACTCGACGCGCGCGGGGTCGGTCAGCCGGGCCTGTTGCAGGTTGATGAACTCGGATTTGGCGGCATCGTTCTTCGCGGCGTAGTCGATGCGCAGTTGCGCAAGGCGGGCCACAGCGGCCAGCACTTGCGGGCTAGGCGCGGCGCCGCCCTTGCCGGCCGTCGCCACTTCCTGCCGGATCGCGCCCACCGAGGCATTGACATCGAAGGCACGCGCTGCGGCCACGTCCAGCGCCTTGAGCGCCTTGTCCGCGATGGCCAAGTCATCAGGCTCGAGCTGTTCGCGCACGCCGCGCACCACGGCACCCGGCCCATAGAAGGACTGATAGCGCGTCTGCACTCCTTCGAACTGCAACAGGGCTTGCGCGCGGTCTTGCGCCCAACCCATCAAGGGGGCCAACAGCAGCAAGAGCAACAGGGAGAAACGGAACGAAGACAGGCGGGTCAGGGAATGCATGGCGCCATTATTGGCGCGCCGCGCATTCCCCCGGTTTCCCGTCAGGCGGACTCCAGCTCCTTGCGCAGCAGGGCAGGCCTTCGCGGATGGCGGGTTCGTCGATTTCGGTTTTGCTCCTTCCCCTCCCGGGGGGAAGGCCGGGATGGGGGCAGGCCTCGAATGAAGCGCCGCGCTTATCGGAAGCGCTGTCGAGCCCCCACCCTACCCTCCCCCAGCGGGGGAGGGAAAAAGCACTAGAACCGCGTGCCGACCGACAGCCGCACCATGTTCTGCGACGTGAAATTCACCTTCGGGTCATAGGCCGCTCGAACGAACCAGCGCGGCCAGTCGTAGGTGACGGTCAGGCCGGTGCGGCGGATGAACTGGCCATCCACCGTGCCCTGCTTGGCCAGCAAATCAACGGTCAGGCGCTGGCGATCGGGCAAGGGCACGCGGTAGACAAGGTGCACGTCCTGCTGGTCGGGGTTCATGCGGTTGTCGCGGATCAGCGAGAGCGACAGCGCCGTGCCGTCCGGCCACTTGTAGCCGCCATAGACCGTGTACGAATCGTTGGGGTCGAAATTGAGGTTCGCGTAGTTGCGAAGGTTCGTGCGCCCCAGCCCCGTGCCGACGAACCAGCTGTCGCCCGTCTCGACCGCGAGGCTGCCACCCACGAAGCCACCCGAAGCGGCTTGCAACGAAGGCAGCACCCGTACCGGCCCCAGCGTGAAGGTGTGGTCCCACCCCACGCGGGGCTGGGCGAAGTCGAGCACCGGCGAGCGGAACCAGCCGACCCAGACATTGCCGTCGCCATAGGTGTAGCGCAGGTTCATGTCGAGCCCCGGCCCTGGAGGCAGGCCACCACCGGACACACGGTAGGCGCCGATGGTGAGCTTGAACGGTAGCTCGGCCGGCTCATCGTCGGCCCAGGCAGACGGCGCAAGACATGGCACGACGGCAACGGCGAAGAGGCAGGCGAATCGACGGTATGGAATGGCGCTCAAAACATGCTCGCGCCGATGTTGATGAGCAACGCGAGCACCGTCGTGTTGAAGAGATACGCCAGGATGCAATGGACCGAGCCGATGCGGCGCATCGGCCGCGAGACGAAGGACACATCCGCCGTCTGCCCCGAGGTGCCGATCACCGCCGAGAAATAGAAGAAGTCGCCATATAGCGGCGGCTCGTCGTCCGGGAACTGGATGCCGGGGTTGTGCCCATGGCACTTCGCGGCGTAGTAGTCGTGCGCGTAGTGCAGCGTGAACATGACCTGCGTGAAAGCCCACGAAGACATCACCGTCAAGCCCGCGAGCGTGATGTGCGCGACCTTCTCCACGCCGTGCATGTCCTTCACCACTGCAAGCTCGGCCGCGATGGCCACCAGGCTCGCGATGGCGGACAACACCACCAGCACGAGGATGACGATCTGCCCTTCATCCTGCAGTTGCGCGCGGTGGCGCATGTGCTGCGGCGAAGACCGGATCATCATGGTCGCCGCGAGCAGCACGTACAGGCATGCCCCGGTGTTCCATGCGATCAGCAGGCGCGTGACGAGGTGCGTGTCGAGCGCCGAGGGCAGCAGGATACCCACCGCGATGGCGATGGCCGTGGCAATGAAGAGCCGCGGCCGTGCGGCCATCTGGCGAAGAAGTCGGTGTCGTGGGAGTTTCATGAAATGTTCGACAAGGCTGCGCCGTCAGGACGACGGCGCGGGCGCTTTGCCCTTGAATGTCGACGAACTTCTCTTGCGGCCACCTGACGAAGCGCGCTTTGCCGGCGCAGCAGCGGGCGCATTGCGCGCGACTTCGAGCAGCCAGTCACGAAAGGCCACGACTTTCGGCCGCACCTCGCTGCTTTCCGGATAGACGAGGTAATAGGCGAAGTCTTCCAGCCACGTCACGTCCGAAAGCTGCACGAGCCGGCCTTCGGCGATCTCCGATGCAACTACGGCCAAGGGCAGCAGTGCGGCACCCTGCCCTGCGAGCACCGACTTCAGCAGCAGGCCGGAATCATCGAAGGACGGGCCGCGCGCCGGCCCTGTGTCGTCGATGCCTTGCGCCTGGAACCACAGGGCCCAGCCCTTGCGCTCGGCATCGTTCACGCGTGGCCACCGCGTGAGATCGGTCGGCGCTACCGGCATGCCAAGGCTCTTGACCAGCGCGGGCGCGGCGACGGGCACGATCTCCACCGTCAGCACGCGCCGGCTGCTCAGGCCCGGATAGCGGCCAAGGCCGTGGCGGATCGCGACGTCGACGCCGTCTCGCGAAAAATCGGCGAGCGCGCTGCTGGTCAGCACCTGCAGGTCGATATCGGGATGCGCGTCCTGGAAAGACTTCAGGCGCGGCACCAGCCACGCGGAAGCGAAGAACGGCGTGGCGCTCACGGTGAGGATGCCAGTTTCCGGCGGCACGGCAATGCGCCGGGTCGCGTCGCTGATCTGCCGGAATGCATTGCGCACGGGCGGCAGATAGGCCTGCCCCGCATCGGTGAGGAAGATGCCCCGGTTCACGCGACGGAAGAGATCGACGCCCAGATGCAGCTCCAGCGTCTTGATCAGTTGGCTCACTGCGCCGGGCGTCACGCTCAGCTCGTCCGCCGCGTTCTTGACCGACAGATGGCGCGCGGTCGCCTCGAAGGCGCGCAGCGCGTTGAGTGGTGGAAGCTGGTGCTCGGTCATTTAGTTAATCTGATCTGAAACTTGCAGAAAATCTGGTTTGCACGCGGCGCAAGGAAGGCGGAATATTGGCACAACCAAGCCCAAAGAGAAACTACCTTGCTGCGCTCACCCGATCTTCAAAGCCTTAGATATTCTGATTCTCCCGATGCCACCGAAAGCGGCGGTCTTCACTACCTCGAAATCACCGAGCTGGCCGAACGCATCCGCACACGCCAGACCTCGCCCGTCGCGGCCACGCGCGCACAACTCGATCGCATCGCAGCCCTCGACGGCACGCTCCGCAGCTACGCGCTGGTGATGGCCGACGCCGCGATGGCGCAGGCCGAAGCGGCAGAAGCCGAGATCGCAGCGGGCCTGTATCGCGGCCCGCTGCACGGTGTGCCCATCGCGGTGAAGGACCTGTGCCACACCGCAGGCTTCGCCACGGCGGCCGGCATGGCGATCCACAAGCAACACATCCCGACCGAAGACGCGACCGTGGTGCGACGCCTGAAGGACGCGGGCGCGGTGCTGCTGGGCAAGCTGCAGCTCACCGAAGGCGCGTACTCGGACCATCACCCGTCCATCGTGTCGCCGGTCAATCCGTGGAATGCGGACCACTGGCCCGGCATGTCGTCCAGCGGCTCGGGCGTGGCAACGGCCGCCGGTCTGTGCCATGGCTCACTGGGCTCCGACACCGGCGGGTCGATCCGCTTTCCCTGCGCGGCCAACGGCCTGACCGGCATCAAGCCGAGCTGGGGCCGCGTGAGCCGACATGGCGTGTTCGAGCTGGCCGCATCGCTGGACCATGTGGGCCCGATGGCCCGCAGCGCAGTCGATGCGGGTGTGCTGCTCGGCGTGATCGCGGGCAGCGACGCGAGCGACCCCACCGCTGCGCCCGACCCGGTGCCGGACTTCATCGCCGCCGCGAGGCAGGACGCGCGAGGGCTGCGTATCGGCATCGATCCCGCGTGGAACGGCGACGGTGTGGATGCAGAAACGCAAGCCGTGTTGAAGCAAGCGGCAGAAGCCTTCCGCGCGCTCGGCGCCCACGTCATCGAACTGCGCCTTCCAGACACGACACAGGCGGTGGCCGACTGGTTTCCCCTCTGCGCGGTGGAAGCCGCCGTGGCACACGAGGCCACCTACCCGTCGCGCAAGGACGCCTACGGCCCGGTGCTCGCATCGGTCATCGAGGCCGGCCTTGCGGTGCACGGCGCCGATCTCCAGAAGATCATGCTTCGCCGCATGAACCTGCGCGGGCGCGTCGCCGCCCTGTTCGACAGGGTCGACCTGCTGCTGGTACCGGTGCAGCCCTTCGCATCGCCCACCGTCGCCATGATGCAGAAATTGGGCGAAACGCCGACACTGGTGTCGGCCCTGCTGCGCTACACCTGCCCTTTCGACATGACCGGCCACCCGACGATCACGCTGCCCGGTGGCGCGACCGGTACTGGCATGCCGCTCGCCTTCCAGCTCGTTGCGGCGCACATGGCCGAAGCGACGCTGGTTCGCGCTGGCGCCGCGTTCCAGCGCATCACCGCCTGGCATCGTCGCCACCCGTTGGACTGAATGAAGAACAACATGAAAACCACACAGCCAGACTCATCCTCCGCCACACCCGGCACCGGCCTCTTCCGTGGCTGGCTGGTGGTCGCGGGCGCTTTCGCCGTGACCTTCGTCGGCTTCGGCTGCGCCTACACCTTCAGCGCCTTTCTCGAATCGCTGCAGAAAGACTTCGGCGCCTCGCGCGGCTCGGTCTCGCTCGTGTTCTCGCTCGCGGGCTTTCTCTACTTCGGGCTGGGCGTGCTGAGCGGTCCGCTGGCCGACCGCTGGGGATCGCGGCGGTTGGCCGTGGCGGGCATGGTGCTGGTGGGGCTGGGACTGGCCGTTGCCAGCCAGGCGCAGAGCCTGACGCAGATCTACCTGGCCTACGGGCTGGGTGTCGGGCTCGGGGTCGGCGCTTCGTATGTGCCGGTGCTGGGCGCGGTGCAGCGCTGGTTCGTCAAGCGGCGCGGCTTTGCATCAGGGCTGGCGGTAGGCGGCATCGGCGTCGGCACGCTGGTGATGCCACCGCTCGCGTCCTTCCTCATCGAGCAGTTGGGGTGGCGGCATGCCTACCTGGCACTCGGCGTTCTTGCGGCGGTGGTGGGCGTGGGCATGGCGCTGCTGATCGAGAACGACCCGCGCGATCGCGGGCTCGGGCCGGACGGCGATCCACCGCAGCCGCAGGCCGCATCGGCCAGGCCTGAAGGCTTCACGGTGCGCGACGCCATCCGATCAAGGCGCTTCGCCGGCCTGTACGCCGCCTGCCTGATCAGCTCGTTCGGACTGTTCGTACCGTTCGTGCACCTGGTGCCGTATGCGCTCGACCATGGCGTGGCTTCGACTTCCGCCGTGCTGCTGCTGGGCGCGATCGGCGTCGGCAGCACGGCCGGGCGGTTTTTCCTCGGCGGGCTGGCCGACCGCATGGGGCGGCCGCACACCATGCTGCTGATGTCCACCGGCATGGCGCTGTCGCTGCTCGTGTGGGCGGTATCGGGCGGGTTCTGGGGGCTGGCTGTCTTCGCGTTCGCCTACGGCGTGTTCTACGGCGGTTTCGTAGCGCTGCTGCCGGCACTGGTGATGGACTACTTCGGCGGTCGCAACATCAGCGCGATCATCGGCGTGCTCTACACCAGCGTGGCGGTCGGCACCCTGATCGGGCCGAGCGCCGCGGGCTTTGCCTTCGACATCAGCCACAGCTACATGCTGCCGATTCTCTTCAGCGTGGGGGCGAATCTTGTGGCGGCGGTCATCATGGGCGCGATGTCGAGGCTGGACGCTTCTTCTTCTGCAAAGCTTGCCTCACCCACCCCGGCGGGGGGTACAGTCGGGAATGACTGCACAACCGCCCGCCATTCCTAATCCGCCTCCCGTGGCTGTTCCTGAAGAAATCATCACGGAGACCCAGGCGTTCACGCGTGCCTGGGTTCTGTTCTTCGTGCTGTTCGTCGTCGTGATCGGCGTTCTGTGGGCCGTTCAGTCCCGCTTCGGCTGAACGCCGGCCACACCCGACCACTTCTCTCATCTCCTCTCGCCTGAAGAGATTCAGGACGCCTTCTGCAGCGACTTCAGCACGCTCGAGAAATCGAGCGCGCCATGGCCCGCGAGGCTGTGCGCCGCATACAGGCTGCGCGCCAGGCCACCCAATGGCGTGGCGGCGCGCACCGAGGTCGCATTTTCCTGGGCCAGCCCCAGGTCCTTGAGCATCAGGTCCGTGCCGAAACCACCCGCGTAGTTCTTCGACGCGGGCGAGGTTTCCATCACGCCCGGCATCGGGTTGTACTTTTCGAGCGCCCAGTTGCCGCCCGAGCTGCGGCGCATGATTTCAGACAGCACCTTGGGATCGAGCCCATTGGCCACGCCGAGCGCCAGCGCCTCCGAGGTGCCGATCATCAGGATGCCGAGCAGCATGTTGTTGCAGATCTTCGCGGTCTGACCCGCGCCCGCCGCGCCGGCGTGGAAGATGTTCGCGCCCATCTTTTCCAGTACCGGCCGTGCGCGCTCCAGGTCTTTCGTTTCACCACCGACCATGAAGGTCAGCGTGCCAGCGATCGCACCGCCGGTGCCGCCCGACACGGGCGCATCGATCATCGCCACGCCCTTGGCGGCGGCCGCTTCGGCCACCTTGCGCGACGTGGCGGCGGCGATGGTGCTGCTGTCGATCACCAGCGTGCCGGCCTTGATGCTGTCGAGCAGGCCGGGCTTGCCCGCGCCGCCGAGGAACAGGCCTTCGACATGCGCGCTGGCCGGCAGCATGCTGATGACGACCTCGGCATCGGCCACCGTCTCGGCCGCCGACTTGGCAATCGGCAGGCCTTCGGCGCCGAACTTCTTGCAGGCTTCCACCGAGAGGTCGAAGGCGCTGAGCGTGTGGCCTGCCTTGAGCAGGTTCATGGCCATCGGGCCGCCCATGTTGCCCAGGCCGATGAATGCGATCTTCATGTGTCTTGTCTCCGTTGTTCTGTGTGCAGGGTAGTGGGGTCGTCTTAGACCAGCGATGCCAGCTCGACCGGCATCTCGCCACGCGGGCGCAGATGGTCTTCGATGAATGCGGGCGTGATCTCTTCGAGCGTGGCCGGACTCCAGCGCGGGTTGCGGTCCTTGTCGACCAGCACCGCGCGGATGCCTTCGGCAAAGTCCTTGTGCGCGCAGAAGCCCAGCGACGCCCAGTATTCGAGGCGGAACACTTCGGCCAGCGACATGCGGTGCACGCGCTGCCACAGCTCGAAGCTCAGGGCGGCCGAACTGGGCGCGCCCTTGGTGAAGGTCTTGGCGGCGGTCTGCAGCCATGAGTCGTCGCTTTGCAGCGCGCGCAGGCGCTTGGCGATGTCGAGCAGGTCGTCGCCGGCCATCAGCGCGTTGATGGTGTCGTAGTGCTCGCGCACCTTCGATGCCGGCATCTCGGCGCCCTCGCCCGCTTTCGCGAGGATGCGCGACAGCGTGGCGCGGTCGGCCTTGCCTTCACCGGCCCACGCCGTGGCAGCGATGGCCTCGATCACCTCGCCCTTGCGTTCCTGCGGCACCAGCACGTCGGCCAGTCCGCAGAAGATGGTGTCGTGCGCGTTGATGTTGGCGGCAGTGAGCGCCAAAAACAGCCCCGTGCGGCCGGGCGTGCGGCGCAGGAACCAGCTGCCGCCCACATCGGGGTACAGGCCGATGTTGATCTCGGGCATGGCGATGCGGCTTTGCAGCGTCACCACGCGGTGCGAGGCGCCGGCCATGAGGCCCACGCCGCCGCCCATCACGATGCCGTGGCTCCAGCACAGGAAGGGCTTGGGGAAGGTGTGGATCAGGTGGTCCAGCTCGTACTCTTCGCGGAAGAAGTCTTCGGCGTAGGTGTTGCGCGCGGGGCCGCAGTCGAGCAGCGTCTGGTAGAGCTGGCGCAGGTCGCCGCCGGCACAGAAAGCCTTCTCGCCCGCCGCCTGCATCAGCACGCCGACGATGCCGGCGTCTTTCGCCCATTCGCGCAGCTTGGGCGTGAGCAGGCGCACCATGTCCACCGACAGCGCATTGAGCGAGGCCGGGGCATTGAGCGTGGCCACGCCGAAGCGCTGGCCGCCGGCGGTCTTGATTTCGTCGAAGAGAACTACGTTGTCGGTCATTGTTTTCAGGTCCTGGATGCGGCGCGTTCAGCGGATATCGCTGTCGCCTTCCAGCAATTTTCGCGCAACGATGACGCGCATGATTTCGTTGGTGCCTTCGAGGATCTGGTGCACGCGTGCATCGCGCACCAGTCGCTCCAAAGGGAACTCGCTGAGGTAGCCGTAGCCGCCGTGCAACTGCAGCGCGTCGTTGCAGACGTTGAAGCCCGCATCGGTTGCAAAGCGCTTGGCCATCGCGCAATAGGTGCTCGCATCCGCGTGGCCGGCATCGAGCTTCGATGCGGCGAGCCGCACCATCTGCCGCGCGGCGACCAGTTCGGTCGCCATGTCGGCCAGCTTGAACTGCAGCGCCTGGAAGCTCGCGAGCGGCTTGCCGAACTGCTGGCGCTCATGCAGGTAGCGGCGTGCCGCGTCGAGCGCACCCTGCGCCGCGCCCACCGAGCAGGTCGCGATGTTGATGCGCCCGCCGTCGAGCCCCTTCATGGCAATGCGAAAGCCCTCGCCTTCCTTGCCCAGCAGGTGGTCGGCCGGAATGCGCACGCTGTCGAAGTTGATGGTGCGCGTGGGCTGGCTGTTCCAGCCCATCTTGTGTTCCTTCTTGCCGTAGCTCACGCCGGGCGCATCGGCCGGCACCGCGAAGGCCGAGATGCCGCTCGCGCCCGCACCGCCCGTGCGTGCCATCAGCACCAGCACGTCGGTCGAACCCGCACCGGAGATGAAGGCCTTGCCGCCGTTGATGACGTACTCGGCGCCCTGCAGCTCGGCGCGCGTCTTGAGCGAGCCCGCGTCCGAGCCGGCACCCGGCTCGGTGAGGCAGTACGACGCGAGCTTGCGCCCGCTCGTGAGGTCTTCGCCCCACTGCGCCGCCACCGCATCGGTCGCCCAGGTGCCGAGCATCCACGTCGCCATGTTGTGGATCGTGATGAAGGCCGTGGTCGAGGGGTCGACCGCAGCCATCTCCTCGAACACCAACGCCGAATCGAGCCGCGGCAGGCCAAGGCCGCCGATGCGCTCGGGCGCATACAGCCCGCAGAAGCCCAGCTCGCCAGCCTTGGCGATGGCCTCCTTAGGAAAGATCGCCTCGGCGTCCCACTGCGCGGCATGCGGCGCGAACTCGGCCTGGGCAAAGTCGCGCGCGCTCTGCGCAAAGGCGTTCTGTTCTTCGGACAGTTCGAAGTTCATTGTTCGCGACCCTTCCAGCGGTCCAGTTCAGCGGTACGTTTGCGCGTCGATTTCTCCAGGCAGGAGTTGAACACCAGCGGCCAGATGGAGCCGCCTTCGTTCGCTCTCGAAGCCAACTTGCACGCAGGGTCGCGGCCCTTGAGCCAGGCCCGCTGCTCGTTGCGCAGCGCCACGCGCATCTGCGGCGACAGCGTCTTCATCACCTCGCCGTAGCGGATGTTGAGCACCGCATCGGCCGCACGAAAATCGCGCAGCGCGCAGTCGTTCATCTGCTGCTGGTTCCCGTTCATGTTGCAGTCGAGCGGCTCGTCATAGGTGGCCGCCTGCGCACTGCCGGCAAGCAATGCGACCGTCGCCACCGCGCCCCAGGCCGCAACGCGAAGCCCTTGCCTCATTTGAGGCTGATCGTGGTGTTGACGCCGTGCGAGACGGTGCTGTCGTCGAACCAGCGTGCCGTCACGGTCTTGGTCTGCGTGTAGAACATGATGACCTGCTTGCCGTACGGGCCCAGGTCGCCGAGCTTGGAGGCGCGCGAGCCGGTGAACGAGAACATCGGCACCGGCACCGGAATCGGCACGTTGATGCCGACCTGGCCCACGTCGATGTCTTCCTGGAAGCGGCGTGCCGCGGCACCCGACTGCGTGAAGATCGCCGTGCCGTTGCCGTTCGGGTTGCTGTTGATCAGGTCGATGGCTTCGTCGATGGTCTCGGCATCAGAAATGCACAGCACCGGGCCGAACACTTCCTGGTCATAGATCGTCATGCCGGGCTTCACGCCGGTGAAGATCGTCGGGCCGACGAAGTTGCCCTTCTCGTAGCCGGGCACAGTGGGCTTGCGGCCGTCGAGCACGAGCCTGGCGCCGTCGGCTTCACCGCGTTCGATGAGGCTGTTCACGCGGTCATAGGCGGCGCAGGACACCAGCGGCCCCACGTCCACGCCCTTGTCGGTGCCCGCGCCGATCTTCAGCGTCTTGGCCTTGGCAATGAGTTCGGGCACCCAGTTGCGCGCCTCGCCCACCAGCACCGCGACCGACACGGCCATGCAGCGTTGGCCGGCGGCACCGAAGCTCGCACCGGCGAGCGCATTGAGCGTCTGCTCCTTGTTTGCGTCGGGCATCACGATGGCGTGGTTCTTCGCGCCCATCATGCATTGCGCGCGCTTGCCGGCCAGCGTGGCGCGGTTGTAGACGTGCGTGCCGACCTTGGTCGAGCCGACGAAGCTGATCGCCTTGATGTCCTTGTGATCGCAGATGCCGTTGACGATGGCTTCGCCACCATGCACCACGTTCAGCACGCCGGGCGGAACGCCGGCTTCGAGCGCCAGTTCACACAGGCGCATGGTGACCATCGGGTCTTGCTCGGAGGGCTTGAGCACGAAGGTGTTGCCGGTGACGATGGCCATCGGGAACATCCACAGCGGGATCATTGCGGGGAAGTTGAATGGCGTGATGCCGGCGCACACGCCCAGCGGCTGCAGCAGCGTGTAGGTGTCGACGCCGTTGGCCACGTTGTTGGCCAACTCGCCCAGTTGCAGGTTGCCGATGTTCGATGCGTGCTCGACCACTTCGAGGCCACGGAACACGTCGCCTTCGGCGTCCGGCAGGGTCTTGCCCTGTTCGGCCGTGAGAATGGCGGCCAGCTCGCCCATGTTCTCGCGAATGAGCTGCTGCAGCTTCAGGAAGATGCGGGCGCGCGTGCCGATGGGCGTCTTGCGCCAGGTCTTGAAGGCTTCCTTGGCCGAGGCCACGGCCGCGTCGAGTTCGGCGGGCGTTGCGAAAGGCACGCGGGCCAGCACCTGCTGCGTGGCCGGATTGACGACGTCGCGCCATTCGGTGGTCTTGGATTCGACGAGCTTGCCGCCGATCAAGAGCTTGACGGTGGCGACCTGGGTCGAAGGCGTGGTGGTGGCGTCCATTGGGTTTGTCTCCTGTGAATCTCGGGAAATCGATGCCGGTCTCGAGGCGGCGCAGCCCGCATCCTAGCTTTGCAGATTTGCCATGACAATAGACAAATATGCGCCACGGCTTTGCAAATTTGCAGAGCCTTGCACCGGGCGGCGCCGAATGGCATCTGGAGACACGCACGCACATGGACTGGGACAACCTGCGCTACTTTCTGGAGCTGGCCCGCTCAGGCACGCTGATGAGCGCAGCACGCCGGCTGGAGGTGGACCACACCACGGTGGCGCGGCGCATTCAGGCACTGGAGAAGGAAGTCGGCGCCCCGCTCTTTTCGCGTGAATCGGGCGGCCATCGGCTCACCGAAGCGGGTCGGCGCTTGCAACCACAAGTCGAAGCGATGGAGAGCGCCTTTCAGGCAGTAGAGAGCACCGCGCCGGCTTCGCACGAAGGCCTGTCGGGGCTGGTGCGCATCGGCGCCACCGAAGGCTTCGGCACGGTGGTGCTGGCGCCGCAGCTCGCGCTGTTCGCGGTGCAACACCCGAAGCTCACCATCGACCTGCTCGCGATGCCGCGGCTCGTGCACCTGTCGCGGCGCGAGGCCGACATCGTCATCTCGCTCGAGCGGCCTGCGCGCGGACCCGTCGTCGTCACCAAGCTCACCGACTACACGCTGCGCCTGTACGCCTCCAAGCAGTACCTGGCCGCGCACAAGCCGATCAAGACGCGCGAAGACCTGCGCGGCCACACCTTCATCAGCTACGTGGACGACCTGCTGTTCAGCAAGGAGCTGCAGTACCTCGACGAACTGCACCGCCCCGACACGTTTGCGCTGCGCAGCACCAGCGTGCTCGCGCAGCACCGGGCGGTGGCGGCGGGCGCCGGCATCGCGGTGCTGCCGGCCTTCATCGCAGAGAGCGACAGCACGCTGAAGCCCGTGCTGCCGGGGCAGGCGAACTTCACGCGCACGTTCTGGATGTCGATGCCGGCGGAGACCAAGCATCTGGTGCGAATGCAGGCCACGTGGGAGTTCCTGCGGCAGACGGCCGAGGCGCATCGCAAGCACCTGCTGCTCGACCACCCGGCAGACGCCCCCCGCTGACGCGAGCGGGCTTCGTGCCCACTGCCCCGGCCTTCGGGGCAAGCTGAATCGCGCATCGCGCGCGCATTTCAGCCTACTTTGCGCAGAACAGCTGAGACCGAATATCTCCGCGCATCCACGATCACCTCGTCACTGAACGGCCACTGCAGGCCTTCGATCAGGGGAGGGATCCATCCGAAGAAACAACGCGTGCCGGGCTTCATTGCCGGCGCCGGAGGCATCGCCACGCCGATCCCTTCATTCATTCAAATTCAAAGCGGATTGCGCACTCGCCATGTACAGATCCATTTCTGTCGCCCTCGTCAGCAATGAAGAGGCATCGGGCTTCACGACACCGCATGCCCAGCTCACCTGGATGGGCTATGCACCGGCACTGTTCGCCACCGCCGGCGATCTTCTGTCTGCACTGGCCGCCGGCTGTCGATTCAACCTGCTGGTACTGATGCTGCGAAGCGAGAGCCGGCCGGACGGGCTCCTTTGCGTCTGCGGCGTGCTTGGCATTCCCGTTCTTCTCATCGTCCAGAACCCGCTGTCGGGCTGCGACCTGCTTTCGTTGAACGATGGCTTCGTGCACAGCCACATCGTTGCGCTGCCGGCTTCGCGCCTGTCGACCGAAGCGCTGGACGAAGGCATACAGACGCTGCTTCAACCGACAGGTATCGCGCAGCACGCTGCCAAGCCGGATGGCTTGGTCTGGGGCGACTATCGCTTTGCCGCAGACGGCTCTCTGCGGGTGCGGCACCGCAGCCGCGATGTTCGCCTTCAACCGCGTCAGTTTGCCTTTGCGGTGGCGCTTTTCCAGAACATGGGGCGCGTGCTGACCCGGGACGAACTCCTGGCCTCGGTCTGGGGAGGCAACCCCAATGGCACCACGGCACGACCGATCGATGTCTGCGCAGCGAACCTGCGAAGAAAGCTGGCGCTGTGCAGCGAGAACGGCTTTGTGCTGCGCAGTGTGTACGGCAAAGGCTATTCGCTCATTGCCGTGCGTCCTTTGCCCGATGGCGTTGACGGTGACGCGCGGGCAGCCCGAGCCCACTTCCCGGGAAGCCATGCCTGACGTCGTGCGCCCACCGATGCCGCACCGCCGCCGCTACCAGATTCTCGCGATGTGGCGCGCCCCATCGCCATGAACGTCTGGCGCAGCCGTGCCCGTCATCTCTTTCCTTTCTCCCTCCCTCTCTGTTTATCCACAACTCATAGATCCAATGAACAAGACCCATCAAACCCTTCGGAACAACGCACTCGACACGTCGATGCCCGCCTGCGCAACAGCTTCGCAACGAAGCCAAGGCAACACATCGAAAGTAGCTGCGGCCGTCTTTCTGCTGGCCGTTGGCACGGGCTTCGCCACGACAGCCACAGCCGCCTATGAAGCAGGCGGCGGAATTGCACTGGATGAGACAGGCGTGGCCATCGGTTCCGAAGATCCTTCGTCGGGTGGCAATCCAGCCACAGCCGACGGCCCCTACGCCATTTCAGTGGGATCTTTTGCCACGGCGACCGGAGAACAGGCAACTGCAGTGGGTGCGAGTGCCAATGCCAACGGAACGGGTGCGACGGCTTTGGGCACATTTGCCAACGCGAGCGGAAGGGGCGCAACTGCATCGGGCTCGACCTCCATTGCCAACGGCAATGGTGCAACCGCCCAGGGCTTGCTGTCCCGCGCCACCGGCAATGGCGCGACCGCATCCGGCGCATATGCCAACGCCAACGGAGTCGGAGCGACAGCGACCGGTGCGCGGGCCAACGCCAACGGCGCCGGAGCAACTGCATATGGCCCAGGCGCCAAGGCCAACGGGGCCAGCGCCCTCGCAGTGGGCGAGAACGCCGCTGCAACCGGGGCGAACGCACTGAGCGTCGGCCCCGGTTCGAGCGCCAATGGCGACAACGCGACAGCCATCGGTTTTCGCGCCATGGCGCTGCAGGCCACGGGTGTCGCACTCGGTGCAGGTTCGGTCGCCGATCGGGCCGGCATGAGCGGACAGGCCGAGGCCTTCTCGGGCGTTCCGGTCGGCTCCACCCAAGGCGCGTTGTCGGTAGGCAGCGTGGGCAATGAGCGCCAGATCACCAACGTCGCCGGCGGAACCCAGCCGACCGATGCTGTCAACGTGCGGCAATTGACCGCCGCGCAGAACCAGTTGCAAAGCCAGCTCGATGGCACCCGCCGCATCGCCTACTCCGGCGTGGCCATGGCCACTGCGATGAGCACACTGCCGCAGGCGATGACGCCAGGCAAGGCCTTGCTGTCCGTGGGCGTGGGCAGCTATTCCGGCTACAGCGCGCTTGCGTTCGGCTACTCGGCACGCTCGCAGGGCGGCAAATGGATCTACAAGGTCAACGGAGCGCTCAGCGGCGAGAAGTTCAACGTTGGCCTGGGCGTGGGATACGAGTTCGATTGACCGGCGCGCCCCAAGGGCCGGCTTCGGCATCCCCAGGAAGCGGCCCTTGAGACACCGGGCGGCGCGCATGCGGCGAGATCGAGCGTTGTCGAGGATTCCGTTGTAAACGGCATCACTCCCACCTCGAAATTTATCGCAACATGGTTGCGTCAAATCCCCCCAAATGTAAAACTATTGTTGTATTTATAAAAACAGCGCCACAAGCGAACGGAGGGCAAATGACCACCTATCCCAGCAGCCATTGGCTTGCTTCGATCTTCTTCGACGCCGCTTCATGACAGCACGCGACTGAAAACCCCTTCACGCGCTCCAGTTCCGCTGCATTCAGGAAGTCCACCGGGTGATGTCACAGACAGACGTCGAATCCGCTCGAGAGAAAGCCCGCGAAGAGCAGCGCCTGTCCGAGGCGACGGCAGAGTGGCGGCGGCGCAATGGCGCCGCCCTCTTTCCCAGCAGCGACGGCCTGGGATGGAAGTCGATGCATGTCGCCGGGCGTCATTGGCGCCCCTTCGAATTCGGGACCGTTCCCGCCGTCAAAGACACGCTGATCGGCATGTATCTCGACAGCCATATGGTGCTGGACCGAAAGATCGAAAGCTCGCGCTGGACGCAGCGCAACCCGCAAAAACATGCGCTGCAGTTGATTCCGCCCAACGTGTTTGCAGACATGCGGCTGCACACCCCCGGCGACTCCATACAGATCTATCTGAATGCCGACGTCGTGCAGCAAACCGCACAGGGCCTGACCAAGGGCGACCCTGCGCGGCTTGAATTCAGGCCGCTCTTCGGCGAGATGGACCCCGCGCTGTCGCAGCTCATATGGGTCGCCCGCAGTGCGATGACGCTTCCGGCCTCGGTCTCCATTCCACATGCGGACACCGTGGCCAGCGCCCTGGCAACGCACCTGATTCAATACCACTCGAATGCAGCGATAGACATTCCCTCGCTGGCCACGACCGCGCTGGGCCGGCCGCAAGTGGAGGCGGTTTTTTGCCACATACATTCGCACCTGCACGAGGCCATGTCGCTGGTGGAGCTTGCCTGCATTGCAGGCTTGAGCGTTGCGCAGCTTGTTCGTCAATTCAAATGCGCGACAGGCATGGCACCGCACCAATACATCATGCGGGCTCGCGTGGAAAGGGCCAAGTCGATGCTCGAACACGAGCACGAGTCCATCGCCGACATCTCGATCGACTGCGGCTTCGACAGCCAGTCCAGCCTGACACGCGTCTTCAAGCGATTCTTCAAGATCACACCGCACGCCTATCGCGTGGCACACAGCCGGCGATTTTTCTGCACGGGGCTTCGGAATCGGGTTTGACTCAAAATGGCTCTCCAGGCGCATGTCCATGAAGAACCCGGTGCAGGCAGGGCCTGGCCACAGCAAGGAGTCCGAATGCCACGTCATCGTCCCGCACGGCTCGAACACATCGCAGGCATCGGCGTCGACCGCATGGGCGCCATCGCCGACGATGCAGACGGCGCGCCCTTTCTCCGGCTCGAGAACCTCGACGTCGACATCCCGCCCGACCCCGAAGCCATCGCGCGCACGGTACGCGCCGCATCGGAAGATGCGGACAACAGCTACCTGCCCTTCGTCGGCCAATCGCGCCTGCGCGAGGTGGCGGCACGGCATGTGTCTGCGCTCTCGGGCGTGGCCTACAGCGGCGCGCGCAACTGCGTGATCTCCGCCGGCGGACTCTCGGGCATCCTCAACGCACTGCTCGCGACGGTCGAGGTGGGCGACGAAGTGCTGGTGACCGACCCGACCTACGCTGGCCTGCTCAACCGCATCCGGCTGGCGGGCGGCACGCCGAAGTACGTGCCCTTCGGTTTCAACCCCGGGGGCGAATGGAAGCTCGACCGCACGGCGCTGCACGCTGCCGTCGGGCCGCGCGTGCGCGTGATGCTGCTGATGTCGCCGTCGATGCCGACGGGTGGCTACTTCGACGCAGACGACTGGCGCGCCATCGCCACGCTCTGCGTGCAGCACGACCTGACGCTCATCCTCGACACGGCCATGGAACGGCTGCTGTACGACGGCCGCAAGGTGATCCACCCCGCCGGCCTGCCCGGCATGGCGGAGCGCACGATCACGGTGGGCTCATCGGCCAAGGAGCTGCGCATGATCGGCTGGCGCGTGGGCTGGACCGTCGCGCCCGAGTCGTACATGCCCGACCTGGTGGCCGTGTCGCTCGCGAACGTGGTGGTGCCGGTGGGCATCGCGCAGGATGCGGTGGCGACGGCGCTCGAACAATCGGCGCACACGCTCGCGCCCTATGTGGGTGAGCTGGAGCGGCGACGGGACACTGTGCTCGGTGAACTGAAGGGCTTGCCGGTGGGTGTTCCGGCGGGTGGCTGGTCGCTGCTGCTGCGGGCCAGTGACTTCGGCATCGATGGGCAGACGCTGTCGGAGCGGCTGTTGAAGTCGCGCGTCTGCGCGACGGCGATGCAAGGCTGGGGGCAGATACATGGTGCGCAGTACCTGCGCTTCGTGTTTTCCAACGAGCCGGTGGAGCGGCTGCGCGGGCTGGGCGACAAGGTGCGCGCGGCGCTGGGTGCCTAGCGGCGACTCAGGAGAACAGGCGCTTCCAGAGACTCTTGCCCGTGGCAGCCGCTGGCGCAGCAGCCGCCGCTTCTTCCGCTGCCTGAAGCAGCTCGATCAGCCCCGGCACGCGCGGCTTCTTGAGCCGGCGCGCGTAGACGAGATAGCTTTCTTCGTCGTCACCGGTATAGAACTGAGGCGGCATCGGCAGCGACGGCATCGAGCCCAGCAGCATGCGCAGCGCGTCGAGTTGGTTCATGCGGATGGCGCTGGTGATCGCGGTTTCGCCCAGCGACGGAATGATCTCGTTGGCGCCCGCGAGGCCCCCATCGAGCAGCGGCCGGATGGCAGCCAGGTCGCCGGCAATGGCGGCCTCGCCCAGCGCATCGAGGGCGGCCAGCTTCTCCGGTGACAGGCTGGCCTTGTAGGCGTCGCTGCGCTTGTCGTTCTCGTCGCGCGCATCGCCGCCGGTCATCGTCATGAAATCGGTCACCAGCGCCACGGGCTCGCCGGCTGCATCGAGCGCCCAGAAGCTCGGGTAGCTGCCGTCGCCCCAGCCCGAACTGAAGATCAGGATGTTGTTTGCGGTGCCCGCCCCTTGCGGGTAATGGTTGGCAATGTCGGCCGTGCCCAGTTCCTCGGCGAGCACGTCGTCGTAGTAGTTGAAATGGACAGACTTTTCGGATTCGCGCGCCTCGCGCTCGGCCATGGCCTTCGCGGCATCGGCGTCCATGAAACAGCCTACGCCGGCATCGACGGGGTAGCCGAAGAACTCGTCGTCTCCGAGTCCCTCTGACGATTGCCCCTCGAGGAGCGCCGGCTCCCAGCGCAGATCGGCAACCTGCTGGCCACCTCGCTCACGCAGCCAAAGCACCGCCAGCGCATGCCGGCCCTTGTCGTGCAGCACCTCGACGGGAAATGCGCCGCGCCCGCTCACGCTGCGCGTGAACGCCTCGCGCTCGGGTTGCACCAACGGATCGCAGGCCACGATCCGGCCGCTTGTGATTTTCAGTACGCCGCAGGGCTGGCGATACAGATGACGCACGCTCAGTGCCTCATCGCCCTGGAAAACGGCTTGGAGATTATCGATGTCGAGATAGGCCATGCAACCAGTTTCGCATTCATTCGATGACAGCCGGCCACGCAGGCGCGTGGCTGCCCGGAGGCATCGACGGACGCGGCCACGCGGCGGGCGTGCGCGACAGCATCGCGCTGTGTCGCAACGCGGCCAGTTCGCCGAAGCCCGAGGCGGTGGTCTCGATGTGGGGCGCAAGGCTGGGCCGGGCGATGGAAAGCCCATCCGGCACACGCCCCAGGCCGCGCAGCCACTGGCCCGTCTGCGCCAGCGACACCTGCACATGCCAACTGCCGCCCTCTTGCTGCTGCCGCCAGAGCGCGGCGGCGGCACCGAAGGCGATCAGAGCGCCGGTGGCTTCGTCCAGGATCTGCATGGGCAACGGCTTCGGCTTGCCGTCGCCGGCCGCTTCGCCTTCGGCATGGTTGAAGCCCATGGCGGTCTGCACCAGCGAATCGAATCCGCGCCTGGCGGCCCAAGGCCCCTGCGTGCCGTAGGCCGTGAGTGACACGCACACGATGCCCGGCCGCTGCGCCGCCAATGCCGCAGGGCCGAAGCCCAGCGCGTCGATGCCGCCGGGCCGGTAGCCCTGCACGAAGACATGCGCGTCGCCGACTAGCCGCTGCAGTGCCGTACGCCCTTCGTCGGTTTGAAGATCGACATGCGCCGACAGCTTGCCCCGGCTTGTGTCGGCGATGGCCTCGATGTTCGGCAGGTTCGGTGAGTTGACCAGCAACACATCGGCGCCATAGGCCGCCAGCGCGCGACCACCAACCGGGCCCGCGAGGATGCGCGTGAGATCGAGCACGCGCAGCCCGCTCAGCGGGCGCTGGTCCTCGCGCAGCGGTGGCAGCGCCAGTGGCGGCGCGTCGCCGATGCGATCGATGGTGAAGAGCGGTTGCGCCGCGATGGCCTGCCCCTGCGGCGTGGCGTCCCATTCATCAAAACGCCGCAGCGCGGTCGCCACCAGTCCGCGAGCGGAGGCAGCATCTTCGAAGTCGATCGCGCGCCATCCGGCCATGGCCGCTTCGGCTTCCGCACGCGTGGCGGTGGCCGGATCCAGCCCCAGCAGGCGCAACGCGCCTTCGCGGTGGTGCGCGAAATTCGCATGCACGCGCACCCAGCCATCCGTGCAGCGATACAGCCCCGAGAAGGTGTCCCATGTCTCGGGCACGCGGCCATCGACGCTGAACCAGCCCGTGCATTCGAGCGCCGCATGCTGCATGTCGACGCCGACCTGCTGGCGCGGCGTGCCGCGCACGTGACCCAGCTCGCAGGCTGCCAGCGCGGCGGCCGCGATGGTGCTCTGCGCGGCCATGCCGACGGCGAAGGACGACGGCAGCACCGGGTCGGCACTCGTGAGCCGTGCGAACTGCAGGGCCTCGGCGGGAAGTTGGGCCCGCTGCCAGATACCGGCCAGCGCATCACTCGAATTCATTGCACACCTCCAAAGAAAAAAGCAGGGCCCGCTTTCGCTGCCCTGCCCTTTGTCGTCGTTGTATCGATCGCCTTACTGGATCAGCTTGGCACCCGTCTTGGCCTGCAGCGCATCGAAGCTCACGCCGGGCGCGAGTTCGATCACCTTCAGGCCCTCGGGCACCACGTCCATCACGGCCAGGTCGGTGATGATGCGGTCGACCACACCCACGCCGGTCAGCGGCAAGCTGCACTTTTCGAGGATCTTCAGGTCCTCGGTGCCGTCCTTCTTCTTGGCCACGTGTTCCATCAGCACGATCACGCGCTTCACGCCGGCCACGAGGTCCATGGCGCCGCCCATGCCCTTGACCATCTTGCCGGGGATCATCCAGTTCGCGAGGTCGCCCTTGGCGCTGACCTGCATGGCACCCAGGATCGACAGGTTGATCTTGCCGCCACGAATCATCGCGAAGCTGTCATGGCTGCCGAAGATGGCGCTGCCGGGCAGCGTGGTCACGGTCTGCTTGCCGGCGTTGATCAGGTCGGCGTCGACCTGGTCCTCGGTCGGGAACGGGCCGATGCCGAGCATGCCGTTCTCGCTCTGCAGCCAGACTTCCTTCGTGCCGGTGTGGTTGGCCACCAGCGTCGGGATGCCGATGCCGAGGTTGACGTAGAAGCCGTCTTCGAGTTCTTGGGCGGCACGGGCCGCCATCTGGTCTTGGGTCCAGGGCATCTCAGGCTCCTTCTTTCTTGTTGACGACCGTGGCGGGCGTTTCGCTGCCGGCTGCGGCGGCCTGGGCAATGGCGGTCTGGGCCTCGACCTTGGCGGCGACGGCATCGACCGATGCGCTCACGGTGCGCTTTTCAATGCGCTTTTCGGGGTTGGCGTTCAGCACGATGCGGTGCACGTAGATGCCCGGCAGGTGGATGTCGTCAGGGGCCAGCTCGCCCACTTCGACGATCTTCTCGACCTCGACGATGCAGACCTTGCCGGCCATGGCGGCGGCCGGGTTGAAGTTGCGCGCCGTCAGGCGAAAGCGCAGGTTGCCCGACTTGTCGGCCACGTCGGCCTTGACCAGCGCCACGTCGGGCACCAGCGAATGTTCCATGACGTAGGTTTCGCCGCCGAACTCGCGCAGCTCCTTGCCCTCAGCCACTTGCGTGCCGACGCCGGTCTTGGTGAAGAAGGCCGGGATGCCCGCGCCGCCGGCGCGCAGCTTTTCGGCCAGCGTGCCCTGGGGCGTGAACTCGAGCTGCAGTTCGCCCGCGAGGTACTGGCGCTCGAACTCCTTGTTCTCGCCCACGTACGACGCGATCATCTTCTTGATCTGGCGCGTCTCGAGCAGCTTGCCGAGGCCGAAGCCGTCGACGCCCGCGTTGTTCGAGATGACGGTGAGGTTCTGCACGTTGGTGTCCTTCAGCGCGTCGATCAGCGCTTCGGGAATGCCGCACAGGCCGAAGCCGCCGACCGCGAGCGTCTGCCCGTCGGCCACGACCCCCTTGAGTGCCGCGTCTGCGGAGGGATAAATCTTGTTCACTCGGGCTCCTTGATGGATGAATGGAGAGTGGTGGGAAAGCCTTCAACGATACTACCTACTCATATACGTAGTATTTCGTAATGGTGACACCCGATGCCCGAGATCGATTACCGGCTGGCTTTTGAACACGCACCTGTCGGCATGGTGGTTTCGAGCAACCGCACCATCGTCGCGTGCAATGCGCGCGTGTGCGAGATTTTCGGCGCAACGCCCTCTGCGCTGGTGGGGCATTCGTTCAGCATCCTGTACCCGAGCGTGGCCGAGTTCGAGCGCATCGGCAAGCGGATGGAGCCCTTTCTGAACGCCAGCGGCCACTACGCCGACAACCGCATGATGAAGCGGCTGGGCGGCCTGCACGGCGCGATCGCGGGCGAGACCTTCTGGTGCCACGTCACGGGCCACGCAATGAACCGTGCGGCGCCGCACGAGGCCGGCATCTGGACCTTCGAGGATCTGGGATCGCGCCGCGCGGACTCGGCGCAACTGACACCGCGCGAACGAGAAGTGGCGGCGCAGGTGATGCGCGGCCTGACCTCGAAGGAGATCGGCAAGGCGCTCGACATCAGCCATCGCACCGTCGAGTTGCATCGGGCTCGGTTGATGCGCAAGTACGCTGCTGCGACTACGGCTGAGCTGGTGCAGAAGCTGATTGCTGGGTAGTTCTGGGCGTTGTTGTTCTTCGGGGCAGGTTCATTCAGGGCGAGTGCGAATGACACCAGGAGCTCCCCTCCGCGAATGTCCCCCGCTTCGCTCCTCCTTTATTTCGCTGCGGGGAGCACCTGGTGTCATTCGCACAGGGGCACGCTGCTGGTGATCGCCGATCAACAACTGCTCTGCCCAACGCTTAAGAAGCGCCCCTGAGCACCATCTCCATCCGAATCATGTCCCGCAAAGGAATGCCGCCCTGCTTCGTCGCTTTGCCCCATCGGCGCACGAAGAAGTCGAAGTCCACACCGACGATGCGAAAGCCAAAGCGCTGGTAGAAGGCCAGCTCACGCAAGCTGCTGTTGCCGGTGCCGACTTCGAGCCGGTGCGCGCCGCGTTGCGTGGCAAGCGACTTCGCCTTCTTCAGCATCGCGGTGCCGATCCCCTGGCCCTTGCGCGCATCGGCCACGGCGATGTTCATGATTTCCCAGGTGTCGGCGCGGGTTTCCATCAAGACCATCTGGCCGACGACCTCACCGGCCTGCTCGACAAGCCATTGCTCGCCCCGTGCCAGGTACTTCTCGACCTCCGCGCGTGGACCGTCTGCATCGAACAGAAGCGTCCAGGGCACCGCATCGGCCGGCGTGGCCTTTCGCATCTTCAATCCGGTCATTCGTTCACTCCTTTTCATGCCCCCAATTCTGAGGTGGCCCCAAAAGTTCCAGGCCGATGCCGCCGGATCGTTGCGAAAACGGAAACGCCGTGTCCCCGAAAGCCCCGTGCCGACCTGCCGCTGGAAGCCTATCTTTGCAGTCATGCGAACAGACGGTTCGCAACCACTCAGGAGTTTGATATGTCCACACCTCTTCATTCCGAAAAGAACCTGCTGCAACCAGCCATCCTGTCGATGGCACAGGCCCGCGCATTGGCCACGCACCAGTTGCCCATGACGCTGACACTCGCGGCGATCATCCTGTCTGTGCTCGGCGTCAAGCCCTGACCATGGCTTGATCCACTCGGGTGCCCCGTGCCGCCGGCCTGTCAGTTGTGGCAGGCTCGGCGTTCTTCCATGGGCCATCCGACATGAACATCCCCTCCGGCATCCTCCCCTTCTGGACGCGGTTCCAGGCCGCCACCGGCGCCGACGCTTCCGCCCGTTTTTGCGAAGCCTTTCACTTCGACGACAACGAAGCCGGCGCCGTCGAACTTGCACGGCTCGTGTTGGACGGAAAGAAGCGCGGCACCGCCAGCCTCGAATGGTCATTCGCAGTCACCGGCAGGCCGCGGCCCAAGCCCGGTGACCTGAGCGTGGTGACCGACTGGCAAGGCAAGCCCCTGTGCGTGATCGAAACCCGCAGCGTGGTGGTCATGCCCTTCGATGAAGTCGGCGAAGACTTCGCAGCCATCGAGGCCGAAGGCGACGGCTCGTTGCGCTACTGGCGGGAAGGCCACTGGGAATACTTCAGCGGTGAATGCGAACGCATCGGCAAGAAGCCCGACCTGCGCATGCCGGTGTTGTGCGAGCAGTTCGAGGTCGTCTACCAGGAAGACTGAAAGGGCAGGCTCCTGCGTTCTCCCGATATGCTGTGGCTGCGAGCCACCAGTCCTCGCGAGAACAACATGAAGAAAAAAACCTGCCTTTCCGCACTGGCCGCTGCATTGCTGCTGCTCGCCGGATGCACCAACCAGAACGTCTATCCCTCCCCCGCCCTGGCAGGCGCCGGCGGCATCGTCAACAAGATCGACGACAAGCACTACTTCGTCGCCGAGCCGGACAAGGGCAACCCCTGCGCCGCGCCCAACATTCACTACGTCGATCAGGTCGCGAGATCGCGCCAGCTCGCGATCGACTGGGACACCGTCAAGGGCTACACCCTGCCGGGCGATCGCCGGGAGAAGTTGGCACGCAGCATCCGGGCCGCGCAGCCCACCTGCCCCAAGCCGTACCGGATCGAGTCGCAGAACATCATCCGGACTTACGAAGGCACGAAGACGCTCGAAGCCCGGGGGTTCGTGCTGTACTGGCTCGAAGGCGATGTCATTCACTTCAAGGCCTTGCAGTTCAGTGCCGAGCGGGACGGCAGCGTGGGTACGAAGTTGTCCGTTCCCTACGTGCTCGACTTCCGGTACTGGGACGAACTGAACCCCAATGCGGACCGCGACGCCCCCGAAAAGGGCGAGGCCTACCGGGGCCCGGTCGCCGCGCCGCAGGTCGTCTACCGGATCGACGACAACCGCTACTTCGAGTTCGTGCCACGGCAGTCCTACTTCTGCATCACGGGCACGCTGATGTATGTGGACCGGCAACAAGACATCCGCACCAAGGTCGAGGACTGGGGCCGCAACGAGTACTCCGGCAGGGACAACCGCCTCGTCGTCGACGCCGCCAACACCCGCTATCTGCTCGCGCCGTGGCGAGACAACATATCGGGCGTTTCCTCTGGCGGCGGCGGCGCCCGGACCCATCTGTCCTACTCGGCCGACGGCGGCAGGACATGGCAATCCAGAAGCCCGACCGGACGGGGTGGTCGCATGGCCTACATCCACGATGACAACCTCTACCTGGTGCTCGATGACGAAGCCTGGATCGCGAACCTCCCCACGCCGGAAATTCCGGGATGGAATTGGGAGAAGAACTGGGCAAAGTTCAAATTGAAAGAGCGCTCGCTTCCTGCCGTCGGCAAGTGGCCCATCGACAAGCAGTTTCATTGCAAGGGCAATGGCAACGAATGAACGGGCCCAGCGAACGACCCGGCCGACAAACGCCCTCCCACTTCAACCACACGCCTTGCCGGTCGCCGGCCCTCATGCCCTTGAAAAATCGTCTCGCGACCGCCGCCATCATCCTGGCGGCCGTCATGCTCAGCGCCTGCTCCACCGTGGTCCGAACCGTCAATGACGGCCTGGAGTATTCGTACGTCGTGGCCCATCCCATCCGGGGCCCCGAATATGTTCTGAGCGACCTCGGCGGCGAGCGGTATCTGCTGGCACAGCAATCCCTCGACTATCGCGGCCAGATGTCGAAGGACATCCGCTACTTCGATCGCCGCACGGGCGTGCTGACGCCGATGGGGAGACTGTTCCTGAACAGCGGGGACAACATCCCCATCGGCTACTCGAGCGATGACCCCGAAGTCGTGGTCTTTCTTGAAAATGGCATCTCGCGCGACCTGCAGAAAGAGTGCCTTCGCGCCTCGACGCTGGAAGAAAGAAAAAAGACCCACTGCAACTACATCCGCGTCGAGTTGTCGATGGATGGCGGCAGGTCATTTGCCTTGAGGCATGTAGAAATTCCAACGCTCGTGAACGCCACCAACAGCGAAAACAATTTCGCGTTTGCAGAAGTTCGCAACCAAATGCTCTATGTGGGCATCAGGGCCAACAACGGCGACAGCCGGCACACGGAGGTCGCACTCAGTCGCCTGTTGACACGCCCGGGGTACTACGGCGTCATTGTTGCGGCACCACTGCCTCCGAAGAGCAGCGAGCCCACCCCTCGCATCAACAATCCACGCCTCACCGCGGATCGGTTGACCGGCAAGACATTGCTGGACTACCCCGTCCCGTCGGTGAGAAACACCATGCGCGCGACGCCAAAGTCCCTCGATCTGCAATACGGCATCGCCATCCACGCGAGCGAAAGACGCAAGTACGTGGATGGGCTGAGGGCCGACTATCCGGAATGGGCCAAACGGCAAAAACTGGACATTCCCGAAGACCCCCGGGAAGAAAACGCCGACGAACGAAAGAAGCGCGCCGCAGCCTTGCCTGCATGGCGCGACGACCCCATCGAGTGGATTCGTTTCGGCGAAGGCGGTTGAAGCCATGAGAGAAGTCGTTCCCATCGAACAGGATCACCGCGCGCGTGCGATCAAAGTGCTCGAAGGCCCGCTCGACAACTTCCGCGTTGCCGTCACCACGTCGATGGACATCGGCCGCGTGCGGTTCGGCCTCGAAGGCATCGTGGTGGACGCCCGCCTGCGCGAGCAGAACACCACGCCCGAAATTCTTCAAGCTCTGGCCGAGCAGCACACGCCGGTCGTGGCCGGTGTTTTCGAGATGCGCGACGGCACGCACACACTCGACTGGCTGCTGCCGCAAGGCGCACAGCAACCCATCGCGCCCGACCCGCCGCAGGTGCGCACCGAAAAAGAATGGCGCTCGCTGCCCCGTGCACTGCGGTGGGCCACGGCCAGTGGACTGATCGGGGCCGTCGCGATTTTCCTGGGATTCACGATCACGTCTGCCTGGAATTTTCCGCTCCTGATCGTCGGCGCCCTGGCCGTGGCGACCTTGATGTTCTCGCTGTTCCAGATCGCCTTTTCCTTCGGCGCCCTTTGGGAGGGCTTCCGCCGCAGGCACACCTATCAATTGATGGCGTCGCTGATGGCGAAGTACTGCGGAGCGCAAGCTCATGGCCGATGAACTGCCCGACATCCAGCGCGTCGAAGGACGACTGAAGAAGCTGACAGCAAAGTCGCTCTACAGGCGCGGCAATGCCTACAGCTTCGATGTCGATGGCCAATCGATGTGGTTCTGCACCAGCGAGCGCTCGTGGCAACCGAGCGCGCCCTTCCTGGCCGAAGGGGACCGCGTCGAGCTGGCCGTGCTGAATGCGCCACTCACGCCCACCGGCGAGCGCCGGGTGTACGCCTTGCGCAACCTCGAAGACGACTGTGTCTATGTCGCGCACTTCACCTGGCAAGGCAATTCGGCGCCCTACGCCGCGACACGCATCCCGCCCGGAAGCGAACACCGCTACGTCCTGGCACTGACCGCCCTGTTGCTTGCCCTTCTCGTCATAGGCGCCTGCATTGGCGCGACGGCGGGAAGAACAAGCCAGCCGACGCCCTGGCTCTTTCTGGGCAGCCTGTGCGTCGGCACATGGCTGCTCTTCGCGGTTCCGCTGTACGCCATTCGCTGGCGCTGGAAAGCCGGGTTCCCCACACGCAGGCAACGCGTCATGCAGGCCGTCTATCGATGCCTGGACCTGGGCTCGCCGCTGTCGCCGAAGAGGCCCGTTCAGGCCGTATAGCGGGCAGCAAGAGGGCCGACGTCAATCGGGCTTGATGTCCGCCGCCTTGATCACCTTCGACCATGTCGCCAGTTCCTGATCGACAAACTTGCCCAGCGTCGCCGAGTCCATGTAAGTCGCGAAGGCGCCCTGCTCGTCCACCTTCTTGCGGAACGACTCGCTCTCGACGATCTTCTTGATCTCGGCACTCAGCTTGCTGACGATCTCTGGCGGCGTCTTCGCCGGTGCGAACACCGCGAACCACGACTCCACCTCATAGCCCGGCAGCCCCGCCTCGGCCGAGGTCGGCACGTTCGGCATCGACGGATGCCGCTTGCTGCCCGTGTACGCCAGCGCCTTGATGCGCCCGCCGGCAAAGTGGCCGATGACCGAGGGCGGCGTGGTGATGAACATGTCGACGTTGCCCGAGATCAGGTCATTGATCGCCGGGCCCGAGCCCTTGTAGGGCACGTGCGTCATCGGCTGCTTCGTCTGGCGCGACAGCAGCTCGCCGGCGATGTGCTGTATCGATCCGTTGCCCGACGATGCGAAGAAGAGACCGCCCTCCTTCTTCTTGCCGTACTCGATCAGCTCCTTCATCGAAGTCACCGGCAGCTTGCCGCTCACGGCGACGACGTGCGGCGCACGCATCACCATCGCGACCGGCACGAAGTCCCTGGTGGGGCTCCACTTGATCTGCGGAAAGAGCGCGGGATTGCCCACGTGGTAGCCCGAGTACTGCATCAGCAGCGTGTAGCCGTCGGGCGCGGCGCGCGCCACGAACTCGGTGCCGATGTTGCCGCTGGCCCCGGGCTTGTTCTCGATCACGATGGGCTGGCCCAGCGCGCGCTGCAAGGGGTCACTGACCAGCCGCGCCATGATGTCGGTGGAGCCCGCGGGCGCGGTCGGCACGATGAAGGTGATCGGTTTCGAGGGCCAGGTGTCGGCGCTTGACGCAGAGGCGGCCAGCACAAGGCAGACCGCGAGAAGGCGGTGAACAGGTTTCATGGTTTGTCTCCGGTTTTTTATATTGACTGTCTTCGGGCTGCGCGCTTCAGGGCGCCAGCTCCGATATCTCGATGAGATTCAGGTCGGGGTCGCGCACATAGACCGAGCGGATGCGCGAGGTGGCCCCCGTTCGCATCACCGGCCCTTCGATGATCGGCACGCCCAGGCCTTCGAGGCGCGAGACGACTTCATCGAGCGGCACGCTGGCTATGAAGCACAGGTCCAGCGAGCCCGGCGTCGGCAGTTGCGCCTTGGGCTCGAACTCGTGCCCCTTCACATGCAGGTTGATCTTCTGCTGGCCGAAGCGGAAGGCCCTGCGCCCGGCGCCGAAGCTCTCCAGCGTCATGCCCATCACGTCGACATAGAAACGGATGCAGGCGTCCTCGTGGGCGGTGGTCAGCACCAGGTGGTCCAGATGATCGATCATGCGTGTGGCTCCTTGTGTTCTCGCGCCTGGGCCCGAGCGACGATGTCGTTGAAATCCTGTGACGGTGCGTGCCGCGTCAGCCGATGGCCCGAGCGTGAAACCTGGCTCGACAACCCGTGCTGCACCAACGACTCCAGTTCTGCGGCAGCCACAATCAATCCGTCCAGGTCCATGCCGGTGTCGTAGCCCATGCACTGCAGCATGTGCACCACGTCCTCCGTCGCGACATTGCCGGTGGCACCCGGCGCGTAGGGACAGCCGCCGATGCCGCCCAGCGACATGTCGAGCCGCCGGATGCCCGCCTCGACTGCGGCCACCGTGTTCACAAGGCCCATGCCGCGCGTGTTGTGAAAGTGCGCCGTCCACGCCAGCGCCGGCCATCGTGCGATCACGGCCTCGCAGACCGTTTGCACCTGCGTCGGGTACGCCATGCCGGTCGTGTCGCACAGCGTGATGCCCTGCACTTGCAGCGCGGCGAAGCGGTCGATCCAGCCGAGCACAGCGGCCAACGGCACTTCGCCCTCCATCGGGCAGCCGAACACGCAGGACAGCGAAACGTTCACCGGCACGCCGGCCTGCTTCGCCAATGCGATGACTCCGGCCAGTTGCGCGAACGACTGCTCGCGCGTCATGCGCAGGTTGGCAAGGTTGTGCGTCTCGCTCACCGACATGACGATGTTGAATTCGTCGATGCGGCTTTCGAGCGCGCGTTCGGCCCCGCGCAGGTTCGGCACCAGCGCGGTGTAGACCACACCCGGGCGGCGGGCGATGCGCTGCATCACCTCTTCGCCGTCGCGCAGCGCGGGGATCGCCTTGGCCGAGGTGAACGAGGTGACCTCCAGCTTGGCGTAGCCGAGCGCGCTCAACCTGTCGATCAGCGCGATCTTGTCGTTGGTGGGGATGAAGCGGCTTTCCATCTGGAAGCCGTCGCGCGTGGCCACCTCATTGATGAAGAGCCGCGTGCCTTTTCCTGTTTTCATGCGGCCTTGCTTTCGGTGCGGCGCGCGGGCCAGCCCGTGCCTTGAAGATCGCCGCTGTGCTCACCCAGCCTGGGTGCGGCATGCGCGATGCGGCCGGGCGTGGCGCTGAGCTTGGGCACCACGCCCGGCACCTTGAGCAGGCGGCCATCGGAGCCTCGCGCCTCGACGATCATCTCGCGCGCCAGGTACTGCGGGTCCGTCGCGATGTCGGCGACCGTGTAGATGCGCCCCGCCGGCACGCCGGCCGCATCGAGCACGGCCAGCGCCTCGTCGCGGCTGCGCTGCAAGGTCCAGGCTTCGATGGCGGCGTCGATCTCTTCCACCCGCAGCACACGCCCGTCGTTGTGCACCAGTTGCGGGTCGCTCTCCAGGTCCGTGCGGCCGATGGCGCGCATCAGGCGGCGAAAGATGCTGTCGCCATTTCCAGCCACCAGCACATAGTGGCCGTCGTTGCAGCGGTAGGCGTTGGTCGGTGCGATGCCGGGCAGCGCGCTGCCGGCGCGCTCGCGCACGGCACCGAAGGCGTCGTACTCGGGCAGCAGGCTTTCCATCACGTTGAAAACCGACTCGTAGAGCGCCACGTCGATGAACTGGCCTTCGCCGCCATGCGCGGTGCGGTGGTGCAGCGCCGTCAGCACGCCGATCACGCCATGCAGCGCCGCCAGCGTGTCGCCCAGCGACACGCCCACGCGCACCGGCACCCGCCCCGGTTCGCCGCTGAGGTAGCGCAGCCCACCCATCGATTCGCCGAGCACGCCGAAGCCCGGCTTGTCGCGGTAGGGCCCGGTCTGCCCATAGCCCGAGATGCGCAGCATGATGAGCCGCGGGTTGAGCGCATGCAGTTGCTCCCAGCCCAGACCCCAGCCTTCGAGCGTGCCGGGCTTGAAGTTCTCGATCAGCACGTCGGCTTCGAGCGCCAGTGCGCGCACGGCCTCTTGCCCTTCGGTGCTGCGCAGGTCGAGGCACACCGAACGCTTGTTGCGCGACTGCACCTCCCACCACACCGAGCTGCCGTCGCGCAGCAGCCGCCATTTGCGCAGCGGGTCGCCAACGCCGGCCGGCTCGACCTTGATCACGTCGGCGCCGAACTCCGCCAGCGTCTTGCCGGCGAACGGGCCGGCAATGAGCTGGCCCAGCTCCAACACCTTCAGTCCTTCGAGTGCATTCATGTCCGCGTCTGTCTCCATGTGGGTTGCCCCCACTCTAGAAACAGATCGCGACGAACGGAATTGCTTTGATGGCAGCAGGTCTTCGCGAAACGCGAAGACCCGTGCGCGCCCGGCTACTACTTCTTCTTCGGTGGCGCGAGCCGGGTTGCCGCTGCGGCAACAGGCGCATCAGGTGCCTTGACCCATCCGCGCAGCAGCACGCCCATGAAGAGGCCGGCCGCGAAGATCGCCCAGTACACCCAGGTCGGCATGTTCTCCACGCCGCTGTGCATGTTCATGCCGAAGGCGGCGCCAATCGCCATCAGCGGAAAGGTCAGCGCCGCAATGGTGTTGAGCTTGTGCTGCGCGCGGCTGACCTCCATGGCCGCGCGCGCCTGCGACTCGGCCGCATGCGCGAGCCGGTAGTCGAGCGACATGCGGGTGTCGGCCAGCAGCAGTTCGAGGCCGCGCCCGATCTCCACCGCACGGTCGCGCAGGTCGGTCACCAATGCATCGCCCGGCACGGCCTCGCGTGCCGCCTGTAGCGTGGCCTGCAGGTTCAGCGCCGCGCGCAACAGCGGGATCAGCGGCCCGAGGATCTGGAACAGCGCCTCCGAGGTCTCGGCGGCCTCGTGCCGGATCTCGAAGGTGCTCAGCGCCGCGCGATAGCTTTCGAGCAGCTTGCCGAAAGCCTTGTCGCCGGGGTTGTTGCCCTTGTGCAGCCAGGTGCCGTCGGGCTTGCGCAGGAACACGGCCGGCTTGCGCTCCGCGCCGGTGCCGGTGGGCGGCTCGTGCAGGATCACCATCAGGTGGTTCTGCTCGTGAATGACGCGCTGCGCGCCGTAGCTGGAGGTGCCCAGCCGCTGCTGCAGCTCGGGCGGCAGTTCCCAGTCGTAGTCGATTCGTCTTGTCATCGCGAGGCCTGCAGCTCTTTCCACAAGGTGTCGAATTCGTCGGCGAAGCGGCGCACGAGCGGCGGGTCGTTGCTCAGCACCAGGTTCTCTTCGTTGTAGTCGCTGGCGCTTCGCGTCCAGTTGTAGCTGCCGTTGAGCAGCCGGGCGCCATCGAAGATCGCGAACTTGTGGTGCATGTGGGCATCGGTGCGGTCCACCGCCACCGGAATGCCGGCGGCGCGAAGCTGGCCGATGTCGCTGCCCAGGTCGAACTCCTTGTCGTTGTCCGAGATCACGCGCAGCGACACGCCGCGCCGGTGCGCGGCCAGGATCTCGGCGGTGATGCGGTCGTCCGACAGCGTGAACACGCACAGGTCGATCGCACGGCGCGCCGACCTCAGTTGCTGGTTGATCGCCTGCAGGCAGGCGGTTCCCGGGCTGAAGAAGGCCTGAGAACGCACCGCCACGTTGTCGGGCGAGCGGCCGGTGTCGATGGCGCGCACCACGCCTTCGAGCCACTTGAGCAGGGACAGTTGCTCCGGATCGGCGGTGCGGGCGCGCACCAGGTCGAAGGCGCGGTTGCGAAGCTGGCGCAGCCCGTCTTCGGGCGGCGAGGCTTCGCGCAGCGTGTGCACCAGCACGCGACGCTCGTCGTCGCTCAGGCGCGCGTCGGCCATGGTGGCGTCGAGCTGTGCCAGCAGCTCGGGCAGCGCGGCCTGCGGTTCGGGGGAAGGTACGGCGGCCATGTCAGTGGTCCTTGTCCGGTTTGGGTGTGCGCTTGGGCGCGGCGCGCAAGGCCTGCGCCTCGGCAGACAAGCGCGCCATGTCCCGCGTGATCGAGCGGTCGAGGTCGAGCCGGCGTTCGGTGGCGGTCACCAGCGGCAGGATCAGCTCGCGGTAGGTCACGGCGATCTGCAGCATGGCGTCGGCCAGGCGCTGGCTTTCGCTCGGGCCTTCGGGCGCAGGCTGGGGTTGGGGCTTGAGCGCATCGACCGCGCGCGCCACGTCGAGCATGCTGCTCGCGATGCGCTGGCTGCCGTCCACGTCGGCGCCGCCGAGCTTGCGCTGGCGCACGAACTCGTCGCAGATGGACTTCCAGCGCGCGGCCTCTTCGGCCGTCGGGCTGCCGAGCAACTGGGCAAGCCGCAGCAGGTTTTCTTCGGCGCCGGTGGTCAGGGTCTGCGCCTCGCCGCGGTAGTGGTCGCGCAGCAGCGCATCGAGCTCGTCGTCGCGCATCAGCGCGGTGATCTTGCCCGCGAGCTTGGTCATGTTGCGGTAGCTGCCCTGCAGCTTGAACGGCGGCGCCATGCGGTAGGCCTCCTGCTGCGCGGCCGACTCGATGTACGCAAGGTTGACCTTGAGCAGCAGGTCGCGTGCACGGAACAACCGCAGCAGCAACGCCTTGATCTCTTCGAGTTCGACCGCGCTGTAGGCATGCGACAGCGCGCTGCTCGGCACCTCGTGGCCCTGCGCCATCTTCACCAGCAGTTGCACGTCCTTCGGGTCGCGCGAGGCCAGCGGCATCAGCGTGGGGTTGGACGTGAGGCTGTTCTCGATGTACGAAAGCGCGAAGGCGGCTTCGCGGCCCGAGAGCACGTCGCCAAGGTTGTAGATGTCGGCGCGGTTGGCCAACATGTCCGGGATCTTGAACACGTCGCCCGACTCGGTGTACGGATTGCCCGCCATCACGATCGCGAAGCGCTTGCCCCGCATGTCGTAGCTGCGCGGCTCGCCGTTCCACACGCCCTCGATGCGACGCGTGCCGTCGGCCAGCGCAATGAACTTCTGGAGAAACTCGGGGCTGGTGTGCTGGATGTCGTCCAGATACAGCATCACGTTGCTGCCCATCGCAAGGCCCAGGTTGAGCTTTTCCAGCTCCTGCCGCGCCGCGCTGTTGGGCGCGTTGGCCGGGTCGATGGCGGTCACGCCATGGCCCAGTGCCGGGCAGTTGATGCGCACGAAGATCAGGCCCAAGCGGTCGGCCACGTACTCCATCAGCGTGGTCTTGCCGTAGCCGGGCGGCGAGATCAGCAGCAGCAGGCCCATGCGGTCGGTGCGGCTGCCCTCGCCGGCCGAGCCGATCTGCTTGGCAAGGTTGTCGCCAATGATCGGCAGGTACAGCTCGTCGATGAGCTGGTTGCGTACGAAGGTCGACAGCGGCTTGGCCTGGAACTGGCTGAGCTTGAGCCGCGCCTTCTCGCGTTCGAGCAATTCGTGGCGCAAGCTGTGCAACTCCTCGTAGCCCGGCACCGCGTGCGTGGTGTGGAACAGGAAGCGGCGCCAGAAGTCGTTGAGGTTCAACGTCATGCGGCCTTCGACCACGCGCGAATGTTCGCTACGCAGCCCGTCGACCGTGCGATCGAGCGCCACGTTGACGCGGGTGCGCTGCAGCGGCATGGCGAGCACGCTGGCCGCATCGTCCACCCAGTCGACCGATTGCGGGGCCTGGTGGATGGCGTAGGCACGCACCCAGTCGCGCGCCAGGCGCCAGCGTTCGGCCGGCGGCGCCGCGTCCAGGTCCTGCTGCCATGCCTCGCGACGGCCGCCGCGTTCGAGTTCGCGCAGCAGCGCGGCCGCAAGGTCTTCGCCTGCGCCCGACACGGCCCACGCCTGGCCGCCGTTCGGGCCCGCGAGTTCACGCGACAGGTAGGCCGCGGCCTGATCGCACAAGGTCGCGACGCGGCCCTGGTGCGCGTCGCGCTCTTCGTCGCTGGCCGTTTCCGCCAGAGGCAGAAGGTCGGGCAGCACATCGCGCGCGAAGTGAATCAACGAACGTGCCGTGTCGGCTTCGAGCTGTTCCAGCGCATCGCGCCGGCCGAACAGGGTGTTCATCTGCATCGCGGCACGCGCGCGCCGCAGCAGCGATTCGCGGTGCGCGATCAGGTGGCCGTGCTGCCAGTACAGCAAGGCCAGCGCGCGTTCGGTCGGGCCCCAGGCCAGCAGGCCCGCCTGGTCCTGCATGGCAACGAGCGCGGCCAACAGGCGCAGCGCGTCGTCGTCGTGAATGCCCTTCTGGTAGCCCTCTTGATAACGCGCGGCTGCGAAGCGGCGAACCATCTCCAGCAACTGCGGATGCAACGGGTCTTCGGCCAGCAGCGTCAGCACTTCGGCCCAACTGCGCTCGGCCTTGCCGTCGAGCAATGCTTCCAGCAGGCGGCCGGCCAGGTATTCGGCGCGCGACAGCTCGGGGGTTTCGGACACCAGCGACTGGTTCCAGTAGCGCTGCAACGGCAGCAGCCGGGGTTCGTCCACCGGGCTCTGGTAGTCGGTGCCGGTGACCTGGTAGGCCATGCCTTCGTCGCGGGCCACCAGCGTCAGGTCGATCGGCTGGCGGTGCACGGTGAAGGCATGCCGGCCCAGGCGCAACGTGTCGCCGCCCTCGCTCACCAGTTCGCGCTTGTCGCGCACGGAGCGCAGGGCCTGGTCGCGCGCGGTCTTCAGACGGGTGTCGAGTTCGTCGGCCTGCACGGCGGCGCCCAGCGTGCGCAGGTCGGCAATCAGCGTGTGCAGCTTGCCGATCATCGGATCGGCCGCGAAGTAGCTGTGGACCTGACTCAGCTCGGCGAGCTGCGCCACACGGCGCGGAATGCCGTCGAGGATGCGCCCGGCCGCATTGACCACGCCTTGCGCACGGCGTTGCTGGCCTTCGACCAGGCTCTGGCGCCGGGCAGACAGCGCTTCGTACACCGTCTCGCGCTTCTCGGCGATGTCGGCCAGGAAGTCTTCCTGCTCGGCAAAGCGGCCTTCGATTTCTTCCAGTTGCGCCAGCAGGCGCGTGAGCGCGTCGTCGCACTTCTCGGGCGTGTCGGCGAACTCCAGCGCGTTTTCGACCGCCTGGCTGAACAGCTTGAACTGCGCGCCGAACTCGGCCCGCGCTTCTGTTGCGCCCAGCGACTTGCGCCGCGCGCGTGCATCGGCGCGCATGCGGTTGATGTCCGCATAGATCAGCGAGATGCGGTCGAGGATGGACGTGCGAATGACCGCATCGCCGCCCGGCAGGCTGCCGAGCTGTTCGGTCAGCAGGTCGAGGCCGGCGGCTTGCTCGTCGAGCGTCGCGAGCATCTGGCCCAGGGCCGGCGAGGTCGCAAGGTTCGGCAGTTCGACGGCGAGTCTGTCCAGCGCCTGCCGCTGGCCGTTGAATGCCGTGTCGGCCGCCAGGAACTGCATCGCACGCTCGCCGATGCGCTGCTGCTCGGTCTGAAGCGCCGCGTCCATGGCGGTAATGCGCGGCAGGTCGGCGTAGCGCAGCTCCTTGAGCATCTGCAACGCGCCACGGCGTTCGCGCAGCCGTGCCAATGCCTTCACGAAGTCGTCGGGTGCGCGCCAGATCGTGCTGGCGATGTCGACCAGCAGCGCATGCTGCTCGTCTTCGGCACGCTGCAGCGCACGCGCGGTCTCGCGGCGGATGGTGTCGACTTTTTCGAACTCGGCCAGCGTGCTGCGCGCCACATCGGCGATGCTCTTCAGCTCGGCCATGAGGCCGGTCGCTTCGGGGGCATCGAGCCAGAAATAGGCGTCGCTGACACGCGTGCACTGGCGGATCAGGTCTTCGTAGGCGGCGCGCGTGGGCGCCTGCTCGCGCACCGCGCGGGCAATGCCCATCAGGTCGGACACGCCGCGCACCAGCTCGGCATTGCCGATCTTGCCGAAGAAGCCGGTGGCGGGCGGCTGCGCGCTGACATGCTCTTCGCTGGCAAACGGCGTCTGCCAGAGCTGCATCGGGTGCACGCGCGTCGGCTCGCCGTCGTTGTCGTGGAACACCAGGATGCGGCCGTCGGCAAAGCGCGCGTAGCCGTTGGCGATGATCGGCGTCGCGAGCTTCTTGTCGATCAGGTTGTAGTTGAAGATCGCGTAACGCCCCGGCTTCGGGTCGTAGAAGATGTACGCCACGTCTTCGCCGTTGGGCGAGCGCAGCATGCGCTTGAAGCGCAGGTTCTCGACCGTCTCGGCCGGCAGGTCGAAGCGCTTGTGCTCGCCCGACTGCAGGTAGTAGCCGCCCGGAAAAATGATGCCGTGGTCTTCGGGCAACTGCACGCACGAGCCACCGATGGCGTCGATGCGCTCGACCTGCTGCGTGCGGATGTTGAACACCAGGTAGCGCGTGACCTGCTCGCGGTAGGGCTTCACGCGCAGCAATATCAGCATGCCCAGCTTGGCCCATGCGATCTCGGCGTCGGTCAGCGACTGGCTCTTGTCTTCCACCGGCTCGTTGTAGATGCCCAGGCCGGTTTCGGTGTTGTTCTCGATCTTGACGGTGAGGTCGCCGCCGAGCGTTTCGACGAACACCGTGTCGAGCACGTTCACATGCGGGTGCTTGCCGCCCACGTGGTCTTCACGCGTGGCGATGGTCCACTCGAAATCGTGGCTCGCGGGCAAGGCGATGTCGCGCTCGCCGCGGTTGTCGATGTAGTTGATGCTGCCGTCGCGCTCGATGGCCCAGCGGAACACGCGCACGTCGTGCAGTTGCTGGCCGATCTGGAAAGCGGCGAGCAGCTTGTCCTGCGTCACGCGCAACTGCAGCAGCGTGGCCTGCTTGTAGTAGGCGTACAGCTCGCGGAAGTCGGAGGCGAAGCGCGTGTCTTCGAGGAAGGTGCCGGCCAGCGGCACGGGCTGCAGCTCGTCGCTGTCGCCACCTTCTCCCGGCGACACCAGCCGATACAGGCCGAACACGTCGCCCACCGCCGTTTCCTTGCGCAGGCCGATGAAGACGTTGTAGCCGAACAGCAGCAGGTCGCCGATGCGCACGAGGTCGCGCGCCACGGCGTTGTTCTCGGTGCGTGCGCGGGTGCGCAAAATCAGCGCCTGATCGGATCGACCGAACTCGGCCAGCCGTTGCTCGTTGAGCCCCTGCGTCTTCTTCAGCAGGCCCTCGCCCTGGGTTTCCAGCCGCTTCTTCAGCAGGTCGTAGCTGCCGCTGCCGGACACCAGGGCCTCGGTCTGGTCAGTGGGGACTTGCGCGCCGGCCGGCGCGCCCGTTTCTTCCGTTGGTTGCATAGATCGGCGCGGTCAGTCCGCGCGCAGCAGTGCGAGCAGTTCGTCGCGGTGAGGCTGGGTGTCGAGCCAGCCGCGGATGCGGTCCAGCTCGTCGATGCATTCATTGCCGTAGCGGCGGCGCAGCGCGGCAAGCCGCACCTCGCGCACTTCCTCGGTCTGCAGGCGGCGCTGCCAGCCGTCGGACAGCAGTTCATCGAGCCGGCCCGCCAGGCCGCGGCTGACGATGGCGCGCCACTCGCCCGGGTCGAACCACAGGTTCTGGCAGGCCACGCAGCGGTCGATGCGAAAGTCGGGCCCGGCGCTGACGCGCAGGCGCTGCATGAGGCGGTCGCACGCGGGGCAGTGGCGCACCGCCGTGGCGTCGAACACCTCGATCACTTCGTCGTCGACGGCCTCGGGCACCCGGCTCGCGTCGGCGGCCTTCCAGGCGCGCCAGTCGTCCATGGCCATCACCATGCCGTTGCAGTCGGTGCAATGCACCGCCAGCAGGGCCTCGGCCAGCGCCACGGGCTGCATGGCCGTGTGCGCGGAACAACTGCACTTCAGGTTCGGGTTCATCGCGCGCGCCGCTTCAGTTGCGGAAGGTGGAGATCAGGTTCTGCAGGGCGGTCTTCTGGCTTTCGCTGCCGTCGCTGGCGATCTTGCTCATCAGCGAAGCCACGCTGAGGTTCTGGATCTCGCCGGACGAACTGCCGAGCGCACCGACGATGTCGCGCACATCCTTCACCACGTCGCGGTCGCCCGAGAGCTGGTCCTTGAAGGCCACCTGCAGCGCGTTGCTCTTGGAGATGACGCCGTCGATGCCCTTGCCCACGGAGAGCGAGCGCACGAAGCTGTCGAAGTAATCGCCCGAGCCGCCCACGATGTCGATCTTGGCGTTGGAAAGCGCGGTGCCCAGCACTTCGGCCTGTTCCTTGGCAATGGACGTTTGCGCGTCGATGCCCTTCATGGTTTCGATGTGCGACTTCTCCAGGCGCATGCGGAACTCTTCGTGGTCCCGCGTTTCGGGGCTCATGGACTTCATGGCCTCGAACTTCTCGTGCAGGCCCTTGGCCTCGGCGTTGAAGCGGGCTTCGATCACCTGCGCATCGGCCTGGCCCGACTTCAGCGTGGCCTCGGCATCGGCCGTGCGCACGCTCACCTCGGCAAGGCCGAGCTTTTCCTTGCCCGAAGCTTCTGCATCGAACTTGGCGCGCATGCCGGCGGCTTCAGCCTGCGAGCGTGCCTCGATCACCTGTGCATCGGCCTGGCCGGCCTTGAGGATGGCGTCGGCATCGGCGGAACGGATGTGCACTTCGGCCAGGCCGAGCTTTTCCTTGCCCGAGGCTTCGGCCTCGAAGCTGGCAAGCCGCGCCTGCGCGGTGGCGACTTCCACCTTGGCGGCGGCAAGGCCCGGTGCGGCGGTAATCGCTTCCACGCCTTCGGCTTCGCGCTTCTTCGATTCGGCGTCGCGCTCGGCCACCTTGAGCTTGGCGTCGGCCAACGTGAGTTCTTCGGCCGCCTTGTGGCGTGCGCGCTTTTCCTGGGTTTCGGCCGCCTTGACGTCGATCACCATTTTTTCTTCGGCCTGGCCCTCGGCCATGATCACGACCGACTTCTTGGTGCGCTCGGCCTCGGCCACCACACGCAGTTCCTTGATGGCTTCTTCCTGCTCGGCCACCGTGCGCTCGACCACGATGCGCTCGCGGATCACGTCGGCAATCGCCTTCTTCTGCACTTCGACGGCCTTGTCCTTCTCGATGCGCTGCAGCGTCACTTCTTTCTCGCGGTCGACGATCTCCAGGTCGCGGGCACGCGTGACCTTTTCTTCTTCGATGGCCACCGCGCGCTTGCGGTTGTTCTCGGCGACTTCCTTTTCGCGCTGCACGTTTTCCTGTTGCACCGACACGGTCTGCTCGGACAGCAGGCGCGCGGTTTCGGACTTGGTGCGCTCTTCGGACTGGATCTTGGAGGTCTCGGCTTCTTCGCGGGCGCGCACGCTGGCAATTTCGCGGTGCTGGCGCGAGGTGGCATCGGCCTGCTGGCGTTCGAGTTCGAGCAAAGCCTCTTGTGTCTCGACGTTCTTCTTCTTGATCTGCATTTCCTCGTTGCGGCGCAGCTCGTTGGTGCGCACATGCTCGACCGCCGTCAGCTCGGTGATCTTCTTGATGCCCTGCGCATCGAGGATGTTGTTGGCGTCAAGCTCGGACAGCGGCGTTTGTTCGAGGAAGTCGATGGCCGCGTCTTCGAGCACGTAGCCCGAGAGGTCGTTGCCGATCTGGCTGATGATCTGGTCGCGAAAACCGTCGCGCGCCTGATAAAGGTCGACGAACTCCATCGACTTGCCGACCGTCTTGAGCGCTTCGGAAAACTTGGCCGAGAACAGCTCTTCGAGCGTCTCGTGGTTCGAAGCCCGCGCGCAGCCGATGCCCTGCGCCACCTTCAGCACGTCGTCGGCCGTCTTGTTGACGCGCACGAAGAACTTCACCTTGATGTCCGCGCGGATGTTGTCGCGGCAGATCAGGCCTTCATTGCCGGAGCGGTCGATCTCGATGGTCTTGACCGAGATGTCCATCAGCTCGGCCTTGTGGATGATGGGGTAGACCATCCGCCCGGTGAAGGTCACCTCCGGCTCGGCGCGCAGCGTGTTCACGATGAGCGCGTGGCCCTGTTCGATCTTGCGATAGAACTTGGCGAACATCGCGAACAGGCCGAGCAGGACAACGGCCAGTATGACGACGGCAAAGAGGATGGGCTCCATTTTTTCTCCAGAATTGCTTTGAGAGCGAAAGAACAGTTGATGGGTGAAGTCGCGCGGTCGGTCAGACGGTGTCGTCGTGCGGCGCGATCAGGTAGCGCGCAGCCACCTCGTCGTATTCGATGATCAGCGCTTGCGAGCCGCGCTTGAGCGTGTTGGGCACGGGCGCCCATACGCGGATGTTCAGGCTGGCGCCGCGGCGCGCCACTTCGGCGCGGCCGTCTTTTTCGTTCACCGCGCCGGTGACGACGCGGCACAACTGGCCGACCAGCGCCGCGTTGGTCACGGCCGTGTGGCTCACGAACAGGCCGCGCAGCGGGCGGATGGCCACGGCCGTGACGGGAATGGCAATGACGGCGCTGGCCACCAGCAGCACGGTGCCGGCCAGCAGCTTGAGCGGCATCGTCGGCACCAGCGGCAGCAGCCATTCGCCGCCGAGGCAGCACACCGTCCACGACACCAGCACCAGCAGGCTCACGGCCACCGAGAACGGCACGCCGTTCAGGCCGAAAGCCACCACGTAGCTGGCAATGTGGCCGATGTCGCTGCTGTCGCCATCGGCGTGCGTGTGGACGTGCACATCGAAGTCGATGCCGCTGTGCTCGATGTCGACCATGCCGAGCACTGCAAGCACCCAGTAGATCACCACGACGCCCAGCAATACCGTGTAGATCGCGGTGGGGTAACCCGTCACCGCTCCCATGAAATCGCCCATTGATCCTCCCGCGTGCGGGTTGTTGTTCGTTGTTCTATCTGCGGCCCGGCTTCCCTGTGCCGGTGCCCTTCTTTCCACTGCTGGCGAATGCGATCAGGTCGCGCGTGGCCCTCTCCTTGATGGCCAGGCGGTCTTCAGGTGCAAGACCATAGCGCGCCGCCAGGAACTCGTAGTCTGCCGCATTGAGCGACACGGTCAGCCGGGGCCGCTTGGGCTTGGATGTGGTGGCGAGGCCGAGCACCTGCCGGATCTGGTCGGACGTGGACACATGCTGCGCGAAGGCCGCCGTGCGCACGGCTTCCAGCACGGCCTCTTCCACGTCGAACGCCACCTGCACGGCGCGTATCGCCTCATCCGAGCCTTGCCAGCGAACCGGCTTGACCCGCACGGTCATTGCGAGGCCGGGCCCGACGGGTTGTTGGCCTGACGGGCGCGAATGCGCTCCATCACCTTGCCGGCGCGATCGGCTTCGGTGCCGATGCCCGCGGCGGCCAGCTTCTTTTCAAGCGCGCTGTGGCCGAGTTCGTTTTCGAGCGACTGGCTCGCCGTCATGCGGTCGGCCAGGTCTTCGTGGCGCGCGCGGATGCGCTCCAGCGACTCGCGCGCATTGGCCAGGCGCGAACCGCCGCTGCCGATGTTCTCGGAGATCGATTGCGTCGCGCGATAGACGCTCTCGGTGGTCTTGGCAATGCCGATCTCGCGCTCGTGCTCGCGGATGCGCGCCTCGGCCGACTTGATCAGCTCCTTGAGGCGGGACACCTGCAGCGCGTAGGACGCGTGCGCCTTGGCCTGCTCTTCAAGCTCCTGCTCGAGCGCGCCGACCTTGGCCGCCACGTCGAGCGCCAGGCCTTCCTGCGTCTTGTTGAGCGCTTCGAGTGCCAAGCCTTCATAGCGCGTGGCTTCGTTCTTCAGGCGCTCGATCTCGCGGGCCGATTGCATCTCCTTGGCCATCACGCCGGTGAGATCGCCCTTGGCCTTCTCGATGCTGTGCTTGGCATCGATGATTTCCTGTTCGTAGATGCGCGTGGCGTTGCTGTCGACCACGCTTTCGCCGATTTCGCGTGCGCTGCCGCGCAGCAAGGTGACCAGCTTCTTGATGACTGTCATGGTGATCTTCTCCGCTTAGTTCAGGAATTCGGACAAGGCGTCGAGGGCATCGAGCGCGTTGTCACTGAGCACGGCCACTTCGCGTGCAATATCTTCGACGCTCGCATCGCGCCCCAGCGCGCCGGTGAGCACGTAGCGGCCATCGACACGGCCGAAGGACGAGAGCGGCACCGAAGGGTTCAGGTCGAGCAGCGATTCGAGCAGCTCGGTACGGCGCGCGGGCTTCACTTCTTCCTCGGTCCAGAGGTAGCAGATGCAGATGATCTGCATGTCCGAACTGGTGATGAAGATCGGCAGCTCGTCGCGCCCCTCGATGCTCACCTGGACCACCGGCGTGCTGCCCGGAATGGGCTGCAACTGCACCGGCAGGCCTCCCATCGCGGCGCCGGCCAGCGTGTCCAGTCCCTTGAGTTGATCGAGCAGTGATTGCATACCTCTCCTTGTGGTTGAGTACCGATGGAAGCGGGCGGGCTTCGATGGGTTCAATGTAGGCGCTCCGACATAACATGTCAAACGAGTTATTTGGTTCACCTCATGACTTAAGGCACTTGCACGCTCTCTAGAATCCGCCGATGGCAAGTCCCATCAACCCGGCCCGCGTCGACTTCGTCACGCTGCGCCTCTTCTGCGCCGTCGCGCAATCCGGCAGCATCACCAAGGGCGCGGAGGCCTGTCACCTCGCGCTGTCGGCGGCGAGCCGGCGGCTCTCCGACTTCGAGGCGGCCACGGGATCGAAGCTCCTCGAACGCAGTTCGCAAGGCATCGCGCTCACGCCCGCGGGCCACGTGGCCATGCAGCATGCGATGCGCTTGTTCCAGGGTTTCGAGCAGTTCAGCAACGAACTCAACGACTACTCGAGCGGCGTGCGCGGCCACGTCCGGCTGTGGGCCAACATGTCGGCGCTGACCGAGTTTCTGCCCACGACGCTTGCCGCCTTTCTCGGCCAGCATCCCGACATCCGCGTCGAGGTCGAAGAGCAACTGAGCGGCGACATCGTGCGCGCGCTGGTCGACGGCCTGGCCGATGTCGGCGTGTTCGCCGAGAACACGCCCGCCTACGGCCTCGACGTCGCGCCCTTCCAGACCGACGAGCTCGTGGTTCTGTGCGCCAGGCAACACCCGCTGGCCCGCACACGCGCAAGGCAGGTCGACTTCAAGACGTGCCTGGCGCATGAATTCGTCGGCTTGAACCGCAGCAGTTCACTGCTGGAACTCACATCGCGCGCCGCCGAGCAGGCCGGCATTCCGATGCGACTGCGCGTGCAGGTGCGCAGCTTCGATGCGATGTGCCACATGATCGCGGCCAACCTCGGAATCGGCGTGGTGCCGCTGGCCGCATGCAAGGCGCAGGTCACGGCGCTGGACCTGAAGGTGGTGCGGCTCAAGGAAGCGTGGGCTACGCGGCGGCTGCTGATGGCGACGAAGACCGGGGCGGCACTCGCACCGGCGGCGAAACTGCTGGCCGAGCATCTTCTGCAACAGGCCGGAACATGACAGTGTCAGACCTGCTTTTACCGCTCGGCGCGTGTGCCCTCCTGCTTGCCACCAACGTCTACATGGCACGACGCATTCGTGCGATCGACGAGATTCCGCTCCGCAAGAACCTGCTGCTCATACTGGTCTGGGTCCTTCCTTTCATGGGCGCATTCATGGCATGGATCCACCTGCCCAGGCAGCCCCGTGCACCGAGAGCTGTTGCAGGACCACGGCCTGACGGTTTTTCGACCGAGGAGGCACTGGGGGAGCTCGTGCTCGACGAGGAGCATTCATTTCCGCTGATCACCCATATGTGCATCAGCAACGGACTCCCCTTTCTCGATTGGCAGGCGCTGCATGCATGGGCAGGCTCGATGAACGATGCACATCGCGAGCGCCTCGCCATCGAACAAGGGCAACGCGCGTGGCTGCTTCATCTCAGGGACGCGCTGGGACCTCACTTCCACCTGTACGAATCGGAGGGGGCCTTTGTGCTGTCATCGCTGGAAGACACGGTCGTGGTGGCGACGGCTGCATATGTGGCGTCCACCCGCAAGCGAATCCAGCATGTTCTCGCCGGCGTCGCGTATTTCGAGGAACACCACAAGAGCATCCTGCTGGTCGTCGACGATGAAGAGACGTACTACCGCTACGTGTCGAACTACTACCCGGAGGGCGGCGAATTTGCCCTCAGCGGCGGCATGTTCATCAATGCGGGTTGCGCCCATTTCCTGGTCAAGCGGGCCGAGCTCTCGGCCATTGAACCCGTCATTGCGCACGAGATGACGCACAACGCCCTCGCGCATCTGAAGCTGCCGAGATGGCTCGACGAAGGGCTGGCCGTCAACACCGAAAGAAGGCTCACCGGTGCCATCCCCTCACTCGCCACGCCTCGAGAATTGCAGCGCATGCATCTGAGGTTCTGGGGCGAAACGGAAATTCAGGAGTTCTGGTCCGGCCAGTCCTTCTTCAGGACGGACGACGGCAACCTTCTGTCCTACGAACTCGCGCGCATTCTCGTCGAGCAGATGGGGCGAGACTGGGCGTTGTTCGCGCGCTTCGCATCGAATGCGAAGCGCGATGACGGCGGCGCCGAAGCGGCTCGAGACATTTTCGGCACAGACCTTGGCGCCTATGTCTGCGCCCTGCTCGAACGGGAGGCCGACCCTCGCTGGTCGCCCAACCCGGCGGCCTGGTTCACGCACGAGCCGGAAGACAGCCCCGCCTGATTGCGCATCGGCTCAGGCGACCAACCCTCATCCCCCACCGCGCACCCGCCCCAGCCCCAGCTTCTCCATCGCCTCGTGCGCCTCCACCACCATCAGCGCCACCTCCGCCACGCTGACCCGCAGGGTCGTCGCGCGTGCGCGCATGTGCTCGTAGGCCTTGGCCTCCGTCAGCGCCTGTGTTTCGACCAGCATCCGGATCGCCTTCTCGATCTGCCGGCGTGACTTGATCGTGTCTTCCAGCTTGCTGACCTTGCTCTGCAGGCGCTCCTGGTAGCCGCGCGACGAGCGCGCCAGCACCAGCGTGCTCAGCACGCCCGACGAGCGGAACGGGCGGGTCAGCACGCCATGCGCGCTGGTGTCCAGCAGCAGTTTCAGCGTGGTCGGGTTCTCGTAGTCGGACAACGCGATCAGCGTCGCTTCGACCGCGCTGGCGCACCAGCTCGTGCTGTCCTGCAGCTCCTGCGACACCTGGAAGAAGATCACGTCGCAGCCCGTGGGCGGCGCGGCGGGAAAGGGCCAGATGATCTTGAGCCGGCAGCCGATGCGCTTGAGCTGGTCGAGAAGAATGTCGCGGTCTTCGCCCGGCGGATACACCACCGCGACGCAGACGCTGCGCAGGTCATCGTAGAGGCGACGCAAACTGCTCATGACATCAACTCAGCCAGAACTCGGAAAACCCGAAGGTCGACAGGTAAGGGTCGGGCTTGACCGGCCCCGCGCCCTCCCACAGCAGATCGAACTGCCCGTCGCTGCGGCACACGCCGATGCGGGGTGTCAGAAAGCTGTGGTTGTTCTCCGCGTCGATCGACAGCGGCCCCTCGGGCGACTCGAAGCGCACCGTGCGCACGGCGTTGACGAGCTTGCGTGTATCGAGGCTGCCGCTGCGCTCCAGCGCCCGCGCGAACAAATGCACCTGGCTGTAGGCCGCCTCGGACCACATGCTGGTGGGCCGGTCGCCGAAGCGCTTGCGCCACAGCGCGCTGAAGCGGTCGTTGCTCTCGTTCTTCAGAGAACTGAAGTACGTGGCCGAGGTGATGTGCCCCGCGCAAGCCTCCACACCGGTCATGCGGACCTCTTCTTCCACCATCGACAGGCTGGCGATCGGCATGCGCTGCGGGTCGAGCCCGTGCTCGCGGTAGATCTGGTACAGGCGCCGGGCCGACTGGCCGACGATGGTGCAGAAGATGACGTCGGGCTGCGCATCGGCAATGTCGCGCATGACGTCCTGCAACTGCGCCTCGGTGGCTTCCAGCGGCACATAGACCTCGTCGAGAATTTCGCCGCCGTGCTGCTCGACCATCTCGCGCATCACGCGGTTCGACTCGCGCGGAAAGATGTAGTCGGCGCCGATCAGGAAGAAGCGGCGCCCCCTGTTCTTCAACAGGTAGGCCGCAAGCTGCACGCTGTTCTGGTTGGGCACCGCACCGGTGTAGATGACGTTGGCCGAGTACTCGAAGCCCTCGTAGAACGAGCAATACCAAAGCAGCGCGTTGTTGCGCTCGATCACCGGCAGCACAGCCTTGCGGCTCGACGAACGCGAGCAGCCGAAGATCACGTTGACTTCGTCCTCCAGCAGCAGCCGGGTCGCAAGCCGGCGGTATTCATCGGCATCGCCCTTGGGGTCGTAGGCGACCGGCAGCAACGGCCGATCGAGCACGCCACCCAGTCCGTTGATCTCCTCGATGGCCAACGCGGTGCCGAAGAAATGCTCGGATTCGGTCACGCCAGTGGCGCCCGAACGCGAATGCAGCACGCCGATGCGCCAGCCATCGTCGGCAGGGGCGGGTTTCTCAGTCTTCATCGGCTTTCTCCATCGTCATTCAAACAAGGGGGCGCATACGGTACGCCCTCCCGAACCGCGAGCACGATCCGTGCCTTCGCGCCGGGTCACACCCGAAGATGCTCGAACACGGCCCCGGTGGCGCCACCGGCCTTCGCATCGCCTTCATCGACCAGCTCGCCTTGCTTCAACACCACGTAGCGATCGGCGACCTGCAATGCGAACGGCACGTTCTGCTCGACGATCAGCATCGTGGTGCCCCGCCGGGCCCGTTCTTCGAGCAGTGCACGGGCCAGGCGATCGATGACCGAGGGCTGGAGCCCTTCGGTGATCTCGTCGAGCAGGATCACCGAGGGCCGCATCATCAGTGCGCGCGCCAGCAGCAGCATCTTCTGCTCGCCACCGGAGAGCGTACCGGCATCCTGACGCAGGCGGGTCTTGAAGACCGGGAACAGCGGATCGATGTCGGCAAAGCGCTCGTCGAACGAAGACTCCTTTTCCAGCCCGAGCCGCAGGTTGTCGCGAATGCTCAGGTCGGCAAACAGCGCGTGCTCCTGCGCCGCATAGGCGATGCCCTGGCGGGCGATGCGGTGCGGCGGCTGCCGCGTGATGTCGTGCCCCTTCAGGTGGACGTGGCCGCTTTTCTTGGGCAGGTAGCCCATCACGGTCTTCAGCAGGGTGCTCTTGCCCATGCCGTTCTTTCCCAACAGTGCCACGGCCTCGCCGGCCGCAATGTCCAGCGACAGGCCGCGCAGCACCACGGAAGCGCCATAGCCGCTGGTCAGGCGCTCCAGCTTCAGCGCCGGCGTGCTCATGCGGCCTCCTGCGGTGCGTGGGCGCTGCCCGCGTAGATGGTCTTCACCAGCGGCGAATTCACCACCTCCTCGAAGCTGCCCTGCATCACGATGGTTCCCTGGTGCAGCACCACGATGCGCGTGGCGATCTGCTCGACAAAATCAAGGTCGTGCTCGACCAGCAGGCAGCACAGCCCGTGGCGGTGCGCGAGCGAGGACAACACCTCGCCGATCTGCGAGCGCTCGGTCTTGGTCAGCCCCGCGGTGGGCTCGTCGAGCAGCACGATGCGCGGCTCCAGCGCCAGCACCATCGCCAGTTCGAGCGCTTGTTGTTCGCCATGCGAAAGGTCGCGCGCAACGGTGGACAGCTTGGCGTCGAGCCCGGTGGTGCGCACCACATCGAGGGCATAGGCCGGCAGGCGCAGCGCGGCGTCTTGCCGAAGCAGCGAGGGCCGCTCGAGCAGCGTGCCCGCGATGCGCAGGCATTGCGCCACCGTCAGCGACTCGAAGATGTTGGCGTTCTGGAACTTGCGGCCCAGCCCGAAGCGCACGCAGTCTTCGGGCGGCAGCGCGCGAATGTCATGGCCGCACAGCACCACGGTGCCGGCACTGCGTTCGGCGCCGTCGCTCATGCAGCGCATCAGCGTGGTCTTGCCCGCCCCGTTCGGACCGATCAGCCCGACCAGTTCGCCGGCATGGGCGTCCAGGTCGATGCCTTCCAGCACCTTGAGCGCACCGTAGTGCTTTGCCACCTGTTGCATGTGCAAGGCCGGTGCCGACGTCTGCACGGCAACGTTCCTCGGCTGGCGCTCCTGAAGCATCGGCTCGCGCGCGGCGATGCGGCCCAGCCCGAACGGCTTGAGCAGCAACGGCACCAGCCCCTGCGGCAACAGCACGATCACCAGCACGAAGGCCACGCCGACGATCAGTTGCCATGCGAAGGGCATGTAGCCGCCCAGATAGGCCGTGGCCACGTTGATCAGCACTGCGCCGATCAACGGCCCCCATAACGTGCCGCGCCCACCCAGCGCAACCCAGATGATCAGCTCGGTGCCCAGCGCGAAACCGGTCAGCTCGGGCGCCGCCACGCCACTGAAGGCGCCGTAGCCGAAGCCCGCGATCCCCGCGACCACCGCCATGACGGTCAGCAGCGCGATCTTGACCATGGCCGTCGGAATGCCGAGGTAGGTGCAGCGCGATTCGTTGTCGCGGATGGCGGCCAGCACCCGGCCCGCATCGCTGCGCACCAGCAACCAGCCCAGCACGCCGAACACGGCCAGCATGCCGCCCGCCACCCAGTACCAGGCCTCGATCGAAAGATCGAAGCTCTCGTAGCCGGTCAGGCCCGAGCTGGAGCCTGTCCACTGGCCGCCCGACAGCAGCAGTTGCGTGAGCACGATCGGCAAGACCAGCGAGATGACCGTCGCGAAGAACGGCGAAGCCCCTCGATAGAAAGACAACCAGCCCACCAGCGCCCCGACCGCCGCACTGACGGCGATGGCCGCGCCCAGCGCCAGCACCGCCGTTGAAGCACTGAAGCCGCCATGCGTGAACACCAGCCCCGCCGCATAGGCACCGATGCCGAAGAAGGCTGACTGCCCGAAGCTCAGGTAGCCCGTATAGCCCCAGAGCAGGTCGACGGTGATCGCGGCGATGGCGAAGAAGAAGGCCTTGATGAGGATGTTGAGCAGGTAGGTGTCGAACACCCACGGCCCGGCCACGATCAGCACCAACCCGATGCCGCCCAGCACCGTCAGCCCACGGCCGGAGCGCAGCGTGGCGCGCAATGAAGAAGGCGCCGTGGAAGCCATTGCAATGCTCTCAGCCACGCGCGAACCCCTTCGGGCGAATGCGCAGCGTGACCGCCGCAAGCACCGCGATGGTCAGCCCGCCGAGCACCGGGTTGGCATACGTGCTCACCAGCACCTGGCAGGCACCGAACACCACGCAGGTCAGCAGCAGGCTCGGCATCGAGTGGCCCGAGACCATGACCAGCATGAAGGCGCTCACCAGCCAGGGCAGCCCCATGTTCGGATCGACGCTCGACAGCGGCGTGATCATGGTGCCCGCCAGCGTGCCCAGCCCGGCGCCCAGGCTGAAGGTGATGAAGCGCACGCGCCCCGCATGAATGCCCAGCCCGCTGGCCAGTTCCTCGTTCATGATCACAGCGCGCGTGCGGATGCCGAAGCGCGTGCCGTTCAGCAGGCCCGCAAGCAGCAGGCACATCGCGATGGCAATCGGCACCAGCAGCAGGCGATAGGCCGAATAGTCCACGCCGCCGATCGACCACGTGCCCGCCAGCGGCGCATCGACAAACTGCACCTCGCGCCCGAACGCCATCACGATCAGTTGCCCGACGACGATGCCCAACCCCCAGGTCGCAAGGATCGCGTCGAGCGGCCGCTTGTAGAGCGGCTTGACGATCAGCCACTCCACCAGCATGCCGGCCACCACGCCGACCACCAGCGCCAGCGGCCAGCTCAGCCACGGATCGAGCTTGAGCTGGGTCACCACATAGCTCGCGTAGCCGCCGAGCGTGAGCAGCGCGCCATGCGCAAAATTGACGATCTTCATGACCCCGAAGATCATCATCAGCCCGGCGGTGACGATGAACAGCATCGCCGCGGTCGTGAGCAAATCCAGCAACAACACCATGTAGCGGCCTCTGACTCTTGGTCTGCGACGTTATTTCAGGTTCGGGCATTGCGCGCCGGGATCGACGCTCGCGAAGGTCTCCAGGATCTTGATCGATCCGTCCGCCTGCACCTGCCCCAGGCGCATCGACAGCGGCGTGTGACGGCTCTTGTTCATCGACACCGCACCGCGCGGGCCGGTGAACGACACCTCGCCCAGCGCCTTGACCACCTGGGCCGCATCGACCGAGCCGGCCTTTTCAACCGCCGCCTTGTAGAGAAAGAAGGCCTCGTACTGCGGCTCCGACAGCTCGTTGGGCGTCTTCAGGTCGGCGCCGAACTTCTTCTTCATCGCATCGAGAAACCTCTTGTTCTCGGGAATGTCGATGCCCGTCAGGTACGAAGCCGACATGTACATGCCGCTGGCCACGTCGCCCATCGTCTTCGCCGTGCCCTCGTCGATCGCGAGGTTGCCGTAGGGCAGCGTGAGGCCCGCGCCCTTCAGTTGCTTGGCCAGCGACACATTGGGCGCGCCGCCCGCGGTGGCGCTGATGAGTGCGTCGGGCTTGGCGGCGCGCAGCTTCGAGATCACCGAGGTCCAGTCGCTGCCGTCGATCGGCAGGTATTCCTCGCCCACCACCTTGCCGCCCTTCTGCTCGATGTACTTGCGGGTGAAGTCGAGCATGCCCCGGCCGAAGGCGTAGTCGTTGCCGACCAGGAAGAAGGTCTTGGCGCTCTTGCTCTTGAGGAAGTAGTCGACCACCGGCGCCACCTGCTGCTCGGGCACCCAGCCGTTCACGTACATCCAGTTGTTGCACGAGCGCCCTTCGTAGAACGAGGTGTAGATGTACGGCACCTTGCCCTTGCTCACCACCGGCAACGCGGCATTGCGCGCGGCGCTGTTTTCCATCGCGATGATGGCGGCCACCTTCTTCTGGAACACCAGCGTGTCGAAGGCCTTCTGCGCGCCGACGGCACCGGAGGCGTCGTCCACGATCTCCAGTTCGACCTTGCGCCCGAGGATGCCGCCGGCCGCATTGATCTCGTCGACCGCAAGCTGCGACGATTGCACCGCAGCGGGCGCTACGACGCTGTTGGCACCCGACAGGCCGACCGCCACGCCGATACGAAGCGGGTCGGCGGCCTGGGCATTGGCGCCCAGCAGGACTGCGGCCGTCAGGGCGCCGAGGCGCAGGAGGGAAGTGATCTTCATGTTCAAGGTCCTCTCGAGGTTCGATGGAAAGTTTTTGAGTGAGTGACAGCAGAAAAAAAGCGAAGGGGTCAGTGCCGTGGCAGCGGCCAGCCTGTCCCCAGCATCGGGTCGTAGATGTCGTCGCGGCGGTCGCGCAGCACATCGTTGAATGCGTTCAGATGGCGCGCCTGGCGCGACGCCTTGAGGTTGATACGTGCATAAAGAATCTCCTCGCCATCGTGCGAGGCGGGCCCGGCAAGAGGCCAACCCTGTGCCCCCACGATGAGGCTCTGCCCGACAAAAGGCTGCCCCCGCTCGGTGCCCGTGCGGTTGGCGCACACGATGTTCAGCCCGTTGCTGTGGGCACTGGCCATTGCCAGCGTGGTGGCCATGGCCGGGCGGTCCTCGGGTTGCTGCGGCATGGGCACCCAGTTGGTCGGCATGCAGACGATGTCCACGCCCTGCATCGCCAGCAGGCGGTATGCCTCAGGGAACCAGCCGTCGTAGCAGATCAGCACGCCCAGCCGGCCCAGTTCGGTGTGAAACACCGGCAGCCCCTTGTTGCCGGGTTCGAAGAACAGGTGCTCGTCGCCCCACAGGTGCAGCTTGCGGTAGGTACCGAGCCAGCCACGCGGGCCGAGCACGGCCGCCGCGTTGTAGAGCCGGTCGTCTTCGCGCTCGGCGATGCCCGCGACCACGTGCACATTGCAGCGGTGGGCCACCTCGGCCCAGGCCTGCGTGCTCGGCCCATCGGGCACGGGCTCGGCCAGCGCGAAGGCTTCGGCACGGCTGGCAAACACGTAGCCGCTGTTGGCCAGCTCGGGCAACACCACGATCGACGCGCCCTGCGCGGCCGCCTGCTCGATCAGTTGCACCGATCGCGCGACGTTGGCGGCCGTGTGGCCCACATGCGGCTCCATCTGCACACTCGCCACGACGAGGTCCGGAAAACCCTGGCTTTCTTCCACAGTCATTCAAGCTCCAAAAAGCAAAAAGCCCTCGACCCCGCTTGCGCGTTGTTCGAGGGCTTTCATAGCCGGTATGTGAAGCAGCAATGTTGCTGCCCGACGCACTCAAAGGCGAGTGCTGTCGTGGGGCTGGAGATTAGAAGAAGGTATTCGCGGTGTCAAATGGAATTTTGGGCGATGCTGCGAATTTCAGTCGGTGCCGACCATCACGCTCGATGCCTTGATCACCGCATAGGCCTTGCCGCCTTCGGTCAGTGCGAGTGCCTGGGCCGAGCTGCTGGTGATGGTCGAGACGACCTGCACGCCGGCTGCGATCTCCAGCGTGACCTCGGTCGTGACCGGGCCACGGACGATGGAAATGACCTTGCCGGACAGGACGTTGCGTGCGCTGATTTTCATGAAGTTCTCCTTGGTTGGGTTGAGCACGCCAGTCTATCGGCGGCGCCGTTTCTCTCAACCGTGCCTTGGGCAGATCGATCTGTCCAATGAGGGACTGGACCCACCGACATCGGCCGGCGGCCCCGAGAAAGCCGCAGCGAAACACCCAATGCCCGCGCTGCGCAAGGGCACGTAGCGCACCTGCTGACGCATGCAGATGCGCTTGATGTTGTCGACCGATTCATGGTCGATGCAGTCCACCGGAAAGACCACCACCTGCGCCCAGGAAACGGCGGATGCCAGCAGCCCGGCCCGGTCTTCGAGCCCGCCACCGTGGCGCCGGAACTCTCCGCCTTGGCGCTGCACGAGGTCGCGGATGGCGGGCATGGTGCTCGGCCGGCCGCCGACGTAGAGCACACGCAAGCCCTGCAACTGCCGGTCGAGGTCGGCGCCGGCACCCGATGCGGCTTCGCCGGTGTTGAGCTTCAGTTGCGCCTCGGCGGCGGCAAGCTCGCGCCCCAGCGCAATCGCATGCTGGCGCAGGTGTTCGAGTTCTTCCGCGAGCCGGTTCGCCTCGGCCACGGCCCCCACCGCAGCCTGCTCCGCGCGCTCGCGCCGGCCTGTCTGCACGGCGATGAGCGAAGCGGCACGCTCACCCTCTTCCGCGCGCGCCCGCGCCGCGAGGGCCAGGTCCGCAGCTTCGAGCGGAATGGCGCTGCGTGCGTTGCCGGCTTCGATCAGCTCGTGCCTTAGCCCGGCGATGGTCTTGTCCCTCTCCTCCAGCAGTTCCAGCGAGCGGACCTGATGCCGGTCCAGCCGCTCGCGCAATTCGGCGTTGTCGCGCTCCAGCGCCACCAGCCGGCGAATATCCGCCCGGTTGGCCGCGCCCACGAGGTGCGACAGCATGTGCACGTCGCCGAAGACCCGCTGCCGCAGTTCGGCCGTGGCCTTGCGGTGCATCAGCACGGCCCAGTACGCGCCTGGAATTTCCCCCTGCCGCAACGCGTCTTCCCAGCAGACGGCAAGCGCCGGCGCGTCGTGGACCTTCGACAGGCGCTGGATCACCGGCGCATGGCGATGGTCCAGCGCCTTCTGCAACGCCTTGGTGACTGCGGTGTTCTGCGTCGCGAGCCGGACGGCATCGTGGTGGATCTCCAGGTCGCTCGCCCCCTCCACATCCGCAAACCGCGCGATGAGCTTGCGAAGCTCCGCAGTCGTCAGGCAGGTCCCGATGACCGAGCAATAAAAGTTCGTATCGAGATCGGAAAGCCGGACACGTCCGCCCGGCGCTGTGTCTTCGCCGTCTTCCGGCGGCTCGCAACAACTGGCGGCCTTGCGAAACACGGCGCGGCCGTCCGCCGCATCCACGGGAGCGGCCGAAGAAGAAAGAAGTTTGAAGGGCGGATGGAGCATGCGCCACGCAATATACGGTGCAACATAGCGAATGCCAAGCGGCCGGACCAGCTGTTACCCCCTCAAAGGAATGTGCCTACCGGGCTTCTTCCGCTTCGAGCACGGCCCATTCATCGTCCGTGAACAGCCGCGAACGGGTCAAAAAGCGCACGCCCTCCGGCCCTTCCAGCGAGAACATGCCGCCGCGCCCCGGCACCACGTCGATGATCAGTTGCGTGTGCTGCCAGTACTCGAACTGCGGCCCGCTGATGTAGAACGGCGTGCCGCCGATGTGGCCCAGCAAGCGGTCGTAGTCGCCCACGATGAACTCGCCGCGGGCGTAGCACATGGGCGCGCTGCCGTCGCAGCAACCGCCCGACTGGTGAAACATCAGCGGACCATGCTTGCCGACCAGCTTCTCGATGAGCGCCAGCGCCGCGTCGGTCGCGGTCACGCGCAGGACTTCTTGCGTCATGGTGGCTTTCTTGCGGATGTCGATGTGCCCCGCACGGGCTTCATGCAAAGCGCGTGCGGGGCGACCATGCCTGCTGCGATCAGAAGAAGCCCAGCTTGTTCTCGCTGTAGCTCACCAGCAGGTTCTTGGTCTGCTGGTAGTGGTCGAGCATCATCTTGTGGTTCTCGCGCCCGATGCCCGATTGCTTGTAGCCACCGAAGGCCGCATGTGCCGGATAGTGGTGGTAGCAGTTGGTCCACACGCGGCCGGCCTGGATGCCGCGGCCCATGCGGAAGGCGCGGTTCATGTCGCGGCTCCACACGCCGGCGCCCAGGCCGTAGAGCGTGTCGTTGGCAATGGAAAGCGCTTCTTCTTCGTCCTTGAAGGTGGTGACCGACACGACGGGGCCGAAGATCTCTTCCTGGAAGATGCGCATCTTGTTGTGGCCCTTGAACACGGTCGGCTGCACGTAGTAGCCATCGGCCAGGTCGCCTTCGAGCCTGGCGCGTTCGCCACCGATCAGCACCTTCGCGCCCTCCTGCCGGCCGATGTCGAGGTACGACAGGATCTTCTCCAGCTGTTCGCTCGACGCCTGTGCGCCGATCATCGTGTCCATCGCCAGCGGGCTGCCCTGCTTGATGGCGGCCACGCGCTTCAGCGCGCGCTCCATGAAGCGGTCGTAGATCGACTCCTGGATCAGTGCGCGGCTCGGGCAGGTGCAGACCTCGCCCTGGTTCAGCGCGAACATCGCGAAGCCTTCGAGCGCCTTGTCGAAGAAGCTGTCGTCCTTGTCCATCACGTCGGCGAAGAAGATGTTGGGCGACTTGCCGCCCAGCTCCAGCGTGACCGGAATCAGGTTCTGGCTCGCGTACTGCGAGATCAGCCGGCCGGTGGTGGTCTCACCGGTGAAGGCGATCTTGCCGATGCGGTTGCTCGACGCCAGCGGCTTGCCCGCCTCCACGCCGAAGCCGTTGACCACGTTCAGCACGCCCGGCGGCAGCAGGTCGGCGATGAGCTCCATCAGCACCAGGATCGACACCGGCGTCTGCTCGGCCGGCTTCAGCACCACGCAGTTGCCGGCCGCGAGCGCGGGTGCCAGCTTCCACACCGCCATCAGGATCGGGAAGTTCCACGGAATGATCTGGCCGACCACGCCGATGGGCTCGTGGAAGTGGTATGCGAAGGTCTCGTGGTCGATCTCGCTGATGCCGCCTTCCTGCGCGCGGATGCACGAAGCGAAGTAGCGGAAGTGGTCGACCGCCAGTGGCAGGTCGGCCGCCATGGTTTCGCGCAGCGGCTTGCCGTTGTCCCAGGTCTCGGCGGCGGCCAGCATCGGCAGGTTTTCCTGGATGCGGTCGGCGATCTTGTTCAGGATGTTGGCGCGTTCGGTGGTCGAGCTGCGGCCCCAGGCGCCCTTGGCCTTGTGCGCAGCATCGAGCGCGCGGTCGACGTCGGCCGCCGTGGAGCGCGGCACCTCGCAAAAGACCTTGCCTGTGACCGGCGTGATGTTCTCGAAGTACTGGTTGTCCACGGGCGCGACCCATTCGCCGCCGATGAAATTGCCGTAGCGCTTTTTGAACGGCACCGCGGTGCCGAATTTGCCCGGTTCAAGCATGTCCATGACGTGTCTCCATGTGCTGTTGGTGGTGGCGCCGCGACATGCGGCGACCCGCATGGACAACCGCAAGCCACGTACCCGCGCGGATCGGGACATTCCCTGAGTACTTCCTCGTGGCAACAGGCTGTCGCAGAGGGTTTCCATTCGCAATCTGCGACATGCACGCGCGAACATAGCGACTAGGATGTCGCACAAGGCGAATACGACGCGGCGAACGACACGAAACGGGAACCCACCGGAGACACGCATGAGTGAAGCGCAGTTGCCATCGGTCAGAGTGGAGCAGGCCCGCGAGCTGTTCTTCGGGCAGGGCCGCGACCCCGCGCCGTGGATCGCGCCGCACATCTCGCGCTCGTGGCAGCGCAGCCGCCCGCTCGATACCCAGTACATCGACCCCGAGCCGATGGCGCTGGCGTTGTTGAGCGAACGGCGCGAGCAGGCGATGCGGCTGCTCAACTGCGCGCAGCCCGAACTCGACGGCCTGGCCGAGCATGCGGTCGGCAACGGCTGCGTGGTGATCCTGTCTGACGCGAGCGGACTCATCCTCGAAGAAATCGGCAGCCCCGACTTTCTGCCCAAGGCCGAGCGCATCGCGCTGCAGCCGGGCGTGGAATGGTCGGAAAACCATCGCGGCACCAATGCCATCGGCACCGCGCTGGCCGAACGCGAAGCGCTGATGGTGCTGGGCGGCGAACACTACCTGGCGCAGAACGGCGCACTGGGCTGTGCGGCGGCGCCCATCTTCACCGGGCGCGGCGAACTGGCGGGCGCGCTGGACATCTCGGGCGAAACCGTGCGCGTGAACCAGCACGCGCTGGGCCTCGTTCGCATGGCCGCGCAGCAGGTCGAACACCGGATGATGCTGGCCGAGGCCGGCGGCCATGTGCTGCGCTTTCATGCGCGGCCGGCGCTGATCGGCACCGCGCGCGAAGGCCTCATCGTGATCGATGGCGGGCGGATCGTCGCGGCCAACCGCGTCGCGCTCGAACTGTTCGGCCGCTCGTGGGAAGGCCTGCTCGACCTCGACGCCCAGGAGTTCCTCGGCGCGAACTGGCCGCGCATGGAGCACCGTCGCAGCCTGCTCACCTTGCCGGGCGGCCGGCAGATCGCCACCGTGATGGAGCGCTCGACCACGCCGGGCGGCTCGCGCACAACGAGCCGGCGCACGCATGCGCCCACGGGCCAGGCCGCACCCGAGGCCGACGACGTGCAGCCGCTGCTGGAGCGTGCCGTGCGGGTATTGAATGAAGGCGTTCCTGTGCTGGTGAACGGCGAGACCGGCAGCGGCAAGGAAGTGTTCTCGCGCCGCCTGCATGCCGCGAGCCGCCGCAGCGCGGGCCCCTTCGTGGCGGTCGATTGCGCCTCGCTGCCCGAGACGCTGATCGAGTCCGAGCTGTTCGGCTACGAGGAAGGCGCCTTCACCGGCGCCCGGCGCAAGGGCATGGCGGGCCGCATCCGCGAAGCCCACGGCGGCGTGCTGTTCCTCGATGAGATCGCCGAGATACCGCTCGCGCTGCAGACGCGCCTTTTGCGCGTGCTCGAAGAGCGCGTGGTCACACCGCTCGGCGGCGGCCAGGGCGTGGCGGTCGATTTCGACCTGGTCTGCGCCACGCACGGCGACCTGCCCGCGCTGGTGAAGGCCGGGCGCTTCCGGGCCGACCTGATGTACCGCGTGGCGGGCTTCAGCGTCTGCCTGCCTTCACTGAGTCAACGCGCCGACCGGCATGCGCTGATCGCGCGGCTGTTCCTCGAATCGGGCGGCGCGGCCAAGCACCTGCGGCTGGAAAGCGATGCACTCGAAGCGCTCACCGCGTACCGGTGGCCGGGCAATGTGCGGGAGCTGCGCAGCACGCTGCGCGCCATCGTCGCGCTGTCCAACCCCGGCGATTCGGTGCACGTCCGCACGCTGCCGGCGCATCTGCACGGCACGCCGCCATCGCAGTTGCAGGAAGACGCGGCCATCGATGCCCGGCCCGCGCAACAACAGCACACGGCCGAGCCGCTGGTGGCCATCACGCGCCATGCCATCGACGAGGCGCTCAAGGCCAGCGACCATGATGTGGCCAAGGCGGCGCGCCGCCTCGGCGTTCACCGCAGCACCATCTACCGCCACCTCGCGCGCCAGCGAGGCAAGCCACCGATTCCATGAACCTGATGAGTACCTTTGCCCATGACCAGACCTGAAGACGGAAACACCCAAATAGCCACCACCGCCACGGAACAACTTTTCTCCTACGGCACGCTGCAACTGCAGTCGGTGCAACTGGCCACCTTCGGCCGCAAGCTGGCCGGCCAGCTCGACCGGCTGCCGGGCTATCGCCTGGAACAGCTCGAGATCAAGGACGCGGCCGTGGTCGCCACCAGCGGCAAGACCCACCACCCCATCGTTGCTCCCAGCAGCGCGCCACAAGACGGCGTGGACGGCGCCGTCTTCGCCGTCACGCCGGCCGAGCTGGCGCATGCCGACGCCTACGAGGTGGCGGACTATCGGCGCGAGCGCGTCACCCTGGCATCGGGCCTGCAAGCCTGGGCCTACGTGGACGCGCGCTCCGCGCCGGCCGGCTGAACGAAAGTCTGACTTGCCGGTTGTCGCCGGAGCCGCCAGACTTTGTGCATGGCCTTGTTCCCGCATTCATGACAACCCGCAAACCCGCACGGCGCCTGTCGGCCGTTCCTTCGACCCTGCGAATTCCCCTTGCCGCGCGGGCTTCTGGCGATGCGATGTTTCCGAAGGTGGCCGTGCGCGACGCTTATGCCGCCGGCATCCTGGAGCAGATCCGCGACGACGGGCAGCCGCTGCCGGAAGACCGGGCCACCATCTACGGCATCCTCGCGCGCACGCGGCGCTTTCGCAGCCTGGCGCAAGACTTCCTGAAGCAGAACCCGGGCGCCCGCGTGGTCAACATGGGTTGCGGCCTGAGCCATTACTTCCAGTGGCTGGACGACGGCAAGTCGCGCATGACCGATGCCGACCTGCCCGAAGTGCTCGAGTTGCGCCGCGAGCTGATTCCCGAGACCCATCCACGCCATGACGTCTGCGAACTCGACCTGACCGCGCCCGACTGGTGGGAGCAACTGTCGCTGCCGCGCACGCGCAAGGCCCAGCCGGTCTTTCTCTTCACCGAAGGCGTGCTGATGTACCTGAAGCCCGAGCAGGTGCAGGCGGTGTTCGCCACTTTCGGCGAACGCGCGCCCGCGGGCTCGGTGCTGGCCTTCGACGCCATGTGCTGGCTGGCCGTGGGGCGTGCCAGGCAGCACCCCTCCGTGCGCACCACCGGCGCGGAGTTCCGATGGGGGCTGCGCCGGCCCGCCGAACTGACGCGCTCCCATCCGCGCCTGCGCCTGGACGCCACCTACCGGGTGCTGGAGGGCATGGGCCTGCCCTTCACGCTGTTCGCGCCGATGGTCCTGCTGCTGCTCGGCGTGCCGATCTATGCGGTCTACGCGCTGGCCGCCGCAGACCCTGTCGATACATAAACGCACAATTTTCCGCATCGCCGGCTTTGTCCGGCCCCGATTGCGCGGAATGGCTGACGCGGCGCGGCCTGCGGCCCCGTCAAGCTGGGCGCTGTTCCCCGTCGCGGAAAATCCTGCGCGTGCCTGGCCCCACCCGGCTGCATTAGGATGATTTTTCCGGGAGCAGGTACCACCAAAGGCCGCCTGCCCGCGTCGCTCCTTTGTTCCCCGTGTTCCCCAAAGACTCGCAACCCTCAAGAACCACATGCTTGATCGTCGATCCTTCCTTGCCGCCGGCAGTGCCGCCGCCGCACTCGCCGCCCTCGGACTGCCCACCGAGGCGCTGGCCGCCAACGGCCTGCAACTGAGCCAGCCCTCGCCTTTTTCCTTCGACAGCCTGCTGGCCGAGGCCCAGCGCCTGGCCGCGCAACCCTATGCGGCCGCGAAACCGCTCGCGCCCGACGTGCTAGAGCGCATCGACTACGACGCCCACGGCAAGATCAAGTTCGACCCCGCCAATGCGCTGTTCCGCGAAGGCCCGGGTGCCTTTCCGGTCACCTTCTTCCACCTGGGCCGCTTCTTCCAGACGCCCGTGCGCATGCACGTGCTCGAAAACTCCGACGGCGATGCCTTCGCGCGCGAAGTGCTCTACAGCCCCGACTATTTCTCGATGCCGCCCGACAGCCCGGCGCGCGCGCTGCCGCCCGGCGCAGGCTTCGCTGGCTTTCGCCTGCAGGAAAGCCGGCTGGGCGACCAGAGCAAGCTCGACTGGCAGAAGAACGACTGGGTCGCCTTTCTCGGCGCCTCGTACTTCCGCGCCATCGGCGAGCTGTACCAATATGGCCTGTCGGCGCGCGGCATCGCGCTCGATGTGGCGGTGCCCGACAAGCCCGAAGAATTCCCCAACTTCACGCGCTTCTATTTCGAGACGCCCGCGCCTGGCAACACCACCTCGATGACCGTCTACGCCCTGCTCGAAGGGCCGAGCATCACCGGCGTCTTCAAGTTCGTGATGCAGCGCGGCAAGGCCGTCATCATGGACATCGATTCGCGCCTGTTCCTGCGTCGCGACGTCTCTCGCCTGGGGCTGGTGCCGCTGACCTCGATGTACTGGTATTCGGAAACCATCAAGCCCACCGCCATCGACTGGCGGCCCGAGGTGCACGACTCCGACGGCCTGGCCATCTGGAACGGTGCCGGCGAGCGCATCTGGCGCCCGCTCAACAACCCGACGCAAACCCGCGCCTCGGCTTTCGCCGACACCAAGCCGCGCGGCTTCGGCCTGCTGCAGCGCGACCGCGCCTTCGACCACTACCAGGACGGCGTCAACTATGAGAAGCGCCCCAGCCTGTGGATCGAACCGCTGGGCGACTGGGGCGAAGGCTCGGTGCAACTGATCGAGATTCCGACCGACGACGAGATCCACGACAACATCGTCGCCTTCTGGGTGCCCAAGGCCGATGCCAAGGCCGGTGCGAGCTACAGCCTGCAGTACCGCCTGCACTGGACGGACCAGGAGCCCTTTCCGTCACCACTGGCCCACTGCGTGGCCACGCGCATCGGACGCGGCGGACAGCCGGGCCAGCCGCGTCCGCAGGGCGTGCGCAAGTTCATGGTCGAGTTCATCGGTGCGCCGCTCGCCACCGTGCCCTTCGGTGTGAAGCCCGAGGTGGTGCTGGCCGCCCCGCGCGGCAAGTTCTCGTATGTGTTTGCCGAAGCCGTGCCCAACGGCGTGCCCGGCCACTGGCGCGCGCAGTTCGACTTCACGCCCGAAGGCACGGAGCCGATCGACATGCGGCTGTATCTGAAGAACGGGGACCAGACGTTGACGGAGACGTGGCTCTACCAGTACCAGCCGGGCTGAGGCCGCCGGATTGTTGGTGATTCGGAAATAGACAAGTGACGCCGGGCGCCTTGGTGCGCGTGGGGTGCGCACCCAAACTTCCTTGCCTCGTCAACGCTGCACTTGCAGCAAATCCAAGGAAGAAGTCATGTCCCAACTCAAGCTCAACGACAAGATCGCCCTCGTCACCGGCGGCACCAGCGGCATCGGCCTGGCCACCGCGCAGCGCTTCGTGGCCGAAGGCGCCCATGTGTTCATCACGGGCCGCCGCCAGGCCGAACTCGATGCGGCCGTGAAGGCCATCGGTCGCAACGTGACCGGCGTGCTCGGCGATGTGTCGAAGCTCGCCGACCTCGACCGCCTCTACGCCACCATCAAGGAACAGAAAGGCCGGCTCGACGTGCTGTTCGCCAACGCCGGCGGCGGCAGCCTGCTGCCGTTGGGGCAGATCACCGAGGAGCAGTTCGACAACACCTTCGGCACCAACGTGCGCGGCCTGCTCTTCACCGTGCAGAAGGCGCTGCCGCTGATGCCCAGGGGTTCGTCGATCATCCTCAACGCATCGATCACCAGCATCAAGGGCATGCCGTCATTCAGCGTCTACAGCGCGACCAAGGCGGCCGTGCGCAGCTTCGCGCGAAGCTGGACGGTGGACTTGAAGGATGCCGGCATCCGCGTCAACGCGGTCAGCCCGGGCGTGGTGCCGACCCCGGCCTACGACCTGCTGGGCCTCACGCCGGAGCAGGTGCAAGGCTTCATCGAGGTCCAGGCACAAGGCATTCCGCTGGGCCGGGTCGGAACACCCGACGAGATTGCCAAGGCCGTGGTGTTCCTGGCCTCCGACGACAGCAGCTTCGTGAACGGCACGGAACTGTTCGTCGACGGCGGCATGGCGCAGATCTAGCCGATCAGCGCTTGGTGACCGACACCAGCTCCACTTCGAAGTTCAGCGTGGCGTTCGGCGGAATCACGCCGCCGGCGCCGCGCGCACCGTAGGCAATCGACGGCGGGCAGGTCAGCTTGGCCTTGCCGCCGGGCTTCATCTTCTGCACGCCTTCGGTCCAGCACGGGATCACGCCGTTGAGCGGGAACTCGGTGGGTTCGCCGCGCTTGTAGGAGCTGTCGAATTCCTTGCCGGTGTCGGGGAAGGTGCCGCGGTAGTGCACCTTGACCGTGTCCGTGGCGGCGGGCGATGCGCCGGTGCCTTCCTTGAGCGACTGGTAGATCAGGCCGCTGGGCGTGGTCACCGGGGCAGATTGCGCAAAGGCTGCGGGGATGGCGAAGACGGACACGAGAGCGGCACAGAAAAAAGACTTCACGAAACACCTCGGGGATTGAAAGACCCCGATTATGGCCAGCGCCCGCGTCGCCTCCATGTAGCCCGATGTAGCGCGATGTAGCTCGTGGAACGGCCCTTGCTTTGCTGGATGTGCACTGTCAACATTCACGAAGAGAGGACGTCGCATGAACTCCACCGAAGCCACGCCAGCCGCGCACACCGGCACCGGCCATCTCAAGAAGGTGCTCGGCCCCATCCAGCTCTGGGGCATCGCGGTGGGCCTTGTCATCTCGGGCGAGTACTTTGGTTGGAGCTACGGCTGGAACACGGCCGGCACGCTCGGCTTTCTGGTGGCCACGGTGCTGGTGGCGACCATGTACACCACCTTCATCTTCAGCTTCACCGAACTGTCGACGGCCATCCCGCATGCGGGCGGGCCCTTCGCCTATGCGCGGCGCGCGTTCGGGCCGCATGGCGGTTTTGTCGCGGGCTTTGCGACGCTGATCGAATTCGTCTTTGCACCACCGGCCATCGCGCTGGCCATCGGGGCCTACCTCAACGTACAGTTCCCGGGCATCAACCCGAAGTGGTTCGCGCTCGGCGCGTACGTCATCTTCATCGGGCTCAACTGGATCGGCGTGGGCATCGCGGCGGCCTTCGAGCTGTTCGTCACGGTGCTGGCCATCGTCGAGTTGCTGGTGTTCATGGGCGTGGTCACGCCGGGCTGGACCATGGCGAACTTCGTGGCCAACGGCTGGGCCGGCGGCAGCGTGCTGAACGGCGCGGCCATCTCGGGCATCTTCGCGTCGATCCCGTTCGCGATCTGGTTCTTTCTGGCCATCGAGGGCGCGGCCATGGCGGCCGAAGAGGCACGCGATCCGCACCGCACCATTCCCATCGCCTACACCACGGGCATCGTCACGCTGGTGGTGCTGGCCTTCGGCGTGATGATCTTCGCGGGCGGCGTGGGCGATTGGCGCAAGCTCGCGAACATCAACGACCCGCTGCCACAGGCCATGAAAGCGGTGGTGGGCGACAACAGCGGCTGGCTGCACATGCTGGTGTGGATCGGGCTGTTCGGGCTCATCGCTTCGTTCCACGGAATCATCATGGGCTACTCGCGCCAGATCTTCGCGCTGGCGCGCGCGGGCTACCTGCCGCGCTACTTCGCCGGCCTGAGCCCGCGCTTCGACACGCCACACCGCGCGCTGCTGGCGGGTGGGGTCATCGGCGTCATCGCCATCTTCAGCGACGAGTGGGTGCAGTTCGGCGGCCAGACGCTCACCGCCAACATCGTGACCATGGCGGTGCTCGGCGCGATCGTGATGTACCTGATCTCGATGGCCGCGCTGTTCAAGCTGCGCCGCACCGAGCCCGACCTGCTGCGCACCTACCGCGCGCCCTTCTACCCCGTGTTCCCGGCCATCGCGCTCGGACTGGGCGTGGTGTGCCTGGGCGCGATGGTGTGGTTCAACTTCATGCTGACCGTGCTGTTCCTGGTGCTGATGGGCGCGGCCTATGGCTACTTCCTGCTGACCTCGGCGCAGCGCAAGGCAGCCGCGCCGGACGAGATGCTGTCCTCGACCAACGCCGCCTGACAGAAAGATGCGCTACCGCACCACCATCGACCAACAGGTCTTCGCCTTCGACGACCTGCGGCAGGTCATGGCCTTCGCCAGCCCCGCGCGCTCGGGCGACTACCTCGCGGGCATCGGCGCGGCCACCGCGCAGCAGCGCATGGCGGCGCGCCATGTGCTGGCCGACACGCCACTCAAGCAGTTCCTGACCGAAGCGCTGATTCCCTACGAGAGCGACAACATCACGCGGCTCATCATCGACAGCCAGGACGCGCAGGCCTTCGCGCCGGTGTCGCACCTCACGGTCGGCGACTTCCGCAACTGGCTGCTGTCCGAAGCGGCCACCACCGCCACGCTCACCGCGCTGGCGCCGGGCCTCACGCCCGAGATGGTGGCGGCCGTGTCCAAGCTCATGCGCAACCAGGACCTGGTGTCGGTCGCGAAGAAGTGCTGCGTGGTCACGCGGTTTCGCGACACCATCGGCCTGCCCGGCCACCTGGCCGTGCGCCTGCAGCCCAACCACCCGACCGACGACCTGCGCGGCGTGGCCGCCTCCACGCTCGACGGGCTGCTCTACGGCGCGGGCGATGCGGTGATCGGCCTCAACCCGGCTTCGGACAGCATGCCGGTGCTGGGCCAGTTGCTGCGCATGCTCGACGAGGTCATTCAGCGCTTCGAGATTCCCACGCAAAGCTGCGTGCTCACGCACGTGACCAACACGCTCAGGCTCGCGGAAGCGGGGGCACCGGTCGACCTCGTGTTCCAGTCCATCGCCGGCACCGAGAAGGCGAACCTCTCGTTCGGCGTCACGCCCGAGCTGCTCGACGAAGCCTATGCAGCGGCGCTGTCGCTCCAGCGCGGCACCATCGGCAACAACGTCATGTACTTCGAGACGGGCCAGGGCAGCGCGCTGTCGGCCAATGCCAACTTCGGCGTCGATCAGCAGACCTGCGAGGTGCGCGCCTATGCATTGGCGCGGCGCTACAAGCCCTTTCTCATCAACACCGTGGTCGGCTTCATCGGGCCGGAGTATCTGTACGACGGCAAGCAGATCATTCGCGCCGGGCTCGAAGACCACTTCAGCGGCAAGCTGCTGGGCCTGCCCATCGGCTGCGACATCTGCTACACCAACCACGCCGAAGCCGACCATGACGACATGGACAACCTGCTCGTGCTGCTGGGCACGGCGGGCATCAACTTCATCATGGGCATTCCAGGTGCCGACGACGTGATGCTCAACTACCAGAGCACCTCGTTCCACGACGCGCTGTTTCTGCGAGAAACACTGGGCCTGAAGCGCGCGCCCGAGTTCGAGGCCTGGCTGCAGCGCATGCAGATCACCAATGCCGCGGGGCAACTCGCGCCGCCTTCTGCCAACAAGCTGCTGGCCGGCATGGGCGGGCTGACCGCACTCACGTCATGAGCGAATCAGTCACACCCAACCCCTGGGCGCAATGGCGTTCGGCCACGCCCGCGCGCCTGGCGCTCGGCCGTGCCGGCGCCGGCATGCCCACCGACGAAACACTGCGCTTCGGCTGGGCGCATGCGATGGCGCGCGACGCGATCCATGCGGCGCTCGACGTCGATGCGCTCGACGCCACCTTGAGCGCGCAGCACTGGGAAGTGGCACGCGCCCGCAGCCGCGCCGCCGACCGCACCACCTACCTGCGACGCCCCGACCTGGGCCGCCAGCTCGACGAAGACGACGGCGGCCGGCTGCGTGCCATCGGACGCTACGGCTGCGATGTCTGTATCGTCATCGGCGACGGTCTTTCTTCACTCGCGGTGGCGCGCCACGCCGCGCCGTTGCTCGCAGCGTTGCGCTCTCACCTGCCGGCCGAAACACGCTTCTCGCCCGTGGTCATCGCCACGCAGGCCCGCGTGGCACTGGCCGACGAGGTGGGCGAACTGTTCGGCGCCATGCTCTCGGTCATGCTGATCGGCGAGCGGCCGGGCCTGAGTTCGCCTGACAGCCTGGGCATCTACCTGACCCATTCGCCGAAGCGCGGCCTGCACGATGCCGAGCGCAACTGCATCTCGAACGTGCGGCCCGAAGGCCTGCCCTGCGAAGCCGCCGCATTCAAGCTGGCATGGCTGATGCGTGAATCGCTGCGGCTGGGGCTGACCGGCGTCGGGCTCAAGGACGAGAGCGATCTCGCGGTGCTCGAGCGGCACGACGCGCGAAGACCAGGGCTGCCTTGAGGCCTCGTTCCAGATTGAAAAGTGCCTCGCCAGAAATGTGGTCGGCGTGGGGCCGGTACTATAAAAAGAGGAGAGAAAAATGACGCGCTCTGGCGATCCCGTTGCACTCATCATCATCGACATGCAAAAAGGCATGTCTACCGCAGGACCGCGCAACAACCCTGAAGCCGAATCTCATATCGCCCAACTGCTGCACCGTTGGCGCGAGTGCAGTCGACCTGTTGTTCACGTGCGCCATCTGTCGCGCACACCGGGGTCACCATTTTGGCCCGGTCAATCGGGCGTTGAGTTTCAAGAGTTGCTGGCTCCTTTGGCGCGCGAACATGTGGTGGACAAGCACGTCACGGATGCATTCGCCCAAAGTGGCCTGGAGCGCTGGCTGCATCAACGCGACATACGCTCCTTGGTATTTGTCGGCGTGAGCACGAATAATTCTGTCGAAGCGACCGTCCGCAGCGCTTCGTGCCTGGGCTTCGACTGCAAGGTGGTAGCCGACGCCTGCTACACCTACGACCGGCCCGATATCGATGGGAAGCCCCGGTCGGCTGACGACATACACCGCGTGGCATTGGCCAATTTGAGCGGCGAGTACGCTCAAGTGATATGGAGCGCCGACCTGCTTCAGTCGTAAGCGGTCATGCGCCAGCGTCTATCGCATAAGTCAGTCCTCGGCCCACCAAAGCTCCAACGCGAAGCATCGATTGCCGGACGCACGCGCCATGTAGATGTTGGCGCTCTGCCGCCTTGCGCCCACTGAAGCCACCTTCCAGGCAGCTCGCGCACAGCCTGGCACGGCTGATGCGTAGGTCGACGCGAAACTGTCACGAGCGTTTCGTACGCTCGTCATTTTTTCGCCCGCTCCTCCAAAACTACAGGAAAAACCACAAATGCAACGCCGACTCGTCCTTCTCACGCCGATGGCCGCCGCGCTCGTCGCCGCCGGCTGCGCCAGCCTCTCGCCTGCCAAGGGCCTGACGCCCGGCCACTGGGACGCCTTCAACCGCGCGCAGATCGAGGGCCTGATTGCCGGCCTCGGCAAGAACAGCGCGGGCTACAACGCCGCCAAGCCGCCCTATGTGGTGTTCGACTGGGACAACACCAGCGTCTTCCTCGACATCGAAGAAGCCTCGCTGATTTACCAGCTCGAAAACCTCGCCTTCGGCGCCACGCCCGCGCAGCTCGAAACGGCGCTGCGCAAGAACATCCCCAAGAAAGACTTCCTGCCCGCGTACAACAACGCGGCCGGCCAGCCCGTCAACATCGACCGCGTGGTGCCCGACATCGTGGCCAGCTACACCTGGCTCTACCAGAACTACAAGGGCCTGAAGGGCGACCAGTCGCTGGCCGTGGTGGCATTGAGCCCGCATTACTCGGCCTTCACGACCAAGGTGCGCTATCTCTACGAAGCCATCGGCGACACCTTCGACCACGACACGGCCTACCCCTGGGTGACGTACCTGTTCGCGGGCATGACCGAGGCGCAGGTGCGCAAGCTCACGGCCGACACCGTGGCATGGCAACTGAAGGAGCCTGTCGCCAAGGTCAAGTGGACCTCGCCTGCCGCGCTGCCGGGCCGTGCGGGCGTGGTCTCGGTGAGCTGGAAGAACGGCCTCAGGCTGCAACCCGAAATGCAGGAGCTGTACGCCGCCTTCCGCAACGCGGGCTTCGACGCGTGGGTGTGCTCGGCGTCGTTCGTCGACGTGATCAAGGAGATCTCGTCGAACCCCGCCTTCGGCTACAACAACCCGCCCGAGCGCGTGCTGGCGATGGAACTGGAGCGCGACGCCAACGGCCTGATCCAGCCCGAGTTCCGCCGTGGCTACGACCAGACGCAGGGGCCGGGCAAGACGAAGAACATCCAGCGCTTCCTGGTCACCAAGTACGGCTACGGCCCGAGCTTCGTGGCCGGCGACAGCGAGGGCGACCAGAACATGATGGCCGACTTCGCCGACACGAAGAAGGTGCTGATCGTGAACCGCCTGCGCGACCCGAAGACCGACATCGGCAAGTTCTCGGCGATGGCGGTGCAGAACTACGGCAAGGCCGACACGCGCTATCTGCTGCAGGGGCGTGACGACAACACGGGTGCGTGGGTGCCGTCGCAGTTGCACACGCCACTGGGCGCGACGCAGGGCAAGGCGCTGAAGTAACGCCGACCCCTGCCCCGGTCAAGGCCGGGGTGGGTGTTGCCAGCTCTTGTAGACGAACTCCAGGCTGTATCCGTCGGGGTCCAGCACATTGGCCGCGTAGTAGCGCGGGTCGTAGTGCAGCCGCGCGCCCGGCGCGCCGTTGTCGGTTGCGCCGGCCGCCATGGCCGCTGCATACGCGGCATCGACCTGCGACGTGTCGGCACCGACAAAGCCGATGTGTGCAGCGCGCCCGTCCGCGCTGCCCTCTTGCAGCCAGAAGAACACGCGCCCGCCCGCGCCGAAGCCCTTCAGGTCCGGGTGGCCCGGCGGGCCGTCCTTGCCGTCGTAGTCGAGCTGGTGGCCGATGCCGAGCGGTGCGAGTGCCGCGGTATAGAACGCGACCGAGCGCGCGATGTCGCTGACCGTCAGGAAGATGTGATCGAGCATGTTGTTCGTTCCCTGGTTTCAGATGTTGTAGCCACCCGCAACTTCGATGTTCTGCGCGTTGACCCAGGCATTGTCTTCAGACAGCAGGCTCGCGACGACGCGGCCGACATCGTCGGGCACGCCGATGCGCCCGAGCGCCGTCTGTCCGGCGAGCAGTTCGACGAACTCCGGGCTCTGGTCCAGGGCCTCGCTGGTCATGTCGGTGCGGATCGCACCCGGAGAAACCGAGTTCGCACGAATGCGGCGCGGGCCGAACTCCTTGGCCATGCAACGCGTGAGCACTTCCAGCCCGCCCTTGAACGACGCATAGGGCGCAGTGCCCGGCGTTGCCACGCGGGTGGTCGCGCTGGTCATGTTGATGATCTGGCCGCCATCGGCCATCAGCGGCAGCAGCGCCTGGGTCAGGAAGAACGGGCCTTTCAGGTGCACGTTCAGCAGGCCGTCGAACTCGGCCTCGGTGACGGTCTCGATCGGGTTGAAGGCGCCGTAGCCTGCGTTGTTGACCAGTGCGTCGAAGCGCTCCCGCCCCCACGTCGACTTCAGCGCGGCGGCGACCTTGTCGCGAAAGGCCGCAAAAGAGGCCACCTTGCCGACGTCCAGCGCCAGAGCCACCGCCTTGCCACCCGCCGCATCGATCTGCCGAACGACTTCTTCGGCACCGGCCGGGTGGCTGTTGTAGGTCAGGATGACGCCCATGCCGCGCCTGGCGGCGTTGATGGCGGCGCTGGCGCCGAGGCCCCGGCTTGCGCCCGTGATGATGACTACGCCCATGTGTTTTCTCCGTCTGCAAAGTGATGGATCAACGATAGGTGGCGAGCGCTTCACGGGCCTGCCCTTTCCTGCCTCGATCCTGCCTATTCCTGCTTTCGCACTTGCGACGCCGTTGGCTTTGCGGTGTGATGCCAGCCATGGAAGAACAACTGAAAGAGCTTCGGCGGCTGGCATCGGCGAAGGCCAGGAACCGGATGACGGAGACCGGCATCCCCCGCGTGTCGATGGTGCAGGGCAAGATTCCGGAGCACGAGCTGAACGCCGTGTACGACCCGATGATCAACCTGATCCTGCAGGGCAGCAAGTCGATGACGGTGGGAAGCAAGACCCTTCACTACTCGCCGGCCAGCTACTTCGTGATGTCGGTCGAGCTGCCGGCGGTGGGCACGGTGCGGCCCGCGAAAACCGGCGAGCCTTACCTCGCCGTCGCCCTGACGCTGACACCGGCGACGGTCGGCGCCCTGATGGCCGACTTGCCTGAATTTGCCTGCGCCGAGAAGACGAGCGCCGGCTTCTCGGTGGTGTCCGTCACCCCGGAACTGATGGATGCGTGGGTTCGCATGCTGCGGCTGATGGAACGCCCCGCGGACATTCCGGCATTGGCGCCGGTGTACGAGCGCGAGATTCTCTATCGCGTTCTGCAGGGCCCGCACGGCGGCATGCTGCGCGACATTGCCTCCCCCGACAGCGCCATCGCGCGCGTGACGCTGGCAATCCAGCGGATTCGCCGCGACTTCGCTGAACCCCTGCGGGTCGAGACGTTGGCACAGGTGGCGGCCATGAGCGAATCCGCATTCCACCGGCATTTCAAGGCCGTCACGGCTTTGAGCCCGTTGCAGTTCCAGAAGCGCGTGCGCCTGTTGCAGGCCCGCACGCTGCTGCGGGTCGGCGGCAAGAGCGTCACCTCGACCGCCTTCGAGGTCGGCTACGAAAGCCCGACGCAGTTCAGCCGCGAATACGCTCGTGCGTTCGGCCTGCCGCCAGGGCGCGACGCGCAGAAGCTGCTGGCCACGCACGCGCCCTGAGCGCGAGTACCCTGCCCGCCAACGACCCTCAGTTCGCCTTGGCCGTCGCCACCGGCTTCAGCGACTCGCGCACCTTGGCCACCTGCGCGGCCGTGACCGCTTCGCCCTGGTTGCCCCAGCTCGAACGCGCAAAGCTCAGCACGCTGGCCACGTCGGCGTCGGTCAGGCGCCAGCCGAAGTCGGGCATGGCGATGGGCGACGGCGCCTGCGTGGTGCTCGGCATGGTCGAGCCCGCGAGCACGAGGCGGATCAGCGAGGTCGGGTCTTTCGCATTCACGACGCTGTTGCCCGCGAGCGCGGGAAAGGTCTTGTTGGCGCCGGTGCCGTCCGAGCGATGGCAGGCGTTGCAGTTGTTCAGGTAGACCATCGCCCCGCTGTTGCCCTCGACGGTGCCGTTGCGCAGCGCCAGCGCGGTCGGGTGCTGCGGCGCGGCCGCGACCAGCGAGGCCTGCGATGGCGCGGGCGGCGCATCAGGCTTGGCCCCGAGCGACTGGAGATAGCTGGCCACGGCCTGCAGGTCTTGCGTCGACATGTGCTGCGTGCTGTTCTGCACCACGTCGACCATGGCGCCGAACGCGGCCGTGTGGCCGGTGCGCCCGGTCTGCAGGTACTGCACGATGTCTTCCGACGACCACTGCGCCATGGTCGGCCGGTCGGTGTGGCGCAGCGGCTGCGCGTACCAGCCGTCGATGATCGCGCCCGACAGGAACAGCTCGCCCTTCTTGTCGGTGGCCGCCTTCACGCCACCGAGCATGCTGCGCGGCGTGTGGCAGTCGCCGCAATGGCCCAGGCCCTGCACCAGATAGGCGCCACGGTTCCATTCGGCGCTGCGCGCGGTGTCGGGCTGGTAGACGCCCTTGTCCAGATAGAGCCAGTTCCAGCCCATCATCAGCCCGCGCATGCTGAAGGGCCACGGCAGTTTCGTCGGTGGCGGCTTCTGCGCCACCGGCTGCACGCCGTTGCGGAAGAAGACGAACAGCGCATGCATGTCCTCGTCGTTCACGCGGGCGAAGGAGGTGTACGGCATCGCCGGGTACAGGCGATGGCCGTCCTTGGCGACGCCTTCGCGCAGCGCGCGTGCGAACTCGGCTTCGGTGTAGGCGCCGATGCCGGCTTCGGGGTCGGGCGAGATGTTGGTCGAGACGATGGTGCCGAACGGCGTCTTCATCGGCAGGCCGCCGCCGAACGCCGGCTTGCCGGGAGCGGTGTGGCAACTGACGCAATCGCCGGCGCGGGCGAGGTAGCGGCCGTGTTCGAGCACGGGGTCGGTGGTGACTGCAGGTGCAGCGGCGGTGGTCGTGACTGCGGCTGCTGCGGACACCGGTTCTCCGGCCTTCTGCGCCACCGCCCATGCGGCCACGCACAGCAATGCCACGGCTGCGGCCACGCCAGCGGAAACACGCCGCGCGTTCATGCCAGCGCTCCCGGGTTCTTCAGGTACTGCTCGCGGATCGCCCTGGCCGACCAGTAGGCCAGCGCGCCCACCATGCCGGTCGGGTTGTAGCCGAAGTTCTGCGGGAATGCGCTCGCGCCCATCACGAACACATTGGGCACGCCCCATACCTGCAGGAAGCGGTTGACGGCACTGGTGGTGGGGTCGGTGCCCATCGGCGCGCCGCCGGTGTTGTGGGTCGACTGGTAGTAGCGCACGTCGTAGTGCGCGCCGGCCTTCTGGAAATTCATCTTCATCTGCCTGGGCCCCATGGCCTTGGCGATCTGCTCGACCTTGGTGCCGATGAACTGCGTCATCGCGAGGTCGTTGGCCTTCCAGTCGAAGGTCATGCGCAGCAGCGGCTGGCCGTGCACGTCCTTGTAGGTCGGGTCCAGGTCGAGGTAGTTGTCGCGGTAGGCCATCACCGAGCCCTGGCTGCCGACGCCGGCCTGGTAGATGTAGTTTTCCTTCGCGGCCTTCTTCCAGCCCGCACCCCAGTTCGGCGCGCCCGGCGGCAGGCTCAGTTGCTGGATCGGCCGGCCTCCGGTGTTGATGCAGTTGATGCTGGCGCCGCCGACAAACCCCAGCGGGCCGTGGTCGAAGTTGTCGCCGTCGAAGTCGTCGATCACGGTGCCACTGGCGCCCGCGCCGACGAAGGGGTTCATCGGCTGGTCCTTGTCGAAGAACAGGCTGGCGCCGCCGTTGAGCTGGTAGGCGTAGTTGCGCCCGACCACGCCCTGCCCCGTCGCTGGGTCGTACTTCTTGCCGATGTTCGACATCAGCAGCAGGCGCACGTTGTGGAACTGGTAGGCGCACAGCACCACCAGATCGGCCGGCTGCTCGACCTCGTTGCCCTCGGCGTCGATGTATGAAACGCCGGTGGCGCGCTTGCCGTCGGGCGACATGTTCACGCGCAGCACATGCGACCGGGTGCGCAGCTCGAAGTTGGGCCGCTTCATCAGCACCGGCAGCAGCGTGGTTTGCGGCGATGCCTTCGAGTACATGTAGCAGCCGTAGCGCTCGCAGAAGCCGCAGAAGTTGCAGGGCCCGAGCTGCGCGCCGTGCGGGTTGGTGTAGGCGCGCGAGGCATTGGCCGCCGCCTGCGGAAACGGGTGGTAGCCCAGCTCGCGCGCGGCCTTGTCGAACAGCTTGGCGCTGTTGACCGAGGCCAGTGGTGGCAGCGGAAATTCGTTGGCGCGCGCGCCCTCGAAGGGGTTGCCGCCGGCCTGGATCTGGCCGCGGATGTTGCCGGCCTTGCCCGAGGTGCCGCAGATTTTTTCGAACTGGTCGAAGTGCGGCTCCAGCTCTTCATAGCTCACGCCGAAGTCCTGGATGGTCATGCCTTCGGGAATGAACTTCTTGCCGTAGCGTTCTTCGTAGTTGCTGCGGATGCGCAGGTCGCTGGGCAGCGGACGCCAGTGGTGGCCGTTCCAGTGCACGCCCGCGCCACCCACGCCGTCGCCCGGCAGGAAGGACGCGAGCTGCCGGTACGGCACGGCGATCTCGGCCGGCGTGTGGCGGATGGTGACGGTCTCGCGCGAGAGGTTCTGGAACAGCTTGCCGCGAATGCCGTAGCTCAGCTCGTCGGTGATGCGCGGGTACGCAAAGTCGGGCTGCGTGTCGCGGTTTTCGCCGCGTTCCAGCGCCAGCACTTTCAGGCCGGCGGCAGTGAGTTCCATGCCCATGATCGCGCCGGTCCAGCCGAAGCCGACCAGCACCGCATCGACACTTGGCTTCTTGATGTTTGCCATGGTGATGCGCCCTTCAGCCTTGCGGGCCGGCGATGCTCACCGGCGGCAGGTTGTACTTGACGCCGGGCCGGTCGACCCAGTCGGCGTAGTCGGCGCGCGCGCCTGGAAAACCGATCATCTTCCAGGCCGCGGCGTTCTTGTTGCCGCCGTGGATCGGGTCGCTGAAGTAGCCCTCCTTGGTGTTCTGCAGCAGGAAGCCGAAGAAGTCGGTGGCGCCCACGCCTTCGAGCACGATGCCGCCACCCTCTAGCCCCCGGAGCACCTCGTCCTGCTGCACCGCGGTGAGCTGCGCGAAAGCCTTGTCGCTGTATTGCTTGCGGCAGTAGACGTCGGTGGCCGAGATGCCCGCGCGGTACACCTCGCGCGGCGGCATCTTCTTCTGGTAGCCGAACAGCGGCGACACCTCGACGAACGGCCCCTGCATGTACCAGGTGGCGGCATGGCCGAAGGCGCCTTCCATCTGCCGGTCGATGAACTCGGGCACGCCGGCCTCGATGGCGCCGGGGCCGGTGTCGTCGGAGGGAATCAGCCGGGCCACCGCCGCCTGGATGAACGTCCATTCGGTGGCGTTGAAGTAGACCGGTGTGTAGGGTGCGCCGGGCGGGGCTGCTGCAGCGGGGTTGGGTGCCGGGGCGGGTGCGGGTGCGGTGGTTTGCGCCAGCGTCACGCCGGTGATGCCGCCTGCACCGAAGGCCGTGGCGGCGGGCACGATGGCGATGGATCGGCGCAGGAAGCCACGCCGGTCCGCAAAGGACTCGTCTTTCATCGCGTTGTGGGCGGTACGGGCCGCCTTGTTGTTGTGCGAGCCTTCATCATGGCGGTGATCCCCGCCATGCCGTGTAGGAAAGCGGCTTGCCTATGATGGATTCGTCGCAGCCCCTTTCAGGGGCCTTTCAACACCCGACAGACCGTAAAAACCAGGAGACAAGATGACCGCAGCCCGCTACCCCCTTGCCGAACTCAAAGACCTGCCGGAGGACATCCGCACCGCGATCCTCGCCGTGCAGGAGAAGGCCGGCTTCGTGCCCAACGTGTTCCTCGGCCTTGCGCGCCGGCCGGCCGAGTGGCGCGCTTTCTTCGCGTACCACGACGCGCTGATGCTGAAGGAGGAAGGCTCGCTGACCAAGGGCGACCGCGAGATGATCGTCACGACCACCAGTGCGGCCAACCAGTGCCTGTACTGCGTGGTGGCGCACGGTGCGCTGCTGCGCATCTATGAAAAGAAGCCGCTGGTGGCTGATCAGGTGGCGGTGAACTATCGCAAGGCCGACATCACGCCGCGCCAGCGCGCGATGCTCGACTTCGCGATGAAGGTCTGCGACCGTTCACACGAGATCGACGACAGCGACTTCCCACCGCTGCATGCGCACGGCTTCGATGACGAGGACATCTGGGACATTGCGGCCATCACTGCCTTCTTCGGCCTGAGCAATCGTCTGGCGAGCTTCAGCGGCATGCAGCCCAACAACGAGTTCTTCCTGATGGGGCGGTTGCCGCGCGAGAAGAAGTGAGTTGTCGTGGCGCCGGGTCATTCAGGGCGAGTGCGAATGACACCAGGTGCTCCCCTCCGCGAATGTCCCCCGCTTCGCTCCTCCTTTATTTCGCTGCGGGGAACACCTGGTGTCATTCGCACTGGGCACGCTGCTGGTTTGCGCTGATCAACGACCGCTCTGAGCGCTCACGTCGATACGGGGCTCTTTTTCGCGAAATAAAGGAGGAGCGAAGCGGGGGACATTCGCGAAAAAGAGCACCGTGTCGGCGTGAGTGCCGCCCTGAACAGCAGCGTCAAGAATCACGCCCAGCGTAAACCAAGGCTCAGCCCTTGGCCCGGCACGAAGCCAGTGCATCCAGGGCAGGCTTGTAGGTAGGCGTGGCCACATCCATCACACCGAGCACCGTGTGAAAAAGGTTGTCATGCGTGAGCGGCGCATCGAGCCCCGCCTCCATGCACGACTTCGAGAGCTTGCGGCGCTCGGTCATGCCTTCGCTGAACCAGGTGACCATCGGCACGTGCTTTTGTGCATCGGGCGCGAAGCTGTAGGGCACGCCATGCAGGAACAGGCCGTACTCGCCGAGCGACTCGCCATGGTCGCTCACGTACAGCAACGCCGGGTCGTACTGCTTCGACTGCGCCTTGAGCCAGTCGATGGTCTGGCCCAGGAAGTGGTCGGTCTGCGCGATCGAGTTGTCGTACACGTTCATCAGCTCGGCATGGCCGCACTCGGCCAGCGCGTTGGTCTTGCACTCGGGCGTGAAGCGCTTGAGCTCCGGCGCGGAACGCTTGTAGTAAGCCGGGCCATGGCTGCCCATCTGGTGCATCACCAGCACGATGCCCTTGGCGCGGCGCTCGGCCGGCAGCGCGGCAATGCGCTCGTCGAGCCCCTTGAGCATCACGTCGTCGAGGCATTCGTCACCGTCGCACAACGCCTTCTTGGTGGCAGGGTCCAGGTTCGCGAAAGCCGAGGCGTTGGGAATGCGCTCGCACACGCCCTTGCAACCGGCCTGGTTGTCGAGCCAGAACACGGCAAGACCCGCGGCCTGCAGCACATCGACCAGGTTTTCGTAGTCGTCCTTGCGCGATTCGTAGCCCTCCTTGCCCAACGGCGAGAACATGCACGGCACCGAGGCCAACGTGTTGGTGCCGCAGGAACGCACTTCGCGATAGCTCAGCACGCCGCGCTTGGCCAGTTCGGGCGTGGTGTCGCGGGCGTAGCCGTTCAGGGCGAAGTGATCGGCGCGCGCCGTTTCGCCCACCACCACCACGAACAGCGGCGGCCGTGCCTGCGACGCATAGCTTGCGCCCAGCGTCGTGCCGGCGGTGATGGGAATGAGCTTGCCGCTGTGCTTGAACATCGGCTTGATGAACACGGAAGCGGTGGAATACAGGCTCGCGATCGGGTTCATCATGTAGCGCAGATGAACGTTGTTGCGCATCAGCGGCGCAAGCTGCCGGTTCATCGACACGACGGTGACCAGCGCCACGACCACGGCCAGCAACAGCAGTGCCACGTTGCGCCAGAGCTTCGAGAAGATCCGCTGCGGCGCGATGCGCACCCGCCACAACGCCCATCCGGCGGGCAGCGCCACCACGAGCACGTTGAAGGCCATGCGCCAGCTCATCAGGTCGCGCGCCTCGTTCGGATCGGTCTGCAGCGCGTTGGCGATCATGGTGGGGTCCATCACCACCCGGTACGCGAGCATGTAGTGCTGCACCACGGCGGCCAGCACGACCACGAGAAACCACAACGGCTTCAGCCAGCGCGACCACGCCGTGAACGACAGGATGGCCACCGAGCCGCACAGCGTGAGCATGCTCATCGCAACGACGGTGGGCATGTAGGTGCTCGGCGCACCGCCGATGCGGGCCAGCTCGTTCCACAGCGGCCAGTTGGTGGTCAGCACCAGATAAAGGCTGAGCCACAGGATGACCGCCTGCAACGAACGCGGCCGGTCCAGCCATCGGTTCAGGCGCGGCCAGAACGCCTGCGGGGTTGACGAATTCAGCGAATCGGGCTCGGAGAAGCTCCCTTGCTGGACGGGTACCGGATCAATGCGCAAAACAGACATCCAACTAATGTAGGAACGGTGGCTGAAGGCAGCCTGAACCGCCCATCGATTCCAGGTTCATTCCGAGACTTCAGACACGCTTGACCCTGGATCGCCGGCGAACCAGCGGGCTTCGGCTGACACTGAATGCCAACGGGCGGCTGATGTAGCGCTCCACCAGGAGCGACACCAGCGCGCCGAGCATCATCGCCGCTAACACATCGGAGGGAAAGTGCAGCCCCAGGTACAGGCGGCTCCATGCCACCACCGCGGCCAGCGCCAGCGCCGCCAGCATCGGCGCGCGCCATGGCAGGCACCACAGCGAGAAGGCCGCGGCAAAGGTGCCGGCCACATGCAGACTCGGAAAACCCGGGCGCATACCCTGCGGCACCCACTGGATGCCCAGGCCGTAGAAGGCGGGCCGGGGAATCGGAACCAGCGAGCGGAACACGTTCACGATCACCCACACCAGCACGACGCTGACGAGCCCCGTGAAGAAGACGTGGCGCCAGCGGCGGTCGAACAGCGCGCCCACGCCGACCGCCAGCGCCAGCAGCGCCGGCAGGAAGTCGGAGGCGAAGCTGGCGAATTGCAGGCTCCACGCAGGCACCGAGGGGCCTGCGTTGATCAGCCCGAACAGGGTGACGTCAAGACCCTGCATGGGCGGGCACTGCCGGTTTCAGGATGCGCGGATTGAAGCGCGTCACCACCACGTCGATGGCAAAGCCCACGACCCAGCAGACCCAGGCCGTCCAGAGGGTGTGGCTCGTGTAGTGGGCGCCGCGCATCTGTTGCGTCACGCCCAGCGCCAGCCCCAGGACCAGCACCACGCCGAGCCAGATCGATGCCGCGCGGGGCGACACCCGGCGCAGCACGAAGTAGCCGCCCAGATAGGCAAAGGCCGCAGAGGCGTGGCCGGCCGGGAAGCACCCGCCGGGACCGCCGTCGCCGACGCCCCATGACCAGTGCGACACATACCGCGCCACGCCGCCGAATTCCTTCAAATCCCAGGGGCAACTGGTCTGGCTGGCCTGCTTGATCAGGCTGACGGCCAGCACCGAGGCCAGCACCGTCAGCGCCATCTGCACCCGGTCGCCCCGGGTCAGGCGGCGCAGGATGCCGAACGGCCAGCGGATCGCGGCGAGCAGCACGAACAGGACGATCCAGCTCAGGTCCCGGGCGCCTTCATGCATGACATGAACCATGAAAGGGTTCTCGCGCCAGGGAAAACCGTAGGGCGTTCCCGCCAGGCGTGCCAGCGGCAGGTCCCAGCCCAGAACGTCCCAAACCATCAATGCAACCAGTGCGAGCAGGGTCAGGACCCCCAGGCGGAAATTCGGGAAACGTGTCATGGACAAAGGCAGGACAGGAAAACAACGGTAAGCCTACGTTCACGGAATGAACATAAGCTGAAGGGGGCTGAGCCTAATCTGACAATGGGGGTGGCCGCAATTCGACAGCGCTAGACTTCTTTTTTTGCAAAAAGGACACGGCGTGCGGATATTGCTGGTCGAAGATGACACTTCCCTCGCGGACGCCGTGTGCAGCTACCTGCTCGCCAAGGCCTTCGTGGTCGACGTGGCGCCCGGCCTTGCCGAGGCACGCGGCGCCCTGCTTTCGGTGCAGTACGCGGCGGTGCTGCTCGACCTGCACCTGGGCGACGGCGACGGCCTCTCGCTGCTGCCGCAGGTGCGCGCCCTGCCCGAGCGCCCCATCGTCATCGTGCTGACCGCGCGCGACCAGGTCACCGACCGCATCCGCGGCCTCGACGCAGGCGCCGACGACTACCTCATCAAGCCCTACGACCCGGCCGAGCTGCTGGCCCGCCTGCGCGCGGTCGAGCGGCGGCGCAGCGCCAGCAGCTCGCCGGTGCTGCAGCTCGGCACGCTGGAGATCGACCTGTCGCACGACATGGTGCGCAAGGGCGGCACGCCCATCACCCTGACCCAGAAGGAATGGGCGCTGCTGCGCGTGATGGCCACCCGCCCCGAACGCATCCATACCCGCGAGAACCTCGCCGCCGCGCTCTACGGTTTCGGCGACGAAGCCGACAGCAACACGCTCGAAGTCTTCATCAGCCGCCTGCGGCGCAAGCTCGGGCGCAACCACATCCAGACGCTGCGCGGCCTCGGCTATCGCCTGTCGGTCTCCGCGGACGAGGACGAATGAGTTCGACCAGAGCCATGCCCGGCCGCGACTCGCTGGCCGGGCGCCTGACCCGCACGCTGATCGTTTGGGTCGGCGGCGTCTGGCTGCTGTGCGTGCTGGCCGTGGTCTGGTATGTGGACCGCGAGATCAACCACAACTTCGACAACGAGCTGGTCGAGGTGTCGCACCGCATGTTCGAGATGGCGGTGCAGGAACTCGACCGGCTGCAGCACACCGACGGCAAGGCGCCCGCGGCGCCGCTGATCGCGCCCAAGCAGCTGTTCTCGGAAGACGCCGTGATGTACCAGATCGTGGACGTCCACGAGCATGTGCTGCTGCGCTCGGCCGAGGCCCCCGTCGGCGCCTTCGACGTGCCGCTGGCCGCCGGCTTCGCCAACAACCAGACCTGGCGCATCTACTCCGTGCGGCACCCCACGCTGGGCCTGTACTTTCAGGTGGCCGACCCGCTCGACGAACGCCGCCGCGCGCTGAACCGCACCTTGTTCGGCCTGATCATTCCGCTGGGCGCCGTGCTGCCGCTGCTGGCGCTGGTGCTGCGCAACGTCGCGCGCACCGAGCTGCGCGTGCTGCAGCAGCTCGCGGGCGAAATCGAAAAACGCAACGGCGCCGACCTGCGCCCCATCACCTTGCCAGGCCTGCCGCAGGAACTGCGCTCGGTGGGCGACAACGTCAACCGGCTGCTGGAGCGCCTGTCGCAGTCACTGGACGTCGAGCGCGCGCTCGCCGCCAACGCGGCGCACGAGCTGCGAACCCCGCTGGCCGCGGCCCGCCTGCGCCTGCAGACCGCGCTGGAACACGACCTGCGGCGCAACGACGTGCAGGCCGCGCTCGATGCGCTGCAGACGCTGAGCCACCGCGCCGAAAAGCTGCTGCAGCTCTCGCGCGCGGAATCGGGGGCGTCGCTGGCCCGCGCGCGGGTCGACCTGGTCCAGCTCGCCGGCACCGTGGTGCAGGAGTTCTGGCAAGACCCGCGAACCAACGAGCGCCTGTCCCTCAGGGTGCCCGACAGCGCGGCACCGGTGGCGCTGGGCGATGTCGACGCGCTGGCGATCGCCCTGCGCAACCTGGTGGAGAACGCCCTGCGCTACGGCGGCGACCGCGTGCAGGTCGAGGTGATGGCGCCCTGCACGCTCGCCGTGCGCGACTTCGGCGCCGGCGTCGATGCAGCGCAACTGCAGAAACTGAAGCAGCGCCACGCGCGGCACGGCTCCGACCGCACGGGCTACGGGCTCGGCCTGTCGATCGTGAGCACGATCGTCGAGAAGCACAACGCGAAGCTCGAACTGGCCTCGCCGCCGGCGGGTGCGGCGCATGGCTTCGAGGCGCGCATCGTGCTGCAGCCGGCCTGACCTGCGGCGCGTCAGCGACCGGCGGCCTCTTTCCTGGGCACGAAATCGTAGGAGTTGTCGAAGCCGAATTGCTTGCCCCGGTACATGGCTGCCATCTTCTTGACCAGGTGCTGCTGCACCACCTTCGGCAACGCAAAGTAGTTGCTGTTGGCGGTGGTCTTGCGGTCGCCGTCCAGGTCGCCGGTGATCGCGTGAATGGTCGCCTTCTTGCCCCTGTGGAAGGTGACGATCTTGATACCACCCGAGAAGTCGTCGGTGCTGATGCTGTCGGTATCGACGAGAGGGAAGAAGCGGTACACGAGGATGGGGTCGACCAGTCCGTCGCCGTCGATGTCGGTCAGCTCGATGAGTTTGGAGCGGAAGTTGATGCCGCCGTCGTCTTTGCCGGCGAAGTCGCGGATGGCCCATTGCCGCGTCAGCACCTTGCCGCCGTCCACCTTGTAGAGCGCGGCCTGGAGGGTGGAGGACAGTTGCTCCGAAGAAAACGGCCGGTCTTGCTTTTCGCCGAGCAGCAACGCGTAGCTGCCGGACTTGTCGGTGTAGCAAAAGCGCTTGAACACGGGGAGATCGAAGCCGGCCGTCTTCAGTGCGTCGGCGCCGAGGTATGGCGCGTTGGCGGGGCACTCGTTCTTGTCGTCCTTGGTCGCTTGCGCCCAGCTCCCGGCGGCCCACAGCGCGAGGAATGCGAACGCGAGGGTTTTCTTCAGCCTCATCGCGCCCTACTCGCTCACCACCGTTCGCAGCCAGTCGGGCAGCGGCAGCGCCTTCTGCTTCGGAAAGTCGACCCAGATGGTGGTGGCGCCGCCCGCCGCGCAGATCACGTCGGGCGCTTCGGCGCGCGCCATCGTGGCCCAGCTCTCGAAGGTGGTGCGGCCCGGGTCGCTCACGTACATCTTGAGCAGCACGTCGCCCGGGTATTCGATCTGGCGGTAGAAATTGCAGAAGGCGTTGACGATCACCATGCCCTCGCCGCCCGGCCTGGGCTCGATGCCGAGCGAGCGGACCCAGTCGATGCGCGCGGTTTCGAGGTAACGAAAGTAGGTGCCGTTGTTCAGGTGCCCCATCGCATCCATGTCGCCCCAGCGAATGGGGATCGACATTTCAAACACGAACTTCTTCTTTTCGGGGATTTCGATTCTCATCGGTGCGCCTTGATGGATGCCAGGATGCCCAGGACGAACAGCAGCGCCGCCACCCATTCGGTGGCCTGCGGCCAGCGGCCGTCCCAAATGAAGGAATAGAGCAAGGCGAACAGCGTCTCGCTCACGATCAGTTGGCCGCACAGGCTGGCAGACAAACGCTGGCTTGCCACGTTCCAGAGGATGGTGGCCAGCCACGACGAGCCGAAGCCGCTGGCCAGCGCAATCCAGATGAAGAACATGCCGTCGGGCTGTGTCCGCAGCGTGGCCACGTCGCTGCCCGCGACCGCCCACAGCAGCAAGGCGCCCAGGCCGGTCGCGATGCCGAGCCAGTTGGCCCAGTCGGCGGCATTGAGTTCCGTGTGCCGCTGCAGCCAGGCGGCGTTGAGGAGGCCATACACGGTCCAGCTCGCCATGGCGGCCAGTGCCAGCGCGATGCCCCAGCCGAAGCGCGCGCCACCTGCGCCATCCGCGCCATGCTGCGCCGACCAGGCGCCCCAGATCATCAGCGCAATGCCGGCGCCGGTCAGCACCAGCCCCGGCAGCAGCGCCCGCATGCGCAGGCCCGCGGGCCGGCCGAGCAGCATCATCCAGACGGGAATCGTGCCGATGATGAGGCTGGGCACCTCGGTGCCCGCCGCCTCGATGCCGAAGGCCAGCAGCAGGTAATAGCCGCTGAAGCCCAGCACGCTGAGCCCGAGCGCCGCGAGCGCCTGTCGCCCGTTGGGCCAGCGCACGGCAGCCGGCCGCCCGAACACCGCCAGCGCGGAGACGGCGCCAAACACGGCGAAGCGTGCGGCTGTGATGTCCACCATGCCGAAGTGGCCCACCATGCGCGGCGCCACGAAGGTCAGTCCCCAGAGCGCGCCTGCAGCCAGGCCGGCGGCAATGCCGATCCAGGCTCGCGGGGTCACAAGGTATGGATGAATCTGGCGTGGCCGAGCAGCCCGCCCAGGCGCGCCCAATCAAGGCGCAAAGCGCAGCCATAGCTCGGGCTATGGCGAGCATTTGCAACGCCGAGTGGGCGTGTCTGGGCGGGATGAGCGGGCATGGCGGGTTCGTTCATACCTTGTTAGAGCGCGAATCCGTCGTCGGCCGCGATGACCGCGCCATTCACGAAATGGCTTTGCCCGCTGGCCAGCAGCACGATCAGCCCGTCGAGGTCTTCGGGCTTGCCCACGCGCTTGCGCGGCAGCATGCTCACCAGCTTGGCGCCGGCGTCGGTGGTCCAGACCTCTTCATTCAGCTCGGTGGAGATGTAGCCGGGGCACAGCGCATTCACGTTGATGCCGAAGCGGCCCCACTCCAGCGCCATGGCCTTCGTCATCTGCACCACCGCCGACTTGCCCATGCAATAGGCGCCGAGATTCGGCACCACCTTGAGCGCAGCCACCGAGGCGATGTTGATGATGCGCCCGCCGATGTAGGTGCCCGGCGCCGAACCGTCGGCGCGTGCCAGCATGCGCTTGCCCACTTCCTGCGCGACGAAGAAGGCGCCCTTCACGTTGGTGTCGAAGATGAAGTCGTAGTCGTCGGGCGTCACGTCCTGCAGCCGCTGGCGCACGTTCACGCCCGAGTTGTTGACCAGGATGTCGATGGCGCCGACCTCGGTCTCGGCACGCGCCACGGCCGCCTTGATGCTGCCGATGTCGGTCACGTCCAGTTCGACCACGTGGGCGTCGCCGCCCTCGCCTTCGATGCGTGCGCGCAGCTCCTTGAGCTTCTCGACGCGGCGGCTTGCCAGCACCACCGCGGCGCCGGCGCGTGCCAGCGTTTTTGCGAACTGGGCACCCAGCCCACTGGAGGCGCCAGTGACGAAGGCCACGCGGCCGGAGAGATCGATGCTGTAAGCCATGAACTGAATCCTGTGGAGTCGCGCAGGTGACGCAAGAAGCCCCGTCCAACAGTGACACGGACCGCCCGTGGACGCCGCATAAAATGCCCCGCAACCCGGGATGCCCCGCGCCTCGAAAAATCATTATCGACCCAACCCACATGACCCACGACGAAATCCTCGCCCAGTTCGGCCCTCGCGAAGCCATGGAATACGACGTGGTCGTGGTCGGTGGCGGCCCGGCCGGCCTCTCGACCGCGATCCGGCTCAAGCAACTGGCCGCGCAGCACGAAAAAGAGATCTCTGTCGTGGTGCTCGAGAAGGGCTCCGAGCCCGGCGCGCACATCCTGTCGGGCGCCATCATGGACCCGCGCGCGCTCAACGAATTGCTGCCCGACTGGAAGGAACTGGGCGCGCCGCTGAACCAGCCCGTGACCGACGACGCCATGGTGTTCCTCGGCGAAAAATCAGGCCTGCGCACGCCCAACGCCCTGCTGCCGGCCTGCTTCCAGAACCACGGCAACTACATCATCAGCCTGGGCACCTTCACCAAGTGGCTGGCGCAACAGGCCGAGAACCTGGGTGTCGAAATCTTCCCCGGCTTCCCGGCCGCCGAAGTGCTCTACAACGAAGACGGCTCGGTGCGCGGTGTCGCCACCGGCAACATGGGCGTGGGCAAAGATGGCGAGCCCACCGAGAACTTCCAGCTCGGCATGGAACTGCTGGGCAAGTACACGGTGTTCGCCGAAGGCGCGCGCGGCCACCTGGGCCGCCAGCTCATCGCCAAATTCAAGCTCGACGAAGGCAAGGACCCGCAGACCTACGGCCTGGGCGTCAAGGAAGTGTGGGAGATCGACCCCAAGCGCCATCAGCCCGGCTTCGTGCTGCACACCGCCGGCTGGCCGATGAAGAGCGACACCTACGGCGGCGCCTTCCTCTATCACATGGAGGACAACAAGGTCACGATGGGCTTCATCACCGGCCTGGACTACAGCAACCCGTACCTGAGCCCGTTCGAGGAAATGCAGCGCTGGAAGCTGCACCCCAACATCCGCTGGTACCTCGAAGGCGACGAAGCCCAGGGCATCAAGCCGGCCAAGCGCATCGGCTACGGCGCGCGCGCCATCACGGCCGGCGGCCTGATGTCGCTGCCCAAGACCGTGTTCCCGGGCGGCGCGCTGGTCGGCTGCGAAGCCGGCTACCTGAACGTGAGCCGCATCAAGGGCAGCCACGCCGCCATCAAGACCGGCATGCTCGCGGCCGAAGCCGCCTTCGAGGCCGTGACGGCCGGCCGCCAGCACGACGAACTGACCGCCTACCCGGCCGCGTTCGAGAAGAGCTGGCTGCACGCCGAGCTGAAGAAGGCGCGCAACTTCAAGGCCTGGTTCAAGAAGGGCCTGCTCGTCGCGACCTTCATGAACGGCATCGAGCAGTGGCTGCTCAAGGGCCACATTCCATGGACGCTGCGCCGCAACAAGCCCGACCACCTGTACCTGAAGCCCGCGGCCGAGTGCAAGCCCATCACCTATCCGAAGCCGGACGGCAAGCTCACCTTCGACCGCCTCTCCAGCGTGTTCATCAGCAACACCAACCACGAAGAACAGCAGCCGGCCCACCTGACGCTCAAGGATGCGACGGTGCCGGTCAACGTCAACCTCGAGAAGTTCGCCGGCCCGGAAAGCCGCTACTGCCCGGCCGGCGTCTACGAATTCGTGGGCACCGACGACGGCAAGCAGCGCCTGCAGATCAACGCGCAGAACTGCGTGCACTGCAAGACCTGCGACATCAAGGACCCGACGCAGAACATCGTGTGGGTCACGCCTGAAGGCGGTGGTGGTCCGAACTACGTGGGGATGTGATCCTGCGGGGACCGTGAGCTGACGAACTGCTTGGCCCGCAGCTTGGCGCGCGCAACCGCCGCGTCCAGCGAGGGCTGCTGCATGATCACGAGCGATCCCCTGCTGTAGCCGTGGTGCGCGATCTCGGCGACGCCCGCATAGCTGCCGCTGGCCGTCTGCTTGAAGCAGAACGCGCACGACCAACCCCCACGCAAATCGACGGAGATTTCTGTCGCCACATCCGGGCGCAGCGTTTCACCGCTCCAGTGGGGACCGAGCACAGATATTTCCTTGTTGTTGTTTGAATCGCGAGGGGGCAGAACACGGATTGCGGACTGCGGGCCGATGGCTTGGTGCGTCCTGCAACGCCAGCGCCTGAAGCTCACCTGCCGGAAGAAGATGAGCGGTGATACAGCCACTGCCTGCTTGCGTTTTGCGCGCGCCAGTTTCGCTGACTGGCAAATGGCGTCCATCCCCTGAACTGGGTATAGCGGCCGCCGGCGCCGCCCACTCACGCAGCAGGTGCGACGAACTTGCGTGCGATCAGGCCCGCCACGACAGCGCCGACGATGGCGCCGGGCAGCGAGAAGCCCGCGCCCGCCAGGCCGGCGAGCGCTCCCGCGCATCCACCCAGAAAAATCCACGACAGCAACGTCCGCCTGCGCCGGTAGCGCGGCGAAGGCTTCTGCGCGTACATGCCGTTCGCCACGAGCCAGGCCACGGCAACGAGCCACAAGACCATGACCGTGAACATCCGTGTCTCCTGTCGATGAAAGTCGAGTCGAACGAGCCTGCGGCGAAGCAGGCGGCGGACCGTGTCAGTCCAGGTTCGGAAAGCCGCTGCGCGGCAGTTCGGCCCGCTCTCCGTCCGCGGGCATGCCGCGTTCAGCCACGGTCATCGCCACCGCTTTCGCGATGAGGTCGGCGTGGGAGGTGAAGGACTCGATCATCTCGTCGTCGAAGTCCATGCTCGAGCAGGCCAGGTCCGAGAGGATGTCGATCGGCACCAGGAAGAGCCCCTGCGCACCGTCGGTGCTGGCCGTGAACTGCACGCCGTCGGTGGACGCCTGCAGGCCGGTCATTTCAACTTTGCTCATCAACGGGTCCTTTGGAAGAAAAGACGAAAGCCACGGGCGTGACCGGCATCGAGCATGCCACACCGCCCTTTGCCTCGTCGTCAGGCCAGCGCCGGCCCGATGCGCTCGTACTTCGTCACGCAGTGCAGGCCATGCCCCTGCTCGGCAACGAAGAGGCTGCCGTCGGCCGCGCCCCACAGGCCGTGGCCGTACACGCCGAAGCTGCGAAAGCGGCCACGCACCGCACCCGACATGTCGAGACGGGTCACGCGCGGCGCCTGCTCGGTCACGAACACGTCACTGCCGTCGGACCAGATGTCCATCGGGCGCAACAGGCCGGTCCATTGCGCGAGGTAGCGCCCCTCGCGGTCGAAGAGCTGGACCCTGTCGTTGTCGCGGTCGCACACGGCCACGCGGTCGTCGGCCAGCACCCAGACGCCATGCGGCGTGGAGAACTCGCCCGGCCCCTGCCCCACGCCGCCCCATGTGCCGATGTGCTCGCCGCCCGCCGAAAAGCGATGCACGCAGGCGTTGCCGTAGCCGTCGCTCACGTAGATCTCGCCATCGGGTGCCACCGCCACATCGGTCGGGTGATTGAAGGGCGCGCCCCAGCGCGGCGTGTTGAAGCCGCCCAGCTCGAAGCGCGGCTTCAGCGACGCATCGAGCGCCAGCACCTGGTGCGCGTCGTACGACACCAGGTAGACGTTGTCCGCCGCATCGATGAACAGGCCGTGGCCGCTCGTCAGCCGCGGGTTCTCGTACACCTCGTCGAGCTGGCCATCGGCGCGGTAGATCAGCAACTGCGGCGCCGTGCGCTGAAGCACGAACACGCGGCCCCGGCTGTCGAGCGCAAGCTGGCTGATGACGCCGACCGCGCCGCGCGGCGACGGCTTCTGCCAGGGCCGCACCATGCGGTAGTTCGACTTTCCGTCGGTCATGAAAAAGACGGGTTCTTCAACGGCATGGTTCATGGCGGGGTTGCGCGGTGCGCGGGCAAGCGGGTTGCGATGGTCCGAGACTAATGAGACGGCGGCCTGCCGTCCAAACAGTTTTTCTTGTGGCGCGAGGGCAGTTTTTCTTCACGCAGCACGAATCCGGCGAGCGCACTTATCCTCGCCGTTCACAGGAGACAAACCGCATGCACATCGTCATCACCGGCGGCGCCGGCTTCCTCGGCGCACGCCTGGCCCGCACCCTGCTCGAACAGGGCCGGCTTTCCCTTGCGGGCGCGCCCGCCAAAGCCATCGAACGCATCACGCTCGTGGACCGTGCGCCGCCACCGCCCGACCTGGCGGCCGATGCGCGCGTCACCGCCATCACCGGCGACCTCAATGCGCAGCTCGCCGCCGATGCCGACGCCACGGCCTGGCGCGAAGCCCATGCCATCTTCCATCTGGCCGCCGCCGTGAGCGGCGAATGCGAGGCCGACTTCGACCTCGGCATGCGCAGCAACTTCGCCGCCACGCACGCATTGCTCGAAAAGCTGCGCACGCTCGGCACGAAGCCGGTGCTGGTGTTCGCCAGTTCGCTCGCCGTGTTCGGCGACTCGCCCGAGCAGCCGCTGCCGAAGGTGATCGAAGACCACACGCTGCCGACACCGCAGACCAGCTACGGCATCCAGAAGTTCATTGGTGAACAGCTCGTGGCCGATTTCACGCGCAAGGGCTTCGTGCGCGGGCGCAGCGTGCGCTTGATGACGGTGAGCGTGCGGCCGGGCAAGCCCAATGGCGCGGCCTCGGGCTTCTTCAGCGGAATGATCCGCGAGCCGCTGGCCGGACTGCGCGCGGCCTGCCCCGTGCCCGACGAAACACCGGTGGCCATCGCCTCGCCGGCGCGCACCATCGAAGGCATCCTGCGCGCGGCCGAGGCCAGCGATGCGCAATGGGGCCCGCGCACCGCGCTGAACCTGCCCTCGCTCGCCACCACGGTCGGCGAGATGGCGGCGGCGCTCGAGCGCGTGGCCGGCAAAACGGCCACCGCCCTGCTCGACCGCACGCCCGACCCGGCCATCCAGCGCATCGTGAAGACATGGCCGGGGCACATCGAGACTGTCCGCGCGAGAGCGCTGGGGCTCACGTCCGACGAAAACTTCGAGGCGGTGATTCGCGCCTACGTCCGTGAAAATCCCGACGCGGTGAAGCTTGCGATTGCGGCATAGTCCAGTGCGCCTGACGCGCACCTGACTACAAATCCCGGAGACACCATGAAACTCGGCCACATCGCCGCCGCCTGCCTTTCGCTCGCCCTGGGCACTTCTGCCTTTGCCCAGCAACCGACCGTCCTGAAGATCGGCTACGCGACCTCCAAGGAGTCGCACTACGGCGTCGGCTCCACGGTGTTCTGCGAAGAGATCGAAAAGGGCACCCAGGGCCGCTTCAAGTGCCAGCACTTCGCCAACTCGGCGCTGGGCGGCGAGCGCGAGCAGATCGAGGCGATCCAGTTCGGCACGCAAGACCTGCTGAACACCTCGACCGGCCCGGTGGGCAACTTCGTGCCCGAGGTCAAGATCGTCGACATCCCCTTCCTGTTTCGCGACTACGAGCACGCGCGCAAGGTGATGGACGGCCCCATCGGCCAGGACATCCTGACCAAGTTCCCGAGCAAGGGCATCATCGCGCTGGCCTGGACCGAGAACGGCTTTCGCCACATGACGAACAGCAAGCGCGACATCGTCAAGCCCGCCGATGCGGCCGGCCTGAAGATGCGCACGATGGAAAACAAGGTGCACATGGACGGCTACCGCACCTTCGGCATCCTGCCGACGCCCATGGCCTTCCCCGAGCTGTTCGGCGCGCTGCAGCAGGGCACGGTCGACGGCCAGGAAAACCCGATCCCGGTGATCCTGGCCTCGAAGTTCTCGCAGGTGCAAAAGCACCTGTCGCTCACGGGCCATGTGTATTCGCCGGCGCTGCTGCTGCTCTCGCCCAAGGTCTGGAACAAGCTCTCGGATGCCGACAAGAAGGTGTTCACCGACGCCGCGAAAAAGGCCTCCGTTGCCCAGCGCAAGAAGGTCAACGACGACGAGAACAACGGCATTGCCCAGCTCGAAAAAGACGGCATGAAGGTCACGCGCACCGTCGACGGCGCCGCCTTCCGCGACGCACTCAAGCCGGCCTACGTGGGCTACGCCAAGGAGTTCGGCGCGGACAACATCAAGAAGATCTCGGACGTCAGGTAAGCCACCGCGCCACCGACTTTCCGCTCCCGCGCCCGGCCCGCTTCAGTGCGCCGGGCGCTTCGTTTTTCCGACCGAACCGAGAACACCCCCGTGCAAGCTTTCGAGCGCTATTTCCTTGCCGCCAACCGCTGGGCGCTGATCCTGCTGCTGGCCGCCATGTCGGTCATCATCTTCACCAACGTCGCCCTGCGCTACCTCACGAACCAGTCGCTCGAATGGGCCGAGGAGGTGTCGCGCCACATGATGATCTGGCTCACCTTCCTGGGCGCCGGGCCGGTGCTGCGCTACGGCGGCCACATCGCGGTCGAGAACCTGCAGGACGCGCTGCCGCGCGCGGGCGCCATCGCGGTGCGCGCCTTCGTCGCCGCGCTGCTGTTCGCGTTCTTCGGCTTCATGGTCTGGTATGGCTGGCTGTACATGCAGCGCACCATGTTCCAGCTCACGGCCGTGACACAGATTCCCTTTGCCTACATCTACAGCGCCATGATGATCGGCGGCGTGCTGCTGATCGTGCACTGGCTGCTGGTGGTGCGCGGCTACGTGCTGCGGCGCGAGTTCGCGTCGGACGCGCACTTCGACGCCAACGCCTCGGCGTCGCTGTAAGGACACGACCATGGATGCCAGCATTGTCCTGATCGTTTCCGCCTGCGTGTTCCTGGCCATCGGCGTGCCGGTGGCCTTTGCGCTCGGCCTGTCCACGGCCGCCACGCTGATCCTGGCGGAGAACTACCCGCTGCTCGTGCTGCTGAAGGAAACCTTCACCGGCATCGACAGCTTTCCGCTGATGGCGGTGCCCTTCTTCATCCTCGCGGCCGAGCTGATGAGCGGCGGCTCGCTCACCGAGGTGCTGCTGCGCTTTGCCGGCCAGTTCGTCGGGCACCGGCGCGGCGGCATGGGCTACACCAACGTGGTGTCGCTGACCTTCTTCTCGGGCATCTCGGGCTCGGCGCTGGCCGATGCGGCGGGGCCGGGCTCGATGCTCATCAAGATGATGGACAAGGCCGGCTACGACCGCTCGTACGCGGCGGCGCTGACGGCCTCGACCGCAATCGTGGGGCCGATCATTCCGCCCTCGATCATCATGATCATCTATGCGCTGCAGGACGAGACGGTCTCGGTCGGCACGCTGTTCGCGGCCGGCATCCTGCCGGGCATCCTGATCGCGGTGGCGATGTGCGCGGTCAACTTCTATGTGTCGAAGAAGCGCAACTACAAGGGCGACGGGCAAACGCCGCCGCTGCGCGAGATCCTGCGCACGACGTGGAAGGCGATTCCCGCCATCTTGCTGCCAGTGGTCATCCTGGGTGGCATGCGCGCCGGCTGGTTCACGCCGACCGAAGCCTCGGTGGTGGCGGTGTTCTATGCGCTGGTGTGCGGCAAGTTCGTCTACCGCACGCTCGAATGGAAGGCGCTGCCCGACATTCTTTCGCGCTCGGCTTTGCTGTCGGCCTCGGTGCTGATCATCATCGGCCTGTCGGCCTCGTTCGCGTGGATTCTCACCATCGAAGGCATTCCGCAGCAGATGGCCGAATGGCTGATCGGCATGAACCTCTCGCCGTGGATGTTCCTGATCATCGTCAACGTGTTCCTGCTGCTGTTCGGCATCTTCATCGAGCCGCTGCCGGGCGTGATGGTGCTGGCGCCGATCCTTGCGCCGGTGGCCATGAAGCTGGGCGTCGACCCGGTGCACTTCGCGATGATCGTGATCTTCAACCTCACGCTCGGCATGATCACGCCGCCGGTGGGCGGGCTGCTGTTCGTGACCTGCAACGTGTCGAAGGTGCCGATGTCGGCGCTGGTGAAGGAGCTGGTGCCCTTCCTGTGGGCGCACGGCGCGGTGCTGGTCATCCTGACCTTCGTGCCGGCGCTCAGCACCTGGCTGCCGCACGCGCTCGGGTTCAAGTAGCGGCGCCGCCGCTCATTCGTCCTGGTGGAGATAGAGGCTCGGCGGCACACCGAGCGTGCGCCGGAACATCGCGGTGAAGGCGCTCGGGCTCTCGTAGCCGTGCGCCAGCGCCACCTCAAGAATCGACGCGCCAGCCGCCAGTTGCGGCAGGCTCAGCAGCAGCCGCGCCTGCCGGCACCACGCGCCGAAGTTCATGCCGGTCTCGCGCTGGAACAGGCGCGCGAGCGTGCGGGTGTTCATGTGCAGCCGCAGCGCCCAGTCGTCGAGCGTCGCGGGCAGTGACGGGTCGCGCACCAGTTCTTCGCACAGCAGCGCCAGCCGGGCGTGGCGCGGCATCGGCACATGCAGAGACAGCACGGGTGCCGCCTCGATCTCGTCGAGGATCAGCTCCATCACGCGCTCGTCGCGGCTGCCCGGCGCGTAGTCCAGCGGCAGCGACACGGCCGCGACGATCAGTTGCCGGAGCAGTGCGCCCACGCGGATCACGCGGCACTCGCGCCCCATGTCGGCCCGCGTGCCGGGTTCCACGAAAACCGTGCGCATCTTCACCTCGCCCGCCATGCGGATCTGGTGCTCCATGCCCGGCGGCACCCAGACGCCACGGCCGGGCGGCACCACCCAGCTGCCGGCCACGGCGCCGACGATCATCACGCCCGAGATCGCATGAATGAGTTGGCCGCGCCGGTGCGTGTGCGGCGGAATGAAGGCGTCGCCGTCGGGGTCGGTCGCCAGCACCGCGACCGCGCGCGGGGTCGACTCACCGTGTTCCGGGCGCAGATTCAGTTTGTCCATTTCTCGACGATGCTTGTTGATTCGTAGCGAGAACATCTTCGCACGGCTTCCTACGATGCCCTTCCTCTCAGGAATTCATCATCAAGGAAGCGATCGAATGAACAAGCGCCGACTCGGGCTGCTCACCGGCACCCATGCCGTCAATGACCTCTACCAGGGCCTCGTGCCCGCCCTGCTGCCCTTCATGGTGCTGGAGCGCGGCTACAGCTACACGGCCGTCAGCGGGCTGATGCTGGCGGCCACCGGGCTGTCGAGCGTGGTGCAGCCGCTGTTCGGCCTGTACGCCGACCGCCATCCGCGCAGCTGGCTGGTGCCGACGGGCTTTCTGGTGGCGGCACTGGGCGTGGTGCTGGCGGGCGTCAGCCAGAGCTACCTGCTGACCTGGATCGCGATTGCGCTGTGCGGGCTGGGCATTGCGGCCTACCACCCACCCGCAACGGTGGCGGCGCGTGCGGCCGGTGGTGCGTCGCAAAAGGCGATGAGCGTGTTCTCGGTGGGCGGCACCATCGGCGCCTCGTTCGCACCCTTGCTGGCGGCCACGGTGGTCGGCGGCGGTGGCCTGTCGCGCAGCTACCTGCTGGGCGTGCCGGCGGTGGCGATGGGCGTGGTGTGGGTCGTGGCCAATGCGCGGCGCGGCGCGGGCGCAGCAGCAGCGGCGGCATTGGCCCGCAAGCAGGCCGGCAGCGAGCTGCTGAAGCCCCACAACGACTGGCGCGCCTTCAGCCTGCTGGTGGCGACCATCGTGGGCTGGTCGATTCCCTATGTGACGGTGCTGTCGATGCTCTCGCTGCGCATCACGCGTGACCTGCATGGCACCTCCTTCCAGGGCGCAGCGGCACTCACCTGCTTCACCGCCGCGGGCGCGGTGGGCGTGCTGCTCGGCGGCTGGCTCGGCGACCGGCTCGGGCGCATGGGCACCATCCGCAGCGGCTACCTGCTGGCATTGCCGGCCCTTGCATGCCTGGTGCTCGCGCCGACGGCCGGCTGGGCGCTGGTCTGCACCGCGCTGCTCGGCCTGGCGATGTTCCTGCCGTTCGCGGCACAGGTCACGCTGGCGCAGGACTACCTGCCGCGCAACCCGGCCACGGCCAGCGGCATCACGCTCGGGCTGGCGCTGTCGGTGGGCGGGCTGGTGTCGCCGCTGTTCGGCATGCTGTCGGATGCGCGCGGCCTGGGTGTCACGCTGACGGCAGTGCTCTGCGTGCTGTGCGTCGCGACGGTGCTGGCCTTGCGGCTGCGCAACCGGCCACCGGTGATCGCGCCGGCCGACCTCGAAGGGGCCGCGACCGCCTGAACGGGCGTCGATTCGGTCCGGGGCGGGTTCGCTGCCAGAATCGGCGTCGCTTTCAACGCTGATAACTGACAAAGAGGGAACCGCGCCATGAATCGATTCGTCACCTGTCTTCTTGCCGGGGGCCTGCTGTCCACGGCGGCCTTTGCCGCCACGCCGGCAGCGACCACCACGCCGCCGGCCGCACCGGCAACGCCTGCGGCAGCCACACCGGCACCGCCGCCCGCACCGGCGCCAGCCGCAGCACCTGCGGCGGCACCCAATGCCGGCATCGCCGAAGTGGAAACCGCCGTGCGTGCCTGGGCCGCCGCCTGGTCCGCCCGCGACGTGGACCGCTACCTTGCCGCCTATGCGCCGGACTTCACGCCGGCCCGCAACCAGGACCGCAAGCGCTGGGAGGCCGAGCGCCGCACCCGCATCACGGGCAAGTCGAAGATCAGCGTGACCATCGACGACCTGGTGATCAGCGTCAGCGGCCAGACCGCCAGCGCCCGCTTCAAGCAGGTCTACCGCGCCGACAAGCTGAACCACACCGACCGCAAGACGCTGGAGTTGCAACGCGTGGGCAACCAGTGGCTGATCCGCAAGGAAAGCATCGGCGCCTGACCTGCGCCCAGAGGCCTGTTGGCGATTTGTCCCTGTAAGTGAAACAGGTTCATGAAGATGTCACCGCCAGCCACGATGCTGCAGCCCTCGATCTCCGAAAGCTGTGGCTGCCATGTTTCCCACCAAGACCGACAAGGCGCGCGACGAACTCCAGGGCGGCCAGCGCACGCTCAGCCAGCGTGAGCGCGCGCTGCTGCTGATGGCCGACGGTCGGCGCTCGCTGACCGACTTCAGCCCGCTGTTCACGAACCGGGGCGAAGCCGAGCAGGCGATCCATGCCCTGGTGCAGCGGGGCTATCTGGAAGACCCGCAAGCCGCCGCCATGGCCGCCGCGCAAGCGGCGGCACAGGCTGCAGCGGCCGCGCAACCCGCGCCGCTGCCCGCCGCCGAGCCGATCCACATCGCGACCTCCACCGACACCTTCGACGGCAAGCGTTCGCTGGCGACCACGCGCATGTTTTTGTTCGACATCTGCGAGCGCATGTTCGTGCGGCGCGACCCCAAGTTCGCGCTGCAGATGCGCGACGCCCTGCGCGAAGCCCGCGACCGCGAGGCCATGCTGACCATCGCCGCGCTGATGCTCAGCGAAATCGAGAAAAGCGCCGGGGCGGAACGGGCCGAATCGCTGCGCGAGCGCATCGACAAACTGTTGCCTCCGGCCGAGGTCGTGCACTGAAGCCCGAAGCCGCGGCCCGCGCGATCCACTACACTCGCCCGGGTCAGGAGAGAGCCCCGCGCGACGGGGCCGCCGAAGGCGCAGGGGTTTCCCGAACGCTCAGGCAAAAGGACTGACAAGGCGCCGGTGCAAACCGGCGTTTCCTTGCTGGAGAGAGGCCATTGCATGCATGCATTGCACCGGCCCACCGAAGGAGCAAACCCCGATCGTGGGGCGAATCTCTCAGGTAAAGAGGACAGCAGGGGTAGCCCGTGGCGTTGCAGCCATGGATTTCGACTGCCCCTTTGGAGTGCCTCCTGGTGACTTCCTCCGCTTCCGCCGCCCCACTTCTCAAGACGCCGCTCTACGACCTGCACGTGGAGCTTGGCGCCCGCATGGTTCCGTTTGCCGGCTACTCGATGCCGGTGCAATACCCCGCCGGCCTGATGGCCGAGCACAAGCACACGCGCGATGCGGCCGGCCTGTTCGACATCTCGCACATGGGCCAGTTGCGGCTGGTCGGGCCCGACGCGGCCGCCGCCTTCGAGACCCTGATGCCCGTCGACGTGATCGACCTGCCCGCCGGCAAGCAGCGCTACGGCCTGCTGCTGAACGACGACGGCGGCATCCTCGACGACCTGATGTTCTTCAACGAAGGCAACGGCTCGATCTTCGTGATCGTGAACGGCGCCTGCAAGGTCGATGACATCGCCCACATCCAGCGCCGGATCGGCGCGCGCTGCGAGGTTCAACCGCTGCCCGACCACGCCCTGCTCGCGCTGCAGGGCCCGCAGGCCGCCGCCACGCTGGCGCGGCTGTCGCCCGGCATCGAGCGCTTCGTGTTCATGACCGGCGGCGCGGTGCAGATCGGCGGCATTGCCGCCTTCGTCACCCGCAGCGGCTACACCGGCGAAGACGGCTTCGAGATCTCGGTGGCCGCCAAGGACGCCGACGCCCTCGCCCGCCTGCTGCTGGCCCAGCCCGAAGTGAAACCCATCGGCCTGGGCGCACGCAATTCGCTGCGGCTCGAAGCCGGCCTGTGCCTGTACGGCAACGACATCGACACCACCACCACGCCGGTCGAGGCCTCGCTGAACTGGGCGATGCAGAAGGTGCGCCGCGCGGGCGGTGCGCGCGAAGGCGGCTTTCCGGGCGCGGCAAAGATCCTGGCGCAGCTCGCCGCCGCCACCGCTGGCGCCGCCGGCCACACCGACCACGACACGCTCAAGCGCAAGCGCGTCGGCCTTGTCGCCCTCGAACGCATCCCGGTGCGCGACGGTACGCTGCTGCAGTCCTTCGAGGGCCAGGACATCGGCGTCGTCACCAGCGGCCTGCTCGGCCCGACGGCCGACCGCTGCATCGCCATGGGCTATGTGGCCACCGCCTTCGCCGAACCCGGCACGCGCGTGCAGGCCATCGTGCGCGGCAAGCCCGTGCCGATGGAAGTCTCGACCATGCCTTTCGTGCCCACCCGCTACTACCGCGGCTGAGCAACGGCAGACCCGGCTAGGCTCTGCACCCCGATCATCATTTTTTCCACGAGGAGTTTTCTCATGAGCATCAAGTACACCAAGGACCACGAATGGGTGTCGACCGAGGGCGGTGCCGTCACCGTCGGCATCACCGTGCACGCGCAGGATGCGCTGGGCGACGTGGTGTTCGTCGACCTGCCTGAAGTCGGCAAGACCTTCGCGCAAGGCGAAGTTGCCGGCGTCGTCGAATCGGTGAAAGCCGCCGCCGACGTGTTCATGCCCGTGTCGGGCGAGATCATCGAAGTCAACGAAGCGCTGCGCGCCGACCCGTCGCTGGCCAACAGCGACCCGCTGGCCAGCGGCTGGTTCTTCAAGGTCAAGCTGAGCGAGCCCGCGCAGCTCGACGCGCTGCTCGACGCCGCCACTTACGACAAGTTCGCCGCCGAATCCTGATCCGCTGAGTTCTTCAGCCACCTTCCTTCTTCTCCCCAAGCCTTCACCGCCATGCCGATTCCCGCCCTTCCCTCTTTGCAAGAACTAGAGAACGCCGAAGAATTCCTCGCCCGCCACATCGGTATCGATGCAGCGGACGAGGCGCGCATGCTGCCGGTGATCGGCTCGGAAACGCGCGCGGAACTCATCGACGGCATCGTGCCCGCGGCCATCCGCCGCGCACGGCCGATGCGCCTGCCCGCACCGGTGACCGAAGCCGATGCGCTGGCCGAACTGAAGGCGCTGGCGTCGAAGAACAAGGTGTTCAAGAGCTTCATCGGCCAGGGCTACTACGGCACGCACACGCCCGGCGTGATCCTGCGCAACGTGCTTGAAAACCCCGCCTGGTACACCGCCTACACGCCCTACCAGGCCGAGATTTCGCAGGGCCGCATGGAAGCCCTGCTCAACTTCCAGACGATGGTATGCGACCTCACGGGCATGGCCATCGCCAACGCATCGATGCTCGACGAAGCCACGGCCGCCGCCGAGGCGATGACGCTGGCCAAGCGCAGCGTGAAGAGCAAAAGCAACGTCTTCCTGGTGTCGGGCGACTGCCATCCGCAGACCATCGAAGTCATCAAGACGCGCGCCGCGCCGCTGGGCATCGAGGTCAAGGTCAGCACCGTGTCGGAAACGCTGCCGCACCTGATGGTGAGCGGCGCCTTCTTCGGCGTGCTCGCGCAGTACCCCGCCACCACCGGCCATGTGCACGACCTGCGCCCGCTCGCGGGCCATGCGCACCAGTGCGACGCCGCCTTCATCGTCGCGGCCGACCTGCTGGCGCTGACCTTGCTCGCGCCTCCGGGTGAATGGGACGCCGACATCGTCTGCGGCACCACGCAGCGCTTCGGCATGCCGCTGTGCAACGGTGGCCCGCACGCCGCCTACCTGGCCTGCCGCGATTCGTTCAAGCGCTCGCTGCCGGGCCGCCTCGTCGGCGTGAGTGTCGACACGCACGGCCAACCCGCCTATCGCCTGGCACTGCAAACGCGGGAGCAGCACATCCGCCGCGAAAAAGCCACGTCCAACATCTGTACCGCGCAGGTGCTGCCGGCCGTCGTCGCCAGCATGTACGCCGTGTACCACGGGCCCGATGGCCTGACGCGCATCGCGCAGCGCGTGGCCGCGCTCACCGCCATCCTGGCGCAAGGCCTCGTGCAAATGGGCCGCGAGCCGGTCAACAGCACCGCCTTCGACTCGCTGACGATCCGCACCGGCGACGACACGCCGAAGATCATCGAACGCGCCTACGCCGCCGGCGTCAACCTGCGCCAGCGCCTGCAGCAGCACCTGGGCATTTCGCTCGACGAGACCAGCACGCGCGCCGACGTCGAAACACTGTGGGCGCTGTTCGTTCCAGTCGGCACGCCGATGCCGCGCTTCGACGACCTCGCCGGCAACGCCACGCCGCTGATCCCCGAAGACCTGCGCCGCACCAGCGCGTTTCTCACGCACCCGGTGTTCAACACGCACAAGAGCGAAACCGCGATGCTGCGCTACATCCGCAGCCTGTCCGACAAGGACCTCGCGCTCGACCGCAGCATGATCCCGCTGGGCAGCTGCACGATGAAGCTCAACGCGACCAGCGAGATGATTCCGATCACCTGGCCCGAGTTCGCGAACATCCACCCGTTCGCGCCGGCCGACCAGCTCCAGGGCTATGCGCAGCTCGATGCGCAACTGCGCGCCTGGCTGTGCGAGGCAACCGGCTATGCGGGCATCAGCCTGCAGCCCAACGCCGGTTCGCAAGGCGAGTACGCCGGCCTGCTGGCCATCCGCTCCTTCCACGAAGCCAAGGGCCAGGGCCATCGCAATATCTGCCTGATTCCGTCGTCGGCCCACGGCACCAACCCCGCGAGCGCGCAGATGGTGGGCCTGCAGGTGGTGGTGACGGCCTGCGATGCGCAGGGCAACGTCGACATGGACGACCTGAAGCGTGCCTGCGAAAAGCACAGCGCCCACCTGGCGGCCGTGATGATCACCTACCCGAGCACGCACGGCGTGTTCGAGACCCGCGTGAAAGAGCTGTGCGAGCTGGTGCATGAACACGGCGGCCGCGTGTACGTCGATGGCGCCAACATGAACGCGCTGGTCGGCGTGGCCGCGCCAGGCGAGTTCGGCGGCGACGTGAGCCACCTGAACCTGCACAAGACCTTCTGCATTCCGCACGGCGGTGGCGGCCCCGGCGTCGGCCCGGTGTGCGTGGTCGAAGACCTCGTGCCCTACCTGCCGGGCCATGCAACGGCCGGCGTGGCATCGCACGGCGTGGGCGCCGTGTCTGCCGCACCGCTGGGCAACGCGGCCGTGCTGCCGATCAGCTGGATGTACTGCCGCATGATGGGCGCCAAGGGCCTGCAGGCCGCGACCGAAACCGCCATCCTGAGCGCCAACTACATCAGCGCGCGCCTGAAGGACCACTACCCCACGCTGTACGCGAGCCCCAACGGCCATGTTGCGCACGAGTGCATCCTGGACCTGCGCCCGCTCAAAGACACCAGCGGCGTGACCGCCGAAGACGTGGCCAAGCGCCTGATCGACTACGGCTTCCACGCGCCCACACTGAGCTTCCCCGTGCCCGGTACGCTGATGGTCGAGCCGACCGAGAGCGAGCCGCTGGCCGAACTCGACCGCTTCATCGACGCGATGATCGCCATTCGCGGCGAGATCCGCCGCATCGAAGAAGGCGTGTGGCCGAAGGAAGACAACCCGCTCAAGCATGCGCCGCACACCGCGGCCAGCCTGCTCGGCACCGAGTGGTCGCATCCGTACTCGCGCGAACTCGGCGCGTTCCCGCTGGCCGAACTCAAGCTGGCCAAGTACTGGCCGCCGATCGGCCGCGTCGACAACGTGTATGGCGACCGCAACCTGTTCTGCAGTTGCGTGCCGGTGGGCGACTACAAGGAAACCGAAGAAGCCTGACGCCGGCGGCGGCTGGCGCATGAACCCGGAGGAAGTCGCATCGCTCAAGTCGCGCTGGCGCGGCTGCGTGTGGGCCCACACGCTGAGCGATGCCGAAGGCGCCGCGCTGCTGCCTCAGTTGCGCTTCATCGAACTGGCCGCGGGCCAGCCGATCTGGCACCGTGGCGACGCGGCCGACTGCTGGGTCGGCATGGGGCGCGGCAGCATGAAGCTGTGCACCACCTCGGCCTCAGGCAAGGCCGTGACCTTCATGGGGCAGGCCTTCAGTTGGGTCGGCGAGGTCGAACTGATCCGCGACGTGCCGCGCATCTGCGACGCGGTCGCGCTGTCGGACGCTGTGATCATCAAGATGCCCAAGGCCGCGTTCTTCCACCTGCTGGAGAGCAACCCCGCCTTCAACCGCTTCGTGCTGCGGTTGCTGAGCGAGCGGCTGACGCAGTCGATGGCCGTCACGCTGTCCGACCGCACGCTGGACCCTGTCGCCAAGGTGGCGCAGAGCCTGGCCTCGCTGTTCAGCCCTTCCGCCTTTCCGCCGCGCTCGCTGGAGCTGCAGGTGTCGCAGGCGGAGCTGGCGATCTACTGCAACATGTCGCGCTCGCGCCTGAACGCGGCGCTGCGGCAGTTGGAGGCCGAAGGGCTGCTCACGCTCGGCTATCAGGTCGTCACGCTCACGCGGCTCGATGCGCTGCGTGACTACTGCGGCGCTGCGTCGGTGACCAGCGGCAACCACACCCGGCCCGAGACCGCATAGGCATTGCCGGCGACGATGCCGGCCACCGGCGCGCCCGACGTGGGCGCCCAGCCGTACTGCGGATGCGTCGCGAACAGCGCCACGCCCAGCTCGTCGCCCGGCTGCATGCGCGCAGCCACGCCACCGAGCGCAATGCGCTGGCGGCCCGGCGGCACGGGCACCACCTGATCGGACAGCAGCACCACCTGATCGGACAGCAGCACCACCTCGCCGCCGCGCTTGCGCAGCGCAAGGCCCACCAGCGCCACACCCGGGCCGGCCTTGCCCTGCACGTCGAGTTCGGCTTCGGGCACGCCGGCCAGCACCGCACTGGCACCCTGCCGCGCCAACACATCGGCCGGCAGCGCAACGAACCGGGGGCCGGCCATGCCGGCGGGCACATCGGTCAACGGCAGCGCTGCACCGACCTGCGCTGCGACAGGCACCGCGCCTTGATAAGCCGAGCCGTCGTCCAGTGCGATGCATGTGGCCGGTACCGACGACAGCCCTGCGGCCGCGTCGCGCAGCTTGGCATCGAGCCAGGTCGCCATCGCCTCCATCGCGTCGAGATTGCCGCAGCGCGCCGGCTTCTCGCGCTGCCCCGCGCGCGGGTTCACATGGCCCGAGCGCAGCACCATCAGCCGCACGTCGCCGCCGCCGGATTTGAGGTAGCGCCAGTTGCGCAGGCCGTCGCCCATGTCGAACAGCACGTCTTCGCTGGCCTGCACGACCAGCGCATCGACACGCCGCACCGGCTGCCCGGCCCAGCTCGCACCCGAAGGGCCGTGCGCCTGATAGGCGTCGCGCAGGCGCGGTGCGTCGGCACCGAGGTCGGACCATGCCCAGGCGCCCGGCTTGGGCGCCTGCTCGCACAGGGGCCGCAGCAGGCCACCGTCGCGCACCTTGCCGCGCTGGGCCATGAAGCATTCGAACTGCACGAAGCCCTCTTTCAACACGCCCTGGGGTGCGAGCGAATGCTGCAGGTCGTACCAGGTCATCGACGGAATCACCGTGGTGATGCGCGGCTCCAGTTGCGCGAGCTGCATCTGGTAGCCGCCACCGTACGAGCCACCGATGCTGCCGATGCGCGAATGCCCGTCCACGCCCTTGCGCAGCGGCAGCTCGCGCTCGGCCCAGTCGATCAGGCTGCGGATGTCGGCAATCTCGGCCTGCGGGTCCATGATGCGGCTGTCGCCGCCGCTGTCGCCATGGCCCCGGTGGTCGAAGCTGATGACGGCATAGCCGTGCTCCACCAGCGTGGGCACCAGCCGGTCGAGCCGCGACCAGTAGCTCGCGGCCGGGTCGGTGTCGCGTGGCGGCATCGCCTGCAGGCGACCGAGCCCGAAGCCGCTCGCATGCAGCACCAGCGGATAGCCGCCTTCAGGCTTGCGATCGGGCAGGAAGAGCGTGAACGCGACCTTGGTACCTGTGGCACCGTTCGCCAGCGGATCGGCCACCGGCGACTGCGTGGAAAGCTGCTGCACGGTGGCCGCCTGCGCGCAGGGCGCCGTGCCGAAAAGAACCGCCGCGCTCAGTGCCGCGGCCCGGATGATGGCCTTCATTTCTTGTTCCTCGTTGCGTGTCTCGAAGCACGCGACTCTAGGAACGAAGGCGGCGGCCAATTGTCCCGGCGGGAACAAAGGCCGGCGTCAATCCGGCACTACTGCTGCTTCTTCTTTTTGGCGATGTCGGCCGTGGCGATCTGCTGGCGCAGCCCACGCAGGCTGGCCTTCACCTTGCGCTCGTTCTCCGGGCCCATGCGCACCATGATCTTCTGGCCCGACGACAGCGATTCGAGCTTGGGATCGACATACTCGTAGCGCACCCACGGCCGCGTCGAAGGCACGTCGCCCTTCACCTCGATCAACCGCACCTGCACCGGGCCCGAGGGCTCGGGTGCCTGCAGCAGGTGGTCGATGACCGCGATGAGCCGGTCGTTGAAGTAGCGCCCCGGGTAGCCCAGCTCTTCATACGCCTGCTGGAACAGCGGATAGAGCTTGGCGTACACCGCCGCCGCCTTGGCCGGATCGACCGACTCGGCCAGCAGCACGATGCCGTTGTAGCGCGCGGCATTGTTGGCCGCGATGGTCTGCGTGCCTCCTTGCGGGCCTTCGGTGATGAAGCGCTGGCCCGTCGGCTGCACCGGCCATGCACTGGCGGGCGCATGCTCACGCGTGAGGTTGTCGATGGTGGCGACAAAGCGCCGCACCATGTCGTCGGAACGCAGGAAGGTGCTCGCGTTCTTGCTGCCGAGCAGCTCGGCCAGTGCCTTCATCACGCGCGAATCGGATTCGGCGAGCTTGGGCAAGGCCGCATCGGGCGGCGCGAGCGCATCGACCGGGTTCTGCGGGCCGGTGGGTTCGGCGGCCGGTGGTGGCGCGGGCGTGTCGTTGGGCACGGCCGCGACCGGCACCGGTTCGGGCGGCTTGACCTGTTGTTGCTGCTGGTACCAGCGCCAGCCGAAGAAGGCCGCCGCCAGCACCAGCAGGGCGATGACGACGATGGTCCCCATGGGGGCCTCGCGGCGGGGTCTGAATTCGGGGGCGTCGCGCGTGTCGCTGTCGGACATGAGGTCGGTTTCCTTTTGCGAAGTCTGCAGTGGCAGACGGGCTATGGTGCACCAATAAAGGCCGCACCACGGCCACATCCTCGTAACGCACTGTGACGCGCCGACCGCGCGGAAGTTCAGCCGATCTCGATGACGTGCGCCTCGCGCGGGTCGACCTTGCCCGCATGCAGGTTCGCGATCACCGCCTGCGCATGCGCGAAGCCCTCACCGTGTGCCAGCGTCATCCAGCGGTTGCCGGGTCGGCTCAGCTCGGCGATGAAGTTGCCTTGCGCTTCGTTGAAACGGCGGTTGACTTCCTCCGGGCCCCAGTCAGCATTCCGCTTGCGGATCTGCACGGGCGCGAAGTAGAGCTGGGGCGTCGGGCCGGGCAGCGCGTCGGTGTTGCCGAGAAACTCTGTCTTCTGCGCCGAGCCTGCGTAGCAGTCGTACACCAGCGCGTCGCCGAAGTGATGATGAATGGTGGCGCGCAGATCGTCGTTGCCCGAGAAGTCGATGTAGAGCGTGGGCACGTCGGCCGGCAGCGTGGTGATCTCTTCGTAGCTCAAGGTGCGGTCGTAACAGCCCAGCCCTTCCACGAAGGCGCGGTTGCCGGCCGAGGTGGCGGCGATCAGTTTCAGGCCTTCGCGCTTGTCGAGGCAGAACGCGGTGCCGAAGGCGGTCTTGCTGGACGCACTCGACACCACCACCTGCGTCGCGCCGAAGAAGCCGTTGTCCTCCAGAAAATCCGCCAGCATGAACGAGGTGATGAAGAGCGGGCGCACCAGCATCTGGTAGTTCTCCAACCCGGCGACATAGCCGACGTCATTGCTGCAGCGCATGTACTGGTTGTAGGCCGACACCAGTTCGCTGCGATGCGCCGCGCCGTCGTAGAAGCCGCGCGCCGTCACGCGCACCGGCTGCATGCGCAGATGGCTCGCGATGGGGAAGTAACCGTAGAAGCGCTCGCCCACGGCCACACCCTCCACGTTCGACGCCGCCACATCGGCAAAGCCCCAGGCCGGCATGTGGCCCCAGTCGGCATCGCCGGTGGGAAAGAACTGCCAGTACTTCATCACCGCATCACCGAAGGCGGCGTAGGTGATGTTGTTGGTGGTCAGCGAGAAGCGGCCGATCTTCATCAGCACCTCGCCGGGCTGCAGCGCGCCGTCGTCGGGAGTGGCCAGCACACGGGTCGTGCCGAGTGCGTTCTTGCGCGTTTGGAGGCGGGTTAAAGTGAATGCGTTGTTCATTCGCAAACTGTATGGCGCCCCGTCCCTCGACGGGTTCGGAAAACCAGTCGATGCCCGCCGCACCCCGCTCCAAGCCCCTGAAACGCCCCACGCAGGCACGCAGCAAGTTCACCGTGCAGGCGATCTACGACGCCTTTGTTCGGATTTGGACCGCGCACGGATGGGAAGGCGTGACCACACGCGCCGTGGCGCTCGAAACCGGTATTGCCGTCGGCACGCTCTACGACTACTTTCCCGACAAGGAAGCCCTGCTCTCGGGCTATGTGCGCCATTGCGTCGAAGCACTGCTCGCGCGCATCGATGCCGAAGTGATGGCGCCCATCGACCTCGCATGGAGCGAGCGGGTGCAACGGCTGGTGCGCCTGACCTGCGATGCGCAGCTCGAAGGCCTGCCCGCGTTCGATCACGAGATGCTGATGCTCGAACACCGCGTGGCCGAGCCCAAGCACCATCGCCGGGTGTACGACGAACTCGCGGCGCGCTGGCTGCAGGCTTTCGCGGCCTGCAAGGATCTGCAGCCGCAGCCCTCGCCCGCCACCATCCACGCGCTGTTGACCGCCGCCTGGGGCGGCCGGCGCTACCGGCTGCTGGTGCAGCCCGAGGGTGACGATTGCGACGACTGGGTCGGCGAGATGCAGGCGATCGTCATGGCGCGCCTGCTGGCGCGCTGAGCGACTGCAGCCACGCCAGCGAGCCCTGCAGCTCGGCCGGGCGGATCTCGTGCGCGCCCGGAAAGTCCGAACCCGACAACGCCAGCGGCAGCGTGCGCGCCAGCTCGCGCGTGGCCTGCGCGGCACTGGGCGGAATCACGTTGTCGGCGCTGCCGTGGCTCACCCACAGCGCCTTGCCCTCGAAGGCCTCGGGCGGCGCGATGTGCGGCACCACCTGCGAGAGCAGCCGGCTGTGCCACACCATCGCGGCACGCACGCTCTCGGGTTTTGTCAGCAGCAGCGACAGCGCCATGATCCCGCCCTGGCTGAAGCCGCCGACCACGACGCGCTCGGGCGGCACGCCGAGTTGCTTGCCGGCCGAGGCGATCATCTCGCCGACCAGAAAGCGGCTTTCGCGCTCCTGCTCTTCGTTGATCTGGCGCTCGCCGTTGGCCAGTATCTGGAACTCGAACCACGCATAGGCATCGGGCGACAACACATAGGGCGCGCGCAGGCTCAGCACATGGAACTGCGGCGGCATCAGGCGCGCCAGCCCGAACAGGTCCTGCTCGTTGCTGCCGACGCCGTGCATCAGCACCAGCAGCCAGGGTTCGCGCACCTGGGGTTGCGCGGCGTGTTCCAGGAACTTGAGGGGCAGGTGAACTTGGGTCATGGAGGGGAAGAGTTCAGAGCGATGCAGAAAAACCTTGGGCCAGCGCGCGCGTGACTTCGGCCGACGGCAGCTCGCGGCAGCCGGTCGCGTTCTGGCCCGACCACAGCGGAGAAAAATCGCCGCTGCCCTTGGCTTCGGCCTTGGCGCGCAGCGGCGCGATGGCCGAGGTGGCGAGCGGAAATTCAGGTGCCGCCGCGCCGATGGGCCCCAGCTCGCGCATCACGCGATTGACGATCCCGCGTGCCGGCCGGCCCGTGAACAGGTTGGTCAGCGCCGTGTGGCGCGCGGCCTCGCTCTTGAGCGCCGCGCGATGCAGCGCGCTGGTCGTGGCTTCGGGCGTCAGCATGTAGGCGGTGCCGATCTGCACGCCCGCCGCGCCCAGCGCCATGGCCGCGGCCACGCCGTTCGCATCCGCGATGCCGCCGGCCGCGATCACCGGCAGCTTGATGACGCGCACCAGTTGCGGCAGCAGCGCGAAGGTGCCGAGCTGCTTCGTCAGGTCGTGCGAAAGAAAGTGCCCGCGATGGCCGCCCGCTTCGAGCCCCTGCGCAATGACCGCATCGGCGCCATGCGCTTCGAGCCACAGCGCTTCGTCGAGCGTGGTGGCCGATGCCAGCACCTTGGCGCCCCAGCCGCGCACCTGCGCCAGCAACGCCTCGGGCGGCAGCCCGAAATGAAAGCTCACCACGCGCGGCTTGAACTCGGCCAAGAGGTCGGCCACCTCGGCGCTGAACGGGTTGCGGCCCGGCCCGGCCGGGATGCTGGCGGCGTCGATGCCGTACTCGGCGTAGTACGGTGCCAGTGCGGCGCGCCAGGTGGCTTCGCGTTCGGCGCTGGGCTCGGGCGGCGTGTGGCAGAAGAAGTTGACGTTGTAGGGCTTGTCGGTGCCGGCACGGATCGCGGCGAGTTCGCTGCGCATGGTGTCGGCGCTCAGCATGGCGCCGGGCAATGAGCCCAGCCCACCTGCATTGCTGACCGCAATCGCCATCGCGCTGCCTTGCACGCCGGCCATCGGCGCCTGGATCAGGGGAAGTTCGGTACCGAGAATCTGCTTCAGCGTCGTCATGCGAAAGGTTCCTTGTGTGTCGATGCCGGCCATTCTCCCGCCAAGCCGGTGGTCGCCTTGGCGGCGGGGTCATGGCCGGGCGGCTTCGGCACAATCGCGGGCATGCACAGCCCGCTCGTTTCCAGCTCCGTTCTCTCGCGCACCCTGCTTGCAGGCGCCATCGCCGTGCTTTTCGGCGTTGCCGGCTGCTCGCAGGAAGAAGACAGCAGCGCTTCTTCCGCCACCACGGCGGAAGACGTTGCGGCAACAGCCACCACGGAAACCGCACCAGCCCCCACCAATTCGGCCACGCTCAAGCGCGGTGAACTCATGGCGCTGGTCTTCCCCGGCTGGGAAGACAAGGACGACAGCCGCGGCGGCGCCGTGCAACTGCCGGACATCGGCAACGACGGCAAGCCCGTGAAGGGCAGCGAGGCCGAGCAGCAAGCCAACGTGTCGCCGCGCGAGGTGGTGCGCCTGGACGACACGCACGCCGTGATGCTGACCGAGACCGTGCCGCTCGACGACCAGGGCCAGCCCATCAGCAGCCACGTGGCCGGTGCCTGGCTCGGTGCCTACTTCTTCGAGCAGGGCGCCGACGGATGGACGCTCGCCAAGCGCAGCGACGGCGTCGACTACCTCGGCTTCATGGGCAACATCGGCCAGACCAGGGTGGAGCGCATCGCGCCCCAGCGCTTCGTGCTGACCACCACCAGCGGCAGTTGCTGGCAGGGCAACTGCGGCACCTGGTTCTCGGTCTACGAACTGGGAGCCAGCACGGTGCACGAACTGGTCACCAGCATCCCGCTGTCGGCGACGAACAGCGGCGCTGACGAGGCCTGCGAACAGGTGCTGCAAAACAAGCGCCCGGAGACCCCGGCGCGCGGCAACTGCTTCGACGTGGACGGCACGCCCGAGTTTGTACTCGGCACCGACGACGAGCCGGGCGACATGCGCATCGTGTTCAGCGGCGCGCAAACAACCGGCACCAGCAACCGCGCCCAGACCGTCGATCGCACGGTGGTCTACACCTATCGCAAGGGTACTTATGTGCCGGGCGAGGGGCGCAACCCCGTGCCGGGGTTCTAGCAGGCACACCCACAGCGGCAAGCACCATCCCATGCGCACGCAGACACCTTCCTCCCCCGGAACCGTCTACAGCGTGCGCAACTACACGGGCGAGTACGCCGGCCACGACCATTCGCATGCGCAGATCATGTTCGCGCTGGACGGCCGCATGGAGCTGGAGATCGGCGGCCGCGCCGCCTTCACCGACACCTCCTGCGGAATGATCATTCCGGCGGGCATGGCGCACACCTTCATGTCGCCGCGCGGCGTGCGCATGGTGGTCATCGACACGCCCGACGACGCGGGCGTCGACCGCATGCGGCGCTTTGCGGTCACTGCCGCATGCCGGAACGACGTCGATCCTGCCCGGGCCGCGCAGCATCTGGCGCACGTGCTGGAAGCGCCGTCGATCCTCGCGCGCCGCAGCATCGACCTGGCACGGCTCGACACCGCCCTCGGCCCCGCACTGCACGAGCCCTGGAACACCGCGCGCATGGCTGCCCTCTTCTTCCTGAGTCCGCAGCGCTTTCATGCGCGGCTGCTCGAATTGACGGGGCTGTCCCCGCAGGCCTACCTCCGCTCGCGCCGGCTCGATGCGGCCCAGCGCCTTCTGCGCAGCGGCCTGCCGTTGGAAGCGGCGGCCCTTCGCGTGGGCTATCGCTCGGCCAGCGCCCTCGGCTTTGCGCTGCGGCGCGACCGCCAGTCGGGCGCAAGGCGCACACGCGCAGCCTGACCCACAGCGCCCAACACGCAAGGTCGAGAGTCTCTCGACATTTGAAAAGGCCACCGGGCCCGAGGATGCGCGCATGACGAAGAACGCATCCATGCTCGGCGCCGGCATGGTGGTTGCCGCCGCCGCCCTCTGGGGCACCACCGGAACCGCCCAGAGCTTTGCGCCCGCGCACACATCGCCCTACTGGATCGGCACGCTGCGCATGGCCATCGCCACCTTGTTCTTTGCCGCGTTCATCGGCTGGCGCCGGCATCGCGGTGAACAGCTCGCGCTGTCGATGGCACCGGCCACATGGCGATGGCTTCTGCTCGCGGGCCTGTGCATCGCCGGCTACAACCTGAGCTTCTTCGCGGGCGTCAAGGCCACGGGCGTGGCCATCGGCACCGCGATTGCCGTGGGCAGCGGGCCTGCGTGGGCCGGGCTGCTTCAGTCGCTCGTGTACCGCAAGCCACCGGCACCCGCGTGGTGGATGGGCACGCTGCTCGCCATCGGCGGCGGCTGCCTGATGGTGATGCCGGGAATGGGCAGCGGCCTGCATATCGACCTGGCCGGGCTGGCGCTGTGCCTGACCTCCGGGCTTTGCTACGCGATCTACACGCTGGTCAGCCAACGCCTCGTGAGCAAGTCGCCGCCTGCGACGGTCACGCTGTGGGTCTTCGCGATCGCTTCCGCCGCTGCGATACCGGGTGCGTTTTTGATCTCCGGTCCCTTTTCGACCACGCCTGCCGGCTGGGCCATCGTGGGCTACCTGGGCCTCGTGTCGACCGGCGTTGCCTACCTGCTGTTCAGCCACGCGCTGCGGCACATCTCCGGCGCCTCGGGCGTCACGCTGGCATTGGCCGAGCCCGTCACCGCCTTCGTGCTGGCCATCCTCGTGGTGCATGAGCGCCCGGCCCCTTCGGCCTTTGCCGGGCTCGCGATGGTGCTGGCAGGCCTGCTGATCGTGGTGTGGACCGAAGCGCGCAGGGCGCGCTGAATGAACGGCCCGCTGTTTATTCCTCGCTGGTCCACTCCACCTGCACGCCCAGGCTGCGCAGGTTCTCGACGAAGCGCGGATGCGCGCGCCGGATCGGCGTGGCGTTGCGGATCTCCGAGCGGCCCTCGATGCTCGCCGCCACCATGAACAGCGCGATCGCCACGCGGATGATGTAGGGGCTCTCCACCACCGCCGGCGTCAGCGGATTGCCGCCGAAAGTGATGAGCCGGTGCGGGTCTGACGAGAACACATGCGCCCCGAACTTCGACAGCTCGCCCGTCCAGCCCAGCGCGCCGTCGTACACCTTGTTCCAGAACATCGCATTGCCCTGCGCACGCACGCCCAGCGCAATGAAGATCGGCAGCAGGTCCACCGGAAAGTAAGGCCACGGCGCCGCTTCGACCTTGGTCAGCACATTGCTCGTGAAAGGCGTCTGCACCTTCAGCGGGCCGCTGCGGATGGCGCGCGACCAACCGTCTTCGTGCGTGATCTGCACGCCGAACTTGGCGAAAGTGCGGTCGATCAGCGGAAAGTTTTCTGGCGCGCTGTTGCGCACAACCACGTCGCCGCCGGTGATGGCGCCCAGCGCCAGGAAGGTCGTGATCTCGTGGAAGTCTTCGTCGAAGCGGAACTCGCCGCCCTTCAGCGCGCCGCCGCCATGCACCGTCACCCGCGACGTGCCCATGCCTTCGATGCGCACGCCGATCATGCTCATGAAGCGGCAGAACTCCTGCACATGCGGCTCCGACGCGGCATTGGTCAGCGTCGAAGTGCCGTCCGCCGCAGCGGCGCACAGCACGAAGTTCTCGGTGGTGGTGACCGATGCGTAATCGAGCCAGTGGTCCGTAGGCGTCAGCCGGCCCGCGCTGTGCACCAGCAGCGAGCCTTCGGTGCGCTCGACCTTGCCGCCGAAACGCTGGAACACCTCCACGTGCGGATCGATCTCGCGAACGCCCAACGTGCAGCCCTTGACGTTGTCTTCGAGACGCGCCACGCCGAAGCGCGCCAGCAGCGGCGGCACCAGCATGATGGAAGAGCGCATTTCTTCGGGCAGCCGGTGCAGCGCCGCGTCGAACACCGTCTCGCGGTGGTGCAGCTCCAGCGTGCCCGTCGCATGGTCCATGTGCACGTCGCTGCCCAGGGTGCGGAAGATGTCGAGGATCTTGCGCACGTCGGTGATGTCGGGCACGCCATGCAGGCGCAAGGGCTCGTAGGTGAGCAAGGTGGCGCAGAGCACCGGGAGCACGGCGTTCTTGTTGGCGGAGGGGGTGATGCGGCCGCGAAGCGGTGTGCCGCCGTGCACGATGAGGTTGGACATGAAGAAGGGGGAAGCGGAAGAAGCGGAAATGGGGCTGCGGACAAATCCGCCACCGGACGCCGGCACTTTACCGGCGGAAAGCGCCTCTTTCGCGCCGAAGTTGTAAGAACTTCAAAGCAGAACGCAGCCGGTGCCTCGACGGCAGCGGCTGCGTTTGCATTGCCCACGAGGGCCAAGGCGCCCTGCGCCCCGGCTCCCGGACGGTCAGGCCCTTAGAACTTCCACAGCAGGTTCGCCTTGAGCCCGTGGTCCTTCACGCCGCTGCCGAACTGGCCGTTGTACGACACGCCCAGCGTCAGGTCCTGCTTGATTGCGAAGTCGAGCCCCGCTTCCACCACCGCGGCGTTCTTCGCCACCGGCACGCCGGTCACGGTGAACGCATTGCCGCCCATGAACGCCAGTGCTGCCGTGGGCGTCACGTCGCCGAAGGCATGGCGCCAGCCCAGCATGCCGCGCAGCGTGGCCGCCGTGCCGCCCAGCTCCAGCTTCGTGCTGGCGCGCAGGCCGAGCGTGGTGAAGGTGGTGCTGCCCGATTCGCTCCTGCCGCTCAGGCCAGCCAGGCTGGCGCGCTCGGTGAAGCCGCCTGTGCGCAGGTTCACGTGCGCCAGGTTGGCAAAGGGCTCCAGCGCCACGGTGCCCGCATCCATGCGCCAGCCCAGTTCGCCGAAGACCTGCGTGGTGCCCGCGTGGTAGCTGGCCTCGGGTGTGCCGCCCAGGCCGGTGAAGGCGATACGGCGGCGCGTGTCGATGCTGTGGTGGGTGTAGCTGGCGCCGGTGCGCAGGGCCAGCGCGCCCCACTCGGTGCCGCCATACAGGCCCAGGTGATAGCTGTCGATCTTGGCGGACGACTGCCGATCGTCCACGCTCACGCTGCTGCTGCCCGCGCCGCCCAGCACGCCCAGGCGCCAGTCGCCGAAGCGGCGGTCGGCGCCGACCAGCACGCCACGCGTGTCGCGCTTGGCCTTGGCCGCATTGCCGTCGCCCTTGGTGTCGCCCCATGAGCCATAGGCGCGCGTCCACAGGCCACCGTCCGCACCCTCGACCGTCTTCAGGTCGCCGGTTGCGCCCGCGCCGCCCTGCGTCTGGCGCAGCCGGTCGGCGCCGGCTTCACGCACGAAACGGCTGTCTTCGATGAGCGCCGAGCGCACCGATGCATGCAGTTCGCCCGAGAGTTGATCGAAGGCCAGGCGGGCCGTCGGCGCATCGAGTTGCACCACTGCGTTGTAGAGCAGGCCACCGCCCAGGCTGTCGAGCGCCGCGCCCGACGCACGCTGGTTGAGCGTGATGCCCACCGCCGGGAACGCCACTGTGTTGCGCACCAGGCTCAGCATGACGTCGCCGCCCTTGTAGCTCAGCGACGGATCGAGGAACGCGAAGTTCGACGACACGCTGCCGAAAGTACCCACACGCGTGCCCGAGGTGAGGATGGTGTACGTGGTGGTCGGGCTCCACTTGCCGTCGGCCGCCAGCACGATCACCGAGGCACCGCCCAGCGTGGCCGTGCCGGTCACGCGCAGCAGGTCGCTCGCGCCGCTGGGGTCGGTCTCGACCTGGTAGCGCGAACCCGGCGCAAAGGTGAAGTCGCCGTTGACGGTGAGCGTGCCGATGGAGTTGCCCGGCGCCAGCGTGGCGCCGCTCGCCAACACCGTGCTGCCCACGCTGCCGCTGCCCTTCAGCGTCCCGCCCGACTCGATGTTCAGCGTGCCGCCGAGCGAGCCGTTCACCGACAGCACGCCGCCCGTCACCTGCAGGCTGCCGGTGAAGGCCGACCCGTTGCCCGTGTAGCGCACCGCGCCGGCGCCTGACTTGGTCAGGCTGCCCTTGCCCGAGAGGTCGTTGACCATCGTGGCGTCGGTGGGCTGCTCGATCACCAGCGCGCTGTCGTTGACGATGGCGCCAGTGCCGAAGCTGTTGGCGCCGCCGATCAGCGTGCCCGCCGCGATGCGCGTGCCGCCGGTGTAGCTGTTGACCGCCGACAGGTGCAGCGTGCCGGTGCCGTCCTTGGTCAGCGCACCGCTGCCCGAGACCTGCCCGCCGATCTGCAGCGTGGTGCCGGTGTCGGTGCGCAGCGTGCCGCCAGGGCCCGACAGCACGACCGCGCGCGCCGTGGCCATGCTGGCCGTGGTCTGCAGCGTGCCGCCGGCGAGCGTGAGCGCACCGCTCGCGTCGCCGAGGCTCGCGTCGGCCCCCACCACCAGCGTGCCCTGGGCGATGGTCCACGGCGTGACCTGCGTGGTGCTGCCGGTCAGCGTCCAGGTGGCGTCGCCGGACTTGCGGAACTGCCCGAAGCCGCGGTACTGCCCGTCGGGTCCGGCGGACGCCACGTCGAAGCTGCTGTCGTCCGAGCCGCCCAGCGCCAGCGTGTCGGCCGTGCTGTGGGCCAGCACCAGGCCGGTGATGTCCGAGCTGCGCTCGATGGTGAGGCTGTTGACACCGCCCGTGAAGGCGATGGCCGGCGCCAGGGTTTGGCCGTCGCCCGAGTAACCGGCGTAAATGTTGCCAGCGTTGGTCACCTGCAGGTTCGAGCCCGTGATGCCCGCGCCGCCGGCGCCAGCCACGCCGGGAGTGCCGACGCTGTAGACGACAGTGCTGCCGCTGCTGCCGTCTCCGATGTTCTCGTGCTGGAGGACTGCAGTGGCGCCCAGGCCGCCGTAGCCGCCCTCGACCGTGCCGCGGTTCACCACCGTCGAGTTGTCAGCCGCGATGCCGGCACCGCCAGTGCCGCCGTTGCCGCCCGTGGCGCGCAGCGTGGCTGCCTGCACGGCCGTGTTCGACTGGCTGTTGGCCTTGGCGCTGCCGCCGTCGCCCGCCCGGCCGCCGGACACGTTGCCTTCGTTGAGGAACAGGCTCACGCCGCGCAGGCTTGCGCCATTACCGCCGTTGCCACCGTTGCCGCCGACGGCCACTGCGCTGGCCTGCGCCATGTTGAGCGAGGCCGCCGCGGCCTGCGCGCCGGACCCGTTGCCGCCCATGCCGCCATACAGCTCCCCGCTGTCCCGGTTGTTGGCCGTGCCGCCTGCCATCAGCACCAGGGCGCTGCCGCCAGTACCGCCCGTGTTGCCGGTGGCGCTGGCGGTGGTCGGCCCCTGCGGGCTCGTTGCGAGCGCAAAGCTTTGCGTGGGGGTAGAAGGAGCCGCCATGGCCATGAAGTCCGGCGGTGGCGGCGTGACTCCCGCGCCCATTCCGCCCTGGACGAGGCCACGGTTTTCCACCGTGGCGGCCCCACCGAAATAGACACCTGCGCCGCCGCTGGCGCCGACCGCACCGATGACCGTGGCCGTCGCGGGACTTGTAATCGTGCCGTTCGCGGGCTCCATGCCCGTGGCGAGGATCCCTGCAAAAGCGGCGCCCAAACTCGAAACACCGCCGTCCCCGCCGCGCAGCTCGCCCTCGTTGACCAGCGAGCCTGCGCCCGTGTAGGCCACGCTCGCGCCGCCGGTGCCGCCCGCGGCGTTGGTGATCGTGCTGCTGGCCGCGCCAAAGCTCAGGCTCGCACCCACCAGCGATCCGGCGTCGCCGCCGTGGCCTCCGCGGATGAAGTTGTTGTTCTGCAAACCGCCAGTACCCGTCAGCAGGACGCCGTGTCCACCGTTGCCACCGGCGCCACCCGCGCCGGTGAAAACTTGCGCCGAGGTTTCGCCGAACGTCGAGACCAGGATGGCCGTGCTGGAAGTCCGGATGCCCGCGATGCCGATGTCCGCTTCGGGCTGGCTGCCGCCTCCACGCCCCCCGCCCCCACCGGCGATGTAGCCGCTGTTGACGATGGTCTCGCCCGACGCCGTCGTGACGCCTGAGCCGCCAGCACCGCCTGCGCCCACGACGACATTGAGGCTCATCGACGCGGCCGCGACCGCAGGTAGCGGCGCCAGCCCACCGCCACTGAAGACGGTGATGGCGCCGCCGCTCCCGCCCCGGCCGCCGGCGGAAGTGCCGCCGTTTTCAACGGTCAGTGTTCCACCGGTGAGGGTCACCCCCGTGGCGCCGGCACCGCCCATGGCGCCGGTCACGCTCGATATGCCCCCCGCTCGCAATTCCGTGGTGCTTGCGCTGCCTCCCGCGCCGCCGCGTACGTAGCCCTCATCCTCCAACACCAGCCTGCCACCGGAGACCGCCAGCGCCACCGTGCCCGCGCCGCCGTTCTGGCCGACGGAACCTCCCGGCGTCGAAATGGCCGGAGTCTCCTGGCCGTCCACGCCGACGATCAACCCGCCTGCGCCGTCGCCATCGCCCAGCCGCAGCGTGCCTTCGCGCACCAGCCCCGTGATGGTCATGTCGTACGCGCTGCCGGTCAGGGTCCAGGTCGAGCTGCCGGTCTTTTCATAGGCCTCGAAGCCCTGGAACTTGCCATTCACCATGTCAGTCATGTTGAAGGCGCCCGACTCCGTGCCGCCGAATGCGAGCGTGTCGAAGCTGCCGTTGGCGAGCACATTGCCATTGAGCTGCGAGCCGGCACGCAGTTCGAGCCGGTTGGTGCCGCCGGTGAACCGGATGGCACTGGCCTGCGTGCTCCCGTCGCCCGAGAACCCGCCCGAGATCGTGCCGCTGTTGATGACGTTGAGGTTGCTGCCGACGATGCCGGTACCGCCCAGCGACACGAAGGAGGCGGCCGCTGCGTCCGCGTCGGCGCCCTCGCCGGCACCGCCGCGAGCGCCGATGCTGGGCAGCGGAATGCCGCTGCTCCCGATGCCTGCGCGGCCGCCGTTGCCGCCCGTGATCGAACCCGCATTGGAGATAGTGGTTGTTGTCCCCTCCGGCGCGACGACCAGCAAGCCCGCGCCACCGCCGCCGCCGTAGCCAGCGCCGGCCGGGAACGTCGGCGGAGCCAAAAAGTCGCCACCTCGGCCACCGCTGCCACCTGCCAGCGCGCCCCCTGCCTCGATCCGGACGTCACCGTGGGCGATGGTGCTGGCACCGCCTCCGCCTGCACCCGAGCCCGATTGGGGATCGAACGGGGCTGCGCCATTGCCGCCATTCCCGGCTGCAATCGTCGACGTGACCGGCACCGGCCCCAGGAACACTGAGCCGCCACCGCCACCCCCACCTGGAATCACGCCCGGTATCGGCGACGGCATACCGTCGCCGCCGTTCATGCCTGGGGCACCGCCCGCCCCGCCCGTCCCGAAAAAACCGAAACCGCCCGTACCGCCCTGGCCCGTCACGCTGCTGCCGGTAGTTCCCAAAATCGGCGATCCAGGAAAGCCGGCGTCGCCGCCATTGCCACCCGCGAACGCCGACATGCTGGCGATCACGAGCGATGCCGCGCCCAGCGTGAGCGCTGCGGTGCGGTGGCTCTTCTTTCCGCGCGCGCGGCTGTTTTCGGAGACGGCGACCCAGGCGCCCAATGAGGCGTTCCAGAGGCTACGGTGAGCTTTGTTCATATTTGTTAATTCCTTGCGCAGGGAAGAAAGCCGCACAAGAAGCGTGCAGCTCGTTAGAAAGTGTTTATTTTTGTGAACTATTTGTTTCCCGACCATCACCCGAACAGGGGATACGGGACAAACATGCACACGCATGCGGCGCGTGGCGGCGGGCCGTGCACCAATGACGCGGGGCACTCGCAAGGTCTCGCGCAGGAGAGATTTATCTCGGCGTATTTATTTTTGTGGCGTGTTGGCGCCGCGCTGCCGAAAGCAATCGCGCCCATGTTGCTCACGCTGCACCGGGCTGACTACCGGCTATCGATGAAGGTCGGAATCACAGAACACATGACTGTCGACGCAATTCACGACGAACTTGTTACTCCCCGCCGTACAACCGCCACGACTAGATTTGCTCTTGCCCAGTGACATCCGCCCCTTCATCGGGCCGGATCGCACCCCCTCGATGACTTTGAAAAGGACAAGAGAAATGAGCCAGCAGGCCTACACCGGCGGTTGCGCATGCGGCGCCATCCGCTACGAGATTTCCGCCGAGCCGATCTTCCAGAACCACTGTCAGTGTCTCGACTGCCAACACAAGAGCGGCACCGGCCACGGCTCGTACCTCACCTTTGCGCGCGGCGCCGTGAAGCACAGCGGCCACGCCACGCTGTGGGGCATCGTCGCCGACAGCGGCAACGTCAAGACCCGCGCGTTCTGCCCCACCTGCGGCTCGCCCGTGTACATGACCTTTGCGGCGATGCCCGACATCTTCACCGTGCACGCCGCGAGCCTCGACGAGCCCGAGCGATTTCAGCCGCAACTGGTCACGTATGCGGTGCGCGGGCACGCTTGGGATACTCAAGACCCGGCGTTGCCGAAGTTCGACAAGATGCCACCGATGTGACGATCAAGGCAAACGCCTGCCGATCGACTGAAGCGCCCGGCGTCTACTTGCCCAATATCCAGCCCGCGATCTTCTCAACAACTTCGCGATCAAGCCCATTGAAGCCGTGATACGCCATCGCCTCGCACGGGTCGCCGCTGCTTTCTCCGCCCTTGAAGCTCAGCAGCTCTTTCTTCGGTGAGCTCTCAAGCTTCGCCATGAGCCCGGGCACGCTGGCGAACGGGCACGACGGGCAGGCGTCCTGCTCGTGATGCACCACGAGCACCGGTACCCTGATCTTTTCCAGCGGCATCGCCGGAACGGGTCGGCCGGCCTTGTCGATGAGGATGGTCGAACTCAGCACGATGCCGTCCGGGCCTTCAGGGCCGGCAAGCTCCGTGGCGACATACGCCGCGGACTGCGTCCCGCGGCTGGTGCCCACCAGCCACACAGGCGCCTTCGATTGCTCGCGCATCCATGCAATGACCGCCTTCACGTCTGCCACGTGCTCCGGCTTCTGGCGAAACCCGGCAAGGTACGGCGGGCTTTGCCGGTCCGACGGCGCATCAATCACCGCGACCATGAGCCCCTGGTCCGCAAACAACTGCCGCGTGCGAACAAGGAAGTTTCCGCCGCCCCACTTGAGCGAACCATTGGGAAAGATCTGCAGCCCGCCGTGCCCGCCCGCGAACAGGATCACCGCCGCCTTTGCTGGTGTTGTCGTTGGCGGCGACAGCACCAGCATTCGCTGCGTCACCCCGGGCCGGGTGGGAATGTCGACCACCTTCTGGGTGCTCTGCGCCTGGACTTGCGAGACCAGCGCCATCAGAAAAACTGCGATCCAGTGCCTGGCAAGGTTGCACATCGACGATCTCCTTCGCGTGCGTTCACCGATCCCTGATGCGTCACGCAGGGATGTTACTCACGCTCGACGGAATCGGGGGCGTGCTTCGGCCGCGCAGGCACATCCGGATGGCGGCTGCGCGCTATAGGTTGGCTTGCGTGAAGCAGCGCGAAATTTGCGCAGACGACATGCTGAAGAGCTTGCGAGCAGCTTGCTCGCCCTCTTTTCATCGTTCTCTATCTCTCACAGAAAGAAGCCGGCCATGTTGATTGATGTCTCGCGCGCACCCTTTGTCTTCATCAGGGCGGAAGTGGAATCCAATGCCTCCATCGAGGCGCAATTCGAGCAACTGCTCGACAAGGAGCAACCGTTCGTTCTGATCACCAACCATGGGGAAGACGACCACCACGACGAGACGCCCGAGGAGCGCAAGCAGAAGGCCCTTCTCTTCAAGAAGATCAAGGCACGCTTGGCCACGCTGTGCCGGGGAATGATCGTTCTTGAAGGAGACAAGCCCACGTCTGCGCCGGCCCGCCTGATAGCGACGACGGCAAGCAAGGTCTTCGGCTTCGCGGTCGCGTTCGTGTCCAGTGAGGAAGACGCCATCCGGCAAGGCACGGAGCTGCTGGCCAAGCCCAGGTGATGGACTGCGACGGCTCGCTCGCTCGATCGATCGATCGCCTATCGGCTCACCGTGTTCGCTGTCAGTGCCTCGCACTGCGCTTCGATCCGCGCATGCAGGAGGCCGAGCGATACCGACAGAAGCCGCTGCAGCGAGCCGCACTGGCATCTGTCGAAAAGCGGCGCGGGGTCCGCGTCGGACGCTGCCGCATCGCATCGGTCTTCATCCCATTCGAGCAACTGGGACAGCAACTGCGCGCCTTGCACCATGTCGCGTGCGTCGTTCACGAATGCGGCCTGGCTTTGCAGGGAAGGGGCGAGCAGATCGCCCTGAACCCACTCGAAGGGTTTGAACTGGGCGGTGGGTCGATAGGGTGCGCAAGCGCAACGGGCGTCGGTGCTTGCGTCGTTTGAAGAAGCATGGGCCATGGGCCTCCCAAGGATGTCGATTTGCAGAAACCGACGCACCCGCTGTCAAACGAGGGCGGCAGCTCGAACGGGTTGACAGACCGGGACATCCTTGCGGAAACCGGCAGGGCGCGAGCCCTCCCGTTCGAGCCGCCTAAAAAGGAAGCGCAAACGAAAAAGCCGCAGACCACGTGCGGTGACTGCGGCTTTCGTCGCAGGATGTCAACGGGCTGTCAAACCCGGCCCCGCTCATCACGAGACGGAGGCAATGTAAGCGGTGTCGATGGCGGACGTCAAGCTTGAAAAACCGGCGGCATTGCGACGATGCCGCCGGGCGGACCCATCAGTTTTCTTCGACGGCAAAGCGCTTGGAGGCCAGCAACGTAAACAAGGTCACGCAGCCCATCGCCATCAGGTACGCCGGTACGGGCCAGATGGCCCCGTCCGCCTTCATGACCATCCAGGCTGAAACGGCCGGAGCCGGCCCGGCGCCGATGACCGATGCCGCCACGTAGCCGATCGAGATGCCGCTGTAGCGCACCTGCACCGGAAAGAGTTGCGCCGTCATGGCGGCGCTGACCGCGTAGGCACAGCTTGCGCCCAGGTAGCACACAGGTGCGGCCAGCAAAAAGAGAAAGATGTTCCCCGAGCTTGCCATCCAGAACATCGGATAGGCGAGCACGATCGTGTAGACCGTGCCGGTGAGCGCAACGCGCCGGCGCCCCAGGCGATCGGCCAGCACGCCCCACACAGGGAAGGTGAGCATCGAACTCACGCTGAACAGCGCACCCGCCAACAGGGCCTGCGACTGGGTAAAGCCGACCTGCTTGGCATAGATGAGCTGCATGTACACCAGCACGATGAACACACCGCTGGCGCCCATGAAGTTGATGCCGATGGCCAGCAGGATCTCGCGCGGATGCTGGCTGATCAATTCAACGATCGGCCGTTTGGCGACCTTCTTGTCTTTCTTCAGCTTCTCGAACTCGGGCGTTTCCGAAACGTTGAGTCGAATCCACAAGCCAATGGCAATCAGCACAGCCGAAAACAGGAACGGAATTCGCCAGGCCCATTGGCGAAAAGCGTCGGGCGAATAGATCATGGTGACGATCAGGAAGGCCACCGATGCAAACAGCGATCCGCTGGGCGAACCCAGTTGCACGAAGGTGCCGAACAGCGTCTTGCGTCCGGCAGGCGCATGCTCGATCGACATGAGCGCCGCACCGCCCCACTCTCCCGCCGCCGCAATGCCCTGAACCGCGCGCAACGCCACCAGAAGAATCGGTGCCCAGATGCCGATGGTCTCGTAGGTGGGAAGAAAGCCGATCGCCAGTGTGGCGATGCCCATCATCAGCAGCGTGATGACCAGGCTCTTCTTGCGTCCGATCTTGTCGCCGTAGTGGCTGAAGATCAAAGTGCCGATGGGCCTGGCGACATAGCCGACACCGTAGGTCGCAAGTGCCAGGATGGTGGAGACGGCGGGGTTGCCGCCCGGAAAGAAGATCTGGCCGAAGACCAGCGCGGCCGCCGTTCCGTAGATGAAGAAGTCATACCACTCGATCGTTGTTCCGGCCCAGGAAGCGAATGCCGCTCTCCAGGCTTCCCGGTGGGGATGCGCCTTGGCGGCGGCGGGCGTATCGATGTTCGGGTTGGATTGAGCTGACATGGTTTCTTGCCTGGTCTTGAAGGGGTGTCGGTCAATGCGCCGCAGTCTCGTCGTAGCCCTGGATGCGTCGCGAAAGCCGCTGATGCCGCTCCAGCATTTCAGGCAGGCCCGCCACGGTGAGATTGCCGTTCTCGATGATCGGCTTGCCCGCAATGACGGTATGGCGCGCCCGGTTGGGGCCCGACATGAACAAGGCACGCACGGGGTCGCCGACCGCACCCGCATAGGAGGGCCCGTCCACCGGCCAGGCGACGATGTCGCCGACACAGCCCACCGACAGTTCGCCAAGCTCTCCGGTGCGTCGCAGAACCGCCGCGCCGCCACGGGTGGCGATCTCGATGGCCTCGCGGTCGCTCATGCCACCCATGCGGGGAGCGCCGGGACGCAGACGCTGCAGCCCCAGCATGGTCCTGGCTTCCAGCCAGAGCGAAGCGCTGTCGCTGGACGAAGAGCCGTCGCAGCCAAGCCCGACCTTGACGCCGGCATCGCGCATCTCACGCACCGGCGTAATGACGCCGTTGCGCCCGCCCATCATGAACACCGTGCTGGGGCAATGCGACACGCCCACGCCCCATTCGGCCAGCTTGCCGATGTCTTCGTTGTTCGCATACATGACGTGGGCACCCCAGGCGCGGTCGGACGCCAGGCCGAGCCGCTTGAAGTTGTCGATCGGGTGGCAACCGAAATGCTGCTGGCAGAACTCGTCCTCGAGATGCGATTCGGCCAGGTGCATGTGAAAGCCGACGTCGTGCTTCTCCGACAGATCGGCCAGGCGCTTGAGCAACTGCGGGGTCGTGGTGAAGATGGCGGCCGGGCCGATCGCGATGCGCACCATCGCCCCATGCGAGCGGTCGTGGTACTTGGCGATCAGCCGCTCGCAGTCGGCAATGATGGTCTCGTCGTCCTGCACCACCGAGTCGGGCGGCAGTCCACCGTCTTTCTCCGACATGTTCATCGCCCCCCGGGTGGGATGGAAGCGAAAGCCCAGCTCCTGCGCCGCGCGAATTTCCGCGTCGATCAGGTTCGGCTTGGGGTGGACGTACAGCATGTCCGACGTGGTGGTCGTTCCGCCCATGGCCAGTTCCACCAACCCGACCCAGGCAGAGACATAGACCGCTTCCTCGTCCAGGCGGGCAAACATCGGATAGAGGGTCTTGAGCCAGTAGAAGAAATCACCGCCGTGCGACTCTGGGTTGCTGCGGGTGAGGTTCTGGAAGATGTGGTGGTGCGTGTTGATGAACCCCGGCGTCACGATGCAGCCGCTGGCATCGAGCCGGCGCGTGGCCTCGGGCTTGGGGTCGGTGGCGCCGCCCACGCCCGTGATCAGCCCGTTTGTGACGGCCACCCAGCCGTCGGGAATTTCTCGCCGCTCGTCGTCCATCGTGACAAGGGTCCGGGCGTTTTCGATGATCAGGTCAACGATGGCTTTCATGTACTCGCTTTCGTGAGGGGGCGGTTTCGTCACGGGATTCTGGTAAGTACACTGCCCTCAAACAAGCATCGATTTGAGAGCGCCATGAACACATTTGAGCATCGCTTGCCACGCCGCCCCATGTTCCGGCCCGCGTTGCGCTTCGTCGAACAGATCGCGCGCGACGGTTCGATGCGCAAGGCCGCGGAGAACCTGCACATCGCCTCCTCCGCGGTGAACAGGCAGCTTCTGGCGCTGGAAGAAGAATTGGGCGTTCAGCTCTTCGAGCGCCTGCCACGGGGCGTGCGGCCGAGCGCGGCAGGAGAAGTCCTGCTGGCCTGGGTGCGTCGGTGGGACCAAGAGACGACGCTCTTGCACCAGCAACTGGATGTGCTGCAGCACGGAGCTGGCGGCACTGTGCGCATCGCCTCCACCGAAGCGATCATCGAAGCGGTGTTGCCTTCGGTGATCGCGCGCATACGCAGCCGCATGCCGCGCATCTCCTTCGACCTGGAGACGGGCGATACCCACTGGGTGGTTGCCCAGATGCGCACGCAGGAAGCGGACGTAGGCATTGCCTTCAACCCGGCGCCCACCCGGGGCGTGAGGGTGTTGGGCAGCCTGCAGTACCGCATCGGCGTGGTGATGCCGCCCGACCATCCGCTTGCGAAGTCCAGCGCGTTGACCCTGGACGATTGCGCACCGTTCCCCTTGATCCTGCCCTCCGAGCAATGGCTGGCGGGCTCGGTGCTGCGAGACACCTTCTCATCGCGCGCCGGCACGCTCAATGTCGTGGCTCGTGTCAGCCGCTCGAGCGCAATCCGGGCACTGGCGCGCTCCGGCGTGGGTTTGGCGTTCCTGTCGCCGATGGAGGTGGACTACGAAGTCCAACGCAACCTGCTGAAGTACGTTCCGCTACTGAATCCGCAGACACCGATCGGCCACTTGCGGCTGCTGGTACCTTCGCGCGCATCCGCGACCGGCCACACCGCATTTGCGGTGGAGAGCCTTCGCCAGGCCATCTTTGAAAATGAAAATGAAAGGGATGCGATTTAGCGGGTTGATGGATGCGGCGGGAGCCACACTGCACCGGAGCGAAATGGCGAGAATCCCCTTCGCCGGCGTTTTTCAGTCCGTAGAAAAAGGCCGCCAGATCGCACTCAAGAATTCCAAACAATAAGCATCGATGGATGTTGCAACGCAACGGATTGACAGATAGAGATGCCGATTTCTGCACGCAAGCTCCGCGCCGATGAGTCGCTTACTCCGGCCCTCCTCCAGTCTTTGATGAGGAAGATTTTTCCGAAGAAGAACGAATACGGCGAGGCCTCGTATGAAGAGCTCTTGCCCGAACTCGCGAGATTCAACATCAAGACACGAGGGCAGTTTGCAGCGCTCATGACTCATCATCGAAAGCGACTCATGCGAATCGACAGTGAGCCGCTCGATGCATGGCATGAGCGTCACTACCGCGCGGAACTGGGCGACCAGTTTGTGAGTGATGCTCTTCGCCGTCAGTACTGGTTTTCTTATCCCGCGCTGATTCGCATCGCGCTTGAATTGAAGTTTGGGGACGAGGCCATCGTCTACGACCGCCTCGCAGTACCGCCAACGACGACCTAAGGCGCGTTGCAGCACTTTGAGTGCTGCGCCATCCGTGGCGTGATCCGGCGGCGCGGTCACTAGACCAGTTGCAAATCCTTCGGCGCCACCCCATCAAACACCTTCCCCAACTGCGCAGGCGACAACCCATACATCCGCTTGAACAGCCCCCCGAACACCGCCCGGTATTCATTCAGCACCGGATAGTCCCGGTTCTGGAACAGCGTGGCCTGCGTCAGCGCCTGCTGCTCGCCGACGATGTGCCCGCCCGCTTGCGCCGACAGCCCACCGCCTAGCACCCAGTAAACAGTGCCATGCCCGTGGTCCGTTCCGCGATTGCCGTTCTCGCGGAAGGTGCGGCCGAACTCGCTGATGACGACCACGACGGTCTGGCGCCACGCGTCGTCGCCCATCTCCTGCGCGAAGCCGGCAACGCCGCGGCCCAGTTCTTCAAAGCGGTTGGCCAGGTAGCCGGTGCCCGCGCCCTGCCCCACGTGCGTGTCCCAGCCGCCGATGTCGACAAAGCCCAGGTCGAAGCGGTCGCGCATCAGCAATGCCATGCGGCGCGCGACCAGCTCGAAGCCCTTGGCGGTCATGGCGTTGCGGCTGGCCGCGTCCATCTCGGCCTGCACGGCGCGCGTGACTTCATCACGCACCTGGAAGCCCTCGGCCACGGGTTGCGCCAGCGATGTGTTGCGGTACATGGCCGAGATGACCTGGCTTTGCCTTGCGTCGAGCGCCGAGCGCGCATTGCCCGCGATCGCCATGTTGGCGGCCTTGGCAGTGCCGCGCAGCGAGATCGGCAACTGGTCGGTAAATGCGATGGGCGACACGTCGGTGACCGGGCCCGCGCCGAGCACGCCGGCCAGCCGGTTGAGAAAGCCCGAGCGGTAGTCGCGGCGCTTGTCGAGGGCCTGGCCCAGTTCGATGGAGTCTTGCGTTTCGAAGTGGCTGCGCGTGAGGTCGTCGGTGCCGGCGAAGGCGATGAACGACGCCTGCTTCTGCTGGAACATCGGCATCACACTCTGCGCCAGCGCGGGGTGCAGGCCCCAGTTGCTGTCGAGCGGCAGTGCGCCGTTCGGTTGGCCGGGGCGCGCGATGGCGATGTTGGGGCGTGACGCGTAATAAAAGTCGCTGGAGGTCGGCACGAGCAGGTTGCTGCAGTCGTAGGCGCCCCGCAAGAACACGACCAGCAGCTTGGCGCCTTCGGCCGCGGGTGCGGCCATCAACTGGCCGGCGGCACCCGCGAACGGGGCGGCGGCCATGAGCTTCAAGAGTTCTCGACGTTGCATGACGGTTGTCCTTTCTTCTTGCCTTGCGCCTTCCCCCTTTGGGGGAAGGTTGGGATGGGGGCACGGCGGCGTTTGTTGTTGCCTTGGCGCTTTATCGAACGCCGCTTGCCCCCACCCCTGCCCTCCCCCAGCGGGAGAGGGAGAAAAACCAAATACCTCGATCAGCGGCGCATCAGCTCGGGCGAGGCCAGCAGGAAGGTGTTCCATTCCTGCGGGTTCTTCGCCTGTGCCAGTGCCTCACGCGTGTCCGCGCCCAGCCCGCCCTGCATCGCACGCACCGCGCGTGAATCGGCCAGTTGCGGAAAGGCCGGCTTCTCCAGCGGTGCCTTGTCGTCGGTGCGGAACAGCACCGCGCCGTTGGCGCCGATGGCGCGCGCAATCTCGAAGCGCGTGTTCATCTGGCCCGCGCTGGCCCAGGCCGCTTCATTGAGCGGATAGCCGTCGGGCGTTTCGTGCCCATACAGCGGCTCGCCCATGCGGGTGATCCAGTTCAGCATCGGGCCGACGTTCTGCACCACGCGGTCGTCGTACGCGAGCCGCACGCCGGCCATCACGTAGTGCACCGGGTCGCGGAACTTGTGGCCCAGCGATGCGGCGAACTCGGGCGACTCGAACAGGGCCTTGAGCGTGATCGCGATGTCGCCATCGCTGCGCGTGAAGGCAGCGGCCATGCGATCGACCAGCGCCTGCGGCGGCTCGTCGGCCACGAAGTACACGGCCAGCTTGCGCGAGATGAAACGCGCGGTGGCCGGCGCGCGCGCCAGCCGGTCGAGTGCTTCATCGGCCTCGGCCAGACCATGCCGCTGGATCGGCTGGCCCAGCAGCGTCTTGGGGCCGTAGTCGTGCCGGTTCGGGTTGAACTCGAACAAGCCCCTGCGCACGTAGTCCGCACGCACGGCCGGCCGCACGTTGGGCAGCGGCGCATCGAGCGGCTGAAAGCTCACGCCCACGCCGGTGAGCACGCGCGCCAGCTCCTGCACGTCGGCCTGCGAATAGCCGCTGCCCACGCCCAGCGTGTGCAGCTCCATCAGCTCGCGTGCGTAGTTCTCGTTGATGCGGTTGGCGGCGTTCTGCGCGTTGTCTAGGTAGCGCAGCATGGCCGGGTGGTGCAGCGTGGCGCCGAGCAGGTCGCGGAACTTGCCGAGCGCATGCGGGCGGATGGCGTTCTCTTCGTAGTCGCCCACCATCGCGCGGATGTTGTCCTTGCGCAGGTTGACGTTGAAGTGGTTCATCCAGAACCAGGTCACCTGCTCCTGCAGCTGGTTCGGCGAGTAGAGCGCGCGCAGCACGAAGCGTTGCTGCGCTTCGCGCGCGAGCCTGTTGAGTTCCTGCTGGTAGGCCTGCCGCGCGGTCTTCTTCTGCTCTTCGTCGGGCAGCGCGTCGGCGGCCCTGCGCTGGGCTTCGAGCCCGAGCACGAGCTGGTCGAGCGGCGTGTGCGAGATCGTCATTGCGTCGATCTGCGCTTGCGCTGCGGGCGGCAGCGGCACGGGGCGTGGATTGAGCTGATCGCGCATCCACAGGGCGAGGCCGCGCTGGGTGAGCTGCGCATCGCTGCTGGCGTTGGCACCCCAGCTCACGCGATCGAGCCAGCGCAGGCGCGTGGCCTCGTTCACCGGCGTGGAAGGCAGCGAGACCGAGACCAGCGGGCGCTGGTTACCCGGCGCGGTTGCGCAGGCTGCAAGCAGCGCCAGCGCGCAGGCACCGAGCGCGAGCGACGCGCGGCGATGCAAGGAAAAGCCGGAGGCTGTCACCGGCCTCACTCCCGGCGCATGTCGTGATGGCGCACATCACCAATGGCGTGTTGCGCAACGTTGAGCGCCACGTCGACGTGCGCCAGTCCGCGTTGCTGGAACACGCGCGAGCGCGGGTCGTCTTCTTCGCGCGCCACGTCCGAACGCACCTTGCGCAGCAGGTCGATGGCGGCATGCAGGCGGCCTTCGCGCGGCAGCCAGACGTCGGTGGGTTCGCGCCACTCGATGGGCTTGCCGTCGAGCCATGCGGCGCGTTGCAGGTCGCCGATGGCGGCGTTGATCTCGTCATGCACCACCATCTCGTCGCGCGAGACCTGTCCGTCTTCAGGCCGGCGGTGATCGACTTGCCACGCGGCCGTGCGCAGGTCGGACAAGGCATGAAGATAGAACGGATGCTTGCCGTATTCGTCCGCCAGTGCAGGCAGGGAGACCGCGGCCATGAGGACCAGTGCGGCGGTGGCGGAGAGTAGGCTTTTCTTCTTCATTGGAGCTCCTGACGGTAACGGTGGCTGAGGATGCTCTCCTCAACCACCGTGCAGTGCTCCACGTTGACGCTCTTTACGTTCGTAACGGCGCGCAAAGTTGCGGCCGTTTGCACCCCCAGGTCAGGCGGTGGACAGGGTCGATGGTGCAGCGCCGGCAATCTGCCGCAGAGCCCGCTCGAACACCTCGACCGGCTGGCCACCGGAGATGAGGTGCTGGTCGTTGATGATGATCGCGGGCACCGAGTGAATGCCGGCGTCGGTGTACATGCGTTCGCGCTCGCGGGTCTCGGTCGCGAACTCGTCGCTTGCCAGAATCTCGCGGGCGCGTGCCGCGTCGAGTCCGGCCTCGGTGGCGGCGCGCACCAGCACTTCGGTGTCTGATGGGTTCTGGCTGTCGGTGAAGTAGGCCTTCAGCAGCAGCTTCTTCAGCGCTGCCTGCTTGGCGGGGCTTTCAAGCTCGGCCCAATGCAGCAGGCGATGCGCGTCGAAGGTGTTGTACACACGGGGCCGGCCTTCGGCGCTGAACTCGAAGCCCACGGCCGCGCCGCGCTGGCGGATCATCTCGCGCGATTGCGCCTGCTGTTCGCGCGTGGAGCCGTACTTCTGGTTCAGGTGTTCGAAGGTGTCCTGGCCTTCGGGTGGCATCTGCGGGTTCAGCTCGAAGGGCTGGAAGTGCAGTTCCACCGACACATCCGGTGCCACGCGCTGGATGGCCGCTTCGAGCGAACTCAGGCCAACAGCGCACCAGGGGCAGGACACATCGGAGACGAAATCGATCTTCAGGTGGGAGGTCATGGCGCCATTCTTCACGGCGCCACAACCCTTTGCGCCGGCAAGGTTTTCAGGCGGCGGCCTTGGCCATGCGGGCGTCCACCAGCGTCTGCTCGCGCAGGCGGTCGTATTCCTGCTTGTCGACCGGCACGGCATCGGGCTTGCCCAGGTCGTTCATGCGGATGCGGTAGGTTTCCCGTGCGCTCATGGCAGCCAGTGCCGCGAGCACCGTCACCGCGAAGGTGATGGCACCGACGGTGAGCCACACATTGGTCGAGCCCGGAGGCGCCACGGCAGCGAACAGTGCGGGCAGCAGCGCGGTGATGGTGGTGCCGATGTTCTGCGAGATGGCCATGGCCGACACGCGGTTGCGGGTGCGGAACAGCTCCGGATAGAAGCTCGGGAAGGTCGCGTTGTAGCCCTGGTAGACGATGCCCCACATCAGCAGCGACATGGCAATGGCCAGCGGCACGTTGCGGATGCTGATGGCATACAGGTACACGAAGGACAGCAGGCCCGAAGCCAGCGCACCCACGATGATCGGCGGCTTGCGGCCGATGCGGTCCGACAGGTTGCCCACGTACGGGATCACCAGCACCGCGAGGATGTTGCCCAGCACCGGAATCCACAGGTACACGTCTTTCTGGAAGCCGATGCCGTAGGCGGCCTGCACGGCATAGGCCGCGCCGAACACGGTGGCCACCACCGGAATGACGTTCATCAGCGCCATGCAGACCACGCGCAGCATGTCGGCCCAGCTGTCGGTGAAGGCCTGCACGATGGGCGACTTCGGCAGCTCGCCCTTCTTGTCGACTTCGGCGAAGGCCGGTGTTTCATCGACCTCGCGGCGAATGATGTAGCCGGCCACGATGACCAGGAAGCTCAGCAGGAACGGAATGCGCCAGCCCCATGAGTTGAAGGCCTCTTCGGGCATGTAGTGCGCCAGCGGCAGGAAGACGGCGGCCGCCAGGATCTGGCCGGCCTGCACGCCCTGCAGCGTGAAGCTCGCGAAGAAGCCGCGACGACCGAAGGGTGCGTGCTCAAGAATCATCGAGCTGGCGCCCGAGATTTCACCGGCCACCGCAAAGCCTTGCACGAGGCGCAGCAGCACCAGCAGCGCGGGAGCCAGCAGGCCGACCTGGTCGTAGGTCGGCAGCAGGCCGACGGCCACGGTCGAGAAACCCATCAGGAACATGCACAGCACCAGCACCTGCTTGCGGCCATGCGTGTCGCCCCAGTGGCCGAGCACGAAGGCGCCGATGGGTCGTGCGACATAGCCCACGCCATAGGTCGCGAGCGACGCGATGATGGCGGTCTTGGGGTCGCCCTTGGGAAAGAAGATCTGCGGAAAGATCAGCGCCGCGGCGGTGGCGTAGATGAAGAAGTCGTAGTACTCCAGCGCCGAGCCGATCCAGCCGCTTGCCGCGGCCTTCTTCGACTGGTGCCTGCCTTGCGGCTCATGGGCTGTGGTGTTGGCCATGTGTTGTGTCTCCAGTGTTGACGAAAAAAATCAATCAGTCCTGCGCTTGCGAAGCCATGCGCGCCGGTGCGTTGAGGGCACCGTAGGCGTCGTAGTTGCCTACGCGCTGTGCGACCTCGAAGAACAGTCCCCCCTCGAAACTCTCGGTATAGGTATGCAGGTAGTCGCCGGCCGGCGAGCGGTCGAACAGCACGCCCGCCGCGCGCATGCGCGCCAGCAGCTCGGGCGCGATGTCGATGCGCGTCGCAAGGTCGTCGTAGTAGTTGTCGGAGATGGGCACGAAGCGCGTGCCGTTGGCGCGCAGCTTGTCGACCGAATCGAAGATGTCTTCGCAGCTGAGCGCAATGTGGTGCACCGCGCCGCCGCCCGTCACGCTCAGCGTGCGCGCGGTGCGGGTGCGCTGGCTCAGCGACACGTTGAGCACGAGGCGCAGGCGGCGGTCGGCGTTGGCCACGCCACGGCTGCGGATGAGGCCGAAGGGGTCGGCCAGCTCCAGGCTTTCACCGGGCTCCAGGCCGAGCACGGCGCGCGTGAACAGCACCCAGGTGTCGAGCTGGTCGAGGGCAAGGCCGAGCGCCACGTGGTCGATGCGCTGCAGGCCGGCGTCGTTGGCAGCATCGCTTTCGTTTTCTTCTTCATCGAGGATGAAGTCGGCTTCGTACAGCCCGTTCGGGCCCAGCGCCTCGGGCACGAAATGAATGAGGTTGCCGCCCGGCGCGATGACGGCCGGCACGCGCATCTCGTTCGGGCCGACCGGGCTGTCGTGCCGCTGCGAGCGCATGGCGGTGGCACGGCCCACGGCCGCGAGCGGGTCGGCACAGCGCACGCCGAGCGCGCAGACCGAGGTGCCGTGCGCGTCGAAGCGGCTGCGCGCAAAAGAGTCTGGCTGCGCGTTGACGATGAGGTGCGTCTCGCCCTGCCGGTACAGCGTCACGGCCTTGGAGCGGTGCCTGCCGACGCGGCGAAAGCCCAGTTGCCGCAGCAGCGTGCCCAGCGTTTCGGCCGAAGCCTCGTCGGCCGCGAACTCGATGAACGACAGGCCCGAAAGTGCAGGCACCGCCGGCGGATAAAACAGCTCGACGCGCTGCGGCTGCGCAGGCGCATTCGTGGGAGCCGAGGCCAGCCGCTGGCGCGTTTCGCTTTCGAGGTACAGCAGCGAGCGCATCGCATCGACGGCGGTGCGGCGGTTGGGCGTCTCGCGAAAGATGTCGTTGAAGATTTCCAGCGACAGCGGCCCGGTGTAGCCGGCCAGCAGCACCTTCTCGAAGAAGCCGACCACGTCGAAATCGCCCTGCCCCGGAAACGAGCGGTGGTGGCGCGCCCACTGCAGCACGTCCATGGCGAGCAGCGGCGCATCGGCCATCTGCAGAAAGAAGATTTTGTCGCCCGGAATGTCGACGATGCCGGCCGGGTCGTCCTTCAGCGAGAGCGTGTGAAAGCTGTCGAGGATCAACCCGAGGTGCGGGTGGTTCGCCCGCTTCACGATGTCCCAGGCCTGGCCGTAGAGCGATGTGTGGCGGCCCCAGGCCAGCGCCTCGAAGCCCACGCGCAGGTTGCGGCGCGCGGCGCGCTCGGCCAGCTCATGCAGTTGCGCGGCAGCCAGCGCCGGGTCGTTGACGGCCAGCGGCGAGGTGTTGGAGCAGCACAGCACCATCGGTGCACCCATCGCCTCCATCAGGTCGAACTTGCGCTCGGCGCGCTCCAGGCTGCGGCGGAACTGCGGCTCGGGCATGCCCTCGAAATCGCGGAAGGGCTGGTAGAGGTCGATCGACAGGCCCAGGTCGGCAACGATGCCGCGCAGTTCGGTGGCCGTGCCCTTGAAGTTGATGAAGTCGGCCTCGAACAGCTCGATGCCATCGAAGCCCGCGGCAGCGACGGCTTCGAGCTTCTGGCGAAGGGTGCCGCTGAGCGACACGGTGGCAATGGAGCGGTGCATGGGGGTGGACTTTAGGAACACCCGGGCCGCGCCACAATCTATTCGACGTTCGTCTGATCGATTATCGAACGCCAGCGTTCAGTATTCGGACGAAATACGGGATACACCTAGGTCAAGGGACCCGCCGGCAAGCCTCAAAGGCTGCGCCAGAAATCGATCAGCAGTTGCGTGAACTCGGCCGGGCGCTCGACCGCGCTCACGTGCGCCGCGTCGATGGTCGCCAGGCGGGCGCCCGGAATGGCGGCTGCCACGGCCTCGGACATGGCCATCGGCGTGGCCTCGTCCTGCAGCCCGCCGATCACCAGCGTGGGCACGGCGATGCGGTGGTTGCTGTCGCGAAAGTCGATGGCCGCCACGGCGTTGCAGCTCTCGATGTAGCCCTGTGCGTCGGTGCGCACCAGCACGTCGTGCAGCGCCTTCGCCGCGATGGCGCCTTCGGGCGTGGCGGCAAAGGCCGGCGTGAGCCAGCGCGCCACGGCGCCGGGCGCGATGGCGGCCACGCCCTTGGCGTTGACCATTTCGGCGCGCGCACGCCACGGCGATTGGTCGGGGTAGTGCGCCGACGAATTGGCGATCACCACGGTCTTGAGCAGCTCGGGGTGCCGCACCGCCAGTGCCTGCGCGGTCATGCCGCCCATCGACAGGCCGACGAAGTGCACGGGCTCGCCGTCCGCCTCGCGTGCGATGAGGTCGGCCGCGTCCTGCGCCAGCGTCTCGATGCGCAGCGCGCCGGGCACCACCTCGGACGCGCCGTGGTTGCGGTGGTCGTAGCGGATCACCGTGTGGGCGCGCGCCAGTCGCGCGGCCACGCCGTCCCACATGTGCAGGTCGCAACCGAGCGCATGGCTGAGCACGACGATCGGGCCATCGCCCTCGCGAACGACATTCAAACGGGTCATGGTGAGCTTTCCTTTATCGGGTGTTGATGAAGACGCGGCAGCCACAGGAACGCAATGGCCATCAGCACGCTGCCCGCAAGCAGCATCGGCACGACCATCGGCCAGGCGCCGTGCGAAAAATCGGCATCGACAAAACGCGCGGCCAATTGCCCCGCGCAGAACGCGACCATCATCATGCCGAAGCCGGACCACGACACGGCCCGGCCCGCAAGATGCGGCAGGTCACCCACCGCGCCGGCCTGCCCGCACGGTTGATGGATGCCGTGGCCCAGGCAGTACACCGCATGGCCGAAGAGCAAGGGCACGGCGCTCAGCGGCATCAGCCAGCAGCCCAGCGCCTGGATGACGGCGCCAGCGAGGCTCAGTGAAGCGCCGAGCCGCACCGTGCGCACCGGCCCATAGCGGCGCAACAGGCTGCGGCACATGGTGGTGCTGAAGATGTAGACCAGCGAGCCGCCGGCCGGAATCCAGCCGTACATGGCGGGCGACCAGCCGAGGTAGCCGATGTAGACCATCGGCGACAGCAGCAGGAAGCAGAACAGCCCGCCATAGGTCGTCGCCGCCACCGAGGCCCAAGCCCTGAAGGACCGGCTGGCGAACACGGCGCGCGTGCTGCCGCGCGGCGCGGACGATTCGCCACCGGCCATCGGCTTGCGCGTTTCACCGAAGGAGCGCCAGCACAGCGCGAACAGCAGCAGCGAATAGACCGCCATCGCGACCATCACCCAGCGCCACCCCGCGCCCTGCACCAGCCACGCGCCGAGCAGCGGCGCCACCAGCCCGACCATGCCCAGCCCCGTGAGACCACGCGCCATGACATGCGGGCCTTCGTGCGCGGGATAGAGATCGCGCACCGCCGCGCGCGAGCACACGAGGATGGCGGCCATCGAAAAGCCCTGCACCGTGCGCCAGCCGGCGAGCACCGCGACGCTGCCCGCGAAGGCGCCGCCGAAGGCTGCGATCACGTAGCAGGCGAGTCCGGCCAGCAGCACGGGCCTTCGGCCGAAGCGGTCGGCCAGCGGCCCGCACAGCAACTGCGCAAAGCCGAAGGCCAGCACGAACAGCGTGAGGCTGGTGCTGGCCGAGCCCAGCTCCTTCGCGATGGCGGGGAGCGCGGGCAGGTAGCTGTCGGTGGCCACCGGTTGCGCCGCCAGCAGCAGCGGCAGCAGCAAGGTGAAGCTGACGTCGAAGCGGCCCCTCTTCGGGGCTGGCGGCGCGTTCACCGCGCCGCAGGCGCAGCGGGCGAAGCGGGCGTTGAGGGCAGCAGGCCCTTCTCGCGCAGGATGTTCGTGGCAATGCCGAAGGCATGGTTGGCCACCGGCACGCCGCAGTAGATGGCGGCCATCATGATCACTTCCTTGATGTCTTCGGGCGTGAGGCGCGACTCGGGCGGCCCGTCGAGCGCGGCGCGCACGTGCATCGCGAACTCTTCATACGCGTGGATGCCCAGCATCATCGACAGCACCATGTAGCGGCGCGTCTTGTCGCCGAGCGCGGGGCGACCCCAGATGTCGTTCCACGCGTGGCGCGTGATCAGTTCCTGGAACTCGGCGTTGAATTCGTTGCGGTTGGCCAGCGACTTGTCGACCCAGGCATCGCCGAGCACGCGGCGGCGATTGAGCAGGCCGTCTTCGTAGTCGTTGCGCGGGGTTTCGGGGGCGGTCATTGAGAGAGTTCCTTGTTGTTTTCCGAGAGCTTGGCTTGCAGCGCTTTCACTTCCGCGAGCGCGATCTGGCCGGCGTTGATGGCGAGCGCGGGGTCGAACCATTCGTCGGCCGCGTCGCGCGGCAGCTCGGCGCGCAGGCGGTCGATGTTGGCGCGCATGCGCACCGCATCGACCTGCAGGCCGGGCAATGCACCGGCCATGGCGCGCACGCTCCCGTGCGCCGACATCAGCAGTTGCGGCCATTCGGCCAGCTCGGCCTGCCATGCGCCGAGCGCGCGTTCGTGCTGCTGAGGCATGGCGCCGAGCAACGCGGCCACGCGCTGCGGTGCGCGGTGCGCGGCGGCGATGGCGACCATCGAGGCGACAGGATTGCGCTTGTGCGGCATGGCAGACGAACCGCCGCGGCCGGGCTCGCTGGGCTCGGCGACTTCGGCGACTTCGTACTGGCCGAGCAGCGCGATGTCGACGGCGATCTTGCCGAGGCTGCCGGTGACGAGGCCCAGCTCGCAGCCGAGCGCCACCCATTCGTCGCGCTGCGTGTGCCACGTGGCGCCGGGGTCGCCCAGGCCCAGTTCCTTGGCCATGCGCTGGCGCACGGCCGCGCCCTGCCCCTTCATCTGTGCCAGCGTGCCGACTGCGCCGCCGAGCTGCAACTGCAGCGCGTGCTTCGCCGCGTCGCGCAGGCGGATGCGGCTGCGCACCAGCGGCGCGGCCCAGCCCGCGCACTTGAAGCCGAAGCTGGTGACCGAGGCCGGCTGCATCAGCGTGCGCGCGAGCATCGGCGTTTCAGCATGCGTGGTGGCCAGGCGCAGCAAGGCGTCGGCCGCCTTGGCGAGATCGGCCTCGACGAGCGCCACCGCCTCGCGCGTGACCAGCGCCATCGCGCTGTCGATCACGTCCTGGCTGGTGCTGCCGAAGTGCACGAAGGGCACGGCGTCGGCATTGAACAGGCCCACGGCTTCGCGCAGCGCCTTGACCAGCGGGATCGCGACGCTGCCGGCACGGCCGCTTTCGCGAACGATCTTGGCCACGTCGAACAGCTCGACCTTGCAACTGCCGACGATCGAATGCGCGGCGCTTTCGGGGATCAGCCCTTCGGCGGATTGCGCACGCGCGAGTGCGGCTTCGAAGCGAAGCATCGCGTCGACAAACGCGCGGTCGCTGAATGCGCCGAGCGTTTCGGATGTGGAAAGAAAACCTTCAAAAATACTCATGCGGTGACCTGAACTTTCAATATTTCAATTGGGCCACGGCACGCAATTCCTCCGGGGACGCTGTGCCAAAACCGAAGAACTCCAGGTAGGCCGGAATCATCTCGAAGAGCATGTCGGTGCCGACCTGCACCTGGCAGCCCTTGGCTTTCGCGGCCTGCAGCAGCGGCGTGTATTCGGTCTTCATCACGACCTCGCCGACGAAGGTGTCGGGGCCGATGCGGTCCACGTCGAAGGGCAGCGGGTCGCCCTCTTTCATGCCGAGCGGCGTGGCGTTGACGACCACGTCGAAACCGGCGGGGTCTTTCGAGCCCGTGGTCACTTTCATCTGCGGATAGTTTTCGCGCAGGCGCGCGGCCAGCGCATTCGCCGATGCATCGCTCATGTCGAACAGCATCAGCTCGGCCGCACCGGCCGCCGCGATCGACGCCGCAATGGCCGAGCCCACGCCGCCGGTGCCCGACACCAGCACGCGCGTGCCCTTGAACAGCCGCCCCTTGCGCTCCACGCCGCGCACGAAGCCGGCACCGTCGAACTGGTCGCCCAGCAGCGTGCCGTCGGGCCGCTTGAGGATGGCGTTGCAGGCGCCCGCGACGCGCGCAGTCGGCGTCACTTCGTCGACCAGCGTCATCGTCGTGACCTTGTGCGGCATGGTGACCAGCGCGCCGCGAAGGTTCGAGAACTTGAAGATCTGCGGCAGCGAGGCTGCGTAGTCCTCGGGCTTCACGCCCATCGGCACCACCACCGCATCAATGCCCTGCTTGTCGAACCAGGGGTTGTAGATCATCGGCGCCTTGAAGGCCTCGGTCGGGTAGCCGAGGTGGGCGATGAGCGTTGTCTTGCCGGAAATCATGGGACTCGTTTCAATGAAGGAATGGGGTCAGGCGACGTTGGCTGAGTGGTATCGGATCGGCTGTGCGATCTCGCCGTGCATGGCCGGCGGATAGACGATCTCGCGCAAAAAATTCGCATCGGCCCGCAGCGCCGTGGCCGCATCGGCATGACCGAAGTAGCGCAGGTAGTGCGGCATCTGCTGGATCAGCATCTCGAAGCCGGCCTGCGCATGCAGCCCGCGTGCACGGGCCGCGCGCACCAGCGGCGTGGGCTGGTTGCGCAGAAGAATGTCGAACAGCGCCGCATGGCTGTCCATGCGCGCCACGTCGAGCGGCAACGCATCACCCTCGACCAGCCCCAGCGGCGTGGCGTTGATGACAAGGTCGTAGCCCTCGGGCGCGTTGCTGTCGACCGCAACCACCGTGGCGTCGAAGAAGGCATCGAGCTTGGCAGCCACGCCGGCCGCCTTGCCGGCCGCGCTGTCGTAGAAGGCGATGTGCTCCGCGCCATTCACCGTGCCGCCTTCGGCCAGCGCCACGCCGATGGCCGCGGCGCTCACGCCCGCGCCGAGGATCAGCACGCGCTTGCCGCGAAAGGGGGTGTTGTAGTGATCGAGCGCACCGATGAGGCCTTCGCCGTCGAACAGGTCGCCTTCGAGTTGGTCGCCCTCGATGCGTCGCACCACGTTGACCGAGCCCGCCACCCGCCCGAACAGGCCGCAGCCGTCGAGCAGGTCGACCACCAGCGGCTTGTGCGGTGGCGCGATCACCATGCCGCGCACATTGCGCGCAAGAAAGGCCGACCTGAAGAACACCGCGAAGTCGCGCACCGGCACCTGCATGGGCAGCAGCACGGCGTCGATGCCGAAGCGCTCGAAGGTGGCGTTGAACATGCGCGGCAGGCGCACGTTGCGAACCGGATCGCCCGGGATCAGATACGCCTGGGTGCTGCCGCTGATGGAATGGCTCATGTGCTTGCTTTCCGTTCGTCAATCGCTCTTTGAGAGGCCGGATGCCGAGCTTTATAGTCCGATCCTCTCCTTTGCGCAGCCCTGGATGGGCTCAAACGTACGATCATCGATCTTTAAAAATCGTTAATCGTTCAAACCAAGGGTTTTCACCGTCACTTCATGCTGCTTCAAAACCGCCCGCCGCAGGCACACTTCCGCCCATGAGCAAGGACGATTCGACCCCGCCCACCGGCCTGGACAAGCGCGACTGGATCGCCGGCCTGGAGCGCGGCGTGAGCATCATCGAGGCCTTCGACGATGCCAACCCGCGCCTGACCGCCAGCCAGGCCGGCCAGCGCACGGACATGACGCGCACCGCCGCAAGGCGCTACCTGCTGACGCTGCAGCACATGGGCTATGTGGCGAGCGACGGCAAGCTGTTCTGGCTCACGCCGCGCGTGCTGCGCCTGGGCCGCTCGTACCTGGAATCGGCCCGCCTGCCGCGCGTGGTGCAGCCCTTTCTGCAGCGCGTGGCGGCCGGCACCAACGAGATCGCCTACCTCAGCGTGATGGACGGCGACGAGGTGATCTACATCGCCCGCAACGGCCCCAACCGCAGCATGAGCACCGGCTACGTGCTGGGCGCGCGCGTGCCGGCGCAGGTGACGGCCGCGGGCATGCTGATGCTGGCCTTGCGCAGCGACGCGGAGCTGAACGAGTGGCTGACGACGCGGCAGCTGCAGGTGTTCACCCCGCACACCATCGCGAGCATGGAGCGCATGAAGCTCGAACTCGCGCGCATCCGGGCGCAGGGCTGGGCGCTGTCGGAGCAGCAACTCGACCTGAACTCGCGCGGCATCGCGGTGCCGCTGCGCGACCGGCACGGCGCGCTGGTGGGTGCGCTGAACATCACGATGCCGATGGGGCATGAAAGCTCCGAAGACGCGGTGGCGCGCGTGCTGCCGGTGCTGCGCGAGACGGCGCAGGCGATGCGCAACCTGATCTGAGAGCGCTGAAAGCTCAAAAGGCCGACTGACAGCATTCCGACAGCATCCGCCGGGCAGGATGCGCGCTTTCAATCAAAAGCGCTGGAGACAAAGCCCCATGTCCGACCTCTTTTCGAACGACACCGCAATGAACCGCCGCCACTGGCTGCAAGCCGGCGGCGCCCTCTCCCTGGGCGGCCTGCTGCCTTCCATCGCTTCAGCGCAAGACACCTGGCCGAGCAAGTCGATCCGCTTCGTCGTGCCTTTCGCGCCGGGCGGCAGCTCGGAGATCGTCGCGCGCTCCACGGCCGCAGAACTCTCGCGCACGCTGGGCCAGAGCGTGTTCGTCGACAACAAGCCGGGCGCGGCCGGCAACATCGCGATGAGCGAAGTGGCGCGCAGCACCGACCAGCACACGATCATCCTCGGCCACATCGGCACGCTGGCGGTCAACCCGTACATCTTTGCCAAGCTGCCCTACGACGCCAACAAGGACTTCAAGCCCGTGAGCCTGCTGGCCAAGGTGCCCAGCCTGTACGTGGTGCACCCTGATGTGCCAGCGAAGAACCTCAAGGAATTCATCGCGTACGCCAAGTCGAAGCCGGGCAAGCTGAGCTACGGCTCCGCCGGCAACGGCAGCGCCGGCCACCTGGCTTTCGAGTACCTGAAGATGACGGCCGACGTGTTCATGCTGCACGTGCCCTACCGCGGCACCGGCCCGATGGTGACCGACCTGCTCTCGGGCCGGCTCGATGCCTCGGCCATCGGCGCGGCCGCCATCATTCCCTTCATCAAGGCGGGCAAGGTGCGCTGCATCGCCACCGGTTCGACCAAGCGGCTGCCGCAATTGCCCGACGTGCCGACAGTGGCCGAGCAAGGTTTTCCCGGCTTCGAGATGACGCAGTGGTACGGCATGCTGGCACCGGCCAATTTCACGCCGGCCAACCTGGCCAAGCTCTCGGCCGAGACGATGAAGGCGGTGAAGTCGCCCGACTCGATGCAGCGGCTCACGGCCGATGCGGCCGAAGCTGTCGGCAGCACGCCCGAGCAGTTCGCACAGTTCATCGCGGCGGAGCAGGCGCGCTGGCAAAAGGTGATCGCAAGGGCAAACATCAAGCCTGATTGAGCGTTTCACGCTCTAGCATCGCGCCATGCGCATCCTGCTGGCCGAAGACGAACACACCCTGGGCACCTGGCTCTGCAAGGCGCTGGAGCATGCGGGCATCCAGGTCGAATGGGTGGACGACGGACGCCTGGCCGACCGCGCGCTGCAGCAGCGCGAACACGATGCGCTGGTGCTCGACCTGGGCCTGCCCGGCATGGACGGCCACATGGTGCTGCAACGCCTGCGCGAGCGCGACCAGCGGCTGCCGGCGCTGATTCTCACGGCACGCGATTCGGTGAACGAGCGCGTCGCCTCGCTCAACGCCGGTGCCGACGATTTCCTGGCCAAGCCCTTCGCGCTGGCCGAGCTGGAGGCGCGCCTGCATGCGCTGGTACGCCGCGCGCGCGGTGTCGAACATCCGCGCCTGGCTTGCGGCCCGCTGGTGTACGACGGCGCGCGGCGGCACTTCACGCTGAACGGCGAAGCACTCGCGCTGTCGCCACGCGAGCTGGCGGTGCTGCGCGTGCTGGTGCAGCGCAGTGGCGAGCCGCTGTCGAAGCAGCAGATCCTGGAGCGGGTGTTTTCCGACGACGAAGAAGTGCACCCCGAGGCGGTCGAGGTTTTCGTCTACCGGTTGCGCAAGCGGCTGGACGGCAGCGGCGTGCGCATCGTCACGCTGCGCGGGCTCGGCTATGTGCTGGAAGCCGACTGAGTGAGCGTCTTGCCGCGCCTGCGTGAACGGCTGCGACGCGCGAGCCTGTGGCAGCGGCTTGCGCTGCTGCTGTTCCCTGCCCTGCTGGTGGTGACGGGCCTCGAACTGTGGATGACGCGGCACGACGCACTGGCAGCCGCCAACGCGGCCTACGACCGCTCGCTGCTGGGCGCGCTCAAATCCATCGACGCCAACATCTCGACCGCCTCGGGCGGCCTCTCGGTCGAGCTGCCGTACACGATGTTCGAGTTCTTCGAGCTGACGGCCAGCGGCCAGGTGTTCTTTCGGGTCGCGACCTCCGACGGGCTGGTCGAACTGGGCAGCGCGGACCTGCCCGCACCGCCCGTCGAACTGGCGATGGGCGTGCCGGCCTTCTACGACGCCACCTACTTCGGCGAAGCCGTGCGGCTGGCCGCCTACCGGCGCGACCTCGACCGCGCACCGGCCGGCAGCGCGGGCCGCAGCGTGCTGATCCAGGTGGGCGAGAGCACGCGCTCGCGGCAGGAGTTCAGCGCGCGCTTCGTGCGCAGCGCGGCGCTGCGCGACGGGCTGGTGCTGGCGATGCTGCTGTGCGGCACCGCATTCGCGCTGGCAGCGGCGTTGCGCCCGCTGTCGCGGCTGGCGCGCGAGGTGCAGGCGCGCACGCCCGATGACCTGACGCGCATCGCCGAGGCCGATCTGCCAGCCGAGGTGCGCCCGCTGGTGGCGGCGGTCAACCAGCAGATGTCGCGCACGCAAGACCTGGTGACGCAGCAGCGCCAGTTTTTGGACGATGCATCGCATCAGTTGCGCACGCACCTGACCACGCTGCAGATGCAGGCCGACTACGCCCGGCGCGAACAAGACCCGGCGCAGGTGCAGGTCGCGCTCGATGCGCTGGGCACCGAGATCGGCCGCGCAACGCGCAGCGCGCAGCAACTGCTGGCGCTCGGGCGCAGCGACACGGTGTCCATCGAGCCCGCCGAAACCGATCTTGCGGCGCTGCTGCGCGAAGTGGCGGTCGACCTGCTGCCGCTGGCGCGTGCCAAGCGCATCGACCTGGGCATTCATTCGCCCACGCCGGAATTTCAGGCCGTCGCCGACCGGGGGCTCATGCGCGAGGCATTGAGCAACCTGGTGACGAACGCCATCGCCTACACGCCCATCGAGGGAACGATCACGCTCTTCGCCGCGGGCGATGCGGCCGGCTGGAGCCTCAATGTCGAAGACGACGGGCCCGGCCTGAGCGACGAAGAACGCGCCGCGCTGGGCCAGCGCTTCCGGCGCGGCGCGCGTGCGGGCAAGGGCGGCTTCGGGCTCGGGCTGGCCATTGCGCGGTCCATCGCGCAGCGGCACCAGGGCGAATTGCGGCTCGAATCCCGCGAGGCCGGCACGGGCCTGCATGCGATCATCTGGTGGCCTCGCCCCGCCGCTGCCTGAGCGGCATGCCGCAACACCCATGCAGCCCATCCCCGCCACCCGCCGCCATGCCCTTCGCGTGCTGTCCGCGCTGCTGATGCCGTGCTTCGGCCTGCGCGCAATGGCGGCGGACGATCCCTCGCAAGGCCCCGCCGAATGCGTGATTCCAGCCAAGGCCGGCGGCGGTTTCGCATTGACCTGCGCACTCGCGCGCGATGCATTGCAGGCCGTGCGCCCCGCCCGCCCGCCGCTGGAGCAACGCTATCTGCCGGGTGGCATCGGCGCCGTCGCCTTCGACCGCATCGCCACCGGGCGCCTCGGCGGGCCGGGCACGCTGGTGGCGTTTTCGAGCGGCTCGCTGCTCAACCTCGCGCAAGGCCGCTTCGGTCCGCATCCGCCATCGGCCGTGCGCTGGATCGCCACCCTGGGCACCGACTACGGCGTGATCGCGGTGCACCGCGACTCGCCCTACAAGCGCTTGCAGGACCTGGTCGCTGCGCTGCGGCAGGAGCCGTCGCGCATCGCCTTCGGCGCGGGCGGCACCGTCGGCAGCCAGGACTGGGTGAAGGCCGCGCTGCTGGTGCGCGCCGCGGGGCGCGACCACAAGGCCATGCGCTTCGTGTCCTTCGAGGGCGGCGGCGATGCGCTGGGCGCGATGCAAGGCAAGCACGTCGACGTGTTCCCCGGCGATGCGGCCGAAGCCCTGCAGGCCATCGAAGGCGGCGCGGCGGTGCGCCTGCTGGCCGTGCTGTCCGACAAGCGGCTGGGCGGCGCGCTCACCGGCGTGCCGACCGCGCGCGAGCAAGGCGTGGACCTGGTGTGGCCGACCGTTCGCGGCCTCTACCTGAGCGCGGACGTGCCCGAAGCCGCTGTGCGCGCCTGGACCGCAGCCTTTCGCGAAGCGAGCGCCGCGCCCGGTTATGCCGCGTTGCGCGAGCGGCACGGGCTCTATCCCTTCGACCTGACCGGCCCCGCGCTCGACGACTACGTGCAGGCGCAGATCAAGACCTACCGCCAGCTCGCGGACGAACTGGGCCTTCGGCGCTGGCATCCCTGAACGGAACGCAGGCAAGATCGCGTCCATGACCGAAGACGCCATCACCGAACACTTCATCGACCTTCTGCCCGGCGGCCACTTTCAGGTGGCCGACGACAACACCTTCTTCTTCCACAACGCGGACAACAGGTTTCCCTTTGCCACCATCGTGACGAAGGACAGCGAATTCGACAGCGCCTCGAAGCTGGACCGCCCTGGGGTGTTCCGCCTGAATATCGGCGTGGGCAAGGAGACCTTTCGCGCGCTGTTCGGCGAGCCGGATGCCGCTGCTGGCGTGGACTACGCCGCGTTGGACAAGCTGATGCCGCATCCGGTGTACGCAAAGATGTACTGGGTCTGCGTCATCAATCCGAGTGCGAAGACCTTTGCGGTGGTGAAGCCGCTGATCGTGGAAGCCCGCAGCCTTGCGGTCGCGAGATTCCAGGAACCCCAACTTCGACGCGAATCCGAGGTCTGACTTCAGCTTACGCATTGAAACAAAAAGCATAATGCCCCCGCTCGCGACAGCACTGCCGCGAGCGGCCGGGTCGAGGGAGTACCCGGTCTTCTGTACTCAACCGAAATCAAAAAATGAAGATCAATCACAAGAGCAGCATCGTCGTCCTGTCGGCGCTGCTGATGACAGGCTGCGCCTCCGTCAACATGGCCAGCAAGGAAGAGAGCGACAAGGCCAAGCAATTCAGTGCGCCGGCCGAAGGGAAATCCGGCCTCTATGTTTATCGCAACAGCTTCGTGGGCAAGGCCTTGAAGAAGGACATCTGGGTCAACGGCAAATGCCTGGGCGAGAGTGCATCCGACGTGTTCTTCTACACGCAGGTCGACGGCGGCAAGAAGAACAAGATCGAAACGGAATCGGAGTTCTCGCCCAATTCCATGGAGGTGTTCATGGACGCCGGCAAGAACTACTTCGTGCGGCAGTTCATCAAGATGGGCGCTTTCGTGGGCGGCGCCGACCTGGAGCAGATTCCGGAAGAGCAAGGCAAGGCCGATGTGGCCAAGCTCGGCCTGGCGCAGTCGGGCACCTGCAGCAAGTAAGCAGTGTCCCTGGGGACGTCGCCGTCCCCAGGCACTTTCCACGCCGGCCTTCGCCCAAGGAATGGGCGGCCACCAGGGCGTGCATGAGGTGCGTTGCGACGTCGGCGGCCTCTCAGGCAGCCTTCAGGAACACATCGTGATCCGGCGCGAAGTTCGCATGCAACGGCAACATCGCTCCGCCTAACGCACAAGCCTGTGCACCCGCCCTGCCCCCATGCAACTGCGGGCACCACAGCCCCTCCCAATTGCATTGCGCGAGTGCTTCGCGCGTCTGCTCCAGCAGGGCATGGAGCAATGCGCGCGACATGGAACCGTCCATCACCACGTCGGCCAGATCGAGCACCGCGGTGCTGCTGACGATGGCATGCGCCAGTGCCAGCGAGGCGGAGCCGAGCCAGGCCTGCGTCGCGGCGGCAAACGGCGGTTGCAACGCACGGTCGTCATAGGCGGCCGTCGGGTCCAGTCCTTCGTCCTGCAGCCGCTGCTCCAGCTCCCACAGCGAGGCCTCGGCCATCACCTGCGGCGGCAGTGCGCCATCGGCGCGCGCCGATTGCATCGGCAACGAAGCCAACGCCCCGGCGTTGCTGTGTGCGCCCGTGTGCAGGTGCGAGTTGATGACCAACCCACCGCCGACGAATGTGTCGACGAAGATGTACAGAAAGCTCTTCAGGTCGTGCCCGCGTCCGCCGACCAGTTCGGCCACGCAGGCGGCCACCGTGTCGCGCGCAAAGCTCACCGGCACCTCGGTGCGCGCCCGCACTTCGGCCAGCAGATCCATCTGGTTCCACTCGTCCGACTGCGCTTTGGAAAGACCCAGCGTGCGGTGCCAGCCACCCAGCAGGAACGGCGCAGCCAGGCCCACGCCGACGTTGCGCGCGGCCAGCGAACCAAGCCCGTCGCGCAGCCGGTGGATGTGCTGCGCGATGGCGGGCAGCAGCGCATTTGCATCCGGGAAGTCGTAGCTCATCGCATGGCGCTCTCGCACCTGCGCCGTGAAGTCGATCAGCAGCCATTCGGCGCCGCGCCGCCCGACCTTGATGCCGATGGCAAAGGCACCATCAGGGTTGAGTGCAAGCGGCACGGAAGGCTGCCCGATGCGCCCGCGCACGCGGCTCTGCTTGACGATCAACTGGTCTTCTTCGAGCCGCGCGGTGATGAGCCCGATGGTCTGCGCGCTCAGCCCGGTGAGCCGTGCGAGGTCGGCCTTGGGCAGGCTCGTGTGAACGCGCAGTGCCTGCAGCACCACGCGCTCGTTGAACTGGCGCATGCCGACCTGGTTGGAGCCGCGCGGGCGCAGCAGGTCGGGTGGGCGCGCAGTGGCTTCTGCATCAGGCATGCGCCTCCGCGGGCAACTGGTCGGCGGTCATGGCGCCGGTCATCACGGCCACCGTGTCGCTCATGCTGATCTTCTTGGGGTTGAGCACGGCCGCGCGCTTGCCCAGGCGCGCCACGTGGATGCGGTCGGCCACCTCGAACACATGCGGCATGTTGTGGCTGATGAGCACCACGGGCAGGCCGCGATCGCGCACGCGGCGGATCAGCTCCAGCACCATGTTGCCTTCTTTCACGCCGAGCGCGGCGGTGGGCTCGTCCATGATGACGACGTGCCGCGCGAAGGCCGCGCTGCGCGCCACCGCCACGCACTGGCGCTGCCCGCCCGAAAGCGTTTCGACCGCCTGCGTCATGGACTGGATGCCGACCTTCAGGTCGGACATGCGCGCCATGCTTTCCTGCAGCATCTTCTTCTTGTCGAGCATGCGCAGCACGTTGCCCAGGAAACCGGGGCGGCGCAGTTCGCGGCCCAAGAACAGGTTTTCGTAGATGGTCATGGCGGGTGCCACGGCCAGGTCTTGATAGACCGTCTCGATGCCGGCGCGGCGCGCATCGAGCGGATTGCGAAAGTGCACGGGCGCACCGTCGAGCAGGATCTCACCCTGGTCGGGCACGACCGCGCCCGACAGCGCCTTGATGAGTGACGACTTGCCCGCGCCGTTGTCGCCGATCACCGCGAGAATTTCTCCTTCGCGCAGTTCGAAGTCGACGCCGTCGAGTGCGGTGACTTGTCCGTAGCGCTTCACCAGGCCCTTGGCCTGCATCACGAGTTTGGGGTTGGCGACTGTGTTCATCAGCGAGCCCCCTTGCGCGAGAGTTGATCGGCTGCCACCGCAAGAATCACGAGCACGCCCGTCACCAGCACCTGGTAGATCGACGACACGCCCATCAACGTGAGCCCGTTGCGGAACACACCCACGATCAGCACGCCGATCAACGAGCCCAGCACGATGCCGCGTCCGCCGAACAGGCTGGTGCCGCCGAGCACCACCGCCGTGATGGCGTCCAGGTTTTCGGTCTGGCCCGCATTCGGGTCACCCACGCCGGTGCGCGCCACCGACAGCAGCGAGGCAATGCCGTAGAGCACGCCCGCCGCCACATACACGCCGAGCAGCACGCGCTGCGTCGGAATGCCGACCAGCCGCGTGGCTTCTGCGTTGTTGCCCACTGCGTAGATATGGCGCCCCGCCGCCGTCTCGCGCAGCACGAACCAAGCAAGCGCATAGAGCGCCACCATCAGCACCGAGCCCCACGCCACTTCAGCGCTGCCGATGGCGAAGGTGGTGCCCAGCCCCGTGAGGCCGGTGGGCAGGTCGGTGATGGTCTGCGACGACGAGTACAGCTGCGTGATCGCGAAGGCGATGTTCAGCGTGCCCAGCGTCACGATGAAAGGCGGCAGCTTGATGCGCGTGACCAGCAGGCCGTTGAGCAAACCGAACAGCGTGGTCACGCCGATGCCGCAAAGAATGGCCACCGGCACCGGCATGCCCAGCTCGGTCGCGAACTTGGTCATGATGATCCCGCCCAGCGCCATCACCATGCCGCACGACAGGTCGATGCCGGCCGTGAGGATGATCAGCGTCTGGCCGATGGCGATGACGCCGACCACCATCACCTGCTGCAGGATCAGCGAGAGGTTGCCGCCCGTCAGAAAGCGGTCGGACTGGGTCGCAAAGAAGATGCATGCGCCAAGAAGGGCCAGCCACGGCCCCAGGGCGCCCCACGGAATGTGGTGCGTTGCGGATTTCGCCATCGATGTGTTCTCCCTGGGGCTCTCTGTTCTGTTCGCTGGTTTACTTCTTGCCCCAGCACAGCTCGGCGCCGGTCTTGGTGTCCTTGCTCTCGACGCCCGCCACGCTCTTGCCGGCGATCAGCGTCACGCCGGTGTCGACATAGCCCGTGGCCTTCTTGCCGGTCTTGGCGAACTCGACGCCTGCGGCCACGCCCATGGCTGCCATCTTCAGCGGGTACTGCTGCGAGGTCGCGGCGATGATGCCGGCGTTGGTGTCCTTGATGCCCTGGCAGCCGCCGTCGACCGAGACGATCATCACGCCCTTCTCTTTGCCCGCGCGCTTCAGTGCGTTGTAGGCACCGGCCGCGGCGGGTTCGTTGATGGTGTAGACGAGGTTCACGTCGGGCGCCTTCTGCAGGCAGTTTTCCATCACTGTCTGGGCCTTGGCCTGGTCGCCGTAGCTGTCGGCCATGCAGACGATTTCTGGCGCCTTCGACAACTCGTTCGACTTGGCCTCGTTCGCCGGCAGGCCGAAGCCCTTCATGAAACCGTTGTGGCGTTGCGCGCCCACCGGGTGGCCCGGCAGCAGGTCGAGCGCGACGATCTTGGGCGTCTTGCCGGCCATCGCGGCCTTGGCGTATTCGCCGATCAGCACGCCGGCGGTGTAGTTGTTGGTGGCGAAGAGCGCATCGGTCGCGTCCGGTGGATCGGCCGGGCTGTCGAGTGCGATCACCATGATGCCCTTGTCGCGCGCCTTCTTGATGGCGGGCACGATGGCCTTGGCATCGCTCGGCGTGATGAGGATGGTCTTGGCGCCGGCCGCGATCATGTTTTCCATCGCAGTGATCTGGCCCGCGTTGTCGCCGTCGGCCTTGCCCGCACCCGACAGCAGCTTGGCGCCGAGCTTCTTGGCTTCTTCCTGCGCGCCCTCTTTCATCTTCACGAAGAAGGGATTGGTCTCGGTCTTGGTGACCAGGCCGATGATGGGCTGGTCGGCCGCGAAGGCGGCGGATGCGGCCAAGGACATGGCCGCCATGGCCAGGATGGAACGGGAGCTGAACATGGTTTGTCTCCGTAGGCAGGCGGCCATGCGCCTGCGGTCTGTTGAACCGGATGCGTGCCCTGCAAGAAGGCGCGGCATCCGAACGCAGGAGGACTATCGGTCAGCGAGGCGACTAAATCAAGCGGCTTTAGTTATCGGAAACCCGGAGGTCGTACGGGCCACATTGCCAATCCGAATCACCTTTCGGATCAGCGCGAGAAGCGCTGATCGACGATGGCGCCGGATGCTTTGCCTGGCAAGAGCCCGTATGAAAACAGGCGGCGCATCACATCGGTTGAATTGGCCATATCGATGGCGTCAGAACAAAGTTCGCCCTCTTCCACCCGATGCAAGACAACCGATGTACATGGGCCTCACACCGGCATTTAACCTTTGCGAAACGGTCTTGCGCATTGTCCGAATCCCGACAGAATGGTCTGACCAATTCGGTAATTGCCATTTGCAACGAGAGGAACGGCGGGTGATCGGTGAGCTGACCGGAATACTTAGAAGCCAGCCCGAAATAGCACTCTTCCTCGTGCTCGCCATCGGCTATGCAGTGGGCCAGATCCGCTTCGGCCCGATCCAGCTCGGCGGCATCTGCGGCACGCTGATTGCCGCGCTCGTTGTCGGCCAGCTGGGCATCACGCTCGACGACAGCGTGAAGAACGTGTTCTTCATGCTGTTCATCTTCGCGCTCGGCTACGCAGGCGGCCCGCAGTTCTTTGCCAACCTCGATGCCAAGGGCTTGCGGCTCGGCTTGCTGTGCCTGGTCGAAGTTGTCGTGGTGCTCGCGCTGGTGCTGGGCGCCACGCTCCTGCTGTCTCTCGACCAGGGCACGGCCGCAGGTTTGATGGCCGGGGCCGCGACCGAATCGGCGGTGGTGGGCACGGCGACTGATGCCATCTCCAAGCTCGCCCTGCCGCTCGCGGACATCCAGCAGTTGCAGGCCAATGTGGTCACGGCTTATTCGATCACCTACGTGTTCGGACTGATCGCGATCGTGGTTGCCACGAGCCAGATTTTTCCGCTGCTGCTGCGTGTCGATCTGCGCGCCGAAGCCGACAAGCTCTGGAAGACGATGGGCGGTGGCGGCGACGACCCCGACGCTGCAAGTGCCACGCCCGAAATGGTCGGCCGCGTGTTCAAGGTCACGGTGGGCCAGGGCCGCACAGTCGGCGAACTGACGGCCATCTTCGGCGGGCAGGCCCACATCGAGCGCGTGATGCGACGTGGCCAGAGCCTGACCGTCGAACCCACGCTGCGACTGCAGGCCTTCGACCAGGTGCTGGCCATCGGGCGCCGCGCCGCGCTGGTCAACGTGGCCGAGTTGCTGGGCCGCGAGTTCGCGGACACCACGGCCTTCGATGCGGTGGTGGAGACCACAGAGGTCGTGGTCAACCAGCGCGAATGGTTCGGCCGCGAACTGCGCGCGCTCGATGCGGCCTTGCCGCCCGCCGTGCAGATCGTGGGGCTGGCACGCGACGGCCATGTCATGCCGCTGCTGCACGACGTGAAGCTGCAGCGCGGCGACGTGCTCAAGCTCTATGCACCCGTGGCGGACATGAACAAGGCGCTGCCGCTGGTCGGCGACCGCGTGGTGGTTTCCACGCGCAGCAACATCAGCTTCGCGGCCATGGGCATCCTGCTCGGCGTGTTCATCGGTGGCTTCAGCGTCAAGCTCGGCGGCATTCCGTTCTCGCTCGGCACCGGCGGCGGCGCGCTGCTCACCGGGCTGGCCTTCGGCTGGTACCAGGCGAAGAACCCGCATCGCCTGAGCGTGCCGCCCGATGCGCTCGCGCTGATGAAAGACCTGGGCTTGGCAACTTTCATCGCCTGCGTCGGCCTGGCCTCGGGGCCGCAGGCGCTGACGTTGATCAAGAAGTTCGGCATCGCGCTGCCGCTGGTCGGCGTGGCCGTTGCGGTGGTGCCGGCAACCATTTCGCTGTTCGTCGGCCACCGGCTGCTCAAGCTCGAAGCGCCCGTGCTGCTCGGCGCCATTGCCGGCCAGCAATGCAGCACGCCCGCGCTGAGTGCCGTGCAGAACGCTGCCGGCAATGCCACGCCGCTGCTGGGCTACACGATCACCTATGCCATCTCGAACGTGGTGCTGCCCTTGATGGGCCCGTTGATCGTGGCCCTGGCGGGGGTGGTGCATGCGGCGAAGTGAGGTATTGGTATTGGCTCCTTCCCCTTCCGGGGGAAGGCTGGGATGGGGGCAAGCGGCGCTTGTGCAACACGGCTGCGTCCGAGCGATGGCCGTCGTGCCCCCACCCCAACCCTCCCCCGAAAGGGGAGGAAGAAACACAGGAACCTGAAAGGACTTGACCCATGGAATGGCTGCATGAACTCTTCAAGAAGTCGCCGGAGATGGCGCTCTTTCTCTCGCTGGCGGTCGGCTACTGGATAGGCAAGATCAAGTTCGGCAAGTTCCAGCTCGGCGGCGTGGCGGGCTCGCTGCTGGTGGCCGTCATCGTGAGCCAGGTGGGTGTGCAGATCGACGGCGGCGTGAAGGCGGTGCTGTTCGCGCTGTTCATCTACGCGGTGGGCTTCGAGAGCGGGCCGCAGTTCTTCAGCTCGCTCGGCAGGCAGTCGGTGAAAGAGATCATCCTGGCGGCGGTGATGGCGGCCACGGGTCTTGCGACGGTGGTGATCATGGCCAAGCTGTTCGGGCTCGACAAAGGCCTGGCCGCAGGCGTGGCAGCCGGTGGCCTCACGCAGTCGGCCATCATCGGCACGGCCAGCGATGCCATCGGCAAGCTCGGGCTCGCGGCGGCCGAGACGGCGCGGCTGCAGAGCAACGTGGCCATCGGCTATGCGGTGACCTACGTGTTCGGCTCCTTCGGCGCCATCATCGTGTGCGTCAACATCCTACCCAAGCTGATGGGCCGCACCATCCGCGACGACGCCATCGCCGCCGAAACGGCCATGCAGGCCGGCGTGAAGGTGCTGGGCCCTGACCAGGAAGAAGCGGCGCCCTCGCTGGTCGGCCGCATCTACGAGTTGACGAGCGAACCAAAGCGCACGGTGGCCGACATCGAGAACGCGAATCCGGCGACCACCATCACCATCGAGCGGGTGAAGCGCGGCGGCAAGTTCATCGAGGTCAGCCCCGAACTGATGCTGCACCAAGGCGACATCGTGCTCGCGGTCGGCCGGCGCGATGCGGTGGTGAGCAGCGCCCCGCTATTGGGCAAGGAGGTCTACGCAGTCGACGGCATGGAACTCACCCTGCAAAAGCGCGAGATCGTGCTGACCAACAAGCAGTTCGACGGCAAGACGGTCGACGAGATCCGCAAGGCCACCGCCGGCGGCGTGCGCCACGGCATCTTCGTGACGGAGTTGAGCCGCATGGGCAAGGTGCTGCCGATGCAGCCCGACACCGTGGTGCAGACCGGCGACCTGGTGTCGATCTTCGGCGCCGAGCAGGATGTGAAGCGCGTGGCCGCCATCGTCGGCGACGTGATCGTGCCCAGCGCCAAGACCGACTTCGTGTACCTCGGTGCGGGCCTGGTGGTGGGGCTGCTGGTCGGCCTGTTGAGCGTGAAGGTCGGCAACATTCCGCTGACGCTGGGTGCCGGTGGCGGCGCGCTGCTGTCGGGCCTGCTGTTCGGCTGGTACCGCGCCAAGCGCCAGACCTTCGGCGCACTGCCGCCGAGCGCGGTGCAGTTGCTGAAAGACCTGGGCCTTGCGGGCTTCGTGGTGGTGGTGGGCCTGTCTTCGGGCCTGCAAGCGGTGGAGACGATCAAGCAATTGGGCCTGACCATCTTCGGCGTGGGCGTGGTCGTGACCATCGTGCCGATGCTGCTGACCATGCTGTTCGGCCGCTACGTGCTGCGCTACAGCAACACGGCCATCTTCGCGGGCGCATTGAGCGGCTCGCGCAGCGCCAACCCGGCCTTCGGCGAAGTGCTCGACAAGGCGGAGAACACCACGCCCACCGTGCCGTTTGCCATCACCTATGCGCTGGCGAACGTGTTCCTTACCTTGCTCGGCCCGCTGATCGTGGCGCTCGTCTGAGCGCGGCACGCGGCCACCTTTTTTCTTCTTTCGTTTTCTCTCAACCAGGAGCTTTGCAATGGATTTCAGCGACGTGAAAAAACTCGGTGGCCTGAGCCCCTTCGAACTGAAGGATGCCCTGATCCAGGTCGCCAAGCAGAGCGACCGCCTCATGCTCAATGCGGGGCGCGGCAACCCGAACTTTCTGGCGACCACGCCGCGCCACGGCTTCTTCCAGTTCGGACTGTTCGCGATGACCGAGAGCGAGCGCTCGTTCATCTACATGGAAGGCGTGGGCGGCTTTCCGCAGCGCGAAGGCATTGAGTCGCGCTTCGAGATTTTTGCCAAGTCGCACGCGGGCGAACCGGGCACGCGCTTCATCGAGGCAGCGGTTTCGTATGTGCGCGACCAACTCGGCCTGTCGGCCGGCGACTTCATCTACGAGATGTGCGAGGCCATCCTCGGCTGCAACTACCCGGTGCCCGACCGCATGCTGCGCCTGTCCGAGATCATCGTGGGCCAGTACATCCACAAGGAGATGATCGGCACGCACCCGTTCGTGGGCAAGTTCGACATGTACGCGGTCGAGGGCGGTACCGCCGCCATGACCTACCTGTTCAACAGCCTGCGCGAAAACCACCTGCTGCAACCCGGCGACACCATCGCGCTGGGCATGCCGATCTTCACGCCGTACATCGAGATTCCGCACCTCAACGACTACCAGCTGATCGAGGCGCTGATCGACGCACCGCCCGAGAACAACTGGCAGTTCACCAAGAAGGAGCTGCAGAAGCTGCTCGACCCGAAGGTCAAGGCCTTCTTCCTGTGCAACCCGAGCAACCCGCCCTCGGTGAAGATCAACGACGAGGTGCTGGGCTACATCGCCGACATCGTGAAGCAGCGGCCCGACCTCATCATCCTCACCGATGACGTGTACGGCACCTTCGCGGACAACTTCCGCTCGCTGTTCGCGATCTGTCCGCACAACACCATCCTGGTGTATTCGTTCTCCAAGTACTTCGGCGCCACCGGTTGGCGCATGGGCGTGGTGGCCACGCACGAGGACAACATCCTCGACCGCCAGATCGCGGCGCTGTCCGAAGCCAAGCTGGGGGAACTCGACGCGCGCTACAGCTCCATCACCACCGAGCCGCGCAAGCTGAAGTTCATCGACCGGCTGGTGGCCGACAGCCGCACCGTGGCGCTCAACCACACGGCCGGGCTCTCGACGCCGGTGCAGGCGCAAATGGTGATGTTCTCGCTGTTCTGCCTGATGGACGAACCGGACGCGTACAAGAAGTCGATGAAGCACATCGTGCTGCGCCGCAAGGAGGCGCTGTACCGCGAGCTGGGCCTGCCGCTGGAGCTCGACCCGAACTCGGTGAGCTACTACCACCTGCTCGACCTGCAGGACATCGCCACGCAGATGCATGGCGAGCGTTTTGGCAAATGGATCGTGACCAAGCTGCAGCCGAACGAGGCACTGTTCCGCATCGCCGAAGAAACCAGCATCGTGCTGCTGCCGGGCCGCGGCTTCGGCGGCAAGCACGCGTCGGGCCGCGTGTCGCTGGCCAACCTGAACGAATACGACTACGCGAACATCGGGCGCTCGCTGCGCAAGCTGGCGTCGGAGTACTTTGCGGTGTTCGAGAAGGAGAACGGGGGTGGGCGCACGGCCAAGGGCGGCGGTGCAGCCAAGAGCAAGAAGCCAGGCAAGGCCGGGAAGAAATAGATCTGTACGCCGGGGCAACCGCCTGCGGTCAGCCCCGGCTTTCGCGCTCCTGCCTGTCCAGCGTCACCACCCGCCAGGCGCACAGGCTACCCACCACCGCGAGCAGCGCCGCCAGCGCAAACATCGTCCGGTAGCCGAACTCCTGCGCCACAGCCCCGCCGAGCAGCACACCCAGCACCCCGCCGAAGCCATAGCCGATCACAGTGAACAGCGCCTGCCCTCGCCCGCGCAACTGGCCGGGGAAGCGGCGCGACACGACGGCGATGCAGGTCGTATGGTGCGCCGCGAAGCTCAATGCGTGAAGCCACTGGGCCACGATCAGCGCAGCGATGAAGCCGCCCAGCCCGGCCGTGAGGCCCAGCCGCGCGACGGCGGCAACGCCGCACAGCAGCATCCAGCGCGGCATCGGCAGCAGGCCGATGAGGCGGCCCTGCAGGAAGAACCAGACGATCTCCGCCACCACCGACAGCGCCCACAGCAAGCCGATGGTGCTCTTGCTGTACCCGATCGAGTCGAGGTAGAGCGAGAAGAAGGCGTACACCGAGAAGTGCGACATCACCTGGAAGAACAGGGCCGCGAAAAACCACCGCACCACCGGGTTGCGCATCACCGGTCCGATGGGCATCTTGACGGCATCGTGCGCCGCCGGCGGCTCGCGCAGGTCGGGCAGCTTCATCGTCGCGACCAGCACGATGGCCAATGTGCCGGCGGCCCAGAACGGAAAGTGCTTCATGCCGAAGCGCTCGAACCATTCGCCCGCGACGAACACCGTGACCAAAAAACCGGCCGAGCCGCACAGCCGGATGCGCCCGTAGCGGCCCCAGTCGCCGGCCACCAGTTGCGCCATGGCCGCTTCGGTGAGCGACATCATCGAGCTGGTGTGGGTGAACATCACGAGCAGCACCAGTGCGAGCCACCATGCACCGCCGTGCCACCACAGGCCGAAGGAGCTGGCCAGCGCCACCGCCGCGCTGAAGCGCAGCAGCTTCACGCGCTGCCCGGTGTGGTCGCTCAGCGCGCCCCAGGCATAGGGCGCGAACACCCGCGTGATCGACTGCATCGAAGCCAGCAGGCTGATGGTGAAGATCGGCATCCCCAGGTCCTTGAGCCACAACGGCAGGTAGGGATTGAAGAAACCGATGTGCGCGAAATAGCTGGCCGACAGGCCAGCGAATGCCAGCAGATGACCGCGCCCGGCGGCCACGGACGCCGGCGCGGACACTACAGGAAGGACGCTTGTGGCGACGTGGCTTCGGTCTTCTCGCCGCCGGCTGGCGACGGGTCGCCGCACTGCGCGCGGTTGCGCAGCACGTGTTCGATGACCACCAGCGCCAGCATGGCCTCGGCGATGGGCGTGGCACGGATGCCGACGCACGGATCGTGGCGGCCCTTGGTGACCACCTCGACCGGGTTGTTGTGGATGTCGATGGACTGGCGCGGGCTGATGATCGAGCTGGTGGGCTTGATCGCGATGCTTACCTCGAGGTCTTGCCCCGAGCTGATGCCGCCCAGGATGCCGCCGGCGTTGTTGGTGACGAAGCCGGTCGGCGTGATCGAGTCGCCGTGCGTGGTGCCGCGCTGCGTGACGCTGTCCCAGCCGGCGCCGATCTCGACCGCCTTCACTGCGTTGATGCCCATCATCGCGTAGGCGATTTCGGCGTCGAGCTTGTCGAACAGCGGCTCGCCCAGGCCCACGGGCACGTTCGTCGCGGTGACGCGGATGCGCGCGCCGCACGAATCGCCGGCCTTGCGCAGGCGGTCCATGTAGGCCTCGAGTTCGCTCACATCGGCGATGGGGGCGAAGAAGGGGTTGTTGGGCACGTGGTCCCAGCTCTCGAAGGGAATGGTGACCTCGCCGATCTGGGTCATGCAGCCGCGAAACACCATGCCGTATTTTTCGGCCAGCCATTTCTTGGCGACCGCGCCGGCCGCCACCATGGGCGCCGTGAGGCGGGCCGAAGAACGGCCGCCGCCGCGTGGATCGCGGATGCCGTATTTCTTCCAGTAGGTGAAGTCGGCGTGGCCGGGGCGGAACTGCTGGGCGATCTGCCCGTAGTCCTTGCTGCGCTGGTCGGTGTTCTGGATCAGCAGCGCGATGGGGGTGCCGGTGGTCTTGCCCTCGTACACGCCGGACAGGATCTGCACCGCATCGGGCTCCTGGCGCTGGGTGACGTGGCGGCTGGTGCCGGGGCGCCGGCGGTCCAGGTCGCCCTGGATGTCGGCCTCGCTCAGGGCCATGCCCGGGGGGCAGCCGTCGATGACGCAGCCGATGGCCGGGCCATGCGACTCGCCGAAATTGGTGACTGCGAAGAGTGTTCCGAAGGTGTTGCCGCTCATGGCGGGATTATCCCCACAAAGCGGCGGCCACTCAGTCCGTCGTGTTTTCCATGCGCCGGGTGAGCGTGCCCAGTTGCAGCTCGATGGAGAACAGCCGCTCGTTCAGCACGGCCGTCTGCAGCCGGATCGCCTCGATGATGGCCTTGGTCTGCGGGTCGGTGGTTTTCTCGGACAGCTCCGCCAGGTCGTGCAGCTTCTTGCGCAGTTCGTTGCTCATGGAAGGCTCCGGTGATCTATCGCGTCGTGGGAGCCCCAGTATGGGGTTTCGTCAGCGCTCCGGCAATGCGGTGGCACCCGGTGCCACGGGCGCCGCCTCCCCGCTGGCGCCGGTCCCGCGCAGGCGGACGGCCACCAGCCCTCCCACGAACAGCAGCACCGCCGCGCAGATGCCGGCGGTGAGGCGCAGGCCGTGCATCAAGGCGCCACGGGCCGTGTCGAGCAGTTCCGTGCCCGCACCGCCGCCGAGCTGCCCCGCCAGCGCGACCGCACCGCCGAGCGTGCTGCGCGCCGCCTCGATTTCGGCCGTGCCGGCCAGCCCCGCCGGAATGGCGTCGGCCATGGTGCCGCGGTAGATGGCCGCGCCGATGCTGCCGAGGATCGCGATGCCCAGCGCACCACCGAATTCGGAACTGGTCTCGGAGATCGCCGAGGCCACGCCCGCCCGCTCCGGCGGCGCGCTGCCCACCACGAGGTCGGTGGCCAGCGTGAACACCGGCGCCAGGCCGAGCGAGGAAATGACCGCGCTCGTCACCATCCACGCCAGCCCGTCCTGCGCCGGGAGCACGACGAGCATGCCGAAGCCCAGCGCCGCCACCGCCAGCCCGCCGCCCATCACGAAGGCCGGGCGCATGCGCCGCGCCAGTGCCGGCACGACCATCGAGCCGACGATGAAGCCCCCCGCGCTGGGCATGCTCCACAGGCCGGCATGCAGCGGCGACAGGCCGAGCACCAGCTGCAGGTACTGGGCGTTGTAGAGAAAGATGCCGAACATCACGAAGCAGGCCAGCATGTAGGCGCCGAGCGAAACGCTGAAGGCCGGCAGGCTGAACAGCCGCAGGTCGATCATCGGGTTCGGCAGCCGCTTCTGCCTGCGGATGAACACCCAGCCGAGCACCGCGCCCACCGCGATCGACAGCAGCGACACCACATCGGGCCCATGTTCCGCCGTCTGCTTGATGCCGTAGATGACGGTCAGCACCGCAGCCAGCGACAGCGCCACGCTGAGCAGGTCGAGCCGCGCCGCGTCGGGGTCGCGGTACTCGGGCAGCAGCATCGGGCCGAGCACCAGCAGCAGCACCATCACCGGCACGCCGATCAGGAACACCGAGCCCCATGGAAAGAACTGCAGCAGCACGCCGCCGATCACCGGGCCGATGACGGCACCCGCCGAAAAGCTGGAGATCCACACGCCGATGGCCACGGTGCGCTGCGCCGGGTCGAGAAACATGTTGCGGATCAGCGAGAGCGTGGACGGCGCCAGCGTCGCCCCCGCCACGCCGAGCAGCGCGCGGGTGGCGATGAGCATGTTGGCGTTGGTGGAAAACGCCGCCAGCATCGAGGCCACGCCGAAAGCCGCCGCGCCGATCAGCAGCAGGCGGCGCCGGCCGATGCGGTCGCCCAGCGTGCCCATGGTGACCAGCAGGCCGGCCACGAAGAAGCCGTAGATGTCGACGATCCACAGCAGTTGCGAGGCCGTGGGTTTCAGCTCTTCGCTGATCGCCGGAATCGCGAGGTTCAGGACCGTGAGGTCCATCGAATAGAGCATGCACGGCAGCGCGATGACGGCCAGGCCGGTCCATTCGCGCGCGGTGGCGCGGGCGGGAGGCGATGCAGCAGCCTTGGCAACGTTCATCGACCTCCCTCGCTGGGCGCGAACGACTTGACCGGCCGCACCTCGATGCTGCTGAAGCGCGCCGATGGAATGCCGGCCGCGAGCTGCAGCGCTTCTTCTTCGCTGTCGGCCTCGACCAGATAGAAGCCGCCGAGCTGCTCGCTGATTTCGGCGAAGGGGCCGTCGGTGACCGACAGTTGGTTGCGGCGCATGCGCACGGTGGTCGCCGTGTTGGCGCTCTGCAATGCTTCGGATACGACGAGCTTGCCGCGCTCGTGCAACTGCGCGTCGTAGTCGATGTGTTCGTTGATGTACATGTCCATTTCTGCAGGCGAGAGGTGGCTCGTCTGGTCTTCGGTTCCGTAGATCAGGCAAAGGTATCTCATGCGGCATTCCCCTCTGTATTTCCCATGATTTCGATGGGCCGGACTTCGATGGCGCCGTAGCGCGCCATCGGGATGTGGCCGGCGATCTGGATCGCTGCGTTCAGGTCGCGGGCCTCGATCAGGATGAAGCCGCCGAGCTGCTCGCGCGCCTCCGCGTACGGGCCGTCGACATGCGAGCGCTTGCCGTTTCGCACCTGCACGACCTTCGCGGACTTGACCGACCCCAGCGCTTCGGCGGCAATGAAGTGCCCGCTCTTTTCAAGCTCGCGGTCGTAAGCCATGGATTGTTCGTTCAGCGCCCTGAGTTCGTCGGGCGGCATCGTGCGGAACACCGCTTCGTCGCAATGAACGAGGCAGAGGTATTTCATGCGGACTCTCCTTGCAGATTGAATGTGGACACCAGTGGTCGATTGGCAATCGCCGGAATCGACAAGTCAGCGCGGCGGGCGTAGAAAAAATTTCTAGGCCGGCAACGACGCGAGTTGCCGCTCCAGGAATTGCCGCTCGGGCAGTTGGCGGGCCAGCGACAGGGCGCGCCCGTAGGCGGCGCGCGCGTCGTCGATGTGGCCGAGGCGGCGGCACAGTTCGGCACGCGCGCCATGCGCCAGGTGGTAGCCGGCGAGTTCGCCGCGCGCGAGCAGCGCGTCGATCAGCGCCAGCCCGGCCGCCGGGCCGTCGCGCATGGCGATGGCGGCTGCGCGGTTCAGCTCGGCCACGGGCGATGGGTCGAGCCGCAGCAGCACGTCGTAAAGCCCGACGATCTGCGGCCAGTCGGTGGCATCGGGGCTACCGGCTTCGGCATGCACGGCGGCAATGGCGGCCTGCAGCGTGTAGGGGCCGAAGCGGCGGGACAGCAGTGCGCGCTCGACCAGCGCCGCGCCCTCCTCGATCTGGCCGCGATGCCAGAGACTGCGGTCTTGCGCATCGAGCAGCACGATGTCGCCTTCGGGTGAAGTGCGCGCGGCGCGGCGCGAGTCGTGCAGCAGCATCAGAGCGAGCAGGCCCAGCGCTTCGGGGTCGGGCAGCAGGTCGACCAGCAGGCGGCCCAGACGGATCGCTTCCACCGACAGGTCGGCGCGCGTGAGGCTGTCGCCCGACGAGGCCGCGTAGCCCTCGTTGAACACGAGGTAGACCACGCGCAGCACCGCATCGAGCCGCTCGGGCAACTCGGCCAGCGCGGGCACCTGGTACGGGATGCGGGCATCGCGGATGCGTGCCTTGGCGCGCACGATGCGCTGCGCGACGGTGGGCGCCGGCACGAGAAAAGCGCGAGCGATTTCCTCGGTGGCCAGGCCGCAGACCTCGCGCAGCGTGAGCGCAACCTGTGCATCGGGCGCGAGTGCCGGGTGGCAGCAAGTGAAGACCAGGCGCAGGCGATCGTCTTCCAGGTCTTCGGTGTCGTCGTCCCATGCGGGTGCGGGGTCGGCCAGCGCGGCCGTGTGCTCGGCCGCGTCGTCCCAGGCCGTGAAGCGCGCCTGCCGCCGGATGCCGTCGATGGACTTGAAGCGCCCGGCCGACACCAGCCAGGCGCGCGGGTTCGCGGGCACGCCGTCGCGCGGCCATTGCTCCAGCGCACTGCGAAAGGCGTCGTGCAGCGCTTCTTCGGCCAGATCGAAATCGCCGAGCAGGCGCACCAGCGTGGCGAAGATGCGGCGCGACTCGGCGCGGTAGATCGCATCGACGGTGTCAGCGACAGATGACGTCATGCAGCCCCGTTGCCTTGGCCGAGCCAGCCTTCGAGCTTGACGAGGGCACCGGTCCAGCCGTGGTTGTGCGCGTCGCGCGCGGCCGCGTCGAAGAACTGCTCGTGCATCAGCACCAGCTCGCAGCCTTCGGCGTCAGGCTCGATCCGCACCGTGACGCGCGACTCGCGCTCCGGCGTGCTGCGCCAGGCCCAACTGAAGACCAGCTTGCGGTTGGGCACAAGCTCCAGGTAGATGCCGCTCACGTCATGCGTTTCGCCATCGGCCGCGCGCATGACCACGCGAAAGCGCCCGCCGACGCGCAGGTCGACTTCGGCCAGCGGCACCGAGACGATTTCATCGGGGCCGAACCAGAGCTTCAGCGCTTGCGGGTCGGTCCACGCGCGCCAGACCTTGTCGGGCGAGACGCGGTAGTGCCGGCGGAGGGTGAGCGAGGGGCGCTCTTGTTCGGCTCCTCTGTGGGCAGGGTTCGCCATTCGGTCTCCTCTTGGTGATAGAGAAAGCGCGCCAGCGCATCGAGGCGGCCGGTCCAGAATTTCTCGTAGCGCGACAACCACACGGCGGCCTCCTGCATGGGCCGCGCCGACAGTTCGCAGCGCACGACGCGGCCCTCTTTCGTGCGCGAAATGAGTCCCGCGTCTTCGAGCACGCGCAGATGCTTCATGAAGCCGGTGAGCGACATGCCATGCGGCTGGGCCAGCTCGGTCACGCTGAGGCTGCGCTCGCCCAGGGTTTCGAGCACCGTGCGGCGCGTGGAGTCGGAGAGCGCGGCGAAGACGGCGTCGAGGGAGGCCACATCGGCCGGGGCTTCTGGGTGAACCATGCGGTTGAGTATCTGGAGGCGAGGTGGAGGCGTCAAGCGATCTCGGGAACGCTTTATGCGTGCTGCAACGCAGCACACAACCACCACCTGAAAAGGAGCCGCCCATGCTGGACCGTACCGCCACACAGTTCTCCCACGTGAAGCCCGGCGACACCGAATTCGTCTCAGGCGGCCTGCGCGACTTTTTCCTGTACCGCGATCTCGGGATTGCGGAGGCCACCAACGGCAAGGTCATCGCGCATCTGGTCAAGGCCAACATGGCACCGGAAACGGGCACCGGCTGGCACCGCCACGAGGCGGACTTCCAGATCGTGATCATGATCAAGGGCTGGGCGCGCTTCATGTACGAGGACAAGGAAACGCTGGTCGAGGCCGGCGATGTGGTGCACCAGCGGCCGGGCATCCGGCACTTCCTGTTCGACTACTCGCCCGACATGGAGTACCTGGAGATCGTCTCGCCGGCGGACTTCAAGAGCATCGACGTCGAGCCGGTGTGCGAGATTCCGCCGCCGACGCCCTGGAAGTGATTCAGGGGCTCCAGGCGCACATCCGGCCACACGGACAAATCGAAATCTGTCTTCCACCTGACTTGTAAGGTAAAGATGAAGCGCTGTCTCTGAAGCCAGACAGCGCGTCGGCAGGCACTTCAAATAAGAGCGATTCGCAGTCAGAATTTCCGCCAGTGGTGCTTTTGTTTGCACTGCATGACCGGGCGCCGTCGCCCGTGCCCCCTTCCGGAAAGCCTGCTCCATGACCCGCCCCTACCGCCCGATGCGCCGCCGCACGCCCGTTGCCCTGGCCCTCGTCGGCTTCTTTTCCTCATTGCCCGCCGCATTTGCACAGCAGGCCGTGCAGCCCACGGCGCCCAGCGCGGCATCGGCGCCCTCGCCCGCTGCCGGCACCTCGGTGCCGGGCACGCTGCGTGAAGTGCAGGTCCAGGGAGCGCAAGACAAATCCAGCTTCGGCGCCAACCCATCGTCGCTGAGCCGCCTGCCCGCGGACCTGCGCGATGCGCCGCAATCCATCACCGTCATCAACCAGGCCGTGATGCAGTCGCAGGGTGCGACCTCGCTGGCCAGTGCGTTGCGCAACGTGCCCGGCCTCACGATCGGCGGCGCAGAAGGCGGCCAGATCGGCACCAACATCAACCTCAACGGTTTCTCGGCACGTACCGACATCTTTCTCGATGGCGCACGCGACCGCGCCCAGTACTACCGCGACACCTTCGCACTCGAATCGGTCGAAGTGCTCATGGGCCCGTCGTCGATGCTGTTCGGCCGGGGCTCCACCGGCGGCGTGATCAACCAGGTCACCAAGAAGCCGTCGCTCACGCCCGCCGGCGAGGTCTCGGTGTCGGCCAGCACGACCGGCCTTGTACGCTCGACCGTCGACATCAACCGGCCGATGTCAGACACCTCGGCCTTCCGCATCGCGGCGATGGGCCAGCAAGGCGATGCGAGCACGCGCGACCAGACCAAGCTGAAAGACTTCGGCCTCGACGCCTCGGTCAAGTTCGGCATCAACACGCCGACGCAGGTCACGCTCTCGGCGCTTGTGCAGCACAACCGCGACATGCCCGACTACGGCGTCTCGCCGCTCAACGGCCGTCCGGTGAAGGTCGATCGCGACACGGCCTACGGCTTCAACGACGACCGCACGATCTCCGACATCCAGGCCTACAGCGCCGTGGTGCTGCACAAGCTCACGCCCGACACCTCGATCCGCAACCAGACCCAGTACAACGACGTCACCACCGACGCACGCGAGACCGCGCCGCAAAGCATCGGCACGCTGTCGGCCAAGGGCGTGTTCACGCCCTTCTCCACCGGCACCACCGCCGTGCCGGCCGCCGCGTTCAGCACGCTGCCGCTTCAAAGCCTGTGGGTGCGCCAGCAAAGCCATGACCGCACGATCCACGACAAGTCGCTCTTCAACCTGACCGAACTCAACACCAAGTTCGAGACGGGTTCCATCAAGCACACGCTGCTGGTGGGCCTGGAACTGGGCCACGACACCTACAGCAACCAGGCCTACTACCGCAACGGCACCTGCGGCGGCGTGGCGCTGAACCCGGCGGGCGGCACCAGCGGTTATGCGGCCTGCACGCCGCTGCTCTCGCCGTTCCAGAGCAACACGCCGATCACCGCGCCGTCGCTGCCCGGCAACCTGGCCACGGCCAGCGCCAACACGGTGGCCGGCTACTTCAACGACACGCTGGAGCTGAGCCCGCAGTGGAAGCTGGTCGGCGGCCTGCGGCAGGACCACTACAGCGCGAACATCCAGAACACGATTTCGACCGCGACCACGCTCGCAAGCGAAAGCCAGACCGTCAACTTCACCAGCGTGCGTGCCGGCGCCATCTGGCAGCCGACACCCGAGCAGTCGTACTACGTGTCGTACAGCACCTCGTTCAACCCTTCGCTCGAACAACTGGTCGCCACCACCGGCAGCACGCAACCGCTGCCGCCGCAGAAGAACAAGGCCTACGAGTTCGGCGGCAAGTGGGACATGAACGACGGCAACCTCTCGCTGACGGCGGCCGCGTTCCAGATCACGCAGACCAACGCGCGCTCGCAGAACAGCGACGGCACCTACAGCGCCACCGGCACCGTGCGCGTGAACGGCGCACGCGCAGGCATCGCGGGCCGCGTGACCGACAAGCTGCAACTGTTCGGCGCCTACACGCACCTGGACGCCTCCATCATCGAAGGCATCGCGCCCGGCACGCTCGGCAAGACGCCCGCCAACACGCCGAAGGACGCGGCCAGCCTGTGGGCCACGTATGCCATCACGCCCGAGTGGGAAATCGGCGGCGGCACCACCTACAGCGCGAAGCGTTTCGCCAACAATACCGACCTGGTTCAGGTCGGCGGCTATGCGCGGCTGGACGCGATGGTGGCTTACCATCAGCCCAAGTACGACATCCGCCTGAACGTGTTCAACCTGGCCAACCGCCATTACTACGACGCGCTGATTCCATCGGATGGCGGTCGCGCGGTACCGGGTTCGGGCCGCGCCGCCACAGTGTCGTTCACCTACCACCTCTGAGCCTGCGGGCGGGAAGATCGATTCGCCATGCTGGTGTGCATTCCCGGTGTTCTGGATCGCGAGGCGCTCGCGGCGGTGCGTGCGCGCCTCGATGCGGCCGGCGATGCGTGGGTCGATGGCCGCGTCACCGCGGGCCATCAGGGCGCGCCGGTCAAGTTCAACCAGCAGATCGATGAAGGCTCGACGGTGGCGCACGAATGCCAGGCCATCGTGGCCAGTGCGCTCGAACGCCACCCGACCTTCATCAGCGCGGCGCTGCCGAACCTGCTGTATCCGCCGATGTTCAATCGCTACAGCGAAGGCATGCGCTTCGGCCTGCACGTGGACGGCGGCGTGCGCATCGACCCGCGCACCGGCCGCAAGCTGCGCACCGACCTGTCGGCCACGCTCTTCCTGTCGGATGCCGACAGCTACGACGGCGGCGAACTGCAGATGGAAGACACGCACGGCATGCAGACCGTGAAGCTCGCGGCTGGCGACATGGTGCTCTACCCGGCCACCAGCGTGCATCAAGTCACGCCCATCACGCGCGGCGTGCGCGTTGCCTGCTTCTTCTGGGTGCAAAGCCTGGTGCGCGATGCCGGCGACCGCGCGCTGCTGTTCGACATGGACAACGCGATCCAGCGGCTCAACCAGAGCAATGCTGACGAACCGGCACGTCGCACGCTGGTGGGCACGTATCACAACCTGCTGCGCAAGTGGAGCGACACCTGACAAGGCGTGAATAAACCTACTGCGCGCCCCGATCTCGCACCTGCGGTCCTCACCGTACAAAGTACGGCTCCGGTCCTCGATGCAAGCTCGGCGCGCTCGCTACGGTTTCTTCACACCTTGTGCGCTAGATAAACTCTCTCCGCTCGAAAAATCGATAACAACCGAGGAGAGAGAACTTGCGTATTCACACTGCCCGCCTTACGGCCGGCTTGCTGCTTGCGTGCGCCGCTTTTGTGGCCCACACCGTCCATGCCGCATCGCCGTCCGACAGCACTTCAACCACCACAGCAGCCGCTTCCGCAGCCAGCACGCTGGAAGCCGAACAAGAGGCCGCCTTCAAGGCCGCAAAGGCCGTGCAGAAAATCGGCCCCGCCGAAATCGCCCTGCGCGACCAGGCCCATCTGCACCTGCCGGCCGGCTACGTCTGGGTGCCGATGCCCGCCGCCGCGCAGTTGATGCGCAGCATGGGCAACCGCACCGACGACACCTTCATCGGCGTGATCTTCCCCGCCGACGACGCCGACTGGATGGCCGTGGTGAAGTTCGTCAAAGAGGGCTACATCAAGGACGACGACGCCAAGGACTGGAACGCCGACGACCTGCTCAAGAGCCTGAAGGAAGGCACCGAGGCCGCGAACGAAGAGCGTGCCAAGCGCGGCATTCCAAGCATCGAGGTCACGGGCTGGGCGCAGAAGCCGCAGTACGAAGCCGAGACGCACCGCCTCGTGTGGTCGGCCCTGTCGAAGCAAAAGGGCGGCACCGACAGCAACCAGGGCGTGAACTACAACACCTACGCGCTGGGCCGCGACGGCTACCTGAGCCTGAACCTCATCACCAACGCGAAGGACCTCGACAAGTACAAGCCCGACGCCGCCAAGCTGCTCGGCGCGCTGCAGTACGACGACGGCAAGAAGTACGCGGACTTCAACTCGTCCACCGACAAGGTCGCGGCCTATGGACTGGCTGCGCTGGTGGCGGGCGTGGCGGTGAAGAAGCTGGGCCTGTTCGCACTGGTGCTGGCCTTCTTCGCCAAGTTCGCGAAGCTCGCCATCGTGGCGGTCGGCGCAGCGCTGTGGGGCATTGCGAAGGTGTTCAAGAAGAAGGAACCCGCTGTCGTCGCCACGGCGCCTGTGGACGACAACTTCAACGCCACAAGCACGAGCGCTGGCACCAGCGGCATCAACAACGAGCCCCCGAAGCCGCCGACCGCCTGATCCGCTTCAGCGGCCGGTGAAGCGTGGCGCCCGTTTGGCAACGAACGCCGCCACGCCTTCTCGTGCATCCGCGCTGCCCGCACGTTCGTGCAGCAGCTTCTGCTCCATCGCGAAGTGCGCCTCGATCGGCCGGCCCGGCGCACCGGCGCACAGTGCCTTGATGCCCGCGAACGAGGCACTCGCGCCATTCGCCAGCCGCATCACCAGCGCTTCGGCTGCCGCTGCGAGTTCAGTATCTGGATGGACCGCATCGACGATGCCCCATTCAAGGCAACGCCGGCTGTCGATGGCGTCGCTGAGCATCAGCAGTTGTTGCGCCCGCACCGGCCCGGCACGTCGCGCGAGAAAGTAGGAAGCCCCCGCATCGGGTGACAGCCCGATGGCCGCATACCCCGTGCGCAGCTTCATCGACTCCGCCGCCAGCACGAAGTCGCCGCACAGCGCCAACCCCACGCCTGCGCCGCCCGCAGCCCCGTTCACGGCGACGACCAGCGGTGCCGGGTTCGATGCCAGGCGCAGCAATGCGGGATGCAGCCCGTCCAGGATGTCGTTCACCAGCTCGGGCAATTTCTCGCCCGCGGCAACGAACTCATCGATGTCGCCGCCTGCGCAGAACACGCGGCCCTCGCCGGTCAGCAGGATGGCGCGCGGCTTGTGTGCCAGTACCTCGTCGACCGCGCGCACCAGCGCACGGGCGCTCGGTGACGACAGTGCGTTCGCGCGCTCGGGCCGCTTCAGCACGATGCGGCCGATGTCGTCTTGCACGCTCCAGGCGATGCCTTCGCTCAGATTCATCTTGGTTGCTCCGCTGTGGATTGGGTTGCTTGGTTTGCTTGTTTTAAGGCTTTTATTCGGGGCGAGTGCGAATGACACCAGGTGCTCCCCTCCGCGAATGTCCCCCGCTTCGCTCCTCCTTTATTTCGCTGCGGGGAGCACCTGGTGTCATTCGCACAGGGACAGACCGTGCGTTTGCGGCCGATCAACCAGTGCTCTGAGCGCTCGCGCCGATACGGGGCTCTTTTTCGCGAAATAAAGGAGGAGCGAAGCGGGGGACATTCGCGAAAAAGAGCACCGTGTCGGCGTGAGTGTCGCCCTGAAGAACAGCAGCCCTTGAAAAACCCTCAGATACCAGTAAGCCCCCCGGTACACATCAAAGTCTGCCCACTCACATAGTCCGACTCAGGCGTACACAGCAGATACACGGCCCCAGCCGCTTCCTCAGGCGTACCGCCACGCCCCAGGGGAATGGACTGCTCCATCATCGCCAAGAGCCCAGGGTTGATACCAACCTTGATCTCACGCCCCTCGATGTTCGCAGTCGACGCTTCAGCCGCGCTCGCAGTCAGCCGCGTCTGGATGAAGCCGAAGGCCACGCAGTTGACCGTGACGTTCATGCGTCCCCACTCCTTGGCCAGCGTCTGCGTCATGCCGACGATGCCGGCCTTCGCCGCCGAATAGTTGGTCTGCCCCGCATTGCCGAACAGCCCCGCCACCGACGAGATATTGACCACCTTGCGCACCACGCGCTGGCCCGCCTCGGTCTCGGTCTTCGACAGCGCACGGATCACCGGCTGCGCCGCGCGCAGGATGCGGAACGGCGCCGTCAGGTGCACGTCGATCATGGCGTACCACTGCTCGTCGGTCATCTTCTGCAGCACGCTGTCCCAGGTGTAGCCGGCGTTGTTGACGATGATGTCGAGGCCCTTGTATTCGCTGACCGCCGTGCCCACGAATCGCTCCGCGAAGTCCGGCGCCGCCACGCTGCCGACGCAGGCCACGGCCTGTCCGCCGGCGGCGCGAATGGCCTGCACGGTTTCTTCGGCCGGTGCGGCGTCGAGGTCGTTGACGACGATGCGTGCGCCTTCCGATGCGAGCTTGAGTGCGATCGAGCGGCCGATGCCACGGCCCGATCCGGTGATGAGTGCGACCTTGCCGTCGAGCTTGGTTGTCATGTCCTGGTTTCCTTTACTTCTTCTCTTCTGCTTGAATGGATCAGCGCAGCGCCACCAGCGCTTCGCCGGCGATGCGGACCTGGCCGTACTGGTTGGCGCTTTGCACTTCGACGCGCACGCAGCGCTCTCCGTTGTGCTCCAGCTTCTCGACCACGCGGCCGGTGCATTGCACCGCGTGGCCCAGGTGGGTGATGCCCTGGAAGCGCACGTCGAAGCGGCGCAGTTGCGACTGCGGCGCCCACTGCGTGAGCAGCCGCCCGAGCCAGGCCATACCCAGCATGCCCTGCGCGAACACGTCGGGCATGCCGGCCTTGCGCGCGAAGTCGGTGTCGATGTGGATGGGGTTGTGGTCGCCCGAGGCGCCCGCGAACAGTGCGAGCGTGGTGCGGTTGACCGCTGGCAACTGCAGCGCGGGCAGTTCGTCGCCGATCTTGACGGCGTCGTAGGTGGTGATGGCGTTCATGGCATTTGCGTTCTCTTTGTCAGTGCCGGCAGACGATCACCGTGCGCAGCTCGGCCACGAGTTCGTCGCGCTGGTTGGTGGCGCGTGAAGTCTTGACGACGAATTCGAGCGCGCCGTTCTTCTTGTCGTAGATGTCGCTGATGGTGGAGCGCACCGTCACCGTGTCGCCCACGCAGGCGGGGCGGTGGTAGCTGAAGCTCTGCTCGCCGTGCAGCAGCTTCGACAGCGGTATCTGCAGGTCGGTGAGCAACCGGTCCGAAGCGCCGGAGTCCAGCTCCGCCGCAAACAGGAAGGTGGGCGGCGCGGGCAGGTCGGGGTAGCCAGCGTCGCGTGCGGCGGCGGCATCGGTGTAGACCGGGTCGGTCTCGCCGATGGCCTTGGCGAAGAACTGCAACCGGGTGCGCTCGATGGGGAGCACCGATGCGGGCAGCGCGTGGCCGATCCATTTCTTGTCGATCATGGGTTCCGGCCTCAGACGCGTTCGTACAGCGTGACCACACAGGCGCCGCCCAACCCGAGGTTGTGCTGCAGTGCCATGCGCGCGCCTTCGACCTGCCGCTTGTCCGCTGTGCCGCGCAGTTGCTGGACCAGCTCCGTGCATTGCGCGAGCCCCGTGGCGCCGAGCGGATGCCCCTTGGACAGCAGGCCGCCCGAAGGATTGGTGACCACCTTGCCGCCATAGGTGTTGTCGCCATCGACCACGAACTTCTCCGCACCGCCCACCGGGCACAGGCCCAGCGCCTCGTAGCTGATCAGTTCGTTGTGCGCAAAGCAGTCGTGCAGCTCGACCACGTCGATGTCCTGCGGGCCGACACCCGCTGCGTCGTACACCTTCTGCGCGGCTTCCTGCGCCATGCTGAAGCCGACCACCTCGCGCATGTCGCGGCTCTCGAAGGTGGTGGCGCGATCGGTGGTCATGGCCTGGGCCTTGATGCGCACGCTGCGGTCCAGCCCGTGGCGCTCCGCGAAACGGGCCGAGCAGATGATGGCGGCGGCCGCGCCGCAGGTGGGCGGGCAGGCCATCAGCCGCGTCATCACGCCGGGCCACATGACGGGCGCGGCCATCACCTCGTCTTCGGTGACGACGGTGCGGAACAGCGCCAGCGGGTTGTTCGACGCATGGCGGCTGGCCTTGGCGCGGATCTTCGCGAAGGTGGACATCTGCGTGCCGTACTGCTGCATGTGGGCCAACCCCGCGCCGCCGAAGTAGCGCAGCGCGAGCGGCACCTGCTCGTTGCCGACCAGCTCGTCGGTGATGCTCTCGAAGTGGTCGAAGGGACTCGGCCGGTCGTTGAATATCGCGCCCAGTGCGCCGGGGCTCATGTGCTCGAAGCCAAGCGCGAGCACGCAGTCGGCCGCGCCGCTGGCCACGGCCTGGCGCGCGAGGAACAGCGCGGTCGAGCCGGTCGAGCAGTTGTTGTTGACGTTGACGACCGGAATGCCCGTCATGCCCACCTCGTACAGCGCGCGCTGGCCGGCGGTGGAGTCGCCGTACACGTAGCCCACGTAGGCCTGCTGAATCAATTCATAGCCGATGCCGGCGTCCTTCAGCGCGGCGTTGGTGGCATGCGCGGCCATCTGCGGATAGGGCTGGTTGGCGCCGGGCTTGGTGAAGGGGATCATGCCGACCCCGACGACGTGGACGTCTTGGCTCATGGAGGACTCCTGGAAGTTGAATGGATGGAAAAAGAAGAAAGGCCTCAGGCGACGCTGCGCTGACGGCCCTGCCAGAAAGGTTCGCGCAGCTTGGTCTTCAGCACCTTGCCGGCACCCGACAGCGGCAGCGCATCGAGCACCGCCACGCTGCGCGGGCATTTGTAGTTGGCGATCAATGTCTTGCAGTGGGCGATGAGTTCTTCGGGCCGGATGCCCTGCCCCGGCTTGAGCACCAGCGCGGCGTGCACCGCCTCGCCCCACTCCTCGCTCGGAATGCCGATCACCGCGCAGGCGGCCACGGCCGGGTGCTGGGTGATGGCGTTCTCGACTTCGGCCGAATAGATGTTCTCGCCGCCGCTGATGATCATGTCCTTGAGCCGGTCGACCACGAAGATGTAGCCGTCGTCGTCCATGTACGCGCCGTCGCCGGTGTGCATCCAGCCGTCGCGCACGGCGGCGGCCGTCTGCTCGGGCTTGTTCCAGTAGCCTTGCATCACGTTGGGGCCGCGCACGGCCACTTCGCCCACGGTGCCGCGCGGCACTTCGGCGCCGTCCGCATCGACGATGCGCACCTCCATGCAATAACTCGCGCGCCCGGCCGAGCGCAGCTTGCCCAACTTGCGGCCCTGCGCCGTGTGGTTGCGCGCCGGATTGATGGTGGCCAGCGGCGACAGCTCGGTCATGCCGTAGGCCTGCACGAAGTCCACGCCCGGAAAAGCGTCGATCGCGCGGTTCAGCACCGCCTCCGAGATCGGCGAAGCGCCGTAGGTGATGCACTTCAGGCTGCTCAGGTCGCGCGGCTGGCGCATCGCGGGGTGGTCGACCAGCATCTGGATCATCGTGGGCACCAGCAGCACGTGGGTCACGCGGTCGCTCTCGATGGCGTTCAGCACAGCTTCGGGGCTGAACGCCGGCACGATCGAATGCGTGTTGCCCTCGAACCAGTGCGGCATGGCGAGCCCCATGTCGGCCAGGTGGAACATGGGCGCGGCATGCAGGTAGCCGCCGTCGGGTGGCGCCAGGTGCTCGGCATGCAGCGCCAGCCCCGAGCTGCACATGTTGGTGTGGCTCAGCATCACGCCCTTGGGAAAACCGGTGGTGCCGCCCGTGTAGAAGATGCCGGCCAGGTCTTCGTCGCGGCGCACGACATCGGGCACCGGCACGGCCTCATCGATCAGCCGCTCGTAGCCGAGCATGCCGGGCGGCAGCGCACCGTCGCCGCAATAGATCACTTCGCGCAGGCTCGTCGCCTGCCCGCGCATCTGCTCGACCATGCCCTTGAAGGCCTCGTCGACCAGCAGGATGGAAGAGCCCGAGTCTTCCAGTGAATAGAGAATTTCCGCGGCCGACCAGCGGATGTTGCAGGGGTTGAGCACACCGCCGCCCCAGGGCACGGCCATCTGGTATTCCAGGTAGCGGTCGGAGTTGAGCGACAGCATCGCGACACGGTCGCCCGCCTGCATGCCTAGCTGCTGGAGCGCACCCGCCAGGCGCGCCACCCGGTCGACGTATTCGTGAAAGCTGCGAGCGCGGCCGGCAAAACGCACGGCCACCTTGTCGGGATGCTGCTGCACGCTGCGGTGCAGGGCCTGGGTCATGTACATGGTTTGTCTCCGTCTCTTTTTTTCTGTTGCCGAATGGTAGGAACCAGGTTCCGGCCCGGCGATTGCGCTTCGCTTCGTTCGCATTGCAGAAAACGTCAATCGACACGGTGGCATGCTTGGGGTCTGATCGCTGCGCCATGCTGCAACCGCCCACCACCATTCCGATCGCCTTCGTGCAGGGCATGCTCTCGGGCATCCGCGCCCGGGGCGGCGCCGCGCCCATCGACGTCGATGCCGCGCTGGAAGACGCCGGCGTTGCGCCGGCGCTGCTCGAAGAAATGGGATCGCGTGTCACCGCCGAGCAGTACGTCGCCCTGTTCGCGCTGCTGATGGACCGGCTGGACGACGAAGCCCTGTGCCTCCTCACGCGCCGCCTGCGCCGCGGCAGCTTCGCGCTGATGACGCGTGCCACGCTGGGCGCGCCCACCTTCGAGGTAGCGCTGCGCCGCGTGGCCCACACCTTCAGCCTGCTGCAGGACGACCTGACGCTGGTGCTGCTGCGGGAAGGGCCGCTCGCGGGTTTCGGCCTGCAGCTCAACGACCCGACCGCCACGCACCAGAACTTCCTGCACGAGCTGATGCTGCGCGTGTACTGGCGGCTGTTCGCCTGGCTGCACGGTGGCCGGCTGGCGGCACGGCGTTTCGATTTCGGCTTCGAGCTGCCGCACTACGCCGACGGCTATGCGAAGGTGTTTCCCGGACAACTGCAGTTCGGGCAGCCCTGCTCGGCTGTGTGGTTCGACAGCAGCGCGCTCGACACGCCGGTGCTTCGCGACACGCAGGCGATGAATGCGTTCCTGGCGGCGGCGCCGGCCAATGTGATCCTGCCCCGGCTGGCGGAACAGGCGGTGAGCGCGCGCGTGCGCTCGGTGCTGCAGCAGAACCGGCCCGCCTGGGCCGATCTGGCAACGACCGCGAAGGGACTGAACATGTCGGTCAGCACTCTGCAGCGCCACCTGGCGACGGAAGGCACCTCGTTCCAGTCGCTGAAGGACCAGTTGCGGCGCGACCTGGCCATCGTGCGGCTCAACACCAGCACCGTGCCGCTCGCGGCGCTGGCTGAAGAGCTGGGTTTTGCGGACAGCGCGGCTTTCCAGCGAGCCTTCAAGACGTGGACGGGCGGCGCGCCGGGGTCGTACCGGCGGCGCTCGCCGCACGGCTCGCCGACGGATTGAGTTTTCGGAAACTTCCGAACTTCCAGCAATCCGGCGCGACAATCCGGCGCATGCCCAACTCCTCCGACCTCCCTTCCCTCAACCGCCAGTTCGTCGCGCACTTCGGCGAGATGGGCAGCAAATGGGGCATCAACCGCACCGTCGGGCAGATCTACGCGCTGATCTTTTTGTCCGAGCGCGCGCTCAATGCCGACGAGATCGCAGAGCTGCTGGAGTTCTCACGCTCGAACGTGAGCATGGGTTTGAAGGAGCTTCAGGCCTGGCGCCTGGTGCATCTGCGGCATCACCCGGGCGATCGCCGCGAGTACTTCGAGGCGCCTACGGACGTGTGGGAAATCTTCCGTGTGCTGGCCGAGGAGCGCCGCCGCCGCGAGATCGAGCCCACGCTGTCGATGCTGCGCAATGCGCTGCTCGAATCGCCCACGAGCGACGCCGAACGTCACGCGCAGGAGCGCATGCGCGAGATGCACGAGCTGATCGACCGGCTCATGAAATGGTTCGACGACGTGCAGCGGCTGTCGCCCGAAACCGTCATGAAGCTGATGGGCATGGGCGCGACCGTGACGCGGGTGCTGACGCTCAAGGACCGCCTGAGCGGCGGTGCTTCGAAGAAGAAAACGCCCGCTGCTGATTGATTCTTCGGGCCCGGGGGAGCGTTCACGTTTTGGGGCTTGCTGTTCAGGGCGACGCTCCCGCCGACACGGTGCTCTTTTTCGCGAATGTCCCCCGCTTCGCTCCTCCTTTATTTCGCGAAAAAGAGCCCCGTATCGACGTGAGCGTTGGACAGAGCGGTCGTTGATCGGCGAAGCACCAGCAGCGTGTCCATGTGCGAATGACACCAGGTGCTCCCCGCAGCGAAATAAAGGAGGAGCGAAGCGGGGGACATTCGCGGAGGGGAGCTCCTGGTGTCATTCGCACTCGCCCTGAACAAAAGCCTTGAAAAAAACCTCAGAGCCGCTCTTGCCCTTCAGATGATTCAGGCATGCCGAGCTTTTCCTTGCGGATGGCGTCGTCGTCCATGAGTTCGTACCACATGGCGTTGAGTACGGCGAAGGCTGCTGCCAGCGGCAGGCCGAGGATCCAGGCGAAGTACCACATGTTTTTTTCCTCCGTTCAGTAGGCGTGACCGCTGTCGTCGCGGATGGCCTTTTCATCGACCTTGCCCCACAGCACGTGATAGACCCAGGTCGTGTAGGCCACGATCAGGGGAATGAAGAAGGCCGTGACCACCAGCATGATGAACAGCGTGAGATGGCTCGACGATGAATCCCACACCGTGAGGCTGGCGCGCGGATCGATCGACGACGGCAGGATGAACGGGAACATCGACGCGCCCACGCTCAGGATGATGCCGGCGATGCCCAACGCCGCCGTCAGCAGCGCCAGCACCGGGCGGCGCAGCACCAAACCGAGCAGCGCACCCAGCGCACCGACAAAGCCGACAACAGGCGCTGCGAGCGTCCACGGATGCGAGGCGTAGTTGGCAGTCCATGCCCCCGCATGCAGCTCGACAGTCTTCAGCAGCGGGTTCGATGGCCCGACCGTATCGACCACGCTGCTGATGCGATAGCCGCCGATGCTCGTGGCGAGCAGCACGCCCGCCAGCGCATACAGCGCAATCGTGAGCACCGACGCGACGATGCCGTAGGTGCGCGCGCGCTCGGCCACCGGCCCTTCCGTCTTGAGCAACAGCCATGCCGCACCGTGCATCACGAGCATGGCCACCGACACCAGCCCGCACAGAATGGCGAACGGATTCAGCAGGCCGAAGAAACCACCGTCGTAGAAGATGTGCATGTCGGTGCCGAAGCGGAACGGCACGCCCTGCAGCACATTGCCCACGGCCACGCCGCAGATCAGCGCGGGTACGAAGCCGCTGAAGAACAACACCCAGTCCCAGCGCGCGCGCCACTGCGGCGACTCGCGCTTGCTGCGGAACTTGAAGGCCACGGGCCGCAGGATCAGCGCCGTGAGAATCACGAACATCGCCAGGTAGAAGCCCGAGAACGACACGGCATACAACTGCGGCCAGGCCGCGAAGATCGCGCCGCCGCCCAGGATCAGCCACACCTGGTTGCCTTCCCACACGGGGCCGACGCTGTTGATGACGACGCGGCGTTCGATGTCGTTGCGCGCCGCGAACGGCAGCAGCATGCCGCTGCCCAGGTCGAAGCCGTCGGTCACGGCGAAGCCCACCAGCAGCACGCCGATCAGCAGCCACCAGATGAAGCGCAGGGTGTCGTAGTCGAGGAGTGTGTGAAGAATCATGCGGCGCTCCCGGAAGAAGACGAAGAAGCAATGGCGGCGTGCGCCGGCGGAACGTGCGAGCGTGCGTCGCCCTCATCGGGCGAGTGCTCGGCCTCAGGCCCCTTGCGGATGGCCTTGAGCATCAGCTTCATCTCGATGATGAGCAGCGTGGTGTAGATCGCGATGAAGCCCGCGAGCGTGAGCAGGAGCGTCTTCACGCCCAGGTTCGACACCGCCACCGCCGTCGGCAGGACGCCTTCGATCACCCAGGGCTGGCGGCCGAACTCCGCCACCAGCCAGCCGGACTCGATGGCAATCCACGGCAGCGGAATCGCGAACACCGCGACCTTGAGCAGCCACCGGTAGCGGTCGAGCATGCGGCGCGCCGAGAGCACGAAGAAGGTGCCGGTCAGCAGGATCAGCAGCATGCCGATGCCGACCATCACGCGGAACAGCCAGAACAGCGGCGCCACCTGCGGCACGGTGTCCCATGCGGCCTTGCTGATCTGTTCGTCGGTGGCGGTACGCGGATCGTCCACGTAGCGCTTGAGCAGCAACGCATAGCCCATGTTGATACCGTTGTCCTCGAAGTCGCCGCGCACGCCCTGCGTGACCTTGCTGGGGCCGCCGGCCTCGCGGATCTTCTGCAGTGCGTCGTAGGCCTTCAAGCCTTCGCGGATGCGGGCCTCAGCGCGCTTCACCAGTTCGTCGATGCCGGGCATCACGGTGTTGAGCGAGCGCGTACCGATCAGGCCCATCACGGCGGGAATGTGGATCGCGTAGTGCGTCTCGCGTGCCTCCTGGTCGGGGAAGCCGAGCACGGTGAAGGCCGCGGGTGCGGGTTGCGTTTCCCACATGGCTTCGATGGCGGCCAGCTTCATCTTCTGGTGCTCGCCCGACAGGTAGCCGCTTTCGTCGCCGAGCACGGCAACCGACAGCGCGGCGGCCAGGCCGAACGAAGCGGCCACGGTCATCGAGCGCTTGGCCAGCGCGATGTGGCGGCCCTTGAGCAGGTACCACGCCGACACGCCGAGCACGAACACGGCCGCGCACACATAGCCCGCCGACACGGTGTGCACGAACTTGGCTTGCGCCACCGGATTGGTCAGCACCGCGGCGAAGTCGGTCACTTCCATGCGCATGGTCTGCGGATTGAAGGCCGCGCCCACGGGGTTCTGCATCCAGCCGTTGGCAATCAGGATCCACAGCGCCGAGAAGTTGGAGCCGATGGCCACCGCCCAGGTGGCCGTCAGGTGGCCCACCTTCGAGAGCTTGTCCCAGCCGAAGAAGAACAAGCCCACGAAGGTCGCTTCCATGAAGAAGGCCATGAGCCCTTCGATGGCCAGCGGCGCGCCGAAGATGTCGCCGACGTAGTGGCTGTAGTAGCTCCAGTTCATGCCGAACTGGAACTCCATCACGATGCCGGTGGCCACGCCCATCGCGAAGTTGATGCCGAAGAGCACGCCCCAGAATTTCGTCATGTCGCGCCAGATCACGCGGCCGGTCATGACGTAGACCGTCTCCATGATGGCAAGGATGATCGAGAGCCCGAGCGTGAGCGGCACGAACAGGAAGTGATACAGCGCCGTGACGGCAAACTGCAGGCGCGATAGCGCAACGATGTCGAGGTCCATGGGTGGTTTTCCTTTTTGTTCCCTGTTCTGTTTTCTGATCCGGATTCAATCGGGGCGCAGGCTGCGCAATGCGGCATCGAAGGCCTCGCTGCCGCGTGGCAGCTCGCAGACGATGCGACCCTGCGCCATGCACACGAGGCGGTCGGCGAGCGCGGCCTCGCGGCGCAGGTGCGTGGCGATCAGCACGGTGCGCGGGCCGGCCTGTTCGGCAAGGCGATGCAGCACGTCGTGGGCAGTGGGCGCATCGAGCGCTTCGGTGGGTTCATCGAGCAGCCAGAGCGGCGTGGGGCGCAGAAGCAGTCGTGCGAGTGCGAGCCGGCGCGACTGGCCGCCCGAGAGACCGAGGCCGCCTTCGCCCAGGCGTGTGTCCAGTCCTGTGGCGAGCGCGCGCACGTCGCGATCGAGGCCGGCGGCTTGCAGCACGGCCCACAACTGCGCGTCCGTGGCACTGGGGTCGGCGAGCCGCAGGTTGTCGCGCAGGCTGTCCTGGAAGAGTTCGGTGCGCTGGGTCAGCAGACACGATGGTTGCGCATGCACGCTGCCCGACCGTGGCGTGATTTCGCCAGCGATGGCGGCGAGCAGCGTGGACTTGCCGGTGCCGCTGGCACCGATCAACGCTACGCGCTCGCCCGCATGGAGGGTCAGCGAGACATTGCTCAAGACCTGGGTGTGGCTGCCGGGGTGCGCGACGTGGATGTCGATCAAGCGCAGTGCGACTTGCGGATCGTGTTCGGCCGGTGCGGCCTCTTCATCGTCTTCTTCTGACGCCATGCGCGGTGCCAGACGGCGAACGGCCAGCCATGTGCGGCCCGCGTCGAGCGCACCGCGGCGCAAGGCGGCGAAAGGTTCGGTGGCGGTGAGCGCGATCAGCAGGGCCAACGCAGCAGCCGGTGCGCCGATCAGGCCCTCGTTCACCAACGCACCCACGGCCAGAAGCACGCCTACCAAGGTCAAGCTGCCTGCGCTGCCATAGGCAAAGCCGGCGGCGGCTTCGAGCCGGTTCAAGGCCAGATCGGCCTTGGCGAGATGCATGTCGGCGTTCATCAATGCCTCGCGCTGCGCGTCGATGCGGCCCGCCATCACGAGGTCTGTTTGCCCCGCGACCAGATCGACGGCACGTGCGCGCAATGCCTCGATGGCATGTGCACGCTGCACAGCCGGCCGCCGCGCACGCCTGGCCACCAGCAACGCCATGCCCCAACCGACGACCACCAGCCAAAGCCCGAGCGCCAGCCCCATGCCCACATGCATGAAGCCGAGCACGACGCCTGCGAGCAATGCAGCACCCAGCGCGGCCGCTGCGGGCACGAGCAGCCGCAGGTAGAGCGATTCGAGCGCGTCGATGTCGGACGTCAGGCGAAACAGCAGCCGCGCCGGGCGCATCAACAGTTCGCGCGCGGCCTCGGCCTTGGCCCAGCCACGGAACAGGCGCACGCGCAGCGAGGCCAGCACCGAGAAGGTCGCGTCATGGGTCACGAGCCGCTCGCCATAACGCGATGCCGTGCGGCCCAGCGCCAGCAGGCGAATGCCGGCCGATGGCATGAACACATCGAACGTGAAGGCCGTGGCCGTGTGCAGGCCAGCCAATGCGGTCGCGGTGATGAACCAGCCGGAAAGGCCCAGCAGCGCCATGCCCGCGAGCACGGTGATCGCCGCGAGCAGGCCACCGAGCAGCAGCGCGCGCGGCTGTGCGGCGAAGAAGGGGCGCAGCACCAGGCGCAGATCGCGCCAATGGGTGGAGGGCTGGCTTCTCATGCGGCCTTCTCCATCGTTTCGGCGCCGAGGCTCACCACGCGGTCCATGCGCGCTGCGAGCACTGGGTCATGGGTTGCGACGAGGAGGGTCTTGCCTCGCGCCAGGGCCACCAGCGCATCGGCCACGCGCTCGGCTGTCTCGGTGTCCAGATGCGCCGTAGGCTCGTCAATCAGCAGCAGGTCGGCATGCGGATGCACCGCGATGCGCGCCAGCGCGAGCCGCACGGCCTCGCCGCCCGACAGGCCGTTGCCGCCCTCGCCCAACGTCACACCGGGGTGCGCCTGCGCGACGTCTTCGAGCGAGGCGAAGTGCATGGCTGCGGCGACTTGCGGCGTGTCGATGCCTGTGCGTCCCAAGGCGACGTTGGTTTCGACCGAGCCGGCGAACACGTGGGGCGACTGTCCCATCCACGCCATCCGCTGGTGCAATGCGGCCACGGTGTGGTCGGTGAGCGTCACGCCGCCGATCGATATGTCGCCGCTGCCTGCGGGCACCAGTCCTGCGAGCAGCGACAGCAAGGCCGTCTTGCCCGAGCCGCTGGGGCCCGTCAGCGCGACGTGCTCGCCGGGCGCGATGCGAAGTTCGTAGCCGTCAAAGACTTCCTGCGACTCGCCCGGCCAGGAGAAGTGCAGGCCGTGGACGGCGATGGCGGGTGCGGAACCGGCACTTGCCGAGCCCGTCGCGGCGCGTGTCACTGCGGCATTCGCACCGGGCAGCGGCAGTTGATTGCGCTGCAATTGATCGAGCGCCTGCAAGGCCGCCTCTCCCGCTGCCCGGTCGTGCCAGACCGCAGAGAGTTCGCGCAACGGCTCGAAGAAGGCCGGCGCAAGCAGCAGGATGAACAGCCCCTCGCCCAGGCTCAGTTGCCGGCCCCACGCGCCGAAGTTGAGTGAACCCAGCAGATAGAAACCGACGTACGCCGCCACCATCGCGACGCCCAATGCAGAGAACAACTCCAGCACGGCCGAAGAAAGGAACGCGATGCGCAGCACGGCCATCGTCCGCCTGCGCAGCGACTGCGCGGCGTCGCCCAGGCGCTGTGCCGTGGCGTCCACCGCGCCGAGCGCGCGCAATGTGGCCAGGCCGCGCAGGCGATCGAGCAGGAAGGCGTTCATGCCACCCATCTCGACCATCTGCGCCTCGCTGGCGGCCTTGGCGCGCCAGCCGACGATGGCCATGAAGATGGGAATGAGCGGTGCCGCGAACAGCAGCACCAGCGCAGCCACCCACGAAAGGCTCGCCACGGCGCAAAGGATGAAGATGGGCACGACCATCACGCGCCAGCGCGCGGGCTGGTAGCGCACGAGGTACGGCACCAGCGCCTCGGCCTGCTCGGCGAGCACGCTGGCCACCTGTCCTGAAGGCGCACGGCCGCGGTCCATTGGCGAGCCGCCAGCCAATGCGGCAACCGTTTGCGCGCGCAAGGCCGAGAGTTGCGCCCTGGCACGGCCGAAGGTCCGGCGTGCGCCCCAGGCCTCGCAGCCTGCCCGCAGCAGCCCCAGCGCCAGGATTAGGCCGGCCGGCCACAGCACGGCTGCCATGCCCTGCCCCGATGCAAGCCCCTGAACCGCCATCGCCAGCAAGGCCGCCTGCGGCAGCCACAAGAGCGCGGCGGCGCCTTGCACCACGCTGCCGATGTCAGGCGACGCGACGGCCCGTACTGGCGATCGTGGTGGCGAGTGCTTGGTCATTCCTTGGTTTCGTGTATTTTCAGTATTTACTGAAATTTCCACAATCATACCGAAGACGGAGGCAACTGACGAAACCGGAGCCTGCCCGCTCCGGGCCGCCAGCGCAACCCGTTCAAGAAGATTCGACCAAGGCGCCTACGCTGGCGCCGGGCTCGTTAATGAGAAACGACTATTCCGCTGACCAGCAATGCGGCAAACAGCGTGAAGACCGCGCGCCAGGACGCGGGACGCACTTCCACCCAGCGGTGCAGCAGCGCCGCGGCCGCCACCGAGAGCCCGAAGGTCACCACCAGCCCGGCCGCGTCGAACCACGCGCCGTGCGGCCCGGCATTCGCGACCAGCGCATTCATCGCGAGCAGCACCGGAAAGTGAATGAGGAACAGCGAATAGGACATGCGCCCCAGCCGCTGCAGCGGCACCGCCGCCATCGGCCAATGCGCCGGCGAGAGCCAGTGCCGGCGCTGGGCGATGGCGATGAGCAGCGCGGTGACAAGCGCGATGGCGATGCGGCTGCGCCAGTCGATGGCGAGTGCACCCGCCCCCACCAGCGCCAGCAACGCGACCGCGCTCTGCCAGGTGCTGAAGCGCGTTGCGCGCCCGATCCAGAACACCAGCATGCCCAGGCCATAGGTGCCGAAGAAATAGAACGCGGTGTCGTCCAGCCCCGCGTTGCGATTGAAGAGCGCGAGCGAAGCCACGGCCAGCCCCAGCACCAGCGCCACCGGCAGCCAGCGCGCCCGCGCATTCACCGCCGCCGAACCGGAACGCTGCAGCATCGCGGGCAGGCCGACCAGCGTCAGCGCCAGCGCAAAGAGCTGGAAGTCGATGGCCACGTACCAGACGCCGGTGGACAGCGACTCGTAGCCCAGCAAGTCCTGCAGCAGCAGCCCATGCGCGATCAACTGCCCCATGGTGGGTGCCGCGGGCACCACTTCTTCGTCGAGCCACGGCCGCACCAGCGCCGCGACCAACACGCACACCGTGAGCGCCGCCAGATACGGCATCACCAGCCGGCCATAGCGCTGCAGGATGCGGGCAACAGGACGGTCGCCGCGCAGCAGGCCGTCCGGCGCCAGGCTGGACGCCGCGAGAAAACCTGCAATCACCAGGAACACCTGCACCGCCAGCCGCCCTTCGTTCGCCAGCCAGGCGAAGAAATCGGGCGCGAGCGCATACGCGCCGGCCGGCATCGGGCCGTAGCGCGACAAGTGATGGCCGACGATCACCGCGCAAGCGATGCCCTTTGCCGCGTCGAGCAACGGCATGCGCCCCAGCGAAGATGAAGACGCGGACCTGCTGGCAGGCAGCAGGTCGCCTGCTAGCGTGGTCAAAGCGCCAGCCGTTGCCTTGCTTCCTCGTATTCGCGCTTGAGCTTCTCGATGAAGGCTGCGGCGCTGGCCACCTCGGTCACGGCACCGATGCCCTGGCCTGAGCCCCAGATATCTTTCCAGGCCTTGGCCTTGCTGCCTTCGCCGCCGCCGAAGTTCATGGTCTTCACGTCGCCTTCAGGCAGGTTCGCCGGGTCCATGCCGGCCTTGACGATGCTGGGCGCGAGGTAGTTGCCGTGCACGCCGGTGAACAGGCTCGAATAGACGATGTCGTCCGAGCTGCCATCGACGATGGCTTGCTTGTAGTCGTCGCTGGCGCGTGCTTCTTCGGTCGCGATGAAGGCCGTGCCGATGTAGGCGAAGTCGGCGCCCATGGCCTGTGCGGCAAGCACCGCGCCGCCGGTGGCGATGGAGCCCGACAGCGCGATCGGGCCATCGAACCACTGGCGAATCTCCTGCACCAGCGCGAAGGGGCTCTTCACGCCCGCATGGCCGCCGGCACCGGCCGCCACGGCGATGATGCCGTCGGCGCCCTTCTCGATCGCCTTCTGCGCGAACTTGTTGTTGATGATGTCGTGCAGCGTCACGCCGCCGTAGCTGTGCACCGCGTCGTTCACGTCGGTGCGCGCGCCCAGCGAGGTGATGACGATCGGCACCTTGTACTTGACGACCATTTCCATGTCGTGATCGAGCCGGTCATTGCTCTTGTGCACGATCTGGTTGATGGCGAACGGCGCGGCGGGCTTGTCGGGGTTGGCCTTGTTGTAGGCGGCCAGCTCTTCAGTGATCTCGATCAGCCACTCTTCGAGCTGCGCCGCGGGGCGCGCGTTGAGCGCCGGCATCGAGCCGACCACGCCGGCCTTGCATTGCGCAATCACGAGCTTGGGGTTGCTGATGATGAACAGCGGCGAGCCGATGATCGGCAGCGGCAGGTTCGCGAGGACGGGGGGCAGCTTGGACATGTTGTCTCCGGAAATGGGTTTCGGTTTTATAAGAGAGCAAGGCCTCTGTCGCCCGTCAGATGGGCGACAGGGAGGCGGCTCAGAACGCGTCGAGCGCCAGGGCCGTGACGCTCTCGGCGCCGTCCACGATGCTGTCGCGGATGCCCGGCACCTTGTTCAGGATGTGCTCGGCGTAGAAACGCGCGGTGGCGATCTTGGCGAGCATGAAGTCGGTGTCGAAGCTGCGCGAAGCCAGGTCCTGCGCAATGATCAGCGAACGCGCGAGCTGCCAGCCGGCCACGAGGTTGCCCGCGAGCATCAGGTACGGCACGCTGCCCGAGAACACGGCGTTCGGCGATGCCTTGGTTTGTCCTGCGACGAAATCGACCACGTCGATGAAAGCCAGGCGCGCGGCCGTCAGGCGCTTGAGCACGGCAGCAGCAGCCGGGTGATCGCTCTTTGCCAGCTCGGCTTCGGTCTTCTCGATCTGCGCGGCGATGGCCTTGGCGGTCTGGCCGCCGTCGCGCGCGGTCTTGCGGCCCACGAGGTCGTTGGCCTGGATCGCGGTGGTGCCTTCGTAGATCGTGAGGATCTTGGCGTCGCGGTAGTACTGCGCCGCGCCCGTCTCTTCGATGAAGCCCATGCCGCCGTGCACCTGCACGCCGAGCGAGGTCACTTCGAGGCTCATCTCGGTGCTGTAGCCCTTGACCAGCGGCACCATGAATTCGTAGAAGGCCTGGTTCTGCTTGCGCGCATCGGCATCGGGATGGTGATGCGCGGCATCGTAAGCGGCGGCAGCCACCGAGGCCATCGCGCGGCAGCCTTCGGTGTAGGCACGCATCGTCATCAGCATGCGCTTGACGTCGGGGTGATGAATGATGGGCGCGCTGGCGTTGATCGAGCCATCGACCGGGCGGCTCTGCACGCGGTCCTTGGCGTAGGCCACGGCGTGCTGGTAGGAGCGCTCGGCAATCGCGATGCCCTGCATGCCCACGGCGTAGCGGGCCGAGTTCATCATGATGAACATGTACTCGAGGCCGCGGTTCTCCTGGCCCACGAGGTAGCCGATGGCACCGCCGTTGTCACCGTACTGCAGCACGGCTGTCGGCGAGGCCTTGATGCCCATCTTGTGCTCGATGCTCACGCAGTGCACGTCGTTGCGCTCGCCCAGCGAACCATCCTTGCCGACCATGAACTTCGGCACCACGAACAGGCTGATGCCCTTCACGCCTTCAGGCGCGCCGCTCACGCGGGCCAGCACGAGGTGCACGATGTTCTCGGCCATGTCGTGCTCACCGTAGGTGATGAAGATCTTGGTGCCGAACACCTTGTAGGTGCCGTCGGGCTGCGGCTCGGCGCGGCTGCGCACCATGGCCAGGTCGCTGCCGGCCTGCGGCTCGGTGAGGTTCATCGTGCCGGTCCACTGGCCGCTCACGAGCTTTTCGAGGTACACGGCCTTCAGCTCGTCGGAGCCGGCGGTGAGCAGCGCCTCGATGGCGCCATCGCTCAGCAGCGGGCACAGCGCGAAGCTCATGTTGGCCGAGTTGAGCATTTCGCCGCAGGCCGCGCCAATGGTCTTGGGCAGGCCCTGGCCGCCGAAGTCGGTCGGATGCTGCAGGCCTTGCCAGCCACCTGACACGTACTGCGCGAACGCTTCCTTGAAACCCGGCGTGGTGGTGACGGCACCGCCTTTGAACGACGAGGGGTTGCGGTCGCCTTCGATGTTCAGCGGCGCCACCACGTCCTGGTTGAAACGCGCGCACTCCTCGAGAACGGCCTGCGCGGTTTCGAGGCCGGCGTCTTCGAAGCCGGGCAGCTTGGCGATCTCGCCGATGTTGGCCAGGTGCTCGATGTCGAACAGCATGTCCTTGAGGGGTGCGGTGTAGCTCATGGTCTTGTCTCCAGATACAGCAGATGTAGAAAGGGCATCGCGAACGATGCCCTCTGGCTCATTGCGTCGATACGGTCAAAGCGCCTTGACCAGTTCGGGCACGGCCACGAACAGGTCGGCCACGAGGCCGTAGTCGGCCACCGAGAAGATCGGCGCTTCTTCGTCCTTGTTGATCGCCACGATCACCTTGGAGTCCTTCATGCCGGCCAAGTGCTGGATCGCGCCCGAGATGCCGGCTGCGATGTACAGCTGCGGCGCGACGATCTTGCCCGTCTGGCCCACTTGCCAGTCGTTCGGGGCGTAGCCCGCGTCGACGGCTGCGCGGCTGGCGCCGAGGCCCGCGTTGAGCTTGTCGGCCAGCGGCGCCATCACTTCGGTGAACTTCTCGGCGCTGCCCAATGCACGGCCACCGGAGACGATGATCTTGGCTGCGGTCAGTTCGGGGCGTTCGCTCTTGGTGACTTCACGGCCTACGAAGCTGCTCTTGCCGCTGTCTGCGACGCCTTCAGCGGTTTCAACGGTGGCGTTGCCACCGGTCGCTGCTGCAGCGTCGAAGCCGGTCGTGCGAACCGTGATCACCTTGGTCGCATCGCTGCTCTGCACCGTGGCAATCGCGTTGCCGGCGTAGATCGGGCGCTCGAAGGTGTCAGGGCTGTCCACCTTGGTGATGTCGCTGATCTGAGCGACGTCCAGCTTGGCGGCCACGCGCGGTGCGACGTTCTTGCCGTTGGCGGTCGAGGGGAACAGGATGTGGCTGTAGTTGCCGGCGATGGCCAGCACTTGAGCTGCAACGTTCTCTGCGAGGTTTTCAGCCAAGCTCGGGCTGTCGGCGGCGATGACCTTGGACACGCCAACGATCTGCGCGGCGGCCTTCGCTGCTTCCGCCGCGTTGGCACCAGCCACGAGCACGTGGACATCGCCACCGCAGGCGATGGCTGCGGTCACGGTATTGAGGGTGGCCGGCTTGATGCTGGCGTGGTCGTGTTCGGCAATAACAAGTGCGGTCATGTTCAGATCACCTTCGCTTCGTTCTTCAGTTTGTCCACCAGCGTTGCAACGTCAGGCACCTTGATGCCGGCACCACGCTTGGGCGGCTCGCTGACCTTCAGGGTCTTCAGGCGCGGCTTGACGTCCACACCCAGGTCTTCAGGCTTGAAGACGTCGAGCGTCTTCTTCTTGGCCTTCATGATGTTGGGCAGCGTGACGTAGCGCGGCTCGTTCAGGCGCAGGTCGGTCGTGATGACGGCCGGCAGCGTGAGGGAAATGGTCTCCAGGCCGCCGTCGACTTCGCGCGTGACGGTGGCCTTGTCGCCTGCGACTTCGACCTTGGAGGCGAAGGTGGCTTGCGGCAGGTCGGCCAGCGCAGCCAGCATCTGGCCGGTTTGATTCGCGTCGTCATCGATGGCTTGCTTGCCCAGGATGATGAGCGAGGGCTGTTCCTTGTCCACCAGCGCCTTGAGCAGCTTGGCCACAGCCAGCGGCTGCAGCTCTTCGGTGGTTTCAACGAGGATGCCGCGGTCGGCGCCGATGGCCATGGCGGTGCGCAGGGTTTCCTGGCATTTCGCATCGCCACACGAAACAGCGATGACTTCAGTGACCACGCCCTTTTCCTTCAGGCGAACCGCTTCCTCGACAGCGATCTCGTCGAAGGGGTTCATGCTCATCTTGACGTTGGCAATGTCCACCCCGGTGCCGTCGCTCTTGACGCGCACCTTCACGTTGTAATCGACGACCCGTTTGACAGGCACAAGAACCTTCATTGACTTGACTCCATTGGATTGCAAAAAGGGGGCTTCGAGGGCAACCGGCCATTCTAGGACGCGACCTTGCAGCCTCTCCATTCTTCTCGTCGGCATTGGCTGCCGATAGAAAAAGAACGATCGTGCTTTTCCTCGATTATAAAACAGCGTCGGGCGCTGGCGCGACTCCCGGCGGCAAAGATGCCACGTGCAGCACCCGCTGCGGGTAGGGAATGTCGATGCCGGCGCCACGCAGGCCTTCGAGAATGGCGACGTTGATGGCCGAGCGCACGTTGTCCTTGCCCTTGTCAGGGTCTGCGACCCAGAAATTCAGGGTGAACTCCAGGCCATCGGGCGCGAAATTGAGGAGATAGGCAACCGGCGCCGGGTCGGTCATGACGCGCGGCTGCGCCTTGGCGGCCTCGCACAAGATGGACTGCACCTGCGCCACATCGCTCTCGTAGCCCACCGCGATGCTGGTCGTGATGTTGAACTTGCGGTCGGCCAGCGACAGGTTTTCCACCCGGCTGGTGATGAGCGACTCGTTCGGCACGATGGCCTCGCGCCCATTGCCTGCCCGAATGAGCGTGTAGCGCGTCTTGATGTCCGTGATACGGCCTTCGAAGGTGTCGACCTTCACGTTGTCGCCGATGCGGATCGAGCGCTCCAGCAGGATCACGAAGCCGCTCACGTAGTTGGCCGCCAGCTTCTGCAGGCCGAAGCCCAGGCCCACGCCGAGCGCGCCGCCGAGCACCGACAGCGCCGTCAGGTCCACGCCCACCGCCGACAGCGCGAACAGCAAGCCGACCAGCAGCAGGAACGCACGCACCGCGTTCGACGCCACCTTGCGCATCGAAAGATCGGTGACGGCCTCGCGCAGGATGCGCTTTTCGATGGTGCTGGAAATCCACAGCGCAATCACCATCACCAGCCCCGCCGACAGCACGCCCTGGAAGATCGTCTGCAAACTCACGCGTGTCTTGCCGAAGGCCAGCGTGATGTTGTCGAGTTCGGCCAGCACCGGCGGCAGCAGCCCGACGATCCACAGCACGGCCGCGATCCACGCCAGCCAGGAGATCGTGCGCTCGATCAGCCGCACCAGGTTCGACGCGGGAAACACCGCGCGCAGCACCCGCGCGAACAGTCGGATCACCACGAGCGACAGGAACACCGACACCGCGATGCGCAGCACCAGCACGGGCTGCAATTCGATCACCGCGCGCCGCGCCAGGTCGGTCAGCACCAGCGACAGCAGCGGGAACAGCAGGCCGTCGAAGGTGCGCTCGCCGAACCAGATCGAGTCCTTGGGCTGGTCGCGCCCGAACCATTTGCAGACGGCCCAGGCCAGCGCCACGCAGGCCACCAGTGCGGCAAGTTCGATCGAAAGGCCGCGCGCATCGACCTGGCTCAATCGTTGGGTGAAGTCGTTGAAGTTCATCGATTGGGAAAACATGGCGCGCGAATGACGCCGACTGCGTTACAGGTCCGCGAGAACGCGAATGTGGGCTTCGACGCTGCGCGCCAGCGCATCGAGGTTGTAGCCGCCTTCGAGCATCGACACGATGCGCCCGCGCGCATGGCGCTTGGCCACATCGTGCACGCGGCCGGTGATCCAGGCGAAGTCGTTTTCGTTGAGGCCGAGCTGGCCCAGGTCGTCTTCGCGATGAGCATCGAAACCGGCGCTGATGAAGAGCATCTGCGGCTTGAATTCCTCAAGACGCGGCATCCAGACCGCCTCGATCATCTCCCGCACGTCCATGCCCCTGGTGTAGGCCGGGATCGGCATGTTCAGCATGTTCGAGGCCGGGTGCTCGGTGCCGCTGTACGGATAGAACGGATGCTGGAAGAAGCCGACCATCAGCACGCGCGGGTCGCCCGAGAGAATGTTCTCGGTGCCGTTGCCATGGTGCACGTCGAAATCGACGATGGCCACGCGGTCCAGGCCATGCACATCCAGCGCATGCCGCGCCGCGATGGCGATGTTGTTGAAGAAGCAGAAACCCATCGCCTGCTCGCGGCAGGCATGGTGGCCCGGCGGGCGCACCGAGCAGAACGCGTTTTCTATATCGCCGGCCATCACCGCGTCGGTCGCGGCAATGGCGGCGCCGGCGGCGCGGCGCGCGGCCAGCAGGGTGAAGCGGGTCAGAACGGTGTCGGGGTCGACCTGCGCATGGTCGGGGCCGCCGGCGGGCTCGTCGGCCACCAGGCGCTGGTGCAGCTCTTCGAGGTGCTCGACGTGCGCCGTACTGTGCGCCCGGGTGAGCTGCTCAAGGGTGGCCAGCGGCACGTCGCACTGTTCGAGCGCATCGCCCACGCCGGTCAGCAGCAGGCGGTCTTCGATGGCATCCAGTCGACCGGGGCACTCGGGGTGCCCGTTGCCCATGTCGTGCTTCCAGAAGTCGCGGTGTGTGAAGTAGCCTGTCTTGCCCATGTCTCTGTCGCGTCTAGACCTCACGCGGCATGGGGCCGCAAGGTCTTACGGTATCGTTTGCATATGGATACAAATATGGACGTTGCTGCGAAGCTAGCCACTTTGCTGAGTCAGCTTAACACGGTGATCGTGGGCAAAGAGGCGCAGGTGCGCGACTGTGTAGCCTGCCTGCTGGCGGGTGGACACCTGCTGATCGAGGACGTTCCGGGGGTCGGCAAGACCACCCTCGCCCATGCGCTGTCGCACACCTTCGGTTTACATTTTTCGCGGGTGCAGTTCACGGCCGACCTGATGCCGGGCGACCTGTCGGGCGTGGCGATCTACGACCGCGGGCAGCAGGCCTTCGTATTCCACCCCGGGCCGATCTTTGCCCAGGTGCTGCTGGCCGACGAAATCAACCGCGCCAGCCCCAAGACCCAGAGCGCGCTGCTCGAAGCGATGGAAGAAAAGCAGGTCACCATCGAAGGCGAGACGCGCCCGCTGCCCACGCCCTTCTTCGTGATCGCCACGCAGAACCCGCAGGACCAGCTCGGCACCTTCGCGTTGCCCGAATCCCAGCTCGACCGCTTCCTGATGCGGATCTCGCTCGGCTACCCCGACCGCGCCGCCGAGCGCCAGTTGCTCTCGGGCATCGACCGCCGCGAAATGCTGGCCGGCCTGCCCGCCCTGCTGACGGCCGGCGAGCTGATGGCCATTCAGCAGCGCGTGCAGCAGGTGCATGCGGCCGAGCCGCTGCTCAATTACGTGCAGGACCTGATCGCGGCCACGCGTTCGGGCCGCTGGTTTTTGCAAGGCCTGTCGCCGCGCGCCGGCATTGCCGTGCTGCGCGCCGCCAAGGCGCAGGCACTGCTGGCCAACCGCAACTACGTCGCGCCCGACGACGTGCAGGCCGTGCTGCCGCAGACGATCGCGCACCGCCTCACGCCCGTGGGCGATGCCGGCCGGGGCGCCGTCGAGCAGGTGCGCGCGATGATCGCGGCCGTGCCCTTGCCGTGAGCCGTGCAGGCGCTCTCCGCTCGCGCATCGACGGCTGGTTCCTGTCGCGGCGTCCGCCCTCGGACACGCTGGAGTTGACGCAGCGCAACGTCTACATCGTGCCCACGCGCGCCGGCTGGACGCTGGCCGCCACCCTGCTCGTGCTGCTGGTCGCCTCGATCAACTACCAGCTCAACCTGGGCTACCTGCTCACATTCCTTCTGGCCGGCAGCGTGGCCGTGGGCATGCATGTGTGCCACGGCACGCTGCGCGGCCTGGCCATGCACATGGTGCCGCCCGACGCGCACTACGCAGGCGCCGCAGCCGTCTTCCGGGTGGTGCTGCACAACGCGCGGCGCAGCGTGCGCTACGGCATCGGCATGGCCGTGCGCGGCAGCGGGCAATGGGCCTGGACCGATGTGCCGGCCGAAGGCACGTCCACCGTCGAGATCGCGTTCCGGCCCGAGCGACGCGGCCTGCACCCCGTGCCGCCGCTGACAGCCGAGACCCGCTTTCCGCTCGGCACCTTCCGTGTGTGGACCGTGTGGCGGCCAGCGGCGCAGATGCTGGTCTACCCCGCACCAGAGGCGCATCCACCGCCCTTGCCACCGGGCGAGCCGCTGTCGGGGCCGGCGGCGCTGTCCGCCGCACAGCGCGCGCACGGGGCCGGTGAATATGACGGCGTTCGCGCCTACCGGCGCGGCGATCCGCTGAAGCTGGTGGTCTGGAAGAAGGCCGCGCGGGCACAGGCGACCGGCTCGGAAGACCTCGTCAGCCGCGACACGCAACAGACGCAACGCGAAGAGCTGTGGCTCGACGCGCAGGTCACCGGGCTGGCGGATGGCGAAGCACGGATTTCGCGGCTCTGTGCCTGGGTGCTGATGGCCGACCGGTTGGGCGTGGACTATGGCGTGCGCGTGGCAGGCCGGGTCGTGAAGCCTTCGCAAGGGGAAGCGCACCGAAGGGCTTGCCTGGAGGCGCTGGCGCTATGTTGAAGAAGCTCCTGCAACAGCTCGCGGCCCTCCCCAGGGATGCCAGGGACACGCTCTTCCTGCTGGCCGTCATCGCGCTGATCGTTCTTCCGCAGGCAGAAAACCTGCCCTGGTGGTGCACGGCCATCACCGCCATGGTCCTGCTCTGGCGCGGCAGCCTCGCGGTGCAGGCGCGCCCGCTGCCCAGCAGATGGTGGCGGGTCGCCCTGCTCGCGCTGACGCTCGCAGCCACCTACGCCACCCACCGCACGCTGCTGGGCCGCGATGCCGGCGTCACGCTCGTCGTCATCCTGCTGGCCCTCAAGACGCTGGAGCTGCGCGCCAGAAGAGACGCCTTCGTCATCTTCTTCCTGGGCTTCTTCGCGATGCTTACGAACTTCTTCTATTCGCAGTCGCTGCTGACCGCTTTCACCATGCTGCTCGCGCTGCTCGGCCTGCTCACCGCGCTGGTCAACGCGCACATGCCGGTAGGCCGCCCCCCGCTGATGCAGGCCGCGCGCACCGCCGGATGGATGGCCCTGGCCGGCGCGCCGATCATGCTCGCGCTGTTTCTCTTGTTCCCGCGCTTCGCGCCGCTCTGGGGCACGCCCAGCGACGCCATGGCCGGCCGCACGGGGCTGTCGAACACCATGCGCGTCGGCACCATCGCCGAACTCGCGCTCGACGACAGCATCGCCGCACGCGTGAAGTTCGAAGACAACCGCGCGCCGCCGCAAAGCCAGCTCTACTTTCGCGGCCCGGTGCTCGCGCAGTTCGACGGCCGCGAGTGGACCGCCCTGCCCTCGTGGATGCGCGGCGCCCAGTGGTCCTCCAACCTGCGCGTGAGCGGCGAGCCGGTCCGCTACGAAGTCACCCTCGAGGCCAACAACCGCCCCTGGCTGCTGACACTCGATGCCGCGCTGCGTGCGCCCGAAGCGGCGGGTATCGAGGTCACGGGCACACCCGATCTGCAATGGTTCGCGAACCGGCCGATCAACGACCTGGTCCGCTACAAGGCCGAGAGCTACACGCAGTTCCGGAGCGGCCCGATCAAGCGCACCGGTGGCCAGTTGCAGGCCTACCTGTCGCTGCCGCCCGGCACCAACCCGCGCACCGCCGCGCTGGCCGCCGAGATGCGCAACGACCCGGCGCTGCACGAGGCCACCATGCAGGCCTTCGTGCAGGCGGCGCTGAAACGCCTGCGCACCGGCGGCTATACCTACACGTTGGAGCCGGGCGTCTATGGCAACGACACGGCCGACGAGTTCTGGTTCGACCGCAAGGAAGGCTTCTGCGAGCACATCGCCTCGGCCTTCGTCGTGCTGATGCGCAACCTGCAGATACCGGCGCGCATCGTGACCGGCTACCAGGGCGGCGAACTCAACAGCGTCGACAAGTACTGGATCGTTCGCCAGAGCGATGCGCATGCCTGGGCTGAAGTCTGGCAAGAAGGCGCGGGCTGGGTGCGCGTCGACCCGACCGCGTCGGTGGCACCGGGCCGCATCGGGCAGATGCAGCGGCTGGTGCAGCAACCGGGCCTGTTCGCCGGCGTCATCGGCGCGATGAGCCCCACGCTCGCGCAGAACATCCGCGCCGCGTGGGAGGCTGTGAACAACGGCTGGAACCAGTGGGTGCTCAACTACACGCAGAGCCGGCAGCTCAACCTGTTGAAGAACATCGGCTTCGAAGCCCCCAGCCTCGAAGACCTGGCCTATGTGCTGCTCTACCTGCTGATCGGCGCCAGCCTTGCCGGCGCGGCCTGGACGCTGTGGGAGCGCAGCCGGCACGACCCGTGGCTGCGCCTGCTGGGCCAGGCGCGCGCACGCCTGGCCAAGTCGGGCCTGCGGCTGCCCGAGACAACCCCGCCTCGCCAGATGGCGCAAGAGGCCGATGCCCGCTTCGGCCCCGCCGCGCAAGCCGTTCGCGACTGGCTGCTGAAGCTCGAAGCCCAGCGCTATGCCAAGGCCACGCCAGAGACACTCTCGGCCTTGCGCCGCGAGTTCCGCCGCCTCAGCTGGCCTGCCGCAAACCCGCGCGGCTGAAACCACATGTGTCTCTGAAGAGAGGCCGCGCACACGAACGGCACAATCAGGCCCATGCGATTTTTTCTCTCCACGCCGTCCCGCTCTCTCGCGGCAGTCGCCCTTCTCGCCGCCTGCTGCGCTTGGTCCACAGCGGCTGTAGCCCAGAAGTCCTCCAATGGCCGCGTGGCGAGCAATGCCGTGCGCGGCACCATCCCCTACGCCACGCGCGACGACGCGATGCGCTTCGCCGACGAAGTGGCCGAGCGCCGCGGCCTCGACCGCGACTGGGTGCGCGCCACCATCGGCAACGCGCGCTTTCTGCCGAATGTGCCGCGCCTCATGCTGCCGGGCCCGGTCGGCACGGTGAAGAACTGGCAGACCTACCGCAGCCGCTTCATCGACCCGGTGCGCATCGCGGCCGGCGTGCGCTTCTGGCGCGCCAATGCCGACACGCTGGCACGGGCCGAGCAGGTGTATGGCGTGCCGGCGGAAATCATCGTCGGCATCATCGGCGTGGAAACGATCTACGGCCGCAACATGGGCAACTTCCGCGTGATCGACGCGCTGGCCACGCTGTCCTTCGACTTCCCGCAGGGCCATCCGCGCGCGGCCGAGCGCGAGGCCTTCTTTCGCGGCGAACTCGAAAGCTTCCTGAGCACCGAGAGCCGCACCTCCGACGACCCGCTCACACCGCTGGGCAGCTACGCCGGCGCCATGGGCATGCCGCAGTTCATGCCCAGCAGCATCGCCAAGTACGCGGTCGACTTCGACGGCGACAGCCGCATCGATCTCGTCAACAACCCGGCCGACGTGATCGGCTCGGTCGCCAACTACTTCAAGGCCTTCGGCTGGAAGCCGGGCATGCCCGCGATCTACCCGGTGCACTTCGACGAAGCGCGGCTGCAGAAGGCGCTGCTGCTGGCGCCCGACATCCTGCCGACCTTCAGCGCCGACAGCTTCGTGGCCGCGGGCGCGGTGCCCGAGGGCGACGGCATCCGGCACAAGGGCCTGCTCGCGCTGGTCGAGCTGCAGAACGGCGCCGACGCACCGCCGACCTACGTGGCTGGTACGCGCAACTTCTACGTCATCACGCGCTACAACTGGAGCAGCTACTACGCGATGTCGGTCCTTGACCTCGGGCAAGAGGTCAAGGCCGCGATGGAACAGTAAGCGCCATGACGCCCGAGGCGCTGCACGCAAACTGGACCGAGGCCTGGCAGGCGCTCGGCGTCGCGTCCCCCGGCGATGCGCTGTGCACCGAGCTGCAACAGCGCTACAGCGAGCCGCAGCGCCACTATCACACGATGCAGCACCTGGGCGAGTGCCTCGCGTGGTTCGAGCGCGAGAAGGCCAATGCCGAGCGCCCCGGCGAAGTGGCACTCGCGCTCTGGTTCCACGATGCCATCTACGACGTGCACGCACACGACAACGAAGCGCGCAGTGCCGACTGGGCGCATCGCGCCTTGACCGATGCGGGCGCGAACGAAGCAACCGCCGCACGCGTGCACGCCCTCGTCATGGCCACGCGCCACGACGCGGTGCCCGAAGGCCGCGATGCGGAACTGCTGATCGACATCGACCTGTCGATCCTCGGCGCCGACCGCGCGCGCTTCGACGAATACGAACGCCAGGTGCATGCCGAGTACGCCTTCGTGCCCGAAGACGTGCGCCTGCCGCGCCGCCGCGCGATCCTTCAGCGCTTTCTGGATCGCAAGGCCATCTACGCCACGCCACGCATGCATGCGCAGCTCGAAGCGCAGGCACGGCTCAATCTGCAGCGCTCCATCGCGGGCTGAAGCTCAGGCGGGCACCAGCCGCCACCATTCGGAGCGCGGCAACTCGCCATTGCGCTCTTCTTCCACGATGCCGAACAGCAGGCCGCTGTTCGACGCGCCCAGCTTCGACAACTGCAACAGGCGCTGCGGATCGCGGCACAGCATGAAGCTCGCATCGCCCTGCCATTCGAGGCAACGGCCCACCTCGGCCAGCATCAACGCGGGCTGACTCTGCATGAAGGTGAACGGCATCGGCAGGCCCGCGTCGAGCTGCGCCAGCCCCGCGTGCGTGGCACCCCAGGCACCGCGCAGGCTGGCCACGCGCAAGCGCGCGTCGATGGGCAAGGCGGCCTCGCCTGCCGCATCGAGACAGCAGCGCGCGCCATACATCGCAAGCTCGGTCCACAGGCCGACACGGCGCGGGCGGCGGCCGATGCGCCTTGCCAGATCGTCACGCCAGTCCGCAGTCGGCGGATGCGCTACGAAATGCGCGACGGTGCGCCAGTTGGTTGCGGTGCCGGTGGTCATGCGTTGTCGCAATCCCTTAGCACCAGCGAGGCATGTCCGCCGCCAAAGCCGACCACATCGAGCAGGATGTTGCGCAGCGCCCGCGGTGGCTGTTCGCTCAACGTGATGCCCAGTGCCTCATCCAACGGATAGTCGATCGTCGGCCAGACGCCGCCTTCGATGCAGCCCACCAACAGGGCCAGTTCCGCCGCCCCCGCCGCGCCGAGCGTGTGCCCGATCGCCGCCTTGAGCGACACCAGCGGCGGCAGCGGATCGAATACCTGCTTCAGCGCCTCCACCTCGATCGCATCGTTGATGGGGCTGCCCGCAGCCTGCACCTTGATGAGGTCGACGTCTTCAGGCCGCAACCCACTTTGCGCCAACGCGCCACGGCACATCGCATGCATCGCGCTGGCTTCCGTGCCCGAAGGGTTGCGCCCGTCGACCACGTTGGCGCCACCCGCAAGCAGCCAGCGCGCCGGCTTTGCACGCAGGCGCAGGGCCGCCACGGCCTCGCCCAGCACCAGCCCCTTGCGCCCGGCGCCGAAAGGCTGCGCGCTGTCGGACGCCAGCAGTTGCATTGCGCCGAAACCGGCGACCGTGAAACGGTTGTCGGCTTCGACGCCGATCACCAGTGCTTCGTCTGCATCGCCGCTACGAATGAGATCGCAAGCCGCCAGCACAGCGTTGAGCGCCGAGGTGCAGGCCGTCGAGACGGTGAACACCGGCCCCTGCCAATCGATCGCGGCCGCCACGACCTCGGCAAAGTCCTGCAGGTCGCCGCCAAGCCGCAGGTCTTGCACGGCGTGCTCCATGAAGCCGATGTCGAGCGAGGACGAGGCCACGAACAGCGGCGCGCCGCGGGCACCCCATTCGCCGGTCTGCGCGACCACGCTGCGCAGGGTGTTGCGCAGCCGCTGTGTCCAATCGCCCTCTTGTGCCGGCAGTGTGTAGACCGGCCAATGAATGCCCTCGGCGACAAGCACCGACGTGGGCGGCACGCCGCCGCGCCGCAGCGCATCGAGTGCGCTCGGCATGTCGCGGCCCAGCACACAGGCCAGGCCCACGCCGGCCAGGTAGACATCGCTCATGCCTTGCCCGCTTGCGCGAGGTGTTCGGCCAGATGGGCGATGGACGTCATGGCCCGGCGCGTTTCCTTGCTGTCGGGCATGCGCACGCCGAAGCGCTGCTGGATCGTCATCGACACCTGCAGCGCATCGAGCGAATCGAGGTCCAGCCGGGCCTCGGGCCCGAACAACGGCTCGTCGTCGGCAAGGCCACCGGGCGGCGCCTCTTTCTCGACAGCTTCGAGCACCATCGTCTTGAGGCTGGCAATGAACTCGGCGGAAACGGTGCTCATGAAGAAGTGCGCCTGCGAAACAGAAAGACAGCCAAAAGGAACATCAGCGCCGCGAACACGACCAGCCGGCCGATCTGCGGCAGCGCATCGGCCACGCCGCCGCCACGCAGCAGCACGGTCAGCAGGGCTTCGAGCCCCCAGTTCATCGGCGAGACCTCGACCAGCCGCTGCATGAAGCCCGGCATGACGAACTTCGGCACCATGATGCCGCCCGCCGCGGCCATCAGCACATTGACCATCGGCCCGATGGTCGCGGCCTGTGCGTGCGTGCGCACCGCGCAGGCCAGCACCAGTGACAGGCTCACCGCCGCCAGGCTCACGGCCGCGAGCGACAGCAGCAGCGCGCCCCAATGAATGCCCACTAGCGACAGCGCATCGCCACCGATCAGCGGCATGAACCAGATGCCCGCCGCCAGCATCAGCACCGCCTGCAGCGCGTTCACGCCCAGGTAAGGCAGCGCCTTCGAGGCCAGCAGCATGAAGCGCGACACGCCCAGGCTCTGCAGCCGCCCCAGCGCGCCCGAACTGCGTTCCTGCACGAACAGGCTGGACAGCGAAGCCACCACGAAGAACATGCCGAAGACCAGCCACGCCGGCACGTTCTGCTGCACCGAGGTCGGCCGTGGTCCGGTGGTGGAAAAGCGCTCGGCATGCACCATCGCCTGGATGGACGCATCGGGCGCGGGACCGGCCGTGCCGGGCACTGCCAATGCAAGCCGCGCCTTGAGTTCACCCGAAGCGCCGATGAGTTCGGCGCGCAGCGCGTTGAACAGGTTCGCATCGATGCCCGGCTCTGTCAGCAACTGGATGCGCGCCTCGGTCGACAGCGCCGCCGATTCCAGCTCTTGCGACAGGCCCGGCTCCATCACGATCACGTACTTGAGCGAGCCGTTGCGCAGCCGCGCCTGCCAGTCGGTGCCCAGCGGTTGCGGTGCGCCGTGGTTGCGCTGCCAGAGCTGCTGCAGCCACTTGGCGGGCGTGGCGGTGTCGCGCATGTCGATCGCGTAGCTCAGCTCGGCCAGCGGCGGACGGTAGATGTCCTTGAGCGTGAGCGACATCAGCACGATGAAGACCATCGGCATCAGGAACAGCGCCGCCAGCCCGTGCATGTCGCGCACGAGGGCGAGCAGTTCTTTCTTGATGAGCGCGAAGAGCATGTGCGTGTGGGATCGGTCAGTCGCGCAGCGAGCGGTGGGTGAGCGCCATGAAGAGCTGCTCCAGGTCATGCCGGCCGAACTCGGCGTGTCGCACCGCGATGCCTTCGGCTTCGAGCTTGGCCAGCACCGGGCCGGGCCCGATGCCTTCGTTCAGGTGAATGCGCCAGTGCACGCCGCCCTGCTCCACTGTGCCAAAGCGCGAGATCATTTCCACGCTGAGCCCGTCGGCGGCCAGCGTGAGCAGCATCGCGCTCTTGGACAGCAGTTCGTCGAGCGAGCCTTCGCGCAGCACGCGGCCACGGTCGAGAATGGCCACGCGATCGGCGATGGCCTCGATTTCTTCCATGTAGTGCGAGGCATAGATCACCGCCGCACCCGCCTGCGCAAGGCTCTTGATGGCATCGAGGATGAACGCGCGCGACTGCGGATCGACGCCCACGGTGGGCTCGTCGAACAGCATCAGCTCGGGTTCGGGCAGCAAGGCGATGGCGAGATTGAGCCGTCGCTTGAGGCCGCCAGACAGCCGCTCCGCGCGTACGTCCGCGAACTGTTCCAACTGCGAAAAGTGCGTGCAGGTTTCGATGCGCGCTTTCTTCCGTGCGCCCGACAGGCCGCCAGCCGCTGCAAAGCACGCGAGGTTTTCGGCCACGGTGAGCATCGGATAGAAAGCCTGGTCCTGCGGTGCCACCGCGATGCGTGTGGGCGTCTTCGCGCGCACTTGCTTCAGCGGTTGGCCGTCGATACTGATCTCACCCGACTGCACCGCGAGCGCACCCGACAGATGCGAGATCAGCGTGGTCTTGCCGGCGCCGTTGGGGCCAAGCAGGCCCAGCACGCAGCCCTTCGGTACCGTCAGCGACACCTCGGCCAGTGCGGCTGCATCGGCGTGTGGATAGCGGTAGCTGAGGTTCTTCAGCTCTAGCATCGGGGCGCCATTCGGTTGCTGTTCTGGGCGCTGCTGTTTCGGGGCTTGTGCGAATGACACCAGGTGCTCCCCTCCGCGAATGTCCCCCGCTTCGCTCCTCCTTTATTTCGCTGCGGGGAGCACCTGGTGTCATTCGCACAGGGACACGCGGCTGGTGAACCGCTGATCAACGACCGCTCTGTCCAGCGCTCGCGCCGATACGGGGCTCTTTTTCGCGAAATAAAGGAGGAGCGAAGCGGGGTACATTCGCGAAAAAGAGCACCGTGTCGGCGTGAGTGTCGCCCTGAACAACGCACGTCAAACACAACGCGACGAACGAAACAACAGGACGCCATCTCAGGCAACAGCAGCCTTGAGATCACGGAAAAAGCTTTCTTCCTGCTGCGCCTGCTCGCGCAACTTCGCGGCCAGCGCAGCAGGGTCAACCGCCTCGCGCCCCTTCACCATGCGCGCCGCCTTCAACGCAAAGGCACGCCAGCCGTCGCCAATCGCAGTGAGCCGGTCAGACATCTGCAGCAGTTGCGGCTTGTCGAGCAGTTGCGCTGCTTCCTGCAGGAAGCCCGCGTAGATGAAGCGAAAGCCAGCGCCGCCCGTGCCGATCTCTTCCTGCATGCGGACCAGATGGCCGATGAAGTCGACGCTGCGCGGGTCGGTGGCCGACAGGCGCTGCATCCGGTTGGCCAAGGTGCGCATGCCGCGCACGCCGACGATGGGAATGGGTGCGAGCATGTTGCGCACCGTCTTGCGGATGGCCTTGGTCACCGAGGCCGCATCGACCGCCTTGCGTTCGATGGCCTGCGGGTAATACATGAGGCCCTTCGGCGCGAGCACGCCCTTGGCGAAGCGGGCGCGCGAGAGGTCGCTGCTCGGGCAACGCACCGGCTCTTCGAACACCGGGTCGCTGATCAGGTAGTCGTCGCCGTCCTTGCCGTACACCAGCAGGTTGTGCGCGTTGAAGTGAAAGCGCATGTTCGGCGGAAAGTACGGCAGCCAGTAGACCGAGGTCTGCAGGCCGACGATCTTCCCGCTTGCCAACAACGCATCGAGGCGCTGTTGTCCGGCTTCGGGGCTGCGGAAGGTCTCGAAGCTGAAGCGGGCGGCCATCGGCGCCAGCAGGCCCTTGATGATCGCCTTGGGCGGCATGCGATACGAAATGAGCGGCAGGCCCGACAGCTTGATGAATGGCAGGTACGCAAACGACAACGCCGACGACAAGCCCAGCGCCATGCTCTCGGTCATCGGCGCGCCGTGGTGGCGCATCAGGCTGGAAATGACGCCGCTCTCGCAGTGCGCCGCCTGTTGGTGTTGGAAGTTCACGGCAGGCCTTGCAAGGTGGAAACGGGCAGGCCCAATGCGTCGCCGTAGCGCGCGAGTTGGACCTGCGACAGTGCGGCGAAGTGGCGCGGCTGCAGATGACGACGCACGCGCCATTGCCAGAAGCCGCTGGTCTGCGACAGCAGCGCCACGTCCATGCGGCGCTCGTACATCCAGTATTCGAGTGGCGAGGCGACGCCGGCTTTCACGCGCTGCTTCGCGGCTTGCGCTTGTTCGACGAGCACATCGACTGCGTGGCTGGTCACGATCTCTTCCGCCTCCCAGCCGCGCGACGTGGTGGTGACGACGCGGCCCTGCGCGTCGCGCGCGTACATCAGCTTGGAATGGCCGTCGAGGGTTGCATTGCCCTCTTGCGGAACTGCATCGATGTCCATGGCTACACCGCCTCCATGTAGATGAAACCGCTGGAGAAGCGGCCGCTTTCGGGCACGAACATCAGCAGCTTCTGGCCCCGCTGGATGCGGCCCGAACGGAACAGCTCGTCGAGCATGATGTAAGGCGATGCCGACCCTGTGTTGCCCTTGCTCGCGAGGTTGCTGAACCAGCGCTCGCGCGGAATGTGCAGCCCCAGCGATTCGAGGCACTGGCTCACCGGCTCGACAAAATAGTGTGATGAGAGATGCGGCAAGAACCAGTCGATGTCCTTCGACTTCAACCCACGCCGTTCGATCACGGCCGCAAGCGGCTCGCCCAGCGTGGCGCGCACGATGTTCTCGTTGAGCAGGCGCACGTCCTGCTTGACGGCAAAGGTCGATTCGCGCTGCCAGTCCGAAGGCGCGAAGCGCGCCCAACCGTCGAGTCCGCCTTCGGCATTCTTTTCGGCACCTGCGTACATGCACACCGGCAGTTCGTGCGCGGCAGACGACAGATCGATCCATTCAACGCGCAGCGACAGCGGCCCGCGCGGCTCGCGCTCCAGCAGCACGGCGCCGGCACCATCGGACAGCATCCAGCGCAAAAAATCTTTCTCGAAAGCCAACTCGGGCCGCGCCTCTAGCGCTTCGAGCTTGTGTTCGAGTTCTGCTTCGAAGTTGGCGCCGCGCATCACGGCCGATGCCAGTTCGGAACCGGTGGCGACCGCGCGCCGCGCATCGCCCGCGCGCACCGACAGCCACGCGTGCTTGAACGCGGCGGTGCCGGCCAGGCAGATGCCCGCGCAAGCCACCACTTCGAGCCGGGGCCAGCCGAGTTCGCCGTGCACCATCACCGCGTGGTTGGGCATGAGCTGGTCGGGCAATGAGGTGCCGGTGGCCAGGCAATCGACCGGGCCGATGTCGTCGCCCAGCGCGCGAATGGCCGACGCGGTGAGCTGCGCATTGGTCATGGCCAGTTGGCCGGTGGCGCGGTCGATGGCGTAGTGGCGCGACTGGATGCCGTTGCTGCGAAGAATCAACCGCCGTGCACGCGAGGCCTTGCCGCCGATGCGGCCCAGGACGTCTTCGATCTCTTCATTGCTGACCGGGGCAAAGGGCAGGAAGGCGGCAGTGCGGGTCAGGAAGACATCAGTCGTCATAGAGGTGGGAGCGGTCCGTGGCAGAGCCCGACGGGCACTCGAATTGGGCTGTCATTTTAGTCAGCCACCCTCTGAGAAAAGGTCTAAAGATCGCCTGAAGCGTCAGGCTGACCGGAACCACCGTCACGATCAGTACCAGCAAAAAGAGCACGTACAGCAGCAACAGCGGTTTGCGCGGCCACGCGCCGGGCCCGCCGGCCGCCATGATGAGCTTGCCCCACAGGTAGAAGCTGCGGGTGCCGGCCTTCTCGCTGATCAACAGTCGCGCATTGGCCTGCACCGCGCCCAGGCCGGCCAGCAGCGGCTGCGTGCCGCGCTCCAGACTGTTGTGCAGCGCATCACGCAGCGCACGGCCGAAACGGCCGGTACTGCGGATTTGTCCGGTACTGAGCCCTGCATCGGGCATGCCCCAGAAACCGCGCTTGCGGCCCCAGATCAGCCAGGCCGGCGTGGTGAAGAAGGTGGCGAGCGTGGGGCCGGGGTCGGTCAGCACCACGTTGTCGATCAGCCGTGCGCCCACGTCGTCGAGCATGCCCTTGAGTTTTTCATGGGCCAGCAGCCACATGTTGCGGCAGGCGATGACCGTCACCACCGGCTTGCCCTTGAGCAGGCGCGCCGCCACGGGGTGCTTCAGAAAGGCGGTGACGGGCTGCGACGGCGCAAGAAACCACACCTGGTAGGGCAGGATGACGAGATCGAAGTCTTCTTCGCCCGTGAGCGACAGCGGCGCCAGCGGCGGCGGCTTCATGTGGGCCGATTCCGGAAAAGCGTCGAAGAAGGTCAGGAAGGGCCACGGGAAAGGAAAGGGCTTGTGCAGCCGCAGCGTTTCCTCGTGCACGTGGATCGACGGGTCGGCGCGCAGCGGCGCGACGATCTGCTCTGCCACGCTGCCAAGCTGGCCCGACTGCGAGTAGTGAATGACCAGGACACGCTTGGCGCGCGGGGCGCTGTCGGCGGAGGCGGAAGGGCTGGGGGAGCTTGAAATCACGTGCGGTGGCGGTTCGAGGGCCGTCGAATGTAAGCCAAGCTTTCCAACAGCGCATCTGCCATTGGTCATGTCGTCGCATCAATCAGACGGTCGACATCCGCCGGCCGGCGCACGAAACGCTACATTCGGTGGCCCGCCTCACACCGATGTCCACCACGCCACCCGCCTCCGTCGAACAACTGCTCGAGCTTGCGATCCGTCTTGTGAACGCAGGCGATGCGTCGCGTGCGCGACAGCTTTGCGAGCATGCGAAGGCCACGCAGGCGCCCCACCCCGCCGTGCTTCAGTTGCTGGCCCGCCTGCAAATGGAAGCGGGCGACCTTGCGATGGCGCAGGCGTCCATCACCGAAAGCCTTGCGCTGCGCGCCGACCACGGCCCCTCGCTGCTGGTGGCGGGTGATGTGGCGCGGGCCAGTGGTGACTTTGCGCAAGCTCTGCGACATCACGAGCGCGCGGTGGCGCTGCTGCCCGGACGCGAGCAGACACTGCACGCACTGGGCCTGACGCTCAGGGCTACTGGCCGATGGACCGATGCCGCACAGGCGCTGCGGCATGTCACCGCGCTGGCGCCCACGCATGCTGCGGCATGGTTCGAGCTGTCGCTGGTGTTGCAGGACCTGCGCGACTTCGACGGCGCGGCCGATGCGCTGCGGCAGGTGCTTCGTGTCTCGCCGCCACGCGCCGAGGTGGAAGTCAACCTGGGCATCGTGCTGCAGGAAGCCGGCCGGATGGATGAAGCGATGCAGGCCTATGGCCGCGCCTGGCGCCTGCACGAGAACACCTTCGGGCGCATCGCGCATGCGCTCTCGACGGCACCCAATGGGCGCCTGTGGCTCGACCTGGACGATCTGCGCGCGGCGCTGCGGGCCACGGCGGGCTGACTGAACGCGCGCCCGGCTTTCAGCCCGCGCCGCGCTTGCTGCGAAACGACTTCCGGTAGACGCCCGGCCCGGCCATGATCTTTTCGGCGAGTTGCTCGTAGCCCTTCACCTGCGCCGCGTTCATGGGTTCGCAAGACAAGGCGAGCGGCTCGCGTGGCACCGGATAGCACTGCGCCACCGGCGTGCCGCGCGCAAGCACGCCCTTGAACTCAGGATCGATCCAGACCGCAGGGAAGTTGATGCCGACCTCGTTGAAGCGGTCCGCATCGACCAGCCCCGTGACCAGCCTGAACGGCAGGTCGTCGCGGTTGATGGGGTGAACGGCCATGAGCGACCAGCCCTCGTCGATCTCCACCGTCCAGAAGCTGTTGAACTTGATGGCCGAGCGCATGCCATGCGCCAGCGGCGAACCGGCGATCTGCTCGGGCACGTGGAAGCTCAGCGGTGCGCGTGGATGGCCGGGCACGGACAGCGCGGGCAGCGGCCAGTCCCAACTGAACTGCCCCGCCTCGACGCTCACGTCGCAGGGCAGCAGGAACATGAAGCCGTGCGTCATCGCATCGACGAACGGCGGGCATTGCTTGACGGTGCGAATGCTGCGCTGGTGCACCGGCGAAGGCGCCCTGGGTGCCATCCGGCGCAGCCAGTCGGGCAGCGCGGCCTTGGCCGGCACCGGGCGCGGCAGCAGGTCGAACAGCGCGGGGTCGCAACGGAATTGGATGTTCATGGGGCAGCGGAAAAAAGCCAGGGAGTCCGCGCCATTGTCTTTGCTCCTTCCCCCTTTGGGGGAAGGTTGGGATGGGGGCAAGCGGCGTTAAGCAGGCCGGCGGCAATCGATACGCCGCCGTGCCCCCACCCCAGCCCTCCCCCAGAGGGGGAGGGAGAAAGAAAGAAAAAAGGAAGGCGCGAGCCTTCCTTTTCTTACCTGACGCGGCCTTCCTTCCAGGCGGTCAGCAGCTTGTCGTAAGCCACCGTCTCACCCTTCGGCTTCTCGTTGGCCAGCTTCTTCCACGGTGCGTGGTCGCTGCTCAGCCACTTGTTCGGATCGCCCTTGGCATTGAGCTTGGGCGCGCAGTTGGCCATGCCCGCGCGTTGCAGGCGGCCCATCACGTCGTCCATCTCGTTGGCCAGGTTGTCCATGGCAGCCTGCGGTGTCTTCTCGCCGGTCACGGCCACGGCCACGTTCTTCCACCAGAGCTGCGCGAGCTTGGGGTAGTCGGGCACGTTGTTGCCGGTCGGCGTCCACGCCACGCGCGCGGGGCTGCGGTAAAACTCGATCAGGCCGCCGTACTTGGCTGCGTTCTTCGTGAAGTAGTCCGAACGGATGTCGCTGTCGCGAATGAAGGTGAGACCCACGATCGACTTCTTCAGCGAGGTCGTCTTCGAAGTCACGAACTGCGCATACAGCCACGCAGCAGCCGCACGGTCAGGGTCGTTGGACTTCAGGAAGGTCCAGGAACCCACGTCCTGGTAGCCGTTCTGCATGCCGTCTTTCCAGTACGGGCCATGCGGGCCGGGTGCCATGCGCCACTTCGGCGTACCGTCGGCATTCACCACCGGCAGGCCCTGCTTGATCATGTCGGCGGTGAAGGCCGTGTACCAGAACACCTGCTGCGCGATCTGCCCTTGCGCGGGCACCGGGCCCGACTCGCCGAAGGTCATGCCCATGGCTTCCTTGGGCGCGTACTTCTTCATCCAGTCGATGTACTTCGTGAGCGCATAGACCGCAGCCGGCGAGTTGGTCGCACCGCCGCGCGACACGGCCGCGCCCACGGGCGTGCACTTGTCGTCGGCCACGCGGATGCCCCATTCGTCGATCGGCAGGCCGTTGGGAATGCCCTTGTCGGCGGCACCGGCCATCGACAGCCATGCGTCGGTGAAGCGCCAGCCCAGCGACGGGTCTTTCTTGCCGTAGTCCATGTGGCCATAGATCGGCTTGCCGTCGATGGTCTTCACGTCTTCGCTGAAGAAGGCGGCGATGTCTTCATAGGCCGACCAGTTGATCGGCACGCCCAGGTCGTAGCCGTACTTGGCCTTGAACTTGTCCTGCAGGTCCTTGCGCGCGAACAGGTCGGCGCGGAACCAGTACAGGTTGGCGAACTGCTGGTCGGGCAGCTGGTACATCTTCTTGTCGGGCGCCGTGGTGAAGCTGGTGCCGATGAAATCCTTCAGGTCGAGGCCGGGGTTGGTGTAGTCCTTCCACGCGCCCGTCATCTGGTCGGTCAGCGCCAATGCGGTGCCGTAGCGGTAGTGCGTGCCGATGTGGTCGGAGTCGTTGATCCAGCCGTCGTAGATCGACTTGCCCGATTGCATCGAGGTCTGCAGCTTCTCGACCACGTCACCCTCCTGGATGATGTCGTGCTTGACCTTGATGCCGGTGATTTCCTCGAAGGCCTTGGCCAGCGTCTTCGATTCGTACTCGTGCACGGTCAGCGTTTCCGACACGACCGCGATTTCCTTCACCCCCTTGCCCTGCAGCTTCTTGGCCGCTTCCATGAACCACTTCATTTCCTCCATCTGCTTGTCTTTCGACAAGGTCGATGGCTGGAATTCGGTGTCAATCCATTTTTTGGCTTCGGCCTCGCCAGCCCAAGCGCCGTGCGTGGCGAACATCGCCGCCGCCAGTGCCAGTGCCGTGTAGCGCATCTTCATGACTGTGTCTCCTCGGTTGGTGCTTCCCCGGTGTGTCTGATCGCGGCTCCGGGGAGGCGGAGAGCCGGACGCCTGTCGAAAACCGGTGGGGTCAGCCCTTGCGCATCACCAGAGCAAGGACTGCCATCGAAATCACGAAGCTGATCCAGATCGAAGGCTCGACCTCCAGGCTCATCCATTCCTGGAGCTTGCCGGCCAGCCCGATAAAGGCCAGGTTGATATAGGCGGCGGCCAGCAGGCCGATGAAGAGCCGGTCGCCGCGCGTGGTTTCGATCGGCAGCCAGCCGCGCCGCATCGTGGTGGGCGACTTGATCTCCCACACGGTCATGCCGACCAGCATCAGCGCGATGCAGGTGAAGAACACGGCCACCGGGGTGGTCCATACCATCCAGTTGAACATTCGGTGCTCCTTGACTTAAACGCGACCCATCGCGAAACCCTTGGCGATGTAGTGGCGGACAAACCAGATGACGATGGCGCCAGGCACGATGGTCAGCACGCCAGCCGCGGCCAGCGTGGCCCAGTCCATGCCCGACGCGCTCACGGTGCGCGTCATCGTGGCCACGATGGGCTTGGCGTTCACGCTGGTGAGCGTGCGCGCCAGCAGCAGCTCGACCCAGCTGAACATGAAGCAGAAGAACGCCGCCACACCCACGCCGGCCTTGATGAGCGGCAGGAAGATGGTGACGAAGAAGCGCGGGAACGAGTAGCCGTCGATGTAGGCCGTCTCGTCGATCTCGCGCGGGATGCCGCTCATGAAGCCTTCGAGAATCCACACCGCGAGCGGCACGTTGAACAGCAGGTGCGCCAGCGCCACGCCCAGGTGGGTGTCCATCAGGCCGACGGTGGTGTAGAGCTGGAAGAACGGCAGCAGGAACACCGCGGGCGGCGTCATGCGGTTGGTGAGCAACCAGAAGAACACATGCTTGTCGCCCAGGAACGAGTAGCGCGAGAACGCATAGGCGGCAGGCAGCGCCACGGTGAGCGAAATCACCGTGTTGATCGCCACGTAGATCAGGCTGTTGATGTAGCCCGAGTACCACGACTCGTCGGTGAAGATGCGCGCGTAGTTGGCCCAGGTCAGGTGCTGCGGGAAGAACGAGAAATGCGAAAGGATTTCCTCGTTCGTCTTGAAGCTCATGTTGATCATCCAGTAGATGGGCAACAGGGCGAACAGGATGTACAGCACCAGGAAGATGCTGCGCTTGTGGAAGCGTTTTTCAGTCATGTTGACTCCCTTGGCGCTGCGCGCCGTCCCCCCGAGGGGGAGCATCCGCCTTGAGGCGGCTCGGCGACGGATTCATTGTTCTTTCTCCACTTCTTGCGTACCGACCCGCTGCATCCAGTTGTAGAGGATGAAGCACAGCAGCAGGATGATCAGGAAATAGATCAGCGAGAACGCAGCCGCCGGCCCCAGGTCGAACTGCCCCACGGCCTTCTGCGTGAGGTACTGGCTCAAGAAGGTGGTGGCATTGCCAGGACCGCCGCCCGTCAGCACGAAGGGCTCGGTGTAGATCATGAAGCTGTCCATGAAGCGCAACAGCACCGCGATCATCAGCACGCCGCGCATCTTGGGCAACTGGATGTAGCGGAACACCGCGAACTTGCTGGCGCCGTCGATGCGCGCGGCCTGGTAGTAGGCATCGGGTATCGAGCGCAGGCCCGCATAGCAGAGCAAGGCCACCAGCGGCGTCCAGTGCCACACGTCCATCACCAGCACCGTGAGCCATGCATGGGTGGCGTTGCCGGTGTAGTTGTAGTCGATGCCCAGGGTCTGCAGCGCATGGCCCAGCAGGCCGATGTCGGCGCGGCCGTAGATCTGCCAGATGGTGCCGACCACGTTCCATGGAATCAGCAAAGAGAGCGCCACCACCACCAGCACCGCCGACGACTTCCAGCCCTTGGCCGGCATCGACAGCGCAAGCATGATGCCCAGCGGAATCTCGACCAGCAGCACCGAGAACGAGAAGCCGAGTTGGCGCAGCAGCGCTTCGTGCAGTTCGTCGTCGCGCATCACCGAGGCGAACCATTCGGTGCCCACGAACACGCGGCGGTCGGGCGAGATGATGTCCTGCACCGAATAGTTGACCACCGTCATCAGCGGCACGATGGCCGAGAAGGCGACGCAGATCAGCACGGGCAGCACCAGCCACCATGCTTTTTGGTTGATGGGTTTGTTGGTTGCGTTCATGGTGTTGCTCCTTCCCCCTTTGGGGGAAGGTTGGGATGGGGGCGGGCAGAGCGCGCGATGGATGCGCCGCTTGCCCCCACCCCGGCCCTCCCCCGGGAGGGGAGGGAGAAAGACAGGAAGAGCGCCGGGCAGGTAGCGATCGAAATGCTCATGCCACCAGTTCCTCATTGAAGTAGTAGCAGGTGTGCGTGTCCAGCACGCGCAGCCACACGGTGTCGCCCACCGCCGGCGGCTGTTCGTCCGAATGCAGCCGCACCTTGATGACGCTGCCGTCCGCTTCAGCACTCAGCATCGCGTGCGTGCCGACGTCCTGCACCTGCTTGACCACCGCCGGCACGGCACCGGCGGCTCCGGCGTTCGACAGGCGCAGGTACTCGGGGCGAATGCCGATCTTCAGCGGGCCTTGCGGCAGGTCGCGCGTCGGCACCAGCGGCGTGCCTGCCACTTCGAGCGCACCGTTCGTGCTGTTGGCCGACAGGAAGTTCATGCCCGGCGAACCGATGAAATGACCGACGAAGGTATGGGCCGGCCGTTCGAACAGCGCTTCGGCACTGCCCACCTGCACCGCCTTGCCGCGCGTCATGACCACCACCTCTTCGGCGAAGGTGAGCGCCTCGACCTGGTCGTGCGTGACGTAGATCAGCGTGAGCTTCAGTTCGCGGTGGATCTGCTTGAGCTTGCGGCGCAGTTGCCACTTCAGGTGCGGGTCGATCACCGTCAGCGGCTCGTCGAACAGCACGGCCGACACGTCGCTGCGCACCAGCCCGCGACCCAGCGAAATCTTCTGCTTGGCATCGGCCGCAAGGCCCGCCGCGCGCTGGTTGAGCTGGCCGCTCATGTCGAGCATTTCGGCGATCTCGCCCACGCGCTTCTTGATCTGGTCTTCGGGCACCTTGCGGTTGCGCAGCGGAAACGCAAGGTTCTCGGCCACCGTCATGGTGTCGTAGATCACCGGGAACTGGAACACCTGCGCGATGTTGCGTTCTTGCGGCGTGGCACGCGTCATGTCGCGGCCGTCGAACTTCACCGTGCCCTGCGAAGGCACGAGCAGGCCCGAGATGATGTTGAGCATGGTCGTCTTGCCGCAGCCCGAGGGGCCGAGCAAGGCGTAGGCGCCGCCGTCGCGAAAGCTCATCTGCAGCGGCAGCAAGGCGTAGTCGCTGTCCTGCGTGGGGTTGGCGCGGTAGGCGTGGGCCAGGTCGAGGTCGATGCGTGCCATGACTAGTCTCCTTTGCGCCATGCCGGCGCGCGCGCCAGCTTTTCGCTGGCATCGAACACATAGGCCTGCGCCGCGCTGAAGTACAGCGTGATCGCGGCGCCCAGCTCGAAGCGGTGCACACCGGTGAGCTGGGCCACCAGTTCGCCGACCGCCGTTTCGACGTGCACGAAGGTGTCGGAGCCCGAGATTTCGGCCAGCTCCACCTTTCCGGGCAGGGCGATGTCGCCCTCCCCCGCGCCGACATTGAGCGCACTCGCGCGCAAGCCGACAGTGACCGCGCCCGACACAGCTTCGGGCAAGGCCAGCGCCAGGGCCGGACCACCGGCCAGTCGCACCTGGCCGGCCGCGGCGGTGGCGGCCAGCAGGTTCATCGGCGGATCGCTGAAGGCGCGCGCCACGCGCAGCGACTGCGGCGCATGGAACACCTCGGCGGTCGGGCCGTACTGCAGCAGTTCGCCGGCGTCCATGACGGCCGTGTAGCCGCCGAGCAGCAGCGCTTCGCCAGGCTCGGTGGTGGCGTAGATCACGGTCGAGTCGCCGGAGGAAAAGAGCTGCGTGAGTTCTTCACGCAGGCCTTCGCGCAGCTTGTAGTCGAGGTTGACCAGCGGCTCGTCGAGCAGCATCAGCGGCGCGTTCTTGGCCAGGGCGCGCGCCAGCGCCACGCGCTGCTGCTGCCCGCCCGACAGCTCGGCCGGCAGGCGGTCGAGGAACATGCCGATGTGCAGCTTGTCGGCCAGCGCCTTCACGCGCGCATCGATGTTCTTTTCGCCGCGCAGCTTGAGCGGCGAGGCGATGTTGTCGAAGACCTTGAGCGAGGGATAGTTGATGAACTGCTGGTAGACCATTGCCACGTTGCGTTCGCGCACGGGCATGCCGGTGACGTCCTTGCCGTCGACCAGCACCTTGCCGGTGGTCGGCGCGTCGAGCCCCGCCATCAGGCGCATCAGGCTGGTCTTGCCGGCCTGCGTCGCGCCCAGCAGCACCGTGACGGCGCCGCTTCGCGGAGCAATGCTCTGCTCGTAGAGCCATGTCTGCGCGCCGACCTTCTTGGTGACGCGCTCCAGAGTCAGTTGCATGGGCCTGCCTCGCCTTTTTTTGGATTCAAGTGTTCTTCGCGTGAGCCTGCAGCCAGATCGCCACCTGCTCGCGTTGTTCGGGCGTGTAGTGCAGCCCCAGCTTCGACCGGCGCCAGAGCACGTCTTCCGCGCTCACCGCCCATTCGTGGTCTTGCAGGAAGCGCAGTTCGCGTTCATGCAGGCCGGGTGCCACTTCGGCGCCCATGTCGGCCATCGATTGCGCATCGCCGATCAGTTCCGCCACGCGGGCGCCGTAGCCACGGGCCAGCCGGCGCGCGAGCCTGGCAGAGAGCCAGGTGTACTTTTCGCGCACGGCCGCCACGAAGCGCTCGAAATCGTCGTCGGGCCTTGTCGCGGCGCCGATCCAGGCCGACAGGTTGCCGCCCGCGAGAAAGGCGCCGTCGGTCCAGGCCGGGCGCTGTGCGGACGACTGGCCCAGCATCTTGCCGACCTCGTCGGCCGCGTCTTCCGCCAGCTTGCGGAAGGTGGTGATCTTGCCGCCCCACACCGACAGCAGCGGCGCGGCGGTGGTGTTCGACTCCAGCATGTAGTCGCGCGTGACGGCGGACGGGTCGCCCGATGCGTCGTCCAGCAGCGGGCGCACGCCCGAGTAGGTCCACACCACGTCGGCCGGCACGATGGGCTTTTCGAAGTAGCGGCTGGCCTGGGTGCAGAGGTAGTCGATCTCTTCCTGTGCAATGCGCGCGGCACCGGGGTCGTCGCCGTTCAGTTCGATGTCGGTGGTGCCGATCAGCGTGAACTCTTCCTGGTAGGGAATGGCGAAGATGATCCGCTTGTCGGGGTTCTGGAAGATGTAGGCATGGTCGTGCTCGAACAGGCGCGGCACCACGATGTGGCTGCCCTTCACGAGCCGCAGGCTCTTGGTGGCCAGCGCCTCGCCCTTGGCCGACTGCGCCACGCCGCGCAGGAACGATTCGGCCCACGGCCCCGCGGCATTGACCACGGCGCGGGCACGCACGGTGCGGTGCGCGCCGTTCGCCGCTTCGAGCGTGGCGACCCAGCCGTCGCTGCCGCGCTGCGCATGCACGCAGCGGGTGCGCGTGAGGATCTCGGCGCCGCGCGCCTGGGCATCCAGCGCATTCAGCACCACGAGCCGTGCGTCGTCGACCCAGCCGTCCGAATAGATGAAGCCGCGCTTGTACTGGTTCTTGAGTGGCTTGCCGGCCGCATGCTGGCGCAGGTCGACGCTGCGCGAACCCGGCAGCACCTCGCGCTTGGCCAGGTGGTCGTACATGAACAGGCCGATGCGGATCATCCAGGCCGGCCGCATCGACGGGTCGTGCGGCATCACGAAGCGCAGCGGCCACATGATGTGCGGCGCGCTCTTGAGCAGCACTTCGCGCTCTTGCAGCGCCTTGCGCACCAGCGAGAACTCGTAGTACTCCAGGTAGCGCAGGCCGCCGTGGATCAGCTTGGTGGAAGAAGAAGAGGTGTGCGAGGCAAGGTCGTCCTTCTCGCACAGCACCACGCGCCAGCCGCGGCCCGCGAGATCGCGTGCGATGCCGCAGCCGTTGATGCCGCCGCCGACGATCAGAACGTCGCAGTCGAAGGCCGAATCGGGCGCTTGAGAGGTGAAATCGCTCACAGGAATAAGGTCCGCAGAAGGGTCCGCAGGAATGTGACTTTCGTCACCAACGGCGGCCATTGTATTTTCGAGTTTTTTCATTTAGGTTCCTTTTAGCGCGATTTTCCTCCGAGTTTTCCCTTAGATGGATTCGTTTTCTTTCGTTTTACAGTGGCCAGCGCTGTACCCTTCCCCGCAGTCTTCCTGCCTTCCACGACGCCCCTGTGAACTCCAACCCGCGCCAGATCAACCTTTTGGACACCGTGCGCACGCGCGGCTCCGTCACCGTCGAGCAGCTCGCCGACATGCTCGGCGTGACCCTGCAGACCGTTCGCCGCGACGTGCAGCGGCTGGCCGACCAGGGGTTGCTGACGCGTTTTCACGGCGGCGTGCGCGTGCCCAGTTCCACCACCGAGAACATCGGCTACCAGCAGCGCGAAACCCTGAACGCCGAAGGCAAGGCGCGCATTGCCCGCCGCGTGGCCGAGCTGGTGCCGAACGACTGTTCGCTGATCCTGAACATCGGCACCACCACCGAGGCCATTGCCAAGGCGCTGCTGCATCACACGGGGCTGCGTGTGATCACGAACAACCTGAATGTGGCGACCATCCTGAGCGGCAACACCTCGTGCGAGGTGATCGTGGCGGGTGGTTCGGTGCGCCCGCGCGACCGCGCGATCGTGGGCGAGGCGACCATCGATTTCATTCGCCAGTTCAAGGTCGACATAGCACTGATCGGCGTGTCGAGCATCGAGGTCGATGGCTCGCTGCGCGACTTCGACCTGCGCGAGGTGAAAGTGGCGCAAACCATCATCGCCCAGGCGCGTGAGGTGTGGCTGGCAGCGGATGCGAGCAAGTTCAACCGGCCGGCGATGATCCAGCTCGGTACGTTGTCGCAGATCGACCGGCTGTTCACTGATGCAGAGCCGCCTGCGCCGTTTGCCGATCTGCTGCACGACGCGCAGGTACGGCTTGAGATTGCGCGCGACTGAATGGGAATGGAACCGTGTTCTTTTGTTCGTCGCGTTGTACGTTTTGAGCGCTGCTGTTCAGGGCGGCACTCACGCCGACACGGTGCTCTTTTTCGCGAATGTCCCCCGCTTCGCTCCTCCTTTATTTCGCGAAAAAGAGCCCCGTATCGACGTGAGCGTTGGACAGAGCGGTTGTTGATCGCGAGATCAATAGCAGCGTGCCCCTGTGCGAATGACACCAGGTGCTCCCCGCAGCGAAATAAAGGAGGAGCGAAGCGGGGGACATTCGCGGAGGGGAGCTCCTGGTGTCATTCGCACTCGCCCCGAATGAACCCGAACCCGATCCCGCCCCGAACAGCAGCGCTCCAAACGACAGCACAAAGAATCGCACGATCAGATTCCGAGGAACATTGACCCCATGACCTACCTGCTCGCCCTCGATCAAGGCACCTCCAGCTCCCGCAGCATCGTGTTCGACCGCGAAGGCCACATCGTCGCCATCGCGCAAAAGGAACTCACCCAGATCTACCCGCAGCCGGGCTGGGTCGAACACGACCCCATGGAAATCTGGCGCAGCCAGCTCGCCACCGCGCGCGAAGTGCTCGTGAAGGCCAAGCTGCAAGCCAGCGACATCCACGCCATCGGCATCACCAACCAGCGCGAGACCACCGTGTTGTGGAACCGCACCACTGGCCAGCCCGTGCACCACGCGATCGTCTGGCAAGACCGCCGCGCCGAGCCGCTGTGCGCGCAACTGCGCGACGAAGGCATGAGTGACACCATCCGCGAGAAGACCGGGCTGGTGATCGACGCGTATTTTTCCGGTACCAAGCTGCGCTGGCTGCTCGACAACGTGCCCGGCGCACGCGCACAGGCCGAGCGCGGCGAACTGGCCTTCGGCACGATCGACAGTTGGCTCATGTGGCAACTCACCGGCGGGAAGGCACATGTGACCGACGTGAGCAATGCCTCGCGCACGATGCTCTTCAACGTGCACAAGAACGAATGGGATGCCGACCTGCTCGCGGCCCTGAAGATCCCCGCCGCGCTGCTGCCCAAGGTGCAGCCCTCGAGTTCGCACTTCGCCGACACCGACGCCGCATTGCTCGGCCGCGCGCTACCCATCGGCGGCGTCGCGGGCGACCAGCAGAGCGCCCTGTTCGGCCAGGCCTGCTTCGAGGCCGGCATGGCCAAGAACACCTACGGCACCGGCTGCTTCCTGCTGATGCACACCGGCGCCGCCTTCCAGCCTTCGCACAACGGCCTGCTGGTGACCAGCGCCGCACAGACCGACACGACGCCGCAGTACGCCATGGAAGGCAGCGTGTTCGTCGGCGGCGCCGTGGTGCAGTGGCTGCGCGACGGCCTGAAAGCTATCAAGGGCAGCGCCGAAGTGCAGTCGCTCGCCGAGAGCGTGCCCGATGCGGGCGGCGTGATGATGGTGCCGGCCTTCACCGGCCTGGGCGCGCCCTACTGGGACGCGGATGCACGCGGCACCATCACCGGCCTGACGCGCGGCACCACCGTCGCGCACATCGCACGCGCCGCCCTCGAAAGCATCGCCTACCAGAGCGCCGCCTTGCTGCAGGCCATGAGCCGCGACGCGGTGGCGGCTGGTGGCAAGCCGGTGGCCGAGCTGCGCGTGGACGGCGGCGCCAGCGTCAACGACCTGCTGATGCAGTTCCAGGCCGACCTGCTGGGCATTCCCGTGGTGCGGCCCGAAGTGATCGAGACCACCGCACTCGGCGCCGCCTACCTCGCGGGACTGTCGACCGGTGTCTACAGCGACGCGCGCCAGTTGTCGAAGCTGTGGAAGATCGAGCGGCGCTTCATGCCCACCATGGGCCGCGCGCAGGCCGAAGAATCGATGGCGCGCTGGGAGCGCGCGGTGCGACAGGCCACCGCCACCTGATCCTTCGACCCATCGATCCCTTGTCCTCAAAGACCCCGCGACCGCCGGGGCACTGGGGCCTTCGGCACATGCAGCGGGGCAAAATCCGGCCGCCCCTACCTGCAGTGCCGCACTTTTGACTTCCCCCTTCAACGAAGCGACCGTTCCCCGGAACGCGTCCGGCAAGAGCGCCCTGCTCGCTTGCGGCGTGGTCGGCGCCACATTGCTGGCGTTGATCGCCCTGGGCCACGACGGCCGCCGCATCGCCCAGCTTGCGGTGCTCGCCATGCCCCTGGTGCTGTGGCTCGCATGGCCCCTGCGCAGCGCACGCATGCGGCAAGTGCGCACGGTGACGGTCTGGCTCTGGGTCATGGGCTTTGCGCTGGACGGCGTGGTGCGCGCCTACCTGCTCGACACCTACCAGGCCGCACCTGATGGCGCCATGGTGCTGGGCGCAGCGGCCAACACCAATGCGCGCGAAAGCGGCGAGTACCTGCAGATGCACTGGCGCTCCGCCGTCATCTGGTCGGGCGCACTCGCCATCGCGGGCGTGCTGGTGGGCGTGTTCGCGCGGCGCGGCGCCGTGGCCGAGGCGCCCGCTTCTTCTTCCGTGCGTTCGCGCCTGCCGTTCTGGACCAAGTCGCTCGTGCTGGTGCTGTTGCTGATCGCGTGCGTGGCCTACGCGAGCAAGCCGTGGCGCCGATTGCATCCGGCGATCTTCTGGGCCAACTGGTCGCACTCGGTGCAGACCTTGCGCGCCGCCTGGGCCGACCAGCAAGAGGTGCGCGAGCGTTCGATGGCACAGGCCAAGGCCATCGCGCCCGTCATCACGCAAGCAGGGCCCTCCACGGTCGTGCTGGTCATCACCGACAGCATCAACCGCGACAACATGGCGCTCTACGGCTACGGCCGCCCGACCACGCCGCGCCTGCTGGCGCACAAGGCGCAGGCAGGCGACCAGATGGCGGTGCTGCAAAACGCATGGTCGGTGGACGCCAGCACGCTGCCCGCGTTGCGCAACATGTTTCACTTCGGCATGCCCGAGAGCGAAAACCCGCCGCACGTACTGGCCCTGGCGCGCGCGGCCGGCTACAAGGTCTGGTGGATCAGCAACCACGACGACCTGGCCATCGAGCAGCAGCATGCGCGCTTTGCCGACGTGGTGGACATGGTCAATCGCACGCCCGGCCGCGCCAGCGCCTCGCTGGACGGCGAGATCCTCGATTGCGTGCAAGAGGCGTTGGCAGACACGAGCACCGACCGCAAGCTGATCGTGGTCCACCTCATGGGCGCGCACCCGCACTACAGCCTGCGCTTTCCCGAGAATGCCAACCCCTTCGACGACAACGTCGATGCGGTGGAAACCGGGCTGGTGAACAACGGTCGCTCGGCCTGGGTGCGGCGCTTTCGCCAGGAGTACGACGCGGCGCTGCTGTACCACGACTTCGTGGTGTCGGAGCTTCTGCAGCAGACGCGCAGCAGCGCCGGCAAACCCGGCGACTACCGCGCATGGATGTACCTGTCGGACCACGGGCAGGAAGTGGGCCACGGCAGCGACCGTGCGGGCCACAGTCCGTCGACCGCATCGGGCTATCGCATTCCGGCCGTGGTCTGGCGCAACCGCGAGGCGCTGCCGGCTCGCGCTGCAACACAGCAACCCTTTCGCGCGGACTGGACCGGCTGGACCTTGATGGACCTGCTCCACATCCAGTGGAACGGGCAAAGGCCCGAGCGCGATGTGCTGGCGGAAGGCTATCGCTGGGAGGCGCCGAAGATTCCCGTGACGGTGGAGTCGTTCTCGCGCTGAAGCCCTCGCGGCCTTGAAGACTGAATCTTCAGGCCGGCGTGCCACGCCCTGTTTTCAGTGCGCGGGGACCAGGAAGTCCTGGCTGATGCGCCCGCCCAATTCGTTCACGCGGTCGAGGAACTGCGTAAGGTAGGCGTGCAGCCCCGTTGCCAGGATTTCATCGACACGCGCGTACTGCAGGTCGGCCAGCAGCTTGCCGGCGCGGCGTTGCGTTTCAGCGCTCTGCTCGTTCTGCACCTTCGCGAGGTTGTTCACCACCTCGACCAGGCTTGCATGCAGCGAGCGTGGCATGTCGGCGCGAAGAATCAGCAGCTCGGCCACGCGCTCGGGCTTGATCACGTCGCGGTACACCTTGCGGTAGACCTCGAAGGCCGAGACGCTGCGCAGGATCGCGCTCCAGTGATAGAAGTCGTACTCCTGGTCTTCCTCGGTGGCGGCGCCGAAGAACTCGCTGTTCAGCGCATGGAACTTCACGTCCACCAGACGCGCCGTGTTGTCGGCGCGCTCGAGGAAAGTGCCCAGGCGCGAGAAGTAGAAGGCCTCGTCCTGCAGCATCGTGCCCAGCGTGACGCCGCGCGACAGGTGCGAGCGGAACTTGACCCACTCGAAGAACTGGCCGGGGTCGCGCTCGAAGTCGCCGGCGCGCAGCATGCGGTTGACTTCGAGCCAGGTGGTGTTCTGCGTTTCCCACGCTTCAGTGGTGAGCGCGCCGCGCACGGCACGCGCGTTCTCGCGCGCGGCCTTCAGGCACGACACGATCGACGAGGCGTTGCTCTCGTCCTTGACCATGAACTCCATCACCTCGGTCGGCGCGATCTGCTCGTACTTCTTGTTGTACAGCGGCAGCAGTTCGCTGATGGACAGCACGCCCTGCCAGCCGTACTTGGCGACTTCGGCGGACTGCGGCAGCAGCGAGGTCTGGTAGTTGACGTCGAGCATGCGCGCGGTGTTCTCGGCACGCTCGGTGTAGCGGGACATCCAGTAGAGATGGTCGGCGGTGCGGGACAGCATCGTGGGGGCTCCTACTACGATTGGCTTTGCGACTGAGTGGGTGCCTTGGGCTTGGGCGTGCGGTCGGCTTCGAGAATCCAGGTGTCCTTGGTGCCGCCACCTTGCGACGAATTGACCACCAGCGAACCTTCTTTCAGCGCCACGCGCGTGAGGCCGCCGGGCACCATCTGCACCTCGCTGCCCGAGAGCACGAAGGGGCGCAGGTCGATGTGGCGCGGCGCGATGCCGGCGTCGACAAAAGTGGGCGAGCTTGACAGGCTCAGCGTGGGCTGGGCGATGTAGCCGTCGGGCTTGGCGATCACGGCCTTCTTGAAGTCTTCGATCTCGGCCTGCGTGGCGGCCGGGCCGATGAGCATGCCGTAGCCGCCCGCCCCGTGCACTTCCTTGACGACCAGGTCCTTCATGTTGTCGAGCGTGTACTGCAGCTCGTCCTTGTTGCGGCACATGTAGGTCGGCACGTTCTTCAGGATCGGCTTTTCGCCGAGGTAGAACTCGATCATCTTGGGCACGTAGGGGTAGATCGACTTGTCGTCGGCCACGCCGGTGCCCACCGCATTGCAGATCACGACGTTGCCCGCGCGGTAGGCGCGCATCAGGCCGGCGGTGCCGAGCGTGGAGGTCGAGCGGAACACGTCGGGGTCGAGGAAGTCGTCGTCGACGCGGCGGTAGATGACGTCGACGCGCTTCGGGCCGCGCGTGGTGCGCATGTAGACGAAGTCGTCCTTGACGAACAGGTCCTGCCCCTCGACCAGCTCGATGCCCATCTGCTGCGCGAGGAACGCATGCTCGAAGTAGGCGCTGTTGTACATGCCGGGCGTGAGCACCACCACCGTGGGCTCGGCCGTGGCGGCCGGCGCGCTGGCGCGCAGGGTTTCGAGCAGCAGGTCGGGGTAGTGGGCGACGGGCGCGATGCGGTTCTGGTTGAACAGCTCGGGAAAGAGCCGCATCATCATCTTGCGGTTTTCCAGCATGTAGCTCACGCCGCTGGGCACGCGCAGGTTGTCTTCGAGCACGTAGTACTCGCCGTTGCCGTCGGCATCGGGGGCGCGCACGATGTCGATGCCCGAGATGTTGGAGTAGACGTTGTGCGGCACGGTCACGCCCATCATCTCGGGGCGGAACTGGGCGTTGTTCAGGATCTGCTCGGCCGGAATGATGCCGGCCTTGATGATGTCCTGGTCGTGGTAGACGTCATGCAGGAAGCGGTTGAGCGCCGTCACGCGCTGCACCAGCCCCTTTTCCATGCTGTCCCACTCGTGGGCGGGAATGATGCGGGGCAGCAGGTCGAACGGAATGAGCCGCTCGGTGCCGGAGCCGTCTTCATCCTTGGCGCCATACACCGCGAAGGTGATGCCGACCCGGCGGAAAATCATTTCCGCCTCTTCACGCCGCGAACGCATCACCTCAACGGGTTGCTTCGCGAGCCATTGGTCGTAGCGCTTGTAGTGCTGTCGGATTGCAGCCCCTGCGTAGGGCAACTGCTCATACATCTCATCGAATTTGTGCATGGAACGACCAATCTCCTTGAGCCATAGCTTAGCAAGTTCAGGGCCAGTGAAACCCCTAATCTGCTGGCCGGAGACGGGCCGCGAGACTTTTTCTCGCTACTGCGTGGAGCCTTCGTCCAGCGCCCGCTTCTTGCGGGGCGACAGGAATTCCTTGATGCGCTCCCCGCTTTCGTCGCTGTAAAGACTGGCCACGAAGGACTCGCGCTCGGCGTCGAGCTGCTCGCGCCGGCTGCGCCCGCGCGCCGAGTGCACCAGTTGCTTGATGCGCGCCTGGACCTCGAACGGCCCGCGCGCGAGCTGCTGCGCCCATTCCAGCGCCACGGCGCTGGCGCTGCCGTGCGGCACGATCTTGTTGACCACGCCCCAGTCGTAGAGCCGGCCGGCGGTGCACGGCGTGCCGTCGAGCAGCATTTCGAGCGCGGCCTGCGGCGGCAATGCGCGCACCAGCGAATCGGTGCCGCCGCCGTCGGGCGTCAAACCGACGTTGACATAGGACATGGCGAACTTCGCGTCTTCGGCCGCGACGATCAGGTCGCAGGCCAGGCACAGCGAAAAGCCGCCGCCCATGGCCGCGCCTTCGACCGCGGCGATGACGGGCTGGGGCGCTTCCTCGATGGCCATGATCCATTCATGCAGCGCCTCGATATGGCCTTGCTGCTCGGCGGCCGGCAACCTGCGCTGGCGGGCCAGCCGCCGCAGGTCGCCGCCGCCGCTGAAATGCTCGCCCTCCCCGCACAGCACGATGGCGCGCACGGTGCGAAAGCCCGAGGTGGCCCGTATCGCCTTGGCCGCCGCACGGTAGACCGAAGGGTTGAGCGCATTGCGCGCGGCTGGGTTGCTGAGCGTGAGGATCAGCACCGGGCCTTCGCGGTGCATCTTGAGCCTGGCCCCCAACGCGGCTGCCGCGCTGGCGCTGGTGATGGCGGGAACGGCGGCCGTCATGGCGTCCGCCCGAAAAGCTGCCTTTGCCGTTGGCCGTTGTCATTGCGCATCACGTCCCCTTGTGTTTTATGTCCGAGCTCTTCAACGGATCGGACTCTTCATTGCAAGACTCGGCAACTACTTTTTCGCCGATCTTTTGACAATTAATTCACATTTCCAAGGATTGTCAGCCGATCCCGGCTTCGCCCGATGACGACTCAGGGCACGGCGTGATGCCAGTAACGTGCCCGGCGCTCGCGCTCGCAGGCCACGTCGCCGGGCTGGGCGCTGCGCCAGAGGGCGGCCCCGCACCGGACGCTGTCGGCCACCCGCACGCCACGCGCCGCATAGCGCGCCATCACCTGCGCCGCCGGATGCCCGAACCGGTTGCGGTAGCCCGCCTGGACCAGCGCGATGCGCGGGCGCACCGCATCGAGCAGCCACTCGCTCGACGAAGATTTGCTGCCGTGATGCGGCACCAGCAGCACATCGGCCGCGAGTGCCGGATTCCGCTGCACCAACGCCCTTTCCTGGTCACGTTCGATGTCGCCGACCAGCAGCGCCGTCGCGCGTCCGTTGCCGATGCGCAAGACGCAGGAGATCGCGTTCGGCTTGGCGCCGGCCCGGTAGTCCGAGGCGAGCGGATGCAGGATCTCGAAATGCACGCCGTCCCAGTCCCATTGCTGGCCGGCCTCACAGGGCGGCCCGAAGCGCAACGACCGCAGCGGGTGCGCGGGCTCGATGGAACTCAGCAACGCGGCCTGCGGTTGCATCGCCAGCACGGCGGACGCACCGCCGGTGTGGTCGGCATCGCGGTGGCTCAGCAGCAGCATGTCCAGCCGCTCACCATGAGCGCGCAGCAGCGGCACGAGCACGCGATGGCCGGCATCGCTTTCGAGGCTGTAGCGCGGTCCCGCGTCGTAGAGCAGGCTGTGCGTCGCGGTGCGCACCAGCACCGCGTTGCCCTGCCCGACGTCGGCCGCGAGCAGTTCGAATTCACCAGCGGCAGGTCGTGGCGGCTGCCACAGCAGCACCGGCAGCAGAAGCGGCAAGCCGAGGGTGCGCAGCGACCACGGCAGCGACATCGCCAGCAGCACGCCGCCCGCCACGCCGCAAGCCGCCATCCACCCCGGCGGCGCGGCCATCGACAACGTGGCATGCGGCAGACCGGCGCACCATTGAAGCAGCACGACAAGCGCGTGCACGGCCCAGCCCGCCAGGTCCCACAAGGGCGCCACCACCGCACCCAACATGGCCAACGGCGTCACTACCAACGTGACCCATGGAATGGCAATCGCATTGGCCAGCAAGCCGATCAGCGACACCTGCTGGAACAGCAGCAGGCTCAACGGCGTGATCGCCAACGTGATCACCCATTGCTCGCGAAAGAGCTGGAACAGATGCGCGCGAAAGCCCTTCTTCGCCTCGCCGGGTGCTGCCACGTCGGTGGCGAACAGCACGCCCACCGCCACGAAGCTGAGCCAGAAGCCGGCCTGCATCAGGGCCCAGGGATCGAGCGCCACCACCACCGCCGCGGTCAGCAGCCACACATGCGGCCAGGGCCAGCGCCGCCCCGAAAGGCGCAGCAGCGCGACCGTCGCCAGCATCCAGACCGTGCGCTGCGACGGCACGCCCCAGCCGCTGAACAGCGCATAGAGCGTGGCCAGCAGCACGCCGCCGACCAGCGCGGCCTGCTGTGCCGGCAGCCACAGCATCAGCCGCGCGCTGCGCCGCCACAGCAGGCCGACGATGTGCCCGGCCAACCAAGCGAACATGGTCACGTGCAGACCCGAGATCGACATCAGGTGCGCCACGCCGGTCGCGCGAAAGACGTCCCAGCCAGCGCGGTCGATGGCGCCCTGGTCGCCGGTGACCAGTGCGGCGATCACGCCGGCCTGCCTGCGTTCGGTCACGCGCTCGAACACCCTGTCGCGCACGGCCTCGCGTGCGCGCTCGATCGGATGCCACCACGTGATGGTCACGAGCGCGGGTGCCGCATCGCGCGCACCGGTTCGCACATAGCCGTTGGCATGCACGCCCTGCTCCCACATCCACAGCTCGCTGTCGAAGCCATGGGGATTGACGTTGCCATGCGGCGCCTTGAGCCGCACGGTCATGCGCCATCGCTCGCCGGCATGCAGCGAGCCCACTGTGCTGGCGGAAGGTGTCCGCTCCTCGGAAGAGCGGCCCCACAGGCCGGTGTTCTCTGCATACCAGCCCAGCGCGATGCGCGACGGCACGATCGGCGGTGCCTCGGTGATTGTTCCGACGCCGGCCCAGCGCGCCGACTCGACATCGAGTCGAAAGCGCGTGGCGACCTCGCCGCGCTGCGGCATCTCCGACACCACGCCGGTGACCTGCAGGTCTCGCCCTTCGAGCGCCGGGTCCAAGGCGCCGCCCGCATGGACCACGGCACGCCAGCCCGCCTGCCCCGCGCCGGCCAGTGCTCCGCACATCAGCGCAATGACCAGAAGCACCCAGCCCGGACTGCGCCGCACCAGCGAAGACGGCCACCATGACCACCACATGACAACCAACGCCGTGAGCAAAAGCGTGACATAAGCCCACACATGCCAAAGCGCCGGCTGCCGCAATTGCAAGGCCGCGCCCAGCACCGAACCGCCCATCACGGCGAAGGCCCAGGACCCGGCCATGGCGTTGCCGGGCGCGCGCGACGGCGTCACCGAAGAACCTCGGAACACATGATGCAAACCCTCCCCGAACCCACGCTCAGTGGCGCGTTAATTGCTTGGCTTCTGGGCTAGTATGCGTCTCACCAGAGACATCTTTTCGATGCAATCTGTCAGTACTGCACACAAAAACGCATGTCAATTCACGCCGCTCTCCACCACGTCACCCACTACAAATACGACCGCCTGGTGCAGTTGGGCCCACAGGTCGTGCGCTTGCGTCCCGCGCCACATTGCCGCAGCAATGTGATCTCGTACTCGCTGCGGGTCGAGCCCGCCGAGCACTTCGTCAACTGGATGCAGGACCCGTTCGCCAACTACCAGGCGCGGCTCGTGTTTCCCGAGAAGACGCGTGAATTCAAGGTCACTGTCGACCTCGTCGTCGAGATGGCGGTCTACAACCCCTTCGACTTCTTCCTCGAACCGCAGGCCGAGAACTTTCCATTTAAGTACACCGCCTCGCAAGCCGAAGAACTCGCGCCCTACCTCGTGGCCGATCCGGTCACGCCGCTGCTGGAGGCCTATCTCGACAAGGTCGACCGCAAGGAGCAGCGCACCATCGACTTCCTGGTCGGCATCAACCAGCAGGTGCAGAAGGACGTCAACTACCTCATCCGCATGGAGCCCGGCGTGCAGACGCCGGAAGAAACGCTCACCAACGGCAGCGGCTCGTGCCGCGACTCGGGCTGGCTGCTGGTGCAACTGCTGCGCCACATGGGCCTGGCCGCGCGATTCGTCTCGGGCTACCTGATCCAGCTCACGCCCGACGTGAAGTCGCTCGACGGCCCCAGCGGCACCACGGTCGACTTCACCGACCTGCACGCCTGGTGCGAAGTGTTCCTGCCGGGCGCAGGCTGGATCGGCCTCGATGCCACCTCGGGCCTGATGGCCGGCGAAGGCCACATTCCACTGGCCTGCACGCCCACGCCGTCGAGCGCGGCACCCATCGAAGGCGGCGTGGACGAGGCCGAGGTCGAGTTCGGCCATGAGATGACCGTCACGCGCATCTACGAATCGCCGCGCGTCACCAAGCCCTATACCGAAGAGCAGTGGTCCGAAGTGCTGGCCCTGGGCGACGTGGTCGATGCGCGCCTGAAAGCGGGCGACGTTCGCCTCACGATGGGCGGCGAGCCGACCTACGTGGCCACCAGCGACCGCGATGCGGCCGAATGGAACACCGATGCGCTGGGCCCCACCAAGCGCGGCTACGCCACCGAACTGGTTCACAAGCTGCGCGCCGAATACGGCAACGGCGGCTTCCTGCACTTCGGCCAGGGCAAGTGGTATCCGGGCGAGCAACTGCCGCGCTGGGCGCTGTCGATCTTCTGGCGCGCAGACGGGCAGCCGCTGTGGCACGACCCCGAGCTGTTCGCCGACGAGCGCGTGCCCACGCACTACACGAGCGAAGACGCGCGCCGCTTCACCACCGTGCTGGCGCACAAGCTCGGCATCACCGAGCGCTACATGCAGGCCGGCTACGAAGACGTCTACTACTACCTCTGGCGCGAACGCCGCCTGCCGGTGAACGTCGACCCCTTCGAGTCGAAGCTCGACGACGAACTGGAGCGCGTGCGCCTGCGCCGCGTGTTCACGCAAAAGCTCGACGCGGTGATCGGCTACATGCTGCCCCTCGAACCCGGCAACGCCGACGGCGACGCCCCCGCGCTCGAAGGCCCGGGCTGGAAGACCGGCCCCTGGTTCCTGCGCGACGACCGCCTGTTCCTGATTCCGGGCGACTCGCCCATGGGCTACCGCCTGCCGCTCGACTCGCAACCGTGGGCCAGCAAGGGCGACTTTCCCTACCTGATCGAGCGCGACCCGACCGCGCCACGGGGCGTATTGCCCAGCGCAACCGACTACCGCTCACGCTATGCCGCAACCTCGGCCGCGCCGACCGAAGGCCTGGGCGCCGTACCCTACACCTTCGGTGCACCGCCCGTGGTGCCCGCGGCTGTGCGCATGCAGGGGCCCGCAAGCGCTGCTGCCGCAGCAGCGGCAACAACTGCATCGGCAGCATCGGCAGCGGCCAACCCCGAAGCCACCGACAACAGCGCCACGCGCCAGCCGCGCCGTGGCGAATCGGCCCACTGGGTCACGCGCACCGCGCTGTGCGTCGAAGTGCGCGATCCGCGCCGCGCCAACGGCCCCTCGGCCGAGAAAAAGGGCAGCGCATCGGGCGTGCTCTATGTCTTCATGCCGCCGCTCGCGCGACTGGAGGACTACCTCGACCTCGTGACCGCTGTCGAAGCCACGGCCAGACAACTGGGCGTGAAGATCGTGATGGAAGGCTATCCGCCGCCGCGCGATCCGCGCCTGAAGATGCTGGCTGTCACGCCCGACCCGGGCGTGATCGAAGTCAACATCCATCCGGCCCACAACTGGAAGGAACTGGTCGAGCACACCGAGTTCCTCTACAACGCCGCGTTCGAAACCCGCCTGTCGGCCGAGAAGTTCATGACCGACGGCCGCCACACCGGCACCGGCGGCGGCAACCACTTCGTGATGGGCGGCGCCACGCCCGCCGACAGCCCCTTCCTGCGCCGGCCCGAGCTGCTGGCCAGCCTGCTGCTGTACTGGCACAACCATCCTTCGCTGAGCTACCTGTTCTCGGGCATGTTCATCGGCCCGACCAGCCAGGCGCCGCGCGTGGACGAAGCGCGCAACGACCAGGTCTACGAACTCGAAATCGCCCTGCAGGAAATCGCGAAGAACCGCGAGATCTACGGCGCCAACATGCCGGCATGGCTGGTCGACCGCACGCTGCGCAACATCCTGATCGACGTGTCGGGCAACACGCACCGCAGCGAGTTCTGCATCGACAAGCTCTATTCGCCCGATTCGAGCACCGGCCGCCTCGGCCTGCTGGAGCTGCGCGCGTTTGAAATGCCGCCGCATGCGCGCATGAGCATTGCGCAGCAACTGCTGATTCGCGCGCTGGTCGCCCGCTTCTGGGACGAGCCCTACAAGGCGCCCGTCACCCGCTGGGGCACCGAGCTGCACGACCGCTTCCTGCTGCCGACCTTCGTCAAGATGGACTTCGACGACGTCATCAGCGAAATGCGCCAGGCCGGCTTCGCGTTCGATCCCGACTGGTTCGCGCCGCACTTCGAGTTCCGCTTCCCGCTCGTGGGCCAGATGCAGGCGATGGGCGTGGAGCTGTCGCTGCGCAACGCGCTCGAACCCTGGCACGTGATGGGCGAGGAAGGCTCGGCCGGCGGCACGGTGCGCTATGTCGATTCTTCGCTGGAGCGCATCGAGGTGCGCGTGACCGGCCTGAACGAAAGCCGCCACGTCGTCACCGTCAACGGCAAGGTGCTGCCGCTGCAGCCCACCGGCACCACCGGCGAGTTCGTCGCGGGTGTGCGCTACAAGGCCTGGAACCCGCCCTCGGCGCTGCACCCCAGCATCGGCGCCCATGCACCGCTGACCTTCGACCTCGTCGACACCTGGATGAAACGCTCGCTGGGCGGCTGCCAGTACTTCGTCGCCCACCCGGGCGGGCGCAACTACGACACCTTCCCGGTCAACGCCTACGAGGCCGAAAGCCGCCGCCACTCGCGCTTCACGCGCATGGGCCACACGCCCGGCCTGCTGCGCACGCCGCCCGCCACCATCGAGCTGCCGGGCAGCCGCGAGTTCCCGTTCACGCTGGATCTGCGGCGCTGAGGGGTTTCCTAGCACACCGCCTGAACGGCCATGCCGTGACGGCGGTGTGACAATCCCCCTCTGTGGAACCCTTGAACGAATCACTGTTCGACGCCCAGGCACTGGAGTTTCCAGCGGCCCTGGCGTCGGCGCTCGCACCGGCCGCCCGGCCCGGACACTACGACGAACTGCGTGGCCAAGCCACGCCGGCCGCCCCTGTGCGGCCAGTTTCGGGTGGTGCGCAGCCGCCGCCCGCGCCGCTGCTCTACGACACGGCGGCTGAGCGCCCGGCGACACCGGCGCCATCGCAGTCTCAATCGCAGTCCCAGTCGTCCTCGCAGCAGTCGCAAACGCAAACCCAGTCCCAATCCAGCGAACAGCCCCCGCTCACGCCCGCCTGGAACGCCTTCTTCGAGCAACTCGGCCCCGGCGGCTTCAACGACCTGCCCCGGCGCGCGGCCAGCCTCGAGCGCCAGATCCGCGACAACGGCGTCACCTACAACGTGTACGCCGACGCCAACGGCCCACAGCGGCCATGGTCGCTCGACCTGTTCCCGCTGATCGTCTCGCCCGAAAGCTGGAGCCAGATCGAGGCCGGCGTGCTGCAGCGCGTGCGCGTGCTCGACCGCGTGATGGCCGACGTCTACGGCCCGCAGCAGTTGCTGGCCGAAGGCCTGCTGCCGCCGGCACTGGTGCGCGGCCACCCAGGCTACCTGCGCGCGCTGCATGGCGTGAAGCCGCCGGGCGACACCTGGCTGCACATCGCCGCCTTCGACCTGGCGCGTGGCCCCGATGGCAACTGGTGGGTGGTGTCGCAGCGCACCCAGGCGCCTTCGGGCCTGGGCTACCTGCTCGAAAACCGCCTGGCCATCACGCGACAGTTTCCGCAGGCCTTCGAGGCCCTGCAGGTGCAGCGCCTGGCCGCCACCTACAGCGCCATGATGGACGGCCTGCAGCGCATGTGCCCGGCCGGCGTGCCGCCGCACATCGCGCTGCTGACACCCGGCCCGTACAACGAAACCTACTTCGAGCACGCCTACCTGGCGCGCTACCTGGGCGTGACGCTGGTCGAGGGCAGCGACCTCACGGTGCGCGACCAGCGCCTCTACCTCAAGACCCTGCAGGGCCTGCGCCCGGTGCACGGCCTCATCAAGCGGCTCGACGACCAGTTCCTCGACCCGCTGGAGCTGCGCCCCGACTCCACGCTCGGCGTGCCCGGGCTGCTGCAGGCGATTCGCGCCGGCAATGTGCTGGTGGCCAACATGCCGGGCTCGGCCTTCCTCGAATCGCCGGCGCTGCTCGGCTTCTTGCCGGGGCTGGCGCGCCGCCTGATCGGCGAAAAGCTCAAGCTGCCCGCGCTGCCCACCTGGTGGTGCGGCGAACGCGCCGCGCTCGAAGCGGTGCTGCCGCAGCTCGGCGACTGCGCCATCAAGCCCACCTACCCCGGCTTCGAGGGCCGCGCCAGTTTCGACGCGGTGCTCGGCAGCCAGCTCAGCCGGCGCGAGCTGGACGAATGGGCCGGCCGCATCGTGCGCGAAGGCGATGTCCATACCGTGCAGGGCTACCAGCCGCTGTCGCAGATGCCCACCTGGGCCAACGACGACATGGGTCCCGGCCACATCGCGCCGCGCGCGGTGCTGTTGCGCGTGTTCGCGGTGAGCGACGGCGCGCAGTCGTGGCGGGTGCTGCCCGGCGGCCTGGCGCGGCTCGCGGGGTCCGATGCGCAGATCGCGTCGATGCAACGCGGCGGCAGCAGTGCCGATGTGTGGGTGCAGACCCACGGCGAAGTCGACCGCACCACGCTGCTGCAGCCGCACGCCACGCCGGCGTCGCTCGCGCGGCACCGTGCGCCGGTCACCAGCCGCGCCGCCGAGAACATGTTCTGGCTGGGCCGCTACACCGAGCGCGCCGAAAACGCGGTGCGGCTGGCGCGCCTCACGCTCAACCTGCTGGGCAGCGAAGACCAGTCGTCGCGCCCGCTGCTCGAATGGCTGCACCGCATGGCGCTGCGCAATTCGCTGGTGTCGGCCGAAGTGCCGAGCGCGCCGCAGTCGCGCCGCGTGTTCGAGCGCGCCCTGGTGGCCGAACTCGGCGACGTCGACAAGGGCGGCAGCGTCGGCTACAGCCTGCGCTGCATTCGCGAGGCCGCTGCCGCGGTGCGCGAGCGGCTGTCGCAGGACAACTGGAACCAGATCGTGCGCGCCGAAGCCGACTTTCTGCGGCGCGCCGCGGAACAGGCCGGCGAAGGCAGCTTTGCCACCAGCGCCGCGCTGCGTGCGCTCGAATCCGCCAGCACCGCGCTGGCCGCCATGACCGGCGCGCAGACCGACCGCATGTCGCGCGACGACGCGTGGCGCCTGCTCTCCATCGGCCGCCACATCGAACGCCTGGGCTTCCTGTCGAACGCACTCGAAGCCGGCTTCGAGAACGGCGCCGTGCATGAAGTGAGCGGCTTCGAGGCCATGGTCGCGCTGTTCGACAGCACCATCACCTTCCACGCGCGCTACCAGCAGCGGCGCGATGTCGCCACGCTGGTCGACCTGCTGGTGCTCGACGCCGAAAACCCGCGCTCGCTCGCATGGGTCACGCAGACGCTGCGCGGGCGCATCGCGCGGCTGGCCGGCAGCGCGCCCGGCAAGCTGACGGCCCTGTCGTACGAGTTGCCCGATCCGGCCACCTGGACGCTGGAGCACCTGTGCGCCACGGGGCCCGACGCGAACTACCCCGCGCTCGTGCAGTTGCTCGCCAACTGCGAGGCCGCGGCCTACCATGTGTCGGACGCCATCGGCACGCGCTACTTCACGCTCACATCCGAATCGCTTCGCTCCGTCGGAGCCTGAACCCAGAACGATATTTCGAAGGAGGCATTTCCATGTCAGGCATCGCCATCAACCGTCGCTTCGCACTCACCGCCGCAGCACTCTTCGCAGCCCTTGCCATTGCCGCCTGCGGCAAGCAGGAGCCAGCGGCACCCGCCGCCGCGCCCGCAGCTCCACCGCCAGCCGCGGCACGCGTGCTGGTGGTCGGCACCGATGCCGCCTACACGCCCTTCGAGTCGCAGAACGAAAAGGGCGATGCCGTAGGCTTCGACATCGACGTGGTCAAGGCCGTCGCGGCCAAGGCCGGCATCGAGGTCAAGTTCGTCAACACGCCGTGGGAAGGCATCTTCAATTCGCTCGACCAGGGCGACCGCGACCTGTTGGTGTCGGCCATCACCATCACCGACGAGCGCCGCCAGACGATGGACTTCTCGCAGCCCTACTTCGACGCCAAGCAACTGATCGCCGTCAAGGCCGACTCGCCCGTCGCGAAGTTCGAGGACATCAAGCCGCTGAAGATCGGCGTGCAGAACGGCACCACCGGCGACGAAGTCGTGGGCAAGCTGCTGGGCAAGTCGAGCACCGCCATCAAGCGCTTCGAATCCACGCCACTCGCGCTGAAGGAACTGGAAGCCGGTGGCGTGCAGGCCGTGGTGGCCGACAACGGCGTGGTGGTGCACTACCTGGCCAACAACGCGGCCGGTGGCTTCAAGACCGTGAGCGACGCGGGCTTCCCGCTCGAGCACTACGGCATCGCGGTCAAGAAGGGCAACGCCGAGCTGCTGGCCAAGATCAACAAGGGCCTGGACGAGATCAAGGCCGACGGCACCTACGCCAAGATCTACGCCTCGTACTTCGGCGCCGAGTCGAAGTAAGCAAGCACAAAGCCTTTTCATCCACCGGCCTGCGCGATGCTGCTTCACGTCACCCACGAAACCCGCTACGAGTACGCGCCGCCGGTCGAGACGGCGCAGCACCTGGCGCACCTGAAGCCGCTGGCCACCGACTCGCAGCGGCTGGTGAGCCACAAGCTCGCGATCGATCCGCCGCCCGCGCAGCGCAGCGAGCTGCCCGACCTGTACGGCAACACGCGCGCCTTCTTCGCGCTCGAAGCCACGCACGACCGGCTGGTGGTCACGGCCGAGAGCGTGGTCGAGACGTCGACGCCGGTGCTGTCGCCGACCGTCGCGCGCGAGCTGCCCTGGGAGGCCGTGCGCGAGCGCTTCCGCTTTCGCAAGGACGCCACCTTCGATGCGGCCTCCGAGTTCGTCTTTCCCTCGCCCTACGTGCCCCGCCACGACGACTTCACCGCCTACGCGCGCGCCAGCTTCGTGCCCGAGCGCCCCACCTTCGACGTGGCGATGGACCTCACCGAACGGATGTACCGCGACTTCGCCTACGACGCCGACAGCACCGAGATCAACACGCCTGCCGTGGAAGCACTGGCGCAGCGCAAGGGCGTGTGCCAGGACTTCGCCCACATCATGATCGCGTGCTTTCGCACCATGGGCCTGCCCGCGCGCTACGTGAGCGGCTACCTGCTGACGCAGCCACCGCCCGGCCAGCCCCGGCTGGTGGGCGCCGACGCCTCGCACGCCTGGGTGTCGGTGTACCTGCCCGGCGAAGATGACGGCGCCGATGGCGCGGGCAGTGCCGGCGGATGGGCCGACTTCGACCCCACCAACGGCCGCCAGCCGGGCGAAGACTACGTCACCCTGGCCATCGGCCGCGACTACTCCGACGTCTCGCCGATGCGCGGCGTACTCCATGGCGGCGCACGCCACACGCTGCGGGTCGGCGTGACCGTGCAGCCAGTGGGGGAAGTGATCGCGGCGCTGCCCCAAACCCGGACACAATCGCAATCCCAAGACAAGGAATCTCCATGAGCGTTTACGACAAACTTTCCAGCCTCGGCATCACCCTGCCGCCCGTCTCCGCCCCCGCGGCCGCCTACGTGCCTTTCGCGCGCACCGGCAACCTCGTGTTTCTGTCGGGCCACATCGCCAAGAAGGACGGCAAGGTCTGGGCCGGCCAGCTCGGCGCCAACATCAGCACCGAAGAAGGCAAGCAGGCCGCACGCGCCATCGCCATCGACCTGCTGGGCACGCTGCACGCAGCCGTGGGCGACCTGAACAAGGTCACGCGCATCGTCAAGGTCATGAGCCTGGTCAACTCGGTCGGCACCTTCACCGAACAGCATCTGGTGACCAACGGCGCGAGTGAACTCTTCGCCGAAGTCTTCGGCGCCGAAAAGGGCGCGCATGCACGCAGCGCCTTCGGCGTGGCGCAGATCCCGATGGGCGCCTGCGTCGAGATCGAACTGATCGCCGAAGTCGGCTGATCCGCTTCCCTCGCACATCCCGCATTCGAGGCCTGACGGCAGTGGTCGTCAGGCCTCTTTGCATTGCATCGACAACATGTCATTGACACCTCCCGGCCTGATCGAGCAGGCCATGCAAGACCCCGTCAACGCCGCGCTGCTTTCACGACTGCCCGGCCTCGGGCTTCGCCAGGGCTTCCTGACCGCCGGCTGCCTCTTCCAGGCGACATGGAACCGCCTTTCAGACAAGCCGCCCGGCTGGGGCGTGAAGGACTACGACGTCTTCTATTTCGACGACTCGGACCTGTCGTGGGACGCCGAAGACGCCATGATCCAGCGCGTGCAGCGCGCGGTGGCTGACCTGGGCGTGAGCGTGGAGGTCAAGAACCAGGCGCGCGTGCACCTCTGGTACGAGCAGCGCTTCAAATCGCCCTACCCCCGGCTCGCATCCGCGCGCGACGGCATCGACCGCTACCTCATCGCATGCACACGCGTCGGCATCGACCTGGCCGACGGCTCGCTCTATGCACCCGATGGGCTGGACGACCTGGCAGCGGGCATCCTGCGCATGAACCCGCTGCTTCCGATGCCCGCGCTCTTTCTCAAGAAGGCGAGCGACTACCAGGCGCGATGGCCGTGGCTGCGGATCGTGCCGCCGCAAGCGGCTACTTGCGCTTCCAGCTCGACACCGTGATGAACACGCCCGTTTCCTTCGCATCGCGCAAGCGGATGCTGTAGCGGCCCGCGCCGTCGATGCCGTTGAACACGGTTTCGCGCCGGCCTTCTTCCATGCTCGCGCCCTTCGCGAGTTCGCGGTAGGTGCCGACCAAGGTGTCGAGATCGGTGTAGCTGCGCAGCGTGACTTCGGCATCGGGCAGTTGCGGCTCATTGCGCTGGGAGCGTTCGTACTCCGTGCGCATCGGCTTGCCGGCAAGGCCCTTGGGCAACACGATCTTGCCGGCGCTCGCCGTGCTGTTCACTTCGGCCGCCTGCAGCAGCAAGGGCCGCAGCGAGACCGGAAAGCCCGCAGGCAATTGCTCGACACGCCAGCCCGCCGCATCCGGCTGGCCGGCGATGTACTCGACGCTTGCGATCTTCTGCGCGTCCACCGCCTTCGCCGGATCGTCGCTGTCGGCCATGGCTGCGAGGAATGCCGGCAGCGTCTTGGCCCACACGATCAGCGGCTCGGCATCCGCCTGCCTAGCGCCAGCGGTGTGAAAGATCGACAGCACAGTCTGCGGCGCGGGGTTGCACACCTTGGGATCGTCGCTGCTTGCGGGTGCGCGGCAATGGCCGTTGACCAACCCCAGCGCCAGCAGCCGGCCTTCGGCGTCGAGCAGCATCGCGGCGCGCTCTTCGCCGTGGTCACCGCCGTTGACGGATGCGATGACCTTCCGGCCATCGGGCCACACGGTGCGCGTGATGTCATGCCTGGAGCGCATGCCTTCGAGCACCTGCTGCGCAATCAACGCGTCGGGCTCGGTGTAGCTGCCGCGCGCGTAGCCGACCATGGCGATCACGGCGCTTCGTATCCGGGGCTGCTCGCTCAGGCGCAGCGGTGGCGCGGGCAGTTCCGTCGTGACGGGACCCGGGGCCGCGACTTGCGTGCCCTGCGCATGAGCGCCCACGGCACACGCGAACAACAGCGACGCGATGGTTTTAGGAATCAGCGCGTTCATTCGGAAATTTCCACTTCGATGTTCGTGATCGCCAGCATGTCCCGCCCGTGCTTCACGCCAACGGAAAAGGCCACGCCCTTGCGGTTGCCCGCGATGTAGCCGGAGCGCGCGTCAAGGTTCGTCTCCATCTCCTCGAGTGGCGGCGACAGCTTCTTGTAGAAGGCCAGCACCTGTTCCATGCTGTCGGTGGTCTGCAGGCGCAGCACGCGTTTGGCCTTGGCGTCGCTCAGCGCGTCCTGCGCGGTGCGGTAGATCACCGACTTCGGGTACAGCGGCACGTCGGCCGAAAAGCCCTTCGGCCGTTCGACGGGGCGTGCGGCCGTGTGCGCGGCATCCAGCGTCACGTACTCGGTCGTCGCGATCTTCTCCGCTTCGCCGACCTGCAGGGATTCGGGCACCTCGCGGCTCCATGCGATCAGCGGCTGCGCCTTCGCGCGATCGAAACCGGGACGCAGGAAAACCGAGAGCACCGCGTGCTGATCGTCCAGGCACCCGGTGGACGACGAGTCCTTGCCACACTGGCGGTGCACCAGCGCCGCGGCCAGCACGTCGCCGCTGCGGCTGTCGATCAGCACGGCCGCGCGCTCGCTGCCGCCATAAGGACGCCGGTACGACGACACCAACTGCAGGCCGCCCGGCAATGCCTGCGCCTTGCGGTCATGGCGCGAGGACAGGCCCTCGATCAGTTGTTCGGCCAGCAGGCCTTCGGGCCAGTAGTAGGAGCCGGACGCCATGCCGGTGAAGCGGGTCACGGCGCGATCGAGGGCGGGGGCCTGGGTGGCTTCCTGCACGCGGTCGGTGTTCAGCGTCAGGACGGCATCGGCGGCGAAGGCGGGAGCCGATGCGCCGAAGGCGGAGAGAAGAAGAGCCAGGAAAGTGGGAGAAGCGGGAACGGCGGAGCGGAGTCGGAAAAAAGGCATGCGGAAAAATGAGATGAACGATGCGCCTGGCCCGGGCTGTGCCGGGCGAGTGCGGGCCTGGATTCTAGGAGGCGCGCACGGCGCAAGCGCTCATCATTTCATCGCGTCATCGCAATGGCGCCGGGCTGCGCGCCTTCTCGCGCGACACGAACAGCACGATCAACACCGTCGCCAGAAACTCCACGAGCGCGATGACCGTCAGGCCCTGCGCGTACTGCCCCGTGCTGGTCTTGAGATAGCCGAGCAACTGCGGTGAAAAGTACCCCGCGAGGTTCGCCACCGAATTGATGAAGGCCAGCCCGACCACCAGCGCGGTGGCCGAGAGATAGCGGCTCGGGATCTGCCAGTAGATCGGAATCGACCCCATCGTTCCGGCCGATGACAGCGCCAGCGACACGATCACGCCGGCCATGTTCTTCTGCCCCAGAAAGTAGGCCGTGAGCAGCAGGCCCAGCGCACCGAGCGCGGCCGCAATGGCCGTGTGCCACTTCACTTCCTTGCGCCGGTCCGACAGGTAGCCGTTGCCGATCATGCCCGCCCAGCCGCAGGCGTAGATGCCGGCCATGATCCAGCCGAGCGTCTTGATGTCGGTCACGCCGACCTCGCGCACGATGCTCGGCCCGTAGTACACCAGCGTGGCGTTGCCCGCGACGATGCAAAAGAAGATCAGCGTCAGCACCCACAACTGGGCGTTGCGCATCGACGCGAAAAAACTGTGCTCGCGGCTGCCCAGGCTCCGGGTTTCCACGGCCAGTTCGCTTTCGACGTGCGCCTTCTGCCGCGCGCTCAACCACCGCGCCTTGGCCGGCGAATCGCTCAGGATGAAGTAGGCCGCGAAGCCCGCCACGATGGACGGGATGCCTTCGAGCACGAACAGCCACTGCCAGCCGCGATAGCCGCCCGCATCGCTCAGCGTCTCCATCAGGTAGGCCGCGATCGGGCTGCCGAACATCAGCGACAACGCCGAGGCCGACAGGAGAACCGCGAGCGCCTTGCCGCGCCGGTGCGCCGGCAGCCAGTACGTCAGGTACAGGATCACGCCGGGCTGCAGGCCCGCCTCGAAAGCCCCCATCAGGAAGCGCAGCACGTAGAACTGCAGCGGCGTTTTCACCCACGCCATCAGCAAGCACACCACGCCCCAGCCGATGGTGATGCGCATGATGGTTTTCTTGGCGCCGAACTTCTGCAGCAGGATGTTGCTGGGCACCTCGAAGAAGAAGTAGCCGATGAAGAACACGCCCGCACCCGCGCCGTAGATCGCGTCGGACCATTGCAGGTCGCTCATCATCGTGAGCTTCGCGAAGCCGACGTTGACCCGGTCGATCCACGCGAGGAACCAGACCAGCGTGAGAAAGGGAATCAGGCGCCAGACGATGCGCCTGAACGTCAGGTCGCGTTCCGCGAGGCTGTCCACGGACATGTCGGACGCCGAAGGCAAGACCACAGTGCTCATTCAATACTCCTTGGACAACAGCAAGCCGCAGCGCACGCAGGCGCTGCATTAAAAACAAAGAGATCGCCCGCGCGAACTACGGCGTGACCGCGAGCCGCGAACACAGCAGTCGCATGGCGGCCGAGATCGGCGCGATCACGGGAACATCGAACCGTGGCGCCAGCGCCAGTGCGGCCTGCCCAAGCGGGCCGCCGCCGATGATCACGGCCTGGGCGCCGTCTTCGTCGATGCAGCGTTGCACGGCCTGCGCCAGCGCTTCTTCCAGCGCTTGCGGATCGGCCGCCAACTCGCGCGGATCACCTTGCGTCAGGCGGATGCCGGTGTAGAGATCGCGCAGCCCCAGCGCAGCCGCGCGGCCCTCGATGGGCGACACCAACTCGGGCGTGACGGTGGCAATGCCGAAGCGGCGGCCGCCTTCGCTGGCCACGAGCATCGATGCCTCGGCGATGCCGACCACCGGCACGCTGGCTTCACCGCGCAACAGCTCGATGCCCGGATCGCCGAAGGCGCTGACGATCACGCCGTCCCATCGCCCGCCCGCGGAACGCCACGCCTTCAGGACCTCCGTGGCGGCCGCATCCAGCTCGTGTTCATTGACGATCATGGACGGCCCGCCGGCCGCGGTCACGCCGGTCACGCGGCAGCCGGCCGGTGCTTCCCTGTTGGCGATCTTCACCATCATCGCGGTGGTCGCCGACGAAGAGTTCGGGTTGATGAGCAGGATTTCTTGCATGCGTGGGACTCTCTGAAAATTCAACCCGGCTGCACGATCTTCGTGGCCGGGGCCGTGCCGTTGCCGGGGCTTTCGCCCGGCAGCGGCAGTGCATCGGGCGACTGGCCGTAGGTCTCGGGCACGCTCTGCACGCTGACCACGAAGACCGCGTACATGCCGGCCGCCAGGCTGAACACACCGACCAGGCCGAAGGCATCGAACAGGCGGCCCGCCACCAGCGGCATCAGCGCGCCCGCCGCCGTGCCGGTGGCAAGAATGAAGGCGGTGCCGAAGGCGCGCACGCGGGTCGGGTACAGCTCGGGCGCAAAAATCCAGATGGTCGTGTTGAGCAGCAGCACGAAGAACTGGAACACCGCACCCGCAATCAACAGCACCACGATGCTCTTGGCCGCGAAGCCGATGGTCAGCGCCGCGAGGCAGGCGCACACGGCACCGGCCGTCAGCACGCGCTTGCGCGGAAAGTGAAAGCCCAGCAACGAGGCCGCGATGGCGCCCAGCAGGCTGCCGCCCTGCATCACCATCGTGAAGAACAGGCTCTTCGACATGCTGTAGCCCAGCGTGACAAGAATGGTCGGCATCAGCGTGAGCACCGATATCTGCGCGCCGTAGGTCATCCAGATCGTGATGCACAGCGGCACGGTGCGCCGCGCCAGCGCACCGCGAAAGATCTCGGTCACGCGCACCTTGACGCGGGCATTGGGCGCAGCCTGTCCGTCGTCGGTGATGTACTGCTTCTGCGGCACGTTCTTCGCCGAGAGCCGGCCCGACGCCAGCCGCGACAACACCGCATTGACCTCCTTCACCTTGCCCTGCGACAGCAGAAAGCGCGGCGTCTCGGGGATGTAGCGGCGATAGAAGGCGCCGAGCAACGCCGGCACCATCAGGCAGGCGAACAGCCAGCGCCATGCGTTGTCGCCCGGGAACATCCAGAACACCAGCAGGCCGAAGCCCGGCGCGAGGAAGTTGCCGAGCCCGCCGGCGCCGACGTTCACCAGCCCGACCGCGGTGCCACGGAACTTGGTCGAGCAGAACTCGGCCAGCATGGTGACGGCAATCGCGATCTCGCCGCCCAGCCCGAAGCCGACGACCGCGCGGCCCAGCGCCATCACCGCAAGGTTGGGCGCCATCGCGCAGATGCCCGCGCCAAGGGTGAACAGCAGCAGGTCGATCGACAGCATCACGCGCCGGCCGTAGCGGTCGGCGATGAAGCCCGAGATGATCCGCCCCACCGCCGCGCAGGCAAAGGTGACGGTGTTCAGCAGGCCGATGTCGGAGGCGCTGAGCCCCCACTGTTCGCGCAGCATCGGCCCCACGATGCCCACCGCGTTCTGCTCGAAGCTGTCGAACAGGCAGCCGATGAGGATCAGAAAGATGATCGTGTGATGCGACCGCGTGACGCCGATCTTGTCGAGCGCCCGATCGAGCTCGGCAACCCGGGGCGAGTCGGGCCCGGAAGAAAGTGCAGGTCCAGCCATTGGAAACCCCTTGGGAAAGGAATGAAGTGCTTTGCTCGGTGCTGTCTGGAATCGCTTCGCATGCTATCGGCGACGCCGGCAGAATGACATATCGATTTCACCTAGTTTGTTTTTGTGAAATCTCAATTTCAGACGGAACAGCCCTATGCAAGCGACATGCCCGATGGCGCGCGACGCACGGAAGCCGTGTGCCGCAGGGGAACTTTTCAGAGGGGAAAGCGTGGAATGACTGTCACGGGCGGCCACATCCGGGACCTGTCGCATCCGTTGCGGGTGCACCTCGAACGGGCAGATGCGCACTGCGGTCGTGCGTCTTTTCAGTGCACACCGGCCCGATCAGGCCGGTCGCTCGCCGCTCAAAGCTCGCCGTTTTCCTCGTGCCCGAGTTCGATCGCGGCCAGCCGCTTGCGCCCGGCGGAGCCCGAAGCCTCGATCACCATGGTGGCGATCAGGTCGCAGATGCCCATCACGGCCGTGTGATTGTCCAGAAGCCCCGGTCCCCGGCAATCGCATTGCAGCGACCAGGTGGCACCGGCGAAATCGGGTGAGGCCTTGTCGCTGATGTAGACGATCTTCGCGCCGGCCTTGCTGGCGCCCGCAAGAAGAATGTCCATCTGCCGCGTCTGCCGGCGCGTGCCGAAGACGATCACGCAGTCGCGCGCGCTCAGCCCCGCCAGGTGCTCGGCCAGCGTCTCGCCGGGCCCCGGAATGGCGGTGACGCGCGGCACCACCTGCACGATCTGCCAGCGCAGGTAGAGCGCGAAGGCATGGCTGCTGCGGCTGCCGAAGATCAGCACCTGCCCCGCGCCGATGATCGCCTTGACGATGCCGGCCATCTGCTTGTCGTTGATCCGGTCGAAGGTGCTGGCCAGGTTGGCCTGCGACTGCTGGAAATGCGTGGCAACCAGATGGCCGCGCTTGGACGCCTCGGTCGCGTTCTGGAACAGCGGCGAGCCGGTCTGCTTTTCCTCGCGGACCTGGCGCCGGGCCTCTTCGTAGTTCTCGTAGCCGATGCGACGGATGAAGCGGCTCACCGTCGACGGCGACACCCCCGCCAGCTCCGCCAGTTCGTTGCCCGCATAGCTGGCCAGCTCGCCCGGAAACTCCAGCACGAAATCGGCAAGCTGGCGCTCTGTTGCCGACAACTGGTCGAGCTGGCTGCGGACGCGGCGGACGAAGGAATCTGCGGACATGGGCATGCGGGTGGGAGAGGCGCACGATGATGCCATGCCCCGCCCGCATCAAAATGCGCCTCTCGCCCCTTCCCTGGAGTTCCCGGCCTTGATCGCAGCAGCATCCCGCACCTTCGTCGCCCTGGTCACCCTGTTCGTTGCAGCGCATGCGATGGAGAGCCATGCGGCCGAACCGACGTGGTTCATCATGAGCCACGAATCGGGTTGCGTGCCGCTCGCGGAATTGCGCGACGTCTTCCCGTCACTGACGGATCGCGCGACGCCGCGCGAGATCTTCGAGGCCTCGCGCAAGCAGCACCCGGACACGCGGCTGCTCACGTTCCGCCAGGCACTCGCCGAAGAGGTGCGGCAGACAGGCAAGCCACTGCCCCCGGAGACGGCCATGGCCTATCGCCTGTTCAACGACAGCAACGCCTTCGTGGTCTCGAGCCAAAAAGCCGGCCGCGACACCGTCCTCCTGACCGAAGCGCTGTGCCGGACCGTCGGCATCCTGGAAGGCAAGTAGCGCAACGCCACCCGAAGTGCGTCGCCCCTTTCAGGCCACGGCATAGCGGTAGATCAGGAACGCGCCCGAGCACAGCACCGCCACGCCCACCACCCGCAGGAACTGCTCGCGCGACAGGCGCAGCGTGATGCGCCGCCCGATGGCGGTACCGACCAGCATGGCCGGAAACAGCAGCACCGCCAGCCAGAGCAGCGAAGCCTGCGCGTACACGCCGGCCAGCAGGAAAAGAATCGCCCGCGTGAGCGTGCTGAGCCCGATCAGCGTGGACTGGGTGACGCGAATCTGCTCCTTGCCGGCGATGCGGCCCGACAGGTAGATCGCATAGATGAAACCGCCGCTGCCGAACATCGCCGAGAAGATGCCGCCCACGAAACCGAACGGCAGCGCCGCGCGTGGCGGCAGTTGCGACACCGGCTTGATGCCGCTGAGCGAATACAGCGCATAGGCCACCGCGAAGATGCCCAGCGCCAGCAGCATCAACTGCGGACGCCCCAGCAGCAGCAAGGCGGCCCCCACGAGGCTGCCCACCGCCATCACCGGCACCAGCCGCCGCAGCTCGGCCGTATCGGCCGAACGCGCGTCGCGGCTCACGTTGGCTACAGCCGCAAAGAAGTCGAGCAGCGCCAGCAAGGGCACCACGCTGGCCACCGGAATGAAGTTGGCCAGCACCGGCCCGGCGATCAGCGCCGTGCCGAAACCCGCGATGCCGAAGATGACGTAGGCCACGACCACGCCCGCACAGACGATCGCAAACTGAAGCGGCGTGACGGGCAAGGCATTGGCGATGGCATCCATGCCCGCGAATCTAGGCACTTCGCCCGCTTCGCGCCAATACAGAATGCGGCGGGCGTCGATCTCGAAATCAGCTAGGTCCAGGGGATGCCGCCCGCATGCCCGCGCGCAGCGAATCGACCAGGTCCTGCGCCAGCTTCGTGCCCCCGGTGCGCCACAGCACCAGCACCGTGGTGCGGCTGTCGTCGCCTTCCAGCGCGAGCAGCCGCACGCCCTCGGGCGCCATCTGCCCCATCGACGCCGGCACGATCGCAATGCCGAACCCCGCCTGCACCAGCGCCAGTTGCGACCACTTGCGCGAACGCACCTGCGCGCCCGTCGGGTGGTAGCCCTGCGCGCGGCACAGCTCGGCCACGCGATGGCTCAGCCCGCCCCGCTCCAGGTGCGGCGTGGCGACGAAGGGTTCGTTGCGCAACTCGGCAATGCCCACGTGCTGCCGGCCCGCCAATGCATGCGTTGCGGGCACGGCGACGACCAGCGGCTCCGAGAAGATCGGCTCGTGCTGCACGCCCGGATAGCGACGCAGCAAGGGCTCGCGCGCCAGGCCGACATCGGCAATGCCCTGCTCGATGTCCAGCGCCTGATGCTCCGAAGCGCGCTGCGATACCTCGATGGACACACCCGGGCAGCGGCGGGCATGGTCCTTCAGGCACGCCAGCAGTGCATGCGTCAGCGGCACCGAACTCGAATGCAGGAGCTGCACCGTGCCCTCGATGCCTCTTTGCGCATGGCGCGCGCCGACGGTGGCGCTTTCGATCGCGGCAAGAATGCGCCGCGCATCGCCATACAGCGAGCGGCCGGCCGGCGTCATCTCCAGGTGCCGCGTGTCGCGCGCGAGCAGTTGCACCTGCAGGTGCAGCTCCATTTCCTTGACCTGCCGGCTCAGGGCCGATTGCGCGATGAACAGGCGCTCGGCCGCCAGGCTGAAGCTGCCCGCGTCGACGATGTCCACGAAGTAGCGAAGCTGTTTGTGAGTGAGCATGAAAAGAAGGCGATGCGAGCGCGCGGGAACGCCAGCTTAGTCCGTCTCGCCCGCGCCATCGCGCTCACACCGCGGCAGCCGCAATCTCCAGTTGCGTCAGGCGCCGCGCCATGCGCCCGACAAAGTTCTGCGTGACATGCGGCAGCACCCGCTGCGACGGCACCACGATGCCCACCTGCAACTGGTCCAGCGCGGGCAGCTCGAAGGGCCGCCAGATCAGGTCACCGCGCTTCAGGTCTTCGATGAAGGCGATCTTGGAGAAGCACGAGATGCCCTTGCCGGCCCTGATCAGCCGCTTGAGCGTCGGCGTCGAATTGCAGGTGGCGGCCGGTTCCATGTCGTCCCAGAATGCGGCGAACTCGGGCGACAGCGCGGCGCTGATGACCGGGTGCGAGCTGGAGCGCAGGAACGGGTAGCGCGCGCATTCCTTCAGCGACACGCTGGCATGGTTCGCCAGCGGATGGCCGGGCGGCATCACCACGCCGATCGGCAGGTTCGCCAGCGCCACGGCGGCCACGCCGCCCGGCAGGCGGCTCACGAAGGTCATGCCCACGTCGACCTGCCCCGACATCACCATCTGCGCCACGTCCATCGGCTGCACGGCGGTGATGGTGTACGTGACGGCCGGGAACACCTGCAGAAAATCTTCCACCGCCGAAGGCAGCAGGTCCTCGAAGAAGGAGTCCATGGCCGCCACCTTCACGTGGCCGGTGCGCTCGCCCTTGAGCGCATCCAGCTCGGTACGCATCACCTGGTATTGGTGCAGCGTTTCCTGCGCGTGCTTGAGCAGCCGCTCGCCAGCCGCATTGAGCCGCAGGCCGTTGGGCATGCGGTCGAACAGCTCCACGCCCAGCTCGTCTTCGAGCTTGTGGATCTGCCGGTTGACGGCACTGGCCGCCACGTAGAGCCGTTCAGAAGCCTTGCGCACCGAGCCGCAACTGGCGACCTCGATGAAGTACTTGAGGATGCTGGCATGCATCAGCCGGCCCTCCCCTCTGGCACCTGCCGATCAACCGGCTCAACCGGCCATTTGCGGCATCGCAGCAATCGCCGGGTGGTCGCAGGCCACGCGCTTCGCATCCGCGCCGCCGGGCGAGCCGAGCCCGCTGATGTGGGCCGAGAAGAACTCGCGGTTGATGGCCGCGAAGTGTTCCATTTCGGGCGGCAGCCGAAGGTCTTCGTAGATGGCCTGCGTGGGGCAGGCGGACACGCAAACGCCGCAGTCGATGCATTCATCCGGGTGAATGTACAGAGTGCGCTCGCCTTCGTAGATGCAATCGACCGGACAGCACTTGACGCAGGCGCCGTCCTTGATGTCGATGCAGGCGCCGGTGATGACGTAGGCCATGGCATGAAGGGCGGGCGCCTAGCGGCCCAGCCACTGCGGCTTGCGCTTTTGCTGGAACGCCAGCACGCCTTCGTTCGCGTCTTCGGACTGCAGCGCCGCCACCAGCGCCGGCAGCCGCATGCGGTGCGCCTCGGCCGGCGACAGCGTGCCGGTGCGGCGCACCACCTGCTTGATGGCCTTGAGCGACAGCGGCGCGCAGGCCAGCATCTGCTGCACCCAGCGGTGCACGGTGGTGTCGAGTTCGGCGCGTGGCACCACCTCGTTGACCAGGCCCATCTCCAGCGCGCGTTGCGCCTTCACGCGCTGGCCGGTGAGCATCATGCCCATGGCCTGGCGGTACGGAATCTGGCGCTGCAGCAGCAGCATGCCGCCGTCCAGCGGCAGGCGGCCCACCAGCGGTTCGGGCAGGCCGAAGCTGGCTTCTTCGCAGGCCACGACGATGTCGCAGCCCAGCACCATCTCGAAGCCGCCGCCCAGCGCGAGGCCGTTGACGCGGGCGATCACCGGCACGTCGAGCGTTTCGCGCAGCGCGATGCCGCCGAAGCCGCCGGTGCGCGCGGCCGCCCAGTACTCGACGCCCTTGAGGTTCGAGGTGTTCTTCAGGTCGGCACCCGCGCAGAACGAGCGCTCGCCCGCACCGGTCAGCACCACCGCGCGGATGTCGTCGCGCGATTCGATGTCGGTCCAGATGCGCTGCAGCTCGGCCTCGGTCGGCAGGTCCACTGCGTTGAGCACCTCGGGCCGGTCGATGGTGACCGTCGCGACATGGTCGATGACTTCGTAGAGAACGCTCATGCATCGGCCTCCTCGATCAGCGCGCGCGCCTCGGCCAGCACTTCTTCGGTGTGCTGCCCCAGCTTGGGCGGCTCGCGCCGCAGGCCGGCCTTGGCGCCCGACATCTGGATCGGGCTGGCAATAAACTTCAACGGCCGGCTCGACGACGAGCCGCCTTCGAGAATCATCGCGTTGTGCAGGGTCTGCGGATCGACCAGCGCCTCGCGCATGTCGCGCACGGGGGCGGAGAGCAGGTCTTGTTCTTCGAGCTTGGTCAGCCAGTGATCGCGCGTGTTGCTTGCAAAGCGCTCGCGGAAGATCGCATGCAATTCGGCCTTGTTCGTGAACTGCGCGGCCATGGTGGCAAAGCGCGCATCGAGCGACAGGTCGTCGATGCCCAACGCCGCGCAGATGTCGCGCAGCGGGTTCGCCTTGAACGCACCCACCAGCACCAGCGGCCCGGTCTGCGTATCGAACACGCCCGACAGCGGCATCGCGGCCCAGTTCACTTCGGAGTCTTCCATCATGACCATGGCCGCTTCCTGCATCTGCATCGCGAGCATGGAGTTGTAGAGCGACACGGCAATCTTCTGGCCCTCGCCCGTGCGCTCGCGCTGCAGCAGCGCCAGCAGGATGCCCTGCACCATGTGCATGCCGGCGGTGTAGTCGGCCAGCGCGGTCGGGTAGATCGACACCGGCACCGAGGCATCGGCGCGGCGCGCCATCACGCCGGTGAGCGCCTGCGCCAGCACGTCCTGCCCGCCCTTGTGGGCATACGGGCCGGTCTCGCCGAAGCCGGTGCCCACCGCGTAGATGATGCGCGGGTTCAGGCGCTTGCAGTCTTCATAGCCCAGACCCAGCCGCTCCATCACGCCGGCGCGGAAGTTGTTGGTGACCACGTCGGCACCGGCGATGAGTGCCTTCACCAGTTCCATCTGCTCCGCATCGCGCAGATCGATTTCCACGCTGCGCTTGTTGCGGTTCAGGCTGCAGAAGATCGGGTTGTCGTTGCCCGCCACCGGCGCGAAGGTCGAGCGGCTCAGGTCGCCCGCGCCCTTGCGCTCGATCTTGATGACGTCGGCGCCGTGGTCGGCCAGCATCTGCGTGCAGACCGGGCCCATCATGACCTGCGTGAAGTCGATCACGCGGATGCCGTCCAGCGGCAATGCATTGGCGGCGCTGCTCATGCGGCCTCCTTCGTGAACGAACGGGCGATGGCGGGCACGTCGGCATTCGGCCCCTTCTGGTCGCCCGGGTCTGCGCCTTGCGCGCGCAGCGTCTTCTGCAGCTTTGCCACATCGACATCGCGCACCGACACGCCCGCGTTCAGCGCCAATGCGGCGGCCGTGCCGGTGGCCTCGCCCATCGCCATGCAGGGCGGAATTTCGCGCGAAATTTTCTGCGCAGCCGAGGTGGCCGAGTAGTGGCGACCGGCCACCAGCAGGTTCTCCACACTGCGCGGCAGCAGCGTGCGGTACGGGTAGTAGTAGTCGCGTCCGCGTGCCACGCTGTCGTCGAAGCGGGTGCGCTGGGCCACGTCTTCCTTGGTCATCACATAGGCGCCTTCGAGCAGGCGCGTCTGGCGGATGCCGGTCTGCGGCGCCATGTCGATCAGCGTGCACTTCGAGAAGCCCGGCAATTTGGCGCGCACGAAATCGATCACCTTGTGGATGGTGGCGCGGCCCTGCACTTCGGCGCGCGTGAGGTCGCTCACCTTCAGGCCATCGAGCCCCGGCATGTGCGGGCAGTTGCACCACACCACGCCGGGCAGCGGCGTCTTGAGCCACCACGCGTCCCATGCGCCGCCGAGCATGTGCTTGATCTCGCGGTCCAGCGCCTGCCAGGCCACGGGCTCTTCGCGCTCGAAGCGCTCGGCTTCGTCGGTGTCCACGCTGCCGAGACGGAACACGGTCGTCACGATGTAGCTGCCGCTGATGTGCGGCGCGCCGGCCGAAGCGGCCACGTCGAGGTCGCCGGTGGTGTCGATCACCACCTTGCCCAGGATGGCTTCGCGCCCGCCCTTGGTTTCGCAGACCACGCCCTTGACCTTGCCGTCTTCCACCAGCGTGCGCGAGAACCACGAGTGCAGGCGTAGTTCGATGCCGGCCTGCTGCACCATTTCGAGCGAGGTTCGCTTCCACGCATCGGGGTCGAACGCGGCGGCGAAGCAGATGGGGTGCGGCTTCTCCTTGCTGTGAAAGTCGTAGGTGCCCCAGCGCTTCCAGCGGCGCACCGAGTCGGGCAGCGTGCCCCAGTCCTGCTGGCGCGGGTACTCGGCCAGGCCCAGCGCCGACATGCGCTCGATCATTTCCAGGCAGATGCCGCGCACCGAAATCTCTTGCTGGTGGCTGTCCCACATGTCGTCCAGCACCAGCACCATGCCGCCCGAAGCAAGGCCGCCCAGGTGGTTGTAGCGCTCCAGCAGCGTCACGCTCGCGCCGTTGCGCGCGGCGGCCAGGGCAGCGGCCTGCCCCGCGGGGCCGCCACCGACCACCACCACGTCCGATTCGGCTGCCACGCGCACGTCGTGCGCGGGCTCCTGCATCCAGTCGCCAATACGGCTCATAGAACTCTCCTGTTGATTTGTTGGGATGTGTGTTTGAAATGCGCCCGGTGCATCAGGGCGCGGCTTCCGGCTGCCAGCGGATGACCCAGCGTTCGACCAGCGTCACCAGCAGGAAGAACAGGCCCGAGAGCGTGGCGCTCATGACGATCGCGGCATAGAGCAGCGGCGAATCGAAGTTGAAGGTGGCCTGCAGAATCATGGCGCCGATGCCCACCGTGGCCCCCACCCACTCGCCCACCACCGCACCGATCACGCACATCGACGCGGCAATGCGCAGGGCCGAGAACAGATAGGGCAACGCGTTCAGCAAACGCAGGCGAAAGAAGATCTCGGTCTTGCTCGCTGACAGCACGCGCATCAGCTCCATCGCCTGCGGGTTGACCGACTCCAGCCCGCGCACCATGTTCACCAGCGTCGGGAAGAAGCAGACCAGCGCGGCAATGGTGATCTTCGGCTCCATGCCGTTGCCCATGATGAGCACCAGCACGGGAGCCTTGGCCACCAGCGGCACGGCGTTGAACATCAGCACCACCGGAAAGAAGATGTCCTGCAGCGTCTTGTTGTGCACGAACACCGTCGCAATCGCGATGGCCGCGAGGTTGCCCAGCACGAAGCCGCCGGCGGCTTCCATCGCGGTGGGCAGCAGGTTGTCGAGCAGCACGTCGCGCTTGGCATACAGCGTCTCCAGCACGGCCCAGGGCGTGGGCGCGATGAAGGGCTTGACGTCGAACACGGCGATCACGGCCCACCACAAAAAGACCAGGCCGACGATGCCGAGCGCCGGCAATATGCGGCGGCGCCACAGGCGTCGCTGGCGCGCGGCGGCCCACGCGATGTATTCGGGGTCGGCCGGTGCGGCGAAGGCGCCGGGCACGGCAGCGTCGAGGGAACGGGTATTCATGGCATCGGCCTCAGCAGGTTTCCAGCACACGGCGCAGATGGCTCGTGAGGCGAACGAACTCGGGGGTCTCGCGCATTTCCAGCGTGCGTTCGCGCGGCAGCTCCACGGGCACGATCTCGCGCACGCGACCCGGGTTGGCGGCGAGCATCAGCACGCGCTGGCCCAGGAAGGCTGCCTCGTGGATGCTGTGGGTGACGAAGAGAATCGTCACGCCGGTCTCGCGCCACACGCGCAGGATCTCTTCGTTGAGCCGGTCGCGCGTGATCTCGTCGAGCGCACCGAAGGGCTCGTCCATCAGCAAAATCTTCGGATCGCTGGCGAGCGCGCGGGCGATCGACACGCGCTGGCGCTGGCCGCCCGACATCTCGTGCGGGAAGGCATTCAGCCGGTCTTTCAGGCCCACCAGTTCGAGCAGCTCCTGCGGCGAACGGCGGCCCTTGCGGCTGGCACCACCGCCGACCTGCAGCGGCAGCTCGACGTTCTGCAACGCCGTGCGCCAGGGCAGCAGCGCCGCGTCCTGAAAAACGAAGCCGATGTCGCGGTTCTTGCGCGCGGCCTGCGGCGTGGACGACAGCACCTCGATGCGGCCACGGCTGGGCTGAAGCAGGTCGGCCACCACGCGCAGGAAGGTCGATTTGCCGCAGCCCGAAGGGCCGAGCAGGGTCAGGAACTCGCCCTGCGCCACGTCGAGGTCGAGGCTGCCGATGGCGGTGACGTCGCGGCGCTCGGTGAAGAAGCGCACGCCGATGTCGCGGCAGGCGATGGCGGGTGGCGCGTTGAGAACGGCGGCCATCGCGTCAGGCCTTCACTGCGCGTGCGGCCGCCGTGGCCTTGAGCGCGTCGAGCGAGATCACGTCCTCGACCTTCGGCGTGCGCGCGGTGAACTGGCCCAGCTCCGAGTAGGTGGTGATCTGCTCCTGCCACACGGCCGGGTCCATCGCGCCCCAGCCTTGGGTCTGCGCGGCACCGCCGAAGGAATAGTCGAGCATCACGTCGACCGCCACGCGCTCGTCCTCGCGCTTGAGGTTGGGGTATTCCTTGACCAGCATGTCCACCGCCTGGTCGCGGTTGGCGCGCACATGCTGCCAGCCCTTGGCGGTGGCGCGCAGAAAGGCTTCGATGATCTTGGGCTGCGTCTCCAGCGTCTTGGTCGATGCGTAGTAAGGCAGCGCATAGAGCCGCACGCCGGCGTCCCACAGCGTCATCTCGACGCGGTCCGGGCCCAGCACCTTGATGGCGGTGGTGCTGGTGAGCCAGCCGGTGACCACATCGACTTGCCCGGTGAGCAGCGGCGTCATGTCGGCACCGACAGAGACCACCTTGACGTCTTTCTCGGCGATCTTGTTTTTTGCGAGCAGCGCGCGCAGCAGGATGCCGGCGGTCGATGGAATGCCCACGCGCTTGCCGATGAGGTCGGTCGGCTTGCGCACCGGATTTTTCGCGAGCGAGAAGTAGGTGTAGGGGTGCTTCTGCGCACCCGCCGCGAAGCACTTGATCGGCAGGCCCTGCGACACCGCCAGCATGATCGACGGGCTCGACGACACCTGCCCCACCTCGTAGCGGCCCGAGGCGATGATCGCCACGCCGTCGATGTTCGGGCCGCCCGGCTGGATCGCGAAGTCGATGCCTTCCTGCTCGTAGAAGCCCATGCGCTTGGCAACCACCTCGCCGATCTGGTTGACCCCGACGATCCAGCCCAGCTGCATGTTGATGCGCGCCTTGCCTTGCGCGAAAGCATCGATGGAAAGCAGGCCACCCGCGGAAAGTCCGCCGGCGATGAGGGACGTCTTGAGGAGACTTCGGCGACCGGGGTCCCGGAGATTGGCCATGGCGGATTCCTTTTCTTCGATGCGTGGAGGTGAAGGCATTCGGCTTGTGCGCCGGCCTGTGGTGCAAGACACCGAAGGCCAGCGAGGCGAATGCTAGGAGTGCGGCGTGAGCGCACCAAGCACCGTTTTTCGCAACGGGTGAACTAAAAAATAGTTCTCCTTGGAGGTCTCCCAATGACGCGGTGGTGCGCGTGGTGCACAGGCGTGCACCAGCATCGGGAAAACGATAGGTCCCGGCGGGTGCGTTCACGGCCGGACTCGCCGGGCGACATTCCAGAGGCCGCGATAGCTTGTGCCCACAGGGCTGCTCATGAAATGAAAGCGCCCGCCCCCGCCTGATGCGGCGCGATGCCCGGCATTGATCGCGCGCGGGCGCATTGGACCAAAGTCCAATGACTTCCCCCGCGCCATGCCTTAACTTGCATGCGCCGCTTGCGGCAATCCCTTCATGCGTTTGCCCACCTTCACCTTCGATGAGTGCCTCCTGCTCGCCGATACCCGCCGACCCCGCCTTCGCCGCGCGCATGGCGGCGCTGCATCGCAACTTTCCGTTGTCGTTGCTCGGCGTGCTGTTCACCGTGGCGCTGGTGATCGTGGCGCTGCACGGCGCGGTGCCGCATGCGCAACTGGCCGCATGGGCCGTGGCGAATGTCTTGTTGACGTCAGGCCGGGCCTGGCATGTCCGGCGCTACCGGCAGGCGATGCAAGCGCAAGACGCCACCGCGTTGCACCGATGGCGGCGCGAGGCCATCGTCGGTGCGGTCGCAGGCGGCCTGCTGTGGGGGCTGCCGCCCGCGTACTGGATGCTGCAGGTGCCGCTGCCCCAGCAGATGTGCATCGTGGCGGCCATGCTGATCATGGGCACCAGCGCGATCTATGCCTACTGCGTCGACTCCTGCCTGTTGTATGCCTTCCAGGTGCCGTACGTCCTGCCCGCGATCCTTGCCATGGCCACCATCGACGATGTGCTGCTGCGCGTGATGTCGGTGGCCGGCGCGCTCTACCTCCTGGTGACGCTGAGCTTCGCGCACCGCATCCGCACGCAGGCCGACGCGTTGCAGTCGCGCTTCGAGAATCTCCACCTGCCGGGCCGGTTCGCGATGCCACCCGCGAACGAGCCACCCGCTGTTGCGATACACGTGCGGCCTGCCCCGTTGCGCTTCGGGTCAGGTGGCCGGCTCGTCCTGGTGGACGATGACGATGCGGAAAGCCGCCGCGGCCTGCAACTGCTGCTCGAAAGCTGGGGCTACAGCGTGGTCGCGACGCAAGGCGGTGCGCAGTTATTGAACGAGGTGACGCAACGGCCCGGCAAGCCCGCGCTCGTCATCAGCGATGACCGGCTGCGCGAAGGCGAAACCGGCGTGGACGTGATCGACCGCGTGCACGAGGAATACAACGACGACGGCATTCCCGCCCTGCTCGTGAGCGGCGACACGAACCCGCAACGCATCAGCGAAGTGGCCGCGCGCGGCTGGCAGATGCTGCACAAGCCCGTGCCACCCGCGCTGCTGCGCGCGGCCCTCACCCGCCTGCTGGCGAACGAAGGCTAGCCGCGGGGCGGGCATTCTGCCGCGCCGAAACACGGGGTGCCGCAGCCGAGCGCTGTCGGCGCAGGCCCGGTGCGCCATGGCCTGCGCGCCCGTGCACCACACGCCCCCGCGCTGCCGTCTGCGGTGCAGGCTGGATCTGGTGCGCTTCGAAACGCGCCTCCTTCTGCTTCAGGTAGTGCATGAGCACGTGCGACACCATGTTCAAGCCGAAAGTGCCGAAGGCCGCCGGAAAGATGTAGACCGCAATCGACAGCTCCGAAGAAAAAACGATGTCGTCCGCCAGCGAGGGCGTGGCCTTGGTCACGATCGCAAGCGCGCGCAGCAGGAAGATGTCCACGCCCGCCAGCAGGATCAGCAACAGCCCGAAGGCCAGCACGGTGACTTTGGAGAACTCGCGCCGCACGAACAGCGTGACGAAGATCGCAGCGGGCAGCACCAGCGAGCAGAGCACCAGTGACCAGAAGCGAAGCTGCGTGAAGATGGTCGCGTCCGAGAGGATGTGCATAGGCAGAACGTTGATTGACGACGGCCGCACGAGTCTGCCCGGCCGATGGCGAATTGAGCCACGACCGGCGCCTTGCAATTTGTCCGGGAAGTGAACCGGGGGTAAAGGCGGAAGGCGAAATCCGGCGCTGATGAAACACCGGGAAACGTCTTCGCGCGCGATGTCATTCGCACGTCATTTTTCAGCGCCACTTCATCACGCCCTGCCCCGGTGATCCCAGCCACAGCGTGCCGTTGGGGGAGACCCTCGCGTAAAGACCGAAGGTATAAGCCAGTCCCTGGTTCTGTGCCGTCCAGCCCGAAGCCCCGTTCGCACTGGTGAGCACGCCCAGGCTGTCCGCCGCATAGCCGCCGGCATGCACCGCGCTCGAACTGCCCAGGTACACGCGCCCGCTGGTCGGGTGCACTGTCACCGTTCTGGCCCAGTTGCTGGCCTGCACGCGGGTCCAGCTCTGGCCGTAGTCGGTCGACTGGTACAGGCCCTTGCCGCTGCCCTTGACGGCGATCCAGACGTTGCCGTCCTTGCTGGCCAGGTCCATGGGGCCGCTGTAGGTCCACGCGTTGTGCAGCCAGTGCGTGCCCTGCGCACTGGTTTCCCAGCCGGCCGTCATGGCGGCGGGCAGCGCAAGCTGCTGCCATGTGTTGACCTGCCCGCCTTGCCACGAGCGATACACGCCGCTTGCCGACAGCGCGAAGACGCCGTTGGTTGCGGTGTAGTACACGCGAAAGCAATCCTTGTTGGGGCAGCTCAGCGCCACCGCCCACGAGTTGCCATCGTCCTGGCTCAGGTAGATGTCGCCGTTGACGGCGGCGTAGACCCACCGATAGTTGACCGCGCTGTCAGGCGCCACCGTGAGCCCTTCGAGGCGCTTGATGGGGTCGGGCAAGCCTTGCGTGATGCGTTGCCAGTTCGCGCCCCGGTCCGCGCTCTTGAGCAGGTACATCGGCTCCGCGCAGGGCGTGCCGCAGTTCTCCAGGTTGCCGCCCAACTGCGCCCACACCACGTTGGCACGGCTCGGGTCTGCCACCACGCTCAGGCTGTTGCCGCCCTTGCCGCTCCAGCCGCCGGTGTATTGCGCGGCATTGAGGCTGGTCCAGCCGGTGCCGCCATCGTCCGAGCGCCACAGGCCGATGTCCATGTAGCCGGCGTAGACCAGGTTGGGGTCCGCGAGGCTTTGCTCGACGACGACCGGCACCACGTTGTCGATGCCACGCGAGCGCCAACTGGCGCCGACCGCCGTGGAGACACCATCGCTCCAGTTCTTCGCGCCATCGCTGCTGGTGTAGAGGAACTGGTTGTTCGTCCACAGCACGGTGTTCGGGCTCGCCGGGTTGTAGCCGATGGTCTGGCCCATGCCCTGGTAGCTGTAGCCCATGCCCCAGACCTCGTCGCTCTGCGACCATCCGCCGCTCACGCTCAAGGTGCGCTTGGTCCAGGTCGCGCCGGCGTTGGCGCTCTCCCACAGGAAGCTGCCGTAGCTTTGCGGCGGACGCAACGCCTGGTTGTCAAGATCGATGATGCGCACCCGGTTCGCGTTGGAAGGGTCGGCCAGGATCACGCCCGAAGGCGCCTGCGCACCGGGCGTGATGTTGGTCCACGAGAAGCCGGTTTCGAGCGACTTGTAGACCTTGGCCACGTTGCCCGTCTGCACCACCGTGGCGTACATCAGGTTGAGGTTCTGCGGGTCGAGGCCGTATGCGATGTCGACCAGCTTGCCCTGCTGCGGATCGCGCCGCACGAAGGTCGTGCCGCCATCGGTCGAGAAATGCGCCTGGTACACCACGCTGCTTTCAGCCTGGTCGGGAAAGCGGCCCTTGCCGCTGATCACCCAGACGCCGTTGGCATCGACCGGATGCGTGCGCAGCCCGGTCACGCGCAGGTTGGCGGGCAGGTTCGAGTTGGTCGGGCTCCAGGTCTCGCCCGCGTTGGTCGAGCGGATCACATAGGGCTGCAGGCTGTCCCACTGCGGATGAACCACGGCATAGACGATGTTCGGATTGGCCGACACCGCAATGGCGGCGATGTAGCCGCTGCTGTATTTCTGGCTGAAGCCGGTGCCGTTGCTGTTGCCGACGAAGAGACCGCCATCGGTGCCCACCAGCAGCTTGCCCGCGGGGTGGGCCGCGGTCGAAGCGATGTGCGTCACGGTCAGTCCGCTGCTCGAACCGATCGCCTTCCAACTGGTGCCGGTGTCGGTGCTCAGGTAGAGGCCACCGAGATCGGAACCCACTGCCCAGTAGCTTTCGCTGGTGATCACGGGCGAATTGAAAGCGCCTCCGCCTCCGGGGTTGGCGGGCTTCCAGCTCTGTTGTGCATGGCTGCACAACGACGCAAGGAAGAACAGCGCAACCAGCAGGTTGCGAAGAAATGTGTGCTTCATCGATCCTCCGTGGCCATCGCTGTCGTTGCTTGTCTGTCTGCGTCTGTCCGGATGGCGACGGCAGACTAGGTGGCGCTCCAGGCCTTGTCAAGCAAGGGCATGCAAGGGCCGCACCGATGAATGGACAAGCGCCGAGGGCTTGGTATCTTTCGCCGGCGGACAGCAATCGTGCGTGTCCGAACGAGGGAGGAAGACAAATGCAGATGCGCAAGGAACCGTGTCCATCGGAGGTGCTACAGGTCTGTGGGCACCACCCCCCGGAAGTACGCATGCGGCACCGGCTGTTGCGATGGCAGCGGCGAAGCCGCGGCATCTTGCACGCCACCGCCTCACTGCTGATTGGCCTCGGTCTCGGCCTCGCATCGGCCCTCCCCGCTTCGGCAGCGGTCGGCATCGCGATGACACCGGCGAGCGCAACGCTCGCGGCCAATGGCACGCAGCAGTTCCAGGCCACGGTATCGGGCGCCACCGATACCGGTGTGGTGTGGATGGTCGATGGCGTGGTCGGCGGCGCGCCCTCCATGGGCACGATCTCCACGCAGGGCCTCTACACGGCTCCCGCCAATGCAGAGGGCGCCGTCAGCGCCACGGTCACCGCCGCCGCAAGAGCGGACGGCACGGCACTGGCGAATGCCGCCGTGAGCGTCCAACAGTTTTCGCGCAACGGAAGGGTGTTCCATGTCGCGCCCAACGGCGTCGACAGCCGCGCGAACAACAACTACGGCAGCGCCGCATCGCCGTGGCGCACGATCCAGTACGCGATGAACCAGGTGCAGGCCGGCGACACGGTGCTCGTGCATGCCGGCGTGTACAACGAGACCGTGAAGGTCACGCGTTCGGGCTCCGCGGCGGCCGGCTACATCACGCTGATGGCCGCGCCGTCGGAAACCGCGGTCATCGACGGCACGAGCCTCGTGCAGCAGCCCTATGGCATGCAGGGGCTGGTCACGCTGGACAACGTGAGCTACGTGCGCCTGAAGGGCTTCGAGATCCGCAACTACCGGTCGGCCAGCGAATTCATCGTGATGGGCGTTCTGGTCATGGGGTCGGGCGAGCGCATCGAGGTTCGCAACAACCTCATCCACCACATCGAGGCCACGAACCTGCCGGCCAACGGCAACGCCAATGCGCTGGGCCTTGCGGTGTACGGCCTGTCCGCCGCGCCGATGCGGCGCGTCATCGTGGACGGGAACGCGCTGTACAACCTGAAGACGGGCCTGGGCGAATCGCTGACGGTCGACGGCAACGTCGATGGCTGGCAGGTCAGCAACAACATCGTGCATGACAACAACTTCATCGGCATCGATGCCACCGGCTACTACAACACTTCGGCGCAAGACCCGGAGAAAGACCGCCCGCGCAACGGCTGGATTGCCGACAACACGGTCTACAACCTCTCGACGGCGGGCAACCAGGCGTTGACGCAGCCCGCGGCCGCCATCGGCATCTACGTCGACGGCGGCATGGACATCACCGTCGAACGCAACAAGGTCGACTCCACCGACGGCGGCATCTGGCTGCTGAGCGAAAAGCCTGGCAAGCGCACGAGCCGGGTGACGGTGCGCAGCAACCTCGTGCGCTTCAACGCCAACGCCGGCATTCTGGTCGGTGGCTACGGCGAGCAGGATTCGGGTGGCGCGAACGACTGCACCATCGTCAACAACACGCTGTACCTGAACAACGTCAACAAGGTCGATGGCATCAACGCGGCCGAGTTCCAGGTCGGCCACCACGCCGAGAACATCGTCTTTGGCAACAACATCCTCTATGCGGGTGACAAGGGCTATGCCATCGTGAAGTTCTCGCCGGCGAATTCGTCGTCGGTGACCATCGGCTACAACATCTACTACACGACCTCCGGCGGCGGCTATACCCGGTGGTTCTGGATCGACAGCAACTACTACAACGACAACGTCAGCGGCCCGAGCTTCCAGCAGTTCAAGGCCGCGAGCGGCGACTACAACGACAGCAGCGTGGTGGCCGATCCCCAGTTCGAGAATTTGCCCTTGCTCGACTTCCGCCTGAAAGCCGGCTCGCCCGCCGTCGACAGCGGTTTCTACGCCGCATCGCTCGGCGCAGCCGCCGTGGGCCCGAAGGATTTTGTGAAGAACCCGCGACGCCGGGGCAGCACCATCGACCGCGGCGCGTTCGAGCGGCAGTAGGCCGCGCTGCCAACGCGGCTCAGCGCGGTTTGCCCAGCAACCCCGCGCGCCGCGCCTGCATCGCCGCCTGCGTGCGGTTGGACACGCCCAGCGCGGCAAAGATCGCGGAGATGTGCGCCTTGACCGTCTTCTCCGTCGTCTCCAGCCGCTCGGCAATCTGCGCATTGCGCAGGCCCTCGCACAGCAGGTGCAGCACCTCGGTCTGGCGCGAGGTGAGCTGGCTCAGGATGTCGGCCGGCGTCGACAGCACGGGCATCGGCGAAGCACTCTGCGGCGATGCCTGCACCACGTTCTGCTCGCCGGCGATCACGCGGCGCAGCGCATGCAGCAGTTGCTGGCTGTCGGCCGACTTGTGGACGAAGCCGTGCGCGCCCGCTTCGAGCGCGGTCTCGATGTCGTGCGGATCTTCGGAGGCCGACAGCACCAGGATGCGCAGGCCGCCCCGGCGCCGCTGCAGTTGTTTCACCAGCGCGGCACCGCCCAGGTCGGGCAGGTAGTAGTCGGTCATCACCGCGTCGAGCCTGGGCAGCGTCGACAGCGCCTCCAGCGCTTCGCCGCCGCTGCTGGCGGTGGCTATCTGCATCGAAGGCTCTGCCTCGCGCAAGGCAAGGAACAGGCCTTCGCGAAACATCGCGTGGTCGTCGATCAACAGAATCGTGGAGGGCATCCTCCGATTCTGTCTCCAAAGGCCGCCCGCTCAGGTTTTGGCGCGGGTTCCGGTGAGCGTGGGCAACTCGGTCGCGCTGGAGTTGACGTTGACGCTGCGGTCAAAGCGCAGGTAGGGCCCCGCGAAGCGGCACACCACCGTGTCGCGGAAGGCCGACTCGACGAAGGTCCATGTCATGACGAAGGTGCGTTCGTCGCGCCATTCGCCGCTGGCCACCACGCGCATGACCTCGGGCTGGTACTCGTGGTGCAGCTTGTTGCCGGTGATGGTGGTGTCGCCCTCGAAGGGCTTGCGCAGGCCCACCTGCACCTTGTGCGTGCCGCGCTCGTCTTCCATCGTGAAGGTGCAGGCCTCGGGCGTGAAGTCGAGCCGCATCGACTTGACCTTCTCCGGGTTCTCGGGAAAGTCGAAGCGCTGGCCCGAGACGGTCGCGGCAACGGGCGATGTGCTTGGCTTCATGGGCGGCTGCAGTTGCAGCGTGCGCGTGCGGGTCTTCAGCGCGGCGTAGTCTTTCTCGCTGTTGGCCACGGTGCCGCCGAACGCCGCGGGAAAGTGCTTGTAGAGAATGCCCGCGTTGAAGCCCGCCTTGGGCGGCAGCGCCGAGTTGAGCGCCACCACCGCGTTCTGCTCGGGGAACACCACCGAGTACTGGCCGAACAAGCCATCGGCGTTGTAGGCGCCGTTCGGACCCAGCCACCACTGGTAGCCGTACTTGTCCTTGGTGTGCGGCGCGTGCACCGAATCCACCCACGCCTTCGTGAGGATCTGCCTGCCGTTCCACTGGCCGTTCTGCGCATGCAGGATGCCGAGCTTGAGCGAATCGACCGTCTTCCAGCTCAGGCCGTTGGCGCCGGGCGAGATGCCTTCGGGACCCACGTCCCATTCATAGCCGGTGATGCCCATGGGGTCGAACATGCGCGGCTTGAGGTAGTCGGCCGTCGACTGCCCGGTGGTCTTCGTCACGATGGCCGACAGCATGTAGGTGGCGGCGCTGGTGTAGACGAACCTGCTGCCCGGCGTGTAGACCACCGGGATCTTGAAGAACTCGGCGATCCAGCTCGTGCGGATCGGCCGCCACACCGAGCCCGACACCATCGACTCGTGGCCGGTGCGCATGGTCAGCAGATCGCGCACCGTCATCGCCGCGAGGTTGGCGCTGACCGTGGCCGGCAGGTGCTCGGGAAAGAACGAAACCACCTTGTCGTCAAGGCCGAACTTGCCATCGGCAATGGCCATGCCGACCGCGCACACGGTCACGCTCTTGGTGAGCGAATGCGTCATGTGGCGGCGCTCGGGCTTGTACGGGTCCCACCAGCCTTCGGCCACCACATGGCCGTTGCGCCACAGCATGAAGCTGTGCAGCTCGAAGGCGCCACGCTCGGCGTCGTCGAGAAAGGCAAGGATCGAGGCGGACGAAATGCCCTGCGCCTCGGGCCGGCTGCGCGGCAGGCCGTCCGCGAAGACGGGTGCGGCAGCGCCCACAGCAGCCCAGCCGATGCCGGGGATGGAAGCCATGGCCGTGCCGCCTAGCGAAAGGCGCAGCAGACCGCGGCGCGAGATTTGGGGAATGGAGGGAGTTGTTGTTTCTTGCATGGTTCTTGGTGTTGTCTCTTGCTGGCAGAAAGGCCCACACAGTTTCGCGCCGATAGCTGTCAAACGCCTGTCGGCAATCGCAGAGAAAACCCGGTTGCCCCTGCGCACCGGCACGCTGCAATGAGTACCTTCGACCAGAGGGAAAACGCCAAGCCCCACCTCTGCGTTCATTCCTACAGTTGAACTCGCCCGGCAGCACGCCGCGGCAACAACCAAGGAAAGACGCGCCATGGAGTTCGACTACGTGATCGTGGGTGGGGGTTCGGGTGGCGCGACGCTGGCGTCGCGCCTGAGCGAAGACCCCGCCGTGACCGTCTGCCTGATCGAGGCCGGCGGCGACGGCCGGGGCATCCTGGTGCGCGCGCCGGCGGGCACGGTGGCAATGCTGCCCGGCCGCCCGCCCATCAACAACTACGCCTATCAGACCGTGCCGCAGCCGGGCCTGAACGGGCGCCGTGGCTACCAGCCACGCGGTCGCTGCCTGGGCGGCTCCAGCGCGATCAACGCCATGCTCTATGTGCGCGGCCATCGGGACGACTACGACGACTGGGAGCGTTCGGGCTGCGCGGGCTGGTCCTTCGACGACGTGCTGCCCTGGTTCAAGCGCTCCGAAGGCAACCAGCGCGGCGCGAGCGCGCTGCATGGCGCCGACGGCCCGCTGCAGGTGTCGGAACAGCAGAGCCCGCGCGCCATCAGCGAAGCCTTCGTGCGGGCCGCGATGGAATGCGGCATTCCACACAACGACGACTTCAACGGCGACGAGCAGGAAGGTGCAGGCCTCTACCAGGTCACGCAGTTCCACGGCGGCGCGAAGAACGGCGAGCGCTGCTCGGCCGCCGCGGCCTACCTGCACCCGGTGATGGACAGCCGCCCCAACCTCACGGTGCTGACCGGCACGCAGGCCCTGCGCGTGGTGCTCGAAGACCGGCGTGCAGTCGGCGTGGAGGTGCGTCGTGGCGGCAACAACGAGATCATCCGCGCGCGGCGCGAAGTGGCGCTGTGCGGCGGTGCCTTCAACTCGCCGCAGTTGCTGATGCTCTCGGGCATCGGCGACCCCACCGAACTGGGCCGCCACGGCATCGCGGTGAAGCAGGCGCTGCCCGGCGTGGGCCAGAACCTGCAGGACCACACCGACTTCATCCTGGCCTACAAGTCGAAGCAAACCGACCTGTTCGGCATCAGCCTCGTCGGCGGTGTGCACTTGATGCAAGCGATGCTTGAGTGGCGCAAGCGCGGCACGGGCCTCATTGCCACGCCGTTCGCCGAAGGCGGTGCCTTCATCAAGTCGTCGCCCGAGTTGCGCCGACCCGATCTGCAACTGCACTTCGTGATCGCGATCACAGACGACCATGCGCGCAAGCTGCACATGGGCTTCGGCTTTTCATGCCATGTGTGCGTGCTGCGCCCCAAGGGCCGGGGCGACGTGCGCCTGGCTGATGCGAGCCCCGATTCAGCGCCGCGCATCGATCCGCGCTTCTTGTCCGATGCGGAAGACATGGCGCTGCTGCTGCAGGGCGTGAAGAAGACGCGCGAGATCCTGCGTGCGCCCGCGCTCGAAAAGTACCGGCACAGCGAGGTCTACACGGCCGATGCCCACACCGACGAAGAACTCACGCAGCACATCCGCGCGCGCGCCGACACCATCTACCACCCGGTGGGCACCTGCAAGATGGGCGTGGATGCAATGGCGGTGGTCGATGCGCAATTGCGCGTGCATGGCATCGAGAACCTGCGCGTGGTCGATGCCTCGGTGATGCCGACGCTGATCGGCGGCAACACCAATGCACCGACGATCATGATGGCCGAGCGCGCGGCCGGCTGGATGCGCGGGCCGATCACCTTCGACCGGGCGCAGCAGGATGCTAGAGCGCCTGCGACGAGCCCCGCACCACAAGCTCTCCCGGAAGCAGCAACTGGCGCGGCGCTGCATCCAGACCCCGCAGCCGTTCGATCAGGCATGTAGCCGCCGTGCGGCCGATGGCATCGGTCGGTTGCGCCACGGTGCTCAGGCCGGGGCCGATCAGCGAGGCCCATTCGGGATCGTCGAAGCCGACAAAGCCCAGGTCGCTGCCGAACTGCCAGCCCAGCCGCGCCATCGCCTGTGCCACGCGCAGCGTGACCACGGCATTGCCGGCGACCACCGCCGCGCGACGGCCGCGCTTGGCACGCTGGCGCAGGGCGCGCAGCGCGTCGTCGAGCGCATCGCTCTCGCCCTCGACGGATTCGAAGATCTCGCCCGCCACGCGCGGCTCGTGCGCCGCCACGCAGGCGCCGAATGCAGCCGTGCGCTCGCGCCGCGAGCTGACGCCCTTCTGCGGCTCGGTGACGTAGAGCAGTTCGCGGTAGCCGCCATCGACCAGATGGCCGCAGGTGTCTTTCATCGCCGCATGGTTGTCGAGCGAAACGAAATCGGTGTGCATGCCGGTGTGGCGACGGTCGACCAGCACGGCCGGCTTGCCGTGCAACGTGACCGCGTCGACCACATTGCTGCCGCGCCCCAGCGTGTTGAGGATGAAGCCGTCGACCTGGTAGCCCGCGAGCGCATCGATGGCCTCGCGCTCGCGTTCGCTTTCGTTGCCGAGGTTGAACAGCATCACGAGGTAGCCGGCGTCCTGGCAGGCCTTCTCGGCGCCGCGCAGCACCGCGACCGAGTAGGGGTTGGTGATGTCGGCCACGATCAGGCCGATGAGCCGCGAACGGCCGTGGCTGAGCGCCTGCGCCATCGGGCTGGGCGAGTAGGCCAGCTTGGCGATGGCGACCTCGACGCGCGCGGCGATGTCGGGGCTGAGCAGCCGTTCGCGGTGATTGAGGAAGCGGGAGACGGTGGCTTTGGAGACGCCCGCGGCTTCGGCGACGTCGGCGATGGTGGCGCGACCCGTCGGTTTCATCGGTGGCTCTCGCTCCCTCTCCCCTTGGGGAGAGGGAGCAAGACACGGAGATCATCATGCGGACGCCGTGTCGTACGGCGCAGTCGGCTTTTCTCCGGCCAGCACCTGCAGCAGATTCGTTGTCGCCAACTCGGCCATCGCAT
>NZ_JBPJZR010000020.1:0-114340 GCF_051216615.1 Variovorax raffinosi
AGCGCTCGGGCGTGACCAAGCTGGGCATCATGGGTTCGGAGCAGTTCATCCCATGAGCCGCGCCAACGACTTCGACCCCAAGTCCCGCTTCGGCCCCGTGGGCATCGGCGTGATGATCCTGTTCCATGTGCTGGTCGGCTACGCGCTCGTGTCGGGCCTGGCCCGCAAGGCGGTCGAGATGATCAAGAAGCCGATGGACGCGACGATCATCGCGGAGATCAAGGTGCCTCCACCGCCCCCACCTCCACCGCCGCCACCGCCCAAGAAGATCGTCAAGCTGGAGACGCCGAAGGCCCCGCCACCGCCGCGCCCGGCCTACGTGCCGCCGCCGGCCGTGACGCCGACCGCAAGCACCGCGCCGGCGATCACGGCGGTGCAGAGCGTCGAGCCGGTGGCTCCGCCGCCCGCCGCGCCGCCTGCGCCGCCCGCGCCACCGGCACCGCCGAAGGCCGTCTCTTCAGACATCGCCGTGGCGTGTCCGAAGCAGGTCAAGCCCGAGATGCCGCGCAAGGCGCTGGACGAAGGCACCAGCGGTGTGGTCAAGGCGGAAGTGCGCATCAAGGGCAGCCATGTGACTGACGTGCGCTTCCTGTCGGGGCCGCGCGTGTACTACGGTGCGGTGCGCTCGGCCATGATGCGCTACGAGTGCCAGACGACGGGCGATGCGGAGATCCTGGCCACGCAGGAGTTCGTCTTCAAGATCGAGTAGGCCGACTTCTGGCCGGTTGTGGGACGATGCGCATCATCGTTCGCTCTGGAAAGCGAAAGGCCTGCCAGGAACAAAACATGGACAGCGAAGCAATCACTTCAAAACCGGTGCGCCCACTGCCTGCTCTGTTGCTCACGGCAGCGGCCCTTTGCCTGGGGGCGACGCTGCTGTTGCGCTGGTTTCTTTTCGGCGGCCATGCCGGCTTGGCCGCAGTCGCCTTCCTGGGGCTGGGCATGATCGTCTACCCCACCGGCGTGGTCTTGCTGATTGTCTATGCCGTGCTGGACAAACCATGGACGCGCCCGTTCGGGCGCGCCTGGTTCTTCTGGTTGCAAGTGCTGGTGACCGTGGCAATCGGCATGAGCGTCGCCGGCTGGCGATAGGGGCAATCGCAAGGCTGCGCCGCGTCCGGAATATCGCGGCACACGAGATCACGACGCGCCGCGTGTGCGGCTGTCGTCACTTACTTGCCGAACAACTTCATCAGGTGCTGCCACAGGCGCAGCATAAAGCCCGCGCGCTCCACATCGGCTTGCGCGACCAGCGGGGTTTCTCCCACCTGCTTGCCATTGGCGCTGGCGACCACCTTGCCGATCACCGTGCCCTTGGCCACCGGTGCTTCAAGGTCAGGCTTGATCTGCACCGAGGTCTGCACTTGCTGGCCGCGCGGCACGGTCACGTTCCATGGCGCGCCCAGAACCGCGGGAACCGTGTCGGCCTTGCCGAAGCTGACCTTGGCCGCCGTCACCACCGCATTCGGTTGAATGGGCGTGGCCTGCTCGAAATTGCTGAAACCCCATCCGAGCAGCGTGCGCGTCTGGTCGGCCCGCGCCTGCGCGCTGTTGGTGTTCAGAATCACCGTGATCAGGCGCATCCCGTTGCGCTTGGCCGAGGTGACAAGGCAGAAGCCCGCCTCCTGGGTGTGGCCGGTTTTCAGTCCGTCGACCGTGGGGTCGGTGTACAGCAGGGCGTTGCGGTTGCCCTGCTTGATGTTGTTGTATTTGAATTCGCGCTCGGCGTAGATCGGGTAGTAGTCGGCACTGTCGCGGATGATGGTGCGCGCCAGGATCGCGAGGTCGCGCGCAGACGACTTGTGCTGCGGGTCAGGCAGCCCCGTCGCATTGACGAAATGCGTGTGCGTCATGCCGATGCGCTGGGCTTCGGCGTTCATGAGCTTGGCGAAGTTCTCTTCGGAGCCGGCCATGTGCTCGGCGATCGCCTTGGCCGCGTCGTTGCCGGACTGGATGACGATGCCGCGCAGGATGTCGATCACCGTGGCCTGGCTGTTCAGCGGCAGGTACATGCACGACTCGGTGCTAGAGCCTCGGCACCAGGCGTTCTGGCTGACCGAAACAAGGTCCTCCTTCTTGAGCTTGCCCGAGCGAAGTGCCTGCTCGACCATGAAGCTGGTCATCATCTTGGTCAGCGACGCGGGCGGCAGCGGCTCGTCGGGGTTGTCCGAGGCGAGCACCTCGCCGGAGTCGAAGTCCATCAGCAGCCACGCCTTGGCGGCCAGCGCCGGCGGGCCGCCGGCGACAGGGGTTTGTGCCGCTGCAGGCGCCGGGGCAGGCGCGGCAGCAGGCTTCTTGCTGTGGGCCGCGGGCTTGGCGGCATGGTTCTGGGTTGCATACGACGCCGAGTACGGCGCCAGGGTCCCTGCGGCGATTGCGAAGACGACGGAGAGGGTGGAAAGACGCTTGGATTGAGTGATGGTCAGGGGCATGGCAAACATTGTGGCGAATCGTGTGTTGATCGCGCAATGGGATCGAAACAGGGCGAGAAGGTTCAGGCGGCAGGAGCCGGCCTCCCCCGCGATTATCCCGGGGTGCCCGGCAGGGCCGGCCACTGGCCGGGCAAAGGCGTGGTTTTTGGCCGTCCGGAGCGCGAGAATGCGGGCAACACCACAGGAGAGATTTTCTTGACGACCGTCGCCATCACCCCCGCAATCAACGTCAGCAACAGCAATGGCTTTGTCCTGTTTGGCGGCGTGAACGTCCTCGAGTCGAAGGACATGGCCCTGCGTTCAGCAGAAGAGTACGTCCGGGTCACCCGAAAGCTGGGCATCCCCTACGTCTTCAAGGCCAGTTTCGACAAGGCGAATCGCTCGTCCATCCATTCCTACCGGGGCCCGGGCCTGGAAGAGGGCCTGAAGATCTTCGAGGCCGTCAAGGCGGAGTTCGGCGTTCCCGTCCTCACCGACGTGCACGAGCCGTGGCAGGCGAGCCCCGTCGCCGAAGTGGTGGATGTTCTGCAGCTACCGGCCTTTCTCGCCCGCCAGACCGATCTGGTCGTCGCTCTTGCCCAGACGGGCAGGGTCATCAACATCAAGAAGCCCCAGTTTCTGAGCCCGCCGCAGGTGCTCAACATCGTCGAGAAGATCAGGGAGGTGGGCAACTCCCCCATCATCCTGTGCGACCGGGGAACCTGCTTCGGCTACGACAACCTTGTGGTGGACATGCTTGGCTTCAGTACGATGAAGAAGGTCACCGGCAACCTGCCCGTCATCTTCGACGTGACCCATGCCCTGCAGCAACGCGAGGCGAACGCCGCTGTTTCCGGAGGGCGGCGCGAGCAAGTGGCTGAACTGGCGCGTGCCGGTTTAGCTGTGGGCCTGGCGGGCCTGTTTCTTGAAGCTCACCCTGACCCGGCGCAGGCCAAATGCGACGGTCCCAGCGCCCTGCCGCTGGACCAACTGGAGCCGTTTCTCACGCAGTTGAAGGCCTTGGACGATCTGGTGAAGTCGTTCGCGCCTTTGCATATCCGGGCCTGAAGCCGTCATCTGTCTCGACGGTCCGAAGGGCAGTTCGTGGCCGAACACCCTCAGCGATGAACCCACCCACGTGTCGTGAGGTGCGACAGCAGCCACCGATTCCCGAAGCGGCCGAACACGAGCATGACCGACGGATAAATTGCCAGCCCGACAACGCTGAGCAGTGAAACACCATCCGTGCTTGCCATCTGAAAGGCCGTGCGTGTCGCAACCGCGGCAAGCATGGAAAGCGCGCATTGCCGCCAGAGTCCTTCGGACAAAGCCCATAGCGTGGGAACAAGAAAAGCCGGCCAGCAGAACCCTGTCCGCATGCTGCGGCTCTTTCCTTCCCGGTCGAACATGACAATTTTTTCGGACATTCTGGTGGGTTCTATCGGTCATCGGCAGGCGCGGGGTCGGCCCTTGCCGGGCTGAGAAAGTTCGTCAGCGCTGCAATGCGCTCATCACTCACGAACCAACCGGGTGTATCGCCAGAAGCCCCAGATGCCCCCGACGGCGATGCCGATTCCCACGCTCCAGCCCGGCGAAAGACCGAATCCGAAGGCCAGGAGCAGCATCAGGCCGGCGCTGGCCAGTCCGATGAAAACCAGCGTGACGAAATCGAAGCGCGCGACCTCGAAGGTGTCCTCGGCAACGCCACGGGTGCGGCGGCCTTGCTTGCGGCGCTGGCCCCTGAACAGGAGGACATCGAGAACGAAATCGAAGAGGCCGACGAAAAGATCGGCCAGGGTGCTCCACATGAGGATGCTCCATTTGCGGTGACACCCTGGGTTGTTGTTGTCATTGCTGTTGTTCTCATGATGGTCCGGCCAGGGTGGAGCGGCGGATCATGTCTAAATGTTACCGTGCTTGCGGCCTCCACAATGGCGCAGGCCGCGCATCCAAAACACATCCCGTTGCGTACAGGTGCCTACGGCACGCGCTTCGACGTGCCTTTGGCCGAGGAACAGTCATGCCGCAGGACATCGCATTCGCCATCCGCTGGGTCGAAAAGGGCCTGGTCCCCGACACCGTGGTCCGCCAGGGCATCCGCCGGCTGCTCAAGGAGCGGCTGACCGAGCTGCACGCCGGCAACGCGCTGGCGGTGGCCGAGCTGACGCAGGACTTCGTCGCCAGCATGGGCGCGGCCCACCTGGCGCCGCTGCCGGAGAAGGCCAACGAGCAGCACTACGAGGTTCCGGCCGCCTTCTTCGGCGAAGTGCTGGGGAATCACCGCAAATACAGCAGTTGCTACTGGCCCGAAGGCACGCGGACGCTGGAAGAGGCCGAGTCCGCCGCGCTGACCGCCACCTGCGAGCGCGCCGGCCTGGTCAACGGGCAGGACGTGCTGGAGCTGGGCTGCGGCTGGGGCTCGCTCACGCTCTGGATGGCGGCCAGGTACCCGGGCAGCCGCATCACGGCACTGTCCAACTCGAATTCGCAGCGTGAATACATCGAGGCGCAGGCGGCGCAGCGCGGCCTGGGCAATGTGTGCGTGCTGACCCGCGACATCAACGTGTTCGACACCGACGAGCGCTTCGACCGCGTGGTCTCGGTCGAGATGTTCGAGCACCTGCGCAACTGGCCGCAGGCCTTTGCGAACGTCGCGCGCTGGCTCAAGCCCGGCGGGCGTTTCTTCATGCATGTGTTCGCCCACAAGGAAGCGCCGTACCCCTTCGAGGTGCGCGACCCCAGCGACTGGATGAGCAAGTACTTTTTCTCCGGCGGCATGATGCCCAGCGACGACCTTGCGCTGTACTGCCAGGACGACCTGCGCCTGCTGCGCCGCTGGCGCTGGGAAGGCGGCCACTACCAGCGCACCGCCGAGGCCTGGCTGCGCAACATGGACGATCGCCGTGCCGCGCTGCGCCCGCTGTTCCAGGCCACCTACGGCGCCGACGCCAATGTGTGGTGGACCCGCTGGCGGCTGTTCTTCATGTCGGTGGCTGAACTGTTCGGCTTCGACGGTGGCCAGCGCTGGTGGGTCAGCCACTATTTGTTCGAGCGCCGCGCATGAGCGGTTTGACGGACGTGGCGCTGGCCGGTCTGGCACTGACCGCATCCCTGGCCTTCCTCACCTGGGTGGCAAGCCTGGTTCGCCACGACGCCAGCCTGATCGACCGCATGTGGCCCGTCTGTATCGTGGGTGCCGGCCTTGTCTACTTCGCGCTGCTGCCGGTGCAGACGGTGCGCGGCCTGTGGATGGCCGTGCTCGGCACCGCCTGGGCGGTGCGGCTGTGCCTGTACATCACCTGGCGCAACTGGGGCCACGGCGAAGACCGCCGCTACCAGGCGATTCGCGCGCGCAACCAGCCGAACTTCGGCTTCAGGAGCCTGTACCTCGTGTTCGCGCTGCAGGCGGTGCTGGCGTGGATCGTCTCCGCGCCTTTTCTGCCCGGCATGATCGCGGCGCGGCCATTGGGCATGCTCGATGCGCTCGGCATGGTGCTGGCGCTGTCCGGCATCTTCTTCGAGGCCATCGGCGACGCGCAGATGGCCCGCTTCAAGGCCGACCCCGCCAACAAGGGGCAGGTGATGGACCGCGGCCTGTGGCGCTACACGCGCCACCCCAACTATTTCGGCGAGGCCTGCGTCTGGTGGGGCCTGTGGCTCATCGCCATCGGCGGCGCGGGCTGGAGCGGCGCCTGGAGCGTGGTGTCGCCACTGCTCATGACCTGGCTGCTGCTGAAGGTCTCGGGCGTTGCCATGCTCGAAGGCGACATCGGCGAGCGCCGGCCCGCCTACCGCGACTACATCGCACGCACCAACGCCTTTTTGCCCGGGCCGGTGCGCAACCACAAGGCGTCATGACAAACAAAGCACACTGGATCTTCATGCTGGCCGCGCTGATGGGCAGCGCGACATCGGCCGCAGCGGGGCCGGCCGGCGGCGAATGGAACTTCCGCGTGCTGCTCGACGACTCGCCCATCGGCGAGCACCGCTTCGCGCTCAGCACCGCGGGCGACGAGCGCAAGCTGACCAGCCAGGCCGAGTTCGCGGTCAAGCTGCTGGGCGTGACCGTCTACCGCTACCAGCACAGCGCGACCGAGCACTGGCGCGGCGACTGCCTGCGGCAACTGGTCTCCAAGACCGACGACGACGGCACGCGCGAAAAAGTCGATGCCGAAGCCACGGCCGACAACGCGCTGGCCGTGGTCACGCCCAAGGGCACGCAGTCGGTGGACGGCTGCGTGATGAGCTTCGCCTACTGGAACCCCACCATCCGCAAGCAGGAGCGGCTGCTGAACGCGCAGAGCGGCAAGATCGAAGCGGTGCAGATCAGCCGCGCCGGCAACGGAACGGTGGAGGTGCGCGGCCAGCCCGTGGCGGCCACCCGCTGGCGCATTGCGACGACGGCCCAGCCCATCGACGTCTGGTATTCGCAGCAGGGCGACTGGATCGGGCTCGACTCGACCGTGAGCGGCAATCGCAAGCTCAGCTACCGGTTGAAGTAGTTCCTGGCGTGCTTCGAAGGAAGAGGGCGCATCGGGGCCGTGCGCCAATAATGTTGCGGTCATGAATGACCATGAAGAAGTTCGAAGCTTCCGAGGACCCCGCATGCACGTTGAACTGGTTTCCGAAACCCGGCACGAGTCGCTGACCGACCTCATGTGCGAGCTGCATGCCTTCTACAACGAAGGCGCCGTGGCTTCCCGCGAGGCTGTACGGGAACACCTTCTGCAGAATCTCCTGGCGCCCGGCTCACCCCAGCGCCTTGTCGTGGCGGTGGGCGATGACGGGGCGGTGCTCGGCCTGGCGGCCATCGGGCTGGTCTATTCGCTGGTCGAGTTCGATCCTGAAAACCGCAAGCACTGCCAGTTGAAGGAGCTGTACGTGAGGTCGTCGGAAAGAAGCCACAGCGTCGGCAAGGCGCTCATGTCCTGGGTGGCCCGCTACGCCTTCGAGAACGGCTGCCGCCGCATCGACTGGCCCGTCAAGGCATCGAACGCGCGGGGCATCGCGTTCTACGAAAGCCTGGGCGCGGCCAGAGTCGCCGACAGGCTCAGCTACCGGCTTTGCGAACCCAAGCTGAGCGAACTCGCAAGCGCACCGCTGCCGTGACGACCGCCACCATCGAACATCAATCCGCCGTCGCATCACCACAGAATCATTCGCGCCAGTTTCCATGCCAAGCATTCATCTGATCGAAGGCCCCGTCGGTGCGGGCAAATCAACCTACGCGGCCGCCCTGGCGTTGCAGGCCGGGGGCGTGCACATCGCGCTGGACGAATGGTTCGCCACGCTGTTCAGCCCCGACCGGCCCGCCGGCGACTTCGTACCCTGGTACATCGAAAGGAAAGCGCGGCTGCTCGACCTCATCTGGCGCCATGCCCACCGTGTGCTGGCGTCGGGCGCGGACGCCATCCTCGAACTTGGCCTGATCCAGCGGCAGGGCCGGGCCGAGTTCTGTGATCGGATACGGGCCGAGGGCCATCCGTTCACGGTCCATGTCCTGGACGCACCGCTCGAAGTCCGTCGCGAGCGTGTGCAGCGACGCAATGCCGAGAAGGGCCCGACGTTCTCGATGGTCGTTCCGGACCACGTCTTCGACATGGCAAGCGCCCTGTGGGAAGCGCCTGACGAGTTCGAATGCAGCGAGTACGACGTGACTTTCGTGCCCACCGCCGCGAACCGGTAAGCGACCGGCCGCCTCAGCGCGAGGGCACTGCCACCGGTTCATCGGCCGGCGACGCGCTGCGCCCGATCATCCACGCGCACACCGCTGACACCACGCCCGCGAACAGCACGTACAGGCAGATCTGCCACGGCTCGCCGCCGCCCGACTTGAGCAGCGCGGTCGCGATGATCGGCGTGATGCCCGAGGCGAAGATGCCCGAGAACTGGTAGACGAAGCTGATGCCCGTATAGCGCACCTTGGCATCGAACAGGTCGCAGAACAGCGCCGCTTCGGGCCCGTACACCGACGCATAAAGAATGCCGAAGGGCACGATGATCGCGAGCCACACCAGCAGCACGTTGCCGCCGCTGTGCGTCATCAGCCAGAAGCCGGGGAAGGCCGACACCGCCGTGATCAGCGATCCCCACATGTAGACGCGGGGCCGCCCCAGCCGGTCGGACATGCGGCCGAAGAAGGGAATGAAGAAGATCATCACCACCGCCGCCGCCATCACGCCCAGCAGCGCCTCGGTGCGGCTGATCTTGAGCGTGCTCGTGAGGTAGTTGATGGAGAACACGCCGAAGATGTTGAAGAACACACCGTCGATGTAGCGCGCGCCCATGCCCTTGAGCACGTTGCCGGGGTAGCGGCGGATCATGTCCATGAAGGGAATGCGCAGCTCGGCGTTGCGCGCCTTCACGGCCGCGAACTCGGGCGTTTCCTGCACGTGCAGCCGGATGTACATGCCCACCATCACCATCGCGCCCGAGATCAGGAAGGCGATGCGCCAGCCCCAGGCCAGGAACTGCTCGTCGGTGAGCAGCGACGACAGCAGCGCCACCACGCCCGAGGCCAGGCACAGGCCGATCGCCAGGCCGATCTGCGGCAGCGAGGCGTAGAAGCCGCGCTTTTCCTTCGGCGCGTACTCGTAGGCCATCAGCACCGCGCCGCCCCATTCGCCACCCAGGCCAATGCCCTGCGCAATGCGCAGCAGCAACAGCAGCAAGGGCGCCGCAATGCCGATCTGCGCGTAGGTGGGCACCAGGCCGATCAGGAAGGTGGCCACGCCCATGATCATCAGCGTGATGATGAGCATGCTCTTGCGCCCGATCTTGTCGCCGAAGTGGCCGAAGATCACGCCGCCCAGCGGCCGCGTGACGAAGCCCACCGCGAAGGTCGTGTAGGCCAGCAAGGTCGACACCACCGGATCGCTGCCCGGGAAGTAGAGCTTGTTGAACACGATGCCGGCCACCACGCCGTACAGGAAGAAGTCGTACCACTCGATGGTGGCGCCCACCAGGGCCGAAACCACCACCCTGCGAATCGCTTTCTCGTCGCTTGCACTCATGTTTGTCTCCGATGAGGTTTGTCGTGGTGGCCTCTGCGGGCCTTGTCGGGTTTGCAGAAAAACTCAGTGCGCGGCGGCTGCCGCTCTCAGGTCCTCTCTGATCAGGTCGACGGCCTTCTCGGCCATCATCACGGCGGGCGCATTGGTGTTGCCCGACACCAGCGTGGGCATGGCCGAACAGTCGATCACGCGCAGCCCTGCGATGCCGTGCACGCGCAGGCGCGCATCGACCACGGCCAGCGCGTCGCTGCCCATGCGGCAGGTGCCGGTGGGGTGGAAGATGGTGGCGCCGTTGTTGCGGCAGAACTCCAGCAGCTCGGCGTCGCTCGCGGCATCGGGGCCGGGCTTCACCTCGCGCTTGACGTAGGGCCGCATCGCGGGCGCATCGGCAATGGCGCGCGCCGCTCGCACGCCGGCCACCGTGGTCGCGCGGTCCAGTTCGGTGGCGAGGTAGTTGGGCTGCATCTCGGGCGGCTCGGCCACGTCGCGCGAGCGGATGCGGATGTGGCCGCGGGATTCGGGCCGCAACTGGCACACCGACATCGTGAAGCCCGAATACGGATGCACCTTGCCGCCCGCCATGTCGGCCGACAGCGTGGCAACGTGGAACTGGATGTCGGGCGTGGCCGCCACCGGCCGGCCGCTCGCATCCTTCAGCGCGCGCATGAAGCAGCCGCCCTGGTTGATGCCCACCGCCAGCGGGCCGGTGCGGTGCAGCAGCCATTCGAGGCCCATGCCGATCTGGCCGGTCCATGAATTGAGCTGGTCGTTGGTGGTGATGGGCTTCGTGCACTCGTAGCCCAGGCGAATCTGCAGATGGTCCTGCAGGTTCTCGCCTACGCCCGGCAACTCGTGCACCACCGGAACGCCCAGGCGCTCCAGCAGCGCGCGCGGCCCGATGCCCGAGAGCTGCAGCAACTGCGGCGACTGGATCGAACCCGCCGACAGCAGCACCTCGGCGCGGCAGCGCGCGGTCTTCAGCTCGCCGCCTTGCCGGTAGCTGATGCCGACGGCGCGGCGCCCCTCGAACAGCAACTGGCTGGCCAGTGCATCGGTCTCGATGCGCAGGTTGGGCCGGTGCTTCGCGGGTGTCAGGTAGGCCTTGGCCGTGCTGCAGCGCCAGCCCTTGTGCGTCGTCAGCTGGTAGTAGCCCGCGCCTTCCTGCATGGCGCCGTTGAAGTCTTCGGTGCGCGGCACGCCGGTCTGCTGCGCGCCGCCGATGAAGGCTTCGATCAGCTCGTGCTTTGCCGCGATGTCGGATACCTTCAGCGGGCCGTCACCGCCATGAAAGGCATCGGAGCCGCGCTGGTTGCCTTCGGACTTGATGAAGTAGGGCAGCACATCGTCGTAGCCCCAGCCCGCATTGCCCAGCGCGGCCCAATGGTCGTAGTCCTCGCGCTGGCCACGGATGTAGATCAGCCCGTTGATCGCGCTGGAGCCGCCCAGCGTCTTGCCGCGCGGCCAGTAGATGCGCCGGCCGTTCATGTTCGGGTCGGGGTCGGTCTCGAAGCGCCAGTTGTAGGTGGGGCTCCACATCGTCTTGCCGTAGCCGATGGGCAGGTGAATCCAGAGCGACTTGTCGGGTGGCCCGGCTTCGAGCAGCAGCACGCGCGTGGCCGGGTCTTCGCTCAGGCGGCCGGCCAGCACGCAGCCGGCCGAACCGGCGCCTACGACGATGTAGTCAAACTCTTCATCAGGCATGCAAGGGGTCCGGGAGTGGAACAATCGCTGGGCTCGGCCGCATCGTAGGCCATTGATTTTCGGAACGCAATGTTCCACTTTTAAGGTTTACCCGCATGCCCCGTTCCGCGCGCACGCCTGCCGCCGTTGTTGCAACCCCTTCGCTGGCACCGGCCGTGGCCGACGAACCCGGCTCAGGCTCCTCGGCCGAACGCAGCCTGCGCCTGCTGGCGCTGCTGGCCAACGAGGGCCGCGCGCTCACGCTCGCCGAACTGGCCGCGCAACTGGGCCTGCCCAAGGGCACCGCGCACCGCATCTGCACGCAACTGCTGGCGACGGGATTCTTGGCGCGCGACGTGGACGAACGCTCGTTCAGCGTCGGCCCCGCGCTGCGCAAGCTGGCCTTCGACACGCTCAACCACGGCGTGGTGCGCGGGCTGCGGCACGAGGTGCTGTCCGAACTCGTGCGCCAGGTCGGCGAGACCTGCAACCTCACCACACTCGACGGCGCGCAGGTGCTCTACCTCGACCGCGTCGAGGCGCAATGGCCGCTGCGGCTGACGCTCGACGTGGGCTCGCACGTGCCGCTGCATTGCACCGCCAGCGGCAAGCTGTTCCTGGCGCTGATGCCGGGCAAGGAACGCGACACGCTGATCGACAAGCTGCCGCTCGAACGCATGACCGCCAACACGATCACCACGGCCAAGGCATTGCGCGCCGAATGCGAGGCGATCGCGAATGGCGGCTACTCGTGCGACCGCGAGGAGTTCATCGCCGGGCTGGTGGCGGTGGCCGTGCCGGTGCGCGATGCGGCCGGCGCGGTGCGCGCGGCGCTCGCGGTGCATGCACCGACCGCGCGCATGTCGATGGACGATGCGATGAAGCGCATCGATGCGCTCAAGGCCGCGGCGGCGAAGATCACCGCGCTGCTCTGAGCGCTTGGAGGCTTACTGCGCCACTGCCTTGCAGTTGACGAGCTTGGGCGAGGGTACCAGCGCGCTGGCCAGAAAGCCTTCGTTCAGGCACTCGAAGACGAAGCTGCCGGAGAGCTGGAAGGCCGCGAGCTTTCCGTCCTTGAACTTCGGCTTCAGCGCGTCCTGGTCGCCCACGTCGAAGGAAGTGTCGAAGCTCGAACCGTCGTCGGCGACCGCGCCGAAATAGGTCGTGCCCGCGTCGCCGCCCATGCGCATCACCTTGCCGCTGAACGCCAGCCGCTTCTTCGTGTACCTGGCCGCAGCCTCCTGGGGGTTGGCCTTGTAGGCGGCAACGATCTGGCTGTAGCTGACGACGGGCGCCGCCTGGGGCTCGTCGGCCTGTGCCTTGCCATGCCAGAGGGAGGCTGCGGCAAGCACCGGGAGTGCGGAAAGAAGAGCCAGTCGTAGAGAGATGGTTCGCATGCGGGGATAGACCTGAATCCGTTGGTTTTTTTGTTGAACAAGCGCCGCGAGGGCCGGGCGAATATACAAGGCGATTTCCGCCCGGATGCGTGCGCGCCGGCAGGCGTTGGCGCGAGAATCCGTTGCGCCATGCAGCGTGCATGAGAAACGGGGAACGAATGCCGAACGTCATCGAAACCATCCGCAGCTTCAACGCAGGCCGCGACCCCGAGCGCCTGGCGATGAAGTACGCCAACCTGCGCACCAACGCCTTCGTCTTCCTGCGTGGCACCTGCCACCTCTTCTACGACCACCTGCCGGCCGACGCGCTGTTCGCGAAGGCGCCCGCAGGCTGGCTGTGCGGCGATGCGCACCTGGAAAACTTCGGCAGCTACAAGGGCGACAACCGGCTCGTGTACTTCGACCTCAACGATTTCGATGAAGCGGCACTGGCGCCGGTGACATGGGAACTGGTGCGCTTCCTGTCCAGCATCCTGGTGGCCGGCGACAGCCTGTGCGCGAGCACCGACGATGCGACCGCGCTGTGCAAGGTCTTCCTCGATGCGTACGCCGGTGCGCTCACGCTGGGCAAGGCCCGCTGGGTCGAGCGCGACACCGCCGACGGGCTCATCGGCGATCTGTTGGAAACGCTCAAGGCGCGCACCCGGCCCGCCTTCCTGGACCGGCGCACCGACACCAAGGGCCACGGCCGCGTCATTCGCTGCGATGGCAAGCATGCGCTGAAGGTCGACGATGCGGCGCGCGACCGGGTGACGAAGCTGATCGACACCTTCGCCGCGACGCAAGACAAGCCCGCCTTCTTCAAGGTGCGCGACGTGGCGCGGCGCATCGCCGGCACCGGCAGCCTCGGCGTGGAGCGCTACATCGTGCTGGTCGAGGGCAAGGGCTCGCCCGACGGCAACTACCTGCTCGACCTGAAGCAGGCGCTGCCGTCGTCCCTGGCGCCGCACCTGAAGCTCAAGCAGCCGGACTGGCCGTCGCAGGCGCACCGGGTGGTGGGGCTGCAACGGCGCATGCAGGCCGTGTCGATGGCCTTCCTGCATCCTGTTGCGCAGGCCAAGGCCTCCTATGTGCTGCGCGGCCTGCAGCCCAGCGAAGACCGCGTGACGCTCGACGTGCGCCACACCGGGCTTGATCAGATCCGCGGCGTGATCGATGAAATGGGGCAACTGATGGCCTGGGCGCAACTGCGCAGCGCGGGGCGCCAGGGCTCGGCCATCGCGGATGCGCTGATCGAATTCGGCGGCTCGGCCAAGACCTGGCAGGGCGACCTGCTGGACGCCGCGCGCCAGTGCGCCGCGCAGGTCGAGAAAGACTGGAAGGCCTACAGCGAGGCCTTCGACGCCGGGGCGTTGAAGTCCTGAGGGGCGCATCCTTCGCCCTCGAACGATCCATCGGAATGCCGGCCATGAATGTGCCCGATCCCGAGCCGCAGATTGCCACCTTCCTGGCGAAGTACTCGCCCGCGATCGAAGCGCAGTTGCGGGACGCGCGCCAACGGCTGCAGGCCTTCTTTCCGCGCGGCTTCGAGCTGGTTTTCGACAACTACAACGCGCTGGTGTTCGGCATCAGCCCGACCGAACACGCGTCCGACGCGTTCATCTCCATCGCCGGCTATCCCCGATGGGTCACGCTGTTCTTTCTCGATGGCGCGGCGCTGAGCGATCCGGCCGGGTTGCTCGAAGGCGAGGGAAAGCAGGTGCGGAGCATTCGCCTGCAGGCACTGTCGCAGATGAACACGCCCGAGGTCGAAGCGCTGATTGCGCAGGCCGTTCTTGCGCACCGGCAGCGCCTGCTGGCCGCGCCGGCGCTTGCCACCATGGTCAAGACGGTGGTGGCCAGGCAGAGGCCGCGGCGGCCTGCGCAAGCGGGGCGTTGACGGCCGCGACGGCCGCGAAATCTCACGCGGCAAACCGGACACCGCACGCAAGTTTTCGAGTGAAAGCGCCCCGTGATTCGGGACCGATCCGACTGAAAACCTGAGTTCTAATTCGAACCGCGACCCGCATCGAGGTACGCCTAAAAAACGAGAGATATAGAGAAGGATCAGAGATGATATTCAGCGGTTTTTTCTTCTTCCTGCTGCTGTGCGTGGGCGCGGGTATCTGGGCTTCCAACCGGGGGCGCTTCGGTGTGGGCTGGTTCTTCATCAGCATCATCGTGAGCCCAGTGATCGCTTTCATTCTGCTGGCGGTCATGAAGGATCTTTCGAAAGACGCAGCCGAATCCGTGTCGGGAGAACAGACGAACTGGACACCAGCCCCGCCTCCCGGTCCGGTCGATGACGACTATGCGGTCGCGCTCGAAGAAGCGACCAACGGGCAGCGCAAGGCGGGCATCTGGGCCAAGGCATTCACGGATGCGGTCGGTGACAAGGACCGCACCGTGGCCCTGTACACCGCACGTCGTGCGCAGGACCTGGCCGATGAGCGCAACCGCCGCGCGGCCGACGAACTTCGGCAGACTGAAGAAGGCCGCGCTCTGCTGGCTCGGCAAGCGTACGACGCGCTGCCAAAGGGCACGTGCCCGAATTGCGGAACGGTGATTCCGCTTGATTCGCCCATCTGTCCTCAGCCGAAGTGCGGCGCGTCCTTCGATGCGCCGGACGGCTGGCGCATCAAGCCGCTGGGCGCCTGAGCATTTCCGCGCCCACGAGGGCGCGACAACTCAGCCAAGCAGTCCGACCAGCGACCGCACCACACTCACCGTCGCCAACGCAATCAGCAGGTTCAGCACATGCTTCCTGAACTGCTCCGGCGACACCCCCTTGAACGAGCGCTGCCCATACCAGATGCCCGCCAGCATCGCGGGCGCCAGCCACAGCGCCCACTTCAGCGTGTCGGGCCCCAGCAGGTTGCCCGAGGCATGCGCTGAAGAGGGCATCAACGCCGCGCAGATCAGCGACACCACATCGCTGAACAGCAGCAGCGCGATCAGCGTGGCGCGCAACGCGGCCGGCGCCATCTTCGCGGTGCTCAGCATCACCGCGATCGCGATGCCGCCGATGGCCGCCACGCCGTTGATGAAGCCCGACGCCAGCCCGGCCGCGAGCCGCACGCCGCGCGTGGGCACCAGCGTGACGTGCGCGCCGCCGCGCAGCAGCAGGGCCGCCGCCATCAGCAGCGCACCGATCAGCAGGCGCAGCGGTGTCTCGGGCAGCCACGCCAGCAGCGCCACGCCGATGGGAATGCAGATCAGGTTGCCCAGCATCAGCCAGCTCAGCCAGGGCATGTCGACATCGCGCGCGATGCCGCGCAACTGGCTCAGGCTCGCGAGGATTTCCAGCGCGAAGATCGCGGGCACCACCAGCGCGGGCGACACCACCAGCGACATGCCGGCCACCGTGATGGCCGAGAAGCCGAAGCCCGCGAAGCCGCGCACGATGCCCGCCGCGAACACCGCGCACAGGCTGTACACGAGCAAGGCCGGCGCCAGCGGCGGAGCCAGCAGTTCGGCCGCCGTCATGCCTCGAACAGCGGCAGCAGCTTCAGGCGCTGCACCTTTCCTGAAGGACCGCGCGGCAGATCGGCCACGAAGCGGTAGTGGCCCGGTGTCTTGTAGCGGCCGAGCGCACCGGCGCTGAAGGTGCGCAACTCTTCCTCGGTGCAGGCGAAGCCTTCGCGCAGCACGATGCACACGCCGATCTCCTGCCCGTAGTGGCGGTCGGGCACGCCCACGGCGGCGGCTTCCAGCACGGCGGGGTGCTGCAGCAGCGCCTCGTCGATCTCGCGCGGCGCGATGTTCTCGCCGCCTTTGATGATCAGTTCCTTGATGCGGCCGGTGACGAAGAAGAAGCCGTCTTCGTCGCGGTGGCCGAGGTCGCCGGTGCGCAGCCAGCCGTCGGGCGTGAAGCTCGCGCGCGTGGCCTCGTCGTTCTTGTAATAGCCGAGCATCACGTTCGGCCCGCGAATCACCAGCTCTCCGGTCACGCCGTTGGGCACGGCCGCCAGTTGCGCATCGACCACGCCGGCCATGCAGCCCGATGCGCGCCCCACCGAGCCGAGCTTGCGCGCGGCCGGGTCCATCGGGTTGGAGAACGAAGGCGCGGCCGTTTCGGTAAGGCCCATGGTCTCGACGATGCCGATGCCGAACATCTGCTCGAAGGCGCGATGGTGCTCGGGCGGCAGCGCGGCCGAGGCCGAGCGGCAGAAGCGGATGGCCACCGTCTGCGCAAGCGGCGGCTTCGGGCCTTCGAGCAGGTACGAGATCATGGTGGGCACCACGTTGATCCAGCTGCACTGGGTGTGCGTGGCCTGCGCCCAGAAGCGGCCGGCGGAAAACTTCGGCGGCATCGCCAGGCTGCCGCCGTGCGCCAATGGCGCGAGCATGGTCACCGCGAAGGCGTTGATGTGATATAGGGGCAGCACCGCGAGCACGCGGTCGGAGGGTTGCAGCGCGTGCTCGGCGCTGATCGCATGCGCGTTGGCCGCGAGGTTGCGCTGCGTGAGCATCACGCCCTTGGGCATGCCGGTGGTGCCCGAGGTGTACATCAGCAGGGCCACGCTGCCGAGTGCAGGCGGCGGCGCGGCGGGTGACGTGTCTTCTTCGTCTTTTTCTCCCGGCAGCGCATCGGCTTCGGGGTCGGCCACGATCACCGTCACCGGCCGGTCGAAGGCCTGAACCATGTCGCGCACGCGGGCTTCCCACTCGGGCGCGACGCAGACCACGCGGCAGTCCGAATGCGCGAGCACATAGCGCATCTGCTCGGGCTGCGACAGCAGGTTGACCGGGTTCACGCAGAAGCCGCCGTGCATCGCGCCCAGCAGCAGCCGCAGCGTCTGCAGCCCGTTGGGCATGACGACCGAGACCGTATCGCCCGGCTGCGCACCGTGGCTGCGCAGCACGGCGGCCACGCGCCGGCAGTTGCGCGCCAGTTCGCCGTAGCCGATGTGGCGGTCGTTCTCCGTCGCGCGTGCGTACACGGCATGCGGCTGCAGTCGCGCCTGATGCTCGATCAGCGCGTGGACGGTCTCCAGCGCCGCAGCGGGTGCCATCGCCATGCTCACTTTGCGCCGTGCGTCGCGAAGAAGGCGCCGAAGATCTCTTCCTCGCTCGGCACCTTCTCCGGAATCGGACGCGAGATGCGCGTGATGTTCAGGTAGTGGCGGTAGTTCATGTTGTCCGAGAAGTTGTTCTTGCCCCAGGTGCCGCAGCCCATGGACAGCGAGAAGGGCAGGCCGTTGTCGAAGCTGCCACCGGTCGCGATGCAGTGCGCCTGGCCGACGATCACGCGCGACACCGGCAGCGTCAGGCCCAGCGTGAGCGCGCGTTCGGGCATCGCGCTGTGCAGGCCCACCGAGTGGCCCGCGCCTTCGTAGCCGTAGATGCGTTCGACCGTGGCGGCCGCTTCGTCGAAATCGCGTGCGGCATAGATGGCGAGCACCGGGCTGAGCTTTTCGCCCGAGAATGGATGGTCGTGACCAACGCCGTCCTCGGCCACCATGAGGATGCGCGGATCGGTCGCGGCAATCGCCAGCCATGCCTCACGGTTGGCGCCATCGACGTTTGCCGCGCGTTCGGCGATGGTGCGCGCCGACTGCCCGATGACGGCGGCCGAGAGCTTGCCCTCGGGCCACATCAGCGCCTGCAGCGTGGCCTTCTGCGGGGCGGCGAGCATGACGGCGCCACGGTCCTTCAGCGCCGCCAGCATCGGTGCGCGCACCGCATCGACGATGACGAGGCTGTTCTCCGACGAGCAACTGGTCGCGTTGTCGAAAGTCTTGGAGCGCACGATGCGTTCGGCCGCCGCCTGCACGTCGGCCGTTTCATCGACGATGCCCGCCACATTGCCCGCGCCCACGCCGAAGGCCGGCGTGCCGCTCGCATAGGCCGCGCGCACATTGGCCTGCGAGCCGGTGGCCACCACCAGGTCGCACAGGCGCATCAGCTCGGCGGTCGATTGCTTGTTGATGGGCTGAGGCAGCAGTTGCACCAGGTCGCGCGGCGCGCCGATGCGGTCGAGTTGCGCGTGGATGAATTCGATGAGCCGCGCCGCCGTCGACCAACCCTTGGGCGAGGGCGCGACGATGACCGCGTTGCGCCCCTTGAGCGCATTGATGATCTTGTTGGCTGGCGTGGCGCCGGGGTTGGTCGATGGCGTGACGGCGCACACCACGCCCACGGGCCGCGCGATCTCGACGATGCCGCGCGCCGGGTCTTCGCCGATCACGCCGACCGAGCGCGCGCCGTGCAGGTCACGCAGCAGGCCGAAGGTCTTGCGGTGGTTCTTGCGCACCTTGTCCTCGACGTTGCCGACGCCGGTGTCGGCAACTGCCAGTTCGGCCAGCTCGCGGTTGCGCGCCGGCTCGATGATGGCCCAGCCGGTTGCGACCACGACGGTATCGACCTGCGCCTGCGACCAGGTTTCATAAACGCGCTGCGCGGCACGTGCGCGCGCCACCAGTTCGGCGATGGGAGAAGAAGAGGGGGATGCGGGATGTTCCATGGGATCTGTCCGTGTCGATCAATCGACCTTGATGTTGGCCTCTTTGGCGAGCTTCTGCCAGCGCACGAGTTCGGTGCTCACGACCTTGCCGAGCTGCTCGGGCGTGCCGCCCACGCCTTCGCTGCCTTGCGCCAGCAGCTTGTCGCGGATCTCGGGTTCCTTCACCACGACGTTGATGACGCGGTTGAGCTTGTCGATGACGGGTTGCGGCGTCTTCGCGGGCACGAACACCGCGTACCACGAGTCCACGTCGAAGTCGGCGATGCCGGCTTCCTGCATCGTCGGCACATCGGGAAAGGCCGCGCTGCGCTTGGTGGTCGACACCGCAAGCGCCTTGAGCTTGCCGGCCTTCACGAACTGCGCGGCTGCCGGAATCGACACCCACAGCAGCGGCACCTGCCCGCCCATCACGTCGGTCACGGCCGGGCCGCCGCCGCGGTACGGGATGTGCGTCATCTGCGTGCCGGTGCGCAGCTTGAGCAGTTCGCCCGCCAGATGCCCCGGCGAGCCATTGCCCACCGATGCGAAGGAGATGCTGTCGGGCTTGGCCTTGGCGAGCGCGACCAGCTCGGCCACGGTGTTCGGCGCGAACTGCGTGTTGGCCACCAGGATCTGCGGCAGCGACGCGACCATGCCGACGGGCGCGAAGTCTTTCGCGGTGTCGAAGCTCAGCTTGTTGTAGATGGCGGGGTTGATGGTGTGCGACGACAGCGTGAACAGCACCGTGTAGCCGTCGGGCGGCGACTTGGCCACGACCTCGGTGCCGATGGAGCCGGCCGCGCCGCCGCGGTTGTCGATCAGCACCTGTTGCCCCAGCAGGCTGGAGAAGCGCTCCTGCACGATGCGCGCGATCACGTCGGTGCCGCCGCCGGGCGGGTAGGGCACGACGAGGCGGATCGGCTTGTTCGGGTAGTCGCCGGCAGGCGGTTGTGCCTGCGCGGCAAGGGGCGCGGCCAGGGCTGCGACGGCGAGCAGGGTCGCGCGCAGCCGGGGGGCGAGGAACAGGTTCATTCGAGTCTCCTTCTCTTCGTGACGGATGTCGGGAGCTGCCCTGCCGCGGGCTCGGGGCTGGCGCGATAGCCGAGCGTGACGCTGGCGTCGCGTGCGCAGGCCCTGATGTGGTCGGCCAGTTCGCGCGCCTGCGTCCGCGCAAAGCGGATCGACGGCACGCTCATGCCCACGGCCGCAACGGCTTCGCCGCGTGCGTTGAACACCGGCACGCCGAGGCCGCAGACGCCGAGGCGCCATTCCTCGCGGTTCTCGGCGTAGCCGCGTGTGCGTGTGCGTTCCAGTTCGGAGAAGAGGGCATCGAAGTCGGTGATGCTGTTCTTCGTGTGTGCGACGAGCGTGCCCAGGCGCTGCTGGAGTGCGGGCACGTCGAGCGATGCCGCAGCCAGCAGGGCCTTGCCGGAGGCCACGCAGTAGGCGGCTGCACGGCCGCCGACGCGCGAGTAGGCGGCCACGGGAAGAGGGCTGTCGAACTTGTCGAGGTAGACGATTTCGTCGCGGTCGAGCACTGCGAGATGAATGGTCTCGCCGGTGGCTTGCGCGAGCACTGCCAGGTGCGGGCGCAGCAGTGCGCCGACGTCGGCCGCTTCGCCGACCAGTGCGCCCAGTTCGAACAGCCGCAGGCTGGGGCGGTAGGCGCTGGTGTCGGGGTCTTGCACGGCCCAACCGCACTCGACCAGCGTTTGCAGCGTGCGATGCGCGTTGCTGCGCGCCATGCCGAAGGCCTGGGCCAGGTCGGTGACGCGGCAGTCGCGCTGCTGGCGTGCCATCCATTCGATGGCTGCCAGGCCCTTGGCTAACGTGGAATCCATTCGAACCCTTTTTGGGTGTTCCAAATATCGGAACAGCGTTCTCGGATGTGAAACGCAATGTAAGAACCCTTGGGGGTCTTTGTCAATCGGGGGAAGGGAACTTTGCTTTTCTTGTATTGGCTTGTGGGTTCTTGGAGGCCGCCGCTGTTCAGGGCGGCACTCACGCCGACACGGTGCTCTTTTTCGCGAATGTCCCCCGCTTCGCTCCTCCTTTATTTCGCGAAAAAGAGCCCCGTATCGACGCGAGCGCTCAGAGCACTGGTTGATCGGCGATCACCAGCAGCGTGCCCCAGTGCGAATGACACCAGGTGCTCCCCGCAGCGAAATAAAGGAGGAGCGAAGCGGGGGACATTCGCGGAGGGGAGCACCTGGTGTCATTCGCACTCGCCCCGAACAAACGCACAACGAACAGCAGCGCCCCGAACAACCTCAGCGCCGATGCCACCCCGCCATGAGTTCGATGACTTCGCGAAAAATCGTATTGCCAGCAGAAGACGCAAGGTCCAGCACATGGCTACGGCTGTAGTACGGACTCAGATCAAGCCCCACGCCGATGCCGGAAATGGAGATGTCCCCCCGTTGCTCCTGCCGCGCAACAACATCACGCAAATGGTGGTCGAGGTAATGCGCGTCATTGGCCAGATGGGTAGCACTGTCCATCGGCGAGCCATCTGAAATCACAAGCAGCAGCTTTCGCTCTTCGGTGCGCTGGCGAAGGCGCATGCAGGCCCAGTCGACCGCCTCGCCATCGATCCCTTCTCGGAACAGATCGGCCTTGAGCAACGCAGCCATCGCAGGCCGCGCGCGCCGCCACGGTGTGGCTGCGGCCTTGAAGATGAGATGGCAACGCTCGTTCAGGCGGCCAGGGTGGGCTGAACGGCCGGCGCGTACCCACTCGCGCTGCGCACGGCCGCCGTTCCATGCGCCAGTGGTGAAGCCCAGCACCTCGCTGGTCACACCGGCCTGTTCGAGGGCGCGCGCGAACACGTCGACCATCATCGCGACCGATTCGGCGTGCTCCTTCATCGAGCCCGAGCAATCGATCAGGAAGGTGACCACGCTGTCGGCCACCGGCTCCATGCGCTCGGTGCGGAACAGGCGGCGCTCGGTGGGCGAGGCCACGAGTTGCGCGAGGCGGCGGCCGTCGATCAGGCCTTCTTCCTGCCCGCCGTCCCAGCCGTCGCGCGTGGGGTCGGCCAGCAATGCGCGCAACTCGCGCGCCAGGCGGGCGATGTTCACGCCCTGCGCGGCAATGCGGCGGTCGAGCTTTTCGCGCAGGTCGGCGAGCACTTCCTTGCGTGCGAGCGTGGCGGCATCGTGCTCGCGGTCGTAGGCGGTGGTGAAGACGCGGTAGGCGCCGCCCGCATCGTCGAGCACGGCGCTGCGGCCCGACTCGGCGGTGGTGAAGCGCTCGATGATCTCCTGGTCCATGTCGGCGACGAGGCTGAACACGCTGCGCTTGTCGTCCACGTGCGGGTCGCGTGCGGCATCGCTGCCTTCGTCGTCGGCCTCGTGCAGCATGGTGGCGATGGTGCGTGCGATGGCCCGTGCGTGCACGGCATAGGCGGCCTGGTCAGCGCGGTCCTTGCGCAAGCCTGCGAGTGCATGGCCGATCAGCGGCGCGAGCGCGAAGCGCGTGGCTTCGAGCATGTCTTCTGTTTCTTCGACCACCTGCTGGCCGCTGACGCGGGCGCGGCAGATCTGGGCGACGGCATACAGCAGCAGGCCGCGTGCGGTGTCGGTCAGGCCCGAATGGTGGAACGCCAGCGACCACTGTTCGTGGCGGTGCCGCAGGTTGTGGCGCATGCCGGCCATGGTTTCGGGCACGAGCGCTTCGACGCGGAATTGTTCGAGCATCTCGAACACCATGCGCTCGACCGGCTCTTCGGGGCGCAGGCGTTCATGCAGCGCGGCATCGGAGTCGGTGAGCCGCAGTGCGAGCCCGTCGGCCACGCCGCGGAAAGATGCGAAGTCGTCGGTCTCCGGCGAGGGATGCAGGTGCGGTGCGAACCACGGCAATGCCACGCGGCCGCGATGCAGGCGCCGTCCGCGAAAGTGCAGGTCGCGCTCGCCGCTGAAGGCGCGCACCACGCCCGCGCACAGCTCGGCCACCAGCTCTTCCTGCCGCACGCGGCGCTGCATCGCGCTCGCGGGCGTGTCGGTCATGGCTGCGAGCCCGGCGAGAGTTGGTGCGACTCCTTCAGCTCCTGGTCGAAGCAGCGCTGGAAGTATTCGGCGACCAACGGCCGCTCGGCGTCGTCGCACTTGTTGACGAACGAGAGCCTGAACGCCAGTGCCGGGTCTTTGAAGATCTCGACGTTCTCGGCCCAGGTGATGACGGTGCGTGGCGACATCAGCGTCGACAGGTCGCCCGCCGCGAAGCCCTTGCGCGTGAGGTCGGCCACGGCCACCATCCTCGCGACGAGCTTGCGCCCGGCATCGTCGGCCAGCGACGGCACGCGCGCCTGCACGATGGCTATTTCTTCATCGGCCGGCAGGTAATTCAGCGAGGCGACGATGTTCCAGCGGTCGATCTGCGCATGGTTCAGGCGCTGCGCGCCGTGGTACAGGCCGTTGAGGTTGCCCAGGCCCACGGTGTTGGCGGTGGCGAACAAGCGGAAGAAGGGGTGCGGGCGCAGCACCTTGTTCTGGTCCATCAGCGTGAACTTGCCGTCGCGCTCGAGGATGCGCTGAATGACGAACATCACGTCGGGCCGGCCCGCGTCGTACTCGTCGAAGATCAGCGCTACGGGCCGCTGCAGCGACCACGGCACGATGCCTTCCTGGAATTCGGTGACCTGCTTGCCTTCGCGCAACACCACCGCGTCCTTGCCCACGAGGTCGAGCCGGCTGATGTGGCCGTCGAGGTTCAGGCGCACGCAGGGCCAGTTCAGGCGCGCCGCCACCTGTTCAATGTGGGTCGACTTGCCGGTGCCGTGCAGCCCCTGCACCATCACGCGGCGGTCACGCATGAAGCCCGCGAGGATGGCGAGCGTCACGTCGGGGTTGAAGCGGTAGACCGCATCGACCTCGGGCACGTGGTCATCGCGTTCGCTGAAGGCGGGCACCTGTAGGTCGGTGTCGATGCCGAACACCTCGCGCACGCTCAGCATGCGGTCGGGCCGAAGGTCTGCGGTGTCGGTCACGGTGGGGCTTTCGGTATCGGACGGATGAAGGTCAGGCCAGCGCGCGGTCGGCGCCGGCATCGGTGTCGATGCGGCTCAGCGCCAGTGCGGCGCGCTGCAATGCGGGCAGCAGCGTCTTCGCCCTGGCGGCGTCGAGCCGCATGATCGGCGCCTGCACCGCAATGCAGAGATTCGAAGGGGCGTCGTCGCCCGAAGGCACCAGCGCGGCAATGCACAGCAGGCCCGGCAAGAACTCTTCGTTGTCGATGGCAAAGCCGCTCTTGCGCACGCGCTGCACTTCCTTCTCCAGTGCCTCGGGGTCGGTCAGCGTCTTGGGCGTGTAGGGCTCCAGCGGCGCATTCGACAGCAGGCGGCGGCGCTGCGCGGTGCTCATCTGCGAGAGAAAAATCTTGCCGCTGGCCGAGCAATGCACCGGCACGCGCGAGCCCGAGTGCAGATAAAAGCGCAGCGGCGCGGCGGTCTCCACGCGGTCGAGGTACACGACCTCGCTGCCCGACAGGGCCGTGAGGTTGCAGCTCTCGCCGATCTCCTCGACCAGTTGCCGCAGCACCGTGTGGCGCGCGCCGTGCAGGCTGTCGTTGAGCAGCAGGTTCTCGGCAAGGCGCCGCAGCCGCGTGCCGATGCCGTAGTGGCGCCCGTCGCCTTCGCGCTGCAGCAGGCCCGCGCCTTCGAGCTGTTGCAGCATGCGGTGCAGCGTGGGCTTGGGCAGGCCGGTTTCTTCGACCAGGCCCTGCAGCGAATAGCGCAGGTCTTTCGCGGCCATGACTTCCAGCAGCGCGAACAGCCGCATGGTGGGTGTGTCACCCGCCGGTTCGGTGGTCTCTGGCGTGAGCCCTTTGACGATCTTCATGGGGGCGGATCATAGTCTTTTTACAAAAAACAAGACAAGGCGTACCGATTTTTGTAAATTGTTTGACGCCGCCGCAATGCCGTCCTATATTCCGCCGGAATGAATTTCGGAACAAGAGGTTCCGACTTTTCGAGTTGCCGAACAACCCCCATCCCTCCAGGAGACGCCTTCCATGAGCCAGAAGAAACCCGCCGCACCCGCCCGTGAAGCCGTCACCGGCGTGCAGAAGATGACGCCCTCCGAGGCCTTCGTCGAGACCATGGTCGCCAACGGCGTGACCGACATCTTCGGCATCATGGGCTCGGCCTTCATGGACGCGATGGACATCTTCGCGCCCGCCGGCATCCGCCTGATTCCGGTGGTGCACGAGCAGGGCGGCGCGCACATGGCCGACGGCTATGCGCGCGTGTCGGGCCGTCATGGCCTTGTGATCGGCCAGAACGGCCCCGGCATCAGCAACTGCGTGACGGCTATCGCCGCTGCCTACTGGGCGCACAGCCCGGTCGTGATGATCACGCCCGAGACCGGCACCATGGGCATGGGCCTGGGTGGCTTCCAGGAAGCCAACCAGTTGCCGATGTTCCAGGAGTTCACCAAGTACCAGGGCCATGTGAACAACCCCAAGCGCATGGCCGAGTACACGGCACGCTGCTTCGACCGCGCCATCTCCGAGATGGGCCCGACGCAGCTGAACATTCCGCGCGACTATTTCTACGGCGAGATCACGACCGAGATCCCGAAGCCGATGCGTGTGGAGCGCGGCGCGGGCGGCGAGAACAGCCTGAACGCTGCCGTCGAACTGCTGGCCTCGGCCAAGTTCCCGGTGATTCTTTCGGGCGGCGGCGTGGTCATGGGCGATGCGGTCGAAGAGTGCAAGGCGCTGGCCGAGCGCCTGGGCGCGCCGGTGGCCAACGGCTACCTGCGCAACGACTCGTTCCCCGCGAGCCATCCGCTGGCTGCGGGCCCGCTCGGCTATCAAGGTTCGAAGGCCGCGATGAAGCTGATCGCGCAGGCCGACGTGGTGCTCGCACTCGGCTCGCGCATGGGCCCCTTCGGCACGCTGCCGCAGCACGGAATGGACTACTGGCCGAAGGACGCGAAGATCATCCAGGTCGAGGCCGATCACACCAACCTCGGGCTGGTGAAGAAGATCACCGTCGGCATTCACGGCGATGCGAAGGCCACGGCCAAGGAACTGCTCAAGCGCCTGCAGGGCAAGACGCTGGCCTGCGACGCCACCAAGGCCGAACGCGCCGACAAGATCAAGGCCGAGAAGGCCGCGTGGGAAAAAGAACTCGACGAGTGGACCCACGAGCGCGACCAGTACAGCCTGGACGCCATCGAGGAAGCCAAGGGCGAGAAGACACCGACCGGCGGCAGCTACCTGCACCCGCGCCAGGTGCTGCGCGAGCTTGAGAAAGCCATGCCGCCGCGCGTGATGGTCTCCACCGACATCGGCAACATCAACGCCATTGCCAACAGCTACCTGCGCTTCGAGGAGCCGCGCAGCTTCTTCGCGCCGATGAGCTTCGGCAACTGCGGCTACTCGCTGCCGACCATGATCGGCGCCAAGTGCGCGGCACCCGATCGTCCGGCCGTGGCCTACGCCGGTGACGGCGCCTGGGGCATGAGCATGGTCGAGATCATGACGGCCGTGCGCCACGACATTCCGGTGACGGCCGTGGTCTTCCACAACCGCCAGTGGGGCGCGGAGAAGAAGAACCAGGTCGACTTCTACAACCGCCGCTTCGTGGCCGGCGAACTCGAAAGCGAAAGCTTCGCGGGCATCGCCAAGGCCATGGGCGCCGAAGGCATCGTGGTCGACAGGCTCGAAGACGTGGGCCCGGCGCTGAAGAAGGCCATCGACATGCAGATGAACGAAGGCAAGACCTGCGTGATCGAGATCATGTGCACCCGCGAGCTGGGCGACCCGTTCCGCCGCGACGCGCTGGCCAAGCCTGTACGATTCCTCGACAAGTACAAGGACTACGTCTGAACAAGCCATGGCCGATGCGCTGCTGACTCTCAACGCCGGATCGTCGTCGATCAAGGTCGCGCTGTTCGATGCGGCGGATGAGGCACGCAGCGATGGCCGTGTTCTGCCGGCGGCGTTGTGGTCGGGCCAGGCCGATGGCCTGGGCGCCGGGCTGAAAGCGCGGCTGCGCGTGCGCGATGCGCAGGGCAACACCCTGCACGACGCCGCACTCGATGGCGCGCAGGCCTCGCACCAGGGCGCGCTCGCGGCGTTGCTCGACTGGCATGCGCAACAGGGCGACGGCCGGCGCATTGCCGGCGTCGGGCATCGCATCGTGCATGGCGGCACGGATTTCGTGGCACCGGTGCGCATCGATGCGCAGGTGCTCGAAGCACTGGCAAAACTGGAGCCGCTGGCACCGCTGCATCAGCCGCACAACCTGGCCGGTGTGCGCGTGGCAACGGCGGCCTTCGAGGGCGTGCCGCAGGTGGCGTGCTTCGACACCGCCTTCCACGCGGTGCAGCCCGAGGTCAACCGCCGCTTCGCTTTGCCGCGTGCGCTGCACGACGCGGGCGTTCGGCGCTACGGCTTCCATGGGCTTTCGTACGAATCCATCGTGGCGCAACTCGCGCATGTGGCGCCCGGGCTGGCGCAGCGGCGCGTGATCGTCGCGCACCTGGGCAACGGCGCCTCGATGTGCGGCATTGCGCAAGGCCGCTCGGTGGCCACCACGATGACCTTTTCTCCGCTCGACGGCCTCACCATGGGCACACGCTGCGGCCACCTCGATGCGGCCGTGGTGCTGTACCTGATGCGCTCGCGCGGCATGTCGGCCGACCAGGTCGAATCGCTGCTGTTCCGCGAATCGGGCCTGCTCGGCATGTCGGGCGTGTCGAGCGACATGCGCGCGCTCGAAGCGTCCGCCGAGCCCGCTGCAGCCGAAGCCATCGGGCACTTCGTCGAACAGGTGGTGCAGAACATGGGCAGCCTTGCGTCGGCGCTGCGCGGTGTCGATGCCATCGTGTTCACCGGCGGCATCGGCGAGAACGCGGCCGGGCTGCGCGAACGCATCCTCGAAGACTGCGAATGGCTGGGCGTGAATGTCGATGCCGCCGCCAACCGCAGCGGTGCGCAGCGGCTCACTACGCCAGAGAGCCCCGTCAGCGCCTGGGTGCTGCGCACCGACGAAGAGGCGGTCATTGCGCATCACACCGCGCAGATGCTGCTCGGCTGACTAGCTCGGCTGGATGTCCGCCGCCTTGATGACGTGCGCCCAGCGCGCAATCTCGTCATTGAGGAACGGCGCGAAGCGATCCGGCCCGCGCGCGTCGATCACAAAACCCTGCTGCCGCATGCGCTCTTCCAGGCCCGGCAGCGCCAGGATCTTCACCACCTCCGCGCCCAGCTTTTGCACGGCGGCATCGGGCATGCCGGCCGGCGCCATGATGCCGGTCCAGTTCTCGACCTGCAGCGCCGGCATGCCGGCTTCGGCCGTTGTCGGCACGTCGGGCAGCGAGGGGTAGCGCGTCTTGCTCGCGATGGCCAGCGCGCGCAGCTTGCCGCCCTTCACATGCGGGATTGACTCGGGAATGTTCGAGAACACCACGTCGAGTTGGCCGCCGATGAGGTCGGTCATGCAGGGCGCGCCGCCCTTGTAGGGCACGTGTTGCACGGTGGACTTGTTCAGGTCGTTGAAGAGCGCCAGCGTCAGGTGCGGCGGCGTGCCGCTGCCGCTGGAGCCGGCGTTGAGCTTGCGTTCCTTCGCTGCCGCGATCAGGCCCTTCAGGTCCTGGATCGGGCTGGCCACCGGCACCACGATCAGCATCGGGCTGCCGGCCAGCAGCGCGACCGGGCGCAGGTCTTTCTGGAAGTTGAACGGCGACTTGGGAAACAGCGTGACGTTGGCCGCATGCGTCAGCGTGATCGCCAGCAGCGTGTTGCCATCGGGCGGCGCCTTGGCCACGAGGTCGGCGCCGATCTGTCCGTTGCCGCCGGGCCGGTTGTCCACCAGCACGCTGACCTTCCAGCGCTCGCCGAGCTGCTGGCCGATCTGTCGCGCCATCACGTCCGTGAGGCCGCCTGCCGGAAAGGGCACCACGTAGCGCAGCGTGGCGTCCGGCCTGGGGTAGTCGCCGGCTTGCGCCCTGGCAAGCCCGGGCATCAGCGCTGTCAGGGAACCCGTCGCCGCCAGGGCAGCGGTCCCTTGCATCCATTCGCGTCGTTTCATCGTGTTGTCTCCTGTTGTTGTGTTCGGGAAAAGGCGTTCGGCGGCTACCGTCGCCACTGCGCGAGCAGCGCGTCGGGCACCTCGATGCCTTGTGTCTCCGCACGCCTGCGCAGCTCTTCGCGCCGTGCGCCGGGCAGGCGCACGCCGTCGTCGCGCAGCATCTCGGCCACCAGCACCTCGACACGGTCGAGATAACTGGCTGAGCCCGCCAGCGCACCGGGGTCGATGACGATGAAGGCCTGGCCGATGCGTGGCCGGTTGCCGACGTCCTCGAAGAAGCTCGATGCCTCGAAGCCGAACTGCGCGCCGATGAGCGCGGTGACCAGCAGTTCGACCACCAGTGCCAGCATCGCGCCCTTGGGGCTGCTGGCGGCGCCGATGGGCAGCATCGAGCCTTCGAGCGCGGCCTGCGCGTCGGTGGTCGGCTGGCCGTGTCGGTCGACGGCCCAGCCGAGCGGGATCGGCTTGCCCTGTTTGGCCGCGACCATCACCTTGCCGCGTGCCACTTCCGACAGGCTCAGGTCGATCATCAGCGGCAGCGCCCCACGGCGCGGGAACACCGCTGCCACCGGGTTGGTTCCGAAGATCGGATGCCGGCCGCCCGCCGCCGGCATGGCGGCCGGCGAGTTCGCAAAGCCGAGCCCGACCATGCCCGCTTCGGCCACCGCGCGCAGGTGGTCGACGACCACGCCGCAGTGGTGGCTGTCGGTCACGCCTGCGATGGCGATGCCGAAGTCGCGCGCGCGAGCGATGGTTTCGGTCACCGCCATCTCGCAGGCGGCGAAGGCCAGGCCCTCTTGCGCATCGATCAGCGCGGCGGCGCCTTTTTCGCGGCGCAGCGTGGGCACTGCGTGGCCATTGACGCGGCCGTTGCGCAGGTGCGTTGCGTACTGGGCCACACGGCCGAGGCCGTGCGAGGCCAGTCCCTGCGCCTCGGCCAGCACCAGTGCGCGTGCTGTTGCCGTGGCCATCGCGTCGTTGGCGCCGGCCGCGCGCAGTGCCGTGCGTACCGCGTCACGCGCTTCCTGAAGGCTCATCGTCGTCATGGCTCCAGCGCCTCCAGCACCTTGTGTGCGATGAGGCTGCTCACGCGCTCGTTCGATTCGGTCGTCACGCCCGCGATGTGCGGTGTCAGCAGCAGGTTGGGACAGCCTTCGAAATGCGCGCTGGCCGCGAGCGGCTCAGCATCGAACACATCGAGCGCCGCGCCGCCGAGCCGGCCTTCGCGCAGTGCGAGTGCCACGGCCGCTTCATCGACGATGCCGCCGCGCGAGGTGTTGACCAACACAGCACCGCCTTTCATGGCCGCGATGCGCGCGGCGCCGAACAGGTGGCGCGTGCCGTCGACCAGCGGCACGTGCAGGCTCACCACATCGGCCTGTGCCACCAGCGCATCGAGGCTTACCGGCTGCGTGCCGGTTTCAGCGAAGGCCGGATGCCCCGCGTCCATCATCGCGTCGAAGGCCACCGTGCGCATGCCCAATGCCTTCGCCATCCGCGCCGTCAGCTGCCCGATGGCGCCGAAGCCGACCAGCCCGAGTGTCTTGCCCGACAGCTCGCGCCCGTTCGACAGCGCGTTGCGCGGCCAGCGGCCGGCAGCGACTTCGGCCGTCGAGCCGTAGGCGCCCCGAAGCAACAGCATCGCGCTGGCAATGACGTACTCCGCCACGCTCAACGCATTGGCGCCTGTGGCCGGAATCACCTGGATGCCGCGCGCTTCGCAGCTCGCCACGTCGATGTTGTCCAGGCCCACGCCCAGGCGGCCCACCACCGTGCACTGGGCCAGCGTGTCGAGCAGCTCGCCGCGCACCTGCGTGCGGTTTCGCACGATCAGCGCGTGGGCCCACTTCGCTTCGCGGTACAGGCGGGCGCCATCGTCCACCAGCGCCACGTCGTAGAGAACGTCGTGCCGCTCGCGCAACTGCGCAACCGCGGCGGCGTCCATGAACTCCGCAATGACGATCCGTTTCATGGGTGTCGTGTCGTTCGTGCGCTCAGGCCGACTCGTACAGGCGCGTCATCACGAACTCGCGGTGGCCCAGCGCTTCGGCTGCCGTGAGCCGGCCGTTGGCGGTGCGCAGCATGCATTCGAGCAACTGGTCGCCGGCCTGGTCGAGCGTCATCTCGCGCTGCAGCAGGCCCGAGGTGTCGACGTCGACGTGCTCGCTCATCAGCCGCACGGTGCGCGGGTTGGCGCAGATCTTGATGACCGGCAGGATGGGGTTGCCGATCACGTTGCCCTGGCCCGTAGGGAAGAAGTGCACCGCGTAGCCCGAGGCGGCGCACAGCGTCACCATCTCTGCGGCCGCGCTGGAAGAGTCCATGAACCACAGGCCGGGGCTGGTGGGCACTTCGGCCTTGTCGAGCACGCCATCGACCAGGCACTTCTTGCCGATCTTCTGGATGTTGCCGAGCGCTTTCTCCTCGATGGTCGTGAGGCCCCCCGCGATGTTGCCCTTGGTCGGTTGCGAGTCCGACAGGTCGCTGGTCTTGTGGCGGTTGATCATGTCCTGGTAGCGGTTGAACATGAACATGAAGCGCTCCTTCACGTCGGGTGTGCGGCAGCGGTCGGCCACGATGCGTTCGCCGCCGGTGATCTCGGAGGTTTCGCCGAATACCAGGGTGTTGCCGGTCTCGTAGAGCTTGTCGAAGGCGTTGCCGACGGTGGGGTTGGAGCCGCAGCCCGAGGTGGTGTCGCTCTCGCCGCACTTGGTGGACACCCACAGTTCGTGGATGCCGCAGGGCTCGCGCCGCTTCTCGCTGGCGTTTTGCACGAACTCGCGTGCCACCTTGCTCGCGCGCAGGATGGTGTCGTGGTCGCCGTGGCCCTCGATGCCGAAGCCCGCCACCGGCTTGCCTGTGGTGGCGATGCCGTCGACCACTTTCTGCGTCCAGCTGTCCTCGATGCCGATGACGACGACGGCCGCCACGTTCGGGTTGCAGCCCGCGCCGATCAGCGTGCGGAAGTGCAGGTCGAGGTCGGCGCCGAACTGCAGGCGACCGTAGGGATGCGGAATGGCGAGCGCGCCCTTGATGTTGTGGGCCACGGCTTCTGCTGCCGCGTTGGAGAGGTCGTCCAGCGGCAGGATGATGACGTGGTTGCGCACGCCAACGCGGCCGTTTTCGCGGCGGTAGCCCAGGAAGGTGGTGTCTTTGGAAATGATGGACATGCTGTGCTTTCGGGTTCGTGGGTGAGGTGAGTTGGCAAAGCGGGGATGGGGCCTACCAGCGCTTGGTCTTGATGTTCTGGACGTGCGCGTGCTCGCCCGCCTTGATCGGCGCGACCACCTTGCCCATGTCGATGCCGTACTTCCACACCGTGTCGCCCGTTGCCATGTCCTTGAGCGCGACCTTGTGGCCGATCGGGATGTCCTGGCGTGCATCGACGCTGGTCATCCGGTCCTCATCCATGATCCAGCCGGTGAGCGACATGCCGGCCTTGACGCCTTCCACCACCACGACCGCGACCGTGTCCTTGGCGTCGTGCAGAACGAAATGAATCATCGTTGTCTCCTGTTGTGACTCGCTGAGAATTTGCAGCCGGGCCAGTGTCCGAGTGCGTGTCTCCGGGTGTCAAACAGGTCATATGGATGACTTGAATGAATCGCGATGTGGCCGAACAATCGCGCCATGCCACGCTCGACCGACCTGTCCGTGTTCGAACCGATCCCCGCCGATGCGGCGGGTGCGCCGCTCTATCGGCTGGTCAAGCGCTCATTGCTGCGTGCGATCGAATCGGGCCGCTGCGCGGCCGGCAGCACGTTGCCGAGCGAGAGCGAACTGGCGGCAGCGCTGGGCGTGTCGATCGGCACGCTGCGCCACGCGACGGACGATCTGGTGGCCGAGCACATCCTCGTGCGGCGACAAGGCCGTGGCACCTTCGTTGCAGTGCACAACGCCGACCGCTTCATGTTCCAGTTCTTCCACGTCGAGCGCAGCGACGGGCTGCGGCAGGCGCCGCAGGTGGAGTTCGTCGCCTTCGAGCGCGTGCGCATGGAAGAAGAACCCGCGCAGGCGCTGGGCCTTCGCACCGGCGAGCCGGCCGTCCAGATCGACAACCGCCTGCTGCTGCAGGGCAGGGCGGTGATTCATGACCGGCTCACGCTGCCGGCGCTGCTGTTCAAGGGCCTGACCGAGAAGCGCTTTCGCGAGCGGCCGAGCACCATCTACCACCTGTACCAGACCGAGTTCGGCATCACCGTGACGCTGGCGCGCGAACGGGCACGCGCGATGACGGCCGATCGCAGCGTGGTGCGCATCCTCGGCGTGGCGCAGGGCGCGCCGGTGATGGAGGTCAAGCGCACCGCGCTCACCTTCGGCGACAAGCCGGTGGAGTACCGCGTGTCGACCATCAACACGGCGCAGTACGAGTACGTGCACCTGCTGTCGCGGCCGGCCTGACCGGCTGCGTGGCTTGTCGCGTGGTCTAGCGGCTGGCCTGCGTGCGCGGCACGGTCGCCCCACAATGGCGAAGAAAGTCGGCGGTGGCGCGGCCCAGCAGCTTGTCGCGGTGCATCACCGTGGCCAGCCGCCGGATGCCTGCGGGCAGGCGCGTGCGCAGCTCGATCAGGTGGCCGTCTTCCAGCGCCTGTGCCACCGTGTAGCGCGAGAGGCAGGCCAGCCCGGTGCCCGAGGCCACCACGCGCTTGATGGCCTCGGTGCTGCCGAGTTCGAAGCCCACGTGCACCTGGTCGAGGTTCTGGATCAGCCATGCATCGGTCACCTGCCGCGTGCCCGAGCCGTGCTCGCGCAGCACCCAGGTGGCTTGCGACAACTGCCGGTGGGTGGCGACGCGGTTGGCCAGCGCATGGCCGGGCGCGGCCACGATCACCAGTTCGTCTTCGCGCCATGCACGCACGACCAGATCGGGGTGCGTCTGCGGCCCCTCGATGAAGCCCACATCCACGTCGAAGCCCGCCACCGCCTCGATCACGTCGCGCGTGTTCGCGATGTGCAGGCGCACCTGGCTCTGCGGATGCAGGGCGGTCCATTGCGACACGCGTTCGGGCAGCAGGTATTCGCCGATGGTGAAGCTGGCCGCCACCCGCAGCGGCGCCGCATGCTCGCCGTTGAAGAGCGCCTGCAGGTCGCTGGCCTGGTCCAGCAGCGCCTGTGCCTTGGGCAGCAGCGCGCGGCCGTTCTCGTTGAGCACCAGCCGGCGGCCGATGCGGTCGAACAGCAGGGCGCCGACGGAGGTTTCCAGGTCGGCGAGCGCGCTGCTTGCCGCCGACTGCGAGCGCGCGATGCGATCGGCGGCGGCGCGGGTGCTGCCCCCGCGCGCGGTGGCCACGAACACTTCGAGCTGGCGCAGGTTCAGGCGCAGCCGCTGGGCGGATTGCTGATCTGTTTTTCCGGTCATCGTGAGCAATATTCTGCGCTTTTTCGTTTGAGGGAAGGCCCCTAGCATCGGCACAGCCCCCGCTTGAAAACAAAGGACCGCCAGTGTTCAGTTTCCTGTCCCGCGAGCCCGTGCACGATCCGCTGTCGGCCCCCACGCCCACGGCGGACACCGAGGTCAAGACCACCACCTGCTACATGTGCGCCTGCCGCTGCGGCATCCGCGTGCATTTGCGCGAGGGCGAGAAGGGCCCGGAGGTGCGCTACATCGACGGCAACCCGAACCATCCGCTGAACCAGGGCGTGATCTGCGCCAAGGGGTCGTCGGGGATCATGAAGCAGGTGTCGCCCGCGCGCATCACGCAGCCGCTGCTGCGCAAGGCCGGCAGCGAACGCGGGGCGGGGGAGTTCGAGCCCATCAGTTGGGAGCGCGCCTACGGCATGCTGACCGAGCGCCTCGGCCATATCCGCGCCACCGATCCGAAGAAGTTCGCGCTGTTCACGGGCCGCGACCAGATGCAGGCGCTTACGGGCCTGTTCGCGCGGCAGTTCGGCACGCCCAACTATGCGGCGCATGGCGGCTTCTGCTCGGTGAACATGGCCGCGGGAATGATCTACACCATCGGCGGCAGCTTCTGGGAATTCGGCGGGCCCGACCTGGAGCGCGCCAAGCTGTTCGTGATGATCGGCACCGCCGAAGACCACCACAGCAACCCGATGAAGATTGCGATCAGCAAGTTCAAGCGGGCGGGTGGGCGCTTCATCTCCATCAACCCGATTCGCACGGGCTACTCGGCGATCGCCGATGAATGGATTCCGATCAAGCCCGGCACCGATGGCGCGTTGTTCATGGCGCTGCTGCATGAGCTGATCGGCAACGAACTGGTGGACCACGCGTTTTTGAAGCGCTTCACCAATGCGCCGCAGCTCGTGGTGCTGGAGGATTGCGAGCGCGAAGGGCTGTTCGCCTTCGATCCCGAACGCGGGCCGCCGGGCGATGGACGCAATCCGCACAACAAGCTGGTGTGGGACAAGACATCCCGCAGCGTGAAGCCCGCGTACCCCGAGGGCATCGAAGACGGATGCGACCCGGCGCTGGAAGGCCACTACACGCTGGCCGATGGCACGCGCGTTGCGCCGTCGTTCCAGTTGCTGCGCGAGCGCGTGGCGAGTTGCACGCCCGAGTGGGCGCAGGCCATCACCGGCATCGACGCCGCGCGCATCCGCAAGCTGGCGCGCGAGATGGGCGAGACGGCGCTCAAGCAAGCCTTCGAGCTGCCCATTCCATGGACCGATGCCTGGGGCAAGAAGCACCCAACCACGCAGGCGCGACCCGTGGCCTTCCATGCGATGCGCGGGCTGGCGGCGCATTCCAACGGCTTCCAGACTGTTCGTGCGCTGGCGGTGCTGATGAGCGTGCTCGGCACCATCGACGCGCCCGGTGGTTTTCGGCACAAGGCGCCGTACCCGCGCCACATCGTGCCCAACTACCGGGCCTTCAACGACCCCGGAATGATCCAGCCGAACACGCCGCTCAATGCGGCGCCGCTGGGCTTTCCGGCCAGCCCGGAAGAACTGGCGATCAACCCCGATGGCTCGCCGATCCGCATCGACCATGCTTTCTCGTGGGAGCACCCGCTGTCGGCGCACGGGCTCATGCACAACGTGATCACCAACGCGGTGAAGGGCGACCCCTACCGCATCGACACGCTGATGATCTTCATGGCCAACATGGCGTGGAACTCCAGCATGAACACCATGGGCGTGCGCGAGATGCTCAACCGCAAGGACGAGAAGGGCGAGCACATGATTCCCTTCCTGGTGGTGTGTGACGCCTTCCAGAGCGAGACCGTGGCCTTTGCCGACCTCGTGCTGCCTGACACCACCTACCTGGAGCGGCACGATGTGATGGGCATGCTCGACCGGCCGATCTCGGAGTTCGATGGGCCGGTCGATTCGGTGCGTGTGCCGGTGGTGCCACCGACCGGGGAGTGCAAGCCCTTCCAGGAGGTGCTGATCGAGCTGGCTTCGCGGCTGAAGTTTCCGGCCTTCACCACGCCCGAGGGCGGGCGCAAGTTCACGGGGTATCCGGACTTCGTCGTCAACTTCGAGCCGCAACCGGGCATCGGATTTTTGATGGGCTGGCGCGGCAAGGACGGCACCGAGCATCTGCGCGGCGCGCCCAATCCGAAGCAGTGGGAGGCTTATGCGCAGAACAACTGCGTGTTCCAGTACCACATGCCCGAGACCATGCACTACATGCGCAACTGGAACCGGGAGTACCTGGACTTCGCGAAGGACAAGGGTTGGCGCCAGCGCAACGACCCGGTGCAGCTGGCGCTGTACTCCGACACGCTGCAGAGCTTCAGGCTTGCGGCGCAGGGCAAGAGCACGGGGCGGCAGCCGCCCGATGCATTGCGCGAGCGCATCGACACGTATTTCGATCCACTGCCCTTCTGGTATGCGCCGCTCGAAGAGGATGCGACCGATCTCGACGCGTATCCGCTCAATGCGCTGACGCAACGGCCGATGGCGATGTACCACTCGTGGGATTCGCAGAACGCATGGCTGCGACAGATTCACAGCCACAACTATCTGCACGTGAATCCGCTCACCGCCGAGGCTGCGGGCATTGCCGATGGCGGCTGGTGCTGGGTCGAGAGCCAGTGGGGCAAGGTGCGCTGCATGCTGCGCTACAGCGAGGCGGTGGAGCCGGGGACGGTGTGGACATGGAACGCGATCGGCAAGGCCGACGGCGCGTGGCAACTGGCGCCGGGGTCGGATGAGGCGCGCAAGGGCTTCCTGCTGAACCACCTGATCAGCGAAGAGCTGCCGTTCGCGGGAACGGCGAGTGGGCGCATCAGCAATTCGGACCCGATCACGGGGCAGGCGGGGTGGTATGACGTGCGGGTGCGGATACGGCCGGCGGAACCTGGCGAGCCTGAGGAGAGCTTTCCACAGATGGCGAGCATGCCGAGTGCGCCCGGAGTGTTGGGGAAGGCGGCGAGTGTGTTGACGTACTTTGCGGGGCGGAGCAGGAAATGATGCAGTGGCTGAAAGACCTGATCGCGGCCCCGTCCCCGGTCTTGCTCCCTCCCCTTCCGGGGGAGGGTCGGGGTGGGGGCACGACGGCCTTCATTGAAGTGCGGCCTGCCGTTCAAGCGCCGCTGCCCCCACCCCAACCCTCCCCCGGGAGGGGAGGGAGTCATACCTCCAAGCGCGCCGAGCAGGGCGAGACGTTGGCCAAACAGCTTGCCTTGGTCATCGACCTCAACGTCTGCGTCGGCTGCCACGCCTGCGTCACGTCCTGCAAGCAATGGAACACCTCCGGCAGCGCCGGCCCGCTGGCCGACGAGCGGCCCTACGCCGCCAACCCCACCGGCACCTTCTTCAATCGCGTGCAGACCTACGAGGCCGGTGCCTTCCCGGCAACCGAGACCATCCACTTCCCCAAGAGCTGCCTGCACTGCGAAGACCCGCCCTGCGTGCCCGTGTGCCCCACGGGCGCCAGCTACAAGCGCAAGGAAGACGGCATCGTGCTGGTCGACTACGACAAGTGCATCGGCTGCAAGTACTGCGCGTGGGCCTGCCCCTACGGCGCGCGCGAACTGGACGAAGAGCGGCAGGTCATGACCAAGTGCACGCTGTGCGTCGACCGCATCTACGACGAGCACTTGCCCAAGGAAGACCGCAAGCCGGCTTGCGTGAAGGCCTGCCCGACCGGCGCGCGGATCTTCGGCGATGTGAAGGACCCGGACTCCGAAGTGTCGAAGGCCATCCGCGAGCGGGGCGGCTATCAGTTGATGCCCGAGTGGGAAACCAACCCGGCCAACCAGTACCTGCCGCGCCACATCACGCCGTCGACTGACGCACGGGAGTAGCCGCATGCATCCCGCGTTCTCGATCCTTTTCTTCACCACGCTGGCCGGTGCGGCGCAGGGCCTGGTGTTCACGCTCGCGCTGGCGGTGCTGTTCGGCCTCGGGCTGGCGCCGGGCTTCCTGACCGTGGCATTGGGCGTGGCCGAGGTGCTGCTCGTGGCTGGCCTGGCAGCGTCGTTCATGCACCTGGGCCGCAAGACACGCGCCTGGCGCGCGGTGCTGATGTGGCGCACCTCGTGGATGTCGCGCGAAGTGATCGTGCTGCCGGGCTTCATCGCGCTGGTGGCGTTGTGGTGGCTGTCGTTGCAGTTGGATGCCGGTGCACCGTGGTCGTGGCTGCTGCCTGTGCTGGTGCTGTGCGGTGCCGTCGCGCTCTGGTACTGCACGGCGATGATCTACGCCTGCCTTCGCTTCATCGAGGAATGGGCGCATCCGTTGACCGTCGTCAACTTCACGCTGATCGGTTTGTCGTCGGGTCTGGTGCTGGCCTGCGCGATGGCGGTGGTGGCTGGCGAGGCGCGCTTCGTGCAGGTCTTCGGGCCGTGCGCGCTGGTCGCCACGCTGGCGGCATGGGCGGCGCGCGGGCAGGCATTGCGACGCAACGCCGGCATTCGCCACAAGTCGAGCTTGCAATCGGCCACGGGCATTCGCACGCAGAAGCTGGTGCAGAAGTCGATGGGCATGTCGGCCGGGTCGTTCAACACGCGCGAGTTCTTTCATGGCGCATCGATGGCCGCGCTCAAGAACATGAAGCTCGGCTTTCTGTTGCTGGCTTTCGTGCTGCCGGCGTTGTTGCTGTTGTGCGGCTTGGCGAGTGGCGCGGCGTGGCCGTGGCTGCTCGCGGTGCTGGTGCAGGCGCCGGGCCTGCTGGCCGAGCGCTGGTTCTTCTTTGCGCAGGCGAAGCACCCGCAGAACCTGTACTACCAGGTGGTGTCCTAGCTTCCCTGAAGACTGCCTGCACGGGTTTGCATCCCCCTGGGGCCGCGTGCCCGTGGCACGATCCCCGCCATGAACTTTCGTCAATTGCGCTACTTCTGTGAGGTGGTCGACAGCGGCACTCTCTCACGCGCTGCCGAGCGCCTGTTCGTCGCGCCCACCGCCATCAGCATGCAGATCGCTCAACTCGAGCAAGGCCTCGGTGGTGCCTTGTTCGATCGCACCGCCAAGCCCATGACGCTGACGCCGCTCGGGCTGTTCTTCCTGCCTCGGGCCAGGGAATTGCTGGCCAATGGCCAAAGGCTGGAAGAAGAGACCCGCGACGTGGCCATTGGCAAGAGCGGCTGGCTCGGCATCGGCTTCGTCCGCTCGCTGCTCAACTCCGTCGTGCCGGCCGCGGTGCGGGCCTTTCGGCACAAGCACCCCGACGTCAAGCTCGAACTGGTCGAACTGCTGTCCGAACACCAGCCGGCGCAGTTGCGCAGCGGACGCATTCACATCGGGCTGTCGCGCTTCGCCGCACCGCCGGAGCCGCCCGCAGACCTGCGGCATGTGACGCTTTTCGACGATCCGTTCGCCGTCGTCGTTCCGGCGGATCACCGGGCGGCCAAGCGCGGCAGGGTTTCGCTGGCCGAGCTGTCGAAGTTGCCGCTGATCAGCTACCCCAAGGACTCGCAGAGCTCCTTCGCGCAGCAAGTGATCGCGCGGCTGCGCGAGGCAGGTGCCGAACCGCGCGTGGGGCACGAGGCCATCGAGATTCACACCGCGCTCGGGCTCGTCGCCGCAGGCCTGGGCTATGCAGTCGTCGGCGCCTCGGTGGCGCAGCGCGGGCAGAGCGACGTGGCCTTCGTCAAGCTGGCGGAACTCAAGGCGTGCACCACGGTCGTGGCCGTGACACGCGCCGACGAGGAGGGCCCGCTGGTTGCTTCGATGCTCAAGACCCTGGCATCCGTGCGGCCGGCGTCGTAGAACTTCAAGTTATCTGAAGATATCTGCAGAAAACGGCAATATCGTTCAGGAGTTCATCGGGTGATCATCCGCACCCATGAGACAAGAATCACACGACAACGCCCTTGAGCGCCTGCGTCAACTGGGCGCGGCCACCGTCTACGAGGCGCAGGGTGCGCGCGGCGCGTTCGACAGCGGCCTGAAGCCGCTCGATCCGGCCAGCCGCCTCGTGGGGCCGGCCCTCACCGTGGACATTCGCCCCGCGGACAACCTCATGCTGCACTACGCGCTGCTCAAGGCGAAGCCAGGCGACGTGCTGGTGGTCGACGCCAAGGGCTTCATGGAGGCCGGCCCGTGGGGCGATGTGCTGACGGAAGCGGCCTTGGCACGCGGCGTGGCGGGCCTCGTCATCCACGGCGTGGTGCGCGATGCCGAGGCCATCGTGCGGATGGGCTTTCCGGTGTTCTGCCGGGGGCTGTCGATCAAAGGCACCGGCAAGCATCAGCCCGGGCTGTTGAACGTGCCCTTGTGCATCGGCGATGTGGTGGTTCGGCCGGGCGACATCGTCGTCGGCGACCGCGATGGCCTCGTGATGGTCGAGCGCGATGCCGTCGACCTCGTGCTGGCGAGCGCATTGGCCCGCGAGGAGAAGGAGGCCGGATTCCGCCGCGCGATCGTCAACGGAAGCTCGACGGCGGAACTGCTCGGCCTGACCGACACCCTGCATCGCCTCGGACTGCATTGAGGCGCGGCCGCGCCACGGCCAGAACAACGAAGACCCCCAGGAGACAAAAACCATGAACAAGCGAACCGTCCTGAAGCTCTGCGCGTGCAGCGTCGCGCTGGCCGCCACTGCATTCGCACCCCCGGCCTTTGCGCAGGCCTATCCGCAAAAGTCCATCCGCCTGATCGTTCCGTGGCCTGCGGGCGGTGCGACCGACTCGGTGGGCCGCTCGGTGGCCGAAGCCTTGCGTGTGCAACTGGGGCAGCCCGTCATCGTCGACAACATTGCCGGCGCGGGCGGCAATATCGGCACGCAACAGTTCGTGCGGCAGCCGCACGATGGCTACACGTTGCTGCTGGCCACGAGCTCGACCAACTCCGCCAACCCCTACCTCTACAAGCGCACCGGCTTCGACCCGATCAAGGACTTCGCGCCGGTCGCGTCCCTGGCTGTCATCCCGAGCGTGATGGTGGTGGCGGCCGGGTCACCCTACAAGACGCCCGCGGACATCGTCAATGCCGCCAAGGCCAAGCCGGGCACGCTGTCCTTCGGTTCGGGTGGTGTCGGCAACTCGGCGCATCTGGCGGGCGAGCTCTTCAAATCGCTGGCCGGCATCGACGTCATCCACGTGCCCTACAAGGGCAGTTCGCCGGCGCTGACCGATGTGATGGCGGGCCAGCTCGACTTCATGCTCGACACCGGCGCCTACGGGCAGGTCAAGGGCGCAAAGATCCGCGCCATTGCCGTTGCCTCGGACAGGCGCCATCCCATGCTGCCGGGCGTGCCGACCTTCGACGAGCTGGGGATCAAGGGCATGCACATGAATGCCTGGTATGGCCTGGCCGCACCGGCGGGCACGCCACCCGAGGTGGTCAAGCGGCTCAACGCGGCGGTGCAGACGGCCTTCAAGGACGGTGACCTGAGCAAGCGGCTGTCCGACATCGGTGCCGAAGTGCGACCCGGCGACGCCGCGAGCTTCGCCGCCTTCTGGAAGTCCGAGCTCGAGCGTTATGCGGGCCTTGTGAAGCTCACAGGCGCATCATTGGATTGATGCGCACAGGCATTGCGTTGCTCGGCGAGATCAACAAGAAGGAGACAAAACAGATGAGCACCACTGCATTCATTGCCGCAAGGCGCCTGGGCGTCGTGCTGGCCTGCACGGCTGCAGCGATCCTCGCTGCCGGCTGCGCGGCAACCGGCAACAGCACCGCCGGTGCCGGCGCACCGTCGTTCCACGTCGACACGTCGTGGCCCCAACCATTGCCCAACCGCTGGATCCTCGGCCAGGTCAGCGGCGTGGCCGTGGACGCCGAAGATCACATCTGGGTGTTGCAGCGCCCACGCAGCCTTTCCGAGGACGAGGCCGGCGCGGCCGCCAAGCCGCCGCAGTCCAGGTGCTGCCTGCCCGCGCCACCGGTGCTCGAGTTCGACACCACGGGCCGGCTGCTTCGTTCATGGGGCGGCCCCGGTGCCGGCTATGACTGGCCGGGCAACGAGCACGGCATTCACGTCGATGCCAAGGGCTTCGTCTGGATCACCGGCAACGGCGACAACGACGCCCAGTTGCTCAAGTTCACGCGCGACGGCAATTTCGTCCTGCAGATCGGCAAGGTCGGACCGCAGACCGGCAGCGCCGACACCACCCGCCTGGGCAAGGCTGCGGGCGTGGAGGTCGACGGTGCGGCCAACGAGGTGTACGTGGCCGACGGCTACCAGAACCGCCGCGTCATCGTGTTCGATGCCGACACCGGCGCGTACAAGCGCCACTGGGGTGCCTACGGCCGCCCGCCCAGCGATGCCGAGAAGCCGCAGGCTCGCCGCACCTTGCCTCCCACGCAGGCCCAACTCCAGCAGTTCGGCACGCCAGTGCACTGCGTGCGCGTAGCGCGCGATGGGCTCGTGTATGTGTGCGACCGGCTCAACAACCGCGTGCAGATCTTCAACAAGGACGGCAGCTTCATCAAGGAATTCATGGTCGAGCCCGCCACGGCCGGCAACGGCTCGGTGTGGGACATGGTGATCTCGCGCGACCCGCAGCAGAAATGGCTCTTCATGGCCGACGGCCGCGACAACCAGGTGCTGACGCTCGACCGCAGCACCGGCGCAGTGGCCGGCACGCTGGGCCGGCCGGGCCGGTATGCGGGCGAGTTCCACTGGGTGCATGACCTTGCGATCGACTCGCGCGGCAACCTCTACGCAGGCGAGGTCGACAACGGCAAGCGTGTGCAGCGGTTCACGCGCGATTGACGAGAGGTGGGTCGGGCGGCCTTGCTCAGGCCTCGAAGTTCAGCGCAAGGCCGGGCGTCGGCCAGTCGTCGATGGCGATCAATCGGCCACTGCCCGACAAGGTGACAAAGGCCGTGCGCCGGTCGCGCCCGCCGAAGCAGATGTTGGTGGTGTAGCGGTCGGGCAGCGGCACGTGCTCGACGGTGCTGCCATCGGGCGAGACGATGCTGATGCCGCCGTGCAGCAACGTGGCCACGCACAGGTTGCCCAACGCATCGACCGCCATCGAATCGAAGCGCTGGTAGTGCCCGCCGGGTGACGCGCACAGCATGCGGCCGCCATGCGGCGAGGGCCAGCCGTCCTTGCGCACGCGCCCCGGTGCGGTGATGTCGAACGCCCAGACGCGCGCGCCTTCGGTCTCGGCGTAGTAGAGGGTGTTGCCATCGGGCGAGAGCGCGATGCCGTTGGGTGTCATCACCGGCCGGGCGATCACGTGGGCGGCGCCGCCGTTGGTGTGGCCGTAGAACAGGCCGCCACGGTCCATGTCGCGCTCGCGCACCTTGCCCAGGTCGGTGAAATAGAAGCCGCCCTGCGCGTCGAACACGATGTCGTTCGGGCCGCAGAGCGCGCCGTCTTCGACCGTGTCGTACAGGCGCTCTGCGCGGCCGGTGTTCAGGTCGACGCGTTCGATGCGCCCGCCCGAATAGTCGGCGGCCTGGCCCACGGGCCGCATGAGGCCGTCTGCTTCGGTGTGCCACCTGAAGCCGCCGTTGTTGCAGACATAGACCGCGCCATCGGGCCCGATGGCCGCGCCGTTCGGGCCGCCGCCCAGATCGGCGACCACCTGCACCAATCCGTCGGCGCGCACGCGCGTGAGCGTGCCGCGTGCGATTTCGACCAGCAGCACCGAGCCGTCGTCCATGGCAATCGGGCCTTCGGGAAACTGCAGGCCGGTGGCGAGTTCGCGGATGCGCATCGGGAGACCTCGGTGGTGCGTTGTCGGGGCCCCAGTTTGCTACGTCTGGCCGGAAACGCTAAGCAGAAGCGGTCCGGGCAACGGGCTCCCGGATGGCCGCCCGCGCGAGCCGCCATGCCAGGAACAGGAAGGCCAGCGGCAGCACGATGGTCTGCAGCACGAACAGCGCGATGAGCTTCACGATGCGCTCGGCCCAGTCGGAGGCCGACTTCAGGATCTGGTCGTAGGTCGCCTTCAGGTTGGGGAGCTTGGGCAGCCAGCGTTCGATGCGGTCCTTCCAGCCTTCCTGGGCCGTGGGTGCTTCCTGTGTGGCGTCGACCACGGCGGTCGGCGATTTCTCGATGCCCGACAGCGCAGTCTGGTACTCGTTCGCCATGAACACGCGGTAGATGCCCTCGTTGGCCACTGCGCTGAGCGGCACCGCGAAGCGCACCAGCAGCAGGCCGATCAGTGCTGACTGCAGCCAGCGCGGCGAGCGGCCGCGCCGCCAGCGCACCACGATCCAGGCGAGCGCGGCGGCGCATACAAGGTAGGACATCAGGTGGTGCGCGCCGATGTTCAGCAGCACCAACTGGATGCCGAACGACACGCTGGCCGCCAGCATGATGGCCGCGAACTGCTCGATCAGTTCGTTCAATGGCTTCAATGCCTGCCCCGGCGCAAAGCTCACGCCCACGCCGCCCGGCGTGGCATCGACCTGCGTGCCTTGCGCGACCGATACCACCGCGCCTAGTGCGCGCGCCGCTGCAAAGGTGGTCAATGCGCGCTTCAGTCCGTCGTTGACCTGTTCGCGAGCCGGCGCATCGACCGGCGCAATCCAGCAGCCGATGAGGACCAGGGCCGCGATGAGCAGCAGGTAGGTGCGTTGCAGTGTCAGGGTCTTCATGTTCATGTGGTTTCGCATGAACGCCATTCTGTCGCCTCGCTGTGGCGGCCCGAGGCTTTGCCCGCAAGAAGGGCGGGGGCACGCACGCGCCGCCGGCTACCTCAGCAGTGCGCGCAGCAGGCCGGATCGCTTCAACCGCATGACCAGGCTGCAGCGGCTGATCCGGCAGCGCAACTGAAGAAGGAAAGGCTTGGCGCGCGGATCGCTGTCCAGGCCGTGCTTGCCGGCCGCATCCTGCGCCTGTGCCACGGGAGCGCCATGCACCATGACCACCTCATCGGCACGCGGCGCGGCGGCCGCGGGCGGCCCTTCGCCGTCGCTGCAGGCCGAGAGGGCCATGGCGACCAGAATCGTTGCCAGAAGCAACCAGCAGTTCGGGATTCTGAAGACGGGGACCACGCAAAACTCCATTGAGAGGCCGGATTGTTCGCCGCCGAACCTTTGGCAATGCTTAAGGTTGGTGCATGGACAATCCAGCCCATGCACCTCCTGCTCATCGAAGACGACCTGGACCTGGGCCGGGCCCTCTCGCAAGCGCTCAAGGCTGAAGGCTTCAGCATCGAGTGGCTGCGCCGCATCGCGGACGCGCCGCGATCCTTCGAGGGCGACGCCTGCGGCTGCGTGCTGCTCGACGTGAGCTTGCCCGACGGTTCGGGCCTGCAACTGCTCTCGCGCTGGCGGCGTTCGGGCGTGACGGTGCCGGTGGTCGTCATCACTGCGCGCTCCGCGCTCGAAGACCGGTTGGCCGGGCTCGACGGCGGCGCGGACGACTATGTCGTCAAGCCCTTCGCCACGCCGGAACTGGTGGCCCGCATCCATGCCGTGCGGCGCCGCTACGCGCACCAGGCCAGCGACGTGTGGGCCTTCGGCGAGCTGGAGATCGAGCCGCGCAGCCATGTGGCGCGGCTCGCCGGCGTGGTGCTCGACCTGTCGCCGCGTGAATTCCAGCTGGTGCTGGAGCTGGCGCGAGAACCCGGGGCGGTGATTCCCAAGGGCACGTTGTCGCAGCGGCTCGACCCGCTGGGCGAGCCGGTCGACTTCGGTGCCATCGAAGTGCATGTGTCGAACCTGCGCCGCAAGATCGGCGCCGAGCGCATCAAGACCGTGCGCGGTGTCGGCTACATGCTTGCAACATGAAGTGGCTGTTCAAGCGAAGCCTGGTGCGCCGCGTGGCGCTGTCGGTGCTGTTCGCCGTCACGCTGGCGTGGGCTGCGCTCATCGGCTTCCTGTACATGGAGTTCGCCGTCAACATGAGCACGGATTCGAGCGTGGTGCGTGCCGGCCGCCAACTGAACACCGTGCTTGCCGACATCGAGCGCGAGGACGTTGCGGTGGGCGTCATGGATTCGATGGGCAGGCTGATCAACGACCTGCGCCGTGGCGAAGGCAACCTGCCCGGCGAGGTGGTCTTCGTGCTGAAGGACAAGGCGGGAAGGTTGCTGTACGTTTCCCCGCAGATCGCCGGCCATGCACTGAAGGGTGAGCCTGATCGGATGGTCGACATCAAGCTCGGCAACCAGAGCTACTGGCTGTACGAGGGGAGCAATGCGCGCTGGAAGCTGTGGGTGGGCGAGCCGCATTCGGGCATCACGTGGTTGCTCGGGTTTATCGGCAGTTCGCTTTTCATGCCCTTCCTGGTGGCCTTTCCCTTTGTGCTGGCGCCCGTGTGGATTGCCGCCGCGCAGGGCATCAAGCCGTTGCGCCTGCTGGGTGAGCGCATCCATCAGCGCAGCGCGGAGGATCTGTCGCCGCTGGGGTTCGATCCGAAATACGCGGAGCTGGAGCCGCTGGTGAATGCGCTGGAAGACCTGCTCTCGCAACTGCGGGGCAAGGTCGATCGGGAGCGATCGTTCGTGAACGATGCGGCGCATGAGTTGCGAACGCCGCTGGCCGTGATCGGCGCGCAGGCTCATGTGCTGTCGCGCTCCACCGATCCGAAGGAGCGGGAGGAAGCGGCGCAGCACCTCACGCACGCCATTGCACGCGGCTCGCACCTCATCCAGCAACTGCTGGAGTTGGCGACCATGGACGGCTCCACCAATCCGGAGATTCAACGCGTCGATGTGGCCGAGCTGACGCGGCGGCATCTGGCACAGGCCGCGAAGGACGCGGCCAGCCGCCACCTGGAGCTGATCCTCGAATCGCCCGACAGCCTGCGCTTCAGCCTGCCGGTGCCGCTGTACGAATCGGTGCTGCGCAACCTGCTCGACAACGCGGTGAAGTACGTCGACGAGGGCGGGCATGTGGTGATGACGCTGCGGCTCGAGGGCGGCGTGCTGATGCTGTCCGTGGTCGACAGCGGGCCGGGCATTCCGCAGGAAGAACACGCACACGTGTTCGATCGCTTTCATCGCGTGGCGGGCACGTCCGCGCAAGGCACGGGCCTGGGCCTTGCGATTGCGCGGCAGGCATGCCAGCGCATGGGCGGCACGATCGAGCTGACGCAGAACCCGACGGGGCGCGGATGCGCCTTCGAGGTTCGTATCCGGAGCCGGCTCACGCTCGATTCGTTGCGTTGAACACAGCACGTAATTTTTTTGTGCGGACTGTTGACGGCGTCGTAAAGACTATTTACAGTCCAGCTCATTCGCGGTTCAGGCCGCACCCAATTCAACCCGCACCGCAACACAGACACCAGGAAGCATCGTGAACGCAGCCGTCATTCGCACCCACAGCATTCGACCCGTATCGGGCCGGGCGCTCGTGCGCGTTTCGCTGTGCAACGGCCTGGGCGTTCTGGCGTCGCTGCAGCTCGACCAGTGCCCGAATCAGATGCAAGCCCTGCAGGCCAAGCCGTGGGATTGCACCAATCAGGATCGGGTGTCACCGGGTGGAGGAAGCGCTTAAGCGCGTACCTTCCAAGCTCTCTCAAGCAGAGGCCCGGACACCGAAAGGTTCCGGGCCTTTTTGTTTTTCAGTCTTCAACACACGCAGTGATCGCGCTGCATGACACCGGGGCTTCGGTCCGGTGGATGTTCATTAAAAACTTGCGGCATCGAGGCACGACCGGCCATTGAAACGGATCGTTGCTTCACACCAATCAATCAATCAGCCCCGGTGACGGAACCGGTATACGTGTCCGCCTTAGAAGCGGAATTCTGGGAGTTCGAATCTCCCCTGGGGCACCAATCAAATTTTCTCTGGGTGTAGTGTCAATCTGGTAGACGGCCTGCCTTGGAAGCAGGAGGCTGCAGGTTCAAATCCTGCCACTCAGACCATTCTTTTCATTCATGCGTATGTAGCTCAATTGGCAGAGCACTGGACTCCAAACCCAGCGGTTGAAGGTTCGACTCCTTCCGTGCGCGCCACCTTTTTCGATGGCCCTTCGCCTAGTGGTCCAAGGCACCGGGTTTTGATCCCGGCATCCAAGGTTCGAATCCTTGAGGGCCTGCCATCTTTTCTTTTTTCGCTCCGCTAACTCAGTGGCCAGAGTGCCTCCCTGTCCAGGAGGAAGCCAGGGGTTCGACTCCCCTGCGGGGCGCCATCTTTTTTCTTCGGCGCGGTAGCAAAGTGGCCATGCAACGGATTGCAAATCCGTCGACACCGGTTCGACTCCGGTCCGCGCCTCCATTCTTTTCCCCGGTAGCTCAGTGGTAGATGCGGCGCACTGTTAATGCGCAGGTCACACGTTCGATCCGTGTTCGGGGAGCCATCTGTTCAGCGTGTGGAAGCTCGTGCCGAAACGCGTTGGGTCCGTTCAGGCGGCTGTGGAAAGTGCGCCCGCGCGATGTCCACCAGCGCCTCGACCAACGGCGCCCGCACGGTCGAGCGTTGCCACAGAACGCCCACGGTCCGCGCAGGGCAGGGCGGCGGCAGCGGCCATTTCTTGAGTTCCCGGTTGGGCGCGCCGATCACCGCCCAGTCGGGCAGCACCGAAACGCCCAGCCCTTCGGCCACCAGCTTCGCGATGTACTCGATGCCGTCAAGCTCGACGCGGACGTTGGGGCGAATGCCGAGCTGGCGCAGGTAGTCGTCGGCCATCTTTCCGCCGACGACCTGGCGGTCGTAGCGGATGAACGGTTCGCGCGCGATCGTGGCCAGCGCGGACGCGACCTTCATGCGCGCAGGCGTCAGCAGCACCAGCGGTTCTTCACGCAGGCTGTGCCAGTTGCTGGTCTTGGGCAGCTCGAAGGTCGGATGCACGAGGATCGCTGCATCGAGTTCGCCCGCCATCACGCGGCCGTACAGCGCCGTGGTCGACCCCGGCTCGATGTAGATGCCGATGTGCGGATGGCGCCGCACCCAGTCCTTGAGGATCAACGGGATGATGCCCATGAGCCCCGTGGGAATGGCGCCCAGCCGCAGAGGCCCCGCGGGAAGCTCCGTGTCCGATGCCGCCGATTGCAGGTCCCGCAACTCCCGCAGCACGCTGCGCGCCCGCGCGAGGATGCGCGTTCCCGACACCGTGGGCCTGACGGTTCGCCCCGAGCGAACGATGAGCTGGCTGCCGATGTCCGCCTCCAGCGCGCGCACGCGTTGCGCGATCGTCGCGGGCGTCATGTCCAGGTGACGGGCGGCCTCTGCGATCGAGCCAAGTTCGACGACCGATACGAAGCTCTGGAGAAAACGTGAATCCATGGTGTGTGGGGCGCCGGAAGTGCGATGCGTGCCGACTGAATGTGCCCGCACTGGAAGAAACAATTTACTTCTTCAGAAGATATGGAACAACCATTTTTCTTTGCTTTGAGGACTCCCAGAATCTCCTTCGACACAACCAGGAGACCTCCTTGCCGAAGATTCAGTCCGTCCATTTCTGCGCCGCCGCCATTCCGCTCGACCGCGTGACGTCGTTCTCGAACCGCACCGTCAGCGTTCGCCATTACGGGCTCGTCAAGGTCCGCTCCGACGATGGCGTGGAAGGCATCGGCTTTTGCTACGTGGGCAGTGCCGGCGGCGCGCTGTTCGCAGCCGCGGTCGAGCAGTTGCTCGCGCCGGTGCTGATCGGCAAGGACTCCTACGCCGTCGAAGGGCTGTGGTCCGCCATGTACCAGGAGTCGCTGCTGCAAGGGCGCTCCGGCACGGTCATGCGTGCCATCAGCGCGCTCGACACGGCGCTGTGGGACCTGAACGCCAGGACGCACGAGCTTCCGTTGCACAAGTACCTGGGCGCGGTCGAGCTCGAATCGGTGCCGGCCTATGCCAGCGGCGGCTACTACCTCGAAGGCAAGACGCCCGCGATGCTGGGCCACGAGATGGCCAGCTACGTCGACAAGGGCTTCAAGGCCGTGAAGATGAAGACCGGCCGCCTGTCGCCCAAGGAAGAAGAAGCGCGACTGAAAGCGGCGCGCGATGCCGTCGGCCCCGATGTCGAGCTGATGATGGACTGCAACAACGGCTGGGTCGACACCACGCAGGCCATGCAGTACATCCGCCGCTTCGAGGCCTACGACCCGTACTTCATTGAAGAGCCCTTCGGCCCCGACGACATCGAGAGCCACGCGAAGCTGGCCAGGCTGACGCGCATTCCGGTGGCCACCGCGGAGATCGGCTACGGCCGCTGGTATCACAAGGAGTTGCTCGACAAGGGCGCAACGTCGATCCTGCAGACCGACGCGCTGGTGTGCGGCGGCATCACGGAGTGGAAGCGCATTGCCGCCATGGCGGCAAGCTACGGCGTGGTGATGTGCCCGCACTGGTTCCACGACGTGCATGCGCCGCTGGTTGCTGCCACGCCGAATGCGCGCTACGTGGAGTTTTTCTGGGACGACCAGGTGCTGAACTTCCGCCGCCTGATCGACCGCCAGCTCGATCACAAGAACGGCCGCGTGATCCTGCACCAGACGCCGGGGCTGGGCTTCGGATTCGAAGAGAAGGCGGTGCAAAAGTACGGTCAATGGGGCGTGGTGCGATGAGCACACCGAAGCTGCGCGGCGTGCTGTCGCCGGTGCTCACGCCGTTCGATGCGGACCTTTCTCCATCGGTGCCACGATTCGTCAGGCATTGCCGCTGGCTGCTTGAGCAAGGCGTGGGCCTGTCGGTCTTCGGCACGAACTCGGAAGCGAATTCGCTGACTGTTCAAGAGAAGCGCGCGTTGCTGGATGCCTTGCTCGACGACGGCATTTCCCCCGACCGCCTGATGCCGGGCACCGGAACCTGCGCGCTCAGCGACACCATCGAACTCACGCGGCATGCCGTGGCTGCGGGTTGCGCCGGCGTGCTCATGCTGCCGCCGTTCTTCTACAAGGGCGTGTCGGACGAAGGGCTCTTTCGCAGCTTTGCGCGGGTGATCGATGCCGTCGCCGACGAGCGCCTGCGCATCTACCTGTATCACATCCCCCCGGTCTCGCAGGTCGGCATCAGCCTCGCGTTGATCGAGCGTCTGCTCAAGGCCTACCCGCATGCGGTGGCCGGCATCAAGGACAGCTCGGGCGACTGGGACAACACGGCGGCGATGCTGCGCGAATTCCAGCCCGAGGGTTTCGATGTGTTCGCGGGCACGGAGACGGTTCTGTTGCCGACGCTGCGCGGCGGTGGCGCAGGCTGTATCACCGCGACCGGCAACGTGAATCCTGCAGCCATCGTCGATCTCTACGAGCACTGGACCGAAGCCGATGCCGACGACAAGCAGAAGGCCCTCAACGAAACGCGGGCCGTCTTCCAGAAGCTGCCGATGATCGCTGCGATGAAGGCGACCATTGCGCGGCAGACTGGCGATGCCGGCTGGGCGGCCGTGCGTCCGCCGCTGGTTGAAATCGAATCCACGCAGCGAGCGACGTTGGCGGCCGGCCTCGATGCCTGCGGCTTCCGCATGCCGAATGCGTCGGCACTTGCCGTCTGACACCCAAGAAAAATCAGGAGACAAAAACAATGAAACGCAGGTTATTTACCGGCGGTGCCGTCGCGGCCACGCTGGCCGCAACGGGCGTGTTCGCCCAGACGATGCCCAAGAGCGTGACGCGGCTCGTCGTCGGGTTTCCGCCCGGCGGCGGCACCGACGTGCTGGCGCGGCTGGTGGCGCAGAAGCTGGGCGTGATGTGGGGCATTCCGGTCGTCGTCGAGAACCGGGCGGGAGCGGCCGGGATCATCGCGGCCGAGCAGGTGGCAAGGGCCGAGCCCGATGGCAGCACCTTGCTGATGGCGCACATCAACAGCCACGGCATCGCGCCCGGGTTGCAACCGGGCCTGGGCTATTCCGCGGAGCGCGACTTCGCGCCGATTGCGCTGGTCGGCGCCACGCCGCAGATGCTGATCTGCGCGAGCAACCAGCCGGTGAAAACGCTCAAGGGGCTGGTCGAACTGTGCCGCAGCCGGCCCGGAGAGATCGTCTTCGGCTCGGCCGGCAACGGCTCGGCCCAGCACCTGGCGCTGGAGCTTTTCAAGGCGCGCGCCAACATCGATGTGCTGCACGTGCCGTACAAGGGCTCCGCGCCGCTCGTCAGCGACATGCTCGGCGGCCATGTGCAGTACAGCTTTGAAGGCATGACCACGGCCACGCAATACCTGGGCAGCGGAAAGATGACGGCCATTGCGCAGACGCGCGCCAGGCGTTCCAAGAGTTTCCCCGCTGTACCGACGCTCGCGGAATCGGGTTTCGAGGGTTACGAGGCAAGCATCTGGTTCGGGCTGGTCGGGCCGGCGAAGATGCCGCAGGCCATGGTCGCTCGCATGAACAAGGACGTGAACACCGCGCTGGCCATGCCCGACGTGATCGCGCGGCTGGACCAGTTTGGCGCGGAGGATGGCGGCGGAAGCGCACAGCGCTTCGGCGACTTCATGCATGCCGAGCGCGAGAAGTGGGCCCGCATCATCAAGACCGCCAATATCTCCGTCGACCGGTAGGACGTGCTGCGCGAAGAGGCTGCGCTGCGTCAGCTCCTGGGGTCGCGGGATGCGGCAGCGGTGCGGATCTTCGCAGGCACCGGCGGCGCGGCATGCGGCTGTGCAGTGCCCGGGGCGTTGGCCTCTTCGCCCTTCAGTGCAAGCGCCCGGTAGGGCACGACATAGGCGTTCACCTGCATCTGCGCCGACACGCTGGCGGCGTTTCCTGCCGCATCGATGGCCCGCGCCTCGACGCTGGCGTAGCCCGATGCCGAAGGCGTCCAGTTGCAGGTGTAGGGCGCGGCCTTCACGGTGCACAGCGTCTTGCCATCGACGATGAACTGGATCTGGGCAATGCCGACGTTGGCCTGGGCCGTGGCGGAAAGCGTCGTCGACGTGCTGACGCCGGTGAAGGTCGGCGCGGCCACCGACACCGTGGGCGGCGTGGTGTCCACCGGCGGATTGACCATCACGTTGGCAGTCGCCATGGCCGAGTTGCCCGCGGCGTCCACGCCGATCACGCGGATCGTCTGCATGCCCGGTGCCAGCGGTGTCCATGTGCAGGTGTAGGGCGGGGCGTCGAAGGTGCAGATCGGAATGCCGTCCGTGCCAGCCACCTTCACGCCCCACACGCCCACGTTGTCCACCACCGCCGGCGCGATGGTCACGGGCTGGCCCACCGTGGCCATGGCCGGTGCCGACAGCGACACCGTCGGCGGCGTGGTGTCGACCACGCCCAGCGCCACGTCGATCGTGAAGCTCGACTGGCCCTTCACGGCCTTCTGCTCGAAGGCGTCGAAGATGGTGAACCAGCTCGCCATCGGCGCGCGGCCCGGCGTCGAGGCCTTGACCAGCAGCGTCGACTTCGCGCTGTTGAAGCAGGTGAAGCCGCAGTCCCAGTCGAATGCGAAGTGGCCTGCGGCGTCGGCGACGCCCTGCACCAGCAGGACCATCGGCTGCTGCGTCGACGTGCCGGCATTGCGCCACACCGACACCTGCGCGCCGGGCAGCGCAGCGCCTGTTTCGCGGTCGGTGATGCGCACCTGCGTGGCCGTGGTGCCGGCCATGTACTTGGAGGTGCCGAACTTCGGCCAGTCGCTCCAGTCGGTGTTGATGTTGGCCTTGGTGCCCGCCGTGAAGCGGATCATGTCCAGCGTGAGGATGCGGTTGGTGGCCGGGTCGCGCCGCTGCTCGAACACGGTGCCCAGCAGCGGGTCGAGCCGCCAGCTCTGGCGGGTCCACCAGTAGCGGTCGGTGTCGCTCATCAAGGCCAGGTCGGCCTGCGGCGCGGTGCCGGTCGTGTCCTTCACCATCGCGGCGTTGTAGTACTCGCCCGCGCCAGCGCCGAACACGTGTTCCAGCTCGTGCAGCAGCGTCTTGAGCTGGCGGCCCAGGTAATCTTTTTCAGTGGACTCGGGCGCGGCGGCGGTGATGGCGCGGGACAGGCGCAGCGGATCGTGAATGGCAATCCAGTTCAGGTTCCAGGTCACGCCCTTTTGCGGAAAGGTCCAGCTCGCGGCAAGGCCGCCGTGGCTGTAGCCCTTCGTCGACTTGGAGACGCACACCGCAATCTCGCCGTCGACCAGCCCGCTGTGACTGCACGGCGGCGCCGAGGCGGGCGCGATCAATTGCAGGTCGCTCGCCGGGTTGAACACGAAGCTGCGCACGGTCTCGCGGGTGAACACCGTGTTGACGTCGGCCACGTACTGCGCGAGGCGCCGGCCTGCTTCCGCAGGACCGATTTCATCGGCCAACGCCGGGTCGACGAAGAACTTCAGGCGGTGCACGCTGTGTGGTGCATTACCAACAACGTTCAGTTCGGCCCGGGCTGTGCCGGCTGCCAGAAAAGCACCGCAGAACAGCGCCACCACAGAGGGAAGAACGCGAGAAAAGAGCGAGATTGCGGCACCCATCTGTTCGCGCTTTGTGTATCAAAAATGTAAGATTCATGTGATTTAAACACATTGAAGCCTCATTTTTTACACAAACGAAACAACTGGGCGAATGCCCGGCGCAAGCGGCCGTTGTCACTGACCTGTCACGCGTGAATGGGAAAAGCCGGCCCCGGCATGGCCGCCCGCAAGGGCTCGGCCACCCGATCGCTGAAACCGTCATCGCTCTTCAGCGCTACTGCGTCGCGTCGAACGCGTCGTGATAGCGGACATCCCCCGTCGGCCACGCATCGCCAAAGCAGATCGCCTGGAAGTACGCCGCGGGCACCCCTGGCAGCACAAGCCCCGGCCGCGCGACGAACCCGAAGCGCCCGTAGTAGGCCGGGTCTCCCAGCACCACGCATCCCGCGGCGCCCGCCTGCCGCAGGCGCTCCAGCGCGGACTTCATCAGCGCCGCCCCGACGCCCTTGCCCTGATGCCCGGGCAGAACGGAGATCGGCCCCAGCCCATGCCAGCCGGCCGTGCCTGAAGAAATCGACACCGGCGACACCGCCACGTGCCCCACGATCTGTTCTTCTTCGCCCACTTGCGCCACCAGCGACACCGTGAGCTGCCCCGCCCGTCGCAGCGCATTGACGATGAACTGTTCCGTATGGCTCGTGTGCGCCGCATTCGCGAATGCAGCCGTGGTGAGTTGCTCGATGGCCGCCGCGTCGCCAGGCCGCTCGTCGCGAATCAGCAGCGGCACGATGCGCCGCCGCGTGTCATCGTCGACCAGCGCGCGCAGGGCGCTGAACAAGGGCGTGGTGCCCGTGTGCTTCCTGCCGTAGCCGAGGTTGAAGGCGTAGTCGAAATCCTCGGGGTTGGCGCCCTGGTTGTGCTGCAGGATGGTTTCGAGCTTGTCGAGCGCCTTCACTGCCTTGGCTTCGGGGGAGGCGGCGTTTTCATACTCGTCCCACAGCGCCAGCAGCTCGCCGCGCAGCTTGCCGTCGAGCGGCGCCATCAGCGTGAGCAGGTCCGCGCGCTCGCGCTCGCTCTTGTCCAGATGGGCGCCCTGGCTCACCGCCGGAATGTCGCCGTGAATGGCTTCGCCCAGGTCGTGCACCACGCACAGCTTGAGCACCTTCAGCACGTCGAGCCCGGCCAGTTCTTCTTCGAACGCCATCGCCATCAGGCACAGCCGCCAACTGTGCTCGGCGGTGCTCTCGGCGCGGCCGGAGGAGGTGTGGCTGCTGCGCAGCACGTCCTTGAGCTTTTCCGTCTCGCGCAGAAAGGCGAGCTTGCCCTTGAGTTTCTCGATATTCATCGCGAGGGATCGTAGGGAGAGGGTGCGTGGCTGTCCACGCATGAGATATGCGCGTGTGGGGCGCCTCGGCGCCGTGCATGAATGGCCTAGGGTTTGCCCTAGATCCAGGGTCCGGCGGGCCGGACGGGCCGGTTGAGCCGCAGCCGGATCGTCGGCAACGGCATGCCCCTCGACCTGGCCCGGATCCTCATGAAATCAACGACTTGGCGCGTTTTTTCCACCTCCGGGCGCGTGGCATATCGATTGCTCAGTGACTGGGTCGCCCCATCGCTCGATGCGGGCGTCGGCATGCAGGCAAACAGCCGATGCCTGCAGCCGCCCCCTCACGCCGACCGGCAGGTACATGCCGCCAGCGTCTGAAATTCTTCAGGAGACATTCGTGGACCACACACCCGTACGCCAACCCTTCTACAAATCCCTGTACCTGCAGGTCATCACGGCCATCGTGCTCGGGGTGCTGCTGGGGCATTTCTATCCCGACACCGGCGCTTCGATGAAGCCGCTGGGCGACGGCTTCATCAAGCTGATCAAGATGATCATCGCCCCGATCATCTTCTGCACGGTGGTGGTAGGCATCGCCGGCATGGAAGACATGAAGAAGGTCGGCAAGACCGGCGGCCTGGCGCTGCTGTACTTCGAGATCGTGAGCAGCATCGCGCTGGTCGTGGGCCTCGTCATCATCAACATCGTGCGCCCCGGCGTGGGCATGAACGTCGACGTGAGCCAGCTCGACACCAAGGGCATCGCCGCCTACACCGGCCCGGGCAAGATGCAGAGCACGACCGACTTCGTGCTCAACATCATCCCCAACACGCTGGTCGACGCGTTTGCCAAGGGCGAGATCCTGCAGGTGCTGCTGATCGCCGTGATGTTCGGCTTTGCGCTGCACCGCTTCGGCGGCCGCGGCACGCTGGTGTTCGACGTGATCGAGAAGGGCTCGCACGTGCTGTTCGTGATAGTGGGCTACATCATGAAGGTCGCCCCCATCGGTGCCTTCGGCGCCATGGCCTTCACCATCGGCAAGTACGGCGTGAGCTCGCTGCTGCAACTGGGCCAGCTCATGGCCACCTTCTACGCCACCTGCCTGCTGTTCATCTTCGTGGTGCTGGGGGGCATTGCCAGGGCGCACGGCTTCAGCATCTGGAAGTTCATCAAGTACATCAAGGAAGAGCTGCTGATCGTGCTGGGCACCTCGTCCAGCGAATCGGTGCTGCCGCGCATGATGGCCAAGCTGGAGAACCTGGGCGCGAAGAAGTCGGTGGTCGGGCTGGTGGTGCCCACGGGCTACTCGTTCAACCTCGACGGCACCTCCATCTACCTGACGATGGCGGCGGTGTTCATCGCCCAGGCGACCAACACCGACATGACCCTCACCCAACAGCTCACGCTGCTGGCCGTGCTGCTGCTCACCTCGAAGGGCGCGGCGGGCGTCACGGGCAGCGGCTTCATCGTGCTGGCGGCCACCCTGTCGGCGGTGGGCCATGTGCCGGTGGCGGGGCTGGCGCTCATCCTGGGCATCGACCGCTTCATGTCCGAAGCCCGTGCATTGACCAACCTGATCGGCAACGGCGTGGCCACCCTCGTGGTCGCCAAGTGGACCGGTGACCTGGACACCGTGCGCATGCACCAGCACCTGAACCAGGAAAGCACGCTGGAAGCCAACGAGCCCGAGCGTGTGCTCGACGCCACCGACGCGCACATGCCCGCCGGCCCGGCAGCCGCGGCTGCTTCCCGCCAGGCCTGAGCCGGGGCTTGCGTGCCCGGCCCCGCGAAAGGGGCCATCGGGCTGCCACCGATGCGGGCGGCCCGACCTTGTGCAATAACGCTCCCATGATTTCAAGGGAGCCGGTCCGGCGTTTCGACATGCCTTCCGACAGCACAAAGGGATGGCGCGGCCTGCCGCGCTGGTGCGGCGCACTGGCCCTGGTGGCCGTGGCCGCCTTTGCCGGCCACCAGCTCGCCATGCAGGCCGGCCTGGCGCGCCTGCGCGAGGCGGCCGACCACCGGCTCGACATGCTCGCGACCGGGCTCGATGCTGATCTGGCCCGCTTCGACTACCTCCCCGCGCTGCTCGAAATGACGCCCATCGTGCCGGCGCTGCTCGGCACGCCCTCCGACCTGCATCTGCGCGATGCCGTCAATCGCTACCTCGACGGCGTCAACGCCACGGCGGGCGCCGAGATGCTCTATGTGATGAACGGCGCCGGCACCTCGCTGGCCGCATCAGACTGGGACAAGCCCGGCACCACGCTGGGCCAGGACCTGTCGTTCCGCCCCTACGTGATCGACGCGCTGGCACAGGGCAGGGGCCGCTTCTACGGCGTAGGCGTCACCAGCAACCGGCCGGGCTACTACCTGTCGTATGCGCTGCGGCGTGGCCAGCCCTCGCGCGGCGTGGTGGCCGTGAAGATCAACCTCTCCGAGGCCGAGCACGCCTGGCGCAAGCTGCCGGGCGACGTGGTGCTGATCGACCAGCGCGGCGTGGTGATCCTGTCCACGCGCGACGACCTCAAGTTCAGGCCGCTGCTTCCGCTCGACGCACTGCAGCGCGCCGAAGTGCTGCGCTCGCGCCCCTACGGCGACGCCAAGCTGCAGCCGCTGCAGTGGACGCAGAAAGAGGCGCTCGATCGCGACGTGCAGGTGATCTCGCTCGACGGCACGGACCAGCTCGCCACCGCCCGGACCCTGCGCGGCGCCCCGTGGCAACTCGTGGTGCTCGACGACCTGGCGCCGGTGCGCGTGGCCGCGCGCAACGCGGCCATCACCGCCAGCCTTGCGATGGCCGTGCTGCTGCTGCTCGCAGTTGCCCTGTGGCAGCGCCGCCGCGCGGTGCGCCAGAGGCTCGCCAACCAGGCCGCGCTACAGGCAGCGCACGACACCCTCGAATCGACCGTGGTGGCTCGCACCGCGCAACTGCGTGCCGCGCAGGGCGAGCTGGTGCATGCGGGCAAGATGGCTGCGCTCGGCCAGATGTCGGCTGGCGTGGTGCACGAACTCAACCAGCCCCTCACGGCCATGCGCACACTGTCGGAGAGCGCCGGCATCCTGCTCGACAGAAACCGCCTGGACGATGTGCGCGGCAACCTCGAACGCATCCGCCGCATGGTCGACCGCCTCGCGCGCCTGACCACGCAGCTCAAGACCTTCGCGCACAAGAGCGAACTGCCGCTGGAGCCGCTGCTGCTGTCCCAGGCCATCGCCGATGCGCAAGTGATCGTGGCCGAAGCCTCGAAAAAGCAGCGCATCGGCTTCGAGATCGACGTGCAGCCCGCCGCGCTCGGCGTCATGGCCGAAGAGGCCGCGCTGGGCAGCGTGCTCGTCAACCTCATGCGCAACGCCATCGACGCCATGCAAGACGCCCCATTGCGCACCCTGCGCCTGGAGGCACGGCAGAAAGACGGCCGCGTGATCCTGAGCGTGAGCGACACCGGCCCCGGCATCCACCCCGACGTGCTGCCGCGCCTGTTCGAGCCCTTCGTGACCGGCAAGCCCGCCGGGGCAGGGCTGGGCCTGGGGCTCGTCATCTCGGCACAATTGGTGCGGGCCATGGATGGCACACTGCGCGCGGCCAACCTCAAAGAAGGCGGCGCGTGTTTCGTGATCGACCTGCCCGCCGCCGTTGCCGAGACCCGCAACGCACCCGTTCCCTTTCTTTCCATTGCCCAACAGGAGTGACCCCCCAGTGAGCGAAGCCCCAGCCATCCGGGTGTTGCTCGTCGAAGACGACGAAGACGTCCGCATCAGCACGACCCAGCTGCTGACCCTGGCCGGTTTCGAGGTCGAATCCTTCGCGAGCGTCGAGCGCGCGCGCCCGCACATCGGCTTCGGTGTGCCCGCCATCGTGATCTGCGACGTGCGCCTGCCCGGCATCAGCGGCACCGAGTGGCTGCCCGAGCTGCGCGACACCGATGCCGAGCTGCCCGTGATCCTCGTCACCGGCCACGGCCACATCGCGATGGCCGTGCAGGCCATGCGCGAGGGCGCCTACGACTTCATCGAAAAACCCTTCAGCGCCGAACGGCTGGTGGCCATCGTGCGCCACGCCATCGAACGCCGGCAGCTCACGCTGCAGGTGCGCGCACTGCGCGACGCGCTGGAGAACTGGCAGGGCATCCAGTCGGTGCTGATCGGTCGCTCGGCCCAAATGCAGCAGGTGCGCCAGACCGTCAAGACCCTGGCCGAGACCTCGGCCGATGTGCTCGTCTACGGCGAGACCGGCACCGGCAAGGAACTGGTCGCGCGCTGCCTGCACGACCATAGCGCACGCCGCCGCCAGCACTTCGTGCCGCTCAATTGCGGCGGCCTGCCCGAAGCCCTGGCCGAGAGCGAACTGTTCGGCCACGAGGCCGGCGCTTTTACCGGCGCCAACCGCGTGCGCATCGGCAAGTTTGAATACGCCAGCGGCGGCACCCTGTTCCTCGACGAAGTCGAGAGCATGCCCATGGCCGTGCAGATCAAGCTGCTGCGCGCGCTGCAAGAACGCAGCATCGAGCGCATCGGCGCCAACAAGACCATTCCCTTCGACTGCCGCGTGGTCGCCGCGAGCAAAGAAGACCTGAAGGCCATGAGCGACCAGCAGAAGTTCAGGGCCGACCTGTACTACCGCCTGGGCGTCGCTTTCATCGAGCTGCCGCCGCTGCGCGAGCGGCGCGAAGACATCCCGCTGCTGTTCGAGCACTTCACCCTGCTGGCCGCCACCCGCTACGAGCGCGCCGCTCCGCTGCTGACCAGCGCGCAACTGGCCGACCTGATGGCCTACGCCTGGCCCGGCAACGTGCGCGAACTGCGCAACGTGGCCGACCGCTTCGTGCTGGGCCTGCTCGGTGAACGCCTGACACAGACGCGTGGCGTGGGCAGTAGCAGCAGTGCTGCTGCCGAAGGCGTGCCCGCCTTGCCGAACGGGCTGCCGCAGCAGGTCGCGTCTTTCGAGCGGGCGGTGATCGTTGAAGCGCTGCGCAAGCATCGGGGCGACCAGCCGGCGACAGCCACCGCGCTGGCGATCGCGCGGCAGACCTTGCATGACAAGCTGCGCAAGCTTGGGATTGCGGCGGACGAGTTCAAGTCCTGACGGGGCCTCCGCAGGCCTGCGTCAGCAGAGCGTTTCGACCAACCGCGCGGACGTGCCATCGGACAGCGTGAGCCGCGTCCACCGGCACAGGCTCTGCGCGATGGGCAGAAGCTGCGAATCGTTGGTGCCCGTGACGAACTCCAGAGAGGGCGGCGCGAGCGCATCGCGCCAGCCAATGTTTTCGAGCATCGCTTCCTTGCCCGCGATCTCCGGTGTGGCATAGCGCCAGAGCGAGCGGCCCAGAAGCGTGGAGAGCGGCGCGCCGAACTCGGCGGCCCTGCGCGCGGAGCAGGCCAGCAAGCGATGCGTGATGTCGCACACCAGATGCACCGGCCGCGGGCTCTCGTTGACCAGCCTTGCGAGCGCATGGTCGGCGGCTGCATCGAGCCGGGCCGACAACAGCGCCTCTGCGCGTGCGCGCTCGGCGGGCTCCATCGCCTGCGTGCCGGACTCCCAGCGCGAGATGGTCGATTGGTTGACGTTGAAGAGTTCGGCGGCGTGCGATTGCTTCACGCGGTGGAGCAGGCGCCAGCGCTTGAGGGCTGGGCCCAAGGCGGGGGTGATGAGGACGTCTTGCATATCAATGCGTAGTGGGCCAGTACCGTGCGACTGCGATCGATGGCGGGCTTTCGTCTAGAGTGTGTGATGTTCGCCGCGCAGGTGCTGGATATCAAGAGGGGCGGACAGTAGATGCCGCGCGCTTGACCGTGAAAATGCCAGCGGGGTGAAGCTGGCTGCTGATCCATGACGGAGCGAACCTCGATTCGACCCCTGGTGAAGCTTTGATGGAGTTGCGCGATGTTGCAGAAAAAACCGATGAGTGACGTTGAGTTGACTGCCTTCGAAGCGGGCCAGGACTTCGAGGCGTTGCTTGGCCAGTCGGCACGCGAGATGAGGGCTGGCAATGCGCGCAGCGTCTCCAGTCCCGTTGTTGTCGTGCGCAAAAAAACAAAGTCATCGCAACCCGATAAACGCGTCGAAGACGTTGACCACCATCACAGAAAAGATGGCTACGGAGTCGACTGAAAAGAACTGCGTCAAAGTCGATGCGAACCACAATTTGTTTGCTGCGCGGGGCTTCCGTCGGCGCGTTTCTCTTCTTACATTCAAGGCACTTCTGAAGGAGCCTAAATCTCTTGCTGAACGACCGCCGAGCCTCACGGCGGGACATCGAATGCACGCCGCAACGATGTCGATGTGAGGCAAAAAAGGCGACGGCCAAGGTGCGCTAACACCATGGCCGTCTGACCACCCAACGTGCAACAACTTGACAGGAGAGCACATCGAATGGCTAATCGAATTATCACCGGGCAAAACACGCCCACTTCCCCCGACGCAACCCAGGGGCCAGACGCGTCGGACACTCTTGAGAACAAGTTGACCCAACTGCGGTCCTTGCTGAACTGCTGCTACGGGGATGAACAGGAATTGTTTGAGGCGATTGGGGCGAGGCATCGGGGCAACATCATGTGGATCGCGGCTGACCTTCTGGCAGAGGCGATCGAACTCTCACAGACACTGCTGAAAAGACTCAGGGCACTGGACGGGCTGGAGACTTGAGTTCGACTCGAGATTGAGCCGTGATGCGGAAGGTGGCCGAGGCCGCCTGACCGCTCGAATCCCCGACAGCAGCGCCGGCGCCTCTGCTCTCTAGAATGCGGCGTCCGGCCCGCAGCATGCAGATCCGCGCCGATCCCTTCCAGAAATTCGAATGCCGATTCCCATCATTGATCTTTTTGCGGGCCCAGGAGGCTTGGGCGAGGGCTTTTCAGCTCTCAAGGACCACAAGCAGCAACCTGTCTTCGAAATTGGCCTCTCCATCGAGAAGGACGCCATTGCACACCAGACGCTCACGCTGCGTGCGGTGTTTCGGAAGCTTCGGGGTACGAAGGATGTGAGGCACTACTACAGCTACATCCGGGGCGAGATCGACGAGGCCACGTTCCGACGGCAGCCTGTTGTTGCCGAGGCCTTCGTTCACGCGGAGCGAGAAGCCCGCTGCCTGGAGTTGGGGAAGTCCGACGAGACCGGCATCGACGACGAAATTCGAGCGGCCCTCAATGGCCGTGATACATGGATATTGATCGGCGGGCCGCCGTGCCAAGCGTACTCACTCGCGGGGCGGTCGCGACGAGCGCATGACAAGAGCTTCCAGAAGGACGAGAAGCATTTTCTGTACAAGGAATATCTTCGGATCATTCAGGTTCATCGGCCGACCATTTTCGTGATGGAGAACGTGAAGGGGCTGCTTTCTTCGCAGCACTCCGGCAGTTCGATGTTCGAGAGGATCATTGAAGACCTGTCCAAGCCCGCTGATGGGGTGGAGTACGAGATTCGATCCTTCATCAAGAAGGGTGACAGCAACTCGCTGGAACCGTCGGACTTCATCATCCAAGCCGAGCACTACGGCATCCCACAGAGCAGGCATCGGGTGATCCTGCTTGGCGTAAGAAAGGATGTGGGAGCCTCGCGGCATGAGCTCTTGTCAAAGGTCACGAAACCTGTGACCGTAAAGCACGCAATCGATGACTTGCCGCGACTGCGAAGCCGGTTGTCGAAGGCCGATTCATTGGAGGCCTGGAGAAGTGCGGTACAGGTGGCTCCCTCATTCATGGAGGGATGGGAGGTGGAATACGAGTCGGATCTGACCGAGTTGATGCGTGTATCTGCTACCGCAGCGCGGAGTTTTAACATCGGTGAAGCCTTTGTTCAGAAGAGCTACAAAAAGCCGAAGCAACCGAGTGAACTTCAGCTCTGGCTGCACGATGAAAAACTGGACGGGGTTTGCCAGCACGAAGCGCGGTCACACATGGCATCCGATCTGGCCAGGTATCTCTTTGCCGCCAGCTTCGCTCAGTCGCAGGGCTATTCCCCGCGATTGGATTGCTTTCCGCCCAAGCTGCTGCCCAACCACAAGAACGCGGCGAGCAACAGCACAACCGGGGTCATTCCTTTCAAAGATCGATTCCGCGTGCAATGTGCGGGTGGGCCATCCACAACCGTGGTCGCGCACATCGCGAAGGATGGGCATTACTACATTCACTATGACCCTACTCAGTGTCGAAGTCTGACAGTGAGAGAGGCGGCCCGGCTTCAGACTTTTCCAGACAACTACTTCTTCGCGGGAAACCGGACCGAACAGTACACCCAAGTCGGAAATGCAGTGCCGCCGCTTCTGGCTCACAAGTTGGCCAAGATCGTTCGTGGCCTGCTCGCGAGGCTCAATCGCGAGACCAACCGACGCACTGGCTCGAGATTGGGCAAGACGCAGGAGCACTCCGAAAACGCGAGCTCCCCCAGATTCCAAGCCTCGCTGGATCTGGTGCAGGCGGAATAGTTATTCGACGACCCGCTCGGCTCCTGCCCCTTCAGCCACGGTCCGACAATGCGGAGAAAGTCGGCAAGGGAGCGCTTCAGCGCGGATTCCCAGACAACGGCCGCGCGCCGATCTTGCTCCCGGAGTAAGGATATTGGTGCATTCCGGCTGATGTTTCCCTCAAACTTCAAGCGCCGGAACTCGCTGCTCGCATTTGGCGATGCGCTGAACCTGCAGGTTGTACGGCGATGTCAAAAGCATCCGTGCACAAATGGGCTGCCCGATGCTTTAGCAAGAGCAAATTCGGGAGATCCTGGGAGTCCGCGTGCGTGCTCCTGCAACAAAATCCGGCGGCAAGCGTCGGAAGATCTAGCATTCGTCCATGCGAAACAGGTAGATGAGTTGGACGCGCTCTTACGCACTCAGGACGTGATCTTGCGCCAGTAAGCAGTCATGTTGGAGGCCGCCAAAACGTACCATGCCGAGGCGACTGCAGACCGCTACGACGCGCTGCGATACATCTCTAAGTTGAGGGGGCGTATTACGACGATCGAGGCCGCTTACCAGCGGCAGAGTGCTCGCAGCGCTGCCCTGGATGAGTTTCGCAGGATAGCCCTCGAAGAGATGGACGGCCAAGTGGAAACAGAAACCTCTCACTCCTATTGCCATGTACCTTCGGACCTGAGGCGCAGCAGCAACTTCATCAACTCCTTGGCTTGGCGATCGGTCGGAAGCCATTTGGGATTTGATGCGACACGCAGGAGCCCATCTTCACTCGGCGTTGTGGCCTTTGTCGCGACGGTGTGCAGCCGTAGCTTCGTCCAGTTGTCGGCTCCAAACGCAATCACCTCCTGCAGTGCATCCAGGCCAGCATCGATTTTGGCCTCGGACTTGGCCGAACGTCGCGCCGAAACCGCTTCCTCCGGGGCGACTAGCTCGGCTTCGAACTCTGCGATGAAAGACACGTTCGTTGACTTCATCCGTTGCCATGCAAGTTCCTTCTTGCACCATTCCGTCACGTTCTGTATTCCAGCCTCAGGTCGAATGATCACCCCATACGCCGCCTTCGCGATCAAGCGAAGCTGTTCTGCAAGTGCCGTCGAAATTTCCTGCGCTTTCCATGTCTTCTGGAAGTTGAACTTCGAGGCGTCAGCACGACTCTCGACCATGTGAGCGAGCTTGGCCAACGCGAAGGTGACGATGTTTGCCCGATAGCCGCCATCGTACCAATCCTCCTTCGGTACGATCCTCTCGAGGGTCCGGAACATCAGTGCCTTGACGACGAGCTGTCTGAAATACTCGTCGTGGAAGAGTTCGGGATCTCGTTCCCATTCGGCCGTGATGTGTTCGGCGAAGCGGATGAAGTTCTTCTGCGCGCCGCGACTGACCTCATGGGGAAGTTGGCGCCAAGAGTTCTCGAATTTCGCCAGATCTGTCTTCGTGATGATCTGCTCGCGCGGAGATTCGATCTCGAACCGTTTCCGTTCTCCGACGGAAAGCCGTCCCAGTTCAACTGCATACTGACCACGCGCCCGCTCATAGAACCAGAAGCTCTCGACCTGGGTGCCCTTTTTTGCGGGAGCCCTCAGTCGACGTGAGATTTTCTCGATCCGTCGATGAAATTCGTGATTTGCGAAGAAGTCTGCGTCCGATACCTTGTTCTGGGAGTTCGAGAAACGTGAGATTAGCGGAATGAAAGTGCCGGCGCGTTCGTCATCCACAACGGACAGCTTCATCTGAACCAGCACGTCGGATAGATCAAGATCACCTTTACGCCTGGCGTAGGACATGGACGCCGTCGTCTGCCCCCCGTTGACGATCTGAAAATCCGCGGCCGAGACGATGTGCTGACCGTGTGCCGCTTCGCTGATCAAGACGCTGGATGCTGTCGCTGCGATGCCATTGTTGTAGGCGAAGAACATGTCGGGCTCTCGCTGCAGCGTCTGTTGAATGCCCTTGTTAACTTTGCCTGTGGTGCTCAGGAACGCTCGCACGTTGCCTTCCAAGAGCCGGCTTCCATGCTTGTCGTAGATGTCGGCAAGTGCGGCGCCTGGTATGACGCATAGATACCCTTCGTACGAACCGGAGCTCATGCTTGCAGGAAGGCATGGCAGTCCGCCCAAGGGCAGGCTACTGAAATCGATGACTAGTTCGTCTCTGCCCGAACGGGACAGGTGGGCTCTGTGAAAGCGCGAGAGGTCCCAGATGTGGAATTCGACGGGGCAACCTCCTATAACTCCCTCCGGCCAGTCCTTGATCGTGGTGCTGAGTGGGCGGTCGCTGGCAAGGTATAGCCTGTAGCGCGACGTCTCTGTTGCCCGCGCACGGAGGTCTCGTGCAAGTCCGTGCTCCGGAGAGCTTTCTTCCGACATCTCGGCAACTGTGCCGGCGAGCGACTCCTCGACGAAAGCCTGCAACTCCGCGAAAAGCTTGCGAGCCTCAACCCCAGTGAGATTGCCCGGGAATTCCACCCCTGAGAAGTCCACGACCATCATGCGCGCTGACTGATCGGCTTCATCGAAGGCGTAGCCATCCACCGACAGCTTTCGGGATCCGGACTTCGAATGGCGGAAGAAGCACGGTGTGAAGTCGCTGAACTCCTCGGCTTCCTCCAGAAGCTCTCCGCAGAGTTCGACAAAGGCCGCGTAGCCAAGATTCTTGTCTGCGCTTGCACGCACAGTTGCGCGTGCAAGCAGCTCGCGGCGGAACTCTTCCGGTGAATCCATGGCTAAGCTTCCCAGGAAGTTTCGAAAGGTTCGAGGCTCTCGAGCAGCAATCGGTACTTTCCGGCCGATACCGCCTGAGGCAACTTGCTGCGCTGCAGTCTGGGGAATTCTGCAGTCACTGAAAACCAGCGCGTGCGAAGGAGACGAAATTCTTCCTGAGCGTACTCCGAGCGATCGGTGAAGCCTGCCTGACGCAGCAAGCCTTCGAAGGTGTCGGCGACTTCGGCATGATCGACGACTCGTTCTCGTACCATGGAAACAAGCGATGCAAGGCTGTATCCGCCCGTTCCTGCGGAGCAAGAAGCAAACTCGCAGACCGCCAGCGTCAGCGCATCGGAGGAGATGTCGAGCTGCTCGAGAGAGCTGATTCGTATCTCACTTGAGCCGTTGCGGATCGCCTTTACTTCCACGAATCCGCTGGGAAGCAGGAAGTCCTGCGGCGCGTCAAGTGGGCCGAGCCAACCCTGAATCGCCTGCTGGGATCCAAAGCGATGGATGGCTTTCGAAAGCACTGCCAGTTCTCCGAGCAGTCCCAACCTTGCTTCGGAGGACAGCAGGCCGTCTGGCCCGAGCGCCAGAAGTCTCTGCCATCGTGCCAGGAGTTGAAGAACGAAACCGCCTGCCTGCACTCCAGCTTTTGCCTTCATTCCTTGCTGCACGATCTCATCGCACATCGCCGCGAACATCGGCCGCAGGATGGGTTGCTTCAGGGATATTGAAGTGGCCCATTTTCCGTCTGCTCGCAGACCCACGCTGACATCCACTGCCGCGTAGGTGGGTACCGTGCCTGGGGTCTCTTCGGAAATGGCGAGTAGACCTACTCTTTCCTGCGAATCCAGTTGGGCAAACAGATCAAGAGGGTGATAGGGGGAAACTCGGCGATGGACAGGCAGGGGTAACGCACCCACCAATTCGGCCCACTGGCTCTCAATCATCGAGGTCTTCTCCATCGTCGTCGTCCTCGTCGATGGCGTGATCGCGCAACCAAGTGGTATTCACACGATAGGCCACCGTTTTCGTAAGCGTCTTGTCGTCAAACTGAGGAAAGCTCAGACCATACGCCACGAAAATGTCGTCTTCGGCCAAGCCTTGCCATACCTTTTCATCACCGGCGTGATGAGGAACGACCGCATAGATAAGAAGCAGGGGGCGCTCACGCCGGGCTCGAAGCATGTGATCGGCAACGTTCTTGCCTCTCGCCTTTGCTTCCGCGACCAGTTCATCCACAACGCTCTTCGGGATTCCCTCACGCTCCACGCCCCGCGAACCAACGCGGGCCTTTGCTCCTGAGATGAGCACAGTCTGATCACTGTCGGATGTGGTGACAACCCGCCGTACTGGATTCAGCTCGATCCCGCTGCCCAGAAATTTCCTTGTTTCCTGCTCACCCTGCGGAAAGACTACGTCCCAGAACTGAAGCGACTCTTCGGCAGTCTCGGCAATGAACTTGCCCAGTCCGAAGTCGGCCTTCTCGTCGTCGGCGACGTAGAGCTTGAAGTTATGTGGATGAACTTCGAATGAGTCAATGAACTTTGCAATCACCCCCTTGGGGACGTTCCGAGCGATTGGATTGCCCCACTCGGACTTGATGACTGGAATTTCATGATCAGCCAGCGACCTGATCAGGGTCTGCGTGGTACGCCCGTTCGCCCCATTCGATCTTGCACGGAGCTTGGTGGTCTCTGCACCTTCCGCACTCCAGGAGATCTGCTTGATCACCGTCTGCGATTTGCGCATCTTGTTGCGGGCCGTGACGATCAGGGTATCCGGATGCGAGCGAACCTTGAGTCCGAAATCCTTCGGTGTCAGATCGAGGCGGCGCATTCGGCGGACCTCATCCCTCAGTTCCTCGGTAGCTGACGCTACATGCGAGTACCACTGTTGCGCATCGGCAGTGATCCACAGTCGGCAGAGGTCGTCGTACCCCTTGCGATAACCGAACCATCGACCCATCTGAAGCAGTGTGTCGTAGGCTTGTGGATTCCTGTGAAAGTAACTGACGCACAGGCCCTCGAGCGTCAGGCCGCGAGAAAGACTGTTGCCGCCGACTGCAATGACGCGCAAGCCAGTATCCTCATGCTTGGCATAGTCAAGGCTGGCCGCGCCGGACTTCTGGTTGACCGACCTGACGACGATGGGGGCAGTGGCTTCGAAAAGCGCCGTGCGCACCTGCTCCCATGTGTAGCCACAATCCGTGTACTCGACGGCGAAGAGTTCGCACAGATCCTTCAGCACCGAACTCTGTTTCCAGGCATCGTCATTGAGCCTGCTGAAGTTGCGGATGTGCTGCTTCGCATGCTCCGTCACCGCATCGACCATGTCCCGAACGCCATCTTGGACGGTGGTGAACCGACTGACGTTGATGAGCATCGATCGGTGCGACGTCATGTCACCGCGCAGATCTCGGACGGCGTTCGCGATGAGGAACTGCAGCACCGCCGTGTGGAGACTGTCCGGCAACCGGTCGAGCGGCAGACTGTTCTTGTGCTTCAGCGGAAATACTTCCTCTGCATCCTCGAGATTCTTGATGAGTCCAGAATCAACGTCTTCGCCGAAGATGCGACTCGCCCCGACATAATTCGTTGGTGCATCGAGGGCGTAGATGAAATCCCTCGGAAACAGCTCTTCCTTGTGGAAGTCATCATCCGAGGTGTCCGGATCGATGAAGACGTTGGCGAATGGCGTGGCCGTGAAACCGACGTATGTACTGCGCGTGAAGATGTTGAGAAGGCCCCGGATGCTCCGATTGATCGCGGTGGGATCCTTGTCTTCATCGTTGGTGTTGACCGAAGCATTGTCGGCCTCGTCGTCGATGAGCAGCAGGCTCTCCCTGATCCTGCCGCTGGTGTCGGCGTTGTAAGCCTGCAGCCATGTGGCAAGGTTCTCGATGATGCTCTTGTGCTTCTTCACAACGAAGAGCACAGGCTCTTTTACGGCGCTCAGTGTCAGCTGGCGTGAGTTGAGGACATCCTTGTTGAAATCCCGTGTTCTTGATGTGAAAACAGCGGCGAATCGCTTCTGGTTGTCCAGCCCAGCTCCCACGGCGCGGGACTTCCAGCCGTCCTTGCCTTTGGTCGGCAGGAACTCCGAACTGTCCAGCCCCGCAAATCCTTCATCCAGACGTTTCTGTGTCTGACGCCTGAGGCTTTCCAGGCTACCTGCAAGCAAGACGATGACTTGGTAGCCGGCGTCTGCTGCCTTGCAACAGAGGGCGGTGTAGGTAGCGGTCTTGCCTGACTGCACGTCTCCGATCACCAGTCCTCGGCGCTTCCACTGATCTTCCGGTGCTGCGGGGTTGCCGCACAGATCGAGGATCGCGTCGGTGACCTTGTCGAAATTGCGGAGGACCGGAGATGGCCACTCCTTCTGAAGGTGATTGCTGAAACGGGTCCAGTAGAAAGGATCGATGGTTGCGCGCCGGGAATCAAGCCATGGCTTCAGATCTTCGGCCTTCAGTCCCGCTCCGATGTCCATGCTGACGCGTAACCGCGCCAGCAATTCCCTGAGGACGTCGTCCTGCTCGTCAACCGTGGTGCCCTGCCCAATGGACTGCAGAAACGGAGCAAGTTGTGTCATCCTTTCCTTCAGTTGGGGTTCCGTCGGTACAACATCGTCTTGAAACGATTTGACAACGTAGTCCGCCAGCATCTGGGCATTGCGCGAAAGTTTCATCTGAGCTTTTCCTTGATCTTCGTCGTCATTTCGGGATGCTTGTTGAACGGTTCCAGCAAGTGAAGACGTTCAAGCATTGCGTTTCTTGCTTCTGGAGAACTGGCCAGAACGGCGAGCAGATGCCCGGCGATTTCCAGCAGACGATCTTCGACTTCGTCGGCCTTTTCCAGAGGCGCGGTGCGTCGGTCCGAAGCCATGTCCGCGTAAACGGCGTCGAAGGGGAATGATTCTTCGATCATCTGTACGAAGCGTTCGAGCAGGGGAGCTGCATGCTCCGGCACTTCCCTTCGAAGGGCACCGAAAAGGTCATGTTGACGATTGACTTCGTACCGAACGTTCCGGTCGCGCAGCTCAAGCCTTTTCCAGGCAGGAACAAGATCAGCATCCCATCCGCGGTTGCCTCTGAAGGTGTAGACGCGCCGACTGCGGTCCGCAATGCGCTCGACGATCCTGGAGAGTCCCTGCCGCACTTTTTCGGGAGGATGAGCCGCGGATTTCTTGACATCGAGCGACCATAGATGGTCAAGAGAATTAGGGATGTCGACCATCACCCGCGCAAGCTTGGTCATCTCTTCCTGCTTCGCGAGTCTGAACCAGGTCCCCCATGTGATGAGACGTCGATTTCTGTAGACGTAGAAGCCTTGGTTTCGCCTCAGTCCCTCCTCACCCCCGGCGAGTGCAATCTCTTGAGCGCTCAACTTTGAGACGTGAGGCAGGATGTGTGCTTCGACACGTACCGCATCGTGTTCCACTTGAAGCGTCTCGGGCGGCAGAGCCTGTCTGCCTTTCGCGTTCATGAGAAACGGATCGAGAGCCCGCACTGGGAGGCCATTGATCGTGATCTTGAGCGCGGGGGATGTGCCTTGAAGGAACCTATGAAACACGAGGGCGAGATGGTCCCTCGCTCGATCCATCAAGCCCATCAGTGCGTTCTCTGAATTCGACTCGCCTGCCAAGGCCCTGTCCAGGTTTCGCCAGACTACTAATGTTCCAGCTTTCTGTTTCCGAAGGGGCGTGACGTGCGGTACAGCGTCGATGTCCTGAGAGTCCAGTTCAAGGAGCATCCAGTCCGCACAGTCGTCAAGGTCCCATGCGGCACCCGTGATCTGACCATGGGAAAGGGACACAACCGTCATGCGACGACATTGGGAGAGGCTGGCTGTCTTCAGACCCAAGCCGAACCTTCCCAGATCGTCGCTGTGACGTTCTTGCTGAGGATTGCGACTGCCGTGCCTCATCGCGGCGAACACCTGTTCGGCATCCATTCCAGTGCCGTTGTCACTGACGGCGACATACGCCGAGGAGGCCGCAGAGAACATCACGTCGACTTTCGTGGCTGCGGCCGCGATGCTGTTGTCGATGATGTCCGCCAGTGCGGTTTCGAATGAGTAGCCCATGGCCCGCATGGCTTCGAGCAGCGTCGGCGCCAGCGGAGGTGTGTACCGCTTCTTCAAAAAGACTCCTCCGATTTTTCTTGCCGTAACGTAACACAATGGTTACCAGCATTCCGAGATTCACTTACTTCTGGTGCCGAAATCGGGTGCGTCGACAAGGGAGGCAGTCTGCGATTATCTGCGCATGCGAGTTTCCCCAACTCCACAACGCAGTCGGATGATGGCAAGCATTCGCGGAAAGAACACGCGCCCGGAACTCTTGCTCCGTTCTGCAATGTTTGCCGCCGGATTCCGATACAGACTGCATGTGCGCGGTCTGCCCGGATCCCCCGATTTGGTGTTCCCGAAATACCGAGCAGTGCTTTTCGTTCATGGCTGCTTCTGGCATCGACATGACAACTGCCGGTACACCACGTCCCCGAAATCGAACGAGGATTTCTGGCGTGTGAAATTTGAAGGGAACGTCAGCCGGGACGCACGCAATGTCGCTCAGTTGATGGAGCAGGGCTGGCGCGTCGCCACCGTTTGGGAGTGTGCACTGAAGCGGTCGGTCGAGGACGTCACCCTCACGGCAGGAGAATGGCTACGAGGGAACGGTGCGACTCTGATTGTCGAGTGATTCCGCCTGAACCAGATCAAACTGAGCCTGATGCTCGCTTGGGATCGTCCTGTCGGGTGGATCCAGCTTCGCCCCAGGAGCAGACTTCGCTTTCCGTCTGTTTCCGCGGTTCAAGCCGGCAAGCGGTCACGTACGATCTTTACCAGCTTTTTTGCGAGGAGCGGAGGGGTTGCGTTGTCGACCTGGGTTTACTGTTCGGTCCGATTCCCGGCGAACAAGTAGTTGTTCGGCAAGGGCTGCTGCTTGGCAGTAGTGACCATCCTTGTCGATGTGCGAGACGATCGTGGTGGCCGAGTCGGTCGCGCGCTGCACTCGTTCTTGCCTTGAAATTACCTCTGCCAAAGAAAAAGCCCCGTTGCTATCGGCTTGATAGCAACGGGGCTTTTGATTTGGTGCCGGAGAGATGAATCGAACACCCGACCTTCTCATTACGAATGAGCTGCTCTACCGACTGAGCTACACCGGCGAAGCCTCAGATTATAGCCACGTCTTCAGGCCTTTTCGGCGTGGTACTGGGTCAAACGCTCAACTTCGTTACGTGAACCCAACATCACGCTCACGCGCTCGTGCAGCTTGGTGGGTTTCAGGTCCAGGATGCGTTGCTTGCCGTTGGTGGCCGCGCCGCCAGCCTGCTCGACCAGCCAGCTCATCGGGTTGGCCTCGTACATCAGGCGCAGCTTGCCGGCCTTTTCGGGCTCGCGCTTGTCCCACGGGTACATGAACACGCCGCCGCGCATCAGGATGCGGTGCACGTCGGCCACCATGCTGGCAATCCAGCGCATGTTGAAGTCCTTGCCGCGCGGGCCTTCCTTGCCGGCCAGGCATTCGTCGATGTAGCGCTTCATGGGCTCGTCCCAGTGGCGCATGTTGCTCATGTTGATCGCAAATTCTTTCGTATCCGCCGGAATCTGGATGTCTTCCTGCGTGAGCACAAAGCTGCCTTGCTCGCGGTCGAGCGTGAACATGGCCACGCCGTTGCCCACGGTCAGCACCAGGGTGGTCTGCGGGCCGTAGATGCAATAGCCGGCGGCCACCTGTTGCGTGCCGGGCTGCAGAAAGTCGCCTTCCTGCACGCCGGGGTGTTCGTCGGGCTTCTTCAGCACGCTGAAGATGGTGCCGATGCTCACGTTCACGTCGATGTTGCTGCTGCCGTCGAGCGGGTCGAACATGAGCAGGTATTCGCCCTGCGGGTAGCGGTTGGGCACCACGTAGATACTGTCCATTTCCTCGCTGGCCATGGCCGCGAGGTGGCCGCCCCATTCGTTGGCCTCAATGAGCACTTCGTTGGCGATGATGTCCAGCTTCTTCTGGATCTCGCCCTGCACGTTCTCGCTCTCGGCCGTGCCGAGCACGCCGCCCAGCGCGCCCTTGTTGACGGCCTGGCTGATGCTCTTGCAGGCGCGGGCCACCACTTCGAGCAGCAGGCGCAACTGGCCGGGAATGAGGCCGTCGGCGCGCTGTTGTTCGACGAGGTAGCGGGTGAGGGAAATCTTTTGCTGTGCCATAGGTTTCTGTTTCCTGGATGGGGTTCGGTTCGTTGGGTTCGACGTGTCGTGGTGCCGTGCCGTAGAGAGAGTGGGGCGCGTCAGTCGGCGGTGTTGTCGTCTTCGGGCCAGGGGGCGCCGAGGTCGTAGGCAATGCGCACCGCGATGTCGGCGGTCGCCTTGGTCAGCCCTGCCTGCAGCAACTTGCCCTGGTCGGCCAGCCAAAGCGCGCGGCGGGTGCTGCGCTGGGTGTTGGCGTCCTTGCCGCGCAGTTCCTGCTTGAGCGAAGGTCCGACAAGGTCCGACAGGCTCACGGTCGAGCGGTACGAATACTCGTGCCACAGCGTGCGCTTGTCGGGGGAGCCGATGCGCACGTTCGCGCGCACCACGGCTTCGTCCTCGTCGTCGGAAACATTGGCCCAGCCTTCGACCACGGTCTGTGCGCTGTCGGGGTTGAGCGGGCTGCCCCTGAACATGCTGGTGGCGGGCTCGCGGTAGGTGGCGCCCTTGTAGTTGGGGCTGGTGCGCAATGCCTTCTCCAGGCGCGGGCTGAGCAGGGGTGCCAGCTCGTAGTTGCCCATTACCGCCAGATAGAGGGCCGAGCGTGACTGGATCTCTTGCTGTGCCGAGGCCTGGTAGCTCTGGTTGGCCGCACCGGTCGCGCCGCCGAGGGCGATGGCGCCGAGGATGCCCACGCCGGGAATCGCCGACATGCCGGCGCCGATGACGCGCATGCGTTTGAAGCTGGCGTCGGGGTCGCTTTCCACCTCGACGCCGATGCTGGGCACGACCACCTGTACGGTCGAGCCGGGCAGGGAGGCGAGTTCCGATTTCTTGATCCACGGCTGGCGCGAGCTGCCGCCGGGGCCGCCCGCACAGCCGGCGAGCGCCGCGCAGAGCAGCAGCGCCGTCGCCAGCGCGAGCGTCGGCCGCTTCGGGTGGCGTCGCTCAGTTGCCAGCGAGTGCACGCGTGACCACCTCATGCGTGTCCTTGCTCAGGTCGGGCTTGGCGGCCACGCGGGCAATGGCTTCGCGCGCTGCGCTGCGATACGGCTCGGCCAGCTTGCTCCAGCGGTCGAGCGCGCGCGCAAGGCGTGCGGCCACCTGGGGGTTGATGGCGTCGAGCTCGATCACGCGGTCGCTCCAGAACACGTAGCCGGCCGCGTCGGGGCGGTGGAAGGCACCGGGGTTGGCGCTGCAATAGGCAAAGATCACGCTGCGCGCGCGGTTCGGGTTCTTGAGCGAGAAGTCCGGGTGCTTCATCAACTGCTTGACCAGCGGCAGGATGTCGCCGCCGCGGTCGCCTGCGCCGGCCTGCAGCGAGAACCACTTGTCGATGACCAGCGCTTCGTCCTTGAAGATGGCGTGGAAGCGCGCCAGCGCCTGCGCCGCGAGCGCTTGGCCCGACAACACCAGCGCGTTGAGCGCGTTGAAGCGGTCGGTCATGTTGCCCGCGTCCTTGAAGCGCTGCAGCGTCTTGCCGGGCCACACGGTGTCGCCCGAGGCGCGCGCCGCCAGGCACAAAAAGTTGAGCGCCATGCCGGCCAGCGCGCGGCGGCCCGACGAGGTCGGGTCGGGGCTGTAGGCGCCGGTGTCGTGGTTCTCTTCATACGCCCACTGCCAGTCGGCAAAAAGAGCGGTGGCCAGTTGCGCGCGCATGGCTTCGCGCACGAGGTGCACGCGCTGCGGGTCGACCACGTCGAGCTGCTCGGCGATGTAGGTTTCCGACGGCAGCGTGAGCACCAGTTCCTTGAAGGCGGCGTCGAGCTGCGGGTTGCGCAGCACGCTGCGCATGGCGTCGATGTAGGCGTCGTTCAGCACCGGGGTGGTGTCGGTCGCCAGTGCGGCAATGCCTTGCAGCGCGGCGCGCAGGCCCAGGCGCTGGCCGGCTTCCCAGCGGTTGAACGGGTCGGGGTCGTTGGCCAGCAGGGTGAGCAGCTGGGCGTCGGTGTACTCGAAGTCGAGGATCACCGGCGCGCTGAAGCCACGCAGGATCGAAGGCACGGGCTCGGCGTCGAGGCCCACGAAGGTGAGCTGTTCGCCGGCGCGCGACAGCACCAGCGTGCGCGTGCCGCGGGTCACTTCGCTTTCGCCTTCGAGCTGCACGGGCAGTTCGCGGCCGTTGGCATCGAGCAGGCCGATGTTCAGCGGAATGACGAAGGGTTCCTTGGTCGGCTGGCCCGGCGTGGGCGGGCAGCTTTGAACCACGCTCAGCGTGTAGCTGCGGTTCTGCGCGTCGTACACGCCGTGCGCGGCCAGGCGGGGCGTGCCGGCCTGGCTGTACCAGCGCTTGAACTGCGGCAGTTGGCGGGCCAGTTCCGAATCGGGGTTGGCATCGGCAATGGCCTGTGCGAAGTCGTCGCAGGTCACGGCCTGGCCATCGAAGCGTTCGAAGTAAAGGGTGATGCCTTTCTCGAAGCCCTTGCGGCCGACCAGCGTCTGCATCATGCGGACGACTTCGGCGCCCTTTTCATAGATGGTGACGGTGTAGAAGTTGCTGATCTCGATGTAGCTGTCGGGCCGCACCGGGTGGGCCATGGGGCCGGCGTCTTCGGGGAACTGGGCGGTGCGCAGCACGCGCACGTCCTCGATGCGCTTCACGGCGCGGGCCGAGGCGTCGGCGCACAGGTCCTGGCTGAACTCCTGGTCGCGGAAGACGGTCAGGCCTTCTTTCAGCGAGAGCTGGAACCAGTCGCGGCAGGTCACGCGGTCGCCGCTCCAGTTGTGGAAGTACTCGTGGCCGACCACGCTTTCGATGTTGCTGTAGTCGGCGTCGGTGGCGGTGGCCTGGTTGGCCAGAACGTACTTCGTGTTGAAGATGTTCAGGCCCTTGTTTTCCATCGCACCCATGTTGAAGTCGCTGGTGGCGACGATCATGAAGCGGTCCAGGTCGAGCGGCAGGCCGAAGCGGGCTTCGTCCCACAGCACCGAGTTGATGAGCGAGTTCATTGCGTGCTCGGTCTTGTCGAGGTCGCCGGCGCGCACGTACACCTGCAGCAGATGCTCTTTGCCGTTGCGCGCCTTGATGCGCTGCTCGCGCGCGACCAGCTTGCCCGCCACCAGGGCGAACAGGTAGCTGGGTTTCTTGAAGGGGTCGACCCACTTGGCGAAGTGGCGGCCTTCGGGCAGGTCGCCTTGTTCGACGAGGTTGCCGTTCGACAGCAGCACCGGATAGGCGGCCTTGGCGGCGCGCAGCGTCACGGTGTACATCGCCATCACGTCCGGACGGTCGAGGAAGTAGGTGATGCGGCGGAAGCCCTCGGCCTCGCACTGCGTGAAGAAGGTGTCTTCGCTCACGAACAGGCCCATCAGCTTGGTGTTCTTGATGGGGCAGCAGGTGGTGAAGATTTCGAGTTCGAAGGCGTCGGGCAGTCCGTCGATGACGAGCTGGTCGCCCTCCATGCGGAACGACGCGCCCTGGCCGTTGACCAGCACGCGCGCCAGGTTCAGCTCGTCGCCGTGCAGGCGCAGCGGCTCCACCGGCACTTCGGGGTTGCGGCGCATCTGCATGCGGTTGAGCACGCGGGTCTTGGCGGGGTCGAGGTCGAAGGTAAGGTCGACGGTGTCGATCCAGTACGCCGGAGCGGCATAGTCTTCGCGGCGAATGGCAATCGGTTGCCCTTGAGCGTCACGCAGCATCATCGAGTGTCTCCAGAAAATTCGAATGGGCAAGTTCGTTGTAGTCACGAACCGCGGCAATCACATGGGGGCCGGCAAGCTCGGCGGCGGTATGGGTGCTGCACACGGCCACGGCACGCATGCCGCCACGGCGGGCGGCTTCGATGCCGAAGGGCGCGTCTTCGAAGACGATGCAGCGCTCGGGCGCAACGCCGATGCGGCGCGCGGCTTCCAGAAAGATCGCGGGCGTGGGCTTGCCGCTGAAGCCATCGTCGCCACCGACGATGGCGAGCGGCAAAGGGTCCATCTTCAGGCGCGACATCGCAAATTCGATGTTGTGCTTGTCGCCGGCCGTGCCCACCGCGATCTTCAGCCCGCGTGCAACGGCGGCCTTGGCGAAGGCGGTAAAGCCCGCGACTTCGGTGAAGTTGTCGCTGAACATGGCACGGTAGATCTCTTCCTTCTCGTGCACCAGGGCCTGGCACTCCTCGTCGGAAAGTTCGCGGTCGAACAGCTCGCGCATGCACTCGGTGCCGGTGCGGCCCGTGGTGCGCGCCAGGATGTCGCTCACGTCGAGCTTCAGCCCGTGGCGCGCCACGAATTCGACCCACGAACGCGCATGCCAGGGCATGGAGTCGATCATGGTGCCGTCCATGTCGAAGATGAAGGCTTCGACCTTGCCGTGCGTCAGGCTCATTGGATTTACACGCCTTGCTTCAAAGAGGCTTCGATGAACACATCGAGGTCGCCATCAAGCACCTTCTGCGTGGCCGAGACTTCGACGTTGGTGCGCAGGTCCTTGATGCGGCTGTTGTCCAGCACGTAGCTGCGGATCTGGTGGCCCCAGCCCACGTCGGTCTTGCTGTCTTCCAGCTTCTGCTGTTCTTCCTGGCGCTTGCGCATCTCGTGGTCGTACAGGCGCGAGCGCAGGCGCTTCCACGCCACGTCGCGGTTGCTGTGCTGGCTGCGGCCGTCCTGGCACTGCACCACGATGCCGGTCGGGATGTGCGTCAGGCGCACGGCCGAGTCGGTCTTGTTGATGTGCTGGCCGCCCGCGCCGCTGGCACGGAAGGTGTCGGTGCGCACGTCGGAAGGGTTGATGTCGATCTCGATCGAATCGTCGATTTCCGGGTACACGAAGATGCTGGCAAAGCTCGTGTGGCGCCCGCCCGACGAGTCGAACGGCGACTTGCGCACGAGGCGGTGCACGCCGGTTTCGGTGCGCAGCAGGCCGAAGGCGTAGTCGCCCTCGACCTTGATGGTCGCGCCCTTGATGCCGGCGGTGTCGCCGGGCGTCTCGTCTTCGATCTGCGTCTTGAAGCCCTTGCGCTCGGCGTACTTCAGGTACTGGCGCAGCAGCATGCTGGCCCAGTCGCAAGCTTCGGTGCCACCGGCGCCGGCCTGGATGTCTACGAAGGCGTTGAGCGGGTCGGCCGGGTTGTTGAACATCCGGCGGAATTCGAGCTGCTTGATGTCGGCTTCGAGCGTGGCGGCGTCATCGGCGATGGACTGCAGGCCGTCCATGTCGCCGTCTTCCTTCGACATTTCGAAGAGTTCGGTGTTGTCCGAGAGCCCGTTGGTGAGCCGGTCGAGCGTGACGACCACGTCGTCGAGCGACTTCTTCTCCTTGCCCAGTTCCTGGGCTTTCTTCGGGTCGTTCCAGACGTTCGGGTCTTCGAGCGATGCGTTGACTGTCCTCAGTCGTTCAGCTTTGGCATCGTAGTCAAAGATACCTCCGTAAATCGACCGTACGGACGCTCAGGTCCGCGAGCATTGCGCCGATTTGGTTGATTTGTTCTGCGTCCATGGGGTGTCCTGACTGTGTTCGGGGAAACCGGGCATTTTCTCATGCTCCGGCGACCGGCCGAGGAGCGCCCCCGTATTGCGCCTTCCCCCTCTGGGGGAAGGTTGGGATGGGGGCTGCTCCCGCATTCAGCGCGGCGCTTGGGTTGGCGCCGTCGTGCCCCCACCCCGGCCCTCCCCCGGGAGGGGAGGGAGAAAGTCATCAATCAGAACGCGGGGACCAGCGAACCCTTGAACTGCGTTTCGATGAAGCTCTTCACCTCGGGCGACTGGTAGGCCGCCACGAGGCGCTTGGCCCAGGGCTTGTCCTTGTCGGCGCGGCGCACGGCGATCAGGTTGGCGTAGGGGCTCTTCGCCGCTTCCTTGATCACGGCGTCCTTGTTGAGCGATAGGCCGGCCTTCTCGGCGTAGTCGTTGTTGATGGCGGCAATGGTCAGGTCGTCGAGCGAGCGCGGCAGTTGAGCGGCGTCAAGCGCCACCAGCTTCAGCTTCTTGGGGTTGGTCACCACGTCGAGCGGGGTGGCGGTGTTGTTCTTCACCGCGTCGGGCTTGAGCGTGATGAGGCCGGCCTGTTGCAGCAGCAGCAGGGCGCGATTGCCGTTCGACGGATCGTTCTGGATGCCGACCGAGGCGCCGTCAGGCAACTGGTCGATCGACTTGATCTTGCGCGAGTAGAAGCCCAGCGGTGCGGTGATCGTCAGGCCCACGGGCACGATGTCGAAGCCGCGCGCCTTGTTCTGGTTGTCCAGGAAGGGCTGGTGCTGGAAGGCATTGGCGTCGAGGTCGCCCGAGGCCAGCGCCGCATTGGGCAACTGGTAGTCGTTGAACACCACGACCTGGATGTTCAGGCCGTCCTTGGCGGCGACCTTCTTGACCACTTCGAACACCTGTTCGGCGCTGCCGACGGAGACGCCGACCTTCAGGGTGTTCTTGTCCTGCGCGAAGGCCGGGCTGCCGGCGAAGAGGGCGGCGGCCAGCGTGGCAAGGGCGAGGGTGCGGCGGCGGAAAGTGGTGTGCATGGTGACGCGAAATCAAAAAAATGAAGGCGCGAATGTGGCACCGCAGCACGCGATTGGGAACGAACGAATAGGCATATCGATATGGCGTGTATGGCTCGCGTTCGGGTTTTCTTATGTCTTTGCGTATATAAACACCATCCTTTTTCTTCGTTCCCTTTTGCCGCTTTTGTTTTCATACTCGGCACCTTTTTCGCGAACCTTCGTGTCCGGTTTTCCTGCTGGCCGCGCTTCTTCCCAATGAGCCAATCTTCGTCCGACGCGGGCCGCGACAACGCGGCGCCGGTCATCCGTCTTCAATCGGTGCAGAAGTCCTTTGCCCTGCCCAGCGGCGAGGTGTTCGACGCCGTGCAGTCGCTCTCGCTCGACATCCACCAGGGCGACGTGTTCGGCCTGATCGGCAAGAGCGGCGCCGGCAAGTCCACGCTGCTGCGCCTCATCAACCTGCTGGAGCGGCCCGATGCGGGCAAGGTCCTTGTCGGCGGGCGCGACCTCACCACGCTCTCGCGCAGCGAGCTGCGCGACACGCGCCAGAACATCGGCATGATCTTTCAGCAGTTCAACCTGCTGCAGAACGCCACGGTGTTCGACAACGTTGCCTTCCCGCTGAAGATCCACGGCCGCCACTCCAAGGCTGAGATCAACACCCGGGTGCGCGAATGCCTCGACCTCGTCGGCCTGGCCGAGAAGATCGACACCTACCCGGCCCAGCTCTCGGGCGGCCAGAAGCAGCGCGTGGCCATTGCCCGCGCGCTGGCGCCGCGCCCGCAGGTGCTGCTGTGCGACGAGCCCACCTCGGCGCTCGACACCGAAACCACCCGCTCGCTGCTCGAAACGCTGCGCGACATCAACCAGAAGATCGGCGTGACCATCGTGATCGTCACGCACGAGCTGTCGGTGGTCGAGGTGCTGTGCCGCAACGTGGCCATTCTTGAAAAAGGCCGGCTGATCGAACAGTTCGCCGTCGATGCGCCGGGGCCCGAGCGCAAGACCGCGCTGGGCCGCGAAATCGACGAGCTGGTGCGCCGCCGCGAACGGGACGTGCGCGAAGCCCGTGAATCCGCCGCACCCGGTGCCTCGCTGAACCTCAATGCCCAGGAGCCGGCTTATGTTTGAAAACATCGCTCCCATCCTCCCCGAGCTGTGGGTTGCCACGGGCCAGACTTTCATGATGCTGGCCATCGGCCTGTCGGCCGCGGTGCTGATCGGCGGGCCGCTGGGCATCCTGCTGTTCTTGCTGGGCCCCGGCCAGTCGCTGGAAAACAAGCCGGCGTTTCTTGTGCTGAACTGGATCGTGAACACGGTCCGTTCCTTCCCCTTCATCATCCTGCTGGTGGCGCTGGTGCCGTTCACGCGGGTGATTGCGGGCACCTCCATCGGGCCGCTGGCGGCCGCGGTGCCGTTGTCGTTCGCGGCCATTCCTTACCTGGCGCGCCTGGTTGACCAGTGCCTGCGCGAAGTGCCGCGCGGCGTGATCGAGGCGGCGCATGCCATGGGCGCTTCAGAAATGCAGATCGTCTGGCGCGTGCTGTTGGTCGAGGCCCGCTCGGGCCTGGTGCTGGCGCTGACCGTGCTGGCCGTGAGCTTTCTCTCGTACTCGGCCGTGGCCGGCGTGGTGGGCGGCGGCGGCATCGGTGACCTGGCGATCCGCTACGGCTACTACCGCTTCCAGACCGACGTGATGGTGCTCACAGTGGCGCTGCTCGTGGTGCTGGTGCAGATCCTGCAGTTCGTGGGCAACACCACGGCGCGCCGGCTCGACAAGCGTTGATCCTTTCTTTCCCCTTCTTCTTCTTCTTCTTCATCTTCATCTTCATCTTCTTCTCTCTGCTCATTTCATGAAAACCGCATTGCTGCGCCGTTCCGTTCTCGCCCTGTCCCTCGTTGCGCTGTCGTTCGGCGGCCTCTCGCTGCAGGCCCACGCGCAGGACCCCGCCAAGAAGAACCTCGTGATCGGCGGCACCGCCGGCTCCAACGCCGACCAGCTCAAGGTCGGCATCATCCCGATCCTTGAAAAGAAGGGCTACAAGGTCAAGCTGGTCGAGTTCAACGACTACGTGCAGCCCAACCTCGCGCTGGCCCAGGGCTCGCTCGACGCCAACTTCTTCCAGCATCAGGTCTACCTGAAGAAGTTCGCGGCCGACCAGAAGCTCGACCTTGCCGAACTGGTGCAAGGCCCGATCGCCCCGATGGGCGTGTACTCGACCAAGCGCAAGACGCTGGCCGACGTGAAGGAAGGCGACCGCGTGACGCTGCCGAACGACCCGAGCAACCTGGCCCGTGCGCTGGTGCTGCTGGAGCAGAACAAGCTCCTCACCATCAAGACCGGCATCGACCCGCTGCGCGCGTCTGAAAAAGACGTGGCCGAGAACCCGAAGAAGCTGAAGTTCATTCCGCTCGAAGCCGCGCAACTGCCGCGTTCGCTGGGCGACACCGAGTACGCCATCGTCAACGGCAACTTCGCGATCTCGTCGGGCCTGAAGCTCACCGAGGCCGTGGTGCTCGAAAAGACGCCTGACTACTACCTCAATGTGGTGGCAGTGAAGACGGCCGACAAGAACACCCAGTGGGCCAAGGACATCGCCGACGCTTACCGCTCGAAGGAATTCAAGGCGGTGGTCGACAGCAAGTTCCAGGGCTACGCCAAGCCCAGCTTCCTGCAGTAAACACACTCACCAAGCAAGGACGCCCACATGCCCGTGCTCGCCGTATTCGATGCCCAAGGAAGCTGGCGCGACACGCATGTGTGCGACGGCTGGATCACCGAACACCTGGCGCAGCAGGGCGTGAGCTGGGGGCGCGGCAAGGCCACGGGGCAGCGCGCGCTCGACAGCGCGGGGCTGTTCTATCTGTCCACTGCCGAGGGTTACCTGGGCATGTTGTTCGAGGCGGGCGAGTGGGTGAGCTTGCCGTCCGACAGGCCGCATTTCTTCGATGCGGGCGAGGCGGAGTCTTTCGACGGCCTGCCGGCTGCGTTGCCGCTCTTCGAGGCTTTTGTCGAAGAAGTGCTGTCCATGACGGGCAACGACGCTGACGAAGAGTGATGTGGCGCGGCTCTTGCGGTCTGCGCTAGGGCCTCTCCGATGCTTGCTGGGTTGGTCGTGCGGTGCGGTGCGGGTTCATTCGGAGCGAGTGCGAATGACACCAGGAGCTCCCCTCCGCGAATGTCCCCCGCTTCGCTCCTCCTTTATTTCGCTGCGGGGAGCACCTGGTGCCATTCGCACAGGGACGCGCTGCTGGTGAATCGCGGATCAACGACTGCTCTGTCCAACGCTCGCGCCGACACGGTGCTCTTTTTCGCGAAATAAAGGAGGAGCGAAGCTGGGGACATTCGCGAAAAAGAGCACCGTGTCGGCGTGAGCGTCGCCCCGAACAGCAGCACCCGAGCAGTCAGGCCGCCAGCCGCTGCGCCGCCCGTCCGCCGGGCCGTGCCAGCCCCAGATGGTCACGCAGCGTGCGCCCCTCGTACTCGGTGCGGAAGATGCCGCGCTTCTGCAGGATCGGCACCACGCCGACCACGAAATCCTGCAGCCCATGCGGCAATGCATCGGGCATCAGGTTGAAGCCATCGGCTGCGCCGCCCTTGAACCAATGCTCGATGTCGTCGGCGATCTGCTCTGGCGTGCCGACGATCACACGGTGACCGCCGCCGCCCGCCAGTTCGCGGATCAACTGACGCACCGTGTAGCCGTGCGTACGGCCCGCCGCCACCACCGCGTTGAAGAAGGTGTGATTGCCGTTGCCATTTCCGGGCAACGGCAGGTTGTCGGGCAGGCGCTCGTCGAGCTTCAACCGGTCGGGTGTGATGCCCAGCGTGCCTGCGAGGCGCGTGAGGCTGTAATCCCACGGAATCAGATCGACCAGTTCGTCGCGCCGGCGGCGCGCTTCCGCTTCGGTGCTTCCGACGATGGTGGTGAGCCCGGCCAGCACCTTCACCGCATCGGGGCCGCGGCCCAACTCGGCCGCGCGGGTCTTGAGGGCGCGCGCATAGGCCAGCGATTCCTCGAAGGACTGCGACGCCGAGAACACCGCCTCCGCATGGCGTGATGCCAGCTCGCGTCCATCCGCTGACGCACCGGCCTGCACCAGCACCGGATGGCCTTGCGGTGGGCGCGGAAGATTCAGCGGCCCCTGCACCGCGAAGTGCTCGCCACGGTGCGCAATCGCGTGCACCTTCTCCGGGTCGATGAAGCGGCCCGTGGCCTTGTCGCCGATGAAGGCGTCGTCTTCCCAGCTGTCCCACAGCGCCTTCACGATGTCGGTGAACTCCGAGGCGCGGGCGTAGCGCTTCGAATGGTCGGGCGTGGCGTCGAGGCCGAAGTTGCGCGCCGAGGGCAGGTCGGCGGTGGTCACCACGTTCCAGCCTGCGCGGCCGCCGCTCACATGGTCGAGCGTGGCGAAGCGCCGCGCGATGTTGTAGGGCTCGTTGTAGCTGGTCGATGCGGTGGCGATCAGGCCGATGTGCGTGGTGGCCGCGGCCACGCAGGCCAGCAGGATGGTGGGCTCCAGCGCGGTGATCGGCCGGAAGTGGATCTGGTCGACGATGGCCGCGTTGTCGGCCAGGAAGATCGCATCGAGCTTGGCCGCTTCTGCAATCTGCGCCGTGCGGATGTAGTGCTGGATGTCGGCAAAGGCCCACGGGTCGCTCTCGGGCAGGCGCCAGGCCGAAGGCACGAAGCCCGAGTGCAGGATGTTGACGTTCAGGTGCAGTTGCCTGCGCGGGGCGGTTGTGCTGGTGCTGCTCATTGACTTACTTGGCGAAGTAGTCAGGCAGCCGATAGCCCGCCCACACGGGGTTGGCCTTGAAGAACTGCTGGAACTCGGCCGACTGGTAGGCGGCCACGATGTCTTTGGCGAACTTCGCGTTCTCGTTGCTGCGCTTGACCGCCACCACGTTCACGTAGGGCAGCGTCATGTCTTCGAGCTTCAGTGCCTCGGTGAGCTTCAGGCCCGAGGCCACAGCGAAGTTGCCTTGCACGGCCGCAAGGTCAGCATCGGCCAGCGAGCGCGGTGCCTGCGCGGCATCGAGTGGCACCAGCTTCAGGCGCTTGGGGTTGCTGGCAATGTCGCGCTCGGAAACGCTCAGCGGACTCACGCCCGGCTTGAGCGTCACCCAGCCGATGGCCGCGAGGATGTTGAGCGCGCGCGCCGCGTTCACCGGATCGGCCGGCAGCGTGACCGTGGCGCCATCAGGTACCGTGTCGAGCGACTTGTGGCGCTGCGAGTACAGGCCCATCGGCGGCGTGGGCACATGCACCACCGGCACGAGGTCGAAGTTCTGCTGCTTGTTGGTGGCGTTGAGGTACAGCGAGTGCTGGAAGATGTTGGCGTCGATCTGCCCGCGCTCGACCGCGTCGTTGGGCTGCACGCCCTGGCTGAACTCGACGTACTTGACGGTGTAGCCGAGCTTCTTGAGTTGGGGCTCGATGCCGTTCGTGAAGGCATCGCGATAGGGGCCGGGCATGAAGCCGACACGCAGGTCGGCGGCGTGGGCGGAAACGTGAAGGAGCAGGCTCAGTGCAAGGCCGCCGAGCAGTGGCACGGACCAGCGCGCCAGCGAGGGCGCGCGCGAAGAAAAACGCATCAAGGGCAACTCCGGAGGGTGCAGCAAAGGGAGTTGCGCACTCTAGGTGGCGGTGTGCGCCCGACGAACGAAGATTTGCGTGCTTGGTTATCCGCTGGACGGATATCGCGCCAAGTTTGTACGATGCCGCCATGACCCAGCACATCGGAATCGTCGGCTGCTCCGCCGAAGGCGCGGCGCTCTGCTATCAAACCATCTGCGTGGAGGGCGTGAAGCTGCTCGGCCCGCATGCGCACCCTGAAGTCTCGATGCACACGCCGTCGCTGTCGGACTACATGGTGCACATCTACCGCAATGACTGGCAGGGCGTGGGCGAGGTGATGCTCGCCTCGGCGCACAAGCTCGCGAAGATCGGCGCGGACTTTCTGGTCTGCCCCGACAACACGATTCACCAGGCCTTGCCCTTCATCGAGGCGCGCTCGCCGTTGCCGTGGCTGCACATCGCGGGCTGCGTGGCCGACGAAGCGGCGCAGCGCGGCTTTCGGCGCATCGGCCTCACCGGCACGCGCTGGCTGGTCGACAGCGAGGTCTATCCCGAGAAGCTTTCGGCGCGCGGGCTGGAATACGTCCGCCCCTCCATCGAGGAGCGCGACGAGATCGCCCGGATCATCATGGACGAGCTGGTCTATGGCGTGTTCAAGCCCGAGGCGATCGCGACCTTCCAGCGCGTCATCCAGCGCATGAAGGACGAAGACGGCTGCGACGCCGTCGTGCTCGGCTGCACCGAGATCCCGCTGATCATGAGCGACGCGAATTCGCCGCTGCCTACGCTGGACTCCACCCGCCTGCTCGCGCGGGCGGCGCTGCGCCGGGCGACTGGTGGCGGCTAAGCTCGTGCGCGTCTTCGCGCTTTGCCTGGCGACGGTGTGCCTGCTGCTCGCGAGCGCGTGCACGACGCCTTCGGCCGGCCATGGCGGTGCCGCTGTCTTCCCGCTTTCGTCGTGGGAGATCATTCCCCCCGCGCAGCTCAGTACCGCATGCAACCGGCAGCTCGATGCAGCCCGCGAGTACCTGAGGACACTGGACACAACCGCCGTGATGGCGGTGCAGGACGGTCGCGTGCTGTTCAGCAACGGCCCGCTGGACACCGTCAGCATCGTGTTCTCCGTGCGCAAGAGCCTGCTGTCGATGATGTACGGCAAGTACGTGGCGGACGGCACCATCGACCTCGACCGGACACTGGCCGACCTGGGCATCGATGACCTCGGCGGCCTGCTTGCAAGCGAGCGCGAGGCGCGCCTGCGCGATCTGCTGACCGCGCGGTCCGGCGTCTATCACGCGGCGGCCAATGGCGGGGACGATCTTGCGTTCGCGCCCGCGCGCGGATCGCAAGCGCCCGGCAGCTACTTTCTGTACAACAACTGGGACTTCAACGCCGCAGGAACCGCCTTCGAGAAGTTGACGGGCCGCAGCATCTACCGGGCCTTCGCCGACGATCTGGCGGCGCCGCTGATGCTCGAGGATTTCAATGTGGCCCGCCACAAGCGCAGCGGCGACAGTGCGAAGTCCGCGCACCTGGCGTACCCCTTCTTCCTGTCGACGCGGGACATGGCGCGCCTGGGCTACCTGATGCTTCGCCAGGGCAACTGGCGTGGGCAACAACTGGTGCCAGCCGCATGGGTCGCGCAGATCACGCAGCCGGTGACAACCTCCGCGCAGATGCATCCGCCCCATGTGGCGCGGCGCGGTTTCGGCTATGGCTACCTGTGGTGGCTTCTGGAAGAGCCGCCGGACTCCGCGTTGAGCGGGGCGTACATGGCGTGGGGCGTGCACGGCCAATACATCCTGGTGATTCCGAAGCGGAACATGGTGATCGCGCACAAGCGCCAGGTGCCGGTGGCAGGCAACTGGAACCCGAGCACGGTGGTGCCGGGCGACTTCCTGCGCGCGGCAAGGATGATTGCGACGGCTCCCTGCGGCTGAGCCTGCGCGCCCGCGGCGGCGGCGTTCAGGTCGCCAGGAAGTCCTCGATCATCCGCGCCACCTGTTGCGGTTGGTCGTGGTGCAGCATGTGGCCCGCATCGTCCAGCCGCTCGATGCGCACCGAGGGCACGGACTTCAGGCGCTCGTGGAATTCATCGAGCGTGAAGCGGTTCTTCCACCAGCCTTTCAGGCTGTCGTCGGAGGCCTCGACCATCAGCAGCGGCGCCGTGATGCGCGCATAGAGCGCCAGTGTTTCGTCGACGCGGAAGATGTGGGCGTTGACGATCTTGTGCGCCGCTTCGCCGAGGATCTGCCAGCGCATGCCGCCGTCGGGCTGCGCGTGGCCGGCCGACCAGTGGCTGGCCAGCCAGTCGGCCTTGTCCTGCGACAGGCGCGGGTTGGTCTTCATGAGCCGGCGCGCCACGCCGTCCACCGCCGAGTAGCCGGCCAGCGCCATCTCGCCGCGGTGCAGGCGCTTGAGTTCGTCGATCCACTGGCCGTAGCGCGCGGGCGCTTCGTCGGGCCTGCGCATGGGCATGCCGAAGCCTTCGAGGTTGACGAGGCGGCGGATGCGTTCGGGCCGCACGCCCGCGTAGTGCATGGCGACGTTGCCGCCCATGCTGTGGCCGACAAGGTCGATCTGCCGGGGGCTTTCGCCCTCGCGCACTTCGCCCACGTAGTGGTCGAGCAGCCATTCGAGATCGGCGAGGTAGTCGGCCAGCCAGTAGTTGTCGACGCCGCCGCCATCCGTGAGGCCGAAGCCGCGCCAGTCGGGCGCGATGATGAAGCGGTCTTGCGCCATGGCATCGACCACGAACTGCCAGGAGGCGGCCACGTCCATCCAGCCATGCACGAGCACCAGCGGAGGGCGCGCGTCCGAGGGCTGGCCCCACAGGCGCACGTGGTAGCTGAGATTGCGCACGGGCACGAATTCGCTGCGGGAGGGGCGGAGGGCTTGGTACATGGCGACCGATGATAAGGACGCGCCTGCATCGGCGCAGTCCGGCACAGGACAGACAGGCGTCGTCGGGCTTTTCGGATGCGGCCAGCACATGGCCGGGCAGGGCGGTAGCATCCCGCGCATGAAAAAGATCCAACTCGGTCAAAGCGACCTGCACGTCACCCCGATCTGCCTGGGCACGATGACCTTCGGCGAACAGGTCGACGAGCCCACTTCCCATGCCATCCTGAGCCGCTCGCTCGAACGCGGCATCGACTTCATCGACACCGCCGAGATGTACTCGGTGCCCACGCGCAAGGAAACCTACAGCGTCACCGAAACCATCATCGGCAACTGGTTCACCGCCAACCCCGGCGCGCGCCGGAAGCTCGTGCTCGCCACCAAGGTGGCCGGCCCGTCGCGCGGCATGCCCTGGGTGCGCGAAGGCAGCGGCATGACGCCCGAGGACATCGAGGCCTCCTGCAATGCCAGCCTGAAGCGGCTGAAGACCGACGTCATCGACCTGTACCAGATCCACTGGCCCGAACGCCATGTGCCGTTGTTCGGCAACATGTACTACGACCCGGCCAAGGAAACATCGAAGACGCCGATCCACGACCAGCTCGAAGCACTGGGCAAGCTGGTGAAGGCCGGCAAGGTGCGCACCATCGGTCTGTCGAACGAAACGCCGTACGGCGTTCATGAATTCGTGCGGCTGGCCGAGCAGCACGGGCTGCCGCGCGTGGCGTCGGTCCAGAACGTCTACAACCTGATCGGCCGTGGCCACGAGAACGCGCTGGACGAGACGATGCACCGGCTGGGCGTGTCGTTGCTGGCCTACTCGCCGCTGGCCTTCGGCCTGCTGACCGGCAAGTACGATCAGAGCGGCATCGAAGGACCGGATGCGCCGAAGGGCGCCCGCATTTCGAGCTACGAGTCTGTGCGCAAGCAGCGCTGGGGCCGCCCCGATTCGCTGCGCGCGGCCAAGCGCTACAACCAGCTGGCACGCGACAACGGCCTGACGCCGACGCAGCTTGCGCTGGCGTTCTGCTACACGAAGTGGCAGGTGGCGAGCACGATCATCGGCGTGACGTCGGTGGCGCAACTGGAAGAAGACCTGGACGCGTACGGCACCACGCTGTCGCCCGAGGTCCTGGCCGAGATCGACAAGATCCGCTGGGAAATTCGCGACCCCGCGGCCTGATCGATCAGCGCGCGCATTCGCCGCTGGCGGCGGCGAGGGCCAGGGCGGGCAGGCTCAACAGGCCCATGTTGTTGCCCTTGAACTGGCCTTTCATGCAGTCGCCACGGGCTGCGCCTGCAACGCTGGCACCCAGGCGGGATTCGAAGGCTGAACCCGCCGGGGCACTGATGTCCTGATTGGCGCGGTCGGCGAACGAGCGTTGACGGGCCACGTCACGCAAGGCGCGGCGGGTGGCTTCGGAGTTCAGGATCAGCGGGGCGGGCGAGGGGCCTGCTGCCTGCGTCGGCGCTGCGGGGTCCACCGGCGCGGCGGGCGCGTTGGGCGATGCGGTGATGGCGTCGCTGCGAGTCGCAAGTGGCGTGCGTCTGGCCGGCGCACGTGGCGCAACGGGCGTTGGCGCGGCTCGCGAGGCGGCTGTCGGCGCCGCGGGAGGTTCGGCCTTCAGCACAGGCGCGATCTGCACGACTTCCATCGCAATGCGTTTCGCCGTGCCGATCCGTCCGACGTGCGGCTGCGAGGCCACCAGCATCAGCCAAAGCACTGCTGCATGCATGGCCACCACGGCCAGCACCAGAGCCATCAGGCCGCGACGCGGCATCAGGGCTCGGAGGTGGGCGAAGAAGGCTGCCACTCGAGCAGGTCGCCAGGCTGGCACTGCAGCGCTTCGCAGATGCGCTCCAGCGTATCGAAGCGCACGCCGCGCACCTTGCCGCTCTTGAGCAGCGACAGGTTCTGCTCGGTGATGCCCACATGTTCCGCCAGCTCGCGCGAGCGCATCTTGCGCCGGGCGAGCATGACATCGAGGTTCACGACGATGGGCATGGCGCGTTCAGACGAAGCCCGCGTTGTCGTCGGCCAGGCGCCGGGCCTCGGCCATCACCCGCGCGATGGCCACGAGCACCGCGCCGAACAGGATGTGCAGGCAGTCGAACCACGCGATGGTGATGGACATGAAGCGATGGCCCGGCGGGTTGCCGATGCTGAGCGCCACGGTCATGAGGCCACGCGCGAGCGGCAACAGCAGCGCGAGCAGCAGCACCGCCCAGGCAAAGCGCACCAGCGCGTCTTGCGCGGTCTTGCCGAAGACCCGGCCGTGCCCGTACTCGCCGAACAGCCGCCACAACTGCCGCAACGCATACAGGCCGCCGCCGACCGGCAGCAGGCTGACAAGGGCGGTGCGCCAGCGCGCCGGGCCATCGGCCGGTGGCGTGGGCAGGCCGAGGAAGCTGCCCACGCCGAACATGTCGAGCCACGGGCGCTCGAACGCCAGCAGGAGCAGGGGCTGCACCACCAGCAGGACGACGCCCGCAAGAATCAGCACCTGCACGACCTGGGCGTGTCGCTTCAGGTAGAACGAAGGCGTGGCCGGCAGGGCTGGCGTATGCTGCATGTTCGGGTCGTTATTTAATGTAAAACGACCAAAGTTTATCGTAAAACAATAAGTAATTTCTGAAGACGGACTGCCAGCAAGATGGCCAAGAAAAGCACCCACACCTCCGAGACGCCTGCGACGCAACTGCTGCGTGCCCACAAGATCAGCTTCACCGAGCATCCCTACGAGTACATGGAGCACGGCGGCGCGCAGCGCGGCGCCGAGATGCTCGGGCTCGATCCGTTCACCGTCATCAAGACGCTGGTGATGCAGGACCAGGACGCCAAGCCGCTGATCGTGCTGATGCACGGCAACCGCACGGTGTCGACCAAGAACCTCGCGCGGCAGATCGGCGCGAAATCGGTCGAGCCCTGCAAGCCCGAAGTGGCGCAGCGCCACAGCGGCTACATGGTGGGCGGCACCTCACCGTTCGGCACGCGGCGCGAGATGCCGGTCTACATCGAATCGACCATCCTCGAGCTGCCGGGCATCGTGCTCAACGGCGGCCGGCGCGGCTACCTCATCGGCATCGATCCGCAGGTGTGCGTGACGCTGCTGGAGGCCAAGCCGGTGCAATGTGCGCTGGCAGAATAGCCGGCGCCATGAACCCATCGCCCTCCGATTTCTTTCCTTCGCGCATCGCCGGCAACCCGGGCCAGGGTGCGACGTTCGAGATCTCGTTTCGCAACGACGAGCGCACGTGGGCCGAAACCATCGACCTGACGGCGCTGCTGCTTGAAGCGCTTGCCGCGCGCGGCCATGTCGGCAAGCGGGAGCGCGAGGGCTGGATCGTGTTGCCCGACGGGCTCTGGCTGCTGCCGCAGATACTGAGCCTGTCGGTTCCCGCAGGCGGCCACGCGAGCAGTTCCACCACCATCGAGGTGGCGCACGAGCGGCTCCTGCCGAACGGCACTTTCGAGTTCCAGCATTCCAACGGCGGCACGGCGGGCGAGTCTCTCTCCAGCGGATTCGACCTGTGGGCCCAGGTGGACCTGGTCGTGTTCCAGGACGCCTTGCGCAGCCAGCTCGCCCATTGCACATCGATGGGCCTGAACTGGGCCGTCGAAGAGGGCGCGCGGAGCGGGCGCGAGCGGCGCGTGCTGTTCGGCCCGGTGGCGAGCCGTGCGATGCACGCGGCCACGGAAGACGAAGAGCATCCGTTCTGCCCCTGCTGCCTGTTCACCAACACCTGGGAAGCCTTCCAGCCACTGATCGAATCGGACGGTGTGTTCGGCTTGCGGCTCTACGCAGCACGCGATGCCCAGGGCGAAGTGCAGGCCGACTGCCGCGTCAACGGCGAAGACTGGCCGGCCGGCGCCGATGCCTTGCGCGCCTATGTGCGGCAGTGGCCCGATCGCGGGCTGGAGTTTCGCAAGCAGTACGTTGTGATCCAATCGCCGCCCGAGACCTGACGACGGCACGCCCTCGTCACCAAAGAAAAACAACCATCCCCGCGGAGCGCCGTCTTGAGCTTTCATTTGCCATCCCTCATCGCCATCGTGGCGTCGTACCTGATCGGCTCGCTGTCTTTTGCGGTCATCGTGAGCAAGTCGCTCGGCATGGCCGATCCGCGCAGCTACGGCAGCGGCAACCCCGGCGCCACCAACGTGCTGCGCTCGGGCAACAAGGGCGCGGCGCTGGCCACCTTGCTGCTCGATGCGCTCAAGGGCTGGCTGCCCGTGTTCCTGATCCATCAATTCGGCGCGCAGTGGGGCCTGGGCGAGGGTGTCGCCGCGCTGGCGGGCCTCGCGGCCTTCCTGGGCCATCTCTACCCGGTGTTCTTCGGCTTCCAGGGCGGCAAGGGCGTGGCCACGGCGGCCGGCGTGCTGGTCGGCATCGCACCGTGGCTGGGGCTGGCGACCGGCGTCACCTGGCTGATCATCGCGGTGTTCTTTCGCTATTCGTCGCTGTCGTCGCTGGTCGCGGCCTTCTTTGCACCGGCCTACTACCTGATCGGCGGCAACATTGCGTGGCCGCTCGACCGCACGGCGCTGATTGCGCTCATCATCATGAGCTTGCTGCTGATCTGGCGGCACCGCGAAAACATCCGCCGGCTCGCGGCCGGCACGGAGTCGAAACTCGGCTCGAAGAAAAAGGCTTGATTGAAGAACACCATGGCAAACATCACCCGCTTCCACGTCGGCCCGCGTCTGTCCGAGACGGCCGTGCACAACGGCACCATCTACCTTGCCGGGCAAGTGCCCGACGACACCACGCAGGACATCCGCGGCCAGACCGCGCAGGTGCTCGCCATGGTCGATCGCCTGCTGGCCGAGGCCGGCAGCGACAAGTCGCGCATTCTCATGACGCAGATCTTCCTGGCCGACATCAACGACATCACTGCCATGAACGAGGTGTGGGACGCGTGGATTCCGGCCGGCAACACGCCGCCGCGCGCCACGGTGCAGGCCAAGATGGCCAATGCGGCCTACAAGATCGAGATCGTGGTGACGGCCGCGCAGGCTTGACACCAGGGGTTCAATACCGCTTTTCGAGGACCATCTGGTCCGCGTCCCGGCGCATCGAGAAGCGGTTGATGAAGCTGTTGCCCAGCAGCACGTAGGGCATCGGCTCCTGCGACACGACAGCGTCGATGTCGTAGACCTCCACATCGCCCACGCGCACGGACTGCAGCCGCAGCCTGTAGCCCTGGGCCGTGCCGTTGGCGGTGCCTATCTGCACCGGCCGTCCCTTGCTGAAATCGAGCCCGATGCGCTGCGCATCGGCCGCCGACAGCGCGATCGACGTGGCGCCGGTGTCCAGCATGAACGTGACCGTGCGGCCGTTGATGGTGCCCGGCGTCATGAAGTGGCCGCGGCTGTCGGCCGACAGCACGATGCGGCTGCCGCCACTGGAGCCGCCGCCGTTGCCGCCGATGCTCACCGGCGTGTCCATGCGCAGCGTGGTGCGCTTGCCTTCCAGCTCGACCACCGCCTGCTCCGATTGCAGCGACACCAGCTTCACGCCCTGGAAGCTCTCGCCGACCGCCACGGTCTTGGGCGGCGCGCCGTTCACGATCAGGATCGCGCGGCTGCCGATGGTGCCGGTCAGCGTGACCGAGCCGGCGGCATTCGCCATCGCAACGGCGGTCAGAAGATGCGCTGCGATGACGATGGACTTCATGGAATCAGTCGCGGAAGTTGTTGAACGAGAGGGGCATGTCGGGCACGTCCTTCTTGATCAACGCCATCGCGGCCTGCAGGTCGTCGCGCTTGGCGCCGGTGATGCGCACCGCGTCGCCCTGGATCGCGGCCTGCACCTTGAGCTTGCTGTCCTTGATGATGCGGGTGATCTTCTTGGCCTGCTCGCTCTCGATGCCGCTCTTGACCTTGATGACCTGCTTGACCTTGTCGCCGCCCATCTTCTGGACGTCGCCCTTGTCGAGAAAGCGCACGTCGACGTTGCGCTTGGTGAGCTTGGCGCGAAGAATGTCTTCGACCTGCACGAGCTGGAACTCGGCGTCGCCGATCATGGTGATCTCTTTGTCCTTGAGATCGACGGCAGCGGCGGTGCCCTTGAAGTCGAAACGCGTCGCGATTTCCTTGGCGGTGTTTTCGACCGCATTTTTCACTTCGGGCAGATTGGGCTCGCAGACGGTATCGAATGACGGCATGGGCTCTCCTGGATGCACTGGGCTGAATGCGACAATTCTCCCATGATCGTGGAGTCCAACGTCCCTCTGCAGCCGTACAACAGCTTCGGCATCGTCGCGCGCGCGCAGCATCTGGCGCGCATCACCGACGAGGCCGACCTGGCCGCGCTGCGTGCCGATCCGCAGTGGCGCGACGCGCCCCGCTTCGTGCTGGGCGGCGGCAGCAACATCGTGCTCACCGGCGACGTCAAGCCGCTGGTATTGAAAATCGAAATCAAGGGCCTGCGGCTGGTGGAAGAAACCCCGCGCGCCTGGATCGTGGAGGCCGGCGCCGGCGAAATCTGGCACGACGCGGTCGAATGGATGGTGCGCAGCGGCTATCCGGGGCTGGAAAACCTGGCCCTCATTCCCGGCACGGTGGGCGGCTCGCCGGTGCAGAACATCGGCGCCTATGGGGTCGAGCTGCAAGACCGCTTCGATTCGCTCGACGCCTTCGACCTGGAAACGGGCCGCAGCTTCACGCTCGATGCCGCGCAATGCGCCTTCGGCTACCGCGACTCGGTGTTCAAGCATGTGCGCAGCGGGCCGAACGACTTCGGCCTGGCGGGCCGCGCGGTGATCACCCGGGTGCGCTTTCGCCTGCCCAAGCCGTGGAAGGCCGTGGTCGGCTACCTCGACCTGGAACGCAAGATGGAAGAGGCCGGCAACTTCACGCCGGATGCGCAGGACATCTTCGACTGGATCTGCGCCATCCGCCGCGCCAAGCTGCCCGACTGGCGCGTGCTGGGCAATGCCGGCAGCTTCTTCAAGAACCCGACGGTCACGCCGGAGCAGTGCGCCGACATCATTGCGCGCGACCCGAAGATCGTTCACTACCCGATGGACGACGGCAGCATCAAGCTGGCGGCCGGCTGGCTCATCGACGCCTGCGGCTGGAAGGGCAAGTCGGTGGGCAATGCCGGCGTGTACGAGCGGCAGGCGCTGGTGCTGGTCAATCGCGGCGGCTCCGCCAACCCGGTGACGGGCGGCGAAGTGATGACGCTGGCCAAGGCCATCCAGACCAGCGTGTACGAGCGCTTTGGCATCCGGCTGGAGCCGGAGCCGGTGGTCGTCTGACCCGCTGACCCGCCGGCGCATGGATCTCGACTTCCTGCCCCTGAATTTCCGGCGCCGCATTTGGGCGCTGGTGTGGGCCCGGCGTGCGGTGCCCTTCGTTGCGCTGGTGGCCGTGTTCCTGGGCTCGCACCGCTGGGGCGTGGTGGTGGCGCTGATCGTGGTGGCGGTGCTGTTCTCGGCGGTGCTCAAGTTCCTTGAAACCAGCCTGCGGCGCCAGTTCATCCGCGAGGCGCGCTTGCCCCCGTTCCTCATCGGCAAGCTGCGCGAGGCGCACCCGCAGCTCAGCCGGCGCGACGCTGAACTGGTGCTGCGCGGGCTGCGCCAGTTCTTCATGTCCCATCTGCGCAGCGATCGCAAGTTCGTCGCCATGCCCTCGAAGGTGGTCGACACGGCGTGGCACGAGTTCATCCTGCACACGCAGGGCTACCAGAGCTGGTGCAACGCGGCCTTCGGCGGCATGTTGCACCACAGCCCTGCCGAGGTGCTGGGGCGCGACCCCAAGCGCAACGACGGCCTGCGCCGCACCTGGTACTGGGCCTGCAAGGAAGAGAGCATCGATCCGCGCAACCCGGCGCGGCTGCCGCTGCTGTTTGCGCTGGACATCAAGTTCGCGATTGCCGGTGGCTTTCAGTACGTGCCCGATTGCCGGGCGGTCGAGCGGCACATCGGCTCGGATGCGCAGTGCGGCACCAGCTTCGGGGAGTCGTCATCGTCGGACGGTGGCAGCTCGGGAGATGCCAGCGGCTTCGGCGGCAGCGAATCGAGCAGCAGCAGCGGTGACGGCGGCTCCAGTGATGGCGGCGGCTCGTCCGGCGACAGCGGTGGTGGATGTGGAGGCGGCTGCGGCGGAGGTGGCGGGGACTGACTGACTGACGCCGTCGGTCATAAATCAAGCCACCAATAATGACAAACGGGCCCCGAGGGGCCCGTCGTCGTTTCTGCCCCGAAGGGCAGCGTGGCATTCAGCCGGTCAGCTCGCGTCGCCGTCGTTGGTCAGCTTCGGCAGCGATGCGCCTTCGCTCGCCGTCAGCAGGCCGGTGCGGGTGTAGATCGCCAGCTTTTCGCGCGTGTCGACGATGTCGAGGTTGCGCATCGTGAGCTGGCCGATGCGGTCCAGCGGCGTGAACGCGCCCTCGACCTTTTCCATGCTCAGGCGCTCTGGCTTGTACGTGAGGTTGGGCGACTCGGTGTTCAGGATCGAGTAGTCGTTGCCGCGGCGCAGCTCGACCGTCACTTCGCCGGTGATGGCGCGCGCCACCCAGCGTTGCGCCGTCTCGCGCAGCATGATCGCTTGCGGGTCGAACCAGCGGCCCTGGTACAGCAGGCGGCCGAGGCGGCGGCCGCTGTCGCGGTACTGCTCGATCGTGTCTTCGTTGTGGATGCCGGTCACGAGGCGCTCGTAGGCAATGAACAGCAGCGCAAGGCCCGGGGCTTCGTAGATGCCGCGGCTCTTGGCTTCGATGATGCGGTTCTCGATCTGGTCGCTCATGCCCAGGCCGTGGCGGCCGCCGATGCGGTTGGCTTCGAGGATCAGCTCGACCAGGCTCGGGAAGCTCTTGCCGTTCAGCGCGACCGGCACGCCTTCTTCGAAGCGCACCGACACAGTTTCGCGCTTGACCTCGACTTCGTCCTTCCAGAACGCGACGCCCATGATGGGCTGCACGATCTGCATGCCGCTGTTCAGGTGTTCGAGGTCTTTGGCTTCGTGCGTGGCGCCGAGCATGTTCGAGTCGGTCGAGTAGGCCTTCTCGGACGACATCTTGTAGGCGAAGCCGGCCTTCTGCATGAACTCCGACATTTCCTTGCGGCCGCCGAGTTCGTCGATGAAGACCTGGTCGAGCCAGGGCTTGTAGATCTTCAGTGCGGGGTTGGTGAGCAGGCCGTAGCGGTAGAAGCGCTCGATGTCGTTGCCCTTGTAGGTGCTGCCGTCGCCCCAGATGTTGACGTCGTCTTCCTTCATGGCCGACACGAGCATCGTGCCGGTCACCGCGCGGCCCAGCGGCGTGGTGTTGAAGTAGGTGACGCCCGCGGTGGTGACGTGGAAGGCGCCGGCCTGCAGTGCGGCGATGCCTTCGTTGGCGAGCTGCACGCGGCAGTCGATCAGGCGGGCGTTCTCGGCGCCGTAGAGCATCGCCTTGCGCGGAATCTCGTCGTAGTCGGGCTCGTCGGGCTGGCCGAGGTTGGCGGTGTAGGCGTAGGGAATGGCGCCCTTGTTGCGCATCCAATGGAGCGCCGCGCTGGTGTCCAGGCCGCCGGAAAAGGCAATGCCGACCTTCTGGCCGGCGGGAACGTTTTGGAGAATGGTCGACATGTCAGGTCCCGGTTCAGCCGAAATGGCAGATGTAGCTGTAGGGCTCGCCGGTCACCCGGATCTGGAAGCTCGAATTGCCCGGCACGTTGAACTTCTGGCCGGGGCCGGAGGCGACCCATTCGGTGGTGCCTGCGAGCAGGTATTCGCAGCTGCCGCCAGCGCCTTCCATGATTTCAGGGGCGCCGGTGTTGAAGGTGAGGGTCGACGGGAGAATCACGCCGACCGATTTTTTCGTGCCGTCCGCGAGCGTGAGGTTGTGGCTCACGCACTTGCCGTCGAAGTACACATTGGCCTTGGTGGCCACTGCGGCGCTGTTGATTGTGTCGGTAATCGTCGTCATTGGGTGGCGCCGGCGCCTGGGCGGTCGGCTGATCGAGGACGCACCGCACCGGCGGCGCACCCGTCAAGGGTTGGAAAAGTCCTCGATTTTAGGGGGTCGACGAACCCCCGCCCGCTCAGTGGTGCCAGCCGCCGCGGAAACCGCCGTAGCCGCGGTAGCCGTAGCCACCGCCGCGGTAATAGCCGCCGCCCCAGCCGCGCGAATAGCCCAAGTTCAGCGAAATGCCGACCGGCGGGTAGGCGGCATAGGGATAGCCGTAGCCGTACGCATAGCCGGGATCGACATAGACCGGCGCCGCATAGACGGGGGCCGGCTGCACATAGACAGGGGCCGGCTGCGCATAGACGGGAGGCGGGCCGCCTGCGCCGACCACCACGCCCGGTTCGGGCACCACGTTGTCCCAGGGCGAGCCGCCCGCCTGCTGGTACTGCTGGCCGTTGTTGGCTTCGACCGGGTAGCCCTGCATTTGCGATTGCGGCGCGACCGGCGAGGTGGTCACGCCATACGCGCTGGCCTGGACCGAGATGGTCGAGCCCGGCCGGGTGGCGGTGCGGGTGGTGTACTGGCGGCCGTTGTATTCGTAGGTGACGTTGTAGTTGACGTCGCTGCCGGTCGATTCGCGGATCGGCGTGGCCGAAATCACCCGGGCCTGGACGTACTGCGCCTGCTGGGCATGCACGAGGCCGGCTCCGCCCGCGAACGCGCCGGCCACGGAAAGGCCGGCAAGGGTGCGAAAAAGATGTTTGTTCATGGTGTATCTCTCCTGCGGATCCCGATTGGAGGCCGGGCAGCGAGGCGGGTTCCGGGGTTTACACGGCGTTGACAGCCCAGGCGTCGGCGTCGAATCCAGTCGTAACGCCGGTTTTGGCGCCCCAGTTGACCACCGGCCGCTTGATCAGGCTGGGGTTGGCCAGCAGCACGGGGCGGGCCGATGCCGCGTCGATCACCGCGTTGCGGGTGGCGTCGTCCAGCTTTCGCCAGGTGGTGCCCTTGCGGTTGACCAGGGCCTCCCAGCCGGGCTTCTTCAGCCATTGGTCGAGCTCGGCCTCGGGCACGCCCTGTTTCTTGAAATCGTGGAAGGTGTAGGCCACGCCATGTTCATCGAGCCAGGCGCGGGCGCGCTTGACGGTGTCGCAGTTCGGAATGCCGTATAGGGTTGTCATGCCCGCCATGATGCCCCGGCCGGCGGGTCGGCGACAATGCCGGCCTCCATGGAAACCCTTAACGACTGGCTCGCGCGCGCCGAGCACCTTCATCCCGACAAGATCGAGCTCGGGCTCGAACGCGCCAAAGAAATGGCGCAGCGCCTGGGCCTGCGTTTCGGCTGCCCCGTCATCACGGTGGCGGGCACCAATGGCAAGGGCTCGACCTGCGCGATGCTCGAGTCGATCCTGACGCACGCGGGCTACCGCACGGCCGTTTTCACCTCGCCGCACCTGGTGCGCTTCGAGGAGCGGCTGCGGCTCAAGGGCGAGTCGGTCGATGCTTCCAAACTGATAGCAAGTTTCGAAGTGGTGGAAAAGGCGCGTGGCGACATGGGCCTGACCTACTTCGAGTTCACCACGCTCGGCATCCTGCATTGCATGATCGAGGAAAAGCCCGACGTGGCGATCCTCGAAGTCGGCCTTGGCGGCCGGCTCGACGCGGTCAACATCATCGATGCCGACTGCGCGGTCATCACCAGTATCGACCTGGACCACATGGCATACCTCGGGCCCGACCGCGAGAGCATCGGCTTCGAGAAGGCCGGCATCCTGCGCGCCGGCAAGCCAGCCATCGTGAGCGACCCGATGCCGCCGCAAAGCGTGATCGACCACGCGAACGCCATCGGCGCCGACCTGTGGCGCTTCGGCACCGATTTCAACGTGTCGGGCGACAAGCAGCAGTGGGGCTGGTCGGGCCGCGGTCGGCGCTACAGCGGGCTGGCCTATCCGGCGCTGCGCGGCGCCAACCAGCTCATCAATGCAGCGGGCGTGCTCGCGGCGCTCGAGTCGCTGCGGCCACAGTTGCCGATCACGGCGCAGGCGGTGCGCAACGGGCTGGCAATGGTCGAGCTGCCGGGCCGCTTCCAGATCGTGCCGGGCGAGCCCACGCTGGTGCTCGACGTGGCGCACAACGCGCATGCCGTCGCCGCGCTGGCCGAGAACCTCGATGCGATGGGCTTCTATCCCACGACGCACGGCGTGTTCGGCGTGATGGCCGACAAGGACCTCGCGCCGATCCTGGCCCGCATCGGGCCGATGATCGACCGCTGGTACTTCACCGACCTGCCCACGCCGCGTGCCGCCAAGGCCGCCGATCTGCTGGCTGCCTGGCAGGCGCAGAACAAGCGCACCGACGCCTCGGGCAGCGTGCACGCAAGCCCGATGGACGCGTTGCGCGCAGCCATCGAGCACGCAGACCCCGCTGATAGAATCGTCGTCTTCGGATCGTTCTTCACAGTGGGTGGCGTGCTCGAAAACGGCACTCCCCGGCTGCAAGCCAAACACCTGCTGCCGGGCGGTTGATCGCCGGGCTGTCCACACCTCTGGCATCACCTCGCTGCACTCCTTCAGGGATCGAACTTCATGGCGTTTTTCAAGTTCCGCACGCGCGGCCCGCAAGGCAACGAAGGACGTGGCGCCCCGGCCGCAGTTCCCGCGGAAAGTGTCGAAACCATGCGTCGTCGTGCGCGCCACCGGCTGCTCGGCGCAGCAGTGCTGGTGCTGCTGGGCGTGATCGGGTTTCCGCTGCTGTTCGATACCCAGCCGCGTCCTGTGTCGGTCGACATTCCGATCGAGATTCCCGATCGCAACAAGGTCAAGCCGCTGCCGGTGCCCGCCACGCCGGCACCTGCCGTGAGCACCGCACCTGCCGCGCCCGACAACGGCTCGCGCGTTGCAGCCGCATCGTCGGCCGGCGGCATGATCACCGAGACCGCTGACGGCACCGTGATCGATTCCGGCAAGCCGGTGGCCAGCACCTCGCCGGTGGCACCGCCCGTCGAGCGCAAGCCAGACCCCAAGCCTGAACCGAAGCCCGAGCCCAAACCGGAGCCGAAGCCCGAGCACAAGCCGGAACCCAAACCCGAACCCAAGCCCAAGCCGGAACCCAAGCCCGCAACGCCCAAGCCGGCCGCCGTGGACGACGGTGCCCGCGCCCGCGCGCTGCTCGAAGGCAAACCGATCGCCGCGGCCGTGCCCGCAACGCCCAAGCCAGCCGCTGCCGCCGATGAAGGTGCAGGTCGCTTCGTGGTCCAGGTCGGCGCGTTCGCCGATGCCGACAAGGCGCGCGAAGTGCGCCAGAAGCTCGAGAAGGCCGGCCTGAAGACTTATGTGAACGTGGCGAAGACGGCCGATGGCGAGCGCACGCGTGTGCGTGTCGGCCCGTTCGGTTCACGCGCCGAGGCGGACAAGGCCGCCGAGCGCGTCAAGGGCTTGTCTTTGTCGGCCGCGATCCTCACCTTGTAATCGCCACTGCCTGCTGCCGTGGCCTTGCTTGACTGGATCGCCGTCGCGCTCATTGGGGTGTCGATGCTGTTCGGCTTGGTGCGCGGACTGGTGTTCGAGGTGATTTCCCTGATCGGCTGGGTGGCCGCCTTCATCGCCGCCCAGTGGCTGGCTTCCGGTGTGGCGGCGTGGCTGCCGTTCGGCGAACACGACGCCACGTGGCGCTATCCGCTGGCCTTCGTGCTGGTGTTCGTGGGGGTGGCGTTCGGCGTGGGCCTGGTGGCCTCGCTCACGCGCAAGCTGATTACCGTGGTGGGGCTGCGGCCCGTAGACCGGATTTTGGGAGCAGCGTTCGGTGCAGCGCGGGGTGCGGTGGCCCTGCTCGTGCTGGCGGTCGTTGTTCATTTGCTGGTGTTGAGCGACAGTGCCTGGTGGCATGAGTCGCGCAGCGCCATTGTTCTCGATGCGGCATTGCAGGGCCTGAAACCCGCACTGCCCGAAAAGTTGGCAAGCTACCTGCCCTGAGAGGAATCGTTTCATGTGTGGAATCGTCGGCGTTGTCAGCAGCGCACCCGTCAACCAGTTGCTCTATGACGCACTGCTGCTCCTGCAGCATCGCGGCCAGGACGCGGCCGGCATCGTGACCTTGCTCGAACGCAAGTTCTTCATGCACAAGGCCAAGGGCATGGTGCGCGACGTGTTCCGCACCCGCAACATGCGCGCGCTGCCGGGCAACGTGGGCCTGGGCCAGGTGCGCTACCCGACTGCGGGCAACGCGTACAGCGAAGAAGAGGCGCAGCCCTTCTACGTGAACGCGCCTTTCGGCATCGTGCTCGTGCACAACGGCAACCTGACCAACGCGCACGCACTGCGCGCGGAGCTGTTCTCCACCGATCACCGCCACACCAACACCGAGAGCGACTCCGAAGTGCTGCTCAACGTGCTGGCGCACGAACTGGAGCGCTCGTCGCGCGGCGTGCCGCTGCATCCGGCCGAAGTGTTCGCCGCGGTCAAGAACATGCACAAGCGCCTGCGCGGCTCGTACGCCGTGGTCGCGCTGATCGCAGGCCACGGCCTGCTCGCCTTCCGCGACCCCTACGGCATTCGTCCGCTGTCCATGGGCCGCAGCGCCGACGGCACGGTAATGGTTGCCAGCGAGTCGGTCGCGCTCGAAGGCTCGGGCCATGTGTTCGAACGCAACATCGATCCGGGTGAAGCGGTGTTCGTCGACCTGGAAGGCAAGGTCCACTCGATGCAGTGCGCCGAGTCGCCCACGCTCAACCCCTGCATCTTCGAATTCGTCTACCTGGCTCGGCCCGACTCGGTGCTCGACGGCATCTCGGTCTACCAGGCACGCCTGAACCTGGGCGAAACGCTGGCCAAGCGCGTGGTCTCGACCGTGCCACCGAACCAGATCGACGTGATCATCCCGATCCCCGAATCGAGCCGCCCGAGCGCCACGCAACTCGCGCATCTGCTGGGCGTGCCGTACCGAGAAGGCTTCGTGAAGAACCGCTACGTCGGCCGCACTTTCATCATGCCGGGGCAGGGCGTTCGCAAGAAGTCGGTGCGCCAGAAGCTCAACGTGATCGCGAGCGAGTTCAAGGGCCGCAACGTGCTGCTGGTCGACGACTCGATCGTGCGTGGCACCACCAGTCGCGAGATCGTGCAGATGGCACGCGACGCCGGCGCCCGCAAGGTCTACCTGGCCAGTGCCGCGCCGCCGGTGCGCTACCCCAACGTCTACGGCATCGACATGCCGACCAAGGACGAACTGGTGGCGCACGACCGCACCATCGAGGAAATCCGCGAACTGATCGGCTGCGACGCTCTGATCTATCAGGACGTCGACGCGATGAAGCGCGCCATCGGCTCGCTCAATCCCAAGCTCAACGGCTTCGATGCTTCGTGCTTCGACGGCGTGTACGTGACGGGCGACATCGACACCGATGCCATCTCGCGCATGAACGGCAACCGTCCCCGCGTCGAAGAGACCGAAGAAGATTCCTCGCGCCTTGCGCTCCCCAACCCGAGTGAGTGAGAGCTGAATTGAACGACGAACGAACCCTGCCGCCCGGACTGCACCGCGACACGCTTGCGCTGCGCACGGGGCTCGCGCCGAGCCAGCACGGCGAGCACTCCGAAGCGCTCTTCCTCACGAGCGGCTTCGTGCAGCCTGATGCTGAGACCGCCGCGCGCCGCTTTGCCGGCACCGAAGCGGGCTTCACCTACTCGCGCACCTCCAACCCCACGGTCGCAAGCTTCGAGCAGCGCCTTGCGGCGCTCGAAGGCACGGAAGCGGCCATCGGTGCCTCTACCGGCATGGGCGCGATCCTCATGATGTGCATGGGCCTGCTCAAGGCCGGTGACCATGTGATCTGCTCACGCTCGGTGTTCGGCTCCACGCTGAACCTGTTCGGCAAGGAGTTCGCCAAGTTCGGCGTGGAAACCACCTTCGTCTCGCAGACCGATGTGGCGGAATGGCGCGCGGCCCTCAAGCCCAACACCAAGCTGCTGTTTGCAGAAACGCCGACCAATCCGCTGACCGACGTGTGCGACATCCAGGCGCTGGCCGATCTGGCGCATGGTGTTGGCGCACTGCTGGCGGTCGACAACTGCTTCTGCACGCCTGCACTGCAGCGCCCGACCGAACTCGGCGCCGACCTCGTCATTCATTCCGGTACCAAGTACCTCGATGGCCAAGGCCGCGTGATGGCTGGCGCGATCTGCGGTCCGTCGAAGCTCATCGTCGACGTGTTCGGCCCGGTGGTTCGCACCGCCGGAATGGCGCTGTCGCCGTTCAACGCATGGGTCGTGCTCAAGGGCATGGAAACACTGGGCATCCGCATGCAGGCGCAAAGCGCGAATGCATTGGCCGTTGCGCAATGGCTCGAAAAGCAGCCCGGCATTGCCCGCGTGTACTACCCAGGCCTTGCGTCGCATCCGCAGCACGAACTGGCCATGCGCCAGCAATCGGGGCAGGGCGGGGCGGTCGTGTCCTTCGACGTGGTCGGCGACACGCCGGAAGCGGCGCGCGCCAATGCCTTCCACGTGATCAACAGCACGCGCGTGGTGAGCATCGCCACCAATCTGGGCGACACCAAGACCATCATCACGCACCCCGGCACGACGTCGCACGGGCGCCTGACCGAGGTGCAGCGACAGGCTGCCGGCATCGGCCAGGGCCTGATCCGTCTCGCGGTCGGCCTCGAGTACATCGACGACATCACGGCCGACCTGCAGCGCGGCCTGAGCACACTGAATTCCTGAATCGATTTTCATGACCGGCAAAGTTCGCACCCGCATCGCACCGTCTCCCACCGGCTTTCTTCACCTGGGCACGGCCCGCACGGCGCTCTATTCGTGGGCCTATGCGCGTCACCATGGTGGCGAGTTCGTCCTGCGCATCGAAGACACCGACGTGGCCCGCTCCACGCAAGACTCGACCGACCAGATCCTCGCCTCGATGCACTGGCTCGGCCTCGACTACGACGAGGGCCCGATCTACCAGATGCAGCGCCTGGAGCGCTACCGCGAAGTCATCGCGCAGATGCTCGCGGCCGGCACGGCCTATCACTGCTACTGCACGCCGGCCGAGCTTGAAGAGATGCGAGAAGCGCAACGCGCGCGCAACGAGAAAACGCTGTACGACCGTCGCTGGCGTCCGGAGCCGGGCAAGGTGCTGCCGCCCGTGCCCGAAGGCGTGCCGCCGGTGGTGCGCTTTTGCAATCCGCCCGAAGGCGACGTGACGTGGAACGACCTCGTCAAGGGCGAGATCACCATCAACAACCGCGAGATCGACGACCTCATCATCCTGCGGCCCGACGGTGTGCCCACCTACAACTTCGCGGTGGTGGTCGACGACTGGGACATGAACATCACGCACGTGTTCCGCGGTGACGAGCACATCAACAACACGCCGTGGCAGATCAACATCTTCCGCGCACTGGGCGCACCGCTGCCTGCGTTCGGCCATGTGCCCGTGATTCTTGGAGACGATGGACAGAAGCTTTCCAAGCGCCGCGGTGCAGTGAGCGTGACGGCGTATGAAGAGAACGGCTACCTGCCTGAAGCAATGCTGAATTACCTCGCGCGCCTTGGCTGGAGCCACGGCGACGATGAGCTGTTCACGCGCGAACAGATGGTTAGTTGGTTCGACGGTTCGCACTTGTCGAAGAGCCCGGCGCAGTGGGATGCGGCGAAGCTGGCGTGGGTCAACGCGCAATACATCAAGGCAAAGACCGGCGATGAACTCGCGCCTCTTGTTGCAGCGCAGTTGCAAAAGCGCGGCATCATCGCCGACGAAAGACTGCCGGCGATTTGCGCGCTGTTCAAGGACCGTTGCGAGACCACGGTGGCACTCGCCGACTGGGCCGCAGCGTTCTATGCAGACATCGAAGTGAGCGAAGCCGATCGCGCGCAGCACATCACCGATGCAGTGAAGCCTGCGATCGCAACGCTCGCAGAAAAATTGATGACGGTGACCTGGGATCGACCCTCAATCGCAGTTATCATCAAGGAAGTGCTCGCGACACACACGCTGAAAATGCCAGTGTTAGCGATGCCAGTACGAGTGCTTGTGATGGGAACATCGCAGACACCGTCCCTCGATTCAGTCCTCGAAATTTTTTCCCGCGAAAAAGTTATCGAACGATTGAAAAAGGCCTGAAATTTCGGGCTATAATTTGAGGCTCGACACCCACAGGGGGTATAGCTCAGCTGGGAGAGCGCTTGCATGGCATGCAAGAGGTCATCGGTTCGATCCCGTTTACCTCCACCATCAAAGTGTCGAGAAGAGAAGAAGTGCTGATCGCAGCACGGTTCCTAAGGTTTTGACCCTATCGTCTAGAGGCCTAGGACACCACCCTTTCACGGTGGCTACCGGGGTTCGAATCCCCGTAGGGTCGCCAGTTTCACGCAAGTGAAGCAGGCACAAGTCGTCAGCACTTGGCTCCGCAAGGAGTGAACGTTGTCTACCAGGAGTGGTAGTTCAGTTGGTTAGAATACCGGCCTGTCACGCCGGGGGTCGCGGGTTCGAGTCCCGTCCACTCCGCCAGTCAGAAACCCTTGCAGCTCAATGAGTTGCAAGGGTTTTTCACTTTCTGGCGGGCCAAAATTCATGGCAGCCACTTTGCTCGGATTCCAGACTTTGGAGTCCGTCTCAAGAGTGGGTCTGAAGTCCGCTAACCTGCTGCGTATGGGCGAGTTTCTTTCCTTCTGGTTGACGCGAATTGCTGGAGCAGTCTTCGAGTACAGGCTGCTGAAGAGCGACGACCAAGGATTCAGGGTTGGCCTCATTGCTGCCGGTCTCGTCATCGTTGGCTGCTTGATCGCGATGTCGATCTACGCGTAAGCACCTGAGCACCATTCCCAAGCCGCCCTGAGCAATCACGGCGGCTTTTTCTTTTTGGGTTGATGGTTGTCAGACCTGCCCATGAGTTCGGTCAGTTGCCTACGAGCGGCAGCTTCTTGCTGTACCTGGTGTGATTGATCTGCACCGCTCTTCGCTTCATGGCAGCGGCAAGGGCAGCTCTTGCCTCGAAGTCGGGCTCGGTGATCGTCAGCGTGTCGTCTGCATTGATGCGCGCTGTCGCGAATGCACCGATCAGCATCTAGGTGGCGTCCGCTTCCGGATGTACGAAAGCGATCGCCTCCTGGCAAGCCGGCCTTCGGACCTCAAAAAAATGAGGCTCTCACCGGAATCCGCATCAGCCTTGGCGCCACGCGCGTTGCCTGATGCGAAAGGTCTTACCGGGAGCGCCTGCCAACGCGCTAGAACGCGTGGCGAATTCCGAATTCGATCCCCTTGGAAGTACCACCTGGACCATTCAGATCATTCGCGTTCAGTCCGAAGCTGGACACAGCGAAATCCGACGAACCCTTGTTGGTCACGCGAGCATAGGTGCCGTAGATCTGGGTGCGCTTCGACAGATTGTGGCCATAGCCGATGGCCAGCTTGCGATAGTCGTTCGGGCTCTTCTTGCGGTCGTAGCTGCTGTAGGCCGCGCGCAGTTCACCTACGCCGACAGGCACAGTCACCCCGAGCAACCAGCCCAGTTGCTTGGTGACGACCGGCCCGGAAAGCGCCTTCTCGTGGGCCACCGCAAATGACAGCCTGGCTACGCCGAAGTCGTACGAAGCTCCCAGGTTGGTGGCCGTCAAGCCGCCGCTGGCTGCATCGGCGCCCGTCGAATACTTGCCGCTGGACACCGATACATTCACCTTGCCCTTGGCGTAGCCCAGGCGCAACCCGTTGTAGTTGCCTGCCTTGGATTTGACGGTCGACGCGTTCTCTCCGAAGGCGTGTTGAAACTGCCCATAGAAGCCACCGAGATTGGCCGGAAGAAAGTAGCTGACGGCATTGCTGTTTCGAAGAAACTTTCCCCCGTTGATGCCGCCCGGTGCATTTGCCAGCTGTGCATCCAGTTCATTTCCGCCCACGCCGTTGCCGCCCCAAGGGTCGAACAGCGTCGTGTTCCAGAACGTCGGCGTGAAATCGCGTCCGATGCGGATCTCTCCGAATTTCCCGGACAGGCTGACGGTCGAGCGTCGCGCGAAGTTGTACGCAGAGGTTTGATCGGCGCCCATGCCGACGTCGTTGTGGAGCTGCCCCTCCAGGTGAAAGCTGGCGGCCAGTCCTCCTCCCAGATCCTCCGTGCCGCGAAAGCCCAGGCGACTGTAGCTCTGGCCGCTGTTGGTCAGCCCGGTCCTGTGTCCGTTGCTTCCGGATATGCGGGCAACGCCGACGTCGACGACGCCGAACACTGCCACTGAAGACTGGGCCATCGTCAGGCCTGGTGGGCTCAGCACCGCGAGGGCAAGCATGGTTTTCTTCATTTTTGTGTCTCCAAATAGTGATTGGTATACCTAACTGACAATAAAAATACCAAGCGCAATGTATTGGATTCAGAAATCCGTCGCAAGCGGTTTTTCGATCAATCGTGGAAACGGCTCTCAGGCTTGGAGGACCGTGATGTGCTGTGTCAGAGGTGGCCGGAAGAGAGTGTTCGGTGCGTCGAAAGAGGCACCCGTATCGGGGGAAACACCTATCGGACGGAAAATCTTGTCATTTTTGGTATTTTAAAATGTACATTAGGTATACCAAATATCGAGAGAAGACAAATGCACATGTTTCGTCGAGTCGTCGGTCTTGCCATTGCGGCGATCTCCCTGAGCGCGGGTGCTCAGACCTGGCCCCAGCGACCGGTCACCATCGTGGTGCCGTACGGCGCTGGGGGTAACACGGACCTGATCGCGCGAATGGCAGCAGTACACCTGGCCGATGCCCTGGGCAAGCCGGTCGTGGTCGACAACCGCCCCGGGGCTGCGGGCCTGATCGCCGCCCTATTCGTCGCGGCGGCCGCGCCTGATGGCTACACCCTGTTCATGGGCACGGCCTCGCAGCTGGTCACCGCGCCCTACATCAATACGAACATCGCGTTCGACCCGATCAAGAGCTTCGAGCCGATCGTGAACATCGGTGCCAATGCCTTCGTCATTGCGGTGCGCTCCCAACTGCCGGTCAGCACGCTGCCCGAACTGGTGAGCTACGCGTCAAAGCGAGAAAACAAGCTCTCGTACGGCAGCGGCGGCATCGGCGGAATGACCCATCTGGCCAGCTACCTGTTCACGCGCAGCGCCGGCGTCGAGATGCTCCACGTGCCCTACAAGGGCGGGTCTGCCGTCATCGGCGATCTGCTGGGCGGACAGATCGACATGTACTCGGCCAGCCCTTCGGAAATCATTCCGCAGGCGAAGGGCGGCAAGGTGAAATTGATTGCGATCTCCAGCGCGAAGCGGCTCAAGGATCTGCCCGATGTTCCGACGATCGCGGAGACCTATCCCGGCCATGAAGTCTTGTCCTGGAATGGTCTGCTGGCACCCGCAGGCACGCCACCGGCGATCCTCGACCGGATCGCGAAGGAGGTCGTCAAGATGAAGGGCGACGCCAGCGTGCAGAAAAAGCTGGAAGACGCCGGCATCACGCCGCTCTACATCGAACGCCAGGCATTCAGTGCCGAGATCAAGAAAGAGTCCGCCATGTGGGCGCCGGTGCTGAAGAGTTCTGGCATCAGGCTGGACTGATCGGCAGGCGGCTTCGCGGATCACCCACTCAATCAGAACGAAGGAAAGAAGACATGAATTGGTTTGGTATTGCGACCTACGAGAGCGCTGACCACAAGCGCCGCACAGGCCTGGTGGTCGACGGCAAGGTCTATGACGCGAACGAGGCGCTCGAATCCGCGGCCCAGAGTGTCCGGATTCCAGAGGGCGGCCTTGCGGGACTGCTCTCGGAATGGGCGACGCTCAATGAGCCGGTGCTCGGTGCCTTCAGCGCAGCGGCAGCGGCAATTCAAAAGAACGGGGCGAAGGCGCAGACCGGCGCACTGGGCGTGCCATATCAACCGGCCCGGATCTTTGCGACGGCATCGAATTTCTACGAGCATGCGGCAGAGATGGGCACCAAGCTCGCTGCGCGCAGCGAGAGTTCGCCCTACATCTTCATGAAGGCCGAAACGAGCGTCACCCCCACGAGGACGGCCGTTGTCATGCCGCCGAACACCGAGCGCCTGGACTGGGAGGTCGAGCTGGCCGTTGTCATTGGGCAGGGCGGTCGCCACATTCCAGTGGAGCGCGCGCACGAACACATCGCCGGGTACATGGTGATCAACGACATCAGCGCGCGCGATCTGAATCGGCGCACCGACTACCCCTTCTCCCACGACTGGTTCCGCGGCAAGAGCTTCGACACCTTCGCGCCGCTGGGCCCCTGGTTTGTTCCTCGCGACTGCATCGGCGATCCGCAAAAGCTGCGCATGCGCCTGACGGTCAATGGCGAAACGATGCAGGATGCCAGCGCTGAAGGAATGATCTTCAACATCGCCGAGCAGATCGCATACCTCTCGGGCATCGTGACGCTGCGCGGCGGCGATCTGATCGCGACCGGCACGCCAACCGGCGTGGGCATGGGACGCGGCGTCTACCTGAAGCCGGGCGATGTGATGGTGGCATCCATCGACCAGATCGGGTCCATCGAGAACCACGTCGTGATGCAGGACGCCACTCGATGAGCGGCGTCATTCCCCTTCGCAAAACTTCAAGGAGACTTCCATGGAAACGTTGAAGCCGAAGCGTCTTGGGCACATGGTTCTCATGGTCCGGGACATTCAGAAGTCCTGCAGGTTCTACACGGAGGTCCTGGGCCTTCAGGTGTCGGACTGGATCGGCGACAAGATGGTCTTCCTGCGCGCGGGCACGGACCATCACGACCTGGCGCTCGCGGAGCTGCCAGCGGATTCGCCCGACCGGGACGATCTGCCGAAGTACTCGCGCCCCGGCCTGGAGCACTTCTCTTACCTGGTCGAGAGCGAGGAAGAAATCGAGCGCTCTGTGCGGGTGCTGCAGCAGCACGGCATCGAGATCGTTCGTGGCATCGGCCGACACGGCCCGGGCAACAACCTGTTCCTCGTGTTCAAGGATCCGGACGGCAACAACGTCGAGGTCTACTGCGAGATGACCCAGATACCGCAGGACGGCAGCCACAAGGCACAGGTCTGGGAGCGGAACCTGGAGTCGTTCGACCAGCACAGGCTCGAGCGTTTTGTCGTCCCGCCGCCGCCACATCTGCTGGCTTCCAAGACGCAAAAAACGTAGGGCTTGCGAGAAAAGAAAAAAGGAGACGGTGTCGCGAGGCACCGTCTCCTTCCTGCTTTCAGGCCTGCGCCGCGAGGCGCGCGGCACCGCCCGTCAGTTGCGAAGCCAGCGGGCGTCCTGCGAACCACGCGTCGAGATTGGCCATCAGCGCATCTCTCTGCGCGAGCTGCGCCGCAGGCGAGCGGCCTGCGATGTGCGGCGTGATCAGGACGTTGTCCAGGCCGATGAGTTCCGCCGGCACCACGGGTTCTGTTTCGAGAACGTCCAACCCCGCACCCGCGATGGCCTTGGCCTGCAGTGCCGCCACCAGGTCGTCGGTGCACACGACCGAGCCTCGCGCCACGTTGACGACATAGCCCTCATGCCCGAGAGCGTCCAGAACCTGCCTGTTGACGATGTGGTGCGTCGAAGCGCCACCCGGGCAGGCCGCCACGAGAAAGTCGCTCTGCCGTGCCAGATCGATCAACACGGGAACGTGCACGCCGTGCACGTCCGGCTTGGGGCTGCGATCGAAATACAGAACCTGCATGTCGAATGCGGCCGCGCGCCGGGCGATGGCGCGCCCGACCCTGCCCATGCCGATGATGCCCACCGTGCCGCCATTCAGCGTGGGCCGGACCCCGCGTGACATGGCCCATCCGCCGCTGTCGACGGCCTTCGTGAGAGGTGCATAGCCACGGCTGAGCGCCAGCATGAAGCCCATCGCATGATCGGCGACCGTGTCGCCGTTCGTGTCCGGGGCATTGGCCACGACGATGCCGCTTTCGCTGGCGGCGACCAGGTCGATGTTTTCATGGCCGACGCCGAACGAACAAACCACCTGCAGGGCCGTGAGTTGCGCCATGCTGGCGCGGGACAGGCCGGTCGTTCCGTTGGTGACCACGGCACAGACGCCGTGTCTTGCTGCCTCGCTGATGGTGGCTTCGTCGGGGCCGCCCGGGCAGTAGTGAAGAACATACCCGGACGACAGGGCGTCGCGGGTCTCCTGCGGCAGCGGGATGAGGGCCAGAACATGGCGAACCATTGCCTCTTGCCCTCGCGCTAGGCAACAGGTGCCGATGGCGGCATGACGGCTGCGACTTCCTTCGTTGCACCCTTCCAGCCGGACTCGGTGATGTCGAAGACGATGCCGTCCGGCGTGCGGTACTTGACCTCGTAGAACACATTGGGGTCGGTCTCCTTGCGGCCGGTGAGATAGGTGCCCCCGGCTGCTTTCACGCGCGCCTCGGCGGCCTCGAGGTTGTCGACCCACATGCCGAAGTGGATGACGCCGCGCACGTCCTTCAGGCCGGCGTAGCCGGGGACGGTCTCGTCCTTGAAGTTCAAAAGGGCCACGTTCATGACCCCGTCGGTCATGTACCAGCCGCGCATGGCTCGCCCCGCGCGGGTCATGCCGAACGCCTGCTCGAAAAACTGCGCCGCCTGCTCGGGGTCGCTGACTGAAAGGGCGATGTGCCTCAACTTTTCCATGTCGGGATTCCTCTCTAAAGACATTTGGAACGTCGGGATGTTACATCGTTGTTGGTGTTTGGTATACCAAAACTGAGATTGGTGTTTTATGAGCGACTGTATCGTGTACCGGGGGCGCGCAAAAGGACGCCTCTGCGCGAGCTGGCGCGAATCGAGCTGGGGGAGAGGAGGCCGAGCGACGGCGCGTTGTGCCGCTGGCTGCAGGAAGAGAAGAAGATGCAGAGGGCCACCGAGTGAGGCCCTCGAGGCGCGGCTTTGGCCGCCGCGCCTGAAAGGTTACGCGGAAGCGGTTTTTTTCCTGGACTTGGCGGCCGTTGTCGCCCGTCCACTGCCTGGCGCCTTCGCCTTCTTCGTACTGGCCGCGGCCGTCTTCGTGCGTCGCGGTTCGGGTGTCGATTCCTGGAGCTCGGATGCAGCCGCTTCCGAGGCCTGGCGCAAGGCGCGCAGAGCAGCATTGCCCAGGTGGGCGTTGTGCCCGCGCATGGCCAGGTAGGCGGCTTCGCCGTTGCCCGCCACGATGGCAGCCACGATCGCATCATGCGAGGCATGCGAGGTGACCAACCTGTCGTTCTCGGCGGGGTGGTACTGCCGATAGGGGCTCAGACGTTCGCGGATGTCTCCCACCATCTGGGCCAGCACCTTGTTGTGGGAGCCTTCAAGAATCAGGCGATGGAACTCGCGATTGGCTTCGAGATAACCATCGAGGTCTTCATTGCCGACGAACTCCTTGGCACGCTGGTGAACATACTCCAGCTCGGTCTTCTCCATGGTCGTCATCGACTCGGCGGCAAGCCGGGCGCACAGCGCTTCCAGTTCGCAATCTGCATGAAGGATCTCCGACAGTTCCTTGACGCCGAT